>CAXNGS010000008.1:0-39747 GCA_964202055.1 Bdellovibrionota bacterium | reverse complement strand
CTACTTCAGCCCCAGGATGTGATGAGCCGACATCGAGGTGCCAAACCCCGCCGTCGATGTGAACTCTTGGGCGGGATAAGCCTGTTATCCCTAGAGTACCTTTTATCCGTTGAGCGATGGCCCTTCCATGCGGTACCACCGGATCACTTAGACCTGCTTTCGCACCTGCTCGACTTGTTAGTCTCACAGTCAAGCTCCCTTGTGCCTATACACTCTGCGCCTGATTTCCGTCCAGGCTGAGGGAACCTTTGTGCGCCTCCGTTACAATTTGGGAGGCGACCGCCCCAGTCAAACTACCCGCCAGACCGTGTCCCCGTCCCAGATTATGGGACTAGGTTAGAAACACAGATACATCAGGGTGGTATTTCATATTGCGACTCCATCACGGCTAGCGCCGCAACTTCAAAGTCTCCCACCTATTCTACACAGACAAATCCGGGTTTCAGGGCCAAGTTATAGTAAAGGTTCATAGGGTCTTTCCGTCTTGCCGCGGGAAAGCTGCATTTGCACAGTTAATTCAATTTCGCTGAGTCCATGGCTGAGACAGTGGGGAAGTCGTTACGCCTTTCGTGCAGGTCGGAACTTACCCGACAAGGAATTTCGCTACCTTAGGACCGTTATAGTTACGGCCGCCGTTTACCGGGGCTTCGATTCGACGCTTCGCTTACGCTAACATCTCCTCTTAACCTTCCGGCACCGGGCAGGCGTCAGCCCCTATACATCATCTTCTATGATTTTGCAGAGACCTGTGTTTTTGTTAAACAGTCGCTACCCCCGCTTCACTGCGACCCTTAATTGCTCCGTCACGCGTGGTGACTCACATTCAAGGGCATACCTTCTTCCGAAGTTACGGTATTAGCTTGCAGAGTTCCTTAGCCATAGTTCTCTCAAGCGCCTTAGGATATTCACCCCACCCACCTGTGTCGGTTTCCGGTACAGATAACAATATAACTCGCTACGAGGCTTTTCTTGACAGTATAAGCTCAGTGACTTTCGAGGCTAAGCCTCTCGTCCTCTGTCTCAGAGTATGACCGGCGGATTTACCAACCGATCCTCCTACGCAGACTCAACTCCATCCAATAGGAGTCTCACTTGCTTCCCTGTGTCCCCCCTTCGCTGATAACGCTATATTGTTAGTGCAGTAATATTAAACTGCTTCCCATCATCTACGCCTTTCGGCCTCGACTTAGGCTCTGACTAACCCTAGGCGGATTAACCTTCCCTAGGAACCCTTGGGTTTACGGCGAACGAGTTTTTCACTCGTTTTGTCGCTACTCATGCCGGCATAATCTCTTCTGTTTCGTCCACGTGTTCTCTCGATCACGCTTCGTCCTACGACAGAATGCTCCTCTACCGCTTCACTAATGTGAAGCCCGTAGCTTCGGTACGATACTTAGCCCCGTTGTACTTTCCGCGCAGACTCGCTTGACCAGTGAGCTATTACGCTTTCTTTAAAGGATGGCTGCTTCTAAGCCAACCTCCTGGCTGTCTAAGCAAATCCACATCGTTTACCACTTAGTATCGATTTAGGGACCTTAGCTGACGATCCGGGCTCTTTCCCTCTCGACGATGGACCTTATCACCCACCGTCTGTCTGCAAAGATACGAGTTTTGGAATTCGGAGTTTGATTGGGTTTGGTAATCCGGTAAGACCCCTAGCCCATTCAGTGCTCTACCTCCTAAACTTAATTACTTTACGCTATACCTAAATATATTTCGAGGAGAACCAGCTATTTCCCAGTTTGATTAGCCTTTCACCCCTACCCACAATTCATCCCAAGAATTTTCAACTTCCACGGGTTCGAGCCTCCACCAGTTGTTACACTGGCTTCACTCTGATCATGGGTAGATCACTAGGTTTCGGGTCTACTCCTACTAACTTAAACGCCCTATTCAGACTCGCTTTCGCTACGGCTTCGTCCAAATGACTTAACCTTGCTAGTAAGAGTAACTCGCCGGCTCATTATGCAAGAGGCACGCCGTTAGACTTTGCCTTACGGCCATAGTCCTTCGACTGCTTGTAAGCACACGATTTCAGAATCTATTTCACTCCCTTCAACAGGGTTCTTTTCACCTTTCCCTCGCGGTACTTGTTCACTATCGGTCACTGAGTAGTATTTAGGCTTGGGAGATGGTCCTCCCGGATTCCTTCAGAATTGCACGTGTTCCGAAGTACTCAGGATACTGGTAGGTATATTTTTATTTTCGACTACAGGACTATCACCTTCTATGGTGCCGCTTTCCAGGGGCTTCGTCTAACAAAAATAATTCCACGTTCCAGTCCTACAACCCCAGTCAAGTTTCCTCAACTGGTTTGGCCTGTTCCCCGTTCGCTCGCCACTACTGGGGGAATCTCTTTTGATTTCTTTTCCTCTAGGTACTTAGATGTTTCAGTTCCCTAGGTTAGCTTCCTAGACCTATGGATTCAGTCTAGGATCACTCTAATAAGAGTGGAGTTTCCTCATTCGGAGACCTACGGATCGATGCTTGTTTATCAGCTTCCCGTAGCTTATCGCAGATTACCGCGTCCTTCATCGCCTCTCAGTACCAAGGCATCCGTCGTGTGCTCTTAGTAGCTTGACAATTTTGTTCTAATTAGCTTGAGATCCAGCATTACGAATTAGACTGGCATATTTTCTATGCATTTCTATTCCGCGCTTGCTATTAACAGAAAGATTTAATTGAAAAAAAAATTTTGTCCTTTATTAAATCTCTGTCTTGAACACTTTATTAAATCACCAAATTTTCAAAGAACAACCGAGTCCTGTTTGTCTGGAAGCCAGGCAAACTGGTGGGCCTAAGAAGAGTTGAACTTCTGACCTCGTCCTTATCAGGGACGCGCTCTAACCAACTGAGCTATAGGCCCAGAATCTAACTTCTTAGTCCCCGACGTCTCTAAGATTTGCATCAAAGAGACTGTTGGACTCTCAAAACTAAATAGTAAGTAATAAGAAACGACTTTCCAATCTTTACAGACTGGATGACCTAAGGGGCCGGTGGATCGAAATCCACCGGCTTATCCTTTAGAAAGGAGGTGATCCAGCCGCAGGTTCCCCTACGGCTACCTTGTTACGACTTCACCCCAATCACCGACTTCACCTTGGACGTCTGCCTCCTTACGGTTAGCTCAACGGCGTCTGGTGAAACCAGCTTTCGTGGTGTGACGGGCGGTGTGTACAAGACCCGGGAACGTATTCACCGCGGCATGCTGATCCGCGATTACTAGCGATTCCAGCTTCAAGGAGTCGAGTTGCAGACTCCTATCCGAACTGAGGATGCTTTTTTGAGGTTGGCTCCCTTTTGCAAGTTCGCATCTCTTTGTGACATCCATTGTATTACGTGTGTAGCCCTAGCCGTAAGGGCCATGAGGACTTGACGTCATCCCCACCTTCCTCCGATTTAACATCGGCAGTCTCTCTAGAGTGCCCAACTTAATGCTGGCAACTAAAGACAGGGGTTGCGCTCGTTGCCGGACTTAACCGAACATCTCACGACACGAGCTGACGACAGCCATGCAGCACCTGTGTCCTCCGTCCCCGAAGGGACTCCATGTGTTTCCACTAGGATTCAGAGGCAAGTCAAGGCTAGGTAAGGTTTTGCGCGTTGCTTCGAATTAAACCACATAATCCACCGCTTGTGCGGGTCCCCGTCAATTCCTTTGAGTTTTAATCTTGCGACCGTACTTCCCAGGCGGGATACTTAACGCGTTAACTAAGCTACAGCCGGGGTCAATACCAGCTACAGCGAGTATCCATCGTTTAGGGCGTGGACTACCAGGGTATCTAATCCTGTTTGCTCCCCACGCTTTCGCGTCTCAGCGTCAGTTAATGCCCAGATGGCCGCCTTCGCCACCGGTGTTCTACCCAATCTCTACGAATTTCACCTCTACACTGGGTATTCCGCCATCCTCTACATCACTCTAGCTTGATAGTTTCAAATGCACTTCTGGAGTTAAGCCCCAGGCTTTCACATCTGACTTGTCAAACCGCCTACACGCGCTTTACGCCCAGTAATTCCGAACAACGCTCGCACCCCCTGTATTACCGCGGCTGCTGGCACAGGGTTAGCCGGTGCTTCCTCTGCAGGTACCGTCATCACCTGGTGATATTAGCACCAAGTATTTCTTCCCTGCTGACAGAGCTTTACAACCCGAAGGCCTTCGTCACTCACGCGGCGTCGCTGCGTCAGGGTTTCCCCCATTGCGCAATATTCCCCACTGCTGCCTCCCGTAGGAGTCTGGACCGTGTTTCAGTTCCAGTGTGGCTGGTCGTCCTCTCAGACCAGCTACCGATCGTCGCCTTGGTAGGCCATTACCCCACCAACTAGCTAATCGGGCATAGACCCATCCTCAAGTGAGAGCCGAAGCCCTCTTTCATCAACAAACTCATGTTCGCTGATCGTATGCGGTATTAGCCAACCTTTCGGTTGGTTATTCCACGCTGAAGGGAAGGTTATCTATGTGTTGCTCACCCGTGCGCCGCTTTACTCATCCCGAAGGACTTTCACGCTCGACTTGCATGTGTTAGGCACGCCGCCAGCGTTCGTTCTGAGCCAGGATCAAACTCTTCAATAAATTGAAAAATTGATTCTGAACAAAGATACAAACGTAACGTTTGTCTTTATTACTGTTTTAATTTTGTACGTTCGCTAATTACGCATTTCTCAATGAAATATGTAATTAACGGGTTTCTTATTTTCCTACTATTTAGTTTTCAAAGAACAACAACGAAGGGCTGTCTTAGGGACCTGATGCCGACCTGTCAACAAGGACTTATGCGTTTCTGAAAGATTTTTTCACTTTTTTTTTAAAGTATTGAATTTATTGACTTTAATTTGGATATTTTGGGTGGTTTCTTGGGAAAATAGAGAAAAACTTAGAAAAAAAATCAGCAAAAAATCACAATCCCAATCAATTGAATTCTGGTTTGAGATATTCGCTGCAATTCTTTAAGTTGCGCCCTATGAGCCAACACAACTCAACAAATTTAATTGATAAACAAGATCTGAAGTTCTCGGACCGCCTTAGAAATGCGTGGGGCGTCGTAGAAAAAAGCCGCCATCCGCAGCGCCCGTACACTTTAGATTACACCGTGAAGATTTTTTCTGACTTCGAAGAAGTGCGTGGTGACCGTGCGTATAGCGACGATGCCGCAATCGTTGCAGGGATGGCACGACTTGAGAGTGAAGACTATAAACAAAATGTATTTATAGTATCTCATCAAAAAGGAAGAAATACCAAGCAAAAGATTTTGCGCAACTTTGGAATGGCTCGACCTGAAGGCTATCGCAAAGCCATGCGAGTTTTCGAATTAGCAGAGCGATTCAAAATGCCAGTAATTACCTTCATCGACACTCCGGGAGCTTTCCCAGGCGTTGGTGCGGAGGAGCGTGGTCAATCGCACGCGATTGCGGCGAGCATTCAAAGAATGTTTGAAGTTAAAGTTCCCACTGTATCAGTGGTCATTGGTGAAGGCGGATCAGGTGGAGCATTGGCCATCGGAGTGGGCGATCGATTGCTGATGTTAGAAAACTCTATATATAGTGTGATTAGTCCTGAAAGCTGTGCGGCGATATTGTGGGGCAATTCTGCTGAGAGCAAAAGAGCGGCGGTGGCTTTAAAAATGTCCGCCCAAGAAACGCTTGAATTGGGTCTTTGCGATCAGATCATTTCCGAACCCGGTAACGGAGCTCATGAATCCATGGAAGAGACAGCCGCCAGCATTAAAAAAGCGCTGATTGAAAATTTAAAAACTTTGTCCGGATTGTCTCAAGAAGAGTTGTTGCGCCAGAGATTTGAGAAATATCGCAAGATAGATCAACGCAATTTTATCGAGAAAGCGTGATGAGTTTGAATTCATGGGAATCGATGACTGGATTTGCGACTGCCGAGGAGACTCTTCAAGGCAAAACCTATCGAGCACAGCTTAAGAGTGTAAATCACAAGTATTTCGAAATGCGAGTTCGTGCTCCAAGGGAATTGTTTGCTGGAGAATTACTTTTGCGACAAAAAATTCGAGACAGCTTGCAACGTGGGAGTCTAGATTTGCAAATTGATCGAGTGGAAATCCCTGGAGTTCGCACTGACGAAGTTGAATCTTTTAAAAAGAAATTAATGGGAACACGTGCTCGGTATGCCGAAGCAGTAGCGGTGTTGCGACCTTCCTTATTTGAGCGTGGTGCTTTGTTGGCTAAGATTTTTGATTCTGATGAAAAATCTAGCGAAGCCAAGAGCGACGGTGCGACTCCATCTGAAATCGAGAGTTTTGCAGAGGCTTTATCAAAAAAGCTTTGCCAAAATTTGAAAGTTTTTCGGTCCACTGAAGGTTCGGGAATTCAAAAAGCTTTGCAGGGCGAAAGTTTCGCCATTGAAAAGGCTCTAAATGAGTTTAAAAAAATTCTGCCGGTGCTCCAGGATAAATGGCGCGTTGAAATGGAGAAGCGCATTGGGGAATGGGCTGAAAAATTGAAAGTCGCCCCACCTGACCGCGAACGAATTTTTCAAGAATTAGTAGTCATTCTAGAAAAACGTGATGTGGCAGAAGAAATTCAGCGCATTGATTCTCATTTGCGAGCTCTTAACTTATTGATCGACGGAAAAGAGAAGGTCGACGGTTTAGGGAAAAGATTAGATTTTATTGGCCAAGAATTTAATCGAGAGTGGACCACTCTTAATAATAAGGTTTCCGATCCAGAGGTCAGCCAGTCAGTGGCAGGCGCAAAATTGGCTATTGATAGAATCCGAGAGCAAGGGCTAAACGTTCTATAGGGGAAATCATGGATGCTTTAGACCTGGCCAATTTTCAATCAAATCAACCGAAGGCTCGATCAAATTCATCAATTCTTGATGTTGGGTTTGGCAACACCGTGCCTCGAAATCGAGTTGTGGGAATTTTAAGCTATGACTCCGATCCATTGAGAAGACAGTGCCTGGAACTAGAGAAGCTGCATCGCGTCATTGATGCCACTCGAGGCCGCCGGGTCAAGAGCGTGATCTTTTTGGATTCATCACACGTAGTTTTATCTGCAGTGGCCCGAGAAACGCTTTCCGAGCGATTTGAATCTCTGGGTTGATCTTTTTACTTTAATTTAGAGCCTCACTTAGCCCGCTTTTTTAATCACCGTTCTTTAATCATTCAGCCCAAAGAACAATCTGCTGAGCTATCTGAAGAATTATTTTAAAATCATCCGCGGATACATGGCTGCGAACTCTAAGATTTCCAGAAGTTTCAAATTATTTGCGTGCGGTTAGATTGCTGTCAAAAAAAGCGTTGGATATTAGTCAAAAGGGATCTAAATGGATGATAAGGTAAAACGATGAATCCAAAAGGAATGTTGGTTGTAATTTCAGCTCCGAGCGGCGGCGGTAAAACCACGCTTACTGGCGAATTGATCCGACGTTTCCCGAATTCAAAGAGATCCATTACCTGCACAACACGTCCGCCCCGCCCAACCGAAATCCCCAATCAAGATTACATTTTTGTTAGCGACAAAGATTTTGAAAAAATGATTTCGGAAATGGCTTTTGTCGAGTGGGCGGTCGTTCATAATTATAAATACGGCACTCGCAAATCCATCGTTCAAGAGAGCGTGGATCGCGGCGAGATCTTGTTCATGACCATTGATGTTCAAGGGGCTCAATCGATTAAGAAGCATTTTCCGGCAGCGCTCACGATTTTCGTGATGCCTCCGGACTTTGATGTTTTAGAAACTCGCTTGCGCAAGCGTGGAACCGAAAATGATGCCGACGTTCGACGTCGACTAGAAAATGCCCGCAAAGAGATTGCCCAAGCAGGAGACTTTGATTTTCAAGTTCTTAACGATCGACTGGACCGCGCGGCGCTTGAGATTGAGTCGATCATTAAGAAACAGTTGAATTCATGACGGCTCCGATCAATCCCCCGACAAGCATTGTCGAACTCCGCGCTCAAATTGCTGCTTATTTCCCAGATGCCGATTTTAACTTAATTCAAAAAGCCCATGATTTTGCGGTGAAGCTGCACGAAGGCCAAAAACGAAAATCTGGTGAGCCCTATATCTTGCATCCACTGGAAGTGGCTCGGATTTTGGCCCAAATGCGCATGGATTTGGCCTCGATTGTTGCCGGGATATTGCACGATGTGGTCGAAGACACCGCGACCACCATTGAAGAAGTTCAAAAAGAGTTTGGTGCTGAAGTCGCCCAGTTAGTCGATGGCGTTACTAAAATTTCGCAAATCAATTTTAGCTCCAAACATGAGAAGCAAGCTGAGAACTTTCGCAAGATGATTTTGGCCATGGCCAAAGACATCCGAGTGATCTTGGTGAAATTAGCGGATCGCACCCACAACATGAGAACGCTGCAATACTTGCCGCCCGAGAAGCAAGATCGCATTGCTACTGAGACCTTGGAAATTTATGCGCCGCTGGCCAATCGGCTGGGGATTTCATGGATGAAGATAGAGCTAGAGGATTTGGGGCTGAGATACACCAAGCCCGAAATTTATTACAAAATTGCTAAGCTGATCGATAAGAAAAAAGACGAGCGGGATCAGTACACCCAAAAATTGATCAAGATCATGATCGAAAAAATCGGCGAGTATGGCTTGTCGGTCAAGATTTCTGGTCGACCCAAACATTTCTATTCAATCCATAAAAAGATGGAAGGCCGGAATTTAGACTTTGAGGAAATTCACGACATCGTGGCCTTTAGGGTTCTGACCGGATCGATCGCCGAATGCTACGAAGTCTTGGGCATTGTGCACTTGTTTTTTAAGCCGGTGCCCGGGCGCTTCAAAGATTACATCGCGATGCCGAAAAATAACATGTACCAATCGCTGCACACCACGGTCATCGGACCCTATGGCGAGCGGTTGGAGATTCAGATCCGTACCGAAGAGATGCACAAGGTTGCTGAATCCGGAGTTGCGGCTCATTGGCATTACAAAGAAGGCAAAATCGACCAAAAGGACGCCGATCGATTTCATTGGCTGCGACAAATCATCGAGGCCGAGAAGAATTTGGACAACTCGTCTGAGTTTCTGGAATCGGTCAAATTGGATTTGTTCGCGGGCGAGATCTACATTTTCACCCCCAAGGGTGAGTTAAAAGAGTTTCCCGTTGGCTCAACTCCGCTAGATTTTGCCTATTCCATTCACACCGACGTTGGAAATAAGTGCGTTGGCGCCAAGGTCAACGGTCGGATGGTGCCTCTAAAGCATAAGCTTCGTTCGGGTGACACCGTTGAGATCGTGACTTCGACCACACAACGACCCAGCAAAGACTGGATGAAGATCGTCAAAACCGGTCGAGCCAAGTCGAAGATTCGGGCCTACATCAAATCTGAAGAACGAGATCGCGCGCTGAGCATTGGCCGCGATTTGATGGAAAAAGAATTTCGAAAATACGGGAAGTCTTTGGGTAAGTTTGAATCTCAAAAAGATTCCGCTGATGTTTGCGCCAAAGCTTCGTTTGCAAGCTTTGACGAAATGTTAGTTACGGCCGGCTACGGAAAAATTCCACCAGATCGGATTTTAACTAAATTGTTTCCGCAAGAAAACTTGGAAGTCACACTCGATCCCAAGGAACGTGGCAGCATTTCTCAGGCCGTTTCGAACATCATTGAATCGGCCAAGAAACCTTTTGTTCAAAAGAAGAGCCCGATTTTAATTCAAGGGATCGATGATGTGATGATCCGTTTTGCCAAGTGCTGCAGTCCACTGCCGGGCGACGAGATCATGGGTTTCATTTCCCGAGGCCGAGGCGTGATCGTGCACCGAATTTCATGCCAAGAAGCTTTGGCAGTCGATAAAACTCGTTGGGTGGATGTTTCATGGGGTGCAGATCCTTCGAGAACCGTGATCCGCGATGTGAAGATTCGCGTCGTCGTTCAGGACAATCAAGGCCTAATGAACGAGATGACCAAAACAATCTCCGCCAAGGGTGTGAACATTAAATCGATCAACATCAAAGTTAACCAAGATAAAAAAGCGGTGGGTACTTTGGATTTAGAAGTTACAGGCCGTAGCCAACTGATGGCTTGTATCAAAGAATTGACCGGCGTTCCGGGCGTTATTTCGGTCGATCAGGTTTAGTTAAATTTAAAGCAAAGTATTTTTGCTAATCACTGCTTTGCCATCAAGCCGCGGAGCCAGGTTTTTTGTTTTTTTACTAACTGAATGTGCGAGAGCAGTATGTCGTCGGCGATTTTCGCCAATGAGTTTTTAGCTTTCAAGCCATGGGTGATTTGTTGATAGCCAACGGTTTGGAGTGCTGGAATTTCGGAGGAGTATTTTTCGATTAAACCCTGGACCTCTGCAAGCCATCCGGCGCGGAACATTTCCTCCATTCGTGATTGCAGGCGAATTAGGTATTGGTCGCGGTTTGTTTCCATACCCATCACCAATGTTTTAATTGGCAAATCAGTAATGGATTGTAGGCCGTCAGCCTTGGAGTCTGTGAATAGTTGATCGAATTTAAAGCCTTGGCGAATGGTTAAGTCCGAATAGCGTTCTAATCGGTAACGATCGTTTTCATGAAGACGGTCGCGCCAACGGGCATCGATTTTAATCAAGTCTTTGAGTATATCTTCATTGGATTTTGCCGAGAGTCCGCGAATGAATTCGGGATCGGATCGATCTCCAGGCGCCATGCCGTCGACTAGGGCTCGTTCGTAAAAAAAGCTTCCGCCGACCACGATGATCGGAGTCTTGCTTTGCAGAGCGTTTTGGAGTTTGGGCTGAACCGCATCAATGAATTTACGTACGTTGGCTTCTTCATTGGGCTGGAAGATATCGATGCCGGCCCAATTAAAGTCTGTGAGCTCTTGGGAGCTTGGTTTCGCCGAGCCAACGTTTAATCCAGAATAAACTGTGACCGCATCGACGCTAATCAATAAAATTTGTTTATTTTGTGTGTGATTTTTTTTTACCCAGTTCAAAGCCGCCGCGGTTTTCCCCGAAGATGTGGGACCTAAAAGCGAGAGAACGCCCTGGCCGTTCCATTGGTCGATTGAGTTGATAAAACTTCGGGGCTTCATATTGGGCTAGCGATGGAAAGATTCTTCAATCGAGGGGTTAGAGATTTCAATCCATACCGGTCGACCGTGAGGGCAAAGGCCACCCCACTGAACTTCGTCCATTGATTGAAGCAAGGCTTTGATGGAATCATTGCCCAGTCGTTGACCTCGGCGAACCGAGCCATGGCAGCTGAGGCTGGCGGCAATTTGCTGTTTGAATAAATCAACACGATTGTTGACTAGTGAATCGGCGCGGAGCTCTTCGATCACTTGATTGAGCAAGTCGCCCCAATTGATTTTTCGATCAGCTTCGGGGACCGCAATGATTTGGGTTCCATCGTCACTGAATTCAAAAGAAAATTGTTCGAGAATTTTTTGGAAGTCGGTCTTGAGCCCTTCCCATTCGAGACCACCTGGGACCGGAAATGGGATGAGCAAAGGTTTCGCGCGAAGAAGTTGCCGAGAGCAAAGAATCCGTTCGAAATTAACTCGCTCGTGAGCGGCGTGCTGGTCGATCACCACCAAGCCGCGAATGGATTCACAGAGAATCCAAGCAGCCGATGATTCTCCGATGACTCTTAACTCGGAAAAACGGAACGGAGGGCTGGATTCTTTGGGGGCTTTTAGGAAATGCTTTGAGCCAGCGGTCATTAAAGTAGAAGGGGATCCCAGTGATGGAATCGCGCTGGAAATTAAATTGGAGCCAGCCAAAGAATCGATCATTGAAGTGTTCCATGCGCTGCTAGTTGAATCTACTAAGGGAGAACCGAGTGAAGATTGAGGGCTTGGCGTTGAGAGCGAAAAAGAATTCAATGTAACGCCCTCATTCTTTTCTGGAGAATCAGGGATTGGCCTGGAATCGGCAGCGAAATTTAAGGGGGACGAGAAATCAGCGAACATTTGCTCGGCGAGCGGCGCCACAAATGCCGGGGCCTTGACCTCAAACTGCGGGCGCAGGACCGAATATAAATACGATGCTAGTGAAAAATTTGCGGGCCAGCGAATTTCCTTTTTCTGAGGGTGAATGTTCACATCCACCGCATGAACGTCGACATCAAGATTGGCTTGCAAAATTGGATAGCGGCTGACTTCGATCAAACCCGCCAGTGATTCGCGCAGAGCATAGGGTAAGCGTTTGTCGAATACGGGGCGGCCATTGACCGCCAGTCGAACGGTTTTTTGATACGCCGAGGATACGGGCGGGCGGTAGATGGCAATTTGAGCGCGCTTGATTTCAGGCGCGCTAGGCAGCGTGTGATCGATGAATAGAATTTCGCCTTCGTGGCCGTAGACTTCTCGGAAACGGTCCATCATAGAGCCCGATCGCCATTGCGCGCTTTTTTTAACTTCGCCACTGGAGTGATCAATGGCGTGCCATTCGAAGCTGATTTCCGGATGAGCCAAGGCCATCGAGTGAATCACCTCTACGCATTCGTTAAGTTCGCTGCCCAGTGATTTCAGAAATTTTTTGCGCGCTGGTACGTTGAAAAAAAGTTCGTCGACTTGAATTCTTGTTCCGCGCCGAGAGGGAGCGGGCATGATTTTTTGTTGAGATCCGCCGAGTGTTGAGAGTGACCAAGCTTCGGCACCGGTTTGGGCTGATTCGATTTTTAATTTTGAAACTGAAGAAATCGCGGCGAGAGCTTCGCCGCGAAAGCCCAAGCTTTTGATCGCGTCCAAATCATCAAGTGCTGATATTTTGCTGGTCGCATGGCGCAGGATGCAAATTTCCAAATCTTCACGACTCATGCCCGAACCGTTGTCTTCGATTTCTAAACTCTTCAAGCCACCGTCAGCCAAGATGATTTTGATTTGGCTGGCGCCCGCGTCGACCGAGTTGTCCAGCAACTCTTTCAAAACCGATGCAGGACGATCCACGACTTCGCCTGCTGCAATTCGATGAATCACTTCTTGGGATAAGAGCCGAATTTTGGGCTTCGAATTTGAAGCGGTTTGGGAGATTTCCACGGTTCGGAGCTTTTAGCTTTGCTTTTCCAGACTGACAAACCAAGACTCGCGGAGATTTCCGTCTAAAACTTTGACTAGCAGTCCCATTGTGTAAAGAGCTTCTACACCCCCTATGCTCAAAATTGGCACGCGAGTGAATGCACTTAAATATCAAATGTTTAATCTGAAAAATCATTGATAGATATTTGGTCAGGCTTGGCACATCACAACAAATTTGGGAATTATGTAAAAGTCTTCGACAGATGTGAGGCTCTGAGACACTTCCTTCCAACAGACTTAAATAGCTAAAACTACTAATTTATTCGCTATTCAAAACACTTGGCCCGGTCCCTGCAATACCTGGTGAGCTCGCAACTAAGCGGACCAAAGATGGTTCGAAGAAATGCAGGCAAGAACCAAGGATTGGAGACTGAATATGGAAGTTCGAAATACAACAGTAGGTTGCTCGGGAAAAAGGATTTTCCAAGTTGTCGTTCTTGCTTTGTCAGTCCAGGCTGGTACTGCTGCATTAGGTGCGGGACACAGAAGTTCAGGGAATGGACTTCAGGCTCAAGTTGGACGAGCTAGCCTCACGGTTGAGGACATGAAGACGCTTCTGGGTCGAGAGACTCGGGACCCGTCTAACGAGGCTGGAACAGTGCAAACGGATGTCGCTGTTCCGGCCAACCCTTTAAAACTAACGCTGGATTCAAAGTCAGCGCGCAAATTAGCTAGAACTCTTGCTGAATTGGAATTGAAACGAATTGAACTAGAAGATAAATTGGGCGCAGAATCAAAAGTAGAAGTCGAAAAACTTCGCGAAGCTCGCCGCACAATTCAAACTTCACGAATTTCTTCGGCATCTGAAAAAGATCCTCAGCTTTCGCGCGATTTGTTTGATTCTTTTCTGTCGGAAGCTAATTCTAAAGTTAAAATCCAAGAAGCTCTTCAACATTTCGACGAGCAACACATGATCACCATCGAATTTGTTGAAGCTAACAGCTCGAAATCAATCGAAGCAATTTACGTCGGCGAAGAATTGGCTTGGTCGAAAGTCACTGGCAACGCTCAAGTGGCTAGAAAATAAGCCTTAATCACTGGAGCCTTTTCGCGAATTATGACATGATCCGCACGTGGCAAAAAAGAAAATAACTCAGAAAGCTCCCGGGGATTCCCGACGAGTTAACGAGAAAAATTTTTGCTATTTCCCTTTTAGCCAACTCTTACTCCAACCCACCGGTTTGATTTCGCCTTGTTGTTGGAATCAAGATTTCATTGCCGGTGAAATTCAAAAAGAAAACGTCATGGAGATTTGGAACGGCGAAAAGATGCGCAACTTACGCGCCGAGTTTTTAGCCGGCAAGCCCGTCATTTGCGAAAAACAAATGCGCCACATGGGATGTCATAAATGGAGTCACCGCCTTGGGAAAAAGGGACTCGACTTAATGGAAGTCCAGCCCTACGGGCCCCGTCGATTGGATTTAAGACTGAACGGGCGCTGTAATTTAAAATGCGTGATGTGCGATGTTTGGCGTCAGCCCAACGGGCTTTATGAAAAATCAAACTTCTGGGAAGTGGCGCCCAAAGAAATATTTCCTTATTTGCTTGAGATGGATGTGTTGGGAGGCGAACCCTTGATTCAACACGACACTTACCGATTGATTCGAGAAGTGTCTTCAGTCAATTCGGGATGTACATGGGCCTTTGTAACCAATGGCCAATATAAATTTGGCCCGGTGGTTCGGGAACATTTGGATTTGCTTAACATCCGTTGGATTCAGGTAAGCATCGACAGTTTGAATCCTGAAACGTACAAGGCCATTCGACCGGGGGCCGGTGATTTATTTAAAGTCATTCAAACTCTCAAAGATTTATTAGAGTATCGCTACGAGCGATTACTGCTTCGCAGAGGATTCAACATCACGGCCTCGATTTGTGTTCAGCAAAAAAATTGGTCCGAGCTGGGGGATTTCTTAGAATATGCAAGGGACCTCAAGGTTGAACCAGTGGTCCAGTTTGCGTACATACCGGATTCTGAATCAATTTTAGCTTTTGATCGTCTGACCCGCCAAAAAATTCTGGCTCACTATGAAGATTTATTGGACTCTCATGAAGCAGAACATTTGATGCCGGTTATTTTACCGCTTCGCGATTCGCTGAAAGCCGCGGGAGATGAGTTAATTAAAAATGAGCTAGCTAAAGATGTTTCTTATCTAAAAGATGCGTCTGAAGTTCCAGCTGAATTGTAAAATTTCAGAGCTTCTTGAACATCACCATCAAAAAGTACTTTGCCTTGGCCCACCACCACTGCACGGTTGCAAACTCTATCAATTTGACTTGGCGCATGGCTGACAAAAATACAGGCCCCTGACCGATCGATCATGTTGATCATTCGCTGGGAAATTTTTTCTCTGAAAAATTGATCGGCGCCTTCGAAAACTTCATCCAAAATCAGTAAATCACAGGAAATCGTCGACACCAAAGCAAGGCAAAATCGAGACCGCATTCCCCTGCTGTAGGTTCGAATCGGCGCATTTAAAAATTCACCGAGCTCTGTGAAAGCCAAAGCATCTTCGACCAATTTTTCGCGGTCGGGTGCCGCTGGATAAAGAAATGCGCTCATCAATAAAGCGTTTTCGCGCCCGGTGAGTTCCTCATCGATTCCAACAGAAACATCGAAAATGGCGCGAACCAATCCATCAATTTTAATGGAACCGGCATCAGGCTTATAAGTTCCAGAGATACAACGGCAGAGTGAAGTTTTGCCGGAACCGTTGACGCCCAAAAGTGCCACGCGATCGCCTTCGTTAATTGTTAAATTTAATTTATCGGCAATAATCACATCGCGAGGCGGAAGCTTTGAAATGGACTCTTCATGATCAGGATCAAAAAAATTCACAAACACGTCTTTCAAGCTAATGGCTTGATAGGTTTTAAGTTGAAACTTCAAGGAGAGGTTTTCAATTTTTAGCACTTCGCGTTTATTAGAGCTGGAGATAGATGGCATTTCGCCTCCTGTTCCAAATGATCGCGGCTGAAATGACTAAGGGAATAGAAACGATCGTACCCTTGAGCATGGAAATCCAAAAAAGTCCGGGCTCATAGAAGTATAGCGAAATTCTAAGTGGCTCGATCAGTCGATAGAAAGGATTCAACTCAAAAAGTCCACGCATCTCTTCCGGCACCATTGAAATCGGATAAAAAATCGGAGTCAAATAGTAGGCGACTGAAATCATGAAGCTTAAAATGAATCGGGTATCGCGGAAGAAAACGTTGGCAATCGAAAACAACCAACAAAAGCCAAAAGTTCCTATAAATAAATTAAATGCAGCGAGTGGGAAAACCACCATTCCGGAAAGTCGAATTCTCGAGTCGGAATACATCAATACCGGGAGCAGCAAAATGAAAAAGGCGATCAAGAAATTGATAAAATTGTCGAGCAATTGTGCCAGAATTAATACGACCGGGTTCACGGCATAAGCCGTTAAAAGTTGAGCGCGAGAAATCAATAGCGGAGTGCATTGATCGATCGATTGGCTGATGAAAATCCAAGCCAGCAAGCCAGAAAGTAAAAACTGAGAATAATCCGGAACGTTGATCCAAAGCACTTTGGAAAAAATATAACTTTGCACGCCGTAAATTATTAGGGGCCCTAGGATCACCCAAAACATTCCGGCAAAAGTGTTTCGGTAGCGCGACTTAAGATTGGAATAGGTCATCATCCAAACTTGGAATAAAAAAATCTTAACGCTTGGTTTCCAGCGCTGAATGAATTTATCCATGGTCAAGGCCCCGTCACTCGATTTCGCCCAGCATTTTTAGATTGATAAAGAAGCAAATCGGCACCCTCTATCATTTGAGTGGCCGTCTTAATTTTTGGTTTCCAAGCAATGACTCCCAATGAAGTTGTTACCGGCATTCGTTTGCCGTCGAAAACAAATTGGTGTTCTTGGATCGTGTGGCGAATTCTTTCAGCCACCGTTAGGCCAACGTCGATGGCCGCATCGGGCATCACTAGAATAAATTCTTCTCCGCCAAAGCGACCCAAAATATCGTCTTGGCGAATCACCGATTCACGCAAAACTTTACAAACTTCAATCAAAACGTAATCACCGGCGATGTGGCCATAGACGTCGTTGATTTTTTTAAAGTGATCGAGATCAAAAATGATCAGACTTAAGTGATATCCACCGCGAGCCACTTCGATGGCGGAATCTAGCGAATTCATGATTGCGGTTTTATTGAGCGCTCCGGTCATTTGATCGCGAGTGCCTTTTTCATGAAGCGATTCGACAAGCTGATTGTCGAGTTGATTATCTGCGTATCGGAACACGCATGTTCCTACTTTGATTTGATCACCAGATTTCAGTGCTTTTTCTTTGATAACTTTGGTGCCGTTAAGAAAAGTTCCATTGGTGCTTTTGTTGTCGACCAGGACGACTTGTTTGTCTTCGCGAATGATGTAGGCGTGCTCGGCACTGACTGCACGTTGCTGCAAACAAATATCGGTTTTGGGGTGACGGCCCATGGTGTTGCGGCCTTCTCGAAGCCGAAAAACTTTTCCGAGCAACTCTCCCTGAACCACGATCAATGAGGGATCCCATTTTTTAGATTGATTGAGCAATTCTTGAACTTGGGCATCAGGGGTCGTTAAAATTTCAGTGCGAGTCGCGGTCAAACGCGTAGCCTTGGTGCCTTTGTTTTTGAGGGCCTTGTAAGGTTTTTTTTTCGCTACGACCATTTTAATTAAATGCGCTGTTTATTGAAAAACAGCAGCCTCTCCTCGGCAATACGTTTTCATTGTAGCACCAATTTGTGCGGCGTTTGATTGTTCAATTTCCTCACAAGCTTGGTCCATGCTGATCAAGCGAATTTGATAACCTCGGCGACCGTCGGGGGCTCCGGCCAAGAAACCCTCTAGCGAAGCGGGGTCCCAATCCGGATTAAAAGCAGAAGCTGCCGAGCTTTCGTTTGCGTAGAATAAGGGTTTACCATTGTTGGAAAAAACTCCAGCTTCAGAAGGCGGCAATAAAGTTGAAACGTGCCAAAGCGCCGACCGCGTTCCGATGTCTCCCACTCCGCGCATTCGGTCAGGCATTCTATAAAGTTGGCCCATCCGCGAAAGCCGTCCGGCGATGTCCGGCGTGCTGCCCCGAGTGCCAATCGGCAATGAAAACTCAGAGGGGTACTCGGCGGCCTGCGAAGGATTGAGGCCCAATGCTTGGGCGGGGTCCGGAAATACAGTCCAAAGCAATCCTTCGTAAAGAGTGGGCGCCAAGGCACTACAGATAAAAGGCATCGGATTAGATTGGCAACGTTCAGATCCAGCCACCGAAAAACTTGAGTCGATCACGCTCGGGCGCTCTGGCGTGCTTTGGCCACGGGAATTAGGAACTACCCGAAATTGACCGCCGGGCGTGCGCAAGGCTCTATCCAAATATTTTAATACGCGAACGTGTCCGACTCCGGGAAATTCATTGGCGCCAGAACTACGAATGTCACCGGGATAAAAACTTAAGTTTGCGGGTTGGCCCTGTGCCCTTCTTTGCAGTGAGCCCGAAACTTCAAAGTTCACATTTTCAATAGGCGGAGCGATTCGCGAACCGAAAGGTTTGGCAGAACCAATTGCAACCAAGGTCGGGGTCAATCCACGCGGCCAGAAAAGTAAATTGGGCTTCACTTTTGCTCGTAATGTGATTTGAAATGGAATTTTTACCGGTCGATATTCGGGATCGCCAAGCGCTTTATTTTCGCGAGATCGTGAGAGGCCCAAAAATACAAAACCCGGTCGAGTTGGGTTTCCAGGCTCACCAGCTTGGATGAATCTTGGAAAAAATCGGCAGCCTGCTCCGGTCCATTGCGATTCGATGACCGCTAATTCAAAGCCGACGAGTTGGCGTTCAAAATATTTGGAAAAATTTCCGCCGGGCTCGGCATCGCGAATTAAAACTGCGGGATCCGACGCGAAACCGTCATCTTTGAAGGCTCGAGTTTCCGGTGGATTGAGATAAACCAGACTGTCAGATTCTAAATTGTCGCGGTTGGCGGTGATTAGATTTTCTTTGAAAGAGGCGATGATGCTTGAATCACCTTCGCCTTGGCCGGCAACGGGATCCAAATCGCCATTGACCGTAAAGGCTCTGCTAAAGCGTAAAAGGATTCGAGAAATTTCTTCCATCTGAAAAAGATTGCGATCACGAAGATGACGAATGATGTAATTAAAATAAGCGCCGTTTTGACCATTGGAAGCTTCACAGTTTTCACGAAGCGCACGATTAGCGTTTTGCTGGGCAGCCACGATCGCGCCGCCAACCGGAATGATGGGAATCAACGGCGCATCAGGAAGACTGCTAAAAAATCCGCGCCCCGGTTCAATCAATCGGCAAAAGTCAGTGCTGATAGAGGGAAAACGAAGTCCCAAGGACAATTCTTCAGGAACCGAAGGTTCATAACCAGGGATCGTTTGGCAAATACCCAAAGTCAAACTTCCAGGATTTCGCTTGGGGTCTAAAAGTTTGGCAAAAGGATCCGAGGGCAACGCCGCCAAACTAACTTGTTGTTGAAAGCCCCGATTGTGGCGCGATTGCGTGACGTAAATATCAAACAATACAAATTTATAATTCTGGCGCATTCGATAATTGATCAAAGCCAAATGGTTTAGATAGCGAGCTTGCCAAGAAGAGCCGGCCATCGCCGCCAAGTCGACTGCGTTTTGTAAATTGATTTTGGCTTGAACCAAGTGGCCGATGTTGACGACCATTCCAAAAAAAATGATGAGCGTGGTCATCAGCAAGGCCATCAAGATCAGCACTTGGCCGCCGGCATTTTTTATCGAACGCAATAGTCGACCGTTCATCACAAAATCTTATCGGAAATTGTTCGCCGCCCACTAAGAACTAAACGTTAGAAATTCAAATTCTTGACTCGATGCAGCCAAAGCGACTTCGGTCCATTTAAAAATAAAACTCAAATCAAGATAAGGCTTGGTCTAAGTCGGCTTTCAAATCAGCCAAGTCTTCAAGACCAACGCTAATCCGAATAAAATTGTCGGAAATTCCATTAGCAGTGCGAATTTCTAAGGGAACACTCGCGTGAGTCATGATTCCTGGGTGTTCAATCAAGCTTTCCACGCCGCCTAGTGACTCTGCCAAAGTGAACAACTTGACCTGTTTGAGTAATTTTTGAGCCTCATTCAAGCCGCCCTTTACGTAAAAACTGATCATGCCGCTAAATCCCAGCATTTGTTTTTTCGCGAGCGCGTGTTGGGGGTGAGATTCCAACCCCGGATAGATCACCTTTTCTACTTTGGGATGAGATTCCAGCCAGCGCGCCAATTCCAGTGAACTTTTAGCGTGCTCCTTCATTCGCACCGGCAAAGTTTTCAAGCTTCGCAAAACAAGCCAAGAATCAAAGGGCGGCAGAACTAAACCCATGCTGTTTTGATTGAAATATAATTTGTCGGCCAAATCGTCACGCTTGGTAACCAAAGCACCCGCGACCACATCGGAATGACCGTTTAAATATTTAGTCACCGAATGCATCACGATGTCGGCGCCCATATCGAGTGGCCGTTGAAAAATCGGACTCGCGAAAGTGTTGTCGACCACAAAAATCAATCCGTATTTTTTGGCAATTTTAGCGCAGCCTTCGATGTCGATGATTTTTAATAAAGGATTGGTCGGAGTTTCGACCCACAAAATTTTCGTGCTTTTATCAATGGCTTCTTCGACTTTCGCCAAATTTGAAAAATCCATGAACTTAAAATTTGAACTGGATTGATTTAATACTTTGGTGAACAAGCGATAGGTTCCGCCGTAAACATCATCACAGCACAAAACGCCCTCGCCCTTTTGCAAGAGGCTGGCAACCAAGGTGATGGCGCTCATTCCCGAGCTAGTGGCTAAACCGTAAACGCCGCCCTCGAGCAAGGCCAAGCAATCTTCCAAAACTCGACGAGTCGGATTGTGGGAGCGGCTGTACTCGAATTCGCCGATCGGTTGGCCGGGCGCGGTTTGTGCATAAGTCGAAGTTTGAAAAATCGGCGGCATCACCGATCCAGTGATCGGATCCGGTTTTTGGCCGCCATGAATGGCGACCGTCGCGGTTTTCATTTTCACGAATTCTTCGAGCCGTTTTTTGGGGTCTCCGTACATCGGCATTATTCAGCTCCTTCGATTTTTTTAGCAGTCGGCAAATATTCAACGCGGTTAGTGGGCAAATCATTGCCCCAATGTAAATCAACTTTGTTTTTATCAATCCACATTGGGTTGAAAACTTTTGAAAGATAACGACTGCCGCTGTCGGGCAAAATCACCACGGCCTTCAAAGGCTTTCCGCCTCTCATTTCATGGCGCATCAACCATTGAGTGGCACCATAAAAAGCCATACCGCAGCTGCCGCCGACCAATAAACCTTCGCGCGTTGCCAAGATTCGAGTGGCCGCAAACGCTTCGTTATCGATGACTTGGACACACTCGTCGACCAGGGCCATGTTCATGGTCGAAGGCATAAAATCTTCGCCGACGCCTTCAATCAAGTAGGGAAAAATCGGGCTGGGTTTTTTGTCTTTCACCAGTCCGTAGTAAAGGCTGCCAAGCGGATCGACCCCGATGTTTTTAACATTCGGATTTTTTTCTTTTAAGAACTTCGCCACACCCGAGAATGTCCCGCCGGTTCCCAATCCCGCAAAATAACAATCGAGTTCAGCGCCGAAATCTTTCCAAATTTCCGGGCCAGTCGATTCGTAGTGAGCCAAGGGATTGTCTGGGTTGTGGTATTGATTGCCCAAAATCGCATTGGGAATTTCTTTCGAAAGCCGGCGAGCCACGCTGTAATAAGAATCGGGACTTTCGGGCTCGACGTTGGTGGGACACACGACAACGTTGGCGCCATAAGCACGAAGTGCATTGATTTTTTCGGGCGACATTTTATCAGGCATCACGAAAACGCATTTGTAACCTTTGATCGCCGACACAATCGCCAATCCCGCGCCGGTGTTTCCGGAAGTGGCTTCTACAATGGTGCCGCCAGGCTTCAAAGTTCCGCGTCTTTCCGCTTCTTCAATGATCTTCAAAGCGATGCGGTCTTTGATGCTGCCGCCGGGATTTAAAAACTCCACTTTTGCGTATAACTCGCTCTTTAAAGTCCACGCTTTTGCGTCGGGAATTTGATTTAAAAGCCACGATCCAACCGGAATGTCTTGCACCGAATTGCTGAGTTTTACGACTGGAGTATTGCCAATGAGTTCTAGGACATTTGAAGCCTTCATAA
Organism: Bdellovibrionota bacterium; assembly: GCA_964202055.1. Lineage (GTDB taxonomy): Bacteria > Bdellovibrionota > UBA2428 > UBA2428 > UBA2428 > CAXNGS01. Next base: position 17,537 of record CAXNGS010000008.1, on the reverse strand, counting down.
AGCAAACAATAGAACCCATTTTTTGGAGAAACAAGCTGGCTCGAATTAAGTTATCGATCTATAGATGCTTGGCGGAGGTTTTCTAATGAGTCTCTTTTTCGGGGAAACCCATTTAGCCCTTCAAGACACTGTGCGACGCTTTGCTGAAACAGAATTAGCCCCCCGGGCTGCTGAATTGGACGAATCCGAAGGATTTAATGAAGCCGCTTTTAGAAAACTCGGACCTTTAGGCCTTCTGGGAATCACTGCCCACCCCGACTTTGGTGGATCGGGAATGGATTGCGTGGCCGCAACCCTTGCGATGGAAGAATTGGGCGCGGTTTGCGCCAGCACCACCCTTTCGTATTTGGCTCACAGCATTTTGGCCGTTAACAATCTCAACACCAACGGCAGTACCGAACAGAAGAAAAAATATTTGCCCAAACTTTGCTCCGGCGAGTGGATTGGCGCCATGGCGATGAGCGAACCCGGCGCCGGTTCCGACGCGATGGGATTAAAACTTCAGGCCAAAAAATCCGGAGATCATTACGTTTTGAACGGCACTAAAATGTGGATCACTAACGGGCCTTATGCTGATTTCGTTTGGACTTACGCGAAAACCGGCCCGACCAACAAAGACATCACCACTTTTATCGTGGAAACGAAGACTCCAGGATTCAGTGTCGGCAAAAAATTACACAAGATGGGCATGCGCGCTTCGCCTACTAGCGAATTGATTTTCCAAAATTGCAAAGTTCCCAATGAACTGCGAGTCGGCGAAGAGGGCTCGAGCGGATCGCACATGAAAGCAAATCTTTTGATCGAGCGGATCACGATTTCGGGGATTTCGCTGGGACTTGCCCGCGCCGCGATCAAGTACACCACTCAATACGTCAAGGATCGCAAGCAGTTCGACCAACCTTTGATGAGTTTTCAAATGATTCAAAAAATGTTGGCTGATGCGACCGCTGAATATTTAGCGAGTCGATCGCTGACCTATGAAGCGGCTGCGATGGTCGACAAGGAAGGCTTGCATTCCGCGAACGCCTTGATGTTGGGCACTTCGGCGAAATTGTTTGCGGCTCAAAAGGCCACTAAAATTTGCATGGACGCGATTCAAATGTTGGGTGGTTATGGCTACACCAAAGAATATCCGGTCGAGCGTTTCATGCGCGATGCTAAATTGATGGAAATCGGCGCGGGCACCAATGAAATCATGCGCGTGATTTTAGCCCGCCAATTAGACAAGGGTATGTACCCAGGATTCTAAATCATGACGCTTTTGAAGCTAGACATTGAAACTCTTTTTAAACGCTCTGAAATTTTAGACGTTGCTGAATCACCGCGAAAAGCTCAGCAAATATCAGCGAGATTCCAAGAGCAAACTGCCCAAAAGGACTCTCCTTTTTTCTCGGGTTATCGCCGCCAGATTTTATCAAGCGAAGGCTTGAAAGAAAGTCGGCAGCTGGCCGACAAACTACGCGCTTCATTCGACACACTTTTAGTTTTGGGAATCGGGGGATCGGCCCTGGGCACTCGAGCGATTCTTGAATCTTTGAAGCACACGATTCCAGCCGGCCAAGCCAAGCAAATTCGAATCATCGACAATTTGGATCCGATTTTTTTCGCGCGCGAAACCGCGGGACTGGATTGGAAAAAAACCGCGGTCGCGGTCATTAGTAAATCCGGCGGCACCATTGAAACCATGGCACAGTTTGCTTGGGTTTTGAAAAAATTTGCCGATGAAAAGCTGGAGCTTAAAAATCATGTGGTCGCGATCACCGATCCAAAGTCCGGCGTTTTGCGCAAATGGGTTGCGGAAAGTAAAGTTCAAGCGCTTGAAGTCCCCAGTGATGTGGGCGGACGTTTTAGCGTTTTCACTCCGGTGGGATTGTTGCCGCTAGCTTTTGCTGGACTCAGCATTGAAAAATTAATTTCTGGCGCGCAAAAGCAAATCAAAGATCAATCGGGCGTGACCTTGAAGGAAATCGATCGATTGGCCAAACGCTTGTGCGATTACGAAGACGCCGGTGTCACTGTTCATAATTTATTTTTGTATTCAACTGTGATGCGCGAATGTGGCGCATGGTTCGTGCAACTTTGGGGCGAATCGCTTGGCAAAATTCACCCCCAAACTAAAAAGTCTTTGGGGACTTTTCCGATCACCAGTGTCGGCGCCACCGATCAGCATTCGATTTTGCAATTGCTGATGGAAGGTCGCCGAGAAAGTTTGGTTGGATTTTTAAAAATTCGTGACTGGAAATCATCTGACGGATTTAAGATGCTGGATTTACCTGCAGCCTTTGGCGACGGATTATCTTTTGCCAAAGGGAAATCCTTTGAAGACATTCTCAACGGTGAAGCGGTCGCGACCCAACAAGCGCTCGAGAAATGCAATCGCCCGGTTTATTCGATGGAATTGGCTTTGCTTAACGAAGAGTGCATCGGTGCTTGGATGACTTTCATGATGGATTTAACCTCAGCTACCGGCGCAGTTCAGGGCGTAAATCCCTATGACCAGCCGGGCGTGGAAATCGGCAAAAAGATTTTAAAAGAGATTCTCTAGTTATTTACCAAGGAAAACGGCCAGTTTGCTCGGCTGGGCATTTTTAGCGCACTTAGCTCTTTTCCTAACCAAATCTTAACGAGAATAATGCTGTGCAAAGGTCGATAATATAGCCATGGGCAATAGACTCGCTTTCATTCGTTTCTTTAACGGTGTCTTGTTAACAGCATTTGCCGTTGCTACGGCCTGGGGTCAAAGCCACTTGGGATTGGATGACGGTGGCGGATTGCAAAACGACAATGAAATCAACGAAGCCCGTTGGAATTCGCAATTTGCTTCAATGAACGCTTCTTTTGACAATCAGATCGCCGCGCAAAAAAACGCGATCGATCGTGCCAATGCTTTGAAAGACCAATGTAAAAATGAAAAAGACGTTGGCGATATCAGCGCTAAACAACAAAAAACCGCAGCCACTGTGCAAGCCTTAACAGGATTGGCCGCGCCGGTGATGCAGACTGCGGGATCGGCGATTGAGCGCGCGAAGGTGGATGTTGCGGGGAATACGAAGAAACTTACGGATGAGAAGAATGAAATTCTTGCACTAGCTAAATCTGAAAGTGTCACGATCAACGGAAAGAATGAAAAAGCACTCACCGTTAAAGGGGACAAGGTAATAGGAAATGCAAACGTTTGTGATGATGTGCCACCGCTAAAAGAAGGTGCCAGCGGAACAGATATCATGGTCCGAGATTCTCAAATTGAAAAATGTAGAAACAAAATTCGCGAATTAGCCAGAGACGCCAACGATCAAATCCGCGAACGCAACACCCAACTCGCAGCCCTCTCCCAAGCCGGTGGCCAACTTCTCGGCCACAGCATGCAACTCGCAGCCGCCGGCCTCGGTGGCGTGCTTGCCGTCGGCATGAGCGGCAGCCAAAACAAAGCTCAAGGCAAAGTTTCCGGCATTCAATTGCAAAGCTGTATGCAGCAAGCTGCCTTTCAAATTGCCGATGCTGAGCGCAAACTTCAAGAGTTAGAAAAAAAGCGCGCACAACAAATGCTCGACATGAACATTGCTAAAGCTGCCGATGACTTGGCTCGCAAGAGAGCCCGAGAAGCCAAATCACCGGTTGCAGTCGTTCAATCGAACGTGAAGAAAGATCCCAAAACCGGATTTCCTTTTCCTAAATCTGACGGCGGCGGTGGAGCTCCCGGTGGCGGAGGCGCAAGCGGCGGAGGCAGTGCTGGCGGCGGCGGTGGCAGCCCGCAATGGGGATTCAACCAAGGCGGCGAAGGTGACGAGCCTGGGGGCAGTTCGCTGCCAGTGACTGAAGATGGAACAAGCTTTGCTGGCGAAGGAGCCGGCGGTGGCGGCGACAGTGGCGGCTTTGGAACTTTTGGCGAGAAGCCAGCCGAGGCCGGACCGGAACCTGCGGCGGTTGACGGCGAAGAAGCGGTTGCCGAAGGAACCATTGAAGGCGCCGGTGATGGCGGGCTTGATACCATGATGATTCGGATGCGAAACATCCACGCTAAATACGCGTCGACACTTTTGCAGAGTCAAGACCTGAGCCAAGTCGCGACTGGGATCAAAAATCCAAGCGACTTGTAACTTTCACTTAAGAATTTTCGAATTTATTTCCAAGCCTGGACATCAATGTCTGGCAGTCTTAAAACTTGAACAGTGAAGTCTCATTTTCGATTGCTGTTGGTCGTTGGCTGCAGCTCTTTTTATTTGCTGCAAGCGCGAGCGGAGACTCTGATTCCGCCAGCTGCCCTAATTTTCCAAGAGCGTCCCATTTTTTCATCTGGTCTTTTCACAGGCCGCTCTGGCTTTGGTATCGATAGTCGCGGGCCCTCGCGCCCCGGCCAAGCATTGGCGGCGTCGCTTTTCGGTTTCATGAATCTTGGCCAGGCCCAAGACCCCCGCGCTTCTGGGTGGACGCTGGGCTTTCGAGTCGGAGCCGCGGAAAATCACTCAATCGTTGGTGATTATTTATCGCCTGCGACCAGCACCGCAGAAATTGCGATTGGTCGCGCATCGATAAGCCCCGAGTTTGAACGCAATTCCGGCATCAGAGGTTTTTTGGAACTGAGTTATCGAGTGGACCAAAAACTCGACGCGACTTTGGATTCACAAACCCTTGATGCCCAAAGTGCCGAGGTGTCTCATAAAAATACCTGGATAGGATTAAAGTCTGGAGCTTCGACTGATTCGCACATACTCAGTGAAGAGCAAGAATTTTTTGATCCTCGTTCTTTTTTGTTTCGCTCATTTGTGTCGATATTTTTTCCCATTCAGCGCACCAAAAACGGCGCTTTTTCGGGAACCCTGCAATTGCTCATGAAAAATTCCTTGTTTGATTACGGTGTGACGGTTGGTTACGACCGAATTTGGGGAGACGCTAAGCTCAGCTCTTCTGAGCCAATTCAAAAATCTTTTCATAGCGGTTTGCGCATTGAAAGGCCCTTCCCCAATTACGACAATCGAAGCTTTCACTTAGCATTGGAAAGTGTTTGGACTTGGGTCGCCGGAAACCAAGATAACCAAAGCTCAGCATGGCCGGTGTTTAAAATTCAGCTATCTAAATCGTTTTAATTTAAATACCCAGCACATATCCCCAGCTCATATCCCCAGCTCAATGGGCCCCGGAAATCGAACGCGCAGAGCCTTGGGCAAATCGTTGGCAGCCTGATCGGCCTGAGCCTCCAAACGATGCTTCATTTCAATCAAGCCCTTCATCATGTTTTCAAAATCAAGACCATTGTAGCTCGCGATGTAATCGACAATGCGCTTGCGTTCAGCACTCAGCCCTACCCGGTCTAAAGGATCTAAAAAAAGATAAACGATTGGCGAATCAGGACCTTCAAGCGACATCACTCGGATCAATCCATCGAGACAGGCAAGGATGACTTGAGAGGTGGCCAAGCTTTGAGAAATGCGCGGCTGAAAACGGGCGTAGCCTTCGAGCGTTTTGGAGAAGAAAAGAACCGAGCATTGTTTTTGGCCCGCCCAAGTGTCCAAGCCAAAGGCCCGACAACGGTTCACCAATTGTTCGCGCTCGGATAAAACCCAAACCTTGTAAAGTAAGGAAGAGCCCTTGTAGAAAGCCGGTACTTTTTCAAAATCAAAGTATTCGCCAGGCTTATTTTTTAAATGCTCGGACACTTGCTTGAAAAAAGGCACATCGCTTTTTTGAAATCCCAAGTCAAAGGCTAGAAATGGCGTCCAAAAAAATAAAACGATGCTGACCAAAAATCCGATCCATCGGGCTCCGCGAAGACCGGAAAAAACCAGCAACACTCGGCTCGACAACAGATGACCAAAGCGATTCGACATCATTCTTGAAAGCGGTCCGATCAAAATCAAAAACAAAAAAACTCCGGCCACTCCCAAGCAAAGTGTTCGCCAGAAAAAAGGTTCCTTCCAATAGAGGTAAAGGCAATCCAGTGAAACTCCTCGACGATAGTAATCGGGAATCGACCACATCTGCCAGGCGGTCATCTTGTCGCGAAGTTCCGAAAGCACACGAAACACTGCCGCCAAAAAGAACAGCAGAAATAGATTTTCAAAAGCCCGCAATCTCGTGTCGATGCTCATTTCGACCAAATTCGGAGTCGCTCGAGCACTTGGTCTGTTGGATTCCGGTATCGATACAACCGCATCTTTTTTTTGTGAAGAAACGGCTACCGACGCTTTTACCTGAGCGACCGGCATGGGGCTTTTGAGCATGGGTGCCCGAGCTCGAGGATCACCGCTTGAGACTCGAGTCGGCTTTTCTGATTGCGATGAGGAATGAGACTGCGGCGCCGGCACCAATTGGGTCGAAGACCCCACCGTGCTCATTTTCCATCGCAAGCGCAACAAGGTTTCGCCTAGCTTTAACTCGATCATCGAATTTTCAACCGACTTATATTCTACAAAAGGAGCGCCCTGGGGCATTCGATAGGTCCCCTCATCGCTTTCCAAATCGATGATGTCGATGGTTTCTTCTTGGTAAGCAATGCTCAAATGACGAGCGGCAATTCCCGAGCCTTGCACGTGCAAATTACAGGCAGAATCAGAACCCAAGATCATGCGCTGGCCATCAAAAATTTCAAAGGGGATGACTTGGCCAAAGATCTCGACTTCCAGCAATAGCAGTCGAGTTGAATCAGATTGGCTCATGTTCTTGATATTTTAGGGGCAGACTTGCCGAACGCCTAGTGGGCTAGCCCGATAGGCAAAAAAAAAGCCGGAAGATCCAATCGGATCTCCCGGCTTTGCAAAACGCTAGAAACTACTTGTGCTCTTCGGCACGTTTCTTTTGATAAGCCTTCACCAATTCTTCTTGAACTGATTTAGGAGCGGCTTCGTACTTCGTAAATTCCATAGTGAATTCGCCCTTACCTTGAGTCGCAGAACGGATATCAGTCGAATAACCGAACATCGCGCTGAAAGGAACGTTGGCAACTGCCGTGAAGTAACCATCGTTGGTTGAAGTGTCCAAAATAACGCCACGACGTTGGTTTAACTGACCAATGACTGTGCCTTGGAATTCTTCAGGGCTGGCAACTTCGACCTTCATGATCGGTTCAAGAACGACGGGTTTCGCCGCTTGGTACGATTCACGAATCGCCGCCATAGCCGCCAAACGGAAGGCCATTTCTGAAGAGTCGACCGCGTGGTATTGGCCGTCAGTGACGGTGCAACGAACGCCCACAACTTTAGCGCCAATCAACATGCCCTTAGTAAGCTGTTCTTTGAATCCTTTGTCGCAAGCCGGGATGAATTCTTTAGGAATCGATCCGCCGACGACTTCGTTGACGAATTCGTAAACCAGCGCGGAATCAGCAGGCAATGGCTCCATAACGCCTTGGACTTTTGCGAATTGTCCCGAACCACCGGTTTGCTTTTTGTGAGTGTAATCAAGCTTAGCCGGTTGAGTGATGGTTTCGCGGTAAGCAACCTGAGGTGCGCCGACGTCTACTTCGCAAGCAAACTCGCGCTTCATGCGCTCGATGTAAATTTCCAAATGCAACTCGCCCATTCCTGAGATCAAAGTTTCATTGGATTCTTCGTCGCGATGAACTTTGAAAGTCGGATCTTCGCGAGTGAACTTCGAAAGAGCTTTGGAAAAATTTCCCAAGCCTTCGCGGTTTTTCGGCTTAACAGCCAACGAGATTACGGGATCTGGAACGTACATTGATTCCATCGTGTAATCGACAGTGCCGTCGGTGAAAGTGTCACCCGATGCGCACTCAACGCCGAACAAAGCCACGATGTCTCCGGCGCCCGCGCCTTCGATGTCATGCATTTGGTCCGCGTGCATTCGCACCATACGCGGAATTTTTACTTTTTTCTGGTTGACGATGTTGTGGATGAAATCACCCTTTCGCAACATGCCCTGGTAAATTCTCATGTAAGTGAGCTGACCAAATCGTCCGTCTTCCAATTTGAACGCCAAAGCTACCAAGGGTTTCTTGGGATCGGGCGACAATTCAACTTTTGCTTCTGCATTACGCTGATCGTGGGCGGTGTTGATTTTTTCGAAAGGATTCGGCAGATAATCAATGACCGCGTCCAAAAGATTTTGCACGCCTTTGTTTTTAAAAGCCGAGCCAACAAAAACCGGAGTGAACTCAAGCGACAAAGTTGCTTTTCGCAACACGGGTTTAATTTCTTCAGCAGAGATGTCTTTGCCGTCTAGAAATTTTTCAGCCAAGGCGTCATCGAAATCCGCCAAAGCTTCGATCAAATCATTACGAGCTTTCAGAGCGGCTTCTTTAGTGTCGGCCGGGCATTCTTCGATGCGGATATTTTCGCCGTGAGTACCGTCAAAGAAATAAGCTTGCATGGTCAACAAATCGACGATGCCGCGGAATTGGTCTTCTGCGCCGATCGGATAGTTAACCAAGTGAGCGTTGTGATTTAATTTTTCGCGCAACATTTGCACGCCACGGAAGGGGTTAGCACCCGCGCGGTCCATCTTGTTGACGAAACACAAACGGGGCACTTTGTAGCGCTTCATTTGTCGGTCAACTGTGATGGATTGCGATTGAACGCCGGCTACTGAACAAAGAACCAGAACCGCTCCGTCAAGAACGCGAAGAGCGCGCTCTACTTCCACCGTGAAATCCACGTGGCCCGGAGTGTCGATCAAGTTGATCGCGTAATCTTTCCAGCTGCAATAAGTTGCGGCTGATTGAATCGTGATTCCCTTTTCGCGCTCAAGATCCATCGAGTCCATGGTGGCGCCAACGCCCGATTTTCCACGAACTTCTTCGATCTTGTGAATCTTTCCTGTGTAGAAAAGAATGCGTTCCGAAAGGGTGGTCTTTCCGGAATCGATGTGGGCAGAAATCCCGATATTACGTGCTTTGGTTAGGTCATCTAATTTAAATTCTTTTTCAGCCATAAAGTAAGGGAATCCTTAGTATCAAAGCAGGCCGTTCTCCACCAAAAAGTCAGACTTTTTTAGGATAAGGCAAAAAGATTCCAAAGACGTCTCCCGAGTATCAAAGCTTGATGGCGATTCCCAGACCTTCACCGGTCGGCAAAATGATCGAAGCCAACGAGTCATCGGTGCTCAGCAATTTCCAGCAATCCGACATTCCTTCAAATTGGTTTTTTGACCACGAATGCAGGCCTTCGGCTTTCGGTGGGTGAAGCGTCTCGGCGGGCTTGCCAAAGTGATTCATCGCGCCCCACAAGTAGGCGTTATCGGCCAAAATCAAGCCGCCCTTTCGCAGCCTTGGCAGCGCCCAGGCCGCGTATTTCGGGTAAGAATTTTTGTCGGCATCGATGAAGACAAAATCCAAAGAATCCCAACCCTTGAGCGTTTCTAAAGTCTTCATCGCGTCGCCCGCCAGAACCCGAACTTTGCAGGCAGGCTTTAGGGCGTCGATGTGGGCTTGGGCCCATTCGGCCCGCTTGGGATCGAGTTCAAGGGTCAGAAGCTCGCCATCACCGGGAAGCGCGCGGGCCAGCCAACTGGCACTGTAGCCGCCCAAAGTGCCAAACTCGATGCCGCGCTTGGCGTTGATGGCGCGCAGGAGGATTTCTAAAATCCGACCTTCAAAGGGTCCAACCGATATGGGAGGCAAGCCCGACTCGTTGCCTTTTTTGAGAAGTTCTTTTTGAGCCTCAGTTTCTTTAGCAAAATGATTTTCGACCAAGATGTCTTGGCGAACGCTTCGAAAATCGGTGCGATGACCCGGAACTTGGTCCATCACTTCGTTATAGCCAGAAAATTTTGGGGGACCCATCATCCAATCCTTGATGGTCGAGCCGCCTTTGCCGTGCGCTTTACGCGAAAAATCAGAATGGAGCCATTCTTCAAACGATGCTTGATCAAGCCACTCTGAGTGCGACACAAATTCGGTCACATCAGTAGGGGCCCCAAATAAGGGTTCGGACTTAAGCAATCGAAAGCGCACAAAGCCCGAAAAGTGATTCAGGAAGGATTCGCGATCGCGCCAATGCTTTTCGAAAAGATCTGCGGACTCGGTTTTGACTTGGAATCGATTCATTGCGATGAACATAGAAATATTCCTATGTCCCAGACCTTCAAAAGACAAATTCGATTCGTAATCACCGGGGCCGCCGGTTTTATTGGCGCTCGCTTGGCTGGGCAGTTGATTCAAAAAAATGGCCTAAAGCCCTCTGAAGTCTTGCTGGTCGATGAAATGGCGGATTTTGATGGCCGGGCCTGCGTCATGAGCCATGAGAGTCTTAAGTGGGCCGCGAAGATGGACCCAACGGTTTTTTTGGAAGAATTCATGGCGGGGAATTTTCCCGAGCTTAGCCAAGTTTTTCACATGGGTGCCTGTTCGCGCACCGATGAGACTCGCTGGGAATTTTTAAAATCGGTGAATCTGGAATACTCCCAGAAAATTTGGCTTCAATGCGTGAAGCAAAATGCGGCGCTTTTTTATGCCAGCTCGGCCGCGACCTATGGCGCTGGCGAGCAAGGTTATTCTGACGAAACTGATCCTCAAAAATTAAAGCCCCTAAATCTTTATGGCCAAAGCAAAAATGAATTTGATCAATGGGTTTTGGCGCAATCCGCTGAAGGACGACAAGCACCGCAATGGGCAGGCTTTAAATTCTTCAATGTCTATGGACCCTTTGAATTTCACAAAGGTAGCCAGGCCAGTGTTTTGATGCACGCCTTTAAACAAATTCAATTGACCGGAAGGCTCAAACTTTTCCGATCACACAATCCCAAATACCCTGATGGCGGACAGCTTCGCGATTTCATCCATGTCGATGATGTGACACACTCAGTTTTAGCCTTTGCTGAAAAAAAACTGAGTCCTGGAATTTACAACCTTGGTCGCGGTCTGGCCCAAAGCTTTAAAGTTTTGGGGGAGGCTTGCGCTGAAGCTTTGGGCGCGCGTCTTTTGATTGATTGGATCGACACTCCGGAAAATCTGCGCGAGCACTATCAATATTTCACCGAAGCCAAAACCGAAAAACTGCGTGGCCAAGGAATCGATGTTGCGGGATTTCGGGATTTAAACGCTGGCGCCCGCGAATATTTAAAAGAGTGGCGTGAAATCGAAAAGAAAGGCATCGCTTTAAAATGAAAATTTTGATCACCGGAGCTTCCAGTGGAATTGGAAAAGCAACAGCCATTTTGTTGGCCCAAAAGGGCCACGAAGTTTTCATGACTTCACGCAATCGAGATTCGGTCGAAGCGGTGGCCAAAGAATCTCCGGTCGTGGTGGGGTCTTACCTTGCCGATGAATTAGACGTTAAAGACTTTCGCTCGATTCAAAATTTCGTAATGCGAAATGAAGCCTGGCTTGGAGAAGTCGACGTGTTGATCAACAACGCGGGGCTTGCTCTTGGCCGCGATGCCTTTCAAGAATCTAAACCCGAGGACACCGTTTCGGTGATTGAAACTAATGTGTTGGGACTGCTTAATTTCACGCGCGCGATTTTGCCTTTTATGACTGCAAAAAAATCGGGACACATTCTCAATCTTGGCTCCGTCGCGGCCGACACGCCCTATAAAGGCGGCACGGTTTATTGCGCCAGCAAAGCCGCGGTTCACATGATCACCGATTGTTTGCGCATGGATTTGGGGGGCACCGGCATTCGAGTGTCGACCATTTCTCCGGGCCGAGTCGATGAAACTAATTTTTCCAATGTGCGCTTTAAGGGCGATACCGAGACTGCCAAAAAAATCTATGAAGGTTATCGAACTTTAAAAGCTTCGGAAGTGGCCCAGAGCATTGACTGGATTATTTCGCAGCCCGAGCACATCAACATTCAAGAGTTGGTGATTTTGCCGACTGATCAGCCATCGGCCACGACGCTCGAACCGCTTAAGAAATAAGTCGATGTATTCATTAGAGCCGATTGGATGTTGAATTCTAGATTGGCTATTCTAATGAAATCTAAGTTGTTAGAGACTTCTTGATACTGCTAAAGCATCGCCATGTTTAAGAAATTTTTTGTTTTGACCTCGTTTTTTTTAATCATTCCAGGATTTGCTGTAGAAAATTCTGATTGCAGCACTTCACTTAAAGGTCACAACTCCACCTATCGAAGCTTGTCTTTGGATGTGGATTTAGATTCCCCCGATGCAATGAGCCGGGCCCAAATCATTAATTCATGGTTAGTGGATTTTTTAGGCTCACCAACCCAACTTCCAGGCAGTGGTATGGTTAATTATTTTAGATTTGATTTAGCTAGCCAATCTATGAAGCCGGTTGCCGGTGCTGGGCTGAAAAAACTAAGCAATGAACTTTTAGGGCCCTATTCGGAGACTCCGGATCAGTTTTTACTCAGCGATTATTTTGAATCTAGTCTGCTAACAAACGCTTCTTTTAACCCGATGGGTAGTCATTATTTTAGAGTGAGCACATGGAAAAAAAATGAGCATCTTCCCTTTGTCGAGGTTTGGAGCTGGGACGATTCCCCAACTTCAACTGAAGGGAATCTCCCCCAACTCCCACGAAAAATATTCAGTGAAATTCAAAACGACGATTCATTGGAATATTACCCCTATGGATTAGCCATTTCGTTTTCGCCAGTGGGTCATTTTGCGATCCCACAAATTTTGGGCGACAAAGAAGGCCCAAACCGCGCACTGATAAGCCTTCGAATTTATGACTCAAGCGGAAATTATCTAAGACGTTTGCAAATTCCATCGGACAGTTACAGTTGGGATAAATATTATTCAAAGCTTCAGTTGCTCGATTCGGAAACCGTAATTCTTTGGAACCACTCGAAGTCTCGCCAGGTATTTCGTTGGAAAAACGGGGAATGGGAGGCTCAAGGAGATTTTCTGAAGTCTGAAAAGGAGTTTGATGATCTGACAATCCAAGCTCCGGAGCAGCGAATTTTTGCAGTCGACGACACGGATGAATCCTTGCAACTCTTCAAATTTTTATCAGCAGATTTGGCAGAAGGTCCCAGCCCATCGCAGCCTTTTTTGGATTCTTTCGAGCAAAAAGTCACGGGAGTTTATGATTATTCGCTTTCACCCGATGGCCGCTATCTTTTCATCCTGGCCCAGAACAAGGAAAAGGATTCGGAACATGCCTTTGTTCATCTTTATGATTTGCAGAGTGAAACTCCGTTAAAAGCCGTGGCTAGTTATCCTTTCACCCTTTATCAAGCTACCTTGAATCGGGGATCTTCGAATTTTGATGATCAAGAAAAGGATTACGCTTGGTCAGAAGATTCGAAGCGACTTCTGTTGGTCAGCGATCATTGGGTTGATGGGACTTTGAATGAGCGAAAGGTTTTTTTAAGCTTTGATCTGGAAGCCAAAAGTCTCACCGAATATCGCCTTAATGATAGCGAATCACAATTTAGCCGAATGTTAGGAGTTAGTGATTTCGGCGGAGGAGATTGGGGCGTAACCACAGAAGATTATCTCTTTCGACTAGATGGAATCGGACAGCCCGGAGAACACTAAGTCGAGCTGAGATCGTGAAACTTAGCGACAATTCAGGTCGCTAGTAATTTTTCCAACTCGCCGGACTTAGCCATCTCGGTAGTGATGTCGCAACCGCCAACAAACTCGCCTTTAACGTAAAGTTGGGGGATGGTGGGCCAATTGGAATAGACTTTAATGGCTTGGCGAAGAGCGTCGTCTTCCAAAATATTAATGCCTTTAAAAGATTTTCCAAAGTGATTCAAAATTTGGACCACTCGACCCGAAAAACCACACATTGGAAAATCCGGAGTGCCCTTCATGAAAAGTACGACCTCGTTAGATTTGATGCTTTCATCGATCATTTTAAGTGCTTCTTCGTTTGTCATTGAATGCTTACCTTCCCGTTTTGCGAAGCCTTGTTTTGCTCCCAAGTGCTTTTAGTAAAAGTTTTAAGGGTCACCGCGTGCAAAGCGTTGGACGCGAAATCATCTGAAAAAATTAATAAGATTTTTTGATGCTGCTTCACCCGACTCATTCCATCGAAGCCATCCCAAATCACGATTAAATCATAATGATAGCCATCGCCATTTTGGTTGTGAATGATCACCTCGGAATTCATCATCGCCGCCGAAATTTTTTCGCGAATTTGATCTTCGGAAAATCGATTGGGCCGGAAATTCGGGTCACTCATGATTTTCTTCTAGCAACTTATCGAGAAATGAAAAAGCCAATAAAAAAAGGAGAGCCGATTTCTCGACTCTCCTTAAGACTAGGGCCGACCACTTTGGGGAGCAGGTCGCTAGACTTTTGATTAACCAATCGGAATGATTTGCTGTTGTGCCAACTCCTTCTTCGGGATTTCTAGAAGCAAAACACCATTTTCATATTTTGCGGTGATGCCATCGTATCGAGCCCGATCACCTAAGTTAAAGCGACGCTCAAAGGCGTCGTATCCACGCTCTCGCAAATGAAAAGCTTTTTCTGATTTCTCAGACTCTTCACTTTTTTCAGCCCGAATGGTCAAGCGATCAGCAATCACCTCCACTTTAATTTGCTCTTTAGTGAAACCCGGCAAATCAATTTGTAGATGAAAAGCTTTTTCACTCTCCACGATATCAGTGGCACCAAGGCGGTTTAGAGCTCGAGCCTCAAGAACTCGCCGCTCAGGAGCCGCCGCAAGCAAGGTATTGAAATCATTAAATAAATCTCCAAAAATTGCGCTGTGTTTCCAGCCATTTGGTAAAAGATTTCCATTGCGCATAAAGCACCTCCATTTAAATGACTAAATTTATTTAGTTTGCAGAAGCTTCGCCCCTGCTTCGTTTGTTTACATCTATAAATGTGGGATGGGCGCTTTTGAAGTCAAGTGCGGTATTTCAAATATTCGTCTAACGCAGCAGGGTTCGATAAGGCCTCGCGATTTCCAGGGTCGCGACCCTGGAGAATTTTTTTAACGGCGATTTCCACTTTTTTGCCGCTCACGGTGTAGGGAATTTCCTTCACCTCATAAACTTGATTGGGGACGTGACGGGGTGACGCGCCTGCTTTGATTTTATTTTTCAAATCTTGGACAAATTCCCGAGAGAATTTTTCGTCGCTTTTCATTTTTACAAAAAGAACAATGTCTTCATCATCGCCAAGGCGATTGGGACGCCCCACGACCAAGCTGTCAACCACACTTGGATGAGTTTCCACATGACTATAAATTTCCGCAGTGCCGATTCGCACTCCGCCCGGATTCAAAGTGGCGTCAGAGCGACCATGCACTAAAACTCCGTGGGCCGGGGTGACAGTCACATAATCGCCGTGGTGCCAAATCCCAGAATATTTTTCGAAATAACTTGCGCGGTATTTGGAAGAATCTGGATCTTTGAAAAATTCTGTCGGCATCGATGGAAAAGGAGTGCCACAAACCAACTCACCTTCTTCACCAATCACGCTTTTACCGTCGACACCAAGCGCGCGAACATCCATGCCCAAGCCGAAGCCTTGAATTTCTCCACGACGAACGGGTTTAGAAGGCACGCCGAGCATAAAACATGAAATGATGTCGGTTCCCCCCGAGATTGAAACCACCGGGATCGGTCGTTCGCGGTGGGAAATCTGATCGTAAAAATAATCGAAGTCTTCGGGCAAAAGCGGCGAACCGGTCGAGCAAACCATTCGCAGATGATTGAATTTGAAATCATGCCCCAAAGTTAATTTCATGGTGCGACAAGCTCCAATGAATTTCGCCGAGGTTCCAAAAACTTCGATCTTTTCATGATCAACGATTTTCCAAATTGCAGAAGCCTTGGGAAAAGCCGGTGAACCGTCAAAGCAATAAACCGTCGATGAGCAAGCCAAGGCGCTGACTAACCAATTCCACATCATCCATCCACAAGTGGTGTAATAAAGAATTTTTTCGCCTGGGAGCAAATTGCAATGAAGCTTGTGCTCTTTGAGATGCTGGATCAAAGTTCCGCCGGCACCATGGACGATGCACTTGGGACGACCGGTGGTTCCCGAAGAAAACATAATGAATAGCGGTGCCTGAAATTCGCCCTTCAAATATTCGGGCTCCAAATTGTCGGGGCCATCCCAAATTTTAGAAAGATCACTTTCCGAATTCCAATGGGGAATGGTTAGAATTTTTCGCAACGGTGCACCGGCCTTTTTTAAGGCCGTAGCGATCCGATTATTTTTCTCGGCCAAATCAAAAATTTTGCCGCCGTATTGAACGCCGTCAGCTACGAAAAAAACTTCAGGTTGGATTTGCTCGAAGCGATCTAAGACTCCTTGTTCGCCAAAATCGGTAGAACATGAAGACCAGACTCCTCCGAGCGAAGTGACCGCCAACATACAAATAACGGTTTCCGGACAATTGGGAACAAAAGCCGCCACGATCGAGCCTTTTTTTACGCCACAATGGTCCCGCAAATATTTTTGTAGTCGGGCGACCTTGGCTTTCACCTCATCTTTAAAAAATTCGCGTTTACGACCGCCCTCGACCATCCCCACCAACATCGATTTTTCAGACACAAAATTATCGATTAAATTTTGGGCATAATTTAATTGGAGATTGGGAAACCAATGTCCGCCAAAAAATTCACCATTGGAATTAGGAACAAATACGGGCTCGGCTGCTCCCTCAAAAATCATTCCCGAAGTTTCGAGCCAGCTTTTCCAAAACAAATCTTTTTCTTTAACGGACCATTCTTGAAATTGATCGTAGCTTCCGAATTTTCGAGAAAATTTGGCCTCAAGATTATTTTGAAAGACTTGAATTTGGGAATTTTCGATTTCCTGCTCAGAAGGAGTCCAAAGAATAGGGTTAGCGGGCATGGCCGAAGATTAGAACTGCCAACAATTTCCGGCAATGCCCCCGAAAGAAAGATCTTGGCTCGCCTGCTTTTGCACTATTAGAAGAATCCTTCGAAATGGCTCGTTATTTATTCATTGCTTCGGATTATCGAAAATGGAACCCGGATAGCAGTCCGGAGCTAGCGCTTATCGAGGCCGCGATTCATCGAAATTTAGACGCGCATTACATCGACCGAAGCCAAACGGACAAGTCATTCTCTCGACCAATACTTTTTGCCGAAGCCGCCAGCCCCTGTTTCATCGGCTTCGGGCCGCGCACGTCGATCACGGAATTTTCATTCGACGCGCAATTGGACATGGCGTTTCAAGATTCTCGCTTTCAAATTGAGTTTTCGAGCAACACCTGCCCCTTATCTGAAATTCGTGAACTTGAGTCAAAGTGCTTGACCGCTTCAAAAACTTCTTCGCTCAAGCTCATTGATGAAATCGAATCTCTTCGCTTAAATGGCAAGGTATGAAAAGCAGCGAACTCCGCACCAAATATCCGGCAATCACCGCTAATAAAACTGGCTTCATCGATGTCAGCGATGGTCACCGAATTTATTGGGAGGAATCGGGAAACCCCATTGGTAAGCCCATAATTTTTCTACACGGCGGTCCCGGCGGCGGCACCGATCCTTCGCAGCGTGAATTTTACGACCCCAAAGCTTATCGCATCATTTTGATGGACCAACGCGGATGCGGCAAAAGCACCCCTCACGCAAAATTAGAAAACAACACCACTTGGGATTTAGTAGCCGACATTGAAAGCTTGCGCGAGCATCTGAAAATTGATCGCTGGGTTGTTTTTGGCGGAAGCTGGGGCAGCACCT
>CAXNGS010000007.1:0-100210 GCA_964202055.1 Bdellovibrionota bacterium | reverse complement strand
GGCGTAAAGCCAGCAGATTTACAGTCTGCCCCGGTTGGCCACTTCGGTATCCCACCACATTATCAAAGACACACTATCAAAGATCACGGTCAAAGATCACAGACAAAGATCCTTTGCCTGAAATTCAGCATCAAAGAATACAGTTCCGGACCGCAAAGCCACTAATATTTTACCTTAGGTAAAATCTAGTTGGAGCTGGCTATGGGACTTGAACCCGCAACCGCCGGTTTACAAAACCGGTGCTCTACCAATTGAGCTAAGCCAGCACACTTGCGTTACCGCGAATGGAGTTAAACCAGGTCACCCGAAATCTCAACGTCCACTTTTGATTTTTTGAATTATTTAAGTTTCTTAGGCAGTAAGACCCTGGCCAAGATAAAGCACAATTCCGGCCGCAACCGAAGCGTTCAGGCTCTCCACTCCGTTAGTCATCGGGATGGATACAAAATTTGGAACCCGTTGCTTGAGCCGAGAGTGGATCCCCTTGCCTTCGGCTCCCAATACCCAAATAACTTGTGCTTTAGGATGACGGGATTTGAGATCTGAAATGCTTTGTGCAACATCACGTCCGGCTCGGTCGAGCCCAACCAAAACAACTTCGGGACCATTGAGTAAGTCAGGAAGTTTTAAAGTCGAAGTGATTTCATATATCGGAGTTGAAAAACAAGTCCCCGCGGAAGCCTGGGAGACCACTCCATTGACCGGTGCTTGAAATTTTTCGCCCACGATCACACCAGAGACCCCAAAAGCCGCGGCCGAACGCAAAATGGCTCCAAAATTTCGAGGGTCTTCGATTCCATCTAACAAAATCCACTGATTGATTTTTTCGGGGTTATGAAAAGCATTTTGCAAATCCGACTCATTGAACATCGGAAAGTATTTAATATTGGCAGCAACCCCTTGGCAGCGATGCTCGTCGAGTGCGCGAGGAAGAGAAGCGACGGACTGAATTTGAAAATGCTTGTTACCTAGTAAGGCATCCATTCGACGGCGAGTGGCATCGGAGATTTCAGCATCTATGAATTGAATTTCAGAAATGATTTCCGGACGTCGCTCCACTGCAGACAAAACTGAGTGCAGTCCCCAAATCCAAAAATTGCCTTTTTTCTCTTTCATTGCTGTGACATCAATGAATCAGTTTGAGAATCGACTCAACAACAAATTCCGGTTTAGGGGCAGAAAGGATGCTTCTTCCAACCACCAGCATTTCAATTCCCATGTCGATTGCCGATTGAACGGTTGCGGTCCTCGACTGATCGGGGTTGGAGCTATTGAGTTCAAAACTCAATCCGGGAGTAACCGATTTAAGGTTGGGAAACTTAGCTCGAATTTTGGGGACATCCGTTGCCGCAGAGACAATCCACTTCACGCCGTTGGTGGAAGCTAATTCGGCTCGGCTTTCGATGATGGCGTCTAAACTGCGCGTGTCTTTTTCAGCCGCAAAATCAGAGGGACTCATCGAAGTGAGAACTGACACCCCCAAAATTTGGGTTTGCTTGGCAGCTTTTGCGGCTTCGGAAATCATTTTTGGGCCACCCGAAAGGTGAATCGTTAAGTAATCCGCCCCAAGCGTTTCCCAGGTTGCAACGGCATCGGCAACTTGCGATGGGATGTCGTGCAATTTGGCATCGATGAAAATTTTCTGCCCATAATCTTTGCTGCGTCTAATGAACTCAGCGTCCAGTAACGGCAACAATTTGAGGCCAAATTTAAAAATGACTGGGTAATTTTTCATCCGATGGACCCATTCTTGGGCTTCAGATTTAGTGGTCAGATCAAGGGCAATGCAAAGTTGCGATCGAATTTTGCCAGCCAAGCTCATTCACTCATCCCGTATTGACGAAGCTTTCGATGCAAATGAGTTCTTTCGATGCCTAAGGATTCTGCAGTTTTGGTAATGTTTCCCGAATTCATGGCGAGTCTTTTTTGCAACAACGCTCTTTCAAAATCAACTCGCAAATCACGAAGTGTTCCGTCCGGGTTGGTCGTTGAATTTGCAGATTCGTGGGGGTTTTCCGGTTTCGTTTGAATTAAAAAATCTTCGGGCAAATCACGTAGATCCAAAATCATGTTCAAGCGATCGATGTTGCGAAAAATCACAATCCGATCGAGCACGTTACGAAGTTCTCGGCCATTGCCGAGCCATGGTTGAGACTTTAAAGCATTCATCAACGAATCAGAGACCACTGGCTTATGGATGGCATAAGTTTGAGAAATTTGCTCCAAAAGAAGCGTAATGATTTGAGAAAATTCATTATGCAAAGTTCTGAGTGCAGGAATTTCAAAGTGGCTTGAGGCAAATTGATTTTTAAATTCTTCGGCAACTTGTGTCGATGATTGCCATTCACTCGCTGAAAAGCAGCTTGAGAGAATCAATCGAGTTCCGCTGGGCAAATTACAGGTTTGGCCATTTCCGATGCTCACAATGAAGCGCTGAGCACCCATCGGCAACAGCTCAACATTATTCAAATACAAAACACCGCCGCTTGATTCTTTTAAAACTCCAGGATTTTTTTCACTGCCTTCGAACACTGAACGCCAGTTTTCTTCGGTCAAGGCTCCTGAGTGAATGCTCACAAAAGCAGGGCCCTCGCCCAAGTGAGAATGCATCCAACGACAAAGTGATGATTTACCAACTCCGACTTCGCCTAAAAGCAAAAGTTCGGATTTTTGTCTTTTAAAATTTTTATCGATCTTTTCAGCCAAAGCCAAAAGAGTCGGTGAAATGGCAAAATCATCCAACAAGCGTCGCTGTAGATCCGCGTTGACGTTTTTCAGTCTGGAAACTTCGGCGGCATTGTTGAGCACCACTAAAACTTTTTCAAGCTCGAGCGGCTTTTCCAAAAAATCAAAAGCTCCCATTCGAATGGCCTTAAGGGCCAGTTCAATATTGCCGTGCCCTGACATCATGACTATGGAACAAGCGGGAGAAAGCTCCCGCGTTTCTTGCAAAAGCTCGATTCCATCGCCTTCTGGAAACCAAACGTCGAAGAGACCTACGTGAATTTTTTCAGTAGCCAAAATTTTTAGGGCTTCACGCGGGCTAGATGCGGTCATCACTTCAAAGCCTTCGTCCTTTAAGGCAAAAGACAGGGAACTTTGAATATCGAGTTCATCGTCAACGATGAGAATCTTGGTCTTCATGATCGTTCCGATTGTCATAGTTAAGGCGTGGGAGTTCAAGAACAAATCGGCCCCCAGCGGCGGCCTCGCAACGCACCCGGCCCAAGTGTTCGATGGCAATTCTACGAACAATGGCTAAGCCCAGGCCGAAACCAGCGCTCTTGGAGGTGACGTAGGGATCAAAAATTTTCTCGCGCATCGAGTCTGGGATTCCAGGGCCGTTGTCTTCAATGCTGACTTGGAAAAAGTGGGCATTTTCTGCAGAATCGCCAAGTTCCACATGAAGGGAGGGGGCCTCAGTGCGCGCTTCGGCCATGCTTTGGATGGCATTGTCGGCCAAATTGGTGAACAAACGGCGCAGATATTCCGGGTCCGCGGAAACCAAAGCTTCGACTCCGTTAGTTTTTCGTGAATCCTTGAAGATAAAACGACACTCTGGATGCATGAATTGATAGTCTCTAAATAATTCAGTTAGAAATTTTTGCAAATTAATTGGCGCCAATCTCGGTTCCGGCAATTTAGCGAATTCCGAGAACTCGCGTACGAGATCACGAATCACCTTCACTTGCTTGTGAATTTGACCGACACATTCTTGAAAAATCATTTCTTCGGGCGAACCCTTTGTCATGGTGGGTCCCACTCGACGCACTAATCGATCAGCGGAAATTTGAACGGGAGTCAGCGGATTTTTAATTTCATGGGCTACTCGACGAGCGACTTCTTGCCAGGCCGCCAATTTTTCTAATCGTGCAGCATCAGAGACATCTTCCAAAATGACGAGCCATCCAATCGACTGATTACGATCATCGTGAATCCAGATTCCGGTGCAACGAACGGATTTGATGGTTTGAGATCTACCTAGTCCCCTGCGCATTTCAAAAATATGATCAGAGGTGTTCCCATCAAGATCTTTAACCGTTTGAAGCCAATCGCGAAATTCATCGGGTTGCCCTAAATCCGGGAAAACTCCGGCCCAGTGTTGGCCTTGCGCACCTTTCTCGTTCCATAGTTTAGATCCCGTGAGCATGGGCGAGGAAACCTGCGACGAAAATTCCAGCGCTTCCAAATTTGAACGTTGGATTTCTCCGAGTGGATTTAAAACCACCACCCCACGTCGAATGCTGGAAAGAAGGGTTTCAAGATAACGCTCGCGTTCTTCGAGTTCGCGAACCAATGAAATTAACTGAGCATTGGCTTCTTCGATTTGCCGACTTTTTTGTCCTACTTCTTCGGCCATCAAATTGAAGGCAGATTTTAATACTTCTAAATCTGCACTGGTAGATTTTAAGGCTTTCGATGAATCTTTAGTTGGAATTCGATAATTCCATCGCCCCGCCCGAAAGGCTTCGGTGCCACGAAGCAGTTCTCCCACTGGGGCCAGAATTCCTTTGGCAACGTAGAGGCCAAACCAAATCACCACGAAGAGCACGACTAAAAAAAGAGTAGCGAGAATCAGCGTGTAATTGGCCTTTAATGGAGCCTTAAGCGCTTTGGTTTTTCGATATCCCGAAAAAGAACTTCGCAGTTCTAACATTCGGCTTTTAAGGCCCAGCGGCACCGTGTAACTCAAAACATAAACCCATCGAACAGTGGGAGCGATTCCAGGCAAACTAAGATTTTTGGAACTCAGCGCGATTTCCACGGTGGAATAATGTTGGACCAAATCACCATCTCCAAATTGACGGATCAAACTGAATTCTTCGCCAGTGAAGGCGCGCTGGAGAGTTTGAGAAGCCGCTCGTGGAATGGCCCATTCAGGAACGGAAGGCAAGGCTGCTTTGATTGGCGGGTCTAGCTTTGAAAAATAAACTTCGATTCCTTCGATCGGATAATCTGAGAGAATGGATTTGAGATCAGCTACACTTGGGTTATTGCGTTTTTTGCGCAAGCCAAGCGATATTTTTTTAGAAAAAAAAGAAAGATTCGATTCAATGCCCTGATAATGCACATCGGATATGGCTTGAGCATCATCAAGCGCCGTGAAAACCTGGGTGCCAAACCATCGGTCAAAACCTTCGCGTAAAACGTAACTTGACCCTACGAAAAGTACCAAAGAGGGAATCAATGAGAAGCCCAAAAGCGAGCTGACTAATTTCCAGCGTAGCGAACCACCAAGGGCGCCGGCTTTATGGGCTAAGTATGCGCGCAAGACGTTTCTTGAAACTAGAAAAACCAAAACGATGATTAGCAAAACGTTGATATAAAGCAGCCCGAAATACAAAATGCTTTGTTCGAAGCCGTAGCCCAAACCAGATTTTTCGGTGAAATAAACCTGTAAACCTAAGGCGACCAAAAACAAAAGAAAGAGAAAGAACGCAACTCGTCGTTCTCGCTTAGATTTTCGCTTTTCGAGTTCGCTATCGAGGTCGATCATCAGGTGGCATCAATCAACTCGGAAATCGAGTTAGAATCAAGACTCAGGACTAAAGCACCCCGTTGAATTTAGGTACCCAGAAATCAACACACCCGATTTAACAGCCTCAGATAAGGCCCGAAGGTGCGCAGCATGGCCCCCTCGAGTGACTTCAATCTGACCAATGATTGGACGTCCGGCCAATGCAAAATCTCCAATGGCATCGACCAGTTTATGTGCGGCTAATTCATTGGGAAATAACAATCCGCCCTCGTTAACCACTCGGTCACCATCCAGTAAAATGGCGTTGTTAAGCGCTGCGCCTTTAGCCAGGCCACGATCTTCCAGGTCTTTGAGTTCTGCTTGAAAACCGAAAGTTCGAGCCGGCGCAATTTTTTCGCCAAAGTTTTTAACTGCCGATTTGGGATCCATCCAGTTAATGGAAAATTCTGCCTCTTGCTGCCACGCTGATCCAAAATCAACGGCACATGAATAACGAGTCATGGATTCTTCGCCCGAGCGTGGCGGTAAGAGCGCAATGCATTTCAAACCATCTTTCAGTTCAAAACTTCTATGCACTTTAAACACTTTTCGTCCGAGTGTTTTGATCACTCGGTTTTCTCGAATTTGGTATTCTTGAATGAAGCGAATCCATTGCCGAGCGGAACCATCCAAAACTGGCAATTCTAAAGTTTGAAAATCACTGGAGTGAATCAAAGAACCGGAAGAGCGTACAAAAACGTCCACACCTTCGAGCCCCAGCACATGAGCCGCCGCTAAAAAATGTTCAACAGTTCGCAATTCAAAACGCAGATTGTCTTCGCCACGCAAGACTAAAGCGGTCGAGCGCGCAGTACCACTCAAACGAGTCCAGCTTGCCGGGCTCTCGTAGCGTTTTTGAAAATGTTCGGAATAAAAATTAATGCCTTCAACTTCAGGATTGGTGGAGATCCTCACGATGAAATTTCGTCCAGTGTGAATTCCCACGCCAGTGATGACCGAAGATTGCTCTCGTTCTAAATCCACTAGGTTTTCGATTCTCTTCACCACGAAGAGCTATTTTAAACATCTCAAGCTCTGAACCCAAGTTATATTTTTGAGATTTATTCTGTAGCAGAAATGTTACAGTTTATGTTTGGCAGCGAGATTATTAAAGATTTTCGTCCGTTAGCAATGGAGACAAGAGTGGGGAATTTGGCTTTAAGCCTGGGGCAGAGCTCAGAATTTCAGGTTTTCGCAAACCTAAGTGACTATAAGCCAGATCTGTCAAAACCCTTCCCCGGGGAGAGCGAATGATAAAGCCCTCTTTCAATAGATAGGGCTCGATGGTTTCTTCAAGCGTGCCGCGATCTTCGGCTAAACTTGCGGCAATGGCTTCGATGCCAGCAGGTCCGCCTTTAAAATAATCCAATAAAGTTTTTAAGTAGCGACGGTCCAAGGATTGAAGGCCTCTTGAGTCGACTTCCAAAAATTCAAGAGCATCAACGACTAATTGCTTGGAGCTTTCGGGATTTTTAGCAAGTCCTTGGCTGCCCATTCCAGTCACCTGCGGAGAGACTTCTAAGAAGTCGCGAACCCGCGCCAGCAAACGATTGCCCACTCGAGGAGTTCCACGAGAACGCTGAGCAATTCCCGAAACAAAATTTTCGATCCATTCGATTCCTAAAATTTTTGATGATCGCTTCAAAATCAGAATCATTTCTTCAACGTCGTAAAAATCCAGAGTCATTGGAATTCCAAAGCGATCTCTTAAGGGTGCGCTTAATTTTCCGGGCTGAGTGGTGGCACCAACCAGTGTGAATTTTTGTAAGGGCACAGTCACCGATTGGGCCGCAGCACCCTCGCCCAAGACAACCTGGATTTGAAAATCTTCCATCGCTGGATAAAGACTTTCTTCAATGATCGGGCTCAACCGATGAATTTCATCGATGAACAAAACATCGCCCGCTTGAATGTTCGAGAGAATTGCTAAGAGATCAACCGCGCGCTCAATCGAGGGCGCTGGGATCAAATGCAAACGACCGCCCATTTCTTGAGCCAAGATGTGAGCGAGCGTTGTTTTCCCAAGACCCGGAGGTCCCGATAACAGCACGTGATCCAAAACACCGCCGCGTTTTTTGGCAGCCTCTAAAAACACTTTTAGTTTACCTGTGACCGCTTTTTGCCCGACATAATCGGCCAAGGTTTTAGGTCTGAGAATGTTATCAGTGGCGTTTCTGCTAGAAGCAGGATCATTAACTACAGCCGGGCTCGAGGTCGCAGAATTGATGGGGAGTTTATTAATCAGTGGTTTTTTAGGACTCATCGGTCAAGCGCTCCGTTGTTTCCACCCGATCCGCTGCTTGCACCACCAACGAGACCGCCCATTCGAACTTGGCCCCAACGCCGAAGCATGATTTTAAGTTTGGCGGCATCGTCGAGATCAGAAAATTCGGGATCCGAACTTAAGCATTCGGAATACAAATTCAGTGAAACGGTCGAAGGCATTCCCAAACCTTCCAAACCTAAGCGCAGAGTTTTGGAAATCGCGTTACCCCGGAAAAGCTGTTCTGTGTCAGCACTGATGCCGCCGCTAGAGGCACCCGGAGATTCAGCAAGCAATTTAATGAAGCGTTCTTTTTTCTTATTCAAACCGAATTTCAATGAATCTAAAGTTTTTTGTCCGAGACCGGGAATTTTCGGCCCGATCCAATCTTTGCCCATGATCAAATTCAACACCCCTTGTGATCCCATCTGTCCCACAACAGTGGCCGCAACTTTGGGCCCAATGTCTTTAATTTCTTTGATCTCAATAAAAATGGCACGCTCTTGGGCGCTCGAAAACGCGTAATAAATATTGGCGTCCTCACGAATCACTTCGGCCACAAAAACAGTGGTGCTTAGCCCCAATAAAAGTTTGCTACGAAGAGAAGGCGAGAAAAGTTCAAGCAAGAAACAAATTCCGGATTCTGATAAAAAGGGAATTTGCGAATCAGTCACGTAAGACAACAAGTCATGTGATTCGTTCATTGGGCACTGACCCCGGATGAAAAATATCGGGCCGAGTGATTGTGCCATGTGATCCTTCTAAACTTCTGTCGGAGTTTCTTTCAAGCTGTTCAAGGGATTTTGAACACTTTGCGAAATCGAGAGCGCGGCCCAAGCAATGGCGAGGGCATCAAAGGCGTCGTGACTCAATGCATTGTCTTCGGTGGCCAGAGTTTGCAACTCAGGAAAACGAAATCTCAAAACTTTTTGCACCTGGCTTTTGTCAGAGATTCCCAAACCAGTCGCGCTTTTTTTCACAGCAGTTGGACTGATTTCTAATAATCGATCTTCAGCTTGGGCCAGTTTTTGATGAAGCGCCAGTCGAATCACTCCACGAGCCTCGCTCAGCTTAAAGGCCGAGTTAACATTTTTATGAGCCACGGCCATTTCTAATCCCACCCAACGGGGATTCAAACGATCAACTAGTTGTGCAACCCGATCGTGCAATTGCTCAAGACGTTCGCCAAAAGGCAATTTACTAGCAAATTCCCAAGATCCCAGCTCAATGATTTCTTGTTTTCCAGGAGATAAAATTTGAAGAGCGGCATAACCGCAAACTCGACTTCCCGGATCCAATCCTAAAACAATCACTAAGAAGCCCTTCCAGAAAATTTTAAGACCAGAAGGCCACTGAGAAAAAGCAAAGAACCTCCAGCCAGATATTCAAATTCTAACCTTGGATTGTCACTTTGAATTCCAATCAAGAGTGCAGCTCCTGTGGTGATCATGCCAATGAATTGCAAAAATTTTCCGAGTAGTGCCACTGAGTTTTGTCCTTCGACTCTCAATATCATAACTGGGCGACGGTTTCCTTTTGCGAGCAAATCAAATCCCCCTGAACCAGCGCGCCTTCTTCAACGATGATTTTATCGGCTACCACTCGTCCAAAAATTTTGGAGCCTTTGAGAACTCGAAAAACTCGAGTTCGAACGTCGATGTCTTGTAAAACACCCGCAACCGACAATTGATCAACTCGAATGCGCCCGGAAACGACCGCTGAATCAAGAATGAAAAGTCGGGATTGAGGATCTTCGGAAATCAAGGTTCCGACCCATCTTCCCGCAAATCTAAAGTGGCCGGAAAATTTTAAATCTCCTCGGCCTTCGAATTGGCCGGAGATCCAATGCTGTCCTTCAAGACCCTGAAATGAATCCCACAGATTGCTCATTCTTTGGCCTCCTGTAGGCTTAGGTCATGCCGACTCCGAAGAATTAAAGACCCTCGTCCGTCATAGACTAACAAAGTTACATGAACCGGTTCTGACCCTGCTGAATCGACGAAATCACCGACTCGGAAGCGCCCCATGACGGTTCTTTTGCCCTTAATCTCTTCAATAGTTTGGCCCTTTTGTGGCAAGATGGCATCGGTGCTTCGCCCAGCAATCGCCGGCGGGAAAGTTAAAATGCCATGCAAGCTATGCAACAGCGCGATCCAATAATAGGGGCCAGCAGGCGCTGATTGGCTTTTAGGATTTCTTTCAATTGAGAATTTCAAATCCCATTGCAGAAGCTTGGGATTGTAGACCGAAGTTACCGACGATAAGAGCAATTCGTCGGACTCCAGTGGTTTTTCATCGAGGCTTGGAAACATGGCTACTGAGCTGAAGTCAAAACTCAAGCTAGGCTCGGAAAGCTGCCCCGATGCGCCTCTTAATTTGTAACTGTTGATTCGATGATTCACTGATTTCAATTCTTGTCGTGAAAGTGCCAAATCTCGGTCCAAACGCACCATCTGCCAGCGAGTCCAAACCCAGCCAATCATTGAAATCGAGGCGATCAAAAAGACGATGACCAAGTAGGTTAAAAGCCTTCTTAAAGCCGGCCAAGAGGTCCGCATTCCGACCCAATGTCCGTCACCACGAAGAACAAAGACGTCCCAAAGACGGATATCCTTTTGTTTTTCTTCGCTTAGATCGGACAAAATAGCCATTCATCAAATCTTCACACTCTAAGGCTCTAAAATCCAGTAACTTTATACTTAAGAACGCAGTGCGTTATTTTGAGGTATTAGAATGGCTGAACGTGAAGATGAAGAAACACCAGTAGAAGAGCAACCAAAGAAAAAGCTTCCCCTCCTCTATATAATTTTAGGGTCGCAAGCTCTCTTGATGATCGGAGCCTCGTGCTTTGTGGTGTTTGCACTCGGCAAAGCCACCAAACCCAAGCTCACTAAAGTAAAAATGGTCGAGCGAGCCATTGCCGCGGTCCACGACGACTTGTCGCAGATCCAGCTGGTCGCGCTTGATGAATTCACCGTCAACATGGGCGGCACCGAAACGGTGATCCAAGCCAAAATCAACGTTGAAGTTTCCAACCAAGCCACTGCGAACCTTTTGGCCCAACGGCTGCCGGTTGTGCGCGCAAAAATCATTGAGCTTTTATCTCGCCAAAAAGCAGGATCACTCAGCCACATTCAAGGCAAACTGCAACTTAAAGACGCAGTCCGAGAAGCGCTAAATGATTCCGTGATTCGGGACTCGGGCGTCATCTCGGGAACCATTCGCGATGTTTACTTTGTTGATCTCATTTTGATGTAGTTCATGAGGTAGATCACTCGCGAAATTCATTTCACTTGTCCGTTTCCAAATCACAACTTAAAGTCGGGTTTTCTAACTATGAGAAAACCCCATCGTCGCTCTAAAATCGTGTGCACCATCGGTCCGGCGGTTCACTCTCCCGAAAAAATTCGCGAATTGATTGAAGCAGGGATGGACGTCGCCCGTCTCAACTTTTCCCACGGCTCCCATGCCGATCATAAAAAAACCATTGAATGGTTGCGACAAGCTTCGCGCGAAAGTGGAATTGAAGTTGCAATTTTAGGCGATCTTCAAGGCCCCAAAATTCGCGTTGGCAAAGTCGCCAACGGATCCATACCTCTTCAGGCTGGCCAAAAATTATTTTTTTACGGCGTCGAATCCACTCACGGAATCGCACCCACCTCGGGAACTGAATCTTCACCCATACCAATCAGCTATCCAAACTTAGTGACTGACCTGCGCCAAGGGGACTTGCTCCTTTTCGATGACGGTTTAATCCGAATGAAAGTCACCCAAGTTTTCTCTTCAAAAAGCGTTTTAGAAGCCGAAGTAGAATTCGGCCAAAAATTAGGCGAGAACAAAGGCGTTAATATGCCCAAGGCTCGGCTTTCTGGTCTGGGAATCACCGAAAAAGATTGGGAAGACATTCAATTTGGAATTCAAGAAGGCGTCGATTTTTTTGCGCTGAGTTTTGTGCGTTCTTATCGCGAAGTTAAAAACTTAAAGGGCCTGCTCCAAAAGAAAAAAAGCGGCATTCAAGTGATCGCTAAAATTGAAAAACCTGAAGCGGTTGAAAACATCGACGAAATTCTTGATGCCTCTGATGGGATCATGGTCGCGCGGGGTGATTTGGGCGTTGAAATTGGCAACGAACAAGTCGCGGTTGTTCAAAAGCAATTGATTGAAAAGGCACGATTAAGCGGCAAGCCCGTCATCACCGCAACACAGATGCTCATGAGCATGGTGGAAAACCCCACTCCGTCGCGCGCTGAAGCCAGCGACGTGGCCAATGCGGTCATCGACGGTTCCGATGCTGTGATGTTGTCGAATGAAACAGCGACTGGAAAGTATCCAATCGAATCAGTCACCATGATGGCCAAAATCATTGAAGGTGCCGAAGGCTGGTTGCAACAACAACCGCTGTCGACTTTTGAAAACACCCGAATGGTCGCAAGCTCCAATCACCACCCGACGGTCACTGAAGCCATTGAAATTTCAGCCGCGCGTTTAGCCGATCGGATTGGCGCCCGAGCCATTGCAACCCTGACCCGCAGCGGACTTTCCGCGCGATTATTAGCTAAATACCGTCCTAAGGTTCCGATTTTGGCCTTTGCAGAAAATCCTCGAGTTCGATCCCAACTGGCCTTGAGCTGGGGAGTCTATGTGATTCCATGGGAAGAAATCCCATCGATGGATCATACGGTGTTTGACGACTTGTTACGTGAATTGAAACGGCTGGGGCTCATCACGACCACCGACAAAATCGTAGCGACCGCCGGAATTCCTACATCTCTAAAGCAGGGCACGACCAATACTATTGTAGTAAAATCACTAGCTGATTCACTATGAAATCTTCCAAGCCATTTTTTAAAGGACTTTCCAATCGCAGTTTTTGGGTGCTGATTTTAGTTTTGCTGACGATTAATTTATTTAGCCCCAAAGGACTTTTTCGATTGCTGATGATGAAACAAGAAATCATCCGTTTGGATGCCAAATCCAATTTGATAGCCGCTGATATTTCCAGCACCCGAATTGATCTGCAAGAATTCAGAAGATCTAACATTGCAAAAGAGCGAGCCATTCGTTCAGAATTAGGATTGCTCAAGAATGGCGAGTGGAGCATCGAGTTTCCGCTTGTGGATAATGAGTCCAACTAAGCTTCTAAAAAGCACCACGGTGCTTGGCACTTTTCTCATCTCGATTCTCATTTCCACTTTCAGCGGATGTTCAAAGTTCACTTTTTCTAAGAATAATGAGATCGATGCGGTTGCTATTTCCGCCATCAACTCGACCTCCCATCGCTTCACTCTCACTCTGCAAAATGAAGAAAGCGTGTCCTTGATTTTAAGCGAGCTAAGAAAAGACTTATTAATGCCCGATGCTTCAAGCGGCGAAGTTTTTTTTAATCCAGGAAGCGATCAAGACTTGTTATCGGTTTCGTCAGGCCTGCCTGATTTAAGATTTCGCAGCGCTAATTTCGATATTCCCGTTTTTGGAATTAAATCTTGGCTTTTGAGTTCAAAAGAAAATGGAAACGGTTTGAATTTAAATCTGGTAATTTCTAACGATCAATCGCGGTCCGTGCTCAACAAAGGCATGGGCCCGGCGGTGATGAATCGACCGGCGCTGCTTAATTTGCTGAAACTGAGAATCGATGAAGGAATCGTCCCTAATTCTTTTTCGCTAGCTTCGGGCGCATCGACCAAAATAAATTCCAACGAAGTCACCGATACCACTCGTCCTTTCTTTTTTACCTTAGAGAGCAGATATCCTAAATCGAGTCTCTTTGGACAAGCCTGTAAAATAGCGGAATCCTATCTCTACGCCCTGCAATTAACCAAAAGTTTGAAACCCGAAGCCAGCATCGAAATCGATCTGCAATGCCAAATCAGCTTCTTGAATCTGAATGAAAATCAAAGCACCAATGGCTTAACGTTGATGAGTTTGTCGTTGCCCTGGAAAAAAGTTGATAGCGAGCAGGCTCTTTTTAATTCTGCCAAAGATTTCACTAAACCCGACAAGCATTCTCGACCAACGCTCGGCGTTAAGTAAAGTTCTTTAATCCCCAAGATTTGTTACACTGAAACCATGTTCAGCAACCAACCAAAATTTTTGAAGCGCGGTTTCATGGTCATTTTTTTAGCTTTGTCATTTCAAAGCGCCATCGCAAAAACTTGGTCTACCGAATTCATTCGGATCGACTTGCCCGAGGGTTGGGCCTGTCAGCGTGAAGAAATCGACTATGTCTGTCAGCCTGATTCCATCAAAGAACGATCCGAGGCTTTGATTGTTGTCGTGGTGAAATCAGCTAACGAAATCGACGATAAATTAGAAAAATATGATGAAGTCTTAAAGGGAACACGCGAAATGTATGATTTGGCTCGCCAGAAGTACACCAGCCAAGTTCGCTACGTGAAACGCAAGACCATCAACGGTCGCGAGTGGGTAGATTCTTTGCATCTGGGATCGGAGATCCCAGGTTTCTACACTCGCTACGTGGCTTCGATTAATGAAAAAATCGCGGGTTTAGTGACTTATTCCATCGCTGAGTCAGTTTTTCCAAAATATGGCCCGATGCTTGATGCGGCTGTTGAGAGTATGCGCTTGGAGTTTGATCCCAAGGCTTATGAAAAAGCCATGAACGCGAACCCATCGTCGTTGTTACCCAAAGGATCTCTCTTGGGCGGATCGCGCATTCGAACCAATCCGAAATTTGAAGAGGGAAATGAAGAAGGACCCAAGGACGGAGACTCAAATATCGATCCGATGTCTTTGGCAGTTATTTTGTTAGTGGTCGGGGGACTGGGCTTTTACATTTGGAAGAAGCGCTCGGCGGCTTAGTTGTCCGTGCGAATTATTTGTCCTTAAGAAAAGATGCAATTAGATCTCGGGCTTCTAGAATTGCCGCCTCTGCCCGCTTTTTTAATGCAGTAGATGTCTTTGGCTCCCTCACTAAGCTTTGCTCAAGAAAGCTTATGTGTTTTCGCTGGATCGCAGCCAGACCAACTCCAATATTTCGAACCAACATCGTCAAAGCTTTTTGATCCTTAAGAGAATCAGCCAACAAGATCTCGAGTCCCAAAATACTTTCCGCTGGAAACGAGTTTTGAATTTGCTTCAAGAACTCACGGGCCTCTGATCTTTTTTTAGATAGGCTTTCAAACAAAAATGATTCTGCAAAGATTTTACGATCTCGAATATCTCGCAAGCACAAATTTCTACATTCGGCCAAAACAATTTCTGCACGG
This sequence comes from Bdellovibrionota bacterium, assembly GCA_964202055.1. Taxonomy (GTDB): domain Bacteria; phylum Bdellovibrionota; class UBA2428; order UBA2428; family UBA2428; genus CAXNGS01. Next base: position 85,203 of record CAXNGS010000007.1, on the reverse strand, counting down.
ACGCCTTCACCCAATTTATCCATTGCCCAGAAACACGTTCTATAACTTCGCGTGAGAGCAAAAACTGCTCGTGGTTCTCTTGATTGATCTTGCAGAATTTCCGCTACTTGTTTGAGTATACAATCTCCCTTATTCATTTGGTTGTTGCAGGGAGGGAGCCCCACCGAACCGTTTACCTCACGTGCCTCGCCCAAATCGCGATTTGCCATTGCCAAATACTTCCAAATATCTTCTTTAAACTCTGCCGTATTTGCAAGTGAACTAATGGAAAGGGACATTAGAAAGATTCCAATAAAGTTTGAGATCATATTTTCCATTTTCATCATATGTTCAGAAAAAATTTTCAGCAATTCCTGTTATTAAATTAGCCATAACAACCATTTCCGAGATTCCAACACAAATGTCAGCTTAATCTCAAGGACAGGAAAAATGGTCCACACCAGTCTAAAACCAAACAAGACCCATGAAAATTTTGACATCGCTACTAGTTATTGATAGTTTGAACTTTATGAACGCGGCGCAGGTTTCGTTTCTCCAGATAAAAGCCGAGAAAAAACATTTTGGCGGCTCGCTTTTGAAGAACAGTCATGCGAAAGAAAAGCGTCCGATCACTGTTAAAACACCGATGCATTTAGTTTTGAGGTCTGATATCGCCAAAGGGTCGCGCTCTCTTCTCAACTTTGAACGGCGAGTCCAAAAAATTATTTACCGTCAGGGTCGAAAATTTGGGGTGAAGGTTTATCGGCTATCGAACGTGGGAAATCATTTGCATCTCATCATTTTGCCTCGCACGCGACGTGCGTTTCAGGGCTTCATTCGTGCAATCTCAGGACTGGTCGCTCGCGCCGTTTTGCGGGCTGAGCGTGGCCAATCTCGTGGTCTTAAATTCTGGGATCAACGGCCCTTCACTCGAGTGATTTCATGGGGACGAGACTATGCAAAGGCCTGCGAGTACTTGCTGCAAAACACTTTGGAGGCGCTGGGTTTTTTGCCCTATCGGCCTCGTGCCAAATCAAAAGTCCTTCGCATCGCTAGTGGCTAGCGGCAAAACTATTTAAATTTAATCATTAATTTCAGCACTTTAATTGCGAATAGCCCGATGGTACGGTGCATCGAAAACTCAGTTAAACCATCGATTTTTCAGCAAGCATCCCTCAACCCTGAAAATTATTTCACCGATAAGTACAGCAATGGCAACGAACAACATCGGGGAAACGGTCGACGCGCTCATCAAGCACATTGAGCAAGTCGTGGTCGGAAGAACCGAAACTCTCAAACAAATTCTTTGCTGCTGGGTGGCTGGCGGACACGTGTTGGTTGAAGACACCCCGGGCACCGGAAAAACCATGATGGCTCGAGCCATTGCACGCACTTTTAGTTCTCAATTTAAACGAATTCAATTTACACCTGACTTATTGCCCAACGACGTATTGGGCTTTTCGCTTCTCGATCAAAAAACTGGAGCCTTTCGATTCGTCGAAGGTCCGGTATTTACTTCCATATTGTTGGCCGACGAAATCAACCGAGCCACCCCTCGAACCCAATCATCGTTATTGGAAGCGATGGGAGAACGTCAGGTCAGCATCGAAGGCAAAACTTATAAATTAAGCCCAACGTTCTTTGTGCTTGCGACTCAGAATCCGCTCGATAACCAAGGAACCTTTCCGCTTCCCGAAGCCCAACTTGATCGATTTATGATGAAACTGACACTTGGATACATTTCACCAGAGCTAGAAATCCAAATGGTCAAAAATCATAACAACCAACATCCGATTGAGTCGCTTAAGCCTCTGCAAGATGAGGAGATCATTCTCAAGCTGCGCGAGCTTCTACCGGCCATCAAAGTATCCGACGAAGTTTACCAATACGCGATGAAATTGCTGCAGCTCACTCGCACTCATCCAGATTTGCGATACGGAGGAAGTCCTCGGGCCTTTTTGTCTCTAATGAGATGCGCTCAAGCGATGGCGCTCTTAGAAGGCAAAAACTTTGTAACACCATCACAAATTTACCGACTGACGATTCCCGTCCTTCATCACCGAATCACATTAACTGGCGAAGCTAAGGTCCGGGGGAAAACCACGATCGATGTTCTCAACTCAATCTTGGAGAAAAATAAAGTCCCCGTAAAAATGGCATCATGAACCGGGTAGAGTCCAAAAGTTTCCGCGAATATTTTCGCTGGGACAAAGGCGGCACTGGCGGCGGCACCGAAATGCCCATTCAAGTTCGCTATCGTCATTGGTTTCATCCGCTAACTCTTTATCTTGGAATCATGGCTTATTGTGTGATTTTAGGAACGGTCAATCGGATTTTTTGGCTACTAGATGGTGCGTTTTTTCTCTATCTAGTTTTCCTATACTGGCAAACCAAGCGAACCGCTCAGTGGCTATTTACCGAGCGAATCATTCCTCAGCGAATTTTTCAGAATCAAGAACTCAGCATTGAAATAAAAGTCCAAAACCGCAGCCGATTTGACATTGGCGATGTGATTCTTAGAGATGCCTTCACCGCTTCAACAGAACGTGAAAAATTCATTTGGATTGAAGAAGAAATTTTAAAAGGCAGCAGTCAAACATTCACCTATAAAATCGAATGCGACGCCCCCTTGGGTCACCAATCTTTTGGGCCCTTGCAATTGGTGATCACCGATCCAATCGGAATCTTCGAATTCCGAGTCATTGACGACCGCGAACAGTGGCTTGAAGTGGTGCCCGACCCCAAGAAGAGAATTCAATTCGACCCGCCCCCCTCTATGTTCAGCCAGCCGGTTTCCAGCGAAGTCTGTCCTCGTCCCGGGAACTCCACTTCGTTTTTCGAATTGCGCGGTTATGTTCCGGGCGATCCGCTACGAAAAATCGCCTGGCGTATGAGCAGTAAATTTCAAAAATTTTTAGTCAAAGAATTCGAAGAAGCTGCCAGCAATGATTTTTCAATGTTTCTCGACATGGATTCACTCCGCCATTTTGGAAATCGCGAATCCAGCACCTGGGCCCTAATGAAAGAAGCTTCGATCGCTCTTTTAATGGGTGAAGCTGCCGGCCGACGATTTCAAATTCTCAGCGACGACTATCAATTGCCTTATGGTGCCGGCGATTCTCATATGGCAGTCGCGACCAAAGGAATCTTGGGCCTTGAGCCGGTCCAAACTGAAGGACGGGCTTTACTGGCCATGGCTGCCTCAGGAGTTTTGCCCTATGGCTCGTCGTTGGTTTACGTTGGCCCTACCCCACTCCAAAGCCCAAGCGCATTTCTTGCCGAATTAATGGCCCTGCAACTCCAAGGAATTCGGGTTGCAGTTTTGTTGATCGACACTTCTTCTTTCTTGGGCGCGGATTCCTTTGTCGAGGTCAAACACAGCGTCAAAGATTCGATTGAACAATCGAAAACCGCGTTGACCACTCTCAAATTTTCGTTGGAGCATTCGGGAATCAACTGCTCGGTCATTCGCAACGGAGACCTGGTTGCATGAAAACAGAATCGGCACCTGAGAAAAATTCCAAGACTGAGAATCGCAACGAAGGACGAACTTGGTCGCTTTGCTATTTTCTGATACTAGGCGCAGTCATTAGTCTCGCTCCGAGCTCTAAAGAAAATACAATTTTTGTAATAGCGGTCACGATTCTATCGTTTCTCTTCAAAGATTTTTATTCGCGATTCATTCCCGTAGAGAAAAAAGCAGTAGGAAACGAGTCACTGGGAAAACCAGAAAATCGAAAAATTTTAGTCTTTGGCAAATGGATAGAGAATTTGCCCAGCATTCGCAAAAAATCACCCGGGATGAACGGTCCACGAATTCCACTGGGAATTTTAACCTTCTTTCTGCAAATCATTGTGGCCATGGTTTATCTTTTTTTAAGCCTGAAGTTGAAAATTCTAACGCTTCAAATTCAAACAGTGATTCATCTGGCGGCGGCGGCGGTTTTGATATTGGCTTCGCACCGATCTATTTTAATGCTTCCAATTTTTTTTAACATCATCGCGGTTTTCATAGGATTAAACTCCAACATTCCTTTTTGGGGCAAAATATGCCTGGTGCCCTACAGCCTTTTATTTTTTAAAATTTTGATTGATGATCATCGGGAAACCTTGGCACAGCTTGATCACAATCAATGGATTAATTTTCAGCGACCCCACCGAAGTTGGTTCAAGAAAAATTCTAGGTCGATTTATGTTTTAATGCCTTTATGGGTGCTTTTGGGTGCTTCTATTTGGTTAGCCCAAGAAACCAAAATTGGTTCTAAAAACAGTTTCGACACCAGCCTCATCACTAAAGTCGTAGAGTTTAATAAATGGGCCGGCAAAAAATTTCGCCGAATGCTCAACCTCAAAGACGAAAGCTCCAACGATGTGCCACTCGACCAAATTGAAAATGCGGCTAAAGACCCACTCCAATCCGCTAACCCTCTTGAAGAAGCCGGCGAGAAACTCTCAGAACTTAGAAAAGAACTCAGCAAGCTGCCCAATGGCCAAGATCAAGGTGAAACCGAAAAAAAGAAAATGGACGATCTTTTGGAATCAACTGAGCGCAATCTAAAAAAAGCTCAAGACGAAAATCTCGGAGACAAAGCCGCCAAAAGAAGTTTTGGAGCATCTGATTCAATGGATCTATCCAAGCCTGGAGATCTGAACTCTTGGGATCAGATGGCATTTCAAATCAAAATTCCAAAATCTGACATGGCACAAATGATGGTGGGATCACAGACTCTTTTCCGTGGAGAAGCGCTTGAGATATTCGATGAAAGTGGCTGGAAAACATCCGCCAACAGCGTCCCAGTAGAAGCTCAAAGCATTGAAAATCCCGACACAGAATCTATCGAAATCACACGGGCGGAAAGTCAAAGTTCAATCCTGCCAACACTTTATGATTCGCGGATACTCAGAGTGGAGAATTCTGAAGGGTCGGTAGTTTCAATGGCCGAAACTCCACGAAAATCATTTCGAACAATTGGCGAAGCTAATGGACCGTTGCGGTATTGGATCAGCTTGCCCGAGGATTCAAACGGAAAGAATCATCGTGCACCGTGGCCAGAACACTTAGCACTTTCAAAAGATCCAGACTTTAATCAGTGGCTAAAAAATAAAGCTGCTGAAATTTTTCAGTCCTCACGGTCGCCCGCTGTAGTAATTTCTGCATTAAAAAAATATTTTTCAGACAACGGCTTTAAATATTCCCTTAAAACTCTAGCAGAGGGAACCGACTTATCGATCTCAAAAAGAATTCCTCAGTTTTTGGAGACGGACAAAAATGGTCACTGCGAACTATATGCCACGACGACCGCCTTGCTTTTACGTGCAAACGGCACCTTTGCCCAAGTGGTGAATGGCTATCGATTGGTCGAGCGGAACCCCGACAATTCAGTGATGATTCGCAACAAACACGCCCACGCTTGGGTAGAAGTTTGGGATGATAGCCAAAAGAAATGGCTGCCTTTTGATACCACTGTAGGGAATTCCGATGCAGAGCCACCTAAAGCCATTTCAGAAGCGGCTGAGTTGGCGCGCAAAAACCTTACTCCCGAAGTAGTTAATCAAGCCGCCAAAATTGCTGAAGCCGAAGCGCAAGTAAAAGAATTGCGCGGGTTACTTAAAAATAGCAAAGCAAACAGAGAAACTCTGATTCCGGCTGTCGACAAAGCCATCGCCAAGCTTCGTGAACTGAAAGAGCAGCAATTTAAAATTCCAGCTAGCTCTGAAGAAGATGAAAATACTAAAACTAAGAAATTAGCTAAAAATGCCGAGCAAGATCTAAAAATGTTGGAAAGTCATCTGCAAAATTTATCTAAAAAGACTGATGAAAAAGCCGAAGTGGCCAATGAGATTAACGCCGCCCGCAAGCAAGTAGAGAAATTACAGCAAAACGCTGAGCAAAAATTAAAAATAAAAGATGAGAAGAACCAAGCTGCAAAAAAACTAGAAGAAGTTAAAGAAAATTTGAAAAATTTGAGTGCTAAATTAATAAGCCAAGCAAACAACCCTGCTATTAAAAAAACCGAAAATGGAAAAGTCGCCGCAGAGTTAGGTCGAATCAGCTCCAAAGCTTCTGATCAGTTAAAAAACCCGCCTAGCGAGGCCACCCAGCCCGAACAAATCGCGGATTTAAACCAGCAAAAAAACGATTTGACCGCAACCATCGCCAGCATTGAAAAAATGCAAGATGAAGTCATCAAAAAAAGTCGTGATAAAAATCTCAAATCAAAGATTGAGCCCATGATCAACCAAGTTAAAGGCGCCCTTGAAGAAGGAGTTGCGGCATTGACTGAAAAACAAAACACTTTGAGCAAAGCGGCCGAGCTTGAAAATTCGGTCAAAAATACCAGCACCGAAATAAATCAATCATTAAAAAAATTAGCGGCCATTAAGAATAAAAAAATTGATGACGCACGAAAACAGCTTAAAAACAGTGAAGAAAATTCAGGGCTCTTGAAAAAAAATCTGCTTAATCTATTCTACAAATTTTTGCGTTTCTCGATGGTCGCCTTTTTTACTTGGTTACCTCTCAATTGGTTATGGAAAATATTCAGTCCCGGCAGCAACTCCGACCCATCTGCCCTCAAACCCGAAATTTCAAAAGAGCTTTATAAAGAACTTTACGAGCGTCTCCGAGAAATTGATCGCAGCGTTTATCCTCCCGAAAAGGAAGTCATCCAACGTTTCAACGTTTCGCTAGAACTTCTGGAAGGACTCAAATTTCAACGTCCAGAAGGATTGCCGGTCGACGAATACATCGCTCGATTTTCAATCAAGATGAAGACCCGGCTTTGGCAGCCTTTCCGCGACATGTCGCAAGTTTTTAACAAAGTTTTCTATGGTGCAGAAAGCGCATCAACCACTGAGCTTCAGCAAGTGCGTAAAGAGTCCGAAGAATTATTCAGCATCGCCAAAAGATTTGTCAAAAATTCAAAAAGTCTTTGATCTTGGAACCTAGAACCGCGATGCGGTGACCTGCTCTAAAGCAACCCAAGCTAAATTTTCATCATAGACTGCTTCGAAATAATTTTTCTTGGCCATTACGTTTTCGCCCATGACTTCCAGCAAATCTTTAGCTTTGCCGCTTTCGAAGAAAAAGGCAGAGTAAGCGTCTCGAAAAACCCGGTCGGATGCGGCCAGCGCATCTTTTCGTAGAATTCTGCGTTCATGATTAAAACTGAGCTCACGAAGTTTCTGCTCAACTTCAGCTAATAAACCCATTTTTAAATAAAGATTTTTAGCCTCGGCCTTCCGCCACTCGGCACGAGCCATGGAAGCTTCGGCTCTTTGGCCGGCTGATAAAAAATTCCAGCGCAATCCAATTCCAAAAAGCACGTCAGTCTTATTAAAGGGATCATTGGAAAAGGCTGAAGTTTGATCGTCTCGATTTGAAGCCCTAGCGTAGGAGGCTTGAAGTCCGGCGTATAAATTCGGAGACATTTTGGCCTCTTCAACTTCCGCCTTCAACTTTCGTGCTTCTTCTTCGTCAGCCAAAGCCTTCAATTCCGGACGTTGAGTTTTTGCTGATTCCAGCAATTTTTCCAGCTTTGGAATTTCTCGATTTGATTCTTCCAAATTCGCTCGATCCCAGCGCAAAGGTTCAGAACCTAACGATCCCAACTTCCAAGACATGGCCATTCGAGCTGAATCGATTCCTTTTTGAGCTTCGGCTTTTCGCACATCGGCTTCGGCAATAAAACCTTTCAAACGATCCAAATCCCCTAGACTTGGAGCTCCTGATGCTTTTTTACGGCGGCGTTCTTCTCCGCTAGCAAGAGCTTTCTTAAGTTGATCGCCGGCTTCCTCGGCCAATTCACGCATTTCAAAGGCAAACTGATAGCCATAATAATATTTTCCAACTTCATAGCGCAGCGCCAAGCGATCCTTCTCTAGAACACCCTTTTCTGCGCTCGTTGCGAGCTTGGCAGCTCGAATGCCCTTATCCACGGTCCACCAGTGCAAAAGCGGTTGAACGATCTGAATTTCACCTTTGTAAGCGATCGACCAATTGGACCAATCAGTTTCGGAATTTAAAGCATTGCCCCGAAGCTCAGGGGCCGGCCCCGCTATTAAGTCTAATTGAACGCTTGGAAAATAATTAGCACGAACGGAATCTTCACGAGCTTCTGAATAACTGACCTGAGCCTCTTGAGACTTTAGTTGCACGCCCGATTTTTGAGCGGCTTCAAAAAAAGCTTCGAAACTCATTCGGATAGATGAATTAACAGATGAATTAACAGATGAATTAACAGATGAATCAACTGCCGAATCGGTAGCGGACTCCAGGCCGAAAGCAGCAGCTGAATAAAATATAAATCCAATCGCTAACGACTTGGCCCCACTCATTTGACCGCCGGTTTGTCAGCCGTAGCTTTCGAGTCACTCTTAGGAAACAAATTTGGATCTGTTTGGGCCTTCAGCTTTTGCTTCATTTTTTCGAGCACTTCATCGATCGTGCGTTTTTCTAAAATTTGCGAGAACTGTCGATTCAAATTCATGGAAACTTCCTCGCCTTCCAAAATCGCATCAACAATGCGAGATTTGTTGCCAAAGTTTTTATAAACTAATTCGATTTCCACATTTCGCGAAACCAAGTCGCCAGCTTTTTCGTATTCATATTTAGTGGAGGCTTTAACGTTCGAAGGTCGTCCCGGCACTGCTGAAAACTTAATTTCACCAATTTTGGAATTGATTCTTTTCGCTCTGGGGTAAAGCACTTTTTCTACCAGATCTTTCAACACCGCTAAAAATTCTTGGCGTTTTGCTTTGCTAGTGCTGGTCCAATGTTTGCCTAAACTTTTTTGAGCTAAGCCTTCAAAATCAACTGAAGAAGATAATTTTTTAATGAGCTCTTTTCGAACGCTAACATCGCCGTTGCTTTTTACGCTGTCTGAAAGTTTCATCAGATCGGCCAAAAACTCGTCAGCCCTTTCGATGTTGGTTACATTTCCCGCCGCCGAATACCCCTCGCTAGCAATAAAAATAAAAAATAGGGCCAGCAGTTGAATTAATTTCATAAAATCACCTCTAAAAACCAACCGGCACTCCCATAAGAAGAGCCATGATAAACAAAATCGTGCCGGTCCAAAATGGAATCTTAGCATTGTCATCCCACTGAGAAGGCCAAGCTTCGGCAATGGTAGCGATCAAGGCTCCGACCAAGCTAAAAAGTGCCACCGTTTTTAAATCAGGAGCCGCCCAGATTCCATCCGGCCCGAGAACTTGAGCCCAAGGGCCGGTCCATGCGACCAAGCCCGCAAAAACTGAAGCTAAAAATCCCGCAAAGGAACCTTCAACTGTTTTTGCACCAAGGGCCGCCGGGATTCTGCGCTCCTCTGGAACAAATCCTGAAAAAACACGATTCCAAGTTTTTCTGCCAAATCGCACACCACAAATTCCCGCGATCGGATCCATCCACGCTAAAGTCAGCACCGCTTGAACCGCTAAAATTTTTGGTAAAACCAAAAAGGCCCAGAGCAAACCTAAAATATAAAAAAGCAAAGCACTTGGAGACTCGGCCTCGTTTTCTCTCATGAGAGGGCCAAAAATGCTTAGAATCAATCGATTCAAGCGTGGCCACGAAACTCGAAGCAACTCAAAAAACACCGCCAAAAAAGTTCCGACTAAAATATAAGTGACACTTTGTTTGCGGCTAAAAATTTCTAAGTAAAAATAAACCAGCACCGTTCCCGAAAGCATATGGAAAAATTTCCGACTAAAGTGATCATCAAATCGACTTTTAGTGATGGAATTTTTCGACGGCTGAGTTTGCTCGGTAGCCATCAAAGGTCCTCGTCAACTCTCGTCACGAATCGAAAAAGATGACAGGTCTCCCTTACCCTGGCGAATGATCATAGGATCGGGAGTCGTGAAATCAATGACCGAGGAAGGTTCCGAAGCCACGGGTCCGGAATCTAGAATTAAATCAATTTTTTTAGCGAAGAATTTTTTGATGTCTTCTGCATTTTCAAAAGCATCACCATCCGGGCTTGCACAAGAAGTTCCAATGATCGGGTGTCGAAGCGCTCGCACCAAAGCCAAAGTCACCGGATGATCAGGAATTCGAATTCCCACACTTGAACGGCGGCTCACCAACAAACGCGGAACCATTTTGGTTGCCGGCAACACAAAGGTAAAAGGACCCGGTAAAAGGCGGCGCATACTGCGATAAGCTTTATTGTTAAGAACCGCGAATTGACTCAAATCGCTGAGGTCCGAACAAATGAAACTAAGTGGATGAGCTTTGTCTCGACCCTTAAGAGCGTAAATTCGATCGATGGCTTTTTTATTATAAAGATCGCAGCCAATTGCATAGCCAGTGTCCGTAGGAAACACGATGATTCCCCCACGCTGCAATAAAGCAACTGTTTGGTCGATCATTCTTTGAGACGGCGTTGGTACGTGAACTTCAACAATCATGGCGGCTTTCTAAATATCTAACACAAAGGGCCCTTCTCAGGAACGCGCCCCGGGCTTTTTTATACTGGTTTTTTAGGCGGCTTTTTTGTCTTGGCCGAAATCAATTTTGGTGGCACTGTGCCATCGCCAAAGATATTTATGGACGAGATAGAAGAAAAAGACAAAGTCTCGTTTTTTAGCCACATTGGGGGCCAATACATCGGCAAATGCTTGCTAGATTTTTTGACCATCCGCTTTAAGTATTTCAACGCCCAACAATGGACTGACCTCATCAACAAAGGTGACGTATTATTAAATGGTCAAAGAACCAACAAGGACGCCGTCCTCAATTCAGCTGACAAAGTTGAGTACCGCGCTGAAGTTCTCGAAGAACCTAAAGTGCCCACTGAAATTGAAGTTCTATTCGAAGATGAAGATCTTTTGGTGGTTAACAAACCACCGCACATTCCGATGCACCCAACCGGTCGATATCTGCGAAACACCTTGATTCATGTGCTGCAAAAAAAACGCAAAGACCCATTGCTCACCTTGGCACATCGATTGGATCGAGAAACCAGCGGAGTTTGCATTTTAACCAAGACTCGTCTGGGAAAAGAAAAAATGTACTGGCAATTTTTTAATTCAGAAGTTGAAAAAACTTATTGGGCTTTGTGCTGGGGCCGCCCCACTCCACCATCAGGAACGGTCGATGTACCGATGGGCGCCGCGGATGATGAAGAACGCACCAGCAAAATTCGAATCAAACAACAGGTGAACGTCAAAGGCGCTAAGACCGCAAAAACTAAATATCACACACTAGGCACCAAGTGGGTTGAAGCTCCCGAATGGACTCCGCCCGAATGGCCCGGGATGGTAAAAATGATGAAAGACGGCCCCAAGAGCCCTTGGCCGATTTCCCTGGTCGAATGTCGACCCATTACCGGACGCACCAATCAAATACGAGTTCACATGGCCCACCAAGGCTCTGGACTCGTTGGCGACAAGCTTTATGACCCCAGCGAAGCGACTTTTTTGGAGTTCAAAGAAGGGTCAAAAGTTAAATTGCCTGAAAAATCATACATTTACTTAAGTCCCACATTGAAGCGACGGCTGATTTTAGACGCTCACGCCCTGCACGCTCGTCGACTTCGCTTCCGTCATCCACGCACCAGCCAGTGGATGATTGTCGAAGCACCAGCTCCGAAAACATGGACTGGCTTGTATTCTCGGCCTAAAGCATAAAAGTCCAGTTGATTGTCCCGGGTCTTTTTGTTAACCCGGTTGGATTCCAAAAAAGGGAAAAGATAAAATATGTCAGGAAACCTGAGAACTTATGAAACTGTTGTGATTACCAAAGTCGATATGTCTGAAGAGACATTTAAGACTCTCATGGGACGTTGCAAAACTGCAATCAAAGATTTGGGCAAAGGCGAAGTCGTCATGGAAGACGACTGGGGACTTGCCAACATTGCTTTTGAAATTAAAAAAGAGCCGAGAGGTCGTTGGACTTATCTGCGCTACAAATCAGAAGCTGCTGGTGTTGACGAAGTTTTGCGCGCATTGAAAATCAATGAAGGCGTACTTCGTTATATGACCAACCGTGCAAATCCTGCCGGCTCGGACTACGAAAGCCTTCGCGCAAATATGCCGAAAGAATTAGTCGACCGAGACAAACCTCGTGATTGGAAAGAAGATCGCCCCCGTCGTGGACCGCGCCCTCCTTTCCGTCGTGATCATGGCGGTGGCCGTGATGGTGGTGGTCGTGATGGTGGCGGTGGCGGACATTATCGTGATCGAGACAACTCGGGCGATGTTGTTAACCAAGCTGTAGGCGCTGGACCTAGCCAGCAGAAATCGGAAGAGTGATCCTTATGAAGATTATTCTAGAAAAAAGTTATATGGGACTCGGCGAAGCCGGTGATTTGGTAAACGTTCGTGACGGATACGCAAGAAATTTTTTGATTCCTCAAAAAATTGCAGTGACCGCAAACGACCAAAACATTCGAGTTTTCCAAGACCGCGTTAGAAAACTTCAAGAGAAAAAAGAATTGGATCGCAAAGGCGCTAAAGAACTTCTGGCTCAGCTAGAAACCATCAGCTTAACTTTGCGAAAACGAATTTCTGAAGACGGCCGATTGTACGGTTCAGTGACTACCAAAGAAATCGAAGAAGCTTTTGCCTCTAAGAGCGTAAAAGTGGACCGACGTCAGGTGGTTCTTGGCCAACAAATCAAAATGGCTGGTGAATACAACATTTTGATCAAACTTGTCGGCGGATTAAAAGCTACTGTGCCGTTAAAGGTTGAAGGCGAAGTTCTTAAAGAAGCTCCAGTATCCGAAGCTAATTAATTATTTTTTCAAACCAATAGGTTTAAATTAAAGGCCTTTGCTCGATGCATGATCGAGCAAAGGCCTTTTTAGTTTTTAGGCTGAACTAATTGATATAGAGACAATCCCTCAATGGCATTTGAAATCAGTGGTGGAGGAAGCGAGTCTTCGAGCAGCGGTAATTCGCGACGTTTTCGACGTCGTGATTCGCAAGACGACATGGCCTTCCAGCCCGGGGAACAGCCCCATGACTTTGACACTGAAAAAGCAGTGATCGCCGGAGTCATTCTTTTTAACGATGTTTTTTCTGATATCCAGCACGTGCTGAAAGCTCATGATTTTTATTTACCTGCTCACCAAGCGATTTATGAGTCGATGGTGCAGCTGGCTTTTAAAAACAAACCCATCGACCTCACCACTCTTATGGGGAATTTGCGCGAAACCGGCAAACTTGATTTTGTTGGTGGCGCTCCCTATTTGTCGGACTTAGCATCAACACCATCGACCTCTAACCATGCGCGTGATTACGCCCACATTGTGGCCGATCTTTCGTGGCGACGCCGACTGTTGAGCGCTGCTGATGCGGCAAGAGCCTTGGCCCTCAAGGCTGGCGACACTCGAGACATCGCTCAAGAAGTGGAAAAGAAAATTTTCGACGCCGCCCAAGAGCGTAAAAAAACTCAAATGGCTCGAGTCGGCGATTTGCTTCACGATGTGATCGAAGAGTTTGAAAAACGCGCTGATAGTGGTGGGATTCCCGACCCAACGATTGTGCCTACTGGTTTTCGCGATTTGGACGAATGTCTCACGGGATTTCGACCAGGCCAGCTGATTGTTTTAGCAGCCGGTCCTGGAACTGGAAAAACCGCGATGTCGGTGAACATCATTCACAACGCTGCTGTAAAACAGAAAAAAACTGTTCTGTTTTTCTCGCTCGAAATGACTCAAAAAGAAATCGTCGAGCGGATGATGTCTTTTGCAGCAGGTGTGGACTCGGGCAAACTTCGAAAAGGAAATTTGAGTCCCGAAGATTTCAACAATCTTTATTATGCAGCCGACGAATTAAACACAGCGCCACTCTATTTGGACGATCGATCGCTGATCAGTCCCTATGATATTTTGGCCCAAGCGCGAAAGTTAATTTCTAGTTTGCGACTGACAAATCCCGAAGCCCGTCTTGATTTAATCGTGGCCGATTACATTCAAATCATGAAGGCCGGAGTGAACACCGAAAGTCGATCCATTGAAGTCGCGGCCATAACCGGCGGATTAAAAGCAATCGCCAAAGAATTAAGCGTGCCGGTATTGGCTTTGAGTCAGCTGAATCGTCAACGCTCTAAGCGTGAAGGACCGCCAGAGTCCAAGAAACCACAGTTATCCGATTTACGAGATTCGGGTGCGATCGAACAAGATGCCGACGTGGTTATGTTCATCCATCGAGAAATGGGCCCCGAAGTCGATTCACGTGCGCCGTCTGAGGCTGAAATCATCATTGCCAAACACCGTGCCGGTCCTACCAAAACTGTTAAATTAACTTGGTTGGGAAGCCAAACTCGCTTCTCGGATTGGGCACCCCCAAGCTTCACGCCTCCTGAATTTATGGATATGGGACCTCCGGGAGATTACAACGGCTAAGCCTCGCTTTTCGTTCTCAGAAATTCATTTAAAATTTTTTCTGAAGCTACTTTTCAACTCGCCCAATCGCAAAAGTTCTTAATTTGCCGCATCGTGCCTTCTATGAATTTCGATTCATGTTAGCGTTTCCAATTGGGGGCTCCTTAGGGGGCAAATTGTCGCCATTATGGGGAGGGAAAGTAATGATGATGCGTGGGGAAAAACTCTTTGATCTTTTGGTCAAATTGAGTGGTATTGAGAAAAGCAAAGCAGAAACTGAACTAAGTGATCTGATGGTTGCCTTAAAGATCGATAGAGATCAAATGACGACCGAGGATATTCGTAGTTTAGTGGCTGCCTATCTGGATCGGCTGCATATCAACGAATCTACCGAACAAGATTTGGTTTTGGCACCTATCGCTTCCGAGTTAGAAGCAGATGACTCTGCTCTGCTTGAAAGCCATCCGATAGCTAAAGCATGATGAGTTGTTGAGGTTTTGTTGGTGGTTAAATTTAAATTTTTCAGTTCTAAATTATTAAATGTTGAGTCGTATTTACTTTTGTCGTGCCTAGCGTTGGCTTCATGCTCGCATTTTAAAAACGGTGGAAATAACAACTCGGGAAATTCCGATGACCCGAATGGCTTCTCCCGAGTCGAGGAAGACTCTGTCGAAGTCGATCCCAATCTTGAGAAAAAAGACGATGAAGTTCCCGATGATCTCGGCGAAATTGCGGTTAATTCGCAACGAAACCAAGCCGAAGTCGAGGCCGACAGCCAAGCCCAAACTAAATTTGCCCTTGTTGAAAACGAATTCGTGGATCAATGGATTCGTTTTTTTACAGAGAATAAATCTGGTCGTAGAACTTTTGAAAAATGGTTAGCTCGTAAGCACCGCTATTTGCCGATCATTGATAAAAGGTTAAAGGTCGATGGATTGCCACCAGAATTAGTTTATTTGGCGATGATTGAATCGGGATTTAATCCTCGAGCCCTTTCCCACGCATCGGCAGTGGGCGTTTGGCAGTTCATCAAGGGAACTGGATCTCGTTACGAATTGCGAATCGATCATTGGGTTGATGAACGTCGTGACATCGAAAAAGCAACTCACGCAGCCGCGGTTTATTTGAAAGAATTACAGCAAATTTTCGGATCTTGGTATTTAGCAGCAGCCAGTTACAACGCCGGTGAAGGCCGCACTCTTCGAGTGGTTCGAGAATCAAAGACTCGAAATTTTTGGGAATTGATTCGTAACAGCTCTAATTATCGCAAGGAAACTCGCAATTACGTTCCTAAAATCATTGCCGCCGCAATGATTTCGCAGAATCCAGAGAAATACGGCTTCACTAATATTGAATACGAAACGGCTCTTGAGTGGGATTTAGTAAACGTACAACCCGGGGTTGCTTTGCGAGCAATAGCGGATGTGATGCAAATGCCTTATGCGGATTTCAAAATCTACAATCCTGAATTATTCAGAGAAATCACTCCACCCAACGCGGATTCTTGGCCAGTTAAGGTTCCTAAGGCCAAAAAAGAATTGTTGATGGCTAATCTCGACAAACTAAAGAGCCAAAAGCATGGATTTTTCATTATTCACGTTTTAGAAAAAGGCGAAAACCTAGGCAGCATTTCTCGTCGCTATGGCACTAGTGTTCAAACCATTATGGACCTCAATAACATTTCCAATCCTCGTCGGATGCGAAATGGAGTGAAGCTTCAAATTCCCGTAAACGTCGGAAACATTCAATCGCAAAGAAAGCGAAGCAAAGAGACCAACACGTCTAAAAATACTGCTAAAAATTCATCGGGCAAATCTTCGGCATCTTCCCCCAAACCGTCGGCAACGCCCCGCGATGAGGGAAGTTTTTTGTCTTATGAAGTTCAAAATGGAGACACTCTTTGGGCGCTGTCCAAGCGTTTCGGAGTTTCTGTAGCCAGTATTAAGGAATTTAACGGACTGAATCAAAGCCGATCGATCAAAGCTGGTGACACCCTTAAAATTCCCAAATCATCTGGCAATCAATCGATGTAAATGGATTCCTAATATTTATTTGAGCGGCGATTTCTTCAAGCTAGATTTCCTATTTCTCGGGCTCGACTGAGCCCCTATTTAATGGCTGAATCGCAGCCATGAAAAAATTTGCTCTTTTTATTACGGCATTACTAGTTTTTGGATGCGCAACTTCAGCAAAAGTTTCAATTGAAGATCTCACCAAAGACGAATCCAAACTCAGCCAAACGGAAGCGATTTATCGAGAGTCGCTGCTCTCCAATGTAGAATACAATTTAACTTTTAAATTTGATGCCGTGAGCACTTCTTACACCGGCAGCAACGACATCAAGATTCAGTGGCGCGGAAAAAAAACCGACAACCTTTGGCTTGATTTCAATCAAGGCACTTTAACCGAACTAAAGGTCAACGAAAAAGCAGTCGATTTCCAGCAGAAAAAGCATCGCATTTTAATTCCGGGAGTGGCTTTTAGCCCGGGAACCAACCGAATCACCGTTCAATTTAAACAAAATTACTCGACTGATGGCAGTGGAATTTACCGATTCCACGACCCCGAAGACAAAGCCGTTTACCTATACACCACCCTGGAGCCCTTTGATGCCAATCGAGTTTTTCCTTGCTTTGACCAACCTGATTTAAAGGCATCATTCGCCATGAAAATCACCGCGCCGGCAAGTTGGACGGTGGTCGGATATGACAAAGAAAGCACGGTCGAGAAACTTAGCGAAAATTCAGCCGCCTTTAAGGTTTGGGATTTTCCTAAGAGCTTAGTTTTCAGCACCTACGTTTGGTCCATCCACGCAGGCCCCTTTCGGGTTTGGAACGATGATCAAGCTCGAATTCCCAGCCGTCTACTCGCCCGCAAATCACTAGCGCGTTATGTGAACCCCGAAGAGTGGTTCACCGTCACTCGCCAGGGTTTTGATTTCTTCGAAAAGTATTTCGATGAACCTTATGCCTTCAAAAAATACGACCAAATTGTGGTTCCCGATTTCAAAGCGGGCGCCATGGAAAACGTGGGAGCGGTTAGTTTTTCGGAACGCACCATTTCTCGAGGCACTGAATTAAATTCTGAAAAACGTGATCGTGCCGATGTGATTTTGCACGAAATGGCTCATATGTGGTTTGGGAACTTAGTCACCATGAAATGGTGGAATGATCTTTGGCTGAATGAATCGTTCGCGACCTATATGGCAGCCTTGGCCAGTTCTAAAGCCACCGAATTTTCAGGTGATGAAACTTGGCGCGAATTTTACAACACCAAAACATGGGCTTATTCGACCGATCTCCAGGTCACAACTCATCCCATTGAAGCGACCATTAAAACCACCGATGATGCATTCTTGAATTTTGATGGAATCACCTATGGGAAAGGTGCCTCATTGATGAAACAGCTAGATTTCTATTTAGGAGTCGGGGGCTTTCAAAAAGGAATACAAATTTACTTCAATCGCCATCGCTATTCCAATTCGACACTTGCCGATTTCATTGCTGCGCTCGAAGAAGGTTCGCAAAAAAACTTGGCCCGATGGACCAAGGAATGGCTAAGAAGCAAAGGCCTCAACACCGTGGCGTTTCTACCCGAATGCTTGAACGGCAAGCTAGCCAACATTCATTTTGAACAAAAGGTTTTCAATGGCGATCCAGTTTTTAGAAGCCAAAAAACCCGCCTCGGGCTCTTCGTAAAAACTGCAACCGGTTTAGCTCTCGATTCAACCGTTGACGTTGAATACTCTGGAAAATCCGGGAACCATGCCCTGATTGAATCTAAACCCTGCCCGGCATTGATCTACTCCAACATCGATGATCAGGCTTATTTTTTGCCCGAGTATACCGATCAAGATTTGAAAACCATCGTCGAAAATTACAGCCAATTGGAAAATCCCTTTTTACGACAAACTTTGATTTTTGATCTTTGGCAATCCACCCGCCGAGGAGAAACCAAGCTTTCTGATTTCGCGGATATTTTGTACAAAGCCATAGGAATCGAATCCGATCCCGCTGGTGTGGAAGCACTATTTATTTATTTAAAAAGTCGCTGGGGCGGCGCTTCGCTTTACCGCTACACTGACTTTAATAACGGCGAAGGACTGGAAGCCTTCGAAGACCTTATTTGGGAACTTTATCGAAAATCTCCGGCCAAATCAGAACTGCGTAAAATCTACGAGAAATTTTATTTATCGTTTGCTCGCAGCCCAAATCATCTGAACAATTTGCGCGATTTACTTAACCCTGAGTTTTCAAAAAAAATGGGAGCCACGCTAGACCAAGATCGTCGGTGGACCATTCTCAAGCAACTTGCTGAAAACAACGAACCCACCATTGCGGATCGTCTAGCCCTGGAGTCCCGACGTGATGGTTCACACTTTGGTCAACAAGCCGAATTGGCCGCCCGCGCTCGCCAGCCTGATAAAGTTCAAAAGCGCTTGCTCTTTGATCAAATCATCCATTCCGATCCTCCTCGAACCAGCGAGCAAGTTGGGATCATTGCCAAAAATTTACTTCCTCATTCGCAAGCGAGCTTGGCGGCTGAATTTCAAAACGATTTCTTTGTAAATTTGAAAGTGGTTAAAGACACTTTCGAGCCCGAACGTTTAGGAGCTTATTTGGATCTCTTGCCCGAAGAATGTTTTTACGGGATCCGTGGCAAAATCAATGAGTTCTTAAAAACCAACCAACAATTGCCCCCGATGATCATCAAAGAATTCAAAATCACCAATCAAGAGCAAGAAATCTGTCGATTGATTCGCCAGCGAGACAAAAAAAAGAAGCTCTGATTTTTTATAAATCAGAGCTTCTCTTTGGAATTTAGTTAGCTAAATTTTAATCAATTTACCGTGCGCTGATATTCAGGCTTTCCGTGTGAGTTTGACCATTGAAGTCAGTCCACTGATAAGCGTCGATCACGAAACCGGTGCGATTTACTGAGGTGTCAGATTCGAAGGTGATTCGAAGCTTGCCGCCTTCAACTTCGCTGCTCCAAACATTAGCCGCTAAAGTTCCGCTGTAGCTGTCGGATTCTTCGCCGGCCTCGGAGAACAATTTCACGAAGTCATAACCACTTTCGGTGTTCAATTCCTTGAAACGCACGCGAACAAACTTGGCGCCGGGATGTTCGATAGTCCACTCGAGCTTGGAGTTATCCAAGTACGGATTTGGAGTGCGAATATCAATGCGGGTTTCAGCTTGCCAAGAACTTTCAGGCGGAACCACCGGTCCCGGAGGACTGACGTTCGTCAGCAAGTTATTGATATTGAGTCGGCCCGACGAAATCAGCTTGCGCTTGAAGGCGCGGCTTTTGTCGGAAGAGCTGATCAATCGAGCTTTAACATCAGCGTAAGTGATTCCGGGTTCAGCCGCCATCAACAACGCTGCTGCGCCTGAAACGTGAGGCGTCGCCATCGAAGTTCCGCTGAAGCTTTGGTATCCGTGGTTCAAAACCGAAGACATGATGTTGAAACCAGGAGCCATCAAGTGAACAGATTTAGCTCCGTAGTTAGAGAAGTACGCCAATGTATCAAGGTTGGTGCTGGCGGCAACGGAAACCACGTTGTCCAATTGATAACTCGCGGGGTATGCCGAGTGGTCATCATTGTTGCTGCCATCATTGCCAGCGGCGGCAACAAATAGAACTCCCTTGAGACGAGCGCGATCGATCGCATCATATAGTGCTTGCGAGTAACCACCACCACCCCAACTGTTAGACATGATGTTTGCGCCATTTGCAGTGGCCCAATCGATGGCTTTAACGGCATCAGCCAATGTGCCACTGCCGGAGCCTGACAAAAATTTGACGCCCATCATAGAAACGTTCCAGTTAACGCCCACTACGCCTTGGCTGTTATCTCCGCGAGCGCCAATGCTGCCCGCGCAGTGCGTTCCATGAGCATGATCGTCTTTAGGATCCAAAGCATCAGTGATGGCGTTGTAACCATGAACATCGGGCTCAGCCGGATCAGCCTTTGCCTTTGTCCAAATATTCCCAACTAAGTCTGGGTGAGTGTAGTCAATCCCAGTGTCGATGACGGCAACGACTACTGAGTTTGAACCTTTGTTAACTTTCCAAGCTTCCGGAGCATCAATGTCAGCATCGATGTTTCCAAGTTGGCCGGAAGGATCTTTTTGTCCGGTGTTGTTCATGCCCCACAGAACGCCAAAATGTTCATCGCCCGGCAGCGGAAGCTCGTCTTGATCTTCAGACATTTCCATTGTGCGGTAAACCAGATTGGGCTCGATGTATTCAACTTCCGACATCGATGCAACCAATCGGAGAGCTTCTTTTTGAAGAGTGCGCTGGGAAATATCGGCACTGAGTCCCAAAGTGCTGGCCAATTTAGAAGTGTTGGCGGCTTTAATCAGATGCAAATTTTGGCGCAAATTCAGAGTTTCAACGACTTGAAGACCCGAAGCTCCAAAAGTGCGTAGCGCTTTGGAAGTCGCTCCAACTGAGTTTTTAAGTTTCACGACAAATTCACCAGGAACGGCCTCAATAGCGCGTGATCTTCCTAGTTTTTTGCCCTGAAATTCGGCTTTGGCTTGATAAGAAAAGCTGAGCAAACCTAAGCCTGCCGCAATCAAACACCACATTGATTTTTGAACTTTCATCGAAACTCCCCCCCCAAACAACACCGGTCAAGAGATCAGTTTTGCTTGGCCCAGAATCAAGGATACGGCGATTACTTCGAAAAAAAATTCGTGAGATGTCAAAAGATTGGTATTTAAGATGATTTAAGCGAATTTCTTGGCGGGCGCGTCAAGAAATTCGCCGTTCAAATATTCAGTCTAATCAAACAAACTGAATCCGTTGATCAACCGATTCAATTTATAAGAAAATATTTCAGCAACTATTTCAGCAGTTCTTTCACTGCCGCTTGTTCTTCAAGCAATTCTTTAGTGGTGGCATTGATTTTTTCTTTGGAAAAATCATTTAGCTCGATGCCTTTAACAATTTCCCACGACTGGCCATTGGAACGAATTGGAAAACTAAAAATCAAACCTGCGGGAATTCCATAGGAGCCGTCCGAAGTGACCGCGACTGAAAAATAATTTCCTTCAGCCGTCGGCCGAATCAACGCTTTGACTGTGTCGATCGCGGCATTGGCTGCAGAAGCTGCCGAGGATGCGCCACGCGCCTTGATGATCGCCGCTCCACGCTGTTGCACAGTGGATAAGAATTCACCCTTGAGCCAAGTTTCGTCTTTGATTGCGTCGGTGGTTTTCTTGCCATCGATCACAGTTTCAAAATAATTCGGGTACATGGTTGAGGAGTGGTTTCCCCAAATGGCTAAGCGCTTAACTTTATCAACAGTGACTCCGGCCTTTTGCGCCAACTGAGTCAGTGCGCGGTTTTGATCGAGCATGGTCATCGCGAAGAAATTTTTCGGATCTAAACTTTTTGCGGTTTCCTTGGCGATCCAGGCATTGGTGTTGCAGGGATTCCCGACTACTAAAGTCTTAACGGTTTTCTTGGCGTTTTTTGCAAGAGCTTCGCCTTGCTTGATAAAAATCCCGCCGTTGATTTTGAGTAAATCGCTGCGTTCCATTCCCGCTTTGCGCGGAACAGAACCGACTAAAAGAGCCCAATCGATGTCGCCAAAAGCCACGTTTACGTCGGAAGTCATGGTCACGGTTCCCATAGTCGGAAACGCACAATCCTCGAGCTCCATTTTCACGCCAGCCAATGCCGGCAGGGCTTGCTCGAGTTCCAACAAACTCAAATCAACCACGGTGTCGTCGCCGAAAACTTGGCCCGAGGCCAAACGATAAAGCAAGGCATAGCCGATTTGGCCAGCAGCCCCAGTGACAGCAACTTTTACTCTTTTTTGAGCCATGTGAGTCTCCTTTTAAGCGCTCTTAAACGTGAGTCTTATTTCAATTTTGAATTCACAAGTTCATTGGGTTCAAAGAAATAAAGCAATTCGCGTTTGGCTGATTCCGCAGAATCACTTCCGTGAACCGAATTTTCGCCAATGCTTTTCGCAAAGTCTTTGCGAATGGTGCCGGCCGCCGCTTTCGACGGATCGGTTGCGCCCATGATTTCGCGATTTTTCAAAACCGCATTTTCGCCTTCAAGACACATCAATAAAACCGGTGAGCGAGTCATAAATTCAATCAATTCACCGAAGAAACCACGGCCTTTGTGTTCAGCATAAAAACCTTCAGCCTTCTCCTTAGACAAGTGAACCAATTTTGCGCCGGCGACTCGGAGGCCGTTTTTTTCAAAGCGATCGATGATGCCGCCGATTTGGTTGGATTCAACAGAGTTGGGTTTGATGATCGAAAACGTTCTTTCTAATGACATAAAATATTCCTTCTTTTGATTAACGATTTATTTCCCCAAGAGAGTCTTGAGTGTTTTTCCAATTTCCGCAGGACTTGGCGCGACTTTAATTCCAGCTGCCACCATGGCTTCCATTTTAGAATCCGCAGTGCCCGCGCCACCCGAGATGATCGCCCCAGCATGGCCCATTCGGCGCCCCGGAGGAGCGGTTCGGCCGGCCACAAATCCAACCACTGGTTTTTTGCAATGAGCCTTCACCCAGGCCGCCGCTTCTTCTTCTGCACTGCCGCCAATCTCACCGATCATGATGATCGAAGTTGTTTCAGGGTCATCGTTATAAAGCTTCAAGCAATCAATGAAGTCTAAACCCTTGATCGGATCGCCACCGATTCCGATGCAAGTGCTTTGGCCCATACCCAATTCAGAAGTTTGGTGAACCGCTTCGTAGGTCAGAGTGCCCGATCGCGAAACGATGCCCACTCCGCCGCGTTTGTGAATGTAGCCGGGCATGATTCCGATTTTCGCTTCACCCGGCGTGATCACACCTGGACAATTGGGACCGATTAAATAAAGTGGCTTTTCGTTACGAGAATGCCGCTCTAAATTTCGCTTCTTCAAAAATTCTTTTACCCGCAACATATCGACGACCGGAATGCCTTCAGTGATCGTCACAATCACTTCGATACCCGCTTCGATCGCTTCTAAAATCGCATCGGCCGCTCCGAAGGGGGGCACGAAAATCATACTGACGTTAGCGCCTTCTGCCTTGACGGCGTCTTTGACTGAATTCCAAACTGGGAAGCCTTCAACCTGAGTGCCGCCACGACCAGGGGTGACTCCGCCGACCATTTTGCTGCCGTATTCGCGACATTGTTGCGAATGAAACAATCCGGCCTTGCCGGTGATGCCTTGAGTGATGATCCGTGAATTTTTACCTACTAGAACTGCCATAAATCCCTCAGAGTCCTTTTCTCATGGCATCAACAGCCTTTTGCGCGCCATCAGCCATCGACAGCGCAGAAATGATTTTAAGCCCACTCTCGTCAAGCATTTTGCGACCTTCCAAAACGTTGGTGCCTTCTAATCGGACGATCAAAGGAACTTTCAAACCAACCTCTTTAGTGGCCGCGATCACGCCAGTGGCGATAGTGTCGCACTTCATGATTCCGCCAAAAATATTTACGAAGATGGCTTTAACCTTTGGATCCTTGGTGATGATTTTAAAAGCTTCACGAACTTTTTCCGCAGTGGCTCCGCCACCAACGTCCAAGAAATTCGCGGGATCCCCACCGTAATGTTTGACGATGTCCATGGTCGCCATCGCCAACCCAGCTCCGTTGACCATGCAGCCAATGTTGCCATCAAGCGAAATGAAATTAAGGTCAAATTTTGCGGCTTCTAATTCCGCAGGATCTTCTTCGTTAACGTCTAGCAGCGATTCGAATTCAGGATGACGCTTGATCGCGTTGTCATCGAAATTAATTTTTGCGTCCATCGCCAAAAATCGCTGAGACTCGCCCTCGCCCACGATGGCGAGTGGATTGACTTCAAGGATCGAGCAATCTTTTTTCACAAAAAATTCGTAAAGTTTGCCAACAAAATTAGACATATCATCGGCCAATCGACCGTTGACTGATTTTTCACCAGATTGAAAGCCAAGGAATCGCGCCAAATCACGGCCATTGAAAGCGCTCCACCCAAGGGCCGGATCGATTCTCATGGTCAGAATTTTTTCAGGATTGCTGTGCGCCAGTTCTTCGATTTCCATGCCGCCCTCAGAAGAGGCCAACAAAGTGATCGATTCTCGGGCGCGATCCATGATGAGCGACAAGTAAAATTCTTTTTTGGGAGGGGTCGCCTCTTCAATGTAAAGTCTTTTGACCAATTTGCCCTGCGGGCCAGTCTGAGGAGTGATCAATGTCATCCCAAAAATTTTTTCCGCCAACGGTTTAACGTCATCAAAGGTTTTAGCGATTTTGACCCCGCCACCCTTGCCTCGCCCGCCCGCATGAATTTGGGCTTTGACGACAAAAGATTGTATGCCTTCAGCTTTTAATTTTTTGGCAGCGTCGACGGCCTCTGCGACACTGAGTGCCGGTATTCCGCGGGCGACCGGTATCCCAAAGGCTCGAAATAATTCTTTTGCTTGGTATTCGTGAATTTTCACTGACAAATCTCCTACTTGAGCACGGCTTGTATCGTTGGGGGGCAAACTAGAGCTGCTGAGTCAAATTCGCAAGCTGATCAAACTTTTTTGCACCGCAAAAATACCTGTTGATCGACTTCGATTACAATGGCTCCATGTCGGATCGTTTCTTCACCCTTATGCTCATTCCAGAAAAGAGCAGTCGCGTACGAAAATTGAGCATTCCTGCCCCGATTTTAAAATTAGCCTCAGGCGTTGGCTTGGGTTTCATTGTCTTGTCGGTTTTCGTGATTTTTGACTATGTGCACTTGCTTTCACAGGTCGCAGAAAACAAAAAATTAAAGGTCGAAAACCATATTTTACGAACTGATGTTGAAAGCGCCAAGGGTCGGCTTGAGACCCTCGAGCAAAGCGTCGGTCGCTTAAAATCATTTGCCCACAAATTGCGAGTCATTTCAAACTTAGACCAGCCTGGCGCCAATCGACTCTTAGAAGCCCCTTCTGGAACTCCTAATTCTGGCAGTGGTAGCGGGGGATCAGAAACGGCTCCTTCTATGCACGAAGACGGTGGCTCCATTGAAGGACCCGCGACCGATGATTCCAGTGAATATTTACAGGAAGAAGAAAGCCGCGCGACCTATGCCGTAAGCACCGAGGCGGCTGAATCAAGTTCTGGCAATTTAACGACGATGGATCCGCACTCCCAACTAGAATATCAGCGGTCACTTACTTTGCTGGATGAAAGCTCGCAAATTAACACCGACGACATTTTAACCGCGGTTGAAAAAATCATGAGCACGACCGAACGACTAACTCAAGTCGCGGACCTTGAGGAACAAAACTTCGCGGGCCTTCAAGAACACTTGCAAGATCGAGTCGCCCGACTTCGCAGCACCCCCAGTATTTTACCTTCGCGAGGATGGATTAGTTCAGAATTCGGCTATCGGATCAATCCATTTTCCAATCGTAAAACTTTTCACGCCGGCATCGACATCGCTAACTACATGGGAACTCCAGTGGTTGCTCCGGCCGACGGGGTTGTCAGCTATGCCGGACAACGGGGCGGCTTTGGCAACGTGGTTCAAATCGATCATGGCTACAACATCGTCACCCGTTTCGGACATAATTCGCGAATCGTGGTCAAAATTAATGACCGAGTAAAACGCGGGCAAAAAATTGCGGAGATTGGAACTTCAGGACGATCTACCGGTCCTCACTTGCACTACGAAGTGGCTCTTAAAAACCGAGTGGTTAATCCCCGGCTTTTTATTTTGGAAGATATTTTTTAATCTTTAGTTAATTTTTTTGCTTACTCGTTAGCGGCTTTTTTAAAAGGAATGATCTCGCCAACATTTTTCGGCAAATCACCGGCTTTCATTCGCAAAGCCGATTCACAACCCAACGATTGTCGCTCGATTAAAGCGCTAGTATTTCGCTCTTTCCAGATTTCGTTGAAGTTGCTGTCGGCCGCTTCTGGCCTTAGCATTCCAAATAGAGTTTGTTTAGTTGAAGCCAGACCTTCAAGCCAAACCATCCGAAGCAAATCAAGCAATTTCTGATCGCCATTTTCTCGCTTCAAAATCGAGCGTATGGTTACGTCCTCAATTGGTTTATGGACAAAGGCATTTAATCGATCGCTTTCTTCGAAGCCCAATCCATAAGGACGAACCGGGTAATCATAAGACACCGGCACCAATCGAACCTTATAGCCTTCGTCTTGAAGTCGCTGAATCAGTCCGTTGGCAAACTTTAAACGCGGAGGACGCGTTTCACCAAGCCCAGCTTCCGTTGAACCTTCAGGGTAAATCATGACAGTTGTCGATTTGCCTTCCTTGAGTTGAGCCAGCAAAGAATCAATGGGTTTATCTCGACCGCGGCCAACAGTGATCAAGCCTTTTATTTTTTCGGCGTGATCGCCAACAATTTTGGGAGCAAAGTTATCAGGTGCCAAAAAAATATAATGAGGACGATCACCCATCAGTTTGGCCTGAATCCGAACGTCGTTCAAAGCTTCGCGATGGGTTGGAACAATCAAGGTGATTTCTTTGGGGTCGGCGCTTGGCTCCAACCATTTTCGATTTTCAACACTAATTTTTGTGCCGCGAACATTGGCCTGACGAATGAACTGGCGATTGATAGCGCGCACCACCGGCAAAGGATTGCTGGGAGATCCATTTCTTTTAAGCAAAACCTCCATCACCAAGCGACTAATTGAAGGAACCTGGGCAAGGTGTTCCCAAATGATTCTAAAACGATTCACCATTTGTGAAAAAACCCGCTTGGCTTTTTTGGGAGTTGAACTGGACCACACCTTTAAAGTTTCAACCTGTTTAACCACCTGATCAACGTCTTCGAAAAATCCCTTGGCCGCAAAAATTCGATCACGAATGGCTTTAGGGTCTTTAACTTCAAACGCAAATTTAGTGAAATATTCCGACCGCGCAACGGCTCGAGAGATCAAAGCTCTGATCGGTTTCACCGACGATTTCGGGACTCGCATCGCCAAGTCGGACTGCATTTTGAGCAATCGCGAGCGCGCTAGCAAGATTTTGGCCTGTAATTGAAAGGCGGTGTAACTATCGATCGATTGCGACAACTCACGATATTGAAATTCAAAAAATTTCGATTGCTCTTCGCTCAAGGTGCCGTCTTCGATACGGGCGATTACCTCTGAAGGCAATTCGCCGTGACTAAAAAGCCGCAGCTCAAGCATTTGGATTTTCTGAAACTCGCGCAAAGCCTTTCGATAAAACCATTGAGCGGTTTTAGCATCGTCTTCGGGTTTGGGATCGCGGTATTGAGTCACCGGATTTGGACCGGCGACGTTTTCAAAAACCACTCGATCGTCGCCCGCATAATGCATCACCCGATGAGTGTAGCTAGAGAAAAGGTCCAAATCGTCGCGATGTCTCAAGGTTCGAATCGAACGCATCGGCTGATAAGGCGAGAGCGGAAATCGCGAATAATAAAATTCTGCTTTGCTGTCGTGAATTTGCTGATAATTCACCAGAGATAATTGCTTAGAGGGATCCGAAATCACGGTGTGATAAACCTGATCAAAAGTATCAAGTGGAAACACAATTGAGTTGTCGGGCATTTCAAAACCTAAACCCACGCCTTCGAGAACTTCAGAAGTCACATTGGCACAGTTGTATTTGGTATTTTTGTAGGTCGCTTCGCCTTTATTAAATTGATCATTGATGGCTTGGAGTTTTTCGATGATTCGCTTTTTGGTAATCTCCGAAACTCCATTGATTCTTAGCCCAATGACATCTCTACTGTAAGAACTGCCAAAATTTGATCCCGCATATTCATGAACCTCTTGGGGTTTCAATCCGTAGAGATATTCTTTCAACGACATTTCGGAAATGAGACCGCTATCTTGGCCCGGAACGGCTAGCGAATTAACGGTATAAACCACCCCGTCGATCGCCAAGGCAATGTGACCAAATGGATTCTGCGAAATATCAAAGAGACTTTCGTGAGGATAGGCTGCAAAACTTAAAAGAATTTCGACATCGGCAGGAGCTTGAGTGTCCAATTTTTCGAGAGCTTCTTCGGAACCTCTCACTTCACTTCCACGCGCCAAGCCAAAGTCATTAGGGATCGCACTAAGGGTGGTTTTTCCCGAACGAACAAAGGACACCACTGGATCCATGATGATCGCTTGGCGAAAATCTTGCTGGGCAACTTTCATTTTTTGGCGAATGTCAGATCTTTCGAGCAAACGGTGAACTTCGGATCCCAAATCGGATTCATTTTTTATCACTAAAGCCAAGTCTCGCTCTGCAAAGAATTGCGCGTTGATCCGTTCGTGGCCGCCGAAGTTGTCGAAAATCACCATGGGCCGACCAAAAGCAAAACCTTCGGTTGGCGACATTCCTCCGGCCTTGGTCACATAAACATCTGACATTTTGATGTAACTGAAAAGTTTTTCCTGAGGAATGAAGCGGAAATTATGAAGCCGCACGCCCTCGGGGAGCTTGCTTTTTAAGGCCTCGAGGGCTTTAAAATTTTTATCATTGGATCCGCAAACCGCATAAATTTCTAGCGGTCGATGGGAAAGTTTGGCGGCCAGGCTAATCACCATCGCTACGTAATTTCCTACACCTTCACCCCCGCTTGAAATGCTAACCACGGTGGCGCTGGGAGAAATTTCTTCGCTTTGACGAACGGCTACCGGATCAATTTTGTCATACAATTCCATATTCACCGGCAATCCGGTGGTTGAGATGCGTTCGATAGGAACGTCATTAGCTAGCCAAGAATCCTTCATGGCTTCATGGGGCAGAAAAGTGCGATCAACCGCCTTAGAAATGCGATGAAAATATCCTAAAAAATAATCAGTGTGCATCCAACCCACCGGAAGATCGCGAATGGCCCCGCTCTCACGAAGCGCGGCGATGGTTTCAGCGGCACCGTAGTGGGTGGCCAAAACCACATCAGGTCTTTCATCGTCTAAATATTTGGCTACCCGTTGCTTGTCATAAAAAGTAGCCCAGTCTTCGAAACGCTTGAAACCCTCGCCGTTTTCAACGTGACTGCGAAAAAGTTTGTCGAACAAATTGGGGAAGTGTTTAACGATAAACAAATAAACTTTACGGTCGATGAATTCCTTGGTCGAAGATGAGAGATCGCGGATGTCTTTTAGGACCACTTCATTTTCAGGATTATCTTCCTTAACGGCTTTCTCGATGCCTTGAGCTGCAACTAAATGGCCCTTACCCATTGATGAGTAAAACACGATTACTTTTTTGCCAGAAGGACCCTTGGCCCGCGAGGAATTCGAAAGCAAAGCACCCGTGGCCAGAAGCAAAAACAAAAATGTTCGCCGAGATAATGCGCGATTAAAAAGAAATGCCCAACGAGCCTGACCCATGATCGCGGATTTCTAAAAGTGACGTTGCAGGGTGTCAATGTTCTAGACTCATCGCATAAAATTTAAGTATTTTTAAGGAGTTATCGCGAAAGTTTTTTTGGAGGTGCTAGGCCAAATTGGCCCAAAAGAGTCGGCCGATTCGGCCGGGAAACTGGAGAGTGTTCTGCTTCGGGTGGAGGGGAGAGAGAGGGGGAGGGGAAGAATTCACCCGAAGCAGAACATCTACCTTTTCAACTCAACTTCAACACAACTGTTTCAACTCAACTTCAACTTCAGCTTCTACGAATAGGGTTATTGCAGGAGCTGTGCCAAGGCCGGAAGGCTTTAAAGGCCCCCTAGCCGTGCCTCTTCATCAAAGATTTACAAAAGAGGCGTAGCGGGTGAGCAAAGTTTAGACGGGTGACATTATTTAAATAATATCAAATACTTATGATTAATCCGGAAGTCAGGTCGACGAGTTAGCCCAGGCAATTAGATCGAAAGGTGAACTTTTTTAACATCGTCGAGGTCTTCGAGCTTATCCAGGAAGGTTTTAAGGTCGCCTTCTTGGGCTTCATTGATCTCAGTTGGATTTTTCGCGCGATAGCTCATCTCGGCCTTTAAAACCTTCCAACCTGAATCGGCGAGGCCCTTTTGAATCACATCCAAATCACTGGGGTTGCCCACAAACTGATACTGCTGGCCCTCACCCAAATCATCGACCTCGTTAGCTCCGATGTTGATAGCCACTTCTTCGGGATCCACGCCGTCCCCAGCCGCCACTGCGATCACCGAGGAGATCTTATCGAACATCCACTGAACCGATCCGGCTTCGCCCAAGTTACCAGCACTGCGCACGAACAAAGCTCGCAATTCTTGAACCGTGCGATTTCGATTGTCGGTTAAGACCTCGACCAAAGCCGCCACTCCAAAAGGACCGTAGCCCTCATAAACCACTTCTTCGTAATCGGATTCAGAGCCCACACCCATGCCACGCTTGATCGCGCGATCAATGGTGTCACGAGGCATT
Source organism: Bdellovibrionota bacterium (assembly GCA_964202055.1). Taxonomy (GTDB): domain Bacteria; phylum Bdellovibrionota; class UBA2428; order UBA2428; family UBA2428; genus CAXNGS01. The sequence continues at coordinate 54,568 of CAXNGS010000007.1, read as the reverse complement.
GAGTTTTCACGAGCTTCTTTCAAAATCATACGAAGCCGAGCATTTCCGTCCTGATTATCGCCGCCCATTTTAACCGCGACCGCAATTTCGCGGGCGATCTTAGTGAAGAGCTTGCCTTTTTTAGCGCCGGCCGCTTCGCGAACCGCATTTACCCATCCACGTCCCATGATTGTCTCCTTTAGGGATTTCTTAATTCTTTGCGCAAAATTTTTCCGACATTGGACTTCGGCAAATCAGCGCGGAACACAACATATCGAGGGACCTTGTAGTTGGTCAAATATTGTTTGCAATGAAGAATTACGTCTTGCTCGGACAGTTTGGGGTCCTTTTTCACTATGAAAAGTTTCACAGCCTCCCCGGATTTTTCGTCGGGCACCGCGATTGCGGCGGCCTCTAAAACTCCAGGATGTTTCACCGCAACGTCTTCAACTTCGTTGGGATAAACATTGAAGCCCGAAACCAGAATCATGTCTTTTTTGCGATCCACAATTTTAAAATAACCATCGGGCAACATCACCGCGATGTCTCCGGTTTTGAAATAACCATTTCGGGTCATGACTTTGGCAGTTTCGTCATCACGATTCCAGTAACCGCGCATCACTTGCGGTCCCTTGGCGCAAATTTCACCAGCAGTGCCCTGAGGTACTGGATTTTCGTCGTCGTCCAATATCACCACGTCGGTCGAGGGCAAAGGCATTCCGATGGTGCCCAATTGTTCGCCTCTGCCGAGCGGATTACAAGTTAATACCGGAGAAGTTTCGGTCAACCCAAAGCCCTCAAGAACTGGACTTCCAGTCACCGACTTCCATCGCTCGCCGACCGCAACTTGAACCGCCATTCCACCAGCCACCGTGGCTTTTAAACTAGAAAAGTTTACTTCCTTGCAAAAAGCCTCGTTGTTGCAAAGAGCGGTGAACAGCGTGTTGAGCGCCGGAAAAATGGTGAAGCGATGTTTTTTTAATTCCGCAACAAATGCCGGAATGTCTTTGGGATTGGTGATCAGCAAATTTTTTCCGCCGCGACACATGAAGGCCAAGCAGTTCACCGTCAGCGAAAAAATGTGATACAACGGCAAGGCGGTCACCACAATCTCGACCCCGTCTTCTAATTCTTGACTCATCCATGCCGAAATTTGCATCATGTTGGCGACCATGTTTCGGTGGGAAAGCATCGCGCCCTTGGCCACGCCAGTCGTGCCTCCGGTGTATTGCAAAAAAGCCAAATCAGAAGATTCAACTTCGACTTTGCGCAAACTTTGACTTGCGCCGATTTTAAGAGCGTCGTTGAACTTGATCGCCGAAGAAATGTGAAATTCCGGCACCATTTTTTTAATTCGCTTGACCACAAAATTAACCAGCAATGATTTTGGAAAACTTAAAAGATCGCCGATTTCGGTAACGATCACGTGCTCAATCGGCGTGACCTTCAAAACTTTTTCCAAGTTATGGGCCATGTTGGCTAAAATCACTACGGCCTTGGCGCCGGAGTCCTTGAACTGATGCTCCATTTCGCGAGGAGTGTAGAGAGGATTAGTGTTAACGATCACCAGTCCGGCGCGAAGAGCGCCAAAAAGCGCGACTGGGTATTGCAACATATTGGGCATTTGAAGCGCAATGCGATCGCCTTTTTTAAGAGCCAAAACATTTTGCAAATAAGCCGCAAAGTTGCGGCTCAAGCGATCCAAATCACCAAAGGTGATCGTTTTGTCCATGTTTACAAAGGCCGGGAGGTTTCGATATTTGGCACAACTTTTTTCAAATAAATCGACGATCGAAGAGTACTCATCGGGATTGATTTCATGAGGAATACCCTTGGGGTAATTTTTGAACCAAATTTTTTCCATAGCAGAAGAATACTGTTGGCAAGCTGCAAACAGAAGCGAAGCTTTATGTTTTGCTAAGAATAGCTTTAGCGATATTGGCGCTCTGCATCCTAAGTGCTAGGGAGCCGAAACAGCCGTCGAAAATTTCGATTCACAGACCGACCGAGGCTCGGCTACGTATCCAAGAGACTGCAAGGATTGAAAAACCTCGTCTGGGGATATTCCCACTGCGCCCACTCGAGCCTGCAAATGTTTGGGCCAGCGCGGGTCCGAAAAACTCATGGGAGTGGGAGCAATTTGCAAAATTTTAGCGATCAATTTGGAGCAATACATTCGGTCTTCGCGTTGCCAATCCATGTCCGAATCAAAAGGCATACCGATATATCGCGAAAGGTTTTCAAGTCTTAGATCAGCTAATTTTTTTTGAATTAAGAAGACTACCGGCTGATGGGAGATTTTCGAAAGATCATCAACCACTCGCACGCCCCAATACGGCTCGGCACTGATCCAGCGTTTACCCAAAGGTCCGGTGACCTCTAAAGCCACATGATAAAAACGATCGCCCACTTCGCCATCTGGAAATCGAAAAAAAGCGACCCGGATTTCAGCTGCGGCCCAACTTGGAATCAGCCACAAGACCAGCCTTAATCCCAGACTCCCAAAACGCATGGCCCCTCAATAGTGAAAACCGCGCTCAGGGGTCAAAGTAAATCGCTTTACCCACCCTAAGACGCTCTGTCTCTTTAGCTAAGTCTTTAAAAACACATCGAAGCGATGGCTCTTGCCCTCAACCACAAAATTGCGCTTAGGGTGAACCTCGGCCTTTAAGCTGTTTTTCATGACCACCCGTTTGACCGAAGTCTTAAGAGCCCGCTCCAGCAAATCATGAGTCACTCCGGCAGGCTCTTCGCCCAAAAGTTTTCGCAAATACTGCATCTCACGGGGTGGTAGCGCTTTTTTCTTTTCTGTGGAGAACATGGGGTCCAAATAAATCACATCAAATTTTTCGCCACTTAAAGACAAAGAATTTAATTTTGCTTCGGCCGTCACCCATTCCAGAATAAAATTTTTGGAAAGTGATTCTGAGCGACCGAGCCCATCCTTCAATAAAAAATAGAGAACGATCGAACGTTCTACTGCGATGACCTGTGCACCCAAATAAGCCATCGCCGCCGAATCGCCCCCAAGTCCTGCGGTTAAATCTAAAATTTTGGAGCCGGCATTTTTGGGAGTCAAAGCACAAGCCTTCGCCAAGGGATCGCGCCATCGCAAAGGATCTTCGAATCGTTGGCGCGCGCGTCGGCTATCAAAATCAATTTTTAAAGGGGCCCAATCCTGAGAAGAGCAACTCAAAACCCAAGCGGCCCCTTGAATTTCAAAATAAAAATCAGACTTTTTTGGAAGCTCTTCGACCGAATTTGCCATAACAATTTCTAACTCGGCGTTGTTATGGGCTAACTGAAATTTCTGGCGATCCAAGTCGGGAATTCCATCGTAGTCACTTTGCAGGAAGCCAATTTTGGGCATATTCTGCAAGGATAATGCATAAAACTCGAATTTCCATAGGAGTCGTGACGATCCGCGAACGACTCCAAGGACTTCGACGACTTCTTAAGTCACTTCACACCCAAGAATACCCGAAGGAATTGATCCAAATTATCTTAGTTCCCAATATGGATTCCCGAGAGTGGGCATTGCTAAGCCAAGCCTTGGAATCCGAATTTTTAATAGGCGTCCAAATATTAGAGGCCCATGCGAGAGTTCTGGGCGCAGCTCGCAACGAAATCATCGACTGTGCCGATGGGGAAGTTTTGCTATTGCTTGATGACGACTGTTGGATTGAAGACTCGCGACATCTCTCACGCCGCAGTCGGCTCCACGAACTCCATCCCGAGACTGTGATCGGGGGTTACTACAACGACGATGCCTCTGTTGCCTCCGATCATTTTTACAATGATTTGTGCAACACTTGGGTCGAAATGGATCCTCAGGGCTGGAAGTGCTTGGGTGGGAACACCAGCTACCCGCTCGAAGTTTTAAAAAATTCTGGGGCTCGCTTCAATGATCATCATGCCTATGGCGGCAATGAAAATATTTTGAATTTGAAACTTTGGAAGCAAAAAATTCGTTTCTACAAAACTCGCTCGGTGAGCGTGGGCCACCAAGACCCTAGTCGCTTTAGCAAAGTATTAAAAAAAGCAGTGCTCCAAGGCCGGGCCCGGGCCCACGAAGATCGCGATGCCGGAGATCGTCCCGAACTTAGATCACTAGCCAAAAGTCTCTTTGATAAAGTTTTAAAAAAGAAGCGGCCCTTAAAGCATCTCAGCTATTATCTCTTAGGAGAGATTGCTTACTTTTCTGAATCGTTGTCGGAAACGCTGACTGAAACTTTGCCAGAGTCTTTGCGCGATCGCCTTAAAAAGCCCAAGATAAACTGCAACCCCGTAAAGCAGATGGTTGAGAGTGCTGAAGAAGGGCAAAATCAGGGCCACCCGAAAGCTCATTCCTTCAGCCTTCCTTCGGAAAACCCAGCCACCGAAAACCCAGCTGCTCAATAAAAGAAAATAAACTCCAAAAACAACCTGGGCGAATTCCAGGACCGAAAAATTCATGGACGAAATTTTTGGAATCAATAACCGAATCAATAACAAAGACACGGGAGCTCCAAAGATCACTGCAGACTTGGAACTTAAAAAAGCTTGGGGATGACTCAGCATCACCGGTCCCTGGCCCATTCCAAACCTGTAAACTCTGCGAAACCATCCACTAAAAGTGGATTCGCTTCGATGTATGACTTGGGCTTTGGGACTCAGGTAAATTTGGCGACCCGAGGCGCGCAATCGAAAACCCATTTCTTGATCTTCACATACCGAGGGAAAATTTTTAGCAAATCCTCCAATTTTTTCCAGTGCGGTTTTTTCAAAAAGCGCAAAGACTGTGCTCAAATGATTCACTGGAACTGCTGATTGAGGAACCCACATTTGAGGACTTCGCAGATGTCCGAAAAAGAAATATTGAAAAGAGCGCTGTAAATCGTAAAAAAAGGACTCATCTTGGGGAGGCAAATTTATACCACCGACTCCAGCCAGATTGGGGATATGGGTCTTCAATCGAATCCATTCACTGTGTAACGAACTAAAAGAAATAGCCGTCAGCTCTGCGTCGGCGTCTAAGAATAAAAGCAAGGGAGACTTCGCCTGAGCCATGGCCCAATTACGATTTACTGAAAGATGGTTAGTGGGGACCGGAATCCGGCGAATTTCTATTTTTTCAGCAATCTCATCAATCTCCAACACTTCGGCAATTTTTAAGGATGAAAGCACGTCCACAACCAAAACCTCGAAAGTAAGGGAAAGGACTAAAGTTGAGTTGGCTAAGTTCCTTAAGGTCCGCAGCAGTTCTGGACCGTCGCGATAGCTTAAAATTACGATCGAGATTTCAGGCGCCATCACTATTTGCACATTTTTTCGGGACCTTGATTGCCTGTCAAAGAATAAATTGCAATTATGGCCAAAGTGAATCACTGCCTTGGAAGCTTAAGTCTAGTCATTCCTTGTTTTAACGAGGAAAGCGCCATCCAACCCGTGTTGCGACGTTGCGTCGAAGCTCGCGAACGTCTGCTCCTAGAAAATCATTTCAAGTCAGTCGAAATCATTGTGGTCGATGATGGCTCGACTGATCTAAGTCCCTCGATTGCCTCGACCTTTCGAGAAGTTCGTCTGCTTCGACTGCCAAAGCGCCTGGGTTACGGTGCGGCCCTGAAAGCCGGATTCATGGACTCTAAAGGCGATTGGCTCGCCATGATCGACATGGACGCGACTTATGACCCAATGAATTTTTTTGATGGATTGATCCACCTTAAGCACGATCGCCATCACATTGTTTTGGGCGATCGACTGAGTCAAATCAGCGGAATGCCGCTGACTCGCAAAATCGGCAATAAATTTTTTGTCTCAATGATTCGAATCTTTCATGGAAAAAAAGTGCTCGATAGTTGCACTGGTTTTCGAATCCTGCCGAAAACATGGTTCACTGAAAATTTAAAATTTTTGCCTGACGATTTAAATTTTTCTTTAGCGATGACCTTGCTCATGCTGCAAAAAAAAAATTCTTACACAGAAATCCCAATTGAGTATTCAACTCGTAAAGGCCAATCCAAACTCAATGTAGTTTTTCATGGCTTTGAATTTTTATGGACCATTGTTCGAACCACCTTCAACAACCCCAGCCCTGACTCTGATATCACCATGAAGTCTATAGAAGACAGCAGCGTTGTTACTATCAAATGATTTTACCCACCTGGCAAACTTTGTTGGAATCCGAGTTTGATGCAAAATATTTTCTGGATCTCCAAAATTTTTTGGCTCAAGAAAATGATCGGTCAAAAGAAGTTTTCCCATCCAACGAACAAAGATTGCGCGCCCTTCAAGAACTCGATTTCAACGACATTCGAGTCGTGATTTTGGGTCAAGATCCTTATCACGGCCCCCAGCAAGCCATCGGTCGAGCCTTTGCGGTCCCTGAAACTTTGAAAAAACTCCCACCCAGTTTGAAAAATATTTTTAAAGAACTTGCCGCTGACCTATCAACTCCGATCACTAATCCATCGCCTGAGTTATCGGGCTGGGTTTCTCAAGGGGTTTTTTTATTGAACACGGTTCTGACCGTTCGCAACGGGGAACCACTGAGCCACCGCAACCAAGGATGGGAAATTTTCACCGATAAAATCATTCAAAACTTAGGGGCGAGAAACAAGCCGCTGATTTTCATTCTCTGGGGTTCGTCGGCCCAATCTAAAAAATCACTGATTCAAAATAAAAATCACTTAATATTAGAGTCAGCGCACCCCTCGCCACTTTCAGCCTATCGAGGTTTTTTTGGGAGCCGACCTTTTACGAAATCTAACGAATTTTTAGCCAAGTTGGGCGAGCCCCCCATAGACTGGCTAAAAACCCGTTAAGCTATTTTCATTTCTTTTTCTTCAGCGCTTTGATCGAAGATGGAACACGAAGTTCTGCAGAACCCCACTGTGACTGACAACGATTCATAAAGCTGCGCTTTTTATCTTCTGGCAAAAACGAACTGACCGAGCAAGTGCCCACCCACGCCATGCTGGTGGGATTTACGGGATCTTTGCTGGGAGCGGGTAAAAGCTTAAACGTTTTTGAAGCGGCTATGCTTTCGCCTTGAAGAGAGGTGCGGCCATCATAGGGGGCCTGGCTGAAGGCAATTTTCTTCCAGCTGTCCGAATAAGTTGGCGAGCCCTCCTTGCGACTCGAGTGATACATCGAATATACGTGGACAAATTCCCCAACGTCGGTGTTTTCAAAAAAGGAAACTTGCTTTAGCTCGATTTTTTTAGGATCAGTCGGCGACCAATTTAAGCCCAATGAAAATTCCACTTCGTCAGAAACCGAATGATGAAACTCTAAATTCTTACCAGCAACTGCGATCGAGAACTTGTATTCTGATTTTTCAGTCAGTTGGGGATTTAACTCTTTGATCGTTTCGGGAACCCATTCGGGACCCAGCTCCAAATAAGCTTTCCATTGTCGAAAATTTCCCGAATAAAAACTTCGCAGCCGACGGCCCGCATCGATTTTTTCATAAAAACGATTTAAATCTTCTCGATTTTGCGAAGTGTAACTCCATCGGCAAGCTAAAGTTTTGGGGAATGGCATACAAGAAACCACGTGCGACATTTCATCAAAAGAAGTGCGCCAAACCCAAGAAACCCATTTGCGACCTAAGCCGTCTTGCCATTTGGTAGTTTCGAGTGGATCACCATAGGATTCAATCAAGACTCGTTCACCCGCGAAAGTACGACTCCATTCCAATTCCTTCAACATCATGTCCATTAATTTTTTAGGTTGATTCAAATAACTCGAGACCGTTTCCGTTTTTGGGAAATAATAAGCTAGATCCACTCGACTTCCGGAATCGCCCTTTGAGACGTTGTACCAAAGTGAACCACGAGCTTTTAAATCTCTAAGCTGGCCTTCGTCTTCGGCACTGGTCCATTTTCCAGATTTGTCTTTGTCAATTTCCATAAAACCCGCACCTCGGGTGAGTTTGGCTTCCACTAAATAATCTTCCAGAGCTGGATCGCGCGGGAAAATTTTGTCACCAAATTTTTCTTCGAATTTTGCGCGGTTTTTAAAATATTCCTGGTTCAAGCCATCCGATGCCGCTCGACTCAAGGGTCCAAGTTTTGCCGGAAGTTTTTCTTTGATCATCCACCTATCAGCATTCAAACGAAATCCAGATTCAACTTCTGCGGCATTTTGGTAGGCAAATTCAGCGTGATCCTTGGGCAAAGTCTCAAGCAATTCAACAGGAACCGCAAAATTTAGATTCTCACCCTGGCTCTTCATCACAACCACGCCCAACACTTCGCCCTTTCCGTTGATCAAAGGTCCACCACTGTTGCCCGGAGATGCCGGGGCGCTGTAACGAATATAATTCCATAAGCCATCTAAATTTTCCGGAGTGAAGCTTGATAAGACTCCCGTGCGAAGGGCTAAACCTTCACCATGAGCATTACCAGCTGTATAAACCGCGTCGCCCACTTCGGATTGTTTTTGCAATTTAAGCGCTCGTAATTTTTTAGGCTCTTCAATCATTTTGAAAACGATCAAATCTTTGTGACCGGAAGCACCCGTGACTTCACCCATTTTATAAACTTGGCCATCAGAGTTTCTCAAAAAATAATCGCGCTCAGGATTTTTATGATCCGCTTCAAAAACATGAGCCGCCGACACGAAGTCGCCCTTGCCGATGTAAAACGCGGTTCCGATGCTTACGTATTTGTCAGTGCGATCTTTAAAGGGAAGTTTTTCTACTGGAAGCGGTTTTTCATAAACCACAAATGAATCTTCGGCTTTCGGGTAAACCACTTCGAAAATTCCAAGCTGAACCTGTTTCATTAATTGAGATTCGCTAAGAAGGGTTCCGCCACTTTCGCCCTGAAACACTGCTGAAACACCAAAACTAAAAAAGATTAACCCCAAAAGCACACTCGCCATGTAGCCAGAACTTTTCATGGGATGCGTTTGGAAATTTTTCTGCACCACTTTAAAAGCCCCATGGACTCGCGCTTTCACACTATTTTGTGCCGTCATATGAGAATCAAAAGCTGCTAAATCAAAAATTCTAGTTTCTTCAAGATTGGCCGCTTTATGGAGCAATCGAAAATCAAAATCACCCAACGTAAATCGCAACTCATTGGCAATGGGTTCACGGGTTGATTGAAAGGGTCGACCATTGAGTTGCGCGGAGTTTTTGCTTCCCAAATTCTCTAAAACAAAAATGGCTTCTACCGGATCAAAATCAATCAAGAATTGTTGGCGAGAAATTTCCGGAAAGGGCAAAACCAAATCATTTTCCGGGGAGCGTCCAATTTTGAAGGGAAAACTAGAAATTTTCTCGGACTGAACCAAGACTCCGGATTTTTTGTAGATTTGAAGTAAAAAGGTATGACTCATCTAAGTCTTATCGGATAAGTCGCTTAAATTCTTATGGATTGACGCGTAGCGCACCGGGAAATTTGAGGGATAAATGAGGAATCTGAAAACTAAAATCACCTTTCAAGTTTTGAACATTTTTCGAGATTTTTTTTTATACCTGCTTTTGGCTATCGGCTGCATTTTGATGGCTCGAAACATCCTTCAATATCGCTTTTTTGATCCTGGCGTAGGCTTTTTAGCTTTCAAGCAAGAATACCTATCTATAAAAATTTGGAACTGGGCTTTCTATATTCATGTCTTTTCAAGTTTGTTCACGCTTTTGAGTGGGTTTTTTCAATTCTCTAAATTCCTACAATCACGCCATCGAAAAATTCACCGTTGGATCGGCAGAATTTATGTCTACAACATTCTCTTCATCAATTTTCCGGCGGGTTTAATCATGGCGATTTATGCAAATGGATTGTGGCCGTCGAAATTAGCATTTTTGATACTTGATTCACTTTGGTTTTACTTCACGCTGCGCGCGCTCTTAGAAATCAAGCGCAAAAATATTAAAGCCCATCGCGAATTCATGATTCGAAGTTTTGCGCTTACGTGTTCGGCGGTGACATTGCGAAGTTGGAAAATCGTATTGACCAGTCTCTTCACCCTGGATCCACTGCATCTTTACATGATCAATGCTTGGATGGGATTTGTTCCGAATTTAATCGTTGCAGAATGGATCATTAGAAAAAATAAAAAAATTAACGGCTGAATTCAATGAAACCCGTGTAAAGCACGGCCACTTCCACCAAAGCAAAAGTTAGCCCAAAGAAAAAAACCGCGACCAGGTAAGACCATCGCCCAATGGTTTTTTTTAAAACACGCTGCAATTTAAACGCAACCAAACCCGCCATCAGCAAGCCCAGCAATAAAACTGCATAGATTTTATAATCTTCAATGTTCATATGTTTCTCTTTGGAGTGAGTATAACAAACTTTTTACAAATGCTTTTTACAATTGGTGGTCGCTACAAGACTCGAACTTGTGACCCCCACGATGTCAACGTGGTGCTCTAACCAACTGAGCTAAGCGACCGGGTCTGAATAAGACTGGATTCTTCTACGCTAAAGACGTCGGTGGCGTCAATGTCAGCGTTAGCGGCAAATGGGCTATGTTCCCGGCAAATCCAAAGCGTCATTACTGATGGAAATTCCGATATTTGGGCTAAAATTCCAGCTGTCCCTGCCCTGCTTATCCAAGTCCGGAGAACGCTGAACATCCAAGGAAAAAAACCAACATTTCGAATCACTTTTATAACCCAACTGTAAGCGTTGTCGCACGATTTGATCGACTTCGGCACGCAAGTCATACGTCGTCGAAGCCAGTGCGCTAAAGCCATACAAATCTTTAGTGCTCAATGTTCCGCTTAAGCTATCGATCGACTTGCTTTTGCGATGAGAGGCTTCGATTTTCCAATTTCGATTGTCATAAGCCGCCGACAATCGAGTTGAAGTTTTATTAGAAGGATTGGTCGAGTTAGTGTCGTAAATCCATTCAAGATTTGAAGAGAAAGAGGCATAACCCAAAAAAGTATTCAAACGCAGCAAGCCAACGCTTTGAGAAAATAAATCAAAATCCTGGGCCAAATTAACTTTCAATAATTTTTCGTAGCGTTTGGTCTCTTCGCCAAAGCGTCCGACTAAAGAGGATGCCAAGCCAAAAGTTAAAAGGCTGTGCTCTTGCAAACGACTTTCATCATCGGCCGTTGAGAAAACCGCATCGGACACGAAGTCCTTGGGCCGAGGATCAAAAAGATCAAATCGCGGTGATTCTAAAGTTCCACGAGTTCCGCCGAAATCACTATCTTGGAAAAAGAAAGCATGACCACTAGTCCAATCCCGAGGCGAATAACTCCAGCGCAAACTCGGGGTGATCCCATGACGAAGCGCTTTTAAATTTCCGAGGTCCGAATCATAAACATGATAAAATTCCGATGACAAAGCTTGCTGAGTAAAAATATGGGCCCGCGAAGCCGTGCTTTCTTCTCCAGGCCTCACGTCCAATCGATAAAAATCAGTGCGCACTTCGATTTTTGGATCCCAAGAAACCACCCGGCCTGGGCTAATTGAGGTTTCTAATCGCAGATCAGCCGTGGCCCGATCTCCGGTGCGAATCCAGCCAGTGTTGAGATCGGGAACATCACGATTCCGACGCAAGGACAACCACTCAATATCCCACCCCGCATAGATTTTGCCAAAAATAGGCGCGGTCGGCTGGGAGTAAATCAAATGTGGAAAAACATCAATGGGACCAAGCCCAGATCGCAAAGAACTAGCGCTAACTTCTCTTTGCAAATTGTCTTGGTGAAAAGAAGCCCGACTTACAAAAATATTTTCATCCGATTGCCAACTAAGCGATGGATCATTGGAGACAATAGGCAATTGATAAGAATCATAACCGGTTTCAAATTGATGAACGTAGCGAGGGTCGGAAGTCCATTCGCCTTTCCAGCGCTGAGTCCATCGCGGATTGATTTGATATCGTTCATCAACGTGAATGCCGTAGCGATTTTCGCCAACGTCTTTTAAATCATTATTTTTCACATAACTTAAATCCAAATCGATAAAACTTCGGTCGGAATACCTATATCGCGTTTCACTCGAAAGACGACTCCCTGCTTTGCTGAAATAGCGATACTCAAAAGTCGAGTCGAAGTCCTCACGGGGTGCCCAATAATATGATTGGGCAAATTGGGGACCTAACTTGCTGCTGTATCCATAATTGGGAAACAACAATCCTGATTGGCGCTTTAATTTGACTGGCAAAATCAAAAACGGAAAATAAAAAATCGGCAACTCTTTGATCTGCAAAAGTGCGTGATGAATTTCGGCATAACCTTCAATCGTCAAGTCAATGTAGGCGCCGACAAAACTCCACGCCGCCGGACAATCTTCGCAACTAGTGATCGAGCCCTGATAAAGTTGAAAATTATTGTCGCCCAATACTTTTAACTCAGCCGCGCTGATGATGACACCCTTGGAGTGCTTCAATCGAGCTTCGTAAAAAGTTCCGGTATTTTTATTAAGATCGTAAAGCAAACTTTGTCCGACGATGGTGAATTTAGGGTGTTCGACACTAAAACCACCCTCGACGTGAACCAATCCGGTAGCCGGGTTGTAATCCATATCACTGCCGCTGACGTCGTAGTTATCAAATCGAACTTTTACGCTGCCCTGGGCTTTGATGATTCGCGTTTTTAAATTGGTTTCATATTTATCTGCACTGAATCGCAGCGGGGCTTCCTCGATTGAATGCGAGACCATCGAATGGGTCGCGATCAAGCAGAGTGCCAAACAAGAAAGAAACGGCTTTGAACGGCGAGTCACTAAAAGCAATACTAGGAGAGCATGCCACTTTGGATCAAGTCGATGAGAAGACTAATTTTTAAGAAGTACAACAAGTAGGACAAAATGAAAATTTTACCGAAGTTGTTACTCAAGTTGTTACAGAGCGGGGCAAAGCATCTTCAAAACTCTTGAAACGTAAGCTCGCAGCTCGGTACGCGGCACAATGGCGTCGATCATCCCGTGCTCCAACAAAAACTCAGCTCGTTGAAAATTAACCGGCAGACGCTCATTGATGGTTTGCTGGATCACTCGTGGACCAGCAAAACCAATCAGAGCCTTGGGCTCGGCCACGTTCACATCGCCCATGATTGCAAAGGAGGCCGCCACACCACCTGTGGTGGGATCGGTCAAAACAGAAATGTAGGGAACGCCCGCCTGATTAAGCTTCGACAAAACCGCCAAGGTCTTTGACATTTGCATCAAAGAACTTAGGCCTTCTTGCATTCGGGCACCGCCACTGGATTGAACCACGATGGCCGGCTGTTTTTTAGCTAACGAACGCTCAAACAAACGCGCAATTTTTTCGCCAACAATGGTTCCCATTGAGCCGCCCATAAAGGCAAATTCAAAGCAACCTAGCTGAATTGGCAAAGAATCAAGCGTGGCTTCACCAGCGATGAACGCGTCCATTGATCCGGTTTTCTTTTGCGACCGCAACAAGCGATCGGCGTAGGATTGTGAATCAAAAAATTCCAAGAAATCTTTGGGTTTCAAGTCTTGATCACGCTCAACAAAGGAGCCTTCGTCGGTCAACATCGCAATGCGATCGCGAGCGCCCAATCGGTAGTGATGATGACATTCAGTGCAACAAGCTAAGTTTTCTGAAACGGCCGCTTGTTGCAAAATTGCGCCGCACTCGTCGCAACGAATCCAAAAACCTTCAGGGGCTTTGAAGACTTTGTCTTCTAATTTTCCCAAGGAAACTTTGAGGCCTGGATTTTTGATTTTATCTAAAGACATTGAGTTGAGCGGGGAATCTAGCGACTTGCCAGATGTTTGGCAATAAATTCGCCAAAGGGCTGTAAATATTGAGGATATGGCACCCACAACCAGTCGCCATTTTGCCCCAACATACGAGCTCGTTGAGCCACCGCCAAGTAGCGCTGAATCTCGGAAACGGTCACGCCCAAAGCCTGAGAAATTCCCTCAACACGGAACAAAATGATTTGTCCTAAGTGATCTTTTTTCTTTTGAATTCCACGATCGTTGCACAAGTACGCGATGTACGAAGAAATGCGCATGAAATCGCTACGGTGAACCAAAGCCGACAACTTGCCATTGGAATCGCGAACGCGCTCAGTTAGCACTTTAATGATTTTGATCGCAATCTCGGGCGAGCGTTTGATCAGAGCTTCGAAAGCCATTCGATTGAGTTCTAGAACTGTGGTTTCGGTCACGGTTTTTACTGAGGCCGCACGCCGGGGCTGTGCGCCCATCAAAGCCATCTCGCCGAAAAAATCGCCTTCTTTTAAAGTCGCTAAAATCTTTTCACCTACCGGGGTGTCCTTGATGACAGAAACTTTTCCGCTGTTGATAAGGAACATGGTTTCGCCGGGCTCACCCTCGCGCGCTAAAAAAGATTCAGGAGGAAATTTTTTCCCGAATTTTTTGAAAAAGTCTTCACTGATCTTAATTCCCTCGGACATGGCTAAATTTTCCTCTATTTCGTCTTCATTGTCCAAGCCCCATCCCAGTCACTGGGGGCCCCATCTTGAACAAAAATCTGGCAGCGTTCTGCGAAAAGTTCGCAGGCCACGTCTTGGACGGCGTATTTTTGGAAAATAGGCTGCGCTTCATTAAAGTTTCCTTTGAAATATAGGTCCATGGCCTTTTCAAATTCACCAAAGTGATCGGCTGCCGTTCCGACTCCACCAATCAAACCCAAGACTTCATAAATTTCGACCGGTTTAGTTTTGCCCTTAACTTTCACCCGATCCAAACGTCGAGTGACGAATTTTGTTTTCGGCAGTTGGGCATAGGTAAATTCACTGACGATGACGTGCGATCCGTATTCTTTGTTAAGACCCTCAAGCCGCGACGCCAAGTTCACGCTGTCACCCATGACGGTGTAGCTGCTTAAGGTTTGCGAGCCCATCATTCCAACACTCACTTCACCGGTGTTGATTCCGATTCCGATGTCCATCACTTGCAAAGGCTCGGGCAAGCCTTGGGCTTTCCACTGCGCTTTAAGTTCTTGGAGTTTGATCATTTGTTCGAGTGCGCATTCCACAATTCGTTCGGCGTGATTGGGGAAAAAGATTGGCGCTCCGAAAATCGCCATGATCGCATCCCCCATGTATTTGTCGAGTGTGCCACCGTGTTTGAAAACCAAATCGGTCATCGGTGATAGATAGCTGTTCATGAATTCTGCTAACTGCACCGCGGTCAAACTTTCGGAAATTGTGGTGAAGCCCCGAATGTCGGAGAATAATACGCTGAGCTCGGCTTTTTTGCCCTTCATTGATTCAGGATCTTTCAACATCGCCTCCACGATCTCGGGCGACACGCTGGATTTGAATTTATTTTTAATATAGGCGCGTTCTTTTTCTTCGGTCAGGTATTTGTAAACAGTGACTGTCAAATATACAAAAGTGAAAGCAATCGCAAGAGTCACTGAATCCATCGCCATGACTTCTTTTCGAAATAACCACCAATCAATCGAGAAGAGTGCGACCACGTAAAAAAGATAGGCGCTAAAGCCCAGTAGACCTCGCATGGAAGCCGATAATACGAAGAGAATGATCGAAAAAATCCATAGCGCGGCCTGCATGTACTTTGTTTCCGCCATACGGATAGAAAGATCTCGAGGATCACCCGTATTGATGTAATCCAGCAAACGAGCGGCCGCCGTTGCGTGGAGAAAAACTCCCGCAGCGGTGCCATCCGTCGGATTAGGTCGAAGATCATAAACTCCAATCGCGGTAGGTCCTATGAAGACAATGCTGTCTTTGAGTGGAAGATTCTTATCTTTGAGTCCATAGGCATCCATGAAACTTTTTTTCTCGGTATCATTTGGATAGGCCAATGAAAACTCTCCGATGGGAGGAGCTGACTTTGAATTAATTTTCTGGCTTCCGTAAAATTTCAGATTAAGACTGCCGTCTGGATTGGTTGGGATTTTTACAATCGCGCCGGATTTACGAATGATGTCGAAACCTTGGATTTCTAAATCGCCGCTATCTCTTCGAACGAGGTGAACCTTGACATCTGTTTTAGAATCTTCAGCTCCAGAATCTTTTATGTCGAGATAGGACATGATGGAACGCAAAGCGAGTGAGGGAAAAAAAGAGCCACTCTTAAACCAATTTTCATTTAAAAATTCTTGCTCATCCAAGGGAATCGCTTTCAAAAGTAGCGAAGCATTCAATCCATAAATCGGGCTCGTCCGTCGAAAAATTCCGTCCGGATCAGGAATGGAGTTAAAATATCCATGATACTTCGTGCTGCCAGCCATTGCGCTACGATTGGTAACAACGCACCTAGAAGTAGGAAAGACCAGTTTCGATACTTGCTCAAAAGGTGAAAAATCTGCAACTGAGAAAGACTGGTAATGAATGGCTGAAAAAGTATCGATGAGTCCTTGAACCGTAAAACCATTGCGATGTTCTTCTTTTTTCTCTTTATCAGTGACCACGATGCAATCGGAATCATCTGGCCAAAGATAACCTTGTACCGTGCTCGGATGTTTATTTAAAGCATGGGCAAAGTCAGCTTCGCCTACCAGAGAGAGTCGATCTTTTAAAATTTGAAGCTGGCTCTCGCTGAGCTTTGCCATATCATAAATGCTTTCGTCGAGTCCGGGCTTTGCAGTAAGAGTGTATTCCACGGTGTCTTCTTTCCACTCTGCTTCGGAAAACACCGCATCGAAACCAACAACCTCTGCACCTAATTGATAAAGATCGTTAAGAATTTCTTTATAGACATATCGAGACCAGGGCCAACGTCCGTAACGTGAGAGTGCCGCCTCATCAATGGTGGCCACAAAAACTTTCTTGGCCTTTTCTGGTTTCATTGTCGAAATACGCGTGTCATAAAGTGTCGATTCTAGCGAATGAAGGAAAGAAAAAATGCCTGGCAATCCGTTTCCTGGAACGATGTCGTAAGTGGCCACCTGATAGCGGCAATGATGCCTGTAATAAAGACTGGTCGAAAAAAATCCAATGATGCTGAGGATAATTAAAAAAGGTGTTAAATATTTTTTCATTCCTATTCCTCGATGAAGGCTTGATAACAATCTCGCGATGACAAACCGGTCACTTCCCCAGCCCATTTAGAAGCGTCTTTGGTCGACATTTTTCGAAAAGCTTTGAGCTGCTCTAAATTCACCAGCGAAGACTTCGCAATGCCGGGCAAACCCTTCATCACTAAAGTTAGCTCGCCGATTGGCTCGTTTTTTTGCAAACGTCCCTGGATGATATGGTGAAGCTCGCCGACAGTGCCCGATAACAACTCTTCGTGCTCTTTGGAAATTTCTCGAGCTATGAATAAAGGAGCTTCACTCAACTCCCGCGCGATCAAGGCTTCTAGTGTCGATAAAATCTGGTGTTTGGTATCGAAAAAAATAACGGTGCCGACCGATTCCGCTGCTGCAAAAAATTTTTCCCACGAAACAGACTTTGGATTTTTCTCTTTGGGCGCGAAGCCCAAAAAAACTAGCGGGACTCCGAAGCCCCCGCTCCACTGAAGCGCGGCGGTCACCGCGCTGGGCCCAGGCACGGCGCCGACTGGCAATCCTTCACGCCGAGCCCACTCGATGATGGCGCGACCTGGATCATTAAGCACCGGTGTGCCCGCATCGCTAACGATCACCCATAAATCTCCGTCACTGGCGCCTTCGGCCAAGCGCGAAAAATCAAAACTCCACTCTTCATCGCCCGGAATGGAAATCCATTTAGAAGTCGAAGCCACTCCGCGAGATTCCATCAAACCTTTTACTTTTCGGGTGTCTTCGCAAAAAAGAATCGCGGCCTCGCCCAAAAGTCGGAGCGCTCGAATTCCGATGTCCTCATAATTTCCAATGGGTAACGCGATGCTTTGAATCACAATTTTCGGAAGACGAGCCATCCCCCTATTCTCGCTAGTTTTTTCGCTCTTTGGGGGCTGAAGCCAGATTATTGGCGACCTGGATCGGCGCAATCTGTCACAATTATTCATAGGGGGCACAAAGTATGAAGACTGCGATCAAAAACGACGGCGAGTTCACGATCCTGGAGATCAGCGGTTATCTCGATTTCGAAAATTGCCGCCCCATTGCCGAAAGCATCGGCGAACTCTATGCGAAAAATCAAGGGTCCAAAGTTTTAGTGGATTTAGCCTCACTTGAATTTGTGGGAAGCTCTGGAATTTCAAGTTTCGTTAAATCACTTAAGATTTTTAACAAGATGAAAATTAAACCGGTTTACTTTGGCGTTAAATCTGAATTCATCAAACTCTTTCGGCTTTTCGAGGGCGCTGAACCTTTTGAAATCACCGAAACCGTCGACGCCGCCAAGAGCGCAGCCCTTGCCCGCTTTCAAATTTGGCAAGGCACGCGCATCATCAGTAAAGAAACTCACTAGCCGCTTAAGTCCTTACTTTTTGTCAGCGCTTTTTGAATTTTCGGCCGGCAATAATATGCCTTTGAAATAACTTTTATTCGCAAAAACTCGAGCCCATTTGGAAAATGGATTTCCTGACGGTCCGTTCGGCGCAGCCCAACGAACCTTGGTGGGCTCACCCGGCGCAAACTCATAACAAGCGCGCATCGCTGCGCCATGAAGCGCGGGGAACACCGAAGGGTCCTGAGGCGACCACTGGAATTCAAAACTACCCGGGCTATCAAAGCCGCCACCGACTTCTCGACGAGGTCCCAAGAAGGATTCTTCGATCATGGCACCCCAAGGCTTGGGGGCTTCGCCCAGCGGATAATACCAATCTAACTGGTGAACGCTGCCCCAAGTCCACAAGCGAGCATCGGGCCCACGGCCATCGACTAAAATTTTAAGCGCTTTAGAAAACAATTCACCCAAGCGTTTAACGAAAAAAGCTTTGTGCTCTTTTTGCCATTCTAAAATTTTCTGGTCCGAGCGCATGATTTGCAAAAGCGCTAAATCAGAAAAACCTTTTTGGGTGTAGTCCGTAAAAAACTCATCGGCTGCGGGGTCCGTCCACGGATAATTTTCAGGGAACAACATTTGTTTGGAAAGACTCATCCAAAGCGCAATGACTGTGGCTTCAAAAGAATCCGCCGATAATAATCCCGACCATTTCTCAATTTTGGTCCACAACTTAAAGCAAAAATCGCGCTCGGCCTGAGTTCCGATTTGGCAAATTTGATTGGCAGTGACCTTGGCCCGAGCTCTTTGGTAAAATTCAATCAAGACCGTCGAGTGATAATCGGTCTGCTCGGATTCGGCTTTTTTCAAAATCGCAGATCGAGAATTCCAAATCTGATCGGCTCGAGTGTTGCTTTCCCAAGAGTAAGCCGCATCTTCCGTATCGGAATTGTTGAAGGGTTTCTGATTAGCGGAAACCATAAAGAATTCGTCGTTTTTCAAAACTCGATGAAGGTACCTCTCGGCACCCAAGCGAACAACTCGGCGAGTGCTGATTTTATCAGGGTCGAGTGACATTGCATTGCTGCTACGCTTTCGCGCAAACTGCAGACCGGTGATCACATGACCCACTTCAGTGGATCCGTTGCGATTGCCCGCCATCCAGTTGAAATTAACTACGGGATAATCCCAATCGTTATGAACTTCATCGATTAAGTTTTCGTCCAAAAACAAATTGCGTCGCAAATAAAAATCGAGCGGGTTTTTCAACTGGCGATAACCGGCCCAATCCAAATAAACCGCAGTCGGTGGCGTTTCCCTTTCGCCGGGTACTTTAACGGGAGCTTTGATTCCAATTTCTTGGGCGAACAATTCCGTTACATCTAAACCGAATTGACTCCATTTTTCTTCAATGACTTTTTCATCCAATACCGCAGTTTTGGTATTTCTTACCAAATATCGTTCTGTGGTTTTTCCCGTGACTTTCGCCTTGGCGCTTCGGTCGATGATCAAATCCTGGCTGTCTGCATAATTTCCCAAAGTGATCGCCCAAGCAAAACGACGGCCCACCTGATTTTCTAAACTTCCCAAAACCAAACCCGGTACGCCCGGCAAAGTGAAGCCGGTGGCCATAATTTTCCCGTCCAAATTGTATTGGATTGGATAAAGCGGCGACGGCCAAGCCATCCGCAAATGAGTGTCGTTGCAAAGGGTGGGATTAACCAAGGCTTCGTCCTTGGTCTGAGGCTTAGCAATGACCCAAGCGTTAGAGGCTCCTAACTTCGCCCAAGAATCGCCAACGCTTCCAAAATCAAAAGGCAGCGGATTATTATCAGCAACTTTCGAGGAACTTGCGGGCATTCCTACATTTTCTCGAGGGATCCGAGACTCAATGGGTCCCAAATCTTCGCGAGGCATCCAAAATCCTTTCAAATCAGGATAAGAATTTTTCCAACTTCGAAGTGAAGATTTCAATTCTTGGGTGTCGTACTTTGAAGCATTGGTTCCCACCCGCGGAAAAAAATCATTAAGGTTTGCATTTTCGTTTTTCAAAATTTGTTTCAATTTTTCGAAAACCACTTCGTGTTCTAAATCAAAAGAAAATTGCCAAGCCTGATAACGACCGATCGCCAAAAGTTCCCATGGACTCCAGGCTTCGTTCGTTGCCCGCTTCATAGACAGCATTTGAAATTCAACAGGCTCAGGTTTCTTCACAGTGGCTTTAAAAGCTTGAACTCCGTCCACAAAAGACTGCGAGGCTCGACGGAGCAGCGATTTTTCATCGAGCGCCGCCCATTCAACTTGAGCGCCCCGAGCGGCGGCGCGCATTAGTCGATCGCTGCGCAAAGCTTTTTCGCCAACGATGGCCGATAATTTTCCTAGCGATGCGTTTCGCAACAACTCCATCTGGAATTCTCGATCAAACATTTGCAAATATCCGAAAGAAAACCAAAGATCTTCGGTGCGCTTCACATCGACTTTCCAAACGCCCAAATCATTGCGCTTGGCTGAAAACGAATAGTCATCGGATCGAATCTCTAAATTTTCTTCATCACGACCCAAATAGGATTCGTAAAAATAGGATCCAATGATCATCAAAACAAAAAGACCTGCGATGCCCCAAAATATTATAAATAATTTCTTCAACGTGCGCCTCGGGGGAGATCATCCCCCGAACGGCGATAATCGACAACTACATTTGAAGAATCGTTGTCGACCCGAAAGCTAAACCGAAGTCTCACCAAGCCATCTGGGTCGACCATCTCACTGGGCGGATTTGGAACCCGAGGCAGATCCCGAAAGGCCTCTTCGACCGATCGGTCAAAGGCTGAAACCCCACAAGGGACCCAATCTTCGATTTTTAAATAGGAACCGTCGGGTTTCATCACCACCGTGCCACGAATCACAAATTGACCAGCCTGCACCCGAGTTTGGCTGGAATAATAGGTCAAATTTCGCCGCCAGAGGGGATAAACCCCTTCTTTGATTCGATTCACAAATCCATAAAAGCGATATTCGTCAGTGTTCAGAAGAGTGGCTGCCCCCATCTCAACATTTTTTCCCAAATCATCCATCGATAGTCTTTTATTGGGACGGCTAGCGGGTTTGGCGGGCTCTATGTTTTCTTTAGCCGCTGGATATTGCATTGCTCCGGGGCCCGTACTGAGTTTCAACGCTTCTCCCGAAGCAAAAAGTTTTTCAACCATTTCGCGGCTATTAGTTGGTCTTGCGGTTTCCGAACCAACCATGCCGCCCATTGGATCTTCACCACGCGATAAAGTTTCTTTTTTCACGCGCTGAGTTTTCTGGCCCAAAAATTCCGCGGGAAAAGGATCCGCCTCCGCCTGCTGAGACTCGGGCAATTCATCGGACTGCACTATTTTGCGCTCGCCCTTCACATAAGACATTCGATGAATCGCTTCCCATTCTTTTTCGCTGATGACCCGAACCGGAGTTGCTGGTCCCGCGCCATTATAAGATTGGGAGTATTGGCCTAAATAAAAAAGTGCGGCCCAAAGCGAAAAGTTAATCAGCAAAGTCGCGGTCGCAAAAATCCAGGAACCAGGAATGGTGAAGCGAATAGACTGAAGATCGGATTCGCTAGAATTTCCGTCCATAATCCACCCCCATCAGGTAAAGGCCTTCGGGCGGGGCACAAAAACCCGCGTCCTTACGATCTGAAGCGCTCGCCAAAAGATGCGCGATGTCTTCGGATCGATTTTTTCCCTGAGCCACTTCGACCAGGGCACCCACCATGTTTCGAACCATTTGTTTAAGAAAACCCCTGGCTTTAAATCTTAGTCGGATTTGAATTCCCGAGTCCAAGCAATCTTTTGAAACAGCGCTCTGACTCACCTCAATAAGATCAATTTTCCTAATGGTTGTGGCAGCTTGATGATTAGCGGCGGCAAAGGCCTTGAAATCGTGTTCCCCTATGAAAACCTGGCTAGCCGCCGTCAATTTTTCGACATCAAAACCACTCAGGTCACCGTGAATCCACCAACTGCGGCCAGCTTCAAAACTGGGCTTGGCGCGCCGTAGAAGAATTCGGTACTCATAAGTTTTAAAAAGCACCGAATCAGCGGCGTGAAAGTTTTCAGAAACTTCAAAGGCTGAGAGCACCGAAATTCCCATCGGCAAAACGCTACTCAGCGCGTGCCGAAATTTTTCCAAGTCTTGTGGAACTTCAGCAACATCAAAGTGGCAAAAATACTCGCAAGCACTCACTCCTGCGTCGGTGCGGCCACAACCCTTGACCGAAATTCTTTGCGGGCTACGCAAAATGGTTTGCAGGGCTTTTTCAATTTCGCCTTGAATGGAAGAGCGCTTGTTTTCATCTACCGAAGCTTGCAATTGCCAACCACAAAAAGAACTGCCATCGAATTCCAAACGCAAAAGAATTCGAGAGCTCTCATTCATCAGATCACTCCGGTTTTTCGCAAGTCCCGAATGATTTGTAATGCGTTGGATGCCGCGCCCTTTCGGAGTTGATCGCCCGAAATTAAAAAATGTGCCCAATGGGGATCAAATAAATCCTTGCGAATGCGTCCCACTAAAACCAAATCTTGGTTTTGAGCTTCAACCGGCATTGGGAAATGATTTTCTTGCCATGAATCGACAATTTTTATGCCGTCAGCCGTGGACAATGATTTTTTTAAATCTTCCAGCGATACCGACTTATCGAATTGAATCGACACCGCTTCAGTGTGAGCGCGCAAGACCGGCACCCGCATCGAAGTGATTCCCATCGGAAGCTGCGGCATCGCTAATATTTTTTGAGATTCAATGATCACTTTCCATTCTTCTTCGTTATGAAGTTCGCCCTCGGTGCCCGGTGCTTGCATCGGAGAATTGTGACTCATGACATTCAGGAAAAGTGGATGACGGAAAACCGAGCCGCCTTTAACCGGCGCGGATTCGTCGGCCCTCCAATCGCGAATTTGATTCATCAATTCATCAAGGCCTTTGATCCCAGCACCCGAGGCTGCTTGATAAGTCGAAACTTGCACCCGCTTCATGCCATATTTTTTTAGCGGGCTTAAAGCCACACACAAAATCGCCGCCGTGCAATTGGGATTGGCTACGATTTTAGAAACCATCGATTTCACCGACGATAATTCCGTGCCGTTAACTTCAGGCACCACCAATGGAATGCCCTTTTCCATGCGATAGGCCGACGAATTATCGACCAAGATCTGTCGCTCGCTCATGTTTTCACGAATGAATTTAGCCTGGTCAGAACTGGCCGCGTTCAAGATCACGTCGCAAGAGCGTAAAGCATCACGAGAAGTTTCCAGCGCTAAGATTTTATCATCAGGGCGTGCAGTGCTAGCGAAAAGCAGCATCTCTACAGGAAATCCCAAAATTTCGGCCGCTAATTTTCGGGCCTCTAATCCAACAACTCCGGTCGCTCCAACAATTCCAAGTTTTAAGGCCATAGAATTCCTTTCGCAAAAATATTAAGGGGCCACGTTTCTTCTAATTTTTCGAAACCACAAACGGTTGATCCATCGAAAAAATTCAAAGATCGGCCCTAAAGTAACATACGACAAAAGAATCGGAAAAATCAGCAATTCAGGCTTTGGCGAGAAAACCGCCAAGACAATCACTGCGATTAAAATCCAAGCAAAAGTTTTTTGTGATTTGAATTTCAAATCTTTGAAGCTGCGGTATCGCAACGTCGAGATCATGCAACAGCCCAGCAGAATCATCAGCAAGCCCATATAAGATTCGCGAAAGCCTACGAAGCCCATTTCGGTGTAAAACAAAATGGCTGAAGCAACTGTTCCGGCAGCAACTGGGCTGGGACAGCCTTGAAAAAACCGTTTTTCACCCGATTGTTTCAAAACGTTGAAACGAGCCAAACGCAAAGTCGCGCAGACTAAAAACAAAAAAGCTGCAATCCATCCGAAGCGACCCAGCCCCGAAAGTGCCCAGTGGAACATCAACACCGAAGGTGCGACACCAAAGGTTAACAAGTCTGCAAAGGAATCGTATTGTTCGCCAAACTCACTTTGTGCATTGGTCATGCGCGCGACTCGACCATCGAGTGAGTCGGCAAAGGTTCCCGCCATGATGGAAAGGGCGGCGGTTTCCCATTTGGAATTAAAAGACGACAGCAGCGACAAAAATCCAAAAAAAAGATTTCCAGTCGTGAAGAGATTCGGAAGAACGAAAAATAAAATTTCCGTTCTTCGTGTGCGCCTCTTGGGTCGCTCTGAATTCATTTTAAAAAACTACGCCTAAAATTTTATCTAAGCCTAGTGCTTGCCGTTGGCCGGGATCATGCTGTCGTTGCCAGCATCATGTCCGGTGATTTCAGCGAAGGGACGAAAGTCTGCATTAGCCGCGTCGTCAGGCAGATTCTCGCGGTATTTCTTAACGTCTTCTTGCGAAATCAATCCGCGAGTCAAACTTCGAAGACGAATTCGAACGTCGAATTGGTCAGGAACGACCGGTGAATTGGGGGGATTGTAATAAATCGCTTTGTCATTTTTCTTAGTCATAAAAATGTCCTCTTACTCTCTTATGCAATCGTGACTCTTGGATCTAAGTACACGTCCTGGATGGATTGAAGGAGTCTAACACCTTCTGCAAAGGGACGTTGAAAAGCTTTGCGACCAGCGATCAAGCCCATGCCTCCGGCACGCTTGTTAATCACGGCGGTGCGAACCGCTTCAGCCAAGTCGCCCGAACCTTTGCTTTCGCCACCAGAATTGATCAAACCAATGCGGCCCATGTAGCAATTGGCCACTTGGTAGCGGCACAAGTCGATCGGATGATCGGTGGTCAGCTCAGAATAAACCTTTTCATGGGTTTTTCCGTGACGGGTGGCCTTGTAACCACCGTTATTAGTCGGCAGCTTTTGTTTGATGATGTCAGCCTTGATCGTGACGCCCAAGTAGTTGGCCTGGCCGGTCAAATCAGCCGCGCCATGATAGTCAGTGCCGTCCACTTTGAAGCCCGGGTTACGGGTGTAACACCAAAGGATCGTCGCCATTCCCAATTCACTAGCGGCTTGGAAAGCTTCGGAAACTTCGGTCAATTGACGGCGAGATTCTTGAGCGCCGAAATAGACAGTGGCCCCAATTGCAGCGGCGCCCATATCGCGGGCTTGTTTAACCGATGCGTACATCGTTTGATCGTATTGATTGGGCAGGCTCAAAAATTCGTTGTGATTGATCTTCAAAACGAAGGGAATTTTATGGGCATATTTGCGGGCGACGATGGCCAATCCGCCTAATGTCGAAGCCACTGCGTTGCAGCCGCCTTCAAGAGCGAGGCGAACTATGTTTTCTGGATCGAAGAAAATCGGATTCGGGGCAAAAGAAGCGCCGGCCGCGTGTTCGACACCTTGGTCGACTGGAAAAATCGAAAGGTATCCAGTGTTAGCTAAGCGGCCATGTCCAAACAGTTGTTCCAGTGAACGCATGACCGGAATTGAACGATCGGATTCGCCGTAAGTTTTAGAGACCCAGTCAGCTTGAGGTAAGTGCAGGGTTTCTTTAAGGAATGTCTTAGATTTGTGTTCGAGTAAGGATTGGGCCTCGGGGCCCAAAAGTTCTTGATAATTTAGAGACATAGGCGTGCATTAGTTCAAGTGATTTGCCTTGGCAATGAAAGATAAAATGGAACCACCCTAAGAGCTTGAAAAAACTAGAAGCATAACAAACGAAAAGATTTTTGCGCATCGAGACAAAATAATTCTTGCGCTTGTTTTAGGAATCCAATAGGTATTGACGCTGGGTCCCAACCCCAATCTGAAAGGTTGAGATTTGTTTTCCCTCCCCCTCTCTCTCTCTCTCAAAAGCAAGTCTCAGCCTTTCAACTTTTAGACCCACGGACCCGGTGTTGGAAGCTGGCGTTCACAAAATCAGAAAACAACGGATGAGCCCTCTCGGGACGAGACTTAAACTCGGGATGAAATTGGCAACCCAAAAACCACGGATGATTTTTTAGTTCTAATATTTCCACCAAATCGTATTTTGGGTTCCAGCCACTGATCATCATGCCTTTGCGTTCGAATTCTTTTCGAAAACGATTTTGAAATTCCAATCGATGGCGATGACGTTCGGTGATTTTAGATTTTTTATAAGCTTTGTGGGCCTTTGAAACTTTTTTCAAGGTGCAATCGTAAGAGCCCAAGCGCATGGTTCCACCCTTGGCAGCTTTGCGTTGGCCAGCCATGTAATCGACGATTTTTATGGCAGCGCCATTGCCCTTCACAAATTCCGCAGAAGTTGCGCGCTTTTTGCCACAAACATTTCGGGCAAACTCGATGGCCATCAGCTGCATCCCCAAACAAATTCCAAAATAGGGAATGCCCTTCAATCGTGCGTACTCAATGGCGCGAATTTTTCCTTCGATCGCGCGACTGCCAAAACCGCCGGGAACTAAAATTCCATCAAAGTCCTTTAAAATTTCAGCGCGCGATTCAACGTCCGAAAAACTCGAGGTCTCGAAAACTTCCGCGTCGATGTATTTCACTTCAAGTTTTAGCGAATGCTTAGCGGCCGCGTGAATCAAGGCTTCGCTGAGTGATTTATAGCTATCGGTTTGCTCGGTGTATTTGCCAATAATGCCGATGCTGACTGAATCTTTGGGTCGATCCATCCGATCCAAGAAAGTTTTCCACTCGCCAAGCTTTAGCTTGCGAAGCGGCATGTTTAATTTGCGACAAATCCGATCGTCAAGACCCTCGGCCGCCAAGACCAAGGGCAATTTATAAATGTTATCGACGTCGGGCGCGGTCACCACATTGTGAGGTCTTAGATTGGCGAACAATGCGATTTTGGCTTTGATCTCGTCATCAAGTTCGCGATCGGCACGGCAAACCAAGATGTCTGGTTGAATGCCGATGCGGCGCAATTCCTGAACGCTGTGTTGGGTCGGCTTGGTTTTCAATTCGCCAGCGGTCGAGATGAAAGGCACCAACGTGATGTGAACGTAACAAACGCAACCATCACCCAAATCGAAATGAAGTTGCCGAGCGGCTTCTAAAAAAGGCTGCGACTCGATGTCGCCAACCGTGCCACCGACTTCGACAATCAAGATGTCGAAATCTTTGGCGAGATTTAAAATATGGTTTTTAATTTCTTGAGTGACATGGGGAATCACCTGAACCGTAGCTCCCAAATAATCGCCACGTCGTTCTTTTTGCAGAACTTGTTCGTAGATTTGGCCCGAAGTGATGTTGTGTTTGCGCGAAACGTTTTGATCCATGAAACGTTCGTAGTGACCTAAATCTAAATCAGTTTCCGCACCGTCTTCGGTCACGAAAACTTCGCCGTGTTGAAACGGGGACATCGTGCCGGGATCGACATTTAAATAAGGATCCATTTTTAATTGGGTAACTTTGAAACCGCGCTTTTTCATGAGGAGGGCAAGAGAAGCTGAACTAAGACCCTTGCCAAGACTGGAAATCACGCCGCCAGTTACGAAAACAATTTTCGCCATCTGGGAATTTCATAGAACCATAGTGATGGCGATCACTCAAGGAAATTAACCAATATAGAAATCTACGTGTTCGTGCCAACGACCGCGCCACTCTCGCAAGTATGCATGAGGTCGAACGGGGTTGGCCGAGTAGTCAATCAATACATAGGTGTAACGCGTGTGCTTTCCTAAAGTTTCCAAGTTCAAACTTGTAACTTCAGTCCAGGTTCCCGAATTGATGTACTCTCGGCCATCTTCATATTGTTTGTAGAGCGGCTCGTGAGTGTGACCCATGATCACTGTATGGAGATCAGGGCTTTGATCCAAAATTTTTCGAGCCGCATCGGAGAGGTTCGACGAATAGAATAAAACTTCTTTTAAAATTTTCACGCTGGTTGCCAAATTATTTGCGCGATAAAGCGAGCGGGAAAATCGGGTTGCAAAAAAATACAGTGCTGCTCGAACTAACATTTTCAATGTCCAGATCGTGTCGTTAAACAAGCTCCAACGAATGAAGGCGCGAATCGGACGCACTTTATCGATTGCCGGGCGTTCGAGTTTGATCGGGATGATAAAATTAATGATGAAATGAGATCCCCAGGGCAAATTGATGATCGGGCTGTTCAAATCTTTAGATAAAAAAATCTTTTTGGGATCCAAGCGGTTCGTGACTTCGTATTGTTGACCGTGCTCATACATGACCCCGTCGGCAATGTAAGTGAAGTTTTTAAACTGAATATTTTTGCCAAGTTCCGCGCTGAAAAAATCTTTGCAGCGATCCCAAATCATTTCGACATCGTGATTTCCCACAACATAAGTCACCGATTTATTCGGGCGAGTTAGAAATTCTTTGATGGCGCCCATGAATTCCGGATGGCCTTTGATCGAAATTTTTAGTTTTTCTAAACTCATTTCTTCGGTCAAAATCGGACTGAAGTAAGCTCGGTAATCGATTTGAATCAGATTAAAAATATCCCCGAGCAAAATAAGCTCGACGTCGGCTTCGAAAAAAACTCCAGAACTGTAGTGATCTAAAAATTCGGCAAATTTTCTATCGGCAAAAAAATCTTCAAGAATATTGACCGAACCGTCTGGCAAAACTGCACCTTTTCCGATGTGCAAATCGGAAACCACTAGTTTGAGCTTTGCCATTCCTTAATTATACGAGTCAGTTGGAAAAGGCCGCAATAGGTCTCGAGCGAGGCTTTTTTGGTGCTTTGCTAATCGCGAAGAAAAAACCGAACTACGCAGCGACTAGTGAATTTCTTGCGTTTCGCTTGGCTTCAAACATAGCCTTGTCAGCCTCGTCGAGAATCGTGCGTGCAGTGTCCTCGGCTCGGATGACGCGAAGCCCAACAGAGACGGTCAACTTAACCACCGCTTGGCCGTGAATACCGTTTACTTGAAACTCGGCGGCTTCCACGCTTTGGCGGATTCTTTCGCCGACCGCGCGTCCGCCGTCCATTCCGCCATTCACTAAAACCACGAATTCATCGCCACCGTATCGAAAAGCGATATCATCAACGCGAATGACTCTGCTGATGACTCGACCCACTTGGTTGAGCATTTCGCCGCCGGTTTGATGACCGTGTAATTCGTTGATCGATTTAAAATAATCAACGTCGATGAAAAGAAGAGCCGGGCTTTGCTTGTTTTCGCGCATCAATAAAAGCGAGCGCTCAATTCTTTGCTTTAAATATCGGGCGTTATAGAGACCGGTCAAGTCGTCAATCAAAAGCTCGGTTTGCATTTCTTTGACTCGTCCGCGCAGCCGCTGGATTTCCTCTAGCAACTCGCTTCGATTCAGCTGATCGTCGCGACGACGAGCGTTTAGCTTTGCTTTCTGCGCTTTGCCATTTTTGGTGGCAGCCTTTTTAACCAGCTTCAATTTTTTCCGCTTCATGCCGCTTCGCCTTCACTATCATCGTCTTCGTCGGCCGTAGGAACGACTTCTTCTTTAATTCCGGACAACATCCCTTGAGCCAATTTAAGAGAAGCCAGCGCTCGAGATAGTCTCTTCGATCGCTCTTCAGCTTTTTCGGTTTCTTCGACCAAACGTTCTTTAAGATTATCGAGTTCAAATTGCAGTTGATCGATTTCTCGACGTTGAGCCATTAATTTTTCATCTTTAGCACCGAGCAAAGCATCAGCATCTCGTTTTTGAATTTCCAATTTGTTGGCCAATTCGCGCTCTTGGGCGCGAATTTTTTGAATGTCTTGCTTCACGCGTTCGCGAAATTCATCTAACCGTTTTCCAGCTTTATTGGCTTCGAACAAGGCTCCGTCCATTCGGGCTTGCAAGGCTTTCATCTCTTCTCGATGATGGTCTTCAACTTTTTGCAAAGCGAAATTTTTCTGCTCGAGGTCTTCTCGAAGCGCGCCGATTTCGGCTTGAACTTCGTCGAGCTTTAAAGACTGCGAACGTCGAGCCTCATCGCTCTTCAGAAGCTTGGCTTCGGTTTTCTGAAGTTGGCCTTTAAGAATCTTTATATTCGATTCTCGCTCGCGCAATTCACGATCCTTGATCGCTAAGTATTTCTCCAAAGTCTTAACTTCTGAACTGCTAACACCCGACGACATCGGCGCTTCGTCTTCGGACGGCATTTCAAAAGACTGATCACTAGCTTCGGGACTTGGATCTTCGGCGCTTGGCTCATCAACGGAAATTTCAAAACTTGTTTCACCACCCTTAGCTTCTTCTGCTGCCAAGTCGTCCATGTTGACGTCTTCGCCTCGTCCAGCCAAAGGTTCGTTCAATTGAGTTCCATCAGGATGCTGCAATTCTTCAAATCGAATGCTTCCGGTTTGGGGTCCCGGAGAACCGCTATCCGTTTCTTCGCTATGAATTTCGGCGGGTTTGCCCATCGAGAGTTTTAAATTGCCTTTAGCAGGCGGAAGCTCAACGTCGGCCTGCAATGGCTTGGAAACTCGAGTGGCATCATTAGACTCTGCAACTTCGAGACCTAAATCGGTGCCCGATGCTTCGCTAGGCTCAGCCTTAGCGATTGCTGATACGTCTTCTTGCAAACCTCCATCGTCGATCACTTTGTTATCAACGGCGGAAGTGTCTTCACTCAAATCAAATTGCATCGAAGGTCCATCGACCTCTGGATCTGCATCCAAAGTAAATTCAGCTTCGGCTTGGATGACTGGTTTTGCAGGCAGTGATTTTTTTCCAGACAACGGCGCCATTCGAGTGTTGGCCTCAGTGCTTGGAATTGCAGATTTAGCATTGGCAATTTTAAGAGAAGTCGGTGGCGGCGGTTTTTTTGTGGAGGCTACCGCTTTTGCAGAAGGTGGCGGAGGAACAACCGCTGCATTGACACCCTGACTACCAAGCGAAAGCGACGCTGAAGCGAAGAAGGGCCCAGATCCAGACTCAGCCGATTCTTCTGAAGCAGACTCAGCTGAAAGCGGCTGAGACGCGATGTCTAAATCGAACATTCCACCTTCGTTGGAAACGTCCATATTCAAAGAACCAACCGGGCCATTGAGTGATTCTATGGCGGAATTCTGTTCTTTTTGTGAGTGAGTTCCGGGGTCTATGATTTCCTGAAGAATCGCCTGATAATTACTTTCTTCTAAGCAACTTTCGATAGGTAAATTTTCTTGCCAGGCCGAGGGCAGTTCATTGGGTGACAATACGAAAAGCCGATCCGATGGACGAGTTTCCTCGGAAAAAACTTTAAACCAAGCATTGATGGTGGGTGGCGGAACTTTTTCTTCACAAACTAAAATAGCATAGGCAAAGGGGCCCTTGCCCGCGATGTCTTTTGGATTTTCTCCAACCGAAACTCCAACCCGCTGGCCGCTTAAAAATTTCTGCAGATTTCTGGAAAGACTTGAAGCCAAAGACTTCTTGGTCCCAAAAATAAGTGCGGTAGGTCCAGCCATATACAATGCTTATCGACACTTATAAAAAAATTATGAATGAAAAATCAGCCGACTTGGTTAAGGATCTGTAAAGATTTTGGCTTAGTGGCTTTGAATCAAGGAGCTAGCTTAAAGGGCCTATTAGTTTTTACGTTCGACGAGTGACATCGCCCACTAGAATTCGGGTACCGTCAACTTTTTGGACAAGAACTCGCTTACCTTTGGGAATCAAATTTCCATCTAAACTGCTGGCCGATCGAGTGTCGTTGCCAATTTTGATCAAACCCCGACGGCTAGGATTGTCGATGTCTTCTATAACGAGCGCAATTTGTCCAACTAAGCGTTGCTCTAAAATTTGTTCGCGCAATCGGTGGTTCACCAATTGATCTTTGTTCATGAAATAACTAACCAAGAAAAAAGCTGAAATCATTCCAATGGCGATATGGGTGCGCATATCGCCCACCATCATTGCAAAAAAAGCTGTCAATAAAAACGAAAGACCTAGTCCCAAGTACCAAGCTCTTTGAAAGAGAATGGAAATCATCAAAAAAAACATCGCAGCAACCAAGTAGAGTTGCCAGACATAATCAATGACTTCACTCAGAGAGGTGCTGGTAAACATAGTTTCATTGTATACCAGGTGATCATTAAGATTCTGTTAACGGTAAGTTAATCTTGAAATGGGTACCAATATCGGAGTCTTGCAAGGTGATGTTGCCGCCATGTTCTTCGATAATCGATCTTGACAAAAATAAGCCCAAACCAGAACCCTTTCCCTTGCCTGATGGCGCGCTGATGCTTTCACTTGCCAGTGCGGAGAGCACACCCTTCAGAGTGAAAAAGGGCTCAAAAACTTGATGCCGATAAATTGAGGGAATGCCGGGTCCATTGTCGGAAATCACAATTTGCAATTGTCCTTTGTTTTTATTCGAATGGATCTGAATTTTTTTGCCAGTATTTTTGGGAGTGCTCATCAAGGCTTCAATTGAATTTTTAACCAAGTTCAGGATCACTTCGAGAATTTCTGTTTTGTTACCATAGAGTGCGCTTCGATCAAATTTCGTTTCTAACGAAATTCTTCCCAGGACTAAGGACGGAGACAAAATAGCTTCAATTTCAGCGAGAACATCCGAAAAAGGGAAAATGGATTTTTGCTCTTCTCGGGGCTGGCCCCACCCTCGAAGCGCCGATGTGATTTCAGAACTTCGTTGGCAAGCCAGTCGGATGATTTCTAAACTAGAACGCCAATCTTCGGGATTTTTACTATCAAGAGCCCATTCGGCATGGCCGTCGACTGCGCCCAGAATGTTATTAAATTCGTGGGAGATCCCCATCGCTAACATTTTAATTTCGCCACTGCTTTGACTGGGTTTTTGGAGACGTTTTTTTCGGAGATTTTCTAATACCAAAATTTGCCGCTGAAGAGCTACAATTTTTGTTTTTTCCGAAGAAATCTTTGGAGTTTTCTTTTTCACTTTTATTTTCATTTTAGTCCATACGATTGCCACGAACTTTTAAATCCATGGTTTTAAGTCGCGTGATTTTATCGCGAATTTCCGCGGCCTTTTCAAAATCAAGTTTAGCGGCAAATTGGCGCATTTCGGTATCGAGTCTCGTCACTTCTTTTTGAATTTCCTTGGGCGTCATTGCCGGTAATCCCGACTCGTCGAGCTCGGCCACCAAATCGACATAGTCGGCCTGGCCCATAGCGATGGCTTGAATTTGCCGACTGACCGCTGATCGATCGGTAACTTGGTTGGAGGAACTGCGCTTAGTGGTGGTCGGCGTTATGGAATGTTCCAAGTTATAAGCGCGCTGCCGCTCACGCCGACGATCGGTTTCTTCAATCGCTAGAGTCATGCTTCTTGTGATGCGGTCAGCGTACAAAATAACATGGCCATGCTCGTTTCGGGCTGCTCGTCCAAAGGTTTGGATCAAAGCCGTGCGCGAGCGCAAAAATCCTTCTTTATCAGCATCGAGAATTCCGACCAGTGACACTTCGGGCAAATCCAAACCTTCGCGCAAAAGGTTGATGCCCACCAAGACATCAAATTTTCCGGCTCTTAAGTCGCGCAAAATTTCAACTCGCTCAAGGGTTTCAATATCCGAATGCATATATCGAACCTGAATGCCTTCACGGCGGTAAAAATCCGTTAAGTCTTCGGCCATTTTTTTAGTAAGCGTGGTGACTAAAACTCGGTCGCCGCCTTTGATCCGCTCGCGACAACGTTCCAATAAATCTTTCACTTGTTCTTTGGCCGGGCGAATTTCGATGGTCGGGTCCAACAATCCAGTAGGTCGAATGACTTGCTCGGTGATCTGGCCTTGGGCTTCTGTTATTTCAAACTCCGAAGGAGTGGCACTCACATAAACCACTTGTTCCACGTGCGATTGAAACTCTTCGAATTTCAGCGGTCGATTATCAAGCGCACTCGGCAAACGAAAGCCATGTTCCACCAAATTTAATTTTCGCGCTCGGTCGCCCCGATACATTCCGCCAATTTGAGGAATGGTAACGTGACTCTCATCGACCACCAGCAAAAAATCTTTGGGGAAGAAATCGATCAGGGTCGGCGGCGGATCTCCGGGATTTCTTCCCGACATATGACGTGAGTAATTTTCAATGCCCGAGCAATATCCCATCTCTTCCAGCATCTCGATGTCATAGAGCGTTCGCATTTCAAGCCGCTGAGCTTCCGAGTTTTTCAACAATGATTTTAGTTCGACCAACCGCTCACGCAGTTCTAGCTGAATGGCATTGATCGCGCGTTTTTTATTGTCGGCACTAGTGACGTGATGGGATCCCGGATAAATCGCGCACTTATTGAGCGAAGACAATCGTGTTCCGGTCAGCGGATCCAACTCGAAAATTCCGGTTATCTCAGGTCCAAAAAATTCAATGCGCAAAGCTCGATCGCTTTCGTATGCCGGAAACAAATCAACGTTGTCGCCGCGGACACGAAAAGTTCCACGATGAAAATCCAAGTCGCTGCGGCTGTAATTGACTTCTAAAAGTCGGCGCACGAAATCGTCGCGCTTGGTTTTTTCGCCCTTGCGAACCACCACCATCATTTTCAAATATTCTTCGGGTGAACCCAAACCATAGATGCACGAAACGCTGGCCACGATCAAAACGTCACGACGTTCGTAAAGTGATCGGGTGGCCGAATGGCGCAATTTATCGATCTCGTCGTTCACCGCGGAATCTTTTTCGATGTAGGTGTCGGTCGAGGGCAAATAAGCCTCGGGCTGGTAGTAGTCGTAATAAGAAACAAAATATTCGACTGCGTTTTCCGGAAAAAGCGCTTTGAATTCTGAGTAGAGCTGAGCCGCTAAAGTTTTGTTAGGCGCCAATACCAAAGTCGGCCGATTGAAACTTTGAATCACGTTGGCCATCGTGAAAGTTTTTCCGGATCCAGTGACCCCCAAAAGCACCTGGCTTTTGCGACGACTCTCGAGTCCTTCAATCAATTCTTTGATCGCTTGAGGTTGATCGCCAGCCGGTGAAAACTCACTTCGCAATTTGAAAGAATCTGTAGTGGTTGGCTCCGACATAGCGCCCATTCTCGCCGAAAAGCCCTCCAGAGGGAAGGAATCACTAGGAGAGCCTTTAGAGGCTTCTCCCCCAACGCGGTGTAGTATTCCGAATCAAAACTTAACCTCAATAGTCCGAGCACTTAGCCGATGAATTAAATACGGATATTCATGTAGGTTGAGTTGTAGATCAAAAGAACTGAGTGGAAAAACAGAAATGGCTTCATCCCTTTCGTTTAATTTAGGACTTCGCACTCTGATCCCAGGAGATGTCCTGGTCAGATTACGGATCATTCCTTTGGAATTAAGAAACCGCAAGCTTTGCTTGGTGGCTCGTCGCCCTCTTAGCGATGATGCCCTGATCGAGCTTAAGACTCTCACTGGCATTGAAGACTATGAGCTTCAACTCGTCGGTGATGACGTTCTCAATGCTTACATCGACCGCTTCGTTGATGGATCGCTAAATAATCAATAATTTCATATAGTTAAATTATACTCCCCTAGCGAAGATTCTTGCCTCGTAGGCTTCAACCCGCTATAGCTACTCCCATGCAAAACCTGTGGAGACTGCTGCTCATCATGCTCACTGTTTTTGCAGCGTCTTGCGGTTTTAAAACTGCAAAAACGGATGGCCCTTACAAGCAATCGGCCTGTGAAAGACTCAATATCCAACTTAGCCAATGGGATCCTGAAAACACTCGAACACTCATGGCTTGCTTGGTGGGAGATGCTGAATGGGCGCAACGAATCGAAGAGATCCCAGCTAAAAACTTCAGCCAAACCGCTCAATGGCTTGGCGACAAAGCTGGGCTTTCAAGAATGGCCCATAAATTTTTAAGCCTGCACAGCGACTGGGGATATATTTTTCACTCGCCAAAAATTCACCAAACTCTGAGTCACAGCAACATCCAGAGTGTTTTGCAGTTTTCCAAAGCCGCAGGTCGAGATTGGAAAACTCACTTCCTGAAATTTCAAAATGATTATCAAAGCTTGCTAAAAAAAATATTTGATCTCGACTTAACGCCCGACGAACAAGTGCGTTTTCTTCACGCTGTTGGATCCATTTTCAGAGAACTACCGATCGATCCCAAGAAAAATCAAAACTGGGCTGAAGGTGTTTGGCGCTTTATGTTGGCAATGGAAAAGAATCCCGCCGGGGCAGCGTCGCTGGCCTTAATCGCCCCCCACAACACCTGCACTCGTTTAAAGTATCCCAACCAACATCAAGTCCGAACCGTTTCTCCATTGGAACTCGGCGTGAATCTTTTTCGAAACCCCAGCATCAATCCGGAATCATTTGTAGAAACTTTCCAGCAAGGTTATTTATTTTGGCAGACGGTTTGCGACGGCTCGCCTAAAATTTCCAAGAACGAAGTTCGAGCGTTGCTCAATCTAGCAATCAATGAATTTGATCTGATGAAAACAGTCGCCGAGATTCCATGGAGCCAGCGCGACATCTTAGCGCTTGGGAGCATTTTAGAGATTAACCAACGCGCCATTCTCCATTCGCAAGAAAGCATTTTCTCGATTCTCGTTGAGTCCAAAGGCTTGAAAAAACTATTCCTCGATCTGCAAAACAGTCCAAGCCGCGCAGCCGACCTGACTGGCAACACCCCGAGCGAATCATTGCCCTTTGAAGTTTTCGCAGAATTAGCCGCCAATCCTGACTTCGGTCCTGAAAAACTTTTCAGTCTTTGGATTGAAAACTTAGATTTCTTAACTGAACTTGCCGAAAAACCCGAAGTCATCAATGAATGGCAAGCCATCTTGGCGCAACTAGGTCGTGATTCGACCGATGATTTTGGCAGCTCGATTCAAAGTGGCAAATTTCAAGAGCGCATGAAATATTTGCTTTATCTGATGAACCTGCAAGCCATCGCTGGACTACCCGGACAAATTCTTAAGCGAGTGGAAAATTTCACTTCGAGTGACGAAGAAAATCGGCCTGCTTTGGAAAACAAAATCTCTAGCAGTGCTTCTCATAACGGAACTTTTCACAGTGACCGGGCTCGTCGCTTAATCGAACGCTGTCTCAAAGATTCCTTCAGCGTTGCCGAAGAATTTAATTGTCTCAAAAACGAAGGCTCGCAAGCCTTCCCCCCCAGCGCGCGATGGTTGCCTTATTTTCATGCGGACTGGGAAGTTCTATATCTACTGCGAAGTTTTCCAATGGATTTTCTGCTTGATCAGAAAACTGCAACTGAATTTTGGAAACCAATGATCAGCGGACTTCACTTGCCCTTAAAAAACACCAGCAGCTTGCTCGACTGGCTGAGCCAAGGTCACCAACTAAAATCCAGCGATCAAGAAACCCTGCTTTTACTGGGCAAAAAACTATTCACTGCGCTCACCCAGATTCCGGCCACTCAACCGATGCTACCCAATTCAAGCTCTCCGAGTGTCAAAAGAAATCTCGACCCCGCCTACTTCAAAGTTCAGCCCATGCTGAAAAAATTAGACAGCCAATATTTTTCACAGATGATTTACTCGCTGATTGGTGATCCAAATTTTTTAGAAACACGGCGCAGTTTTTATCGTTTGTCGCAAACTCGAGTGCCGATCAAAATTCGCAATAATTCTGAAGTGCCAATGCTCAGCGTGTTCAACGAATTGATTGCTAATTTTAAAGTTCCTTTTTTAAGCCGCTCCCGAAGTTTGAGCCTAGCGCTATCAAGCGCCAGCGATATAAAAAATCCCGATGATTTGGTCAAATGGATGGCTGACACCGAAAAATTGCTATCGCGCAGCGACTGGTGGCTGAGTGCAATTTATCGGGTTGATGAAGAACCTCGTCGCAGCATTTTATTAGCCAAAGACATTTTAGAAACTCTACGGGCAAAGGCCAATCCCAACGACTTGTGGAAAGTTTTTGCTTGGATCCGAGACTTCCGTCTGAAGGGCCAATGGAGCCAAGAAAATCTGGCATTCTTGATGATGATTCACGAAATGGGTTTCTTCGAATCCATCCAAGACCTTTACACCACCCCTCCCAAGTGGCTGATGAATGGCATTGAAAATTCAAAACCCGAATCCGCCGAAGCCCTTCGCGGCATTTCGAATTGGATCGCGGAAACTTTGCTGGCCATCTTTCAAGGTATGAACGACCATGAGCTTTACGAGTTAGCCATGCTCAACCAAGACGCGACTAACGGAAAATTTTTAAGCTGGGCCATGATCGAATTAGGAGAACTGGTCGTGAATCCGTCCTTCCGACTTTCTGATCCTGGAAAAAAATGGCTACTTTCGGGCATTCACCAAATTGGCCCGCCGCCTTTAAAATCTCCGCAGACCATCACACCTTTGATCAAATTCATTCGTGAACACAAAACTGAGTTTGAAAAAATCTTCCGCCCCCAAGTGCTGCAATTGGCTTATGAATTGCGAAAATGGGAAGCCTATCCCGAGCTCGTGGATTTTTTGACTTCCACCCAAAGAGTCCCCGAATGGTATGAATTAGTCGAATGGTTTAGAAGCCCAATTCCCCAGCGCCTTTGGAATTGGAGTTTAAGGCTGGAGCGTCGAAGTCTTGACCCCGCAATTCCCCAAAATCCGATAAAATAATCCCGATGTTCGACCGCCACCGACTCTTTTCTGATTCAAATGTGACAGCCATTTTTGGGCTGTTGTTGCTTTGCGGTATGTGCGCGCAAAACTCATCGGCGGTTTCTAAAAATTTCGATGAAACTCTCACCGGCATTTCCATGGGCGGCGGGACTTACATTGAATCTGGCTTAGGCAGAATCAACTACGATCCCATTCCCGATTTGGGCGGCAGCTACACCACCCTTGGCGATACAAATAAATATTATTTACTGCCTCTTAAGATGGGCTACTACATCGCCAAGCCCTACACTCAATTCGAGCTTTATGCCCGCCACCTGCGCAGCACCCTGGGCGCTTGGTATGGCAGTGGCAGCAACGCCGGCAACGGCACCACCCAATTTGCCAGCTGGGGCGTGGGCGCACTGCTGGGGGCCACCCTAGCCCGTCACGCCCGCTTTCGTTGGTCGCTCATTGGAATGGCTGAATATATGTTTCACAAAGCAACACTGAACTACCACCTGAGTGGAGGCAGCGATGAAATTTTACGAATCAAAAGCAGCTCGGCGCAAGTGGGCGGCGGATTTTTAGGCGAGATTTACCTGGGCGATTTATGGATGCTAAATCTAACCGCCGCTTATATTTACGCGATGGACGCATCGTGGTCAGCAGTGAGTGCGGCCACTTTCATGGGCAGCTCTCAAAGCGGAACGTTGAGCGATAATAGTGGCAGCAAAATCGACGCCATTTTCGGTGGTATTTTAATCGAAGCTTCGCTGCG
This sequence comes from Bdellovibrionota bacterium, assembly GCA_964202055.1. Classification (GTDB taxonomy): domain Bacteria; phylum Bdellovibrionota; class UBA2428; order UBA2428; family UBA2428; genus CAXNGS01. The sequence goes on along the minus strand of CAXNGS010000007.1, from coordinate 15,194 downwards.
ACTGGCCTTTGAATAGCCAGAAAAAAACAACAATTTCATCGAATCTTCACAAAAGTAACTTCGGCACTCAGATAGAATAATAGCTATGGCACGCCATTCGTTTACCCGTGTACTGATGTTGCTACTTTCATTGGCATGGAGCCCTCACTCGGCCTGGGCCGACGCATCGGGCAGCGCCGGCATGGCTCAAGCCAGCCAAGTGGTGAGCGCCGGAACTTCAATCGCGTTTTCGGCGACCATGATGCCTACTTGCACCGGAGGTACCGCCAAAGCCGCTATGGCGTGCACCGCAGCCGGACTCGGAATTGTCGGGGGATTATTAGGCATGGCCATGGCCTTCATGAACGGTGGCAAAAAAAATGAACTCACCGGCGACGGCTTCACCGATATGCCAGATTTTAATTTCGACGATCAAAATTTCCGATTGAACGATGTGATTAATGATCCAACTGCGTGCTCGGGCGCCAATGCCAACCCCATCATTTGCGCACCCGGTGGATTCAAAGCCAACACCAATAAAATCATTGCCGACCTTAAGGGCGCGATCAGAGATGGAAAAATCAAAGGCAGCGATGCCGACAAACTGAATGGACTTTTATCGGCAGCCGAATCCGGCGACGTCGGCAAAATGACCGCGGCGCTTAACGCCAACAAAGACGTAGCCGCGGCCTCAGGATTTTCCGACGCTGAACCCATCGCCAAAGTGGGCGAAGCTCCCTCAACCGGCGTCTCTAGCAATGTGGCCTTTAGCGGGGAAGAAGCCACTTCCGAAATAGATCCCAATGGTGGCGGTAAAGGCAATGCCCATATCGACGGCTCGCTGGGCTCGGTCGATTGGAATGGATTGCTTGATATGCTCGACTCGAAAACGGGAAAAAGTTTAACCCTTTGGCAGCGCGCGACTCGCCGTTATCAAGGCGGCCCCAGTGGCAAACGCGCGGTGATGTTAGCGCGGATGGAAATCATTCGTAAAACCGCGATAGCTAAAATGAAGTCCCAAAAGGGAACTTCGACAGTGGCGATCCGCGATTTCACAAAGGAATCCGGCTCGGACAAAAAACCCGCGGGCATGGCACCTAAAAACTAGCTCCGAGAACTAGTCCCTAAGCACCAAGTCTTTATTGCCAGTTTTTAATTTGGGCTCTAGAACCACTCCACCTACGAAAAGGAGCCCCCTAATATGAAAATCGCCATCAATGGTTTCGGTCGAATTGGTCGAATCGTCGCTCGTCAACTTTACTCCAACCCCGCTTACCAAAAAAATCTCGAACTGGTCGCGGTGAACGACTTGGCCACCGCCCAAGAATTAGCCTTTGCCATGAAATACGATTCCACCCACGGCAAAGCCAGCTTCCCCATCGAAGCCGGCCCCAACTCCATCAACATCGCCGGCAAAGCGGTAAAAGTGCTTAGCGAAAAAGATCCATCAAAATTACCCTGGAAAGAAATGGGCGTTGATTTAGTTATCGAATCCACCGGCCGCTACACCGACCGTGAAGGGGCCGCTATGCACCTTCAAGCCGGCGCTAAAAAAGTCATCATCTCGGCTCCCGCCAAAGGGAACGATTACACCGTAGTCATGGGCGTAAACCATAAAGGTTTAGATCATTCTAAGCATCACATTTTGAGCAACGCTAGCTGCACCACCAACTGCTTGGCGCCAGTGGCTCATGTCTTGCATGAAAAATTTGGCATCAAATACGGATTCATGACCACCATTCATTCTTACACTTCGGATCAACGAATCCTCGACAACGTCCACAAAGACCCCCGCCGTGCGCGCACTGCGGCCACCAACCTCATCCCAACCACCACTGGCGCCGCCAAAGCGGTTGGCGAAGTGATCCCCGCCCTGAAAGGCAAACTCGACGGATTTTCAGTTCGAGTTCCCACTCCAAACGTTTCATTGACTGACTTTGTTGCGGAGCTCAATCGCGAAGTGACCGCCGAAGAAGTGAACCAAGCGCTGATTAGTGCAAGCCAAGGCGAGCTCAAAAATATTTTGGGCGTCAGCAACGAGCCGCTCGTCAGCAGCGACTACAACGGAGATCCCCGCAGTTCGATCGTCGACCTCGATTGCACTAAAGTCACCGGCAACAACGGCTCGGCTAAAGGCAGCATGGTGAAAATTTACTCTTGGTACGACAACGAAACTGGATTCTCGTGCCGAATGCTGGAACTCGCTCAATTAATTGCCGAGAATCTGAAGTGAACATGAGCCACCCTTTCAAAGATTATCCCGGCGGCGACCGGATCATGCCGATGACTCAGATGGATCTGGAAAACGCTCGGATATTTCTGCGAGTCGACTTCAACGTGCCGATCAATGCTGACGGCACAGTAGGCGACGACACTCGAATTCGCGCCGCAATCCCGACCATTCGGTATTTGCGCGAAAAACGGGCGCGCATTGTTTGCGCCTCGCACTTGGGACGTCCCAATGGAAAAAGAAACAACAAAGAATCTTTGGAACCAGTTGCAGCACGCTTAAGCGAATTGCTCGAAAGTGACATCACTTTTGCCGACGATTGCATCGGAACCAATGTGGTTCGTAAATCGATCGAGTTGAAACCGGGCGAAATTTTGGTTTTGGAAAATCTGCGCTTTCACGACGGTGAAGAAAAAAACTCCGTAGAATTTTCGCATAAACTAGCCGAGCTTTGCGACGTTTACATCAACGACGCCTTCGGAACTTGTCACCGAGCCCACGCCAGCACCGCGGGTTTGCCCAGTATCATGAAGAAAAAGGGCGCAGGCTTACTACTTGAAAAAGAAATCCAAGCGCTTTCGCAATTGATCCACAATCCCGATCGACCGTTGATGGCGATCTTGGGTGGGTCGAAAGTCAAAGACAAAGCCAAAGTCATTGAATCGCTTTTGGTGAAGAGCTCTAAAATCTTCATCGGCGGTGCGATGGCCTACACATTTTTGCGAGCACTTAAAGTCCAAACCGGAACTTCACGAGTCGAAACCGATTTGATTGGTTTGGCAGAAAAAATCTTGGAGCGATCCGAAAAAGCCAAATGTAAAATTTTGCTGCCGGTTGATCACGTGACCGGCGAATCATTCGATCATCCGGGCACGCCGCAAATCACTCAAAACGCTCACATCCCCGAAGGCCGCATGGGTCTCGACATCGGTCCCAAAACTCGCGAATTGTACGCGCGTGAATTAGTCGGCGCGAAAAGTATTTTCTGGAACGGCCCGATGGGTGTTTTTGAAAAACCACCCTTTGATGCTGGAACTTTAGCGATTGCTCACGCGATTGCTGAGTTGCCCGCAAAATCCAAAATCTGTGGAGGCGGCGACTCCGTTGCGGCCATCAATCAAAGCGGTCAAGCCCATGCCTTCACCCACATTTCCACCGGTGGCGGCGCTAGTTTAGAAATGATCGAGGGCGTTCCAATGCCCGGAATTGAATCGTTAAAAAAAATATAACGTGGAAAATAAAATGTTTGAAAAAACTCGAATCTTGGCTGGCAATTGGAAAATGCACAAAACTCGCGAAGAGCTTCGCGCTTTTTACGCGGAGTTTTCTAAGACGCTGCCTAAGCATCTCAAAACTCGCATCATCGTTTCCCCCAGCCCCACTCTCTTAGATTCGGCAGTGAGCGCCGCTAAAGATTTACCGATCGAAACGTTCGGGCAAAACGTGGCGTGGGAAGAGCAAGGCGCCTTCACCGGCGAAGTGTCCGCCACTCAACTGAAAGAAATTGGAGTGGTCGGTAGCATCGTGGCCCACTCGGAACGCCGTACACTTTTTGGGGAAACTGACGACACTGCGGGCAAGCGTGCCGCAAAAGCGTTGTCACTGGGACTCGATGTGATTTATTGCGTGGGCGAAACTCTCGAACAACGCGATGCCAATGAAACCGAAAACGTCTTGGCCAAGCAAATCACCGCGATGATCAACTATGCATCGGGATTTAAAAACACTCGCGAAAAAACTCGCCTGATACTGGCCTATGAACCCGTTTGGGCGATCGGCACCGGCCGAGTCGCCAGCCCGGGCCAAGTAGAAAAAGCCCATGCCTTCATCCACGGATTGCTGGAAATCAAATCCTTCCCCTGCCCCGTTCTTTACGGCGGCTCGGTTAAACCAAGTAATTTTGAAGAGATAGCCTCGATTCCTGGCGTTCAAGGAGCTTTGGTTGGCGGCGCCTCCCTAAAGGCTTCTGAATTTAACGCGCTTTTGACTACTTTGGAGAACTTACGCTAGGTGCTTGATATACCCATCAAGAATCGACTATACATGGGCCCATGTTACTTACTCCGGCATTCGCTTTAACCGCTGTCATTTTAGGCTTCTTGGCCTTTGTAATCGTTGGCTCAATGGGCCGCGGCGGCTTTTAAGTTTTTTTCGATTAATTTTTAAATGTTTTTTTCTAAAACTTTCGCTACGAAAGACAAAGCCTTTCGACTATAAAACACTATAACTTTTAGGTTTCCGAGGAAAAACGATGATAACTTTTCTAACCATTCTTCAAATCTTCTGTTCATTTTTGATCATTGCTTTAGTTTTGTTACAACCCGCCAAACAAGGCGCATCGGCTTTCTCGAGTGGCCAAGGCGGCCCAATGGGCAACGCGGCCGGTAGCACTCCACTTTTTAAAATCACCATGGTCTTGGCTGCTTTCTTGATGCTCTCCAGCATCGTCATCAGTCGCACCCGCATCCAAGAAGCGAAAACTTCCGCAGTCGACGATCTGAAAATCACTGAATTGCAAAAACCGGCTCAAGAAGAAAAAGTTACGGACCTAACGACTGTGGATCCAAGCAAAAATGCCGCTTCGCCAGCGACTCCTGAAAAAGTAAAATCCGAAAAAACTAAATAGTTTCTCCGGATTTTGATTTAATTTTTAACTTTAGAAATTATTAAATTTTCTAATCAATCTTTTATTCAGGGTCTTTCCACGATTCATAGCAAATAGAAGGACGATGTTGGCCTTGGCCAGCTGATGGCCGACATTGACGACGCTGATCGGCCAAAAAATCTTTCTTCATTTGATCGCGTTTCACTAACCACTCGTTTTTCCACCAGCTTGAAGCGAAAGTTTTTTCAGCGACTTTTGCTTGGCCTTCTTTATTTGGATGGAAACAATCGACCGCTAAATCTTTCGAAGTGAAATCAGCCTCGAATAAATGTTTGGCATAGCGAACACGGTCGCCGTAATCCTCGCGTTCATTCTTCGAAATTTCATGAAGAGCACGATTGAATTGGTCCAATCGATTGGCCATAATCAAGCGACTCTCAGGATCATCAAGCGAAGTGAGCGTGGAACAAAGTTTAGCTTTTTTCCAAACCTGTTCACAGCTAACCGTCCCCCAAACCTTGGAATTTTTAGCGACGTCACGCAAATTGATAACGTTAGGCAGCGACGAGATTAAAATCCGAGTGTTGGGCGAAGTGCTTACAATTTGGTGAACCGCTTCTTCGACGTGCGAATAAAAATTCTCGGTCGAAACCATTCCCGAGGTGTCGCGTGCGCACAAATCATTAGCCCCAATCAAGAGAGTTACGTAGTCCGGGAAATTCTGTTTCAAATTGGCTTGGCTCCAATTTCGCAAATCAGCTATTTGCGTGCTCAACACATGATCGCTTTCGGCGCCCGAAAGTGCCGCATTGAAATAGGGCAAAGATTTTCCGCTCACTAAACTTAAACGCTTTAGATGACTGGGCATACTTTTAATGGGTATCGACCCGCCAGTGGCCCATGAATACTTGCGATGTTCAATCGAGTGAATATCGGCAGTGACGCCGTACTCAAGGGCATTAGCCAAAAGCCCAAGTGTGACCCATGGGAATATCGAGTCTTGGCGCCGCCAACCGGCCAAAGCCGCGGCGGTGAGAGAATCACCCAAAGCCCCGACCGATGCCGGAAGCCGAGATGCATCCTCGTCCTCGAAGTTCTGAGCCCGAGCCATGTTGGGCTGCATAACGAGTCCGATTAGACTCAAAAATACTGAGCTCGATAACCAGAACCGTGTTGTTGTGGCTTTTAAAGCCCCTTGATGTTTATCCATAGGTCCCCCCTGCCCGCATGACGCGGTGCACAATAAACCTATCGACAGGGTTGGACCTCGGACTGATGAAAGTCTGAAAAAGATTGGATTAAGACTCGATGAATTTTTCAGCGTTTGAATGATTGAAGCAGTAGGGATACATCCCAAGCTATGGACCACGGCATCGTCGCAAAACAATTATCCCGCTCATTCTTTCGACGCGAACGTAGCGGTGGACTCAAGGGCGCACTCAAATCAATGCTGCGCCCACAAGTGAAAGAAAAAAAAGCGGTGATGGACGTTAGCTTCACCGTGCCCTACGGCGCTTGCGTGGGATTGATCGGCGCCAACGGCGCCGGAAAAACCACGCTCTTGAAAATGATCGCCGGACTTTTGCACCCAAGCAGCGGCGAAATTCACACCCTGGGATATGTGCCCTACGAGCGCGATCACAAGTTTTTAAAAAAAATCGGCATGGTCATGGGCCAGAAGTCTCAGCTCTGGGTCGACATTCCAGCTATCGATACCTTTCAATTGCTGGGCGCGATTTATGATCTGGATCCCAAACATTGCGCGGCTCGCGTCCAAGAATTAGCTGAATTGTTTGGGCTTAAAGAATTGTTGGGCGTGCAAGTTCGGCGGCTGTCGCTCGGCGAGCGAATGAAAATGGAAATCGTAGCTTCGTTATTACATTCGCCATCACTGCTGATTTTAGACGAGCCCACCATTGGCTTGGATTTATTAGCCAAGGAAACCATTCGAAGCTTCATCAACACTTATCGATCTAAAGAAAAATCGACGATCATTCTTTCGAGCCACGACATGGAAGACATCACCGAGCTTTGTGATCACCTTTTAGTGATCTCGCGAGGCAATTTAATTTATTCGGGATCGGTGGCCGATTTTGGACAAGATCAAAATCTTAAAAATAAAGTTCTCGAACTTTTAAAAGATGAAGAAAGCACTAAAGAAGAAAGTTCTAAAAAATGAACTTAAGGGCCTTTGTGGTTGTGACTCGCAATTCCGTCTTGTCGGAATTGGAGTATCGATTCAATTATTTTATGTGGCTGCTTTCATCCTTGATCAGCGTCGCCATGGAATCAGCAATTTTACTTCTTGCGGTTAAAGGCCGCGGCGAGCTTGGCGGATTTCTGGAAACTGATTTGTGGAAATTTGTTTTGATTGGGATCACCATTCGCACCTGCACCGGCCAATGGAAAGTGGTTGGCGAAGGAATCGACGAAGTTCGTGAAGGGGGATTTCGAAAATACTTGCTGCAACCGGTGAATTACCCCACTTATTTTGTGGCGCGTGCGCTGGGCGATAAAATGACCATCACCTTGCTTTTACTTTTTGGTTTGGCGGCTTTTAAATATTTTGATGGACCCGGCCCCTTTCTTTCAATGACCGCCGCACCGATGTTTCTGCTGAGTTTCATCGGCGTAAACATTCTCACGTGGCAAATTTATCTGATGATGATTTATGGAGCCTTTTGGATTGATGAAACTCACTTCATTCAAATCGCCTTCAACATTGGCATGGCGGTTTTTTCGGGATCACTTTTGCCCTTCACCTGGCTTCCGGAAGGAACTCGTCAGTGGGTGGCCTTTACCCCCTTTCAATTATTAGGCGATTGGCCGATTCGATCGGCGCTGGGAAGAATGAGTTTTGAAGAGTTTAGTTTTTTAGGCGGCCAGGCGTTGCTTTGGATGACAATTTTTTCTCTGCTGATTTGGCTAATGGGTCGAGCCGGAATCCGCCGTTACGAGGCCTTTGGTGGATAAATGAAATACCTTCGATTGTGGCTAGCTTTGGCTAAAAATTCGATCATTCGACAGTTGGAATACCGAAGTGATTTTTTCGGCGGATTGTTACTTGAAGTGGTTTGGATTTCTTCGCTCTTTGTTTTTTATAAATCAATTTTTAGCCAAGTGAACCAGGTTGGGAATTGGCGAGAGCCGGAAATGATGTTTTTCGCGGCAAGTTTATTTTTAGTCGATGCATTTTATATGGTTTTACTTTCTAAAAATTCGCAAAGTTTTCCTGAAACGATTCGCAGCGGGATTTTTGATTTCTATTTGCTACGACCGGTTTCAGCGCTTTTCATTTCGACTTTTCGCTACATCAACATCACTGGATTTTTTAACATTTCGATGGCATTTTTTTTAGCGATCAAGAGCGGAGTGGCCATCACGCCGATCGGCGCGCTCATCTGGATCTTTTATTGCTTCGTGGGTTTTAGCTTGCTGTATTCGTTGCTGGTCATTGTGGCGAGCATGGCTTTTTGGATCACTCAGACTTCGAGTCTACAGTGGCTCTTTTTTGAACTTTATCGCCTGGGCCATCGCCCCGATGACATTTATGTAAAATGGTTGCAACGAGTTTTGCTTTTTGCTTTTCCCGCAGCGTTTTTCATCTCGATCCCCGTGAAATTGGCTCTCGGAAAATTAGATGGACTTTGGTTTTTGTGGCCGATTCTTTGGACGGCGGCCGCGGGTTTTATCGCCTCGCTAGTGTGGCGCCGAGGATTGAAAGTTTACGAAGGGGCTATGTCTTAATTTTTTAGCCAATATTTTAAATTTAGATTCAAAACTCTAACCAAATAAAAATCGCCGCAAATCCTCGCGCGACGGATAGGCCCGCAGCCAAGCAACTCCGGAACAAGCTCCGAAAGGCACAATGTAAGCGCCCTGATGAGATTCTGAGCTAAGTAAAAAAGCCAACAACACAATGGCCTCGGCAAAAGCCAGCGACATGATGAAAGGCGGAAAATACGATTGTGGATTGATCTTTATGCTTTGGCCGGCCGCTCGTTGAGCTTGGCGGATTCGCAAAGCGGCGGCGGAAAGAATCGCTTTGATTTTTAACGAGGCGGCCAAAAGCGCAAAGGCCAAAATCGGCGCGACTACAAAAATTCCGCCACGATCCAAGTAATTTTGAACCTGAAATACCGATTCAATATCGAAGGCCAAGGCTCCATCGGCTCCCCGACTTTGGGTCAGAGCCAAAACAATCATCATCAATTGTCCGGCCCCCATAGCAGTCCAAAGGATTTTTGTAAGGGCTAGTAACTTCTTGAGTGCTGGCTCGCCGCCCTCAATTTGATCCACCCATCGGCTATTGTTGGTCGATTCGAAATCCATAGGCTTCATTCTAAGCGGAGTCGTCGATTTTCCAAGATTGGAGCACCTTCAAAACCAGGAAAAATTGACGATTTCGAAGCCCTCAATTATGGTCGGCTCGTCTTATTCCCGTGCCCAAGTGGTGGAATTGGTAGACACACCATCTTGAGGGGGTGGCGCCGTGAGGCATGCTGGTTCGAGTCCAGTCTTGGGCACCATATTTTCAGTTATTCGAATCAATGTAGTATCTGCACCAATAATCGTTTCCCAAACGGCCCGCACTCAACGAAGCCTATAGCGTGACGAGGCTAAACTTATGGAGTCTTTTCTGTATAGTTTAATACGATACTGATCGATACTTTTATCTAGTTTAACAACTCATACTTTAGTCGTAGCGTGGGGTGTTGGTAATGGTTCCCAAGCAAGAAATGAAAGAGGAGTCTGAAAAAGATGAGTAACGAATACCAAAGAGGCCGGAATGAGCGGCCGCAAGATCCTCTCGAGGCACTGATATGGGATTTCAGTGAGTATTTAAAGAAAATTTTTAACAGCGTGAGCAGTGGCGGTAGCGGGAATGGCGGCGGACGTCCCCCATTTTCGACAAAGACGATAACCTACGGACTTTTCATTTTTTTGGCCGTGGTTGGAGTCCTCACTTCGGTCTACACGGTAGATGTCAGTGAAGAAGGGGTCGTCACGCGTTTGCGGCGATACCACACAACAACCCCTCCCGGTCTTCACTTTAAGCTCCCCTTCTTCATCGACCAAGTCATCAAAGTGCCTTCGAAAGTTGTCTTGCAGGAAGAATTTGGCTTCAGGTCACTGGAGCAACGAGGAACACGAACTGAGTATTCAGAAGGAGCTCTTGATGAAGAAAGTCTCATGCTCACCGGGGACCTTAGTGTAGCCGATGTGCAATGGATCGTTCAGTATCGCATCAGTGATCCGTGGAAGTTTCTGTTTCACGCCAGGGACGTTCAGAAAAATATCCGCGATATCTCAATGTCGATCATGCGTCGAGTGGTTGGCGACAGGCTTGTCGGTGAGATCTTGACCACTGGCCGAATTGAAATAGCAGACGAGGCCACCAAGCTCACTCAGGAAGTGCTCGATAAATATGACATGGGCATCACAGTGGTCGCCGTCGTACTACAAGACGTGACACCTCCGGAAACGGTCAAGTCAGCATTTAATGATGTGAATGCGGCAAGGCAAGAGCAGGAAAAGGCAATTAACGTGGCCGAACGCGGGTACAACAACATCATTCCAGAAGCAAAGGGAAAGGCTGAACAGATGATTGCCGATGCCGATGCGTTTGCCGTATCGCTAGTCAATCGAGCGAAAGGCGATGCATCGAATTTTAACGCGAGGCTTGTCGAATATCGCCGGGCTCCGGACGTTACCCGTCGACGATTGTACGTGGAAGCCATGGAAGAGATTTTCTTAAACCAGGAAAACTTGGTCATTGTAGATAGCAAGATCCGCGGGGTGTTGCCGCTATACCCTCCCCCACAGGCCATTGTTGCACCTGTTCTAGGATCAGCTAACGAAGGAAAGGGTGCACAAAGTGAATAATCGGAAGTTTCTTATTATTATTGGAACCTCAGTATTGGTTATCATTTTACTTTTTAGTTCGGCATACACTCTGCCCGAGGGGAGACAGGCATTGATTACCCAATTTGGAAAAGTGATGGGCAAGCCGGTTACCGGTGCGGGGCTCCACTGGAAGGTTCCGCTCATCCAGGAAGTGCGCCTTTTCGATAAAAGGATACTCGAGTGGGATGGTGATGCGAATCAGATTCCTACTAAAGATAAAAAGTTTATATGGGTGGATACGACTGCGAGATGGCGAATAAAAGATGCAATGAAGTTTGCCGAAACAATTCGAACTGAGAATTCCGCTCAAACTAGATTAGATAGTATTCTTGATGGCGCTACAAGGGATGTGATCTCCAGTCACAACCTTGTTGAGGCAGTCAGAAACACAAACACACTACTGGACCAGATAAATAAACGTAAACTCGAAGTTCAGAAAAGTGCTGCCAAGCCATCTCTTGAAGTCGAAGTAGAACTTGAAGAAGAAATCACCGGTGAGTTGGAGTCGATTTTAGTCGGCAGAGAACGCTTGAGTGCCATGATTCACGAGCGTGCGAAAGTGAAGCTTGACGATTTGGGTATTGAACTCATTGATGTTCAGTTGCGTCGCATCGCGTACGAAAGAAGCGTCGAAGAAAAAGTGTACGATCGCATGATTTCGGAACGGAAGCGGATTGCCGAAAAAATCCGATCGGTGGGCAAGGGCGAACAGGCAAAGATTCAAGGGAAGCTGAACCGGGATCTGAAAGAGATCGAATCCACCGCCTATCGCAAGAGCCAGGAGATAAAGGGCCATGCCGAAGCAGAGGCCATTTCCATTTACGCAAGATCCGCCGGACAAGATCCTAGCTATTTCGAGTTCACGCGCACGCTGGACGCGTACAAAAAAACTCTGAAGGGTAAGGGTAGTTTTATCATGTCGACGGATTCGGATTTCCTCAGATTGATACAGAAGAAGTAACGGTAGATGTTTCGTATCGGTCTCGTTTTTTGGGTCTGTCTGGGTGCGCTAGGGCTTGGAATTATATCGTTAGAGGCTATCCGTCGCAAACGTCCCATTCGCCCCGGCTGGGCGCTGCTGGCTCTAGCGTTAGGACCGATTTTTTTATTTTTTATACTTCCGTTGTGGCTTGGGCGATGGGGTCGAGAGCCGCATGAAATCGACAAGGAATAAGTGATTGGGGGCTGGTGCTCCTACTTGGGATTCCAGGACTTGTGCATTGACCTTGATTGCGCTTTCGCTGCTTAAAACGCTTGAAAGCATTGCGATACCTTGCTCAGTAAATGCGTAGGGCGCATACCGAGTTCCACCTCGGCCCATCTTTGAGGTCACAAATTGTGACCTCAAAGATTCCCATTCCGAAGGATTGAGTTGAAACCATTCAAAACACCGTACAAATTCCGTGCAAGTAATTCAAAATCACGCTTTTGCTCACGAGTTTCCGCGAGCTATTCGAAACGGCGCTCGAAGCAAATTTTAGGAACTAGCGAAAGATATGAATCAAAAAATAGGCCCCCACAACTAGGGCTGTGATGAAGAAGAGCAGTGTGAATAAGTCGTGGCCTCTATAGGGGTTGTGAATTACTTCTCTTATAGAAGCGCGATGTTCATTGGATAGAGTTTCGATAACCGTTAAGTTGGCTTCAGGATCTGAGTTTTTTTCTTGCCACGAGCTTGCTAGAGTTCTTTTAACATTCTCTTTTCTATCGGGATCCGTATAACCCGGAACGAGGGCTAAAATAGTTTTGGGGTCCAGATAGTACACGAGTCCACCGTTGACCCAAAACTGTTGAAATACCTCTTTTTTAAGAACATCCCATAGAGCTTTTTTGAAACCATAATTTTTCTTCTTCGCATCAGAGCTCACAAATAAAATAGTAACATCTGAATCTGGATTCCCACAAAACCAATGAATGAATTGTTTCTATTGCGTCGATAAACGGATTTTTTAAACTTCTAGCTTATCAATTTCTTTCAACCTCGGCGAAATATTTGAAAAGTTCTACCAGCAACATCGGATCAGAATCTAAGCGGCTGGATTTTACTGCCGCAGCGGCAGTAAAATTTTCTGTTTTGTTGGAAATAAAGATTCAGTTTTCATAGCAGAAACATCTCGCATGCCATACATTTGTATGGTACAAATGCTCCATGAATTTACGCGTACTTTCCGATCAATCTCTTTTGGAAAATTTAGACAATCTTGTTCGAAGTGAAAGAGAAATGACTCTTAAGATTCTTCATCATCTGCAAGAGGTTGATAGAAGGCATCTCTACGCAAAATTTTCGTACTCAAGCTTGTTTGAGTACGCGGTGAAGGAACTAAAGTATTCAGAGAGCGCAGCGCAGAGAAGAATTTCAAGCATGCGATTGCTTCGTGAGATCCCGCAAATTGAAGCCAAAGTGGAATCAGGCGCATTGACTTTAAGCGCACTTTCTCAAGCGCAGAGTTTTTTTCGACAAGAAAAAGAAAAAATTAAAAGTGTGCAGGAGAAAGTTGAGATTTTGCAGGTTTTAGAACACAAAACCCTGCAGCAAGTTCAAAAAGAATTGGTAATCCGTTCGTCAAATCCGGCAGGTTTAGTGCCCGAGCGCGTAAGACCAGTCTCTTGCACTCACAGTGAAATCAAGTTTCTGGCGGAAGATGGTCTCTTAAGGGACATCGCCGAACTTCGAAACTTGCTCTCACATTCGAAACCCAATGCCGGCCTTAAAGATCTCATCGTATTTGCCGTTTCTAGAACCGTAAAGGAACTTCGCCCCAAGGCACCGCGCGTGAAATTTAGCCAAACCAGGAGGGAGGATGGTTTTGAGAAAGGTCGGAAAGTTGTGGACGGAGATGATTCATCGCAAAAGAGAAAACGCTATATCAAGCGCGAAATCAAACGTCAGGTGTGGCAACGAGATGGGGGACAGTGCACATTCGCCGATCCCACAAAGAATCGTAGATGCTGTTCAAAAAACAAATTAGAGTTTGACCATATCGTACCGTTTGCAATGGGCGGGGATAATGCTGCGGAAAACATCAGGCTCCGGTGTCAGGCGCATAATCAACTCGCAGCTATTCAATCCTATGGCTTAAAAAAGGTTGCTCAATACGTTCCAAGGATAAGGTAGCTACAGCCGCTGGCTAGCAGTGATTGAGGGGCGCACTCCAGATTAATAGGAATATCTGTGAGAGGAAGATGCTTATTTGCAAACGGGAGCTTCTTCCCAGCCTTTCACTAGCACGGAAGAAAATTCAAAAGAAATTACCTTTTTCCCTCTAAAATGCATTCCTTTTGGCATTTCATAAATCATCCTTCGAAGATCGTTTTTTGGCGTCGATAAGCATTTAGAGCCACTAATGCCAACGGCCTCTTCGCGATTTTGCTTGCATGGGCCGCAAAAAGAAACAGTGGCCACGTTTTCTCGTCTCATTTCAATTAATTCGTAAATGCCCCCGCGACGATCAATTACAAAACGCATCTCTGGCACTGCGGAGCAGAAAGGATAGGCCGGGCCGATTATTAGGTTTTTCCCCTTTGGTTCAATCAGTTTCCTGCCAGATTCAGGACTTGGGGTATTGTGGAGCGTGCCGGGGATCAACGCTTGCACCAAACCCTCGTCAGACAAGGCTCGCTCAAATGATTGCTTGGTTCGATTTGCAGCCGCCGTTCGTAAGAGTCCAATTTCCTCGGTCTTAGTACACGTGGTGGATAAAACGGTTTCTCTGGACGGGGGTTGAGAACGTGCTGTGGTTGGCAGAGCAAATATAAAAAATAAGATGCCGCATTTTTTGTTCATTTTATTCATCTTGATTGTAGCACAAGCGGATCCGACCAGTTCAAAGGAACTCCCCGAATTATAGGTGATTTCAAACACATTGACGGCCCCGAGTTGGATTGAACTGCAGGTAAGGTCGGAAAATTTCTTACTTTTTCTTCCCTGGAGTCTTTGCTTGCGGTCAGCAATTCATCATCAACGAAACTTTGACGATTCGCCCGCGAGTCCAGGCGGTATACTAAGAACACGATAAAATATGTCCAACACTCAACCTTTGCCTAGACTTCTTGCTCTTGCGACGTTGGCGGTTTCTGCGTCGACAATCGGCCTGCAGCAGGCTGCTGCTAAGAACTCTCCCATCAACGATGAACTTTGTTTACAGGGTCGGCGTCCGATTGATCTAAGCGATCAATACCCAGCGCCCAAATGTCAGGGCAGCAATGGTGTGTGCTATGCGATGGCCGGTACGGCAACCGTCGAAGCGGCACGCGCTCGACAGGACGGACATGTGAAGCCACTTTCTGAAACGTTCCTCCTCGCCAAGTATGTCGAAGGCAATGCGGAAGGATAGGCAGAACAAAGCCAGTTTCTCGACGGTCGTTCTTCGAATTCCGGGTCGGAGATGAGTTCTGGGAAGTGGTTTTTCAGATTTACACAGTGATTTTGGTTGATGGAGCGGATTGGCCAGGTGGATTTACGTATGGGCCGTG
>CAXNGS010000006.1:0-117118 GCA_964202055.1 Bdellovibrionota bacterium | reverse complement strand
AGGAGGTTTACAACGAAAAAAGAGTGCATTCGGGAATTGACTACAAAACACCAAACGAGTTTGAACGAAGCCTAGAAAACGGCTCAAACATCGACCGCTACGTCCTCAAGCTTTGGTAGATTGACTCCGATTTTGCGACCGCACTCCAGCGCAGCCAAAATTACAGTAATAGAGCGCAACATAAACTCGTTGTTCATCCATCAATTGTATCAAATCACTATTATGAAGAGTGTTTAGTTTGTGTAGAGACCCGTTCGGCCGAAAATAAATCCACCAGGAGCTCATCCAATTGAAGCAAAAAAATAATTTGTGAAGATTGAGGCTATTGCGCCCACCAATATTGTCATCGTGGAAAGCGGCTAGGGATTATGAAGATCGCATTAAGATTTGCAGGACTTTGACAGTTTCGCATCGCTGATGTCATTGAAAGTTGCCCCTTTTGAATTCCGCTGATGGTAGAATGAAATTGTGGTTGTAGGCGTGATCCGTTTGTTGATCTCGAACCATTTCTGAGGCTCTATATGAAACATGGAAAATATTTTTGTTTGCCACTCTTTCTTTATTTAAGCGCATGCGGTCCAGGACGACTTCTTCTTGGAGATAAAACTCTGAGTGAAACTATCCACACGGATGATATGAAAGCATCGGAAATCAATGCACAAATTAGTGTTGTCAGTGAGGGTGTTCGGGCAAAGTGTCACGCCGAATTTCAAGAACAACTTCGACTTGGAAAACCTTCAACGTTTATCTCGAAGACAATTCTCTTGAGCGATGGCGACAAACTTTATTGCACACACAACGGTCGTATTTACAATATGGCCCAAAATCCAGGGTTCATGATTACTCATTTCGACTCCGAAGAATTCACTTTGATACCCAATGAGGAGGTCCGACTCACATTTCTTAAAAATAACACCGAGATGATGGCTCGCTTTATCGTTCCAGTGGCGCCGACGATTACTGGCTTAATCAACGGTGCGTACATAGACTGGGGCTCGAAGACCGGCGCAAGCTATATGGATGAGGGAAGCGGTAAATTCGACGTTACTTTCCACTTTTTTAACCTGCCGAGTAACGCTGTTCGCCAGGCCGATGTCGCCTATTCAGTAAATCCAGTGCTGTGGCCAAACACACTGTGCGTTGATACTTGGAGTGCCTTCCAAAGTTTTGATGATCCCTCGAGTGGCCTGTACCCCGTTAAAGAAGGCGACGAAATTTCGATGAGCACTAGGCGCAAAGGAACTGCAGTGCATCCAGCAGGACTTGGGGGAGCCTCTCTTCCAACCACGGTTAAGGGTCCCACGTTGAATTTGCGAATTCATTTCGACGATGCGAAAATTTCATGTGACTAAAGGAAACAGAAGGCTCGACCGAAAAGGAGAATCGAAATCCTTTTTAAGGGTAGAAGTTTTCAAATTAGTTATCAATAATTTCAAACAAATCTAAACTTCAGAATTCCAATGATTCGCAGGCCCCCGGCTCGCCCCCAATCCCGAGCATTCGTGTCAAATCGCATTATTGTCCGCCTTTAAAGGCCTGCTTAGTTTTACAGGAACAAACTCGATAATTATGCGCCACTTTCCGCGCGCAGAATCCCGCAGTCCGCGCAGTAGCTTGCGCAGGACATTTTCTCATACATTCAACACCTTCTAAAAAAGTGCGCGGTTCGCCACCATTTTTCGAGCCCAAATTTTTTTACATCGTCCGACGCAATAATTCGTTTTGCTTTCAGATTTACGCACTTAGTCCGTGTTGGCATGAAATGGCCATTAACTTGCAACTAGATAAGTAACCGGAGTGAAGAACTCTCCGGAATAAAAACACGGAGGTTACCTTATGAGTTCTAGTCAATGCCCTGGTTACAATGCGCGCGCTGATCATCGCCGCGTTTTGTCGTCCCTTGCGGGAAGTCCTAAATTTGGGACTATTCGAGGTATCAAATTTAGGACTTTGGTATCAAGAATAGGACCTGGAGTCTCATCTTTAGGACTCACCACATTTTTAAGTAAATCAAAAAAATTCATGTTCTTAAGTCATATTTGGGTCGTCCGACGGACTCGCCACGCGAAGTTGGCACGGACTTGCAACATAAAGAGTACCCGGCGGAAGAAAACTAAAGCTGCTGGGTCACGGAGGCTGAGCATGACGACTATGAACTGGAACTACTTTTTTTCTATCACGAATGAAAAACTTTCTGCGATGCAAATGAGATTTCGCCCGACGAATGAATCTCATTTTGAATCGGAAAAGTTCTCGTTCGAGAGACCGCGCGAATCTCCGGGCAAACCGGCCCCAGTACGGGTGAAAAACATTGAAAGGCCTGAATTCGTAACTCGATAAAATAATTTCGTTTCTTCTTAGTTTTGACATCGGGAAAACCCCAGGCGCTCAAACTGACCTACCAACATACCGGCCGGGGGAACGTCGTTGTTGGTAGGTCAGTTTGAGCGCCTGGGGCAAGCGGATGGAATGAGAGAAACGATCGAAGAGGACAAAATGGAATTTAATTTTAGACAAGAAAAAAAGAGAAATAACAGCAGTTGGAAGGTTCAAGGAAATTGCTGGAAACGGAGAATGTTTACTCGGGCGGGTTGTGCGCGATGGAGATTTTTTAGGGTCTCGAGATACGCAATGAGCAAAAGAAATGAAAACGATACCGGACCTGGCATCCGATATGATTCGTTAAACTTGCGACGAGCTAAATCATTAACACAAAAGATTTTTCTCCTTCTCCGAGCCCGAGGAAGCGCCCCAGTTTCCACGCTGACCCCAATCTCACAACGACCAGAGGATGATATTGGGGTCAGCATGGATGGGGATTGGGTGGGAAGAGAAGGAGAAAAAATAAATAATGAAAGATTAGGGTTTCAAATGAACTTTAAATACAAACAAGGAAAAATAACAGGGGGCGGCGATGAGAGGGCTTATTGGGTTCGGCAAACGGAGGTCGGATTCGTTGTACGAGGAACGGGTTTCGGGCTTGGTCGAGGTGCCAAGTGAGCGATCAGGATGAAAAAGTTGGCAAAGTCCCGAACGGCTTGATAGCAAATCAATCGACTCAATTGTTCTTTGAAAATCAAATCAAGCGCGAGTGGCTTTCAACAAAAGAAGCAGCTCTATTCTTGTCGGTGTCTGAAAACGCCCTGCGAATCTTGGTCCATCGTGGCCATGTTCCAGTGTTTAAATTCGGACGCAGACTGAGATTTAAGCTTAGGGACTGCCAAGCCCTTTTCGAAAGAAAAGGAGCATGAACTATGGCAATTCGAAGTTACATCAAAAAAGAAAAGAAGCTGTATGAGGTCTACGTTAACGGCTTTAATTCAAAAGGCACGCGAGTTCAGCAAAAGCGCATGGGCATCGAGACCCAACGCAAGGCAGAACTTGTAGAATTTGAATTGAGACGAAGGCTAGCTCAGTTGAAAGAAGAAAAAGTCCATCCGACGTGGTGTGAATGGCTAGAAGAGTGTCGAAATCTGATGAAAATTAGTTATCGTCCCTCGACACTTTATAGCTATGATAAAACCATTTCGAAATGGATCAAGGACTGTTGGACGAAGCGAGATCTTTCATCGATCACCAAGATGGATGTGCATGAGCTTGTTTTCGAGAGGATTCCTCCCGAGACTTCGCTCCACACAAAAAAGTACGTTTTAAAAATCATAAAACGCATTTTCCAAATGGCGATCGATCACGGAAGGCTCAATCAAAATCCCTGTTGTGGGATGATGGTTAAAGTCCCTGAGAGCGAAAAGAAAGTTTTAACCAACAAAGAGGTTGAAACTTTTCTAAGCGAAGCCCGGATTACGAATCACAGATTTTATGCGATTTGGACCCTAGCCCTCTTTACAGGTTGCAGATCTGGCGAGCTATACGCCCTCAGGTGGAGCGATATCGACTTGGAGGCGGGCACAATCAGCGTCAGCCGCAGCTGGAATTCCAAGAACGGCTACAGCTCAACGAAATCTCAAAAATCGAGAATCGTTCCGGTG
Organism: Bdellovibrionota bacterium; assembly: GCA_964202055.1. Classification (GTDB taxonomy): domain Bacteria; phylum Bdellovibrionota; class UBA2428; order UBA2428; family UBA2428; genus CAXNGS01. The sequence goes on along the minus strand of CAXNGS010000006.1, from coordinate 113,129 downwards.
TCGCATGAACTTTTGCAATTTCTCAGAGAATTAAAGTTCAAAAAAGGGAATGAAGAGTTCGTCCTGCCGCACCTGAACGAGTGGACCCGAGGCGAGGCCGCCAAGGTAACGAAGAAATTTTGTAGATCACTTGGCATCACCGACATTCGATTCCATGATCTGCGAGCAACCTTTATCACGAACTTACTGGCTCGTGGTGAGTCGCTAGCACGAGTGATGGCCATCGTCGGACACTCCGACATGGAGACGACCAATGTCTACCTACGAAAGGCCGGCATCGAGCTCAAAGGCGGCACCGAGAAGCTTGGATACAAAATCCCAAGCGAGTCGGCAGCCCAGATCCTTCAGTTCCCGCAGTCGCAAATTTAAAACCACACGACCGCTGCTACTTTTTGCTTCCTCACCCCATCCGGGGAAAGAGGATGCATTAAGCATTTCAATGATTTGATGACGGCTGGAGCAGGGATCCTCCCCCTCCGCCAAATTACACCGTCAGTTGGCGGGGTCTGTTTCTAAACTCTTGAATCTCAAAATCAATCAGAACTGCAATTGAGTCATCGCTTGCTAAGCAAGAATCACTGATCGTCACGCGAAATCACCCGCTATGGCTTCTTTTTGGCTTCGGCATGGCTTCGTATCTTCACCGTTCATCACGCGCCATCACTGCATGGAAAAGCAGGCAATTCCGAACAAATGTAGAAATGTGCGCATTTCTCGACGCATCAAGAGCATATCTGTCATTGGATAAAGGAAAAGCTTAAAGAATTGGAAGCGATTGTCATGGGGGCACGGTATAGGCGTCATTCAACTAAAACAATCACAACGGAGAGGCGGCCCCTGGGAACTCCGTCCTGAAATACCTGAACCTCGTACGTTCCGGACTTAGAATAGCGATGTCGGCTGTCCCAGGTAAGACCACAGCCAGGGGATTCAATTCCCCTTCCAACTTCACGAGGCGCAAGTACACCGTCTTTGGTGTCGCCAAACTGAATCGTAAACTTGCTTCTCTTTGCGATTTTTTCCAAGTCAGCGCATTCACCCCCCATAGATAGATGAAAGTTTAGGGTGGCTTGGTCTCCGAGCCCATGAGTCGATAACGTTGTATTCTTGTCTAAATATACAACCTCAGTGTCGGTCGAGCATTGTCGGGATTTAGGTGCATCTGCAACCTTGATAATTTTCGATGTCTCTAGCTGCCCGCTGTTTGGATCCGGACGTCCATCCCAAAGCTTCCCCCAACGATAAACACCGATTGTGTAGTTTTCGTTTTTGATTTCGTGTGGACAAGCAACTCGAAGCGACCAATTGCCTTGGGATAAAGAGACATACCGAAAGGGTTCCATCCCGGCCTCCATCTCACCGGTACACAGGTATTCCAAATGACCCGGTACTGCAGCGGGTCCCTTCAGGGTCTTGGGCAATTGAAACTTTCCCCGGCTGATGCTTATGCAAAACCGATCGATTCCAGAGATGGTCCCTGAAAGAACGGGTTTCTTTTCTTGCCATTTTATCATTGGATTGATCGTGGCCTTTGGGGTCGTCGCCACTGTCAAATGAGGTATGGTTACCAAGACATAAAAGAGAACTAAATAAAACCCTTGGTGCATTCTTTGGAGTGTAGTGCGCTTTCCCAAAATTCTAAAATATCTAAACTGCTTATATATTGGCGGCGAAACGCCACATCAGAGAAGGATATCAGTGAAACTGTGAATAGAGGAAATGACTCCTTCGAATGATGAAAGATGGACAATTAATCAGCGCCAATTGTTCGGAACTTTGCGCCCTCTGATTCCCTTGATTTTGAATCAAAGGGCGCTCTTTTAATCTCGGCAATATCTAGGCAAAAATCCGGCAAATTGCGGGCAAAGTTTTGCCGCCAGCACTACTTCGATTTTTCAAATAAGCACTTTGAATCCGAATAGATATTCGCACAGCCAAAAATTGTATTTTCGCCACTGTATGTGCCAAAACGCCGTTTCCGGTGAATGCTTTGAAAATCGACTTCCATTTGGCGCATTTGTTGCAGGGGGCAAACTATATGGACAAAAAAGAAGTCGCCTCATCAGTTATCGGCAAGATCGTAGAAAAGCGAGTTCTTTTAGTCCGAAGCCACAGGGTCATGCTCGATTCTGATTTGGCAGATCTTTACAATGTACCGACCAAAAGATTCAACGAAGCGGTAAAACGAAATACCGATCGGTTCCCTGAAGACTTTATGTTTCAACTCACGGCCACTGAATGGGAAAACTTGAGGTCGCAAATTGCGACCTCAAGTACTCATGGAGGTCGACGGCACCTTCCATTCGTGTTCACCGAGAATGGCGTGGCTATGCTCTCAAGCGTTCTCAATAGCCAATACGCCATTCAGGTGAACATCGTCATTATGAGAACATTTAATCGTCTTCGTGAAGTTTTAAGCGGGCAAACGGCTGCTTTAAAACGTCTCGATTCTTTAGAGAAAACCGTTGTAGGTCACGGCGCACAAATTCACCAAGTCTTCCAGGCCATCCGCGAACTTATCGAGCCACAAATACCACCCAAAAGGAAAATCGGGATCCGTCGAGATGACTGAATGAAAGTTATGATTTTAGAGTTGGCTTCGTCATGGCTTCGATCGCATCTATCCGTCCGATATTGTTGATTCCGCGCCGAATCCGCCATTATTCGCTCGCTATCGCGAGCTACGGCCGGCAAGCCCGTCACTCCAAATCAACATGATTCAGCGCCACTTTTCATCTGCTTGAGTAAACCCCCGAATCAGAATTCATAAAGTAAGATAACCATATTATGAGAGTTTTTCGCGTTGCGATTCAGTTCATGTTGCTTTTGCTTCTCAGCAGAAATGGAGAAACTGCGGTGTCTAAAATCGAACAGGTAAAGAAGCTGGAGGGAGTTTTGACCCTCAAAATTATGAGTCCTACCAAAGTATATTTGAAGACAAACAAAATCGTGATCGATCGCCTAACCCCTGAAGGCGGAATTCTTGAAGACCGTTTGGGTTTCAATGTTGCTACTCAGAAATTCGAAGCAAAACCAATGGCTCGAGCGGCGGATGAGATCACGCTTGAGATCGGCGAAAAATGTCAAATTGGGGCCTCGCGCCAGTGGAGCACTCTGAAATTTTTGGAAAACGACGACGGGCTGCTGATTTTTGAGCAGTCGATTTTTGGCCGGACCAATGATGAGTCCCCTCGTAAAGTTGGGGTCAAAGTCTATCCCTAGGCTTAGTTATTCGGATGCTGGACGATTTTTCGGGCCTGTTCCGCAATTTGGCTAGTACTTAGTGACAGATGCTGTGAGCGCGAATCATTGGTTTCTTGGTCGAATGGTCTGGAAGAGGGGACTGGAGAAAAAAACTTTTGGACAGGATTTCAAAATTAATGAGATTTTTCAATCTATACGACTCATTCTTGTCCGACTTCGAACCTTCTATTTTGGAAGCACACTGTGGTTTTTGTCAGCCTTTGGTAGAATTTCCAAATGAACTTGCCTAGCATCTCTCCCAACAGAATTTTAGCCGCGTCTTCTTTGCTTATTTGGGTCGTTCCTCCCAACTCGATATTTATACTTGTGTTCATCTTATATCCCTTTACCCTGATCCCACTTGTCCCGGCTTTTATCGCTTTTTTTAGCTCAGCTTCGGTGGCTCGGCGCCCGAACTTTTTTCGCTACTATTGTTCATTGCTTCTGCTAATTGGAGTCGGATTTTGGATTTTTTATTTAGTAAAATTCGGTTTTGGCGGCCCGCCAGTGCGGATGTAGACAACAAACTTTTGCCAACGGCCTAAGATCTAAGTTGTTAACAAACATTTAAAATCCGCGAAGATATTTGCATGGTGGCCGGAGAATTTTTTTTGAGCACTTGGCTTTTGATCGCTAGTTATCACAGTGGTTTATTGGAAGGCGCTGTCGGCACCGGATAATTCCTATAAGTAAATCTTGTGAGCAACACAATTGCTGACAAATAAAGCCACCGAAGGATCTTTTTCTTCGAGCTGTTTCGGGCAGAATAAGTGCTTGATGAAAAAAGTTTTAGTTTTTCTTTGCCTTCTTCCATCACTTTGCTTTGCGGGAAAACGGACAAGCTGTGACCGTGTTTTGGAGTCATGGGATACCTTGGTTTCTTCGGCACGGCTTAAAGAGCGGCTTGCAGAGATAAGCCCGGAGGCTTGCAAGAACGCGTGCTATTGTTTGTGTGACCCAAAAGATATCCCAAAAAATATCCAGGCGAATCTAAGTTCTTGTTCAATGAAGAACCCCAAAGCTTGTGAAAAAATTGATCCCGATTTTTCAAAAATGTATTCTACGTTTAAAGAGCAAACTTTTTGTTACCTGAAGGGCGGCGAGTTTTGTCGCCATTTCATCGTCCAAGAATTTAAGGGAGACATTCCGTTTGAAAAGTTAAAAACCGCACCGGCCACTTCGTTTAGGGCAATCAATGCGGCCATTGTAGGCTGTGCTAGTGGTGATAAAAAAATCTGTGATTGGATCGATCAGCGAGTTCATGCGCAACTGGATCGAGTCATCGCTGCATGCCAAAAGGCCAATGAAGATATGGCGCCCTGTAATTATCTGGCTAGTTATTTTGGGATGTATCTTTCCCGCGCCGAATTTGATCAAACTTGGCAGAAATTGCGAAGCCAATATTGTGCCGGTCCAAACAAAGACATCGTTAAGTCCTGCAAGAAAAAAGATCAGTCGGCCAACGCGCGACGAGCTTGCAGCCATGGATTGATTTCGCTTTCAGGGGCAATCTGTGATGTTGATCCCTATAAAAATCCGAATAAAAGAACTTATCCGCCCGAGAATGAAGAGGAATCATTGATTCTTGCAAAAATTAATTTATCGGCACTTTACAATATGATTCGAACTCATGAAGTGGAATTCCAAAAACGGACAGTTGATTTTAAAGAGCTTAGTTATGATCCCCCGTGTGATAAACCTTTTCGAATCGAGGCGATCGCTTGTGAGCCGAATCGAAAAGGAGTCTATTCGACGGAGCAAATCTGCCGTGGAAAGGGTCAGCCGAATCCACTCAATCCGGCCGAAGAAAAAGTCTTTCAAAACATTCGCAAAGAAATAAAAGCCAATTGCCAGATGCCGGGATCCTGGCTTCTCTTGGCTGTGGAATTCAACAAAGCCGGAACCGCGTACGAAGCTTGGACGATGGACAATCGGAAATCTTTGCTAAAGATAAAGGCAGGGTCTCTCTAATCTTTGAAGGAACAAGATGAGGACTCCGATGACGCCCTTGCCAACATACAATCCGCTAGCATCCAAAACAAAATCGCTTTAAAATGCTCGTGAAGGCAGCGACTCCGAAAAACGGTTAGCCGCCACCCATGCAATAAGCGCCCGCAAAACAAGAGTATCCGCCACAGCATTGCGCATTGGTCGTGCAGCGCGAGCCACTTATTCCGCATCCGGAAGTTTTGCAGGTGCCATTTGTACAAGAATCTCCGACGTTAAAGCAATCATAGCTATCGTCACACGAAAGATTGGTCAGTGATTTATTCTGGCAACGAGCATTGATACAAGTCAGTGCGCTGCCGCAGTCCGAGTTTGACGAGCAAAGATTGCCGACGATGGGTGCTAGACACACTCCCTCTTTAGCCGTGTAACCGCTGCGGCAACTCGTGCAAAAATAGGCAGTCTCGCTGGTTAGCGTTCCGGTCGAATCACAGTGAGTCGTGGCCAGTCCAACCAAACAGTTGCCGCGTTCATAGACGTCTTTGGTGTCCGTATTGGGCGAGCAGATTTTACGGCCATAGCCCAGCTGTACTTGGATATACATACTGGATGTATTTCCGGCTTCATCACGAATTTGTACCGTGACGGCAGGTCGATCGTTCACCGGCAGTTTAAGATTCGCAAATGTGTAACTTGTCATATCTGTCATCCAAGGACTGTAGATGGAAAAGCTTGCACCCGGTTTGTTGTTATAAAGGATGGCCTGATAACTGATTTTAGATTTTTCGGTTTTGTTATCGGTGGCTTTGGGCCAGGTGGCCACGATGTTGGTTTCTGAATCCCGAATGGCGCTGCCGAGCATCAGCTCTCCAGGAATAGGAAGTTCGTAATCCACGGTTGTGCTGTCGAGCAGTTTCAGGTCAATGAACTCGAAATTTTTTGCCGGCATAGCGACGGCTACAAGATGAGTGACGGAGACATCAAATAAGGCTCCAAAAGACTGATTATTCCCGGCGTTAGCCGAAATCAATCGACGTTTGTAAGCCCAGGGGATGACGTTGAGGTCGTAGATGCGGATTTCGCTTGTTGCGGGACGGCCGACATAGAGAAGGTTTCCGTCGATCTTCATCAATCCATAGGTTTCGGGAAATTTATCATCCGGAAGAACTTGTTGAAGTTTGAAGCTGCCGCTCGAATATTTGTAGATCTGGTTTTCGACAACGGCGAAAAGTTTGTTGGTGCTGAGCGTGTGATAAGGACCAAAAAGTTCGTCGCTGAGAAACGGAGAAGCGTAAGATTTCTTGTAAACCCAGCTACTACCGTCGTAATCGTAAAGTTCGATCGTTCCCGGGTTGGCGCCGGCCTGGCAAGTCTTAAAGTATAAATGATCGTCGGCAAACTTCATGTTCGTCACACAGGACGCCGCGATCGTTTGCTGTGGGCGCCATCCGATATCACCCCGCGCTAAAATAACGATGTCACTGTCGGCGGTGTAAGCGACGAAATTGCCGGACGCGGCAATCTGTCTACCGAAGTTGGTGTACTTGCGATCCGGCACTACGTTCATGGATTCCCACCACTGACCTCCACTGTATCCGTAAATGATGACCGAAGGTGGAGATACGAGTGATCCGTTAGCCCCGCCGCCGCCGCCCGAGCTGGCGACCAAGACATTGCCTGAGAAGGCGATCTGTGGCTGATAGACCAGGGATTGCGGTTGGGACACTCGTACCTGAAAGCCTAGATCGCAAGCATTTCCGACTCCATCGCCATCGGAATCGAGCTGGCTTAGATTGGTAACTTTCGGGCAGTTGTCGAACATGGCGGGAGCGGTGTTTGTGTAGCTCGAAAGCGGAAGCTCCGCGAGACAACGATAAGATTTTTCGCTGATAAAAAGTCCGTCTTGGTCACGATCCAAATAATCAAAAATTTGTGCGGTCGACAGTTGGGGATCTTCGTCGTTGCAATCAGTGCCATTGCCCGCTGAATTTGAGTAGCCGAGCGCGGGGGTTGAGCCCGAGCAGACCTTGGGCCAAGTCGGAGCCACCGGCGGATAGATTGGTGATACGGTGGGGTAAATCACTCCGGTATAACCATCGAGGTCGTAGTCGTAGTATTTGACTTCGATCATCTGCCACAGCGCCGCCGTGGTGTCGTCGCAGTCGGTTCCCGAAAATGAAAGTCCGGGCACGGGGTCTTTGCCAACGCAAAATGAGATGGGTGTGCGCGCGCCCAGTTTATCTTTGTCATTGTCGACATATTGAGTTTTGAGCGTCCACTTGCTGGCATCGAGGTCGTCGCAATCGCTATTGATGGCATTGTAACCCGCCGGACAGACGTCCGCGGCGCCAATACAGAACGTCGATGACTTTTCGGATCCGTAGCCATCGTCGTCCGCATCCAAATAGCAATTTTTCACTCGGTAAACAGCGCTTTTGGAATCGTCACAGTCGGATGCGTTTTGGGCGGTATAACCCGTGGGAATTTTTCCGTTCGTGCATAGGCTCATCACATTTCCACTGCCGTAACCGTCCAAATCAACGTCGACGTAAAGCGCCATCGATTGAAAAACAATTCGGTCGGCATCATTGCAATCTGTATTGTCGAGAGAAGTGTAGCCCGCAGGAATTACGGAACCAGCACAGACGGTGGTCAGGTTTCTAATTCCGTGGCCGTCGCCGTCACCGTCGACATAATAACTGCCGGATCGATAAAGAGTTGCGGCGGCGTCGTTGCAATCCGTATTGTTTAGGCTGTAGCCGGACGGCACTGAGGCCCCGACACAAAGTTCCACGGAGTTGTATCCATATCCGTATCCATCTTTGTCGTTATCACTAAAAAAAGCGCGCTTTTGAAATACTGCCGCGTCGTCGTCGTTACAATCGGTGTCCTGTTGAGTGAGCAAATAACCCGTGGGCGCGGAATTTCCGATGCACATGGTTTGCTTAGTGCCGGTGACAGAGTCAGCATCTTTATCGCTCCACACATCTGCCAGTCTCCAAGCGCTGTTGTCTTGGGGTGCACAATCATTCGCATTAGCAACTAAATCTCCGTCGCTGTCGTCGGGAATTTTTTTCTGGTCGGAGTCATCCGGATCGGAAGAATCCCTTGCATATCCCGTGGGGGGGCTGGCCTGGCAAAATTCCGCGCTGGCGGTAGATCCGCCGTAGCCGTCTCCATCCGTGTCTACAAAGTACTTAATTTTATCATTCACATTCGGATTCTTATCATCGCAATCCATTCCACTTTGAGTGGCTTTATATCCAGACGGAATAGCAAGTCCGGAGCAGATTTCTTCTTGGACAGTTGTGCCGCCATCAGAGTCCTCGTCCTTCCAGAATTTTGCGATCTGCCATTTAGTGTCGTCCGCGTCGTCACAGTCTGTTTTATTTTTTGTTGGACAGAATTCGTGATTCTCGTAACCCGCTTTGCAATATTGATCTTTGTCGGCGTCGATATCGGCATAGGTTATAATCTTTGGGCTATCTACGCTGACTTCGCAGGCGGCGAGGCCCAGAACTAGCGCAATTTTTGAAAGTGAATGGAAAGAAAAGAAATAAGAATATCGCGACGACATAGGTCATCATATCGGCTTTTTGCCCCGCTAAAGTTAAAGTTTAAATGTTAAGCTTGCGTTAGTCCCAACCTTTCTTCACTAAATCATAATTATTGGACGATGAACTTTCGGCTACTATCTTGAACATGCTCTCGCGTTTATTTATACTACTCCTTTCCTTTGGACTGCTGTCCTGCGCCCCCGCCAACCTGGACGCCGAGCCCGCGATGGACCTGGCAAAAGAAGCCAAGAAACAGCAAAATTTTGAAATCATTTTGAATCAGTAAGGATAAAAATAATTATGAGAAATCTATTTTTGGCCCTGGCAACCATTTTCATTTATTCAACGGCCTCTGCCCAAAACACCATTCAGGAAATCATCAAAAAAGTAGAAAACGTGAAGGTGGTCTACAAGTTAGACAACGCCGGCGGTGGCGAATTTGATTTTCAAAACACCTATAAAGAATTGGTCTTCTACGGCTACACCAAAAATGGCGGCGGAACGATGATGCTCGCCCTACAAGTAGACGCTAAAAACAATCAAGCCTACAAAGAGATGTTTGACCTATGCCATAAATATCTGCTGCTGGTCTTAAACGATCCAGACACCTTCAGCATTCAAATCATCGGAGGCGCCGCCTCTGGTAACTGGACTTTTATCAAAAACAATTCGCTGGGCGGTGGAAATCAAAATTTTTCATGTGACCTCATCCGTGACGACGCGAAAAATATTTTAACCGAATAGCTTTAGTGCTATGGCAATTTCTTTTTTGATTCATTGTGGATGATCACGCTTAGTGTTTTTTGCTGCCTTCAGACGCATGAAGAGCGAGTACATCCACTAGTTTTTCGGGCGGCGCTTTAACGATAAGCCAATCGAGCATAAAAAATTGGTCGAAACGTAGGGCTTTAAATAAGGAGCGCGCGTCACGATTTCTTTGCGGGCAAGGCTCGAGATGGCGGTTTTTTTCATAAACTCCGGCATCTGATCAATGATCAAAGATTGCAGTTCGGGGAATTCCACAAGCACTGCCGCGGCTTCAATCAAGGCTCGCTCGTTGTAAATGCTAAGCATGTCGCGCAGAAATCCTTGGCGCTTGTCGCGTTCGAGCAGAAAAATAACAGCCGCAGCTTCGAGTGGATCTTGGGCAAAGCGCGATTTCACTTCGCTTAAATAAGAAGCAACGGTGCTTCTAAAATCCGGTGCGTATTCAGGATTAAAAACCGAATTCTCGTAACTGGTGTGTTCGAAATGGATGGTGATGGCTTCCAAAATTTGTCGAGGAGTGGGATTGAATTGCAAAAATTTAGGCAAATTTTCGTGCTTGAAGCGCAAGATCGCGCTTTTGATCGCGTTGGGATCACGTTGATATCCGCTGTAAAGCCGAAAATCTGCTGACAAACGCAAAAATTCTTCGGCGTTGCTAACATGTTTCATTTGGCCATTTAAAAAACGCGCCAAGGAAACTGCCTCTAGGCGATGTTTAATAGTGCTCAAATAAGTCACACCATAACCGGCCACCGGATGTAGCTTCGCTAATGGCAGATCATCAAGACGACTCATTAAAGATTCTGCATTGGGACCATTTACCGCGATGGGAGTCCAAGCGTTGTCAAAACGGTCGAGAGTGTCACTCTGAATTTCACTGAGTATAGCTCCAGCTTTCCACGCGATTTCAAATTCCCACTGCGCTAGATTGATGGCCGTGGTTTTTTCTTCGTTGAGTTCTAAAATTTTTGCGATTCGAGCCACTTGCTGTTCGAAGTCAGGCATTGAACCTCGATAGTAAATATAATTAATCAAATATTTATCGTCGATGTAGTTGTTGAGCCACGCTAATCCTTTGCGGTCTTTAAGATATTCCAAAGTTCGAAAAAGCTTGTCGCCGCTTTCTTTACCCGCAAGCAAACTCAAATGGGTTTTCAGAGAACTATCCACCGCCGCTTGGGCGTATTGTAAATATCCGTTTATTTCTTTTAGAAAAGCCGCTTCGCTTCTTGCTTGATCAAAGCGATCGACCTTTGCCGATTGGTCAAAGGGATCAGAAGCCGCGGGGCTTTCTGCCCAGCCGACAAGGCTCAAATAAAGATTAAGAAGAAGAACGCTGGTCAAAACCATTAAACGGGCCGTTTTCAGGAAGCTCATATTCATTGCTACATTTCCTCTAATTGTCGGCTTTTATTAATTTTAATGCATTGTGTCAATTTATAAAACACCGATAAATGATCGCTATATCTAGCTGTTACTTAGCAAAACTCCCCCAACGCCCTTTGTTGATCGACTTGGCGCTCGCACTTGACAGAATTAATGCATTGCGTTAATTACTCAACCGTGCGTTTTTCATTGGTTTTTAGTTGGATTCCAAAAACCATTTTGTACCTGTTTTTGCTAAACTTTTCTGCCTTTTTTTTGCCGGACTCGGCTTGGGCCTTTAATAACCTCAGCACCGTTCAAGCACCAAACAGTTGTGATTTAGCACTCGTTAAAGTTGATCTAGCCACCCAGCCACTCAAAGCTAATGTGGTCTGTGCCAACGGTGTCCGAGTGTGTGGAGAAGATCTCTATCCACTGGAAGCGGTGTTAAAGCATCTTGATTTAAATGAAGAATGGCTCCTTCACGCCGGCCAAAAAGGCATCAAACTTTTATCGCTCGGCGAAGGTTACAGCCCACTGCTCCCCTATCTTCGAGAGCGCGACATTGAAGCCTATGGCGTAGATTTGACTTACGGTCGGCTCTCAGAAATTCCGGACAATGCAGGAAAAGCCAAACTAGTTGAGTACATTAAAAAATGGGGGCGCTTTTTATTTCCAACCGCACCCGACCAGTTGCCATTTGCTAATGAGACTTTTGATGCACTGCTGTCACATCAAGTTTTCAACAATCCGATGCCCGAAGACGTCATTGAAAAAATGATGAACGAATCAATGCGAGTTCTAAAACCCGGCGGGGAGCTTCGAATTGTTGGATTAAACAGCGCTGCGCTGGAAAGTTTTAACAAAGTTGCGCTGACTAATGGGATTGGCACTTTTGAGTGTTGGTCCTTCACTAATTCATGGAAGCTGCCGGGATTAATGACTCGTAATTCGATGCAAAGCATCTTGTGTAGGCTCATCAAAAAATCTTGAACTGAATTGTAGAGATTTTTCTTAGCAAGTTGACTGCCTAAATGGCCTCAGCAACAATCCGGCGTGGTCCAAAAAAAATTTATCGAAATGTTTGGAATGCCCATTAGAAAATTTGCGCGTTCATTGGCAGACAATCGGCCCAAATGGACTTCAGGATCCCTCTCTCAAGCCGATACAAATTTTTTATTTCACGAAGCATTAGAATCGCGATGCCAACTGGCAGTAGAAATCGGCACTGGATGCGGATTTTCAGCGACGATACTTGGCCATGCACTGCACATGTCCCAACTAATCTCCCAGGAAAACTTATCTGCCCATGTAGATTTCAGAGTCGATTCATATGATGCATTTTCTCGTTTTTATGCAGATCAGACTAAAAAAGTAGGAGATTCGGCGCGGGAACAACTTCCAGCAGAAATTTTAAAGCACGTGAATTTTTACAACCCATTTTGTGCCCTCGACATGGCAGCCCGCTATCAAGAAAACGAGCTAAATTTTATCTTTATTGATGCCCTTCATAAACACCCCTGGCCCACCCTGGATCTTTTAGCGATCTTGCCTTGCCTTAAGCCGGGAGCCACTGTGGTTTTGCATGATATTAATTTGCCACTTCGCCAACCCAAACATTCACACTGGGGAGTCAAGCATCTTTTTGATGCACTAAATTTAGAAAAAAAAGAAGACACTCACGAAGCTCGATCTAATATAGGGAGCTTCAAACTTCCCGCCGATAAATTTGAATTTAAAAATCAATTGATCAGAATTATAAATTCTCATCCAGCAGAAATTGAAGTTAGCCCCCAATATCTTAAAAGAATGGGACTGCCCGTTTTCGAACTCCCATCTTCAAATATTTGAGTGACCCAAAACTGTGAGTTTAACGGAACACCTTGAATAATAAGAAACAAGGACGGAGGCATTCATAGTATGAAAATTTTAAACAAAACAAGTCTAATTCTAATAACCGCTTTAGCCATTAGCAGTTGCGGAGATAAAAGAGACGGCGACGCCGAAGCGGTGGCCGGATTGATGGGTGCCTTCGGAAGCTCCAACGGAACCATGTCGATTCAATCGATGAAAACTCGAGCGCGACAAAAATTCATCGCCAACCAAATCACCATGCAAACTCTCAAGCGCATAAAATCAAAACCGATTCATCGGCGAGACGTCTGTGGCGATTTGGAAACGAATCTTGAAGCGGCACTTGAGGGAGACTGCACGGTCACCTCTTGCACCGGCGACGGCACCACTGGACTAAGCTACTCACTATCCTGCACGGGCATTTCAGGATCTCAAACTTGCGGGGATCAGACTTACACAGTTAGTGATTTTCAATATGATTTAGATTTCTCATACACATTGACCGGATCATCTTTAGCCATGAGTTTTGATATGGGTCTTACTGGTTCAGTCAGCGGTACCTTAGAAGGCACCGTGGCCTGTAATATGTCCATTGACTTCACATATGATGGTAGCGACAGCGATAGCAGCTATGAATTTGATTGTGATTCAGGCGATTTTAGCTGTTCCATTGATGGTGTTGAATTGAGCTGCGCTAGAATGAAAAAAGTCGCAGCCCAAATGGGCTGCGACTCTTAATTCGAATAATTTAATTTATATCAAGCGAAGCCGGTGTGGCCCCAAACTACATTGGCTTCGTAGGACTCACAGTACCAAAACGTGCCTTAATAAATTCTGCACGCTGGGTAGCCGTCCAACTATCGCGAATTTTAACCAAAGCCTCAAAGCGGTTTATGTCCAGTTCATTTCTCCAACGCTGAGACTCTTTAAACAAAGACAAAATTGTAGCGGCATCTTTGTTTTCACGAATAGCCTTGTGAACGGCCTTTCGAGATTCGTAAATTTTAATACGGATTTCTTGGTTTTTTGCTGCAGTAGATTTGCCCAGAGTTTCCATTAGTTTCCGCTGATCGGCAGTAACATTGAGTAATGTCAACATACGCTCGCCAACTGACAACCCGAAACTATCAAAAGTGTCCAAGCCCTTTTTTCCGTTTCCAGCACTTTGGTTGTTGGTATCAGCTACTTCGCTGCTACAGCCAACGACCATCGCCAAAGTTAGAAGCATGAATGATTTTGTTAAAAAACTTTTTTTCATAATTTCTCCCATGAAGTTTATCTCCAAGCCGGGACTAACCGCAACTTTCCCAATTGATTGTAGCACCAGAGCGCGCAACGCGCCGCGACGGAGCGGGGTAAAATGCTAAATAATTTAGTAAAAAATTTAGTTAGAGGCATTTTTAATTTCTAACTCAACGTTGGGCTTGGATTTGGCCTTGAACCATTTTTTATATAACCGCTCGCTCCGAAATCTCCACTCCCAAAGAAGGCTATGTAATTGCGGCATCGGCTGTACCGTGGTTTGCGGAGTGTTCAAGCAAACATCATGGATCTCCAAGAATTTAAGAATCTGATTAATTGTGCGCCGTGGAGAGCGACACAAAGCTTCATAGCTCAAGCGAAAAGGCGTGGTGTTGGTGACTTTAAAAAAGGCTTCCCACTGAGAATTCCAACTTTCTAGAGTCCCAAGCTTTCTTTCAATCATCGCATAGCTATATTGATAATTCGGCGGCTGCCCCTCGAGTTCCTCGGGTTTAGAAACCCCACTTTCATTGAGCTTAACTGCTGAAATGGCTTGGCGAACTAAATTTTTTCTATAAAGAAAAACGTATTTAGCTTTTGGAAAACTTTTAGCCACTTTAGCAAATCGCTCAGGCCCCTTGGGCAATTGAGCCAGTGATTTAATGGGAGGATAATCATTGAAGTGTGCCAAATTACTCCACATGATTTTAAAGCCCCGCATCCCATTTGGAGTTGCGGTGTTTTTCAGTGAAGCTTCGATCAAATTTGCCAAATGATCTTCTTCCAAATCGGCATTTTCCGACCGAGCATTGGTTAAACTCTGGAGCATTTCTAAATCGGGTCCGCGCATTCCGGCAATTCCACTACTTCGCAATAAACCGCATAAGTAATTGCTGCCCGTTCTCTGGGTGGTCGCCACAAAATAGGTCATGTCGCTTGGGCCATTTATGTCTTTAGCCAAATCTTTTCTAACTTGGCTCGCTGTCAAAACGTTTTTAACCTTAGTGCGTCGTTGAAATCGATCTATGCGCCGGGCTCGCTCTGGCTCCAAGCTTAAAAAATCCGCGCGAGCTTCGGCAAGCGAGATCGCCTTCATGGCCACCGGATTTTTAAAATCAATTTTTTCTGATTTTAACAAATACTCATTCCAAACTTTAAAAGCGCGACTCCAAGGCAACTTCCAGGGCTTTGTAGGGCCAATGTAATGAATGATCATCGCAGGCAGAGCGTGGACATTTTTCCACCAATACGATCCACTATTAAGTTGCGGTTGAACATTATACAGGCGCGGAAGCTCGCGCCACTGGCGATAAAAAAGAATGTTAAACATCAACTGTTCGCCAAAATTACTCAGCCGATTAAAGCGACGGCAAAGATCCATCATTTTTTCCAGCGTGTTGCTATCGAGTTTTTTTGGATTGAAAACAAAAAAGCCTGCACAGAAGGTCAGTTCACTTAAATTATAATTTTTTAAAAATTCCTCGAACTCCGCTTCCGCCATTTTCCGTTGCGCAGTATCCACAATTCTTTCGGGATTCTTAACTTGCCAAAAAAGAGGAGAGCCGGAGTCGGTAACCGCTGAAAAATCATCGCACTCTAACAACCCAGCTAGATTACGAAGAACCAACGAATCGCCGTCTATATAAACCACTCGGTCCCATTGGCGGAAATCTTCACTAAATAAATGGAATTTACAGGTAAGCGTCTCGCTCATGCCACCAATGGGATGATCAAAAAACGCCTCGGTTTTTTTAACTAAAATTCCCCTTGAAGTGAACCAAGCAATCTCTTCATCGGACAAGCCATGAGCCAGCAAAAGATAAGAACCGGTCCACCCCCCGTTCAAATGTGCGCTAGCAAAAAGTGCTTTGGCCGCAGCTACGTAATGGCGATCGGCCAGCGTCACCAACACGGCCTTCAATGAGTTTAATGAGCTTGCCAACTGAAACTCCTACCCGTTAGCTCGTTCAATCTCGAATCATAGCTCTTAAAATAACTGCAGACTTCTTGGCGCAGTGTTGGATCTATTTCAACTGGTACAGTCGAGGGTCGAAGATTTAAGGGTTGAATTAATTTAGGACTTAACCCCAAAAAGCGATAACAACCCTCGATCACGGTTTGGGGATCGTTTTTTAGCTCTTGTGAATCTACAAAATGAAATTGCTGGGCCGGAAAAAAATTCAGCCAGTTTTTTATTTGAACTGAATAATGACTTCGAAGCAGGTAGTTATTGCCAGGATTTCGCGTTCGAATCGCAGGATTAAAAAAATGATATTCTGGAAATTTACCCAAGCTTTTAAATTCTTGCTCGATACTTCGATTCAAATCTCCGAATTGGGTCTTACCGTGAATCGTAATTTCCATTGCTCGTTGAGACAAAACCCGCTCTACCGGGTCGCGCAAAACTGCAATGAATTTTAAATGAGGATTAAAATTTCTAATTAGCCGGGGGGCCAATGAATAAAACAAATAAGACTGATGGCAATCTCCCACTAAAAAATTTTGCTCCCCGCGAGTTGGGAATTGAGCCTGGTACCACTCCAAGGGTCGATGATTGTCCGATAAAAAATAGGGACTAGAGGATATAGCTCCGCGAATTTCTGAATGCTGATTGATCATCCCAAAAAGCGATCGTGACCCAGAACGTTCTGCTCCGATCACCATGAAATCAGGTTTTGATCCCCGCCCCAAACGGCAGCGAATGCCGGCGCGAAGGTTCGCCAAGTATTCTTCAATTTCATAGAGAAAAATCATGCCAAACGCGGTTTTACCACGGGACCTCAGAGCCAGAAAGAATGGGCCTAAGTTTGCCCGCCCTATTACGCCATGCGACGGACGTAACCGAGCTTAAAGCCAGATTCAAAATCCAAATTTACGGCTATAATCGACACCCATGCCTGCCATTCCGAAAAAAAACTCTACGGGGGCCTTGGCTGAGACCTATCGTGAGTATCGATCGGGATTAAAAACTGCATTTAAGACCCTCGATGAATTTTCAAAGTTTGGACTTAGTAGACGGGGCTTTAAAGTAGCCCTGGTCTTTGGAACATTTGCTTGCCTGCTGGAAATTCTGCAACTTGGAATCGTCTTCCGGTTAATCGATGCAATCGTACAACACCGCCCAGGAATTTTGCTCAATGGTCCCGCCGGCTATTGGATGAAAGCATTAATGCCCCAAAGCATGCAAGGCAGCGATTGGGTTTGGGCCTATCTTTTGGCTTTAGCCGCCCTGGCCAAAGGCTTGGAAATATTTTCCAATTACCGCGCCAATCAATTTCTACTTAAAAGTAAAACTGAATTGACTGCCAAACTTTGCTCGACCGTGCTTAAGCGATCATTAGAGGTTGGCCATTCCTTTTTCCACCAGAAGACCCGGAACGATCGAATGACGCTTGACGACCTACCCGCAGTGGTTGGGGATCGTTGCGAGCGCTATTCCCTGCTACTCGATGGAACTTATCATGTGATCTTGGGAATGATTAATCTAGTTTTGTTTATAACGGTCTGCGGATTTATCAGCCCGGTATTAGTGCTGGTCCTTGCCCTGATCAGCCCCCTCACTCGGTGGATTTCCAATCACACCACCTCGATTGGCCGCCGATTGCGCCATTTCAAGCGCCAAGAAAAACTCAACACCGAAGAACGCTACGAATCTTTAGTGCGGGCTTTTCCGTTGATTAAGGCATTCAACCAAGAGTCTTATGAATTTATTCGCCACGAACAAGTTTTAGCCAAGAACATCGAAAGTAAAAATGAAATTTCACGACTAGAAGTGATGCAAAAACCCCTGGGGGAAACTCGAAAATTATTGAGCACTGCCATTGTTTTATGCCTGGCCCCACTGATCCCTTATTTGAATTCCATCGATCAATTGCCCTCGACTTTTATTGGAATCATGTTGCTCCGCCAAATTGAAACTCAATTCGATCGCGTTGACCTTGGGGCCTTGATGTTGACTGGTTTTAAAAATTTAGAAGTCATGTTGAAAACGTTTCTAGGTCCAGAGATTTTAAATCATTACATAATAGAAGGCAGCAACCTTGCCAGTTTTCGCGAGCAAATTGAAATCAAGAATTTAGATTTTTGCTATGGCTCCGGGAAACCCGCACTCAATGATTTGAACTTGAAAATCACTCCGGGCAGCGTCACCGCCATTGTCGGGGCCACCGGCTCAGGTAAAAGCACAATCTCCAAAGTTTTACTACGCCTCTACAATGTGCCGCGAGGGACCTATCTGGTTGATGGGATCGATGCTTGTGATTTACAAACCGACACTCTTCGTGATCTTTTTTCAATCGTTCCCCAAGTACCTGTCTGGATGGAACGACCCTTGCAAGAAAATTTACGTTACGGCAGCCGACGTGAAATTTCCGACGAAGAACTTCGTCGGGTCTGCGCCGAATTAGGGATCCTTGAAAAGATTGAATCGCTTCCCGAACAATTCAACACTCAAATGAATCAAGACGGATCACCCTTTTCGCAGGGCCAGCAGCAATGCCTGGCGATTGCGCGTGCCCTTTTAAAAGACTCTCCGATCATGATCTTAGACGAGCCCACCAGTGGTTTAGACGCCCTCAGCGAAGCTAGAGTCTTAGGTCATTTAGAAAAGTTAAAAAAAGACAAAACCGTCATCGTGGTTGCCCATCGACTTTCTACCATTTTAGGGGCCCATCAAATTTTAGTTCTTGATGAAGGTCGAATCATTGAACAGGGCAAGCCTGCGGACTTAATTCGGCAGCGAGGCCCGTTTTTTCAACTTTGGCAAAGTCAGGGCAAATTTTGGCGTCATTCGAGTTCTCAAGAATTCGGCCAACTGCCAAACATTCAAAATCTTGATGGCTAAAAATTAAAAAAGAATTCAAAGTCACTTCATTAGAAAAATACTCAGGATCCAAAGCATCAACAGCCACTTCTTCAGCCAATGAAATCGCCGCATCAAAAAGCGAATTTTGATGCCGACCACTCAAATCTAACGACAATCCGATCGGTGAAGAGTTTTTCCAATGGAAACTCTTTAAAAAAACTTCTCGCCCAGGAACGCGGATGAAATCTTTCTCGCTCAATGAAGATGGATTCTTGTCTGAAATCCACAAAATTTTAGCGCTAAAATCGCGGCTCAATCGGGGTTGAGAATCCGAAGCACAGAGAATGGTTGAGCGTTTGAGAGTTATTGGTTCTTTGAAGCTCAAGCGAAGCGCCGATCGACCCTTTCCACTGGCTAGATTTTCATTGTCGATCGAATAAATTTTATCGATGGGTGGCAAAATCTGGCCACTCTCGGTCACCAAAGAATCACCCATGCAAATTTCTGCTCCGTTGCTTTGAACTAAACAGTGTTGAGTGTCATCGGGCGCGCTGACTGAAGTTTGAACAAAAACTCGAAGCTTTGGGCTTCGCTTAACCCCTTCACTTTTAATTTTTATCAAGGACTGCAGTAAAGTTGGTCCCTGATACCACTTCATTTTTTCAGATGCTTGAAAAAGATTTTCACCCTGAAGCGCCGAGATTGGGATCACCTCAATAGCGGGTTTAACTCCAAAAATCTCATTTTCTGATAATTGCTTTTGAATGCGACTAAAAACCACTTCATCAAAATTCACCGCGTCCATTTTATTTACGCAAACAATGGTTTTCGAAAGCCCGAAAAACGAGGCTAATGATAAGTGTCTTAAAGTTTGATCTCGAATTCCGAGCTCGGCATCAATCAACAAAAGCAGGGCTTGCGATTGAGAAACCGCGGAAACCGCGTTCTTCATAAATTCGAAATGACCCGGACAATCAGCAATTAAAAAATCCTGGCCCGCGAGTCTTAAGTGCTTATAGGCGGCATCTATGGTGATCGACTTTTCGCGCTCACTTCGCAAACCGTCGGACACAAATGCTAAATTAATTTTTTGGGTTTTAGTATCCGTCAAATCTCGAAGCTGATCAGACTTAAGCATTTTTCCATCGACAAAGAGTCGCCCCAGCAAAGTGCTTTTGCCATCATCAGGACTGCCCACGACCGCCAAACGAATAAAGGACATCAGAAATAGCCCTCGAGTTTTCGCTCTTCCATGGCTGCGCGAGAAAAAGCATCGTCAATGCGTGAACTGCGCTCAGAAACTTTCGACTCTTTAAGTTCCGCGATGACTTCGAACAAATTGCTGGCAGTCGATTCGACCAAGCCCGTGCAAGTCATGTCGCCGACAGTGCGACAACGCACCAATCGAGTTCCAGCATCAGCCCAACCGTCTTTGTTGAGCTGTATTGAATCAGCGACCAACTGTCCCGCGGTATTGATCCAGCATTTGCGCGCGTGCGAAAAATAAATGGGCGGCAGAGCAATTTTTTCAGCCGCAATGTAATTCCAGATGTCTTCTTCGGTCCAATTGTTCAAGGGAAAGGATCGCATATGCTCGCCGGGGTGCAGGTGAAAATTAAAAAGATTCCAAATTTCACTGCGCTGCGATTCAGGATCCCACCCACCGTCGACTCCTCGATGAGAAAAAAATCGCTCTTTGGCCCGAGCTTTTTCTTCATCGCGTCGCGCTCCGCCCACCAGTAAATCATATTGCTGAGAGTGGATGATTTCTTTTAGGGCAAAACTTTGCAAGCGGTTGATGTTGCTTTTCAAATCTTCGCTCAGCTGATCTCGATGACGCTCTAAATAATCAGGCACCGACACCGTTGTCAGCGCTAGATCATTTTGGCGGGCAGTCTGCAAAATAAAATCACGCGTTTCTAAAAAATCGCGGCCACTATCAATGTGCAGCAATCCAAAGGGCGTTTTACCGGGATAAATGGACTTCTTGGCTAAATGGAGAGCCACTGCCGAATCCTTGCCACCGGAAAACAAAAGCATTGGTTTTTTAAAAAGCGCGGCAATTTCGCGAAACACGAAAACCGATTCAGCTTCAAGCTCAAGGAGTCGCGATGATTTCATCTTGAATTCCTTCTGAATCATTCTGCTGGATTACCAAATCACAAATTTGGCCAACGCATTGTTCAATAGAAAGTTTTTCGGTGTCGAGTCTAAGATCAGGATTTTTTGGAATTTCATAAGGCGAACTCAAACCGGTGAATTCGGCAATTTGCCCGAGTCGTGCCTTTTTATACAGGCCCTTGGGATCACGAAATTCACAAACCTCAAGCGAGGTCGACAAATGCACCAGCTTAAAATTTTTGCAAAGACTGCGCGCAAAATTTCGAGTCGATTCAAAAGGCGAAATTAAAGTAACGATCGAAGAAATTCCGTTAGCTTCTAATTTCGAAGCCATTAATGCCACCGAGCGAATGTATAAATCTCGCGAACCAGCATCGAATTTTTGAAACTGCAATAAGCTTCGCAATTCATCGCCGTCTAAATACTCCACTGGCTGACTTGAAAAAATTCCGGACTCTAACATGGACTGGGCAAGCGTCGATTTTCCGGCGCCCGACAGGCCCGTTAACCACAAGACAAAGGGTTGTTTATTCCCAATCACCACTGGGGGCGATGATAGTGCGAGTTGATCACTTTATATAGGCGCAGCGCTTTAATTTTGAGGCCTTAAACTTTAAAGAGTGCCGTAAGCGGCAAGTGATCTGATAAATTTTTCCAATGACCACCAGACAAGACGCTCACTTCGGAGAGCTGCAAGTGTCTGAAATAAATACGATCCAAACTAAGTTTTGGCAGAAAGCTTGGAAAAGTTTTGGGATGTTTTCCCTCGAGTTTTAAAAAAGCTTCCTCGAAATTTAACTCGCTTTTTAATCGCGAGCCTACAGTCTCTAGCCAGTCATTAAAGTCACCGGCCAAAATAACTTGATCACTGGGGTCTAATTTTTTCTTTAGGTGCTCACACATTTTAGCAAGTTGCAGGGTTCGTCCTCCCTCTAACAAATTCAAGTGCGTGGTTAAAACATGAAGTTTGGACTGGTTTGGCAAAGAAATCTCAGCGTGCAACAAGCCGCGGGCTTCAAATCGATTGGTGCTCATGTCGATGTTTTCCCACCGTGCAATGGGGAAGCGACTTAAAATAGCGTTGCCGTGATGCCCATGCTGATAAACCGCGTTTTTTCCATAAGCAAAGTGGGGCCAGACCTCATCGGCCAAATATTCAAACTGACTTTCCAATGGATATTCTTTCAAGTTTTTTTTATGCCGTATATTTTCGCCGCTAACTTCTTGGAGGCAAACTAGGTCGGGTTGTAATTCTCGAATGCTGGCGCGCATTTCATTCAAAAGAAACTTTCGGTTGCCGAAATTAAAGCCCTTGTGAATATTATAAGAAAGCACCCGAAGGCTTTGACTCGGATTATTCATAGCCAGTTCCTGAATAATAAAACAAAGCGAGCCGCCAGCTTTTGAAAAATTGAAATTTTACGAAGGTCGTCGAGCTTCACCAAATTGGATTTAGAAAAATCAGCATTCATGTCAATTAGTAAGGCTCGACAGGATTCGGGATGGGTCAGCTGAACGTCCACTTCTAAATCATGAAGTAGCGAACGATGATTCAAATTGGTGGATCCAACAATCATCCAATCATCGACCACTCGAATTTTCGCATGATAAAACGCAGGCAAGTATTCATAAATCTTCACTCCAGCTTTAAGTAGCGTGTAATAATAAGTGGTGGCCAGCCAAGGCATAAAAAAAACGTCCGACCGATGCGACAAAAGCAGCCGTACGTCCACCCCCCGGCGCGCCGAGCTGACCATGGCCCGTACCAATCCATAACGAGGCACGAAGTATGCATTGCCAAACCAAATTCGCGATTGGGCGCGCTTGGTTCGACGGAGAAAGTCGCGATAATTTCCAAAGCGCAAAACCAAAGAATTATTCAGTCGCAAAGTGTGTCTAACGCGGTTTTCTTTGATCCGAGAAAAAAGCTTCTTTATATTGATG
The DNA here is from genome assembly GCA_964202055.1 of Bdellovibrionota bacterium. Taxonomy (GTDB): domain Bacteria; phylum Bdellovibrionota; class UBA2428; order UBA2428; family UBA2428; genus CAXNGS01. The sequence continues at coordinate 90,284 of CAXNGS010000006.1, read as the reverse complement.
CCTGGCTTAAATGCTTTTTTTTGCACCCAAGCTTGCTGAAATGCCTCGATAAGCAGACTGATCTCACCTCCGGCAACAGATACCCCGACTTCTTTCCAATTTGAATCCATTACGTTGGCACTGCTAATAAAAGCCATTTTAGAATCGATGATCCAAGATTTGCGATGATTTCGGCGGTTCACCACCCTGAAAAAGCTCAAGATCTTTCCCCCTGTGAAGGAATGGTAGGTCCTAAACTCGATGCCTTTTCGAAGTAATTCTTTGGCCAAAATGTTGCTAAAAGATGCCGATCCAACCGCATCTACCAACACTCGAATTTGAACGCCACGGCCAGCCGCTGCTTGCAGACTTTGAATGATTTTTTTACCGGTGTAATCGTACTGAAAAATGTACATTTCAATGTCGATTGATTTTTCGGCTCGATTAATCTCAAGGATTAAGGCATCTAAAAAAGCCAAGGTTTCCGGAAAAAGCTGTTCCGTCGTCCAAGGATTTTCAGGTTTCATGAAGTCTCCAATTTAGAGCGTTCTGAACGCAAATGACAGGTCTTACGAGCGCCAGAAATCTCGAAACCCCATAATAACTGTCAAATTTCGTCACAGTCTGCATAAAACTTCTACAGACTTCCGCCTAAAAAAACTAGCTAAGTCCAAGATTCATAAGGCTGGCCCAAAAATTGCTTAGATGAATCGCTATCAAAACCTAAAGGATTGGAGTTTTCGATGTCTTACAGCAAATGGATTAAAAGTGGGTTCTTATTATTTAGCGCCTCTGCATTCGCGCAGAGCCCACCCCAGAACAATTTAACTCAGCTTAATTTACCTCAAGGCAACATGGCCCTCAGCACTGCAATGCTCGGGGATCGTCAAGCCATCAGCGGTACGGAGGCGATGCTAGGCAAGAAGATTGAAATCTTGAACGCCATCAGCCAAGCCGAAGACGGAAGTTTGTCCGTTACGGGGCGAGTTAGCAGCGAAGAGATCCAAAACGCCACACAAGCCATCCGCCAACGCCATGCCCAGCTTCGCGAATCGAGCTTTAAAAAAGTTTTCATCACCTCGGGGTCCTTTGGCCGATCTAAAAAAGGCATCACCTTGGCTGGAAAATCCACCGTTGAAGAAATCGTACAAAACATCGACCGCCTAATCGAAGAAGCTAAGGCCGCGGCCACCGTCGCTGCAGTCGCCCCGGTTGCTGAAGTCAAAGTTGAAGAGAAAAAAATTGAAGAAGTCGCTCCGGTGCGAACTCGATTTTACCGTGACGAAGAAGACGAAAGAAAAAGCGCCGAAGAAGATCGCTTAGCTGAGAAAGCCGCTCGCGAAAAGAAAGCTGAAGAAGAAGTCATCGTTTTGGAAACTTTCTCGGTGACTGACACCAAGCAAGAGGCCCTCAACATTGCACCGATGGCTCAAGACATGACGTTGCAAATTATGCGCAATCAAGAAATTAGCAGCGGGGTCGTGGCTACTGATTTAGACGTGGATTCCGATCCTCGTAACCTGAACTACAAAGTCGTCAACGCTCCGGAAAACACCGAGAGCTTTAGCTTTGATAACCGTTCCGGACTTTTCAGCTTGAAAGCCGCGAAGGGTTACACTGGCGAAATTTCCTTTAGCTACGTCGCGATGGATTCTTCGTCGGAATCCAACATGGCCAAAGTCAAAGTCTCCGTCGTTAAACCGCCGAAACCGGCTCCTTCACGAATTTCGCAAGTAAATGATCTTGATTTGAGCAAAGAACGCCAAGTCGACTTATTGTTCATCGTCGACAGCTCGGGATCGATGGAATCCATTCAACGAAATCTTTTAGATTCGTTTGAAAATTTCATGGCAAAATTCGCCAGTAAAAAGCTCGACGTCAACATCGCAGTTTTGACCACCAACGGTCCTGAGTTCGACAAGAAGAGCCGCAAGGACTTGCCCTACGGCGCTTTCATTGGTTCAAAAATGCGCTTAAAAGATTCTGACAAAGTTTATTCCGAACGCTTTTTGAAAAAGGACTCTCCCTCGATCGGCGCTCAATTCACCTCAATGGCAATGGTTGGAACAAGTGGCGACGGCTCAGAAACTGCATTGCTTCCTTTGGCCGCAGCCTTGAGCGATGAAAACTTAGCCGGGATCAACAGCGGTTTCCTACGCAAAGACGCTTTGCTCTCGATCATCATCATTTCTGACGAAGACGAAAGCCGAAACACTTACGGATTCATGATGGGCAAAGACAGTTACGTGATCAACGATGCTCCGTCTAAAGACGGCAGCGCTTCGGTTTTGGATCAACGAATCGCTAAAGTAGAAGAACGCTTGAAGGCTTTGAAAAACGGCGAATCAGGTCGTTACCGAATGTATTCGGTAACTGACGAGAAAGGCAAAGGCTTTGCCAAGGCGTCTGAAAAATTCAAGGGCGCCAATTTCAGCTTGAGCAAAGATTTCTCGGGCGACTTGATGAAAATCGCCGAAGAAGTTTCCTCAATCGCTAGCCGCAGCTTTGCGCTTAAAGATTCGACCATCAAAGATTCGATCGTGGTTCGCATCAACGGCCAAGAAGTTTCTGAAGTTCGCGACCAAGCCACCGGCAATGGTTTTAGCTATGACGAAACAACACACAGCTTAAAACTGCACGGCACTGCACTCAAGGACAGCGTCGGCGGAAAAGTTCAAATCAAGTTCGATTACCTGGTTGAAGCTAAAGAAGAATCGTAATTTTTAGCGGCTCGCAACGAGGGCTTCATCGGGCAACTAAGCCCGATGAAGCCCTTTTTTATTTTAGGGTGCTGGCTGACGATCAAAGCTTTCTTCAAGACGCTCGGATCGTAGAAATCTTCGATACTGACAAGCTCGATCGGAATAATCGGTAAATTTGTAGTGAGACTCTTGGATGGTTAAGGAAGGCTTACCACCTTGGAAAATCGAAGGCTGAGTTAAACCCGTGCAATACTTAATGGGAACGCGTGAAAGTTCCTTCGATTGCCAATCGGGAACCGCCAACAAGAGCAGACACATTTTTGTAAGCAATCGAGTGTCTGTTGCGGTTGAATTCACGCGATAAAATTCCAAAGCTTTGGCCAGATTTTCGGAAAACACTTCTGCAAATCCTTGAGTTGTATTTTTTGTGATCAAAGAAGCGTTTGATAAGTCATATTGCATATTGATCAGCGAATTTTGTCCAAGGTCGCGATACTCATCAATGATGTCTTGAGCTGCAAGCAATTGCGCTGAACGACTTGTGTCTGCGAATTGATGGCTGGGATCCAAAATCCATTTGCTCAAACGATCGCGAAGAATTCGTCGAAGAGTTCCTTCCATGACCGTGCGGCCATGTTCGAGTTGAGCAATTTCATAAATATAGGAAATGGTTGCAAGAGCTTTACTTTGATCGATTGTGTTATTTTTCGAAGCATCCAACATGGGAGATGAATTAAAAGGCGGAGTGCTTCGCGGAACTGAAACCAGCGCGGCGCTAATGGCTTTTTCAATTTCATCAAGTCGGGTTACCGTGTCTTCATAGACAATTTTTCGGTTGCCGCTTAATTCCGAGTACGCCTTTAAGTTGCCTTCGATGGCAGCTGAAAGATAGGACTTAATGGCGCGCAGGGCACTGAGCGGTGTAACGTTGCGAATCATCCCTGAATGAGTAGGAGTTTCTACGTCCCACAAGATTAAACGTGGATTGGGTTGAAAAATTCGCGCCCGCTCTGAGGCCAAGCGAGTGCGAGATGCGGTGATCAGCTTTTCGGCATTTTCTCGAATGCGATCAATTTCGAGTGGATAAACATCAGGGAATTCTTTTTTAAAAGCTTCGATTGGATAACTAAAAAAATCTTTATAACCGGACTGTCCAGAGTCAGCTGAATACTCCGGCGGCTTATCAATGCCTGCGATTCGCCATCCGAATTCGGCAGCGTCGATGACCTCAAAAATCGGGTGGTCCGGGCCCCTAGAGATGACATTTTCAAAGAGATTTTGGATCGCGTTTCGAAGGGTCTTGAAACGGCCTTCGAGATCCCCTTCTGGGGGCAGTCGAAATTTATATTCTCCTAGAATCGCATAGACCGAAGCTTCAAATGATTTGAGGGCTTGTTCTTTTTTATAGAAATCTTTTTGTCGCTCTGCTTCGGCTGAATTCGTTGGGCGGGTCCCCGATTGTACCTGGTCTAGCCATTCCATTAAAATCGGCATTTCCCGACTGAGAAGATTGAGTCCAAGACTGAAATCGTCTTCTAAGCGACGTGATTCAGTACGACTACGAATGAGTGACGTCGTTTCTTGAGCAGAACACCACTGGTTGGAAAGCGCTTCAAGCGCGCAAGTGAATGACGAATGAATCGCCGCTTGATTGATTTTGGCGATCTTTCTAGAGAGCGAAGCTTTTCTTGCATATTCAACTCCAGAGCCGATGAGCTCGACTCCCGCCGCAACCGCTAGGCTGATTCCCCCAGAAAGCACAACGGCGCCGATCGAACCGGACACCGCCGCCAAATCAGTAAATATCTGCGGCTTGCCAAGAAAACATTTTTCTTGGGCCAGCGATTGCGACAACACCGCTTGCATGGATGACACGACCTGTTTGGTAACGAGCGCTTCGGTTAATCGTGAATCGCTATAATGATTTGTTTCTTCAATCGATCCGAGTTGAATTTCTGTGTCCCGAAGTCGATTGGCCAAAGTGTTCCGGACATCTGGGTCGGTAGTTTCTTGAAGTTGCAAAAGTAGCTCGTGGCGCTCTCGGCGCATTCCAACATAAGCAATCGCATTTTGATTTTGAGCATGGCGATCAAGAGCCGTTTGAAGAGTGCGCACGCTCGTCAATGCCGAGGACAATGATTTACAGTTTGGATCGTCTTTGATGCCATCCAGCATCGCCTCAAGACTTCGAGCCGCATTCACCGCGTTTTGAGTCCAGACACTTTGACTCGGGCACATTCGTCCAAAGGCATCGGTGAGTTGCTTTGCATTGTCGAGACTGCCACTGGGCGGCGTAGAAATTCCTGAAAGGCCAAAGCCAGTCATAGGATTTCCTACGGCAAGTGCAAGAATGAAAGGACAAGCCCAACGCTTGTGCTTATTTAATAAAGCCAAAATGAAACCCCGCTCTGGTGAATTGATAGATGGGCAAGAGTAATTCCGTCAAATCTGGATTCTTTCTAAAGGGACTTGGCTCAAATAATAATGCTGTCGCAGCGCGCAGCGCGCACCGAGCCCGCGGTGATCCGCGCCGCAACGTTGGCCCTAGGTAAGGTTAAAACTATTTCCCGTTACGACATTCGCAATAAGCTCATCGAATTTCGCGTGATCAGCGTATAGAGCGATACTTTTTTGCGCTTGGCAAAAGGTTCTAAAACTTCCTTCGCCAAACGATCACCACACAAAAGCAATGCTTGGGCACCGGGCTTCAATAACTCCATCACTAAAGCCAGCTCGTCCTCGACCACTGCGCGGCCTACGGATGCCGAGACTTCGACTGTGATCAAATCAAAGCGCGTTTTTTTATTAGCTGCATATAAATGTAAATCAACGGCATCTTCGATTTCTAATTGCGGATTCATCAAATCAAGTCGCGCGGCGTTTTCTCGTGTGAAAGTCGTCGCCAACAAATCTCGATCGAAAGTTTTCACGCGGGATCCCGGCCATCGAACCCGCGACAAAATCGGCAAAATCCCATACGAAGATCGCACGCACAAAACATCGCCCTGTTCTCGTTTGGGCATTCCATCGATCAAAATCGGCAAGGCCTTCTCGACCCGAATGGAATCCCCCGAAATGTCATAGGGTCGATCAAATTCCACTCCACCCACGGAAATTCGATCACGCTGATAAAGTCTTTGTGAATCAGCATCGGCCGAAGCTTTCGCGACGCCCGATTTTTTCAGAGCATAAACAATGTGACGGGGCCCTCGATGAATTAGCTCAATCGGCAATTTATTTTCTTCGCCAATTTTTTCAACCGTCGGGCCCAAATCGCGAATCACCACCACTCGAATTTCGCCACCCGAAGCCAGCAGCGCATTTCCACTAACAAACAAATCTTCAATAAAACGATCGCCGATCCGAGCTGGGACATTGCAGAGAATCCAATCAAATAAGCGTTTGCCGTGGCGAAGATCTCGAAAACCCAAGCTTCCGTAGATCTCGGTGTTGGCCAACACATTATTTTCAGCGTTGCGCCCCGCCCACTCCACCGCCAGCAAATCCCGATCGACCATGTGAACTTCGGCTTCCATATTTAACGCGGCTACCGGCAATCCTAGCGCGCCATACCCGCAACCCATATCTAGGATGAGCGAAGGTTTAGAAGTCGGCAAATGATCCAAAAGCGCAAGCGTTCCCTCGTCAATTTGAAGCGTCGAGAAAACATCGTGAGGCACGTTAAAAGTGAGTTCAATATTTTCGCGAGCCAGCGAAACCGTACCCTTATACCAAGCATCCGGTTTCATAAAAAATTAAGCCGCAGTCTTCGGAGTTGAAAGCGGCGCTTCGCAACCCATCAAATGAATTCGGAACGCGGAGTTCTCGCATTCAATCGAAGGACGTAAAGAACCATCCGACTTGATCACAACCGAGCGCATGTTCGCACCACGAGCGTCACGACCGGTGTATTTCAAAACGATTTTGATGTTGCGCCATTTGTTGGATTTAACGCCGGCAACCGCCGCGTTCATCACCGCCTCAAAATTTCCCCAGTCATCATCAGAATAACCAACCAAGTGAGTTTGAGCTTGATTCACGCCATCGCGATCTAAAACTTTAGGCGCGCTGGCCGAAACCACCGTGCGTGATTGACGGTCCAAATGCTCGACAAATTTAGCGGCCTTAGCGGCCGACGGATTGGCCGGGTCTTGAGCCGAATAAATGTTAGCTTTGGGCGGCAAGAATTTGATGAATCCTTTTTTATGCAAATATTGTAAACCTTCAAAAATTTCTTCCGGTAAATTCGAGCGGGCGGTCAAAATGAAAAACTGCTTGGCGGAATATTCGGTGCTCAAGGCTTCGACCATTCGATTCCATGCTGGACCTTTGCGTTTTTCAAATTCCGGTCCTTCAACCATCGACGCTAAATCTTCTAAAAAGAAATTGCCGTCTATGCCCGATTCAAAACGACGGAAACTTCCGGTGACTTTATCTTTGCGCAGTTCAAACTGGCCCCACTCGCCGGTGCCGCTTTTGATCGAGTCACGAATTTCAGCGAATTGCTGAGTGGTGATTGCGACTTCAGCTCCGGTAGTTTTGTGATAGACGTAAACTTTAGTCGGCATGAAAGCGATGTTGTCGTCCCAATCAAAAATCCAGCTCATGCCCACGCTCAGTGCGGGTAGTGTCACGGCAGTCGCCGCGTCTCGGGCTCGGCGTGATTCGTAGCTTGGGATTCCGGGGAATTTTAAAATTCTCCAAGACTCAGAAACCAATCGATCTAATTCTGCTTGATCGATTTGGGGACGCCAGAGCGCGCCACGCAAAGCTTTTTCTAAGTTCCAGGCATCCAGATGACTGTTTTCTTTGACGTACATTAAGGAAACGAATTTTCGCAAACGATAGTAATCGCCTAATTCAGATGGCGTGGTATTGGCCGCGTACCAGCGCAGGTACTCTTCCATGTCTTGAATAGCCGCGTTCAGCTCTGCCGATGTTTTACGTTTAACCATCGTGCTCTTGCGGGCGTGAACCTCGCGGATCAAACTAAAGAGCTCTGCATAATTTCGCTTTAAAATAGCGTCTTCGGCGCGCTTGATGTCCACTAAGCTAACCACTTGGTCTGATTGGTCGGAGTAATCAGCAATCAAATTTCGAACGACCGCTTTGCCCATCGGCAGCGCATTTTCTGGCTGGGTGCGGGTGATATTATCGAAATCCCACTTCGCATGAAGCGCGATGTAGGAATCAGCCGGGACTTTCAACATCATTTGGAATTCGGAATTTTGGAAGTGGCCACTTAAATTGAAACTTCCGAAAAACACATAAGCCCATTGCTTGCCGCCTTCATTGACGAAAACCACAGTGGTTTTATTGTGCTGCAATTTTTTCTGGGCATGCGATTCTTCGGGATCGGTTTCATCCAAGACTTTTCCCGTGATCAAATTCATGCCTTGGGCTTGGTAGGCAAACAAATCAACTCGCGAGTTGATTTCAAATCCGTGTCCCACAACCGGTCCGCCCCATTTACGAAAGACATCAAAACCTTCCAATGTTCCCGCCAAACCTTGGCTGCCTTGTTCAATGAATTGATCATCGACCAATCCCCGAACGCGGAATTCTTTTTGCGCCTTCATGGCCTCGACCAAGGCTTCGACTGTTGGACGATGAGTCACCACAAAGTGATTCATATAAACTGCTTCGATTTTTAAAGTCGGGTCTTGAGTCGCTCGGGTAAAAAGCTGCTGAATGCGATCGTTGGTGTTGTAACGACCGAAAGTCGAAGCCAACTCCATAAAGGATCCATCAGCATATTCGACTTTCAACGGAGCCATGGGGGGGATATCGCGGATGGTTCCACCTTTTTCAAAAGTGGAGGCCAAAGCTTTAAGCACCGTTAGATAATGTTTAGCGGCTGTTTGGTCGCGAACCTTCATCAATGTGTTGATTCGAGTAAGGTCAGAAAAATTTGCGGTGCCGTGGAAAAATTCGATGTGCTCGTTAGTCGCGCCTTCGTTAGAAACCAACAGCAATGCCTTGTCATGAAGGATATCGATCATCTCGTCATTGGCTCGCGGGAAAACTGGTTGGCTCAAAATTCGGCATTTACCAGTGTTGAACTTGCACCCAGCCGCTAGCAATTCTTCGATGCCTTTGGCCATTTCATTTCGCATTCTCGCCATATTCTCGAAGTCACTTCGAGGAGCCTTGGCATCCGAGCCCGCTTCCAATGCGCGGTTCAAATCCACGATCAAAGAAATGCTTAAGCCTTTTTTGATCGCTGATTTTAATATTTGCACTAATTCTGGATCCGACATTCCGTAGCGCGCAATGTAGATGTGTCCGCTAGAATTTTTGGCGATGAATTCTTTGATCGCGGTCTTCTCGATGCTGGTGACGTTTCCGACTCCTGTTTGATAGTGAGAGGGATCGGGAGACTCATAGGCTTCGGTGCCCCACATTTTTTCAACCGCGTCGTTGACCGATGCGGCGCTGCCTTTGATCACGGTCGAAGGCGGAAGTGGTTGAACTTTTTCACCAACGGCTAGGCTTATTTGAGAGCCTAGCGCCAAAGTTAAAGACAATAATTTCAGATATTTATGTCTGATTGCGCCCACCAAGTACTTCATCTAGCCCATTGTTATTTCACAGTCTAACGCAATGAGTCAACCAAAGACTAGGCCTCCAGGTAAAGCTTTCCTTCGAGAGTAGTTAACAGTGAGAATTCCGAGTGTTAGCACTTATTTGCCATGGAAAAAATGAAACTAAAACACCTTCCATTCGTCCTGAGCATTCTTGGCTTCATTCTTCTGACTCCTCCGATTTCAGCCAATGCTGAGACCCTCACTTTGAGTGCAACGATTGAAAAAATTCTGCAATCACAACCGCGATTAAAGCTCGAAAAAGAAAAACTCACTCAAATCGACGCCCATCAACGAACCGTAGTGGCCGGTGCTTTGCCCTCTGTTTCCTCGTCGCTTACCTGGGCCCGAAAAGAAGACGCGCTTAGTAGTTCAGCGGCTTTGTTCAATGGCGACTCCTACAACACCTATTCAGGATTGATCGAAGTGGTGGCTCCCATTTATTCCGGCGGCAAACTCAGTGCCGCGCGCCGAGCCGCGGACAAAGATGAAAAATTGCAGAAACTTAATATCGAAAAAACCGAACGCGATTTAACCGTCGAAGGCATTCAACTCTTTCATCGAATTTTATTAGCGCAGCGATCAATGGAAACCGTCGAGCGGCTAAAAGTCATTCAAGAGAAATTACTAAGCACCGCTCAACGCCGATACCAAGTCGGCAACGAATCAAAGCTTTCGGTGCTTCAGATTAAAACTCAATTAGCGTTGCTTGCCCCGCAACTTACCCAAGGTCGAAACGAGCTTTCGATTTTGGCTTCGGAATTAGCGGATTTGGCGGGAATGGATGACCTACACGAACTCGTGATCAAAGGCCGTCTTGGCCCCTGGTCTTTTCAGCTTCCGATTAACAAAAAAGCCGAAGAGCGCCCCGAGTGGAAATCACTGCAACTGAATCTTGCACGAGTGAGTGATGAGCGATCGGTGATTTTGGCCAAACATTTTCCGCAACTAGCTGGCTTTGCCAACATCAGTCGTTATGGTTACGAATTTACAAATTTAGGAAACTCCGACAACACCGCTTGGAATGCCGGCGTGCGATTAACCGTTCCGCTTTTTTCTGGATTGGAGTCGGTCTACGAGCGCCGAGAACTTCGCTCACGAGAATTACAGCTGGAATACCTGGCTCAAAACATGGCTAAAAATTTGGAACTCAGCCGCGTTCGGGCGATTCAAGAATTCGAAAATGCCCGCGATGTAGAAAGCGCATCGCTCACCGCCTACAAGCAAGCTCAAGAAGCGGTGTCCGTGGCTCAAAAGAATTATCAAATCGGCACAAGCGACTATCAACAAGTGTCTGAAACTCAAAAGCAATTAGCCGATGCCGATCGCTCTTTTGCTCGCTCACAGTTTCAGGTGTTAGAAGCTTTTACTCAATGTTATGTAGCTAATGGTTGGAACGTTTCTGATCTTCCCAAAACGATTGAATCCGCGTTGATTAGGGAAATGGGGAAAGAGTCGGGAAAGGCCCAATAGGGGCCTGAATTTGAGAGAGAGGGTACCGTGCTTTTACTTTTAGCGGCTGCTTTGCTGAAACCAGCCTTTACGTCTGTCGATCACAGCAAAACCATTAGCGTTCCATTGCCCCAAGAAGTGAGCACTCTTGAAATGGACAGCCTCGCGACCCGCGATGCCTTTAAACTTCGCAACAGCAGCCGATTGTCATTGAGCACATCTTTTTTCACGCGACCTGATTTAACTTTTGCAGATTCTTTTGCACGCAGCCAAAAATTTGAAGCCACTCAAGTCCCCAGTTTTGAAGTGAGCCTGGAGCAACCGAAACTATGGAAGCTTGGTGATGCCCGCATCGGAACCGGGGCCAGCCTAGGGCTATCCACCTGGTCGGCGCCCACTCAAAGTTTTTATGAAGTGCCCGCAGAATTTTATTTGCGTTCGGAAATGGCGATTGGAAAACACCTGAACGCTGTTTCGCGAATGGGACTTCGATCTTCGCTTTACTGGACCAATCATTCGACCGAATTTTCTAGCGTTAGCGGATGGGGGCGCGGCTTTGAAGCCAGCATGGGTCTTGAAGTTCCCTACAAACTATCCACCGCCTCTTTATCCGCGGTGATTCTGCGCGAAGCGCGCGGCAAGAATTCAGACCGATCGATTGGGATTCGAATGGGATGGGGATTTCTCCTATGAAAAATAATTTAAAATTTCTTCTTTTAACTTTGACTCTCGCCGCCTGCGGCAACGATCGCAGCCTTGAAGACTACAACCGTGACAAAGCCCGCGAAGACGAAAATAAAATCGAATCGGCGGTCGGAACCTATCGCGGAGAATTGCGCTCCACTCGCAACAACGAAATTTTGGGAGTCTTGCAAATCGACCTCAGCACCAATCGCAAAGTCGATTCTTTGAGTTTGGAAAAAACCACACTAGAAACTTCGGTGTTTTTTTCGGGCAGATCTCCGATCTATATTTCTTCAGGGCACACCTATTATGACTGGAAGAGTGGCCGAGTGAATTCTGAATTCTCAATGTTGCAATCCACTGGCAAAAAACTAACCCTCAAAATGGACGGCGCAATTTACGGCAATCGACTGAAAGGTGAATTCAAAGTGGCTGGTTACGACAGTCACGGTGGCGAATTTGTTTTGGATCGAATGCAAAAAAGAAGCAGTGCTGAAAGTTTTTTCCGCTCGGGACAAATCGCCAACCGACTGCTGGGGCAGGATGAAGTGAACTTAACTTATACCGGAGAAATGACCGCCAATAACGAAGAGAGCGACTCTACTAAAAACGCATCGAGAGTCTCACTTCTCATTAGCAACTCTGATACCGATCCGGCTTTGCGATTTGCTGAGATTTTCTCTCCGCAAAAATCAGTGCGCGCAGTTTTAACCATCAGCCGAGCGCGTCGAGGGGAATCTCACGAAGGTAGCAATGGTTTTAGCCTGCCCTTTAACAACGCGACTTGGGAACCCCTGATTGGAACCTTAGTGGCCGATTACCGCTCGATTGGTTCAGCAGACCGAAGTCATCTCTCTTTGCGCTGTTCTGGACTGGCCACTGCAAAAGCAAGCCACCCAACCAAGCTGAACTGTCGATATCAAAGCAGTGAACGCGCGATCACTCGTGATCTTAAACTTGTTGAAGAGCTGGCCAAGCCATGAAATTTCGAAAATCGTTTGCAGATAAAACACAAACTTTTTTATTCCTATTCATATTGCTTTCTTCGGGCCAAGCATTCGCTTTTGGTTCCAAAAAACCGGCTGAAGCCACTGCCAACGAAAGCACCCCGCCCAACAACAGTGAACTTCGATTAAATCCTGAAAGCCTCAAAGGCTTGGTGTTGAGTGCAACCACTAGCCACAGCATTCTCGTGGGCCTAAATGAAGTGCAAAAAAGTAAACTAAATTACTCGGCCGCTCGTGCCCGACTCTATCCCTCGCTCAATTTTTCAACGGTCGCGGCATCACTAGCAAATCCAAGTTTTTTGATTCCTTCGGTTCAAGCCTTGCTGCCCTTTCTGGTTCCTTCTAACTGGTTTCACACCGCTTCGGCCAAGCGCCAATATCAGGCTGATAAAACCGCTTTTCGCATTTTGCAAAAAGACATTTTGGCTTCTTCTCTGTCGCTTTATTTGTCGATTTTGCGAGATCAAAAATTACTACGCCAATTTCAGCAAGATCTCGAAGATCTGCGCATGCTTGAAGACTCGATTGAAAATCGCTACGAATTTGGCGCCGCCAACGATACGGAGTTAAGCATCACTCGCAGCCAGCGAGTATTGGCCCAAGTCCGCGTTTTAGAGACCCAACAGTTTTTAAATCAGCAATATCTTGAAATGAAACGCGCCATCGGCGTCGAGCCCAAGCGCCCAATCGTTTTGGACGAATACCAAATGCCAAGCGATCCATCCGAGCAGTGGACGTCCGAAAAAATCACCGACGAAAGCTGGGAAAAGAACAGCTCAAGAGAACAACTTCTGGCGCTTCGAAAAAGCGCTGAGAGCGATGGATGGTCTAAAGTTTTTGCTTTTTTTGGCGGAGCCTCAATCACCGCCCACACCCTTGATTTAGAAAGCTACCCCAGACTTTCCACAAAAAACATGTCGGCCCAAGCTGACTTCACACTCAGCTATTCGCAAGTGCCCGCGCTTCGACTCGCCAACAATCAACTTGAGTCTATCGACTTGATGATCGACGAATTAAAAGATGAGCTCAGCTTTGGCGTCGAGAAATTCGTTGAAAATCTGCCAAGCCTCCAAGAGCGAAAAGCTCTGGCTGAAGAGGCTGAATCCTTAATCATCAGCAACTTTCAAACTCAATTGCAGCGCTATAACCTGGGCGCCGGCGCATCCTTTCAAGACGTGCTCAACGCACGGCTGAGCATGCAACAATCTGCTCTTAAGAACATTGAAGCGGGTCGCGACTTAGATTTGGCACGAGTGACTCTGCATCGCTGGTTGCAACTAGGGCTCTTTGCCAGCTTTCCTGAACTCGACTCAAAATTTAAATAATTGCTGAAGATGAACAGCCGCCCCAATTGCGGTTCCTGAGAACTGGCCTTAAACTTTCCATATGCAAATGTATGGGGCCGGATCTCGAAGCGTGCTGGTATTTTGGGGACTGATTTTAGGTCTCGTGAATTTTAACCCCATGGCCCAAGCCCAAGACTTTGCCAAATTCTCGAGATGCAACGAAGCCACTAAGCAATTAGCCCAAGCCGGCGACGCGCTCAATCGATCCACTCGCGAGCGGCTGCTCTACGATCTCTACATTGATTTGATGCCGCTATTCCAAGAAAAAGCAAAATCGCAAAGTGGCCTTCCCAAGAGTTTGCGAATTTCTTGCACGCAAACCAAGTGGAATGCCTATTTAACCGCGCTCGCTAACGGCGACGAAACCTTTCAATCGAACTTCAAAATCCGATGGCAAACCGCGGAACTTGAAGAAGCCGCTGGGCTTGAAAAAGAAGCCATGAAACGTTACGCGATGGCTGCTGAAAAGGAAGTCAACAACTCGGAAGTGCAGCTTAAGTATTTTAAAATTTGGGACGCCCACGAAAGAAAACGAATTAATTTGGGCCAGCAGCAAATCAACAACGACGAAATTCGCCGTTTTGTTTTGGACTCGGAAGTAAAATTAAAAAGAATCGTGGGAATTCGCGATTCAGGTCGTGAAGTTAAAATCGAAGCCACTTCGGCCCTTTGTGATCTCTACCGAGAATTAGGGGTGGTCTTCAGCAACACCGACAAACTCATCAACTGCTATGAAAGCTTGCTAAGCTTTGAGCCGAATAATGAGCGGGCCCTTCGCACCTTGGCAGACTATTATTTAAAAAAGGGATTAAAAACTCAAGCCACCTCTTACCTGGCTCGACTTCAGAACCTGGGCGCCGCTTCTGAAAGTGATCAAGCCGTGACTGCCAAAACTTTTATCGAACAAAAAAACTTTGTCGCACTACTAAATTTTTCGGAAACCATTCTAGAAAAGAAATCCACTGATAAAGACGCCCTGGAATACAAAGCCCTGGCGCTTCAAGAGCTGGGCAAAAAATTAGAGCTCGCAGAAGTGATTCGACAAATCCGAAAAGTGAACCCCCGCTCTGAATTTTTACAAGAAGTGGATGCTTTAAAGATTGAGAACTCCGGCGATGATTTCAATTCTCGCGGATTGCCCGGCAATGCGCTGGCTTCTTATCAATCGGCGACTAAACTTTTGGGATCCAATAGCCACAATCTCTATCGAATTCAGCGCAAAATCGCTTTGATCATTTTTGAAAATCACAAAGCTGATAATTTTTCCCGCAAAGAAGCCGCATTGGTCGACATGAAAGAAGTGGTCAAATTGCTAAGCCCCATTCTTAAAGAAAAAAATCCCGACCCCGAAATCCTAAGAATTACAGTCAAGGCCGCCTACCTGGCGAAAAATTATTCGATGGGCGAAGGTTTTTGCGAAAGACTTTTCAACGATTTTCCCATGCTCAACAATAAAACTGAATTGTTTAACTGTGCCGATATTTTTATAGGAGCCGGAAAAAATAGTCGAGCTAAAGAATTGTTAAACGAGGCTCGAAAAAAACCTCAATATTCAAGCGATGAAATTGATTTAGAAAAGCAGCGGCGAAAGCTCTAATCTTTCTTGGTGTGATCAGCCGAAGCAGTTCCTCGTTCGACTGGGGCCTCGGCCCGGAAGGACTCCACCAAAGTAGAGCCAGGCAAAGCTGCATATTGCACCAAAATCCGATGTTGCTCGCGGAGCAATTGAAGTTTTGAAGTGCATTTTTTAACTTCTATTTCTTGTGGTGTGTAGATCTGATCCGGAGCATATTCAGTATAGTAACGATTTATCGCCCCAGCATTCGCGCCCAAGCCCACAAGATCAGCCGCACCCAACAAAAATCGATCGCCCCCACCCAAATAGTCAGGATCTTTGGCCGGAAAAGTTTTAAAGCTCTTTGCAAAGTTGATCACATTCTTAGTCGAAGCGCCAAGATCTTTATTTGTGGCGATTAATTTTGAGTATTCCGAAAGACGGGTTCCGGTGGCTCCATCGGCACTCGTCATCATTCGATATTCAAAGCTAGGAGCGCAAACACTTTCTTTCGAAACAGATGTATTCAGAGAAAGTCGCATCATGGATTCTTTTCTCCAAAAAATTTGCGCCAAGCCACTGCTGCGGCATTGCGCCAATCGACCCGAAAAGGAATCCACCAGCGGAGATGATTCAATTTTATCAGGAAGAATTCGGGCGCCAATCATTAGCGGGAGGTGCTTAGAGCCTCCTGACTTGTTAACTTCTTGCTCGGTCAAAGAAACGGAGCCGTTCAATCTGCCAAACAAATCAATTAAATCCCCATAAGCCCTTCGTTGATCAGGAGTCGGGTTTGTCAGATCAGGGCAACCGCCCTTTAAATCCAATTTAAATTTTCGACGAACCAAACGCTCCGTCGTGCTCATAAATGAATCAACCATAGCAAATTGATCGTCTGGAGTTTTAAAGTTAGAGGCACATCGATCTTTCGCCTTAGGATTGTGTTGAAAACTATCAAATGACTCTTCGATGATTTCATCGATGCCGCCGGGAATTCCCGCAACGATGTCAGAAAATTTAGTTCCCATCCACTCTCGAGCGGTCGAAGAAAAATTCGAATCTAAAATTTTCTTAAGCTGAGATGAAAATGCAGCACGACAAGCCTTGCTCTCCTCTGAAGATCCAAGGTCTGTGGTTTGATCTGTTAAATTCGATCCCGAATAAGAGATGCCTATCGGCTTTTCAAACAATTGATTGCTGGCCAATTCAAAAGCGACTGAAGGCTTATATGGTTCTTTAGCCAGAAAAAAGGGGACTTTATTGGCTGGCTCTAATTCATACTTAAGAGGTGGCGCGGTGATCGGGGCCAAGAGTGCAGGACCCCCAACCGTTTTTCCCTCGGCACCCGGCAAAAAAGGACCCAACACTTCTGGGCCACTAGAAGCCACCGGATGATCGGCACTTGCCGCGGTCAAATTAACATCCGCACTCTTTGTAGAAACCTCAGCTTTAGTAGGTGCGGATTCTTTTTTTGAAATTTCAGCAATGGCCACGGTCGGTGTTGGCGGGGTGACATTCACATTAACCAATGGCGCTCCGCTTGCTGCCACTTGTGGAGACGATTCGCCAATATTCGCATTGTTTGAACCCGAGTGACCGGGAGCTGCAGCACTTTCTACAGCCACGGCTCCAGCATTGGCAGGATTTACACCACCCGCAAAATTCACCGGGACTAACGGCGCACCTGGAGCTCTCACTCCATTTTTAAAACGCTGAGCTAATTCTGCAGCACTTTGATTAAGGCTTGCCACCGCGCTGTTGGTGGACGTCATTTCACCAGCGGTGGAATTTGCCGACAAAAATCCTCGCTCAGAAGCGGGCTTAGTCTCTTGAAGTTTAGACTCAGTTATATAGAGTCGCGATGGATCATCATTTGTCCCCACCGCAGCTGAAGAACGCAAACCTGCTTCTTCCGCAACGCTGACTGCTGAGCCACGATTCGTCTCATTAATAGCAACCGTGTTCACAACGCCAGAGTCGCTCGACTCAGCACTGGAATTATAAATTCGCCCATTAGAACTCGAAGCATAGCCTTGTGAGTTTGGAGAATTCGGCAAATCAAGACTGGCAATTCGCTGAGACCCCGAAGCGTTGAATGAAGAATCACTTCCATTTCCACTCGGATTTCGAATCGAATAAGGAATTAATTTTCCTTCAAACAAAACATCGGAACCGGAGGCGGCATCAGCCGATCTCCGAAGGCTCGGGGCTTTGGATTCTAAATCCATAAAGAGCCCTTTTAATTCCTTAGTCGCGGCATCTGGAGATTTCTTTTGCTCAAGTTGATATTCAATTTTTTGGAGACTTCCTAAAAAGAAAGTCGTGA
Organism: Bdellovibrionota bacterium; assembly: GCA_964202055.1. GTDB lineage: Bacteria > Bdellovibrionota > UBA2428 > UBA2428 > UBA2428 > CAXNGS01. Next base: position 72,649 of record CAXNGS010000006.1, on the reverse strand, counting down.
AAGTTCGTTTGCTCGGCGCCAAATTTTTCTCGGCATCAATTTTTCGAGAAACCTCGGCCAAGTGGCTTTGGAGTTGGCCTTTGTCTTTTACAATTTGAGAAACAAGAGCCTGGTAGCGGGAAAAGGGGTCAAGAGTGCTCGAAGTTAAAGGAGCCGGCAAAGTCCCGCCGACCATTGAATCCAAAATCTGGGGGTCTAAAAATGCGTAAATCAACTCTTGGTAACGGGCTAAGTTTTCTCGACGACCTTCGGCCCAGTTGGCTTGAGAAGCTGAATTTAATTTTTGTTCGATTGCCGCATTCGCAACGCCGTTCTGGGCGCGCGCCGGACTCGTCACAAAAAGAAATGTGAGCGAGAGCAAATACCAAAAGGTCTTTGTCATTAATTTCATTCTATTTCTTTATCGAACCTGGAGGGTGGCAAATGGAGGGAATTAACGATAATTTAACATGAGCGAGCATGATCAAGGCTCGTTGTTTAGTTGAACGATTAAGATTTGGTTAAGACCTAATCAGTAAAAGCAGAAGAAAGGGACAAAGTGTTTCAAGCAAAGCTTAAGTCATTGTTTCAGGCAAAAGTGCATGCAGTGCTATTAGCCTTGAGCCTTGCGCTGATGTCCTCGGCTTGGGCCGCCAACACTGTCACCGTCACTTCCCAAGGCCCACGGCTCTCAAGAATTCTTCGAGGCGAAACGGGCTGGGTCGAAGAAAGCAAAAAAAATGAGGAGTGGCCTGGCAGTCAAACTTTAAAATTAGCCAATGCATTACCGGACCTTGAGCTTCGGCTCTGGGAAGTCGGCACTCGGTATTTTTTAGAATTTGTTTTGAACTCTAAAAATTCCAACATGGAAATTTTGGACATGAGTCGGATCAGCCCGATCAACGACCCGTCTGACGGCACCGGATTTTTTTGGGCGCAACTTCCCGGCGGCAGCCGCGTCGCGATCGACATGACCTGTGATTCGCGCAAAAAACAATGCTCCGGAAAATGGGAAGATTTCAAATATCAATTTGGTAGCAAACAAATCGTGTCAGTTTTTTCTTCGATGCGGGGCTTTGAAAAACGCCAATGGAAAATAGCTCTCGAGCCGGGGCACTTGGAAAAAATTCCTGCCGGATCGATGCCCCAAGCCAATATGTTTTATTCAGCTCATGGCGACAAACCTGGTGGAACCTTGGCTCAAACCATTGTTTACAACAAAGACAATTATAAGAATCCCTTCAGCGAACTTCAGTATTCGCCAATTCGCATTGATTTGTGGCAGATCAAAAAAAATAGCCAAGAATCCGGCATCGGACTTCATCTGCAACCGCGACCCGTTTTATATGAAGTCACCGATGGCGTGGCCAAAATCGACTTAGTCACCGGGACTCAATACTCGACCTTTGAGGTTCGCAAAGGAGAACGGCTGTGGACGCCTGGCAATTCGGGACTCTCGGTGCGCGCCAGTGGCGGCAAAGGCGAAGATTCCGCTGTGCTTCGTCGAGTCGAATTTCCTTAACTCTTTCCAGAGTTTTTCCAACTTGCTTTCGCGATTCCTCGGCTTTAGAAAACTCCTCGTGCCGCTCACTAACTTGCTGACGATTGGAAATTTTGATGGGATTCATTTCGGCCATCAAAAATTGATTTCAAAATTGAAATCCATTCATGAGTCCATTCATAACTCCAAAAGCGGGCCGGCCATGCTCAGCGTTTTAACTTTTGAACCCCATCCGATCGAAGTCCTGCGCCCCGGCATTGAAGTCGAAAGACTAACCCCTCCAGGAATGAAGACCTCTATATTATTGGAGTGCGGCATCGACAATGTCTTTGCCGAAAACTTCGACCTGGATCTTGCGGCGATGAGCCCCGAAAATTTCTTCCACAAAATACTGATCGAAAAATACAACGCCCATCACATCGTGGTTGGCGAGAATTTTAAGTTTGGAAAATCTCAAGCCGGTGATGTCGCTACCTTACAAACCTTGGGCCAGGCTGCCGGTGTTCAAATTCACGTAGTCCCGCGATTACTAATGGATGGCGAGCCGGTATCAAGCTCGCGCATTCGCAAAGCTTTAAGCAATGGCGACTTGCCACTTGCCGAGCGTTTAATGGGACGCCCACATCAATTATTAGGCACCGTTGTTCACGGAGCTAAACGCGGCTCCCAAATCGGGGTGCCCACTGCGAATTTAAAAACCACCTCGGCCTGCAAAAAATCATTAGTTCCAAAATCCGGAGTTTACGTTACGCGCACTTCAGTTGAAGGCCCCAAAGGATTGAACGCGGCGCCATCGGTCACCAACATCGGCGTTCGGCCCACCGTTGATCCCAACTCAAGCATCTCTTCTATTGAAACCCATATACTGCCGGACTCACTAAACCCGGTTGGTGATTTGTATGGAAAAATGATGAGTGTCGAATTTTTATACAGAATCCGTGACGAAATTCGCTTTTCCTCGATTAACGAGCTTGTGAAACAAATTCAATCAGATATCGAGTTTTCGCGGAGCTATCTGCAACAAATTTAGACAGTGGCCCGGCTCTTGCAACCTTTGGGTTGGAGGAATCTATGAGAGTTCTGGGGAAAACTTTTTCAAGCAACACTTTGGCTCTAGGCCTTGGTCTATTGGTATTAACTGGATGCGAAGATCCTACGACCTTCGTTCCAACGAACTCCGACGAGTTCTCATACTACGACCAAGATTTGTATAACCAAGCCAACGTCGTACTCCAAGCCGACTACTTATTCGTAGCCGACTATTCCTATTCGATGCACGACAAGGTCGAAGACCTCGTTAACTCCATGGATATCTTTGCTCAAGACTTAGAAGACAAAGACATCGACTACCGCATCGGCTTCGTCCGCGGCACCACCTCTACAAACGGAGACACCTATAGATACATTCCAAAGACATTGGTCGGCCCTGCGATCACTCCGAGCGTTTTGAATCTTCAATCTTTGATCAACCTTCAATTGGATGGATTCGCTCAAGCCAACGCTGCTAACGGACGATTCTTGTTAGAATCCGCTCGACGAGTGGCCACTAACTCGAAGCTTTCTTTCATCCGCGATCGCTCGCAACTCGTTTACATCTTCATCAGCGACAACGACGACGTCAGCGTCAACGACTCGAACTTAGGTTCACGAACTTTAAGTTCTTACGTCGAATCGCTACGTGTTAAATCAGACAATAGCTACATCAACGCTCGAGCATGGGTGACTGGCGCTTCTACTGGTTGCGCAATCGGCACTGAATTCGGCAACGGCGCAGGCACTCGCCTAGCCACTGCGGCACGCGCCTTGAACGCTGGCACCTCCGAAGCTGTGCAATGCTTAAATGATGGCAACAGCATGGCTGCATCGTTAGAAGACTTGGCTCGAAACGTCACTCGTCCGACCAAGCGATTCAAACTGCGCGCCACTCCGGTTGCTGGAACCATCGAAGTTAAAGAAAACAACGTTGCCCGAGTTGAAGGCACCGATTGGGATTACGTTTCTGCCACTCACGAAGTTGTCTTCCGCAATGGCCACGAGCCTTCGGCTGGCAGCGAATTAGAATTGTCTTACTCGCCGCTCTTAGTTTTGAGCAACAAGCCCGACGTCTCCACCATAGTTGTGACCGTCGACGGAACTGAAGTGGCTAAGAGCGCATCTGAAGGTTGGAGCTTCAACGAAACTAAGAAGCAACTGCTCTTCACTGGTTCTTACAAACCGGCTGATGGCGCGATCGTTCAAGTCACTTACCAAGCAAAATAAGCTGCTTCAAAGCAGATGGGGATCTGAGAATTTTGAGGGGGATTGCATATGGAAAAGATTAAAAACGAAATCACTTTAGTTCGCAGCAGCTCGAAAATCGGATCAAGAATCGGCCTGCTTTTCTTCGGTGTCGCCATCGCGATGTCTTTCAAATATTCGGGATCGATCTCAATCGACCAAGGCGCGCGCAACCAGGCCAAGCTTCACGAAAGCCAACTGCAGCAACTCGAAGAACCTAACAACGTGATCGAAAAAGAAGACGCGCACTCGATCAATTCAATCCAACAAGCGATTAAAAAAGCACTCGGCAACGTTAGCTGATATCAAATCAATCTGATCAAAGTTTAGACAGCCGACTGTGCAATTTTCAGGCAGCGGACTTGAGCTCCAAGCGAATTAGCTACTTAGAATGGCATCGAATTTGCACTTAATTAGGGAAAGAGGACTTATTTGTGAACAACAAAACATTTTATTCCAGCAGCATCTTGTTAAGCGTTTTCTTCATCGCCAGCTTGAGTTTCACGGGCCAGCAATGGTCTCGAAGCCCGGCATCGGCTGATGAAAAACTAACCCTGGAAGTTCAATCACTGCGAGTCACTCCGCATTTGAAAATCGCAAAAAGCGACGCCGTGATCTTAAACGTCACCATCAATCGCAAACACACTTTCGACCTGACTCCCCGCTTGCACTTAGCAGCCGGTGAAGAAATTAAATTAAACTCTCGCGTGGTGATCGATCCCAAATGGATCGTTGACGGCAACCTGGAATTCAAACTTGAACTCGTTAAACACGGACTTTTGAAATCAGTGATTTTAAGATGCGCGCAAGTTTCTAAAGCGGTCGACAGCTATAACCGCAGCTATCAGTGCTCGGTTCCAGGAAGTGAAGACAGCCCAGCCATTGTTTATTCACTTCGCAAAATACCCATGGAAGCCAATACTGTTGCAAAGCAGTGATGTAGCTTCAGCTAGGTAATTAGTTCTCAATGGCCCTGGTGATAGGGCAATCCTTTTAGGATCGTAAAAGCTCGATACATTTGTTCGGTGGCAATCAAGGCCGCCATTTCATGAGTCAATGTCATCGGCCCAAAGCTCCAAGTCACTTGGGGCTTAATTTTTTGCAAATCATCAGCCGACCAACCATCTGGCCCACCAATAAAAATTCGCAAATTCGAAGAGCTGCGGTTCAAGACCTCTTGCAATCGAATGGCTAAATCTTCCGAACTCAAAACTTTGGCAGCCCGGTTTCGCGGTAGGTCACAGACCCAATGGATAGCGGGACTTTTCTTGTCGGCAGGCCTGTTCAAAAGTCCATCCAACGATTCGCCCACCACCAAATCAGTTTTCACGAAGTGATCCATTCGCTGGCGATACTCTTCAACCATTTCAGCTAGCGGCGAATGCTTAAAAGCGCGGGTCCAAGTTCCCTTCTTAGCGCCCCAGGGTAGAAGAAATTCAATATTCACCGTATATTGGAGTTAAACCATGTCAGCTAAAGAAACAAACTCCCTATCCGCCGGAAGTAGGGTCATCGCCATCGTCGACCCCAGCAAACATCGATTTCAAGATTTGGGTAAACTCCTGAAAGAAAGCTCTTTCACGATGGAGTTCATTGAAGCCAAAAGCAATTACGTCGAACGAGTCATCGATTTAAAACCCGAACTCGTCATCATTAATTTGTTCATGAACAATTCTTCGTCGCTGCCCGCGATTAAACAAATCAAAACAGCTTTGGAACGAACCAACACCAAAGTTTTAGTCATCACCGGCCATCAATCGATTAACAACATCCGCGAGTCGATCAAAGCCGGTGCCGATGACTTCATCCTGGAGCCCTTTGATGCTCGATTGGTGCTTCAACGAATTCGCTATCAACTGCAAGAGCGCGAACTTTATTCGCCCGATGATTTGAACGCAGAATCCACCCAAGTTTTGGCTGGATTCACTTTGGTCTACGAAGTTCTGCGCACCCTTAGCGAAGTCAAAGACCACAACCGTTCTATATTTGAAGTTCTGAAACGCGTAGCAGACCTGGCCCAATCAACTCGGGTCAACGTGATGGAAGGCGATTTAGAAGGCAACAAAGGCTCGGTAACGAGTTCTTCAGACGATCCCGATTTGCACGATTTGCCCGTTGACCTCGATAAATATCCCGAAGTCCGCGAAGTTTTATTAAACGGCAACATCGTTTACATCAAAGACATCACTCAAAATCCGCTGACTAAAGACATCAAAAGCCAAGTCAAATCGATTTCCATCAACTCGATTTTAGTTTTCCCAATTCGCCATCGCAGCGAAACTCTGGGCTCTTTGAATATCCGCCTCGGCGAAGGCAGCAACCTCGATGTCACCGATAAACATTTGAAGACTTTTTATATGGTGGCGTTGTCTTTGGGACCCAAGCTTGCCGCTCGAAAATTGCTTAAAAAAGTGTCCGAGCGGACTGCTAAAAGTTAATCGCTAAAACTAACAGCGCCTCCTCAAAAATTACTAACGAGGCAACTCTTCGATATGAACGGCAACGTTCCGAACGGGTTTAGACCCCAAGTCCGTAATGAATTTAATCCCGCCTTTATCACAATCTTCTACGTCACCCTTGTAGTAAACCGTAATAGGTTTTTTTAGAATCACCGCTAAGCGAACGTTCTCTAGTAATTCCCGATGAAAAGGATCCGAGGAATCCAAATGAATGCTTCGCGTGAGCTTGTCCTCATCGACATAAAAAACGACGGTGCGTTTGTCCTTGGCGGAAACTGCCGAACCAGAAACAATTTGCGCGACCTTGCCTCTTGAATTCAGGAGACATTCGCCAGACGCAGGATCGCGACTGATTCCAGATTTTGGGGCAGCATCGGTCAGCTTCGCGACCTCGGCCGAAAAAGCCAAAGTAGAAATTAAAACTCCAAAGGTAAAAGCTGTGATTTTATTCATATGGAGCAACTTTAAATCAATCTAGCCATTAACAAGCATAAAAAATTTGACGGATCAAGGGCATGGGGTCATTCCCCCATATTTCAAATCATTTTAAATTAAAGCGCCGTGATGGTGAGTATCGTGTCTCCCGCATCACCGAGTGTCGCGGTGCTATGAGGCATGCCTTGCAGATGAATTCTTTGCAACAGTGTTTTTACGTCCGTAACCATGCCTTCATCGGAACCATCAATTAAAGTCGGAAAGATAACTAACTTCTCCGTGGGAAATTTGAAGGAATAATTTGCATCAGCACGCATATCATCTTCACTAACCACAATGGGGTCCGTACCAACCGCCGGCAACACACCCGTGTAGATAACCGGAATATTCTGATTTCCCTTTTCGCTTTCGTTAGTCCAATCTGTTACGGCCGAATCCATCTGCACGGGAGTAGCAGGTCTTGCAACATCCAATGAGCCGTCTCTGGAATCTACCCACTTATAGGTTCCCGCGTCGTTATAGAGCAAGTCGCCACGTTGCCCGTCGGTAATGGCATCATCGGCGAAAACAAAGCGAACAGTGTGGGCGCCGTCCACGGCTCCTCCACCCGATCCAGTGTAAGAAAAAGTGACGTCTGCATAGGCCAACATCATCGAGACGTTACTAATGTAGCTGCTACCGTTGGCAAGATCACCTTCGCCATTGCAGCAAAAAAGATTTCCCGAATTGGTAATGGGACTTGCGATATCAAAATCATATTTGTCCGAAGTTCCAACGATGTCAGACCATGCTTCAATGCCAAAGTAAGCCGACAATCCGTTATTATTGGATTGAATCAGCAAACCAACTCCGTAGTACTTGCCTTCAACAGCCGTCGCATCCATGCAAACCGTACTGTTACAGCTAACGGCCCGCGCGCTAACCGGAGTTTTAATTGAAGCAAAGCCTTTGGTGAACAAACCCATTAAATCAGCGGTCCCCAAAGATCCGTTCATCGAGTCGGCAAAGACTCGCAAAGCTCGTGCGGTGTCTGTAAACACTGCTTCGGCCGCTGCCGTGAAGTCATAGCTACTGCCCCCCCCAGAAGAGCCTGAACCACAGGCACTTAAGAGAACTGGAAATATAATTGGCAGAATATTTTTAAATTTCATGAGAGCTAGTTTGGCAAAACAACTACCAAAAAAGAAGAGCTATAGGTGTCATTTGTATGACTTATTCGTCCAATTCTTAATCTGCTGAATCACCCATTCGGGATCGTCCAAACACAGATCGTGTCCGGCTTTTAAATGAACCATTAATGGCGCGCGGTATTTTGCGGCCAAAGCTTCCGAGCATCGATAATCGACAAATCCATCGGCTTGCGAAGTTAGCACCAGGAGTGGCGCTTCAATGGTGGCCGGACTTTTATAACGAGCCGCCGCTAACAATTGGCGTAAACCCGCGTTTAAAAAATCGCGCTGCTCGGGCGCATAATTTTTCCACTCTTCGGATTTGGCTTCCGCTTCTGAACCATTCGAAGTCAGTTGGTAAATTTCGGATTCACGGACCTTGGGATCGCGACTGAAACTGATGCGAAGAGCCCGCGGTAATTGTCGGAATGAAAAGCGCTCCCACGGTTTGCTTAAATCACTAGCGCTGGCGTTGATTAAAACTAAAGCTCTTAAGTCGGCTGGAAACAATCGCGACCATTCCAATTCACACATTGCGCCCAACGACATCGCCACACATCCCCAAGCTCCGTCGACGTTGCCTTTTTTGGAAATCCACTGCGAGCGAATGTCTTCGGCCATGTCGGTGACCGAAAGTGCTGAATCCACATTTGTGTTGCTGCCAAAGCCCGGCAAATCCAAAGTCACTAGCCGGTCGGCTGTGACATTCATCTGAGTCGCAAAGCGCTCAACAAAATCACCCCAATGCCGAGCATCGCGAGCCAGTCCACGAAGGAGAACCCAGTTTTTTATCTCTTCCATGCCGGGTAGTTGTTAACAGCTCGAAGCATGAAATCCAAGAGCGGCAAATGGCGGCGCATGGTTCTTCGGCGGCGATGAACTTTGATGGGGTTAAAGGGACCCAATGCGGAAAACAGCTGACGCGGATTTTTTCGGATCCACAGCCAACTTCCAATCTCGAGCGTCCACGGAATGAATACTTTATCGCCCACCCCGTTTTTCGCTAAGTGTTGATCAAACAAATAATCCCACATATCGCCGTGAGTGGTGTAGTTGATCGATTGCGGCTCCACTCGATAAATATGATTGGGATAACTGGAATCTAGAAGTCGCTTAAGATTCTCAACTTCGCTAAGCCTTGGAAAAGGCGCTTTGGTTTTCGCATAGGGATACCAAAGCCGGTCTTGGAACCCAAAGCCGGAATGAATGTCTAAGGCCAATGATGACTGGGCTTGAAACATTTCTTTTTCGACAAAATCCGCTAATATTTTCGATTCCAATTCCATTTCGCGACCTTCGGCACCGCGATACCACGGAAGTTTGGGCGAAATGCGATGACCGGCTAAAAGCGGTTGCGTGTCGCCCATCGCTTCGACCGGCGAATTTCTCATGATGTCCACGCCATTAGGATTGCAGCGAGTCCCCAAATACATTCCGCCGGGATTGATCAAGGGAATCGAAACGAGCCGAATGTGTTTGAATCTTTCTTTTAAATCTTGGTCCCATCGAAGCTGAGCCACGATGCTTTCTAAATAAGCGAGCGCCACATGGGTGCCGACTCGTTCCAATCCATGCACCCCACCAAAAAGTCCAAAGGTTGGATGCTCGGGATTATCGGAACCGATTTTAAAAGAATAAATTGGAAATTCACGGTTGCCCGCCAGAGTGCGGCCCAACACTTCGACTTGGGCATAGGGCCGGCCGACATCGGCAAGCAGTTCAAGTCGAGTCTGTTCTGGAAAATCCGGGCCCATCCAGACAGTATAAATTAACGGGGAAACTTACTTGGTAAATAAACGTCAAAAAAAAGCCTGATCTTCCTTGCGGAAGACCAGGCTTTTTTTACAGCGACCGTCTCGTTAGAGACGATCAACCGAACCGACTTACTTCTTCTTTTTAGAAGCTTTCTTCTTAGTAGCTTTCTTCTTAGTAGCTTTTTTTGCGGTTTTCTTCTTGGCTTTTTTCTTGGCTGCCATAAATTTGTTGCCTCCTATTAAAACTCTGATCACTTTTCGTGACCATGTAAGTTAACTGTAAGCGTCAAGTAGCTAATGCGCAATAGCGACATTCATTTTTCTGCATTGTTAAAAGAAATTACTCGCGTGTTGCGTCAATTTCGTGTCAACGAAAGTTAAGCGGAGACACAAAACAAAAGATTAGAATAGGAAAAATGTATTCACGTTGCTTCGGAATTTTGAGTTTTTTCATTCTAGCTTCCTGCGAGTTGATGTCTCAAAGACAACCCACCAAGGAAGAACCGTCGAAGAACATCATCATGACTTACTTCGTGAGCAATCAATATCCGATGAGTGACGACAACATCGCCTCGCAACTTTCAGAATTTTTCGGCGCCGGAATCAGCGCCGATCCCGTTTCAAATTTTTCTAAATGGGTCAGTCCGCGCATGACCTGTGATTATGGCAACACTTTCGGCGTCGATGTGATTCCAAAACGGCCACTTTACCTGGGATCTTTGATCGTGAGCCACGGCGAAAACACCGTAAGCATCCCGGCCTCGCAAAGCGATTACTCTTGGGGTTTCACCGGATCACTTCCCCCCGCGGATTATGATTTGCATCCTCAAGGAGTGAATGGCACAGCAAGCTTCACCCAAACCTTCAGCATCGTGGCCGCCTCGACTTCGATTTTGACCTACATTGGAAACTTACAAGCCCCGTCTTTCAAAGTTCCCTCGCCCACCATTCCGACCAGCGGCAACGCCGACTTTGATTTGCATTTATCAAGAGCCGAGCCCTTCATCGTAAAAATCACGCCGTCGGCTGGAACTTCTTATCTACGCGTGCGCATTCGCGACGGCAGCAACCGCGCATCGGGCGACGTTCTTTGTTACGCACCGGCTGGCAGCAACATTTCCATTCCGCCGTCTTTAATGTCAACTTTTCGAACCGGCACCGATGGAATCATTGAAATCGATCAAATCGCGATTAGTCATCTGACGAAAACCGCCCGCGTGAACGAAAGCATCGTGGTCAGCACCACCCGCCAAATTCACGGCACCATCGAGTTTTTAAACAGCAGCAATCAACTCGAGCGCCTAGAAATCGGCCGTCTGCACATTGATCCTTAAAATTGATCCGTAAATCGGCCGATCATTAATCGACGTTGAGGGTCTATATCGCAGACTCGACCTGTTCTTGGACAACTGGCATCGATATTCGCTTCCAAACAAAGCCATCCATCCAAAAGTGCAGCAGATTCCCCGCGGCCAGGAATCCGTTAAGGGCACGGACGTTAAAATTGGAGTCCATCGTGATTTCTTCTTTTGAAGCAAAGAACGGATACAGAGATCCGAAAAGCAGGGCCGCAGCGACCCATCCTAAAAAAATGAAGCTATTTTTTTTGCTAGCCCCAACATCGGAAGTCTTGGCGACCAAATAATAATATTGGATGCTGTGCAGGAGAATGTAGACCCCTATAGCTAATTGGGGATCGAAGTAAAGCCACGGCAGCCAACTTCCTAACATCAGCGAAAGCGCAAATACGGCCTTCAGCCGAGTTTCATTTTTGAAGAGATAGCCAATGTACGCAAAGGAAAGAATTAGGATTGGTGTTTCTAGCGCAATCGCGGTTTTTATCGCGAATTCCAAAAAAACCATAACCCCATGAATATAGGAAATTCCGTTAATTTTTAAAAGAATGGAGCTGATCGACTGCGGATCAAACATTATCTGAGGGGCAGAATTGAGCACTGGCGCGAAAAAAGTCACAAAAACAAAGACAAGATCCATCCATCGCCGACCCCGAGATTGGAGCAACTCGCTTTTCCCGAGCAGACGATTGACTCCAAAGTTCTGCATCATGAAATGATGTTGGAGCCAAAAAATATTTACGAAAGTGAAGAGCAAGAAAAAAAAATTGCTGAAAATTGCCAGACTCATTACCGTCGCAGTGCCAATTAAAATTTTCATTTTAAATCTATTAAAAACTTCGCGGTTCGCCATCGATCGCTGAAAAATCAGGAATACGTGACCTTGTGTGAGGAAGATTAAGAAGATTACAAGTGGCGCACGATGCAGTTGAACTCCTAAAAAATCAAAACCAGCTTCCCGGGTGATTTCGCCGGCACCCGCCGCGATTATGAGCAAAGCCAGGATGGGAGAAATCACCAAAAAGAGGATTCTTTCATAGTCGCTCTTCGTTTTGGTGGGCATCAATTTAAAATAACAGAAATGCCATCAAATCCTTGAGGACTCAGCCATTTTTTAGGCCAATTGATTTCTAGTTATTGGTTAAGTAGCAGCTAAAAATTTAGCGAGTTCGTCTTTAACGGAAAGTTCGGATTGCTGTCCGGTTTTTAAATCTTTTAAGATCACTTTTCCGCGGGCCCACTCATCGCCCAAGAGGCCAATGAAATATCGGGCCTGCACGCGAGAAGCGGCTTTTAAGTGACTCTTTAGCGAATCAAAGCCCTGACCACTGACGACCGCGCGTTGTTGACCGCGAAGTTGGCTTTCAAGATCAAAAGAATGGGGGATCAAGGCTTCATCGGCACAGCCAATGTAAATCAACTGCGAGTCTTGGTTTACGGGCAATAATTTGTGGGTTTCCAAGAAATGCATCAAGGTCACATCGCCCAAACCAAAACCAATGCCACTTAATTCGCTTTTAGAAAACAATCCGATCAAGTTGTCATAACGACCGCCACCGAAAAGAGCGCGGTTATTTTCGGGCGACAAGTCATAGGCCTCGAAAACAATTCCCGTGTAGTAATCAAGCCCGCGCATAATCGAAGGATCAAACTTGGTTTTTACCGGAAGCTTGCGATTCGAAAGTTGCTTTTCGAAATCCAGCAATTCTTGAGTGGCTTTGATAAATTCTGCTGAGTCTTTGAGACCCGCAATTTTGCTAAGACCTGCTAAATCACTCGCTAAAAAACTTTGGAAAATCAAGGTCTTCGCGGGCACATCGCTCGCTTGCTTGGAATTAGCTTCCAAGATTTTTTGGAGTTCTACAGCAAAGGCTTCCGGGTTCATTTTTGCTTTGGCATCGATCAATTTTCCCAATGCATAGGAGCCTTCTGCGCCCAATTCTAAATGGGCAAAAAAAGCGTCCATCAAGCGTCGATTGTTGAAGCGAATTTCGACAAACTGCTCGCCGCCAAACGATTTAAAGATCGCACCAGCAATGGCCAAGACTTCGGCATTGGATTGTTCGACGTTGCCGCCCAATAAGTCGACGTTGATTTGCCAATGTTCACGAAGTCGTCCGCGCTGGGGGCGTTCATAACGCCACAAATTAGGAATCGAATACCAGCGTATTGGTTTTGGTAGTTCTTGAACCTTGGCCGCCACCATCCGTGCCAAGGTCGGAGTCATTTCCGGACGGATCGCCATTTTTCGATCGCCACGATCGGTAAATGAATACAGTTGTTGATTCACAATTTCGTCGCCGGTTTTAGCAGCGTACAACTCGAACGGTTCCAATAAGGGTCCATCGTATTCTTGGAATGCAAAGGACTCTAAAACACCGCGAACTTTGGAAAACATCCATTTTCGTAGGGCCATTTCTTCCGGATAAAAATCGCGACTCCCTTTATAGGGACTGGTGGAAAGTTTTTCGGCCATGGAAATCACTTTTAGTCTGCTTTTCGCCGGGGGTAAACTCCGTGAGAATGTACGCCGCTGTTCAAAGATTTGTGGATGACTAGCCTTGAAAGGCGCTTTAGAATCGCTCGCTATGTCTCATCAATACCGAACACACAACTGCGCAGAACTTCAATCAAGCTTAGCCGGCCAAACCGTCGTCTTGTCGGGTTGGGTCCAACGAGTCCGCGATCACGGCGGCGTTTATTTCATCGATTTGCGCGATCGATCCGGAATTTGCCAAGTTGTGTTTGACCAAGCTTTGCCTGAATTAACTGAAATTCGCTCGGAGTTTGTGGTCACCATCACCGGCACCATTAAAAAACGCCCTGAAGGAATGATTAATAAAAAAATCAAAAGCGGCGACATCGAAGTTCAAGGCACCTCTTTAAAAGTTTTGTCGAAAGCCGATGTTCCGCCCTTCACGCCGGAAACTGAAAACGACAAGGTCAGTGAAGCCACTCGGCTCAAGTATCGCTACTTGGATTTGCGGCGCCCGGAATTGCAAAAAAACATCATGTTGCGCCACCGCTTTTTGCAAAGCACTCGCAGCTTTTTCGACGAACATGGCTTTATCGAAGTGGAAACTCCGATTCTTTATAAGAGCACGCCCGAAGGAGCTCGTGATTATTTAGTGCCCTCACGGGTGCACCCCGGCCAATTCTTTGCTTTGCCGCAATCGCCGCAAACTTTGAAACAGCTTTTGATGATCGCGGGCTTTGAGCGCTACTTCCAAATCGCTCGTTGTTTCCGTGACGAAGACTTGCGCGCCGACCGTCAGCCCGAGTTTTCCCAAGTCGACATCGAAGTTAGCTTTCTCAACAAAGATGACTTTCTGGCTATAATCGAAAAATACGTGAAGAAAATCTGGAAAGACTGCTTACAGGTTGATCTAGCGATACCCTTTCCCAAGATTTCTTACGCGGACGCGATGGCGAATTATGGCAGCGACAAACCCGACATTCGCTTTGGCTTAAAACTGGTCGACGTATCGCCCAGTTTTGCCAAAACCGGATTCAAAGTTTTCTCGAGCATTGTCGGTGCGGGCGGAAAAATCATTGGACTGCCAGTGCGCAAAGCTGAATTAGCCCAAAGCAAATTGGCTCATCCTGAGTGGTCGCGAAAGTTTTACGACACTTTGAACGCGATCGTGGCTCCCCATGGACTCAAGGGCGTGGCTTATATCCGTTTTCAAAAAAATGCGGCCGAAATCAGCCCCGAAGCCACTCAATCTTCGATTGGAAAGTTTTTAACTAAAGAAGAGCTCCAATCGTTGATGAAGCAATGCCAGCTTGAAGAAGGCGATTATTTATTCTTGGGTGCCGAAGCTTCGCCGACTGTCGAAACCGCGATGGGAACTTTGCGCTTAAAATTAGCTCTCGAATTGGGCTTAATTAAACTGGGCAATACCACGGACTGGAAATTTTTATGGGTCACTGAATTCCCACTTTTCGAATTCGACGCTCAAGCCAATCGCTTGGCCGCAGCTCACCATCCTTTCACTCGACCCATTGATGCTGACTTGCAAATTTTGATGGCCGGAGATCCGGTAGCAATGCGCAAAGTCCGCGCTGAAGCCTATGATTTGGCACTCAATGGAATTGAAGTTGCTGGTGGCAGCCTACGAATTTACGATTCCGCGGTTCAAGCCGCGATGTTTAAGGCCATTGGATTTAGCGCTGAAGAAGCTCAAAAACAGTTTGGGTTTTTCCTCGACGCGCTGAAATTCGGCACACCTCCGCACGGCGGATTGGCTTTCGGCATTGACCGAATTGTGATGCTTTTAACCGGATCGGAATCGATTCGCGATGTGATCGCCTTCCCCAAAACTGCGCGAGCCATTGACCCAATGAGCGATTCGCCATCAACCGTCAGCGCCGAACAGCTAGCGGAACTACGCTTAAGCATCGTGAAGACTGTTTAATCTGTAAATAATTTGTGAACTTATAATTTAGTCGGACCGACCCAAAAGACGATGCGGATTTTTCCGTTTTCGTCTTTGCGGTCCGACAGCGTGCGAGTGGCACTAAAATCAACCAATTGAACTTCGCGTACTTCGGAAACTACGGCTTCGTAATCTGCTTGAGTGACGTTAAAGTGAAAATAACGGCCGCCCCGATATTCCGCGCCTAAATCCAACTCTCCGGCTTTCATGGCTTTGTATTTTTCTAAAATCTTTTTAATGGTCGGCGACACCACATCAGGATCATCTGACCGCGCGCCCCATCGATAGAAATAATGTTTACCGCTTAAAGCCACCGCCTCGCTTCCACGGGCGGGTTTTTCAAGATCCAATGGATTAGGCGGGAGCAATGTCGGCTCCGGTTTTGACGCCACCGCAACTTCAGGGGGCTTAGGCTTCGTTGGCGTCACTGGAATTTTGGCAACCACAACCGGCACCGGCACAACAGTCGGTGCGGGAACAACAAGGGGAGCCTTCACTTCCGGTACCGTAAGCAAGGGAAGCGTTGGTTTTTTATTCTCCGCAACGAGCGGAGTCGTGGGACTTTCTGGGATTAAGGGCGCCTTGAATTCAGTTGAAGTGTCTGCTGCCTCTGAATTGACTTCGTCATTTCCCGCATCGTTAGCCGCGATCATTCCTTCCAGAGGATCTCCAGATTTCTTGGCAGCGTATTCCGTTGAAACGGGCTCGTCGGATTCTGGCAAATGTTCTGTGTTGTTTTGGGCCAGAGTCATTGGCCCGCTTTTTCTAAAAAAGCTTCCAACGTCTATTTTTTGATAAAAAGGCACTAACAAAACCGCAGCCAACACCGCGGCTGATGCAAAAATTTGAAGTCCTAATTTATTAAACCAACCCAAGCGGTGATAAAAAGCCGACATCCCACGCCCATAAGTGGTGGGTTGCGATTTCAAAATCATTTCAACTTCAGCAGGCACAGTGCGAATGGCCGCATTTTTCCAAAACAAAACGGCTTCTTTGGCGGATTTGAAAATCCCAGAACAGCGCGAGCAAAGTTTAAGATGCTCTTGAAAATCTTGAGGCCGATAAATTTTTAGTGAGTCGCCCCACTGTTGGCCCATCAAAACATCGACCATGTACAAGTCATTGCGAGCGCAGCCCTTATCCAAGTGAGCGGGGAAGTTTCCAACTTTATCTTGGATCGCGCGAAGGGCCCAAAAGCGAACTTTTGAATCACTCAACCCCAAGGCAGTGGCGCTCTTTTCATAATTCCACCCCAAAGAAAACAAGGCCCGGGGGACCAAAAGCTTTGACCATTCCGACCCAGGAATCTTCATGCGCCGATGCCAGTCTTTTAAAAATCGATGATAAATCCGACGCTGCGAAAGTGAATCGTTTTGATTCTCTGTTTTCGATAACTCTTCGCGTAGACTTGAATAAATTTCTACGTAATCCTCGATCAAGTCTTCGTTACCCAAAACACCTTCGTTGAGCAAAGTCAGAATTTCGATCTGAAATTTATTGGCTTGGTCACTTCGATGATTTTCTTCGCTACTCATCTGCTCACTCATCTGCACATTCTTCTTCACACCAAATCACACCAGCACCGAGTCCAAAACTTTATCGATTTTTACCGCGGTCGAAAGATCTTCAAAACCATATGAGCGCAATTGCCGAGGATCTCGAAATCCAAAGGGATCTAAGAAAGAAAAGAAAATGCGGCTGTCCACGTGCCATCCGCAAGTTCCATGCTCGGAGCCGATCCAGGGCTGTAAACGTTCGGAAGGATCATCAAAAACTGGCAACGATTCTGACAAGGTGTATGAAAAATTTGAGTCTGTGCCGCGCAAATAAGTTCGAATCCAAGGCACCTTGTCTTTAAAAGCTTCTGACCAAGTGAAGGTCAAATCCGAGGGAAATCTACCGGGCAATGATTTGATTAAAACCATCGCGCCCCGTCCGATTCCCACCATTCTCTGGCGATCGTTAACATCGCGACCGCCGATGATTTTTTTCAGTTGATGAGCCAGCATCCGCGAAAGCACCGCTTCTTCTAATGACAATCGCCAGGGTCCACGAAGCAAAACCAAATCAGCCGCGGCTAATCGCCCCGGATCAACTTTATTAAAGCCATGATTGAGTGAAAAAAATTCAACCGAAAAACCGCGGGCTTCTAAGAGCCCGACTAAATCGTGCTCTCCTGAAAAACCTGGACCTTGAGCGATGTAGGCAATTTTAGGGGCCGACATTTTTCGCCCCCTCTGAATTTCGATAAAAATTCATGGGCTGGCCAAAGATTCGATCGCCTGCCGATTCCCCGACGTGAGCCACCATTTCTTGGCGAATGGCTCCTTCAAATTTTTTGGCTTCTTGGGGCAAAACACCCACCACAACTCGACCGGGCGCTCCACTAAAAAGCTCCATGGTGTTCACTCCGGGTTTGATGGTGGCACCGATATTTCCCCACAAACTCATTTCCAAAATCGCGCCTAAAGCTCCGCTTTGTCCAACCGGCCGAGCCACCGTCACGACCCCTTCACGCACAAAATTATAAATCGAAGTGTAGAGTTCTTTTTGCAGTTCAAGATTCAAACGACTGACATGATTGCTGACCACTTTAAAGTGGGGAAGCAATCGAGTTCCTGCGTCCATAAATGCGGGCTTGGGACCCAAGACATAAAGAATTTCCCCAGCCATTCGAAATCCTGGAAAAACACTGGTGGTGCTGGCTGGAATTTTAGCGCGAAGCCGAACAATCAGCTCTTGCTGAAAGGGCCGCGATTTAGAGAAGCTTCCTGAAAAAGACGCTCCTGAAAAATGAAGGCCATATGATTGAAACGCTTCCTTCAATCCAAGATTGGCCAAGTAAAAAGCTCCAAAGCGCTCGGCAGGATCGGGCAAATCGGTCGAATTAGGATCATTGAACCAGGCCTGAGCCGAAATGGCCGAGTGAGGATCCACTCCGCGACAAATCAATCCGCGCAAGGCCAAATCACAAGCCCACTCACCCAAAGCTTTTGGATCAAATTCACCCACCCCATCGACTGAAGCCACCGCATCGATCCAATGATTTTCACCCTCGCTCCAACGGATATAGGAAATCGGTTGATTGACTTTGTATTTCATCATGTGATCTCGATGAACCGGAGATGAGCTCAAACCCCAAGATATTTCTTTCTGAATTTCTACCTTCACACCCACTTGAGTCATTCGCTTTAAAAAGCGATCCGGAAAAATTCCCGCTTTTTCAAATCCGTAGGTCGGAGATTTCTGATCCTTGTAAAACCAAGAAGCGTTGACCAAATTGCTTTTTCCAAATTCGGCGCGCACTTCCTCGAATGGGATTTGAACCACCGGAATTGTTTGCTCGCCTACGTTAAAATTTCCAGAATTATTTGAAGATCCAAGAGCCAAAACATCCAAACCACATTGTTCACAAATATTTTTGATGGCCGATAAATCTAGCTCACTCCAAAACAAAAGCAGTGAACTTGAAGCCAAGCGCGAGGCATTCCATTTGATCAATTCAAAAGCCGCCAATTCGCCCATGGTCCACCCTGCGGTCGACGATAGCGCTTTAAGCAATAAAGAAATCCAGTCGGCGGAGCCCGGCAAAAATGTTGGTGCGAATATATCGCGGCCTTTGTGTTGCGCACAAAAATGCTCCACCCGACGAGTGGCGACCGGATTCGTCAAACTCCATGGGCTTAGGGCATAAAGTTTTTTATCGCCACGGCTTCCCATCTCTATCGGAGTCAAGCTCGAGCAAAAATCCGGGAAATTTTCGAGATGCAATAAAGTCGCCGCGGCTTCACGATAGCGGATGATCCCGGGGTATCGATCCATCAGTGCTGCGCCTTCTTGAACAAAATCACGCAAGTCCGCGCCAATTTTCTCAAACTGAGCTGATTTTGGAAGTGCCACCACAAAATGCTCTGGGCCTAACAGCGCCATGGGATTTTCTTCGAAAATTAGCGGCTGATGAAAAGATTGCCACAAATCATAAACTGATTCGGTGACTGTAGAAGACGGAGTGCTTCGTCCATTATTTTCCGAAAGCGCGTATCGGGATGTAAAAATATTTGGCTCGGAATTTAAACAGGAAATAAAATACTTTTTATTCAGCGAAAGCCCTTCGAGTTTAGCTTCGTAATGATAGGGCCAGGAAAGCGGATCAGAGGGAGTCATCAAACGACAGTCTTCGGTGTTTTCATCCCAAATTCCGGATTTAGATCCCAAAGCCATGAGTCCGCGCATACTTTCAAAAGCCCGCGCCGTGTCGCCGCCCCCGGTGATCACGTAATGATCAGCAACCCAAAGTCGCTTTGGCAGAGGGAAACCCTGGATTTTCATCCAATCATAAATCAAATGTTCAAGCGGATGATTTTTGAATCCACGGCGACGTTTTTGCAAACAATAAGCATCCACGCTTTGCGAAACCGAGATTCCCAAATTGCCTTCTAGCGAAAGCCAATCAGTCCAATCATCAATTCCGGGAACTCGATCGGGGACTTGCTCCCACTCGAGCCCAATCAAACTCATCAACTGAACTGTGATTCCACCCAAAGTATCGTTCAAGACATCCCAAAGGCGCGGGTCACCAGGAGCATTGATCTCCATTACTTTTTGTAAGTCCAAGAGTCTGACGGCTTGAATCAATGACATACGAGCAGCTCTAATTTAACATCGTCTCCTAGGGAGTAACAGCTTTTGAAAAAGAATTCGATGAAACGAAAATCGTCACTCGCTTTGTTAGGGATGATTCTAACGGTCAGCTTTTTGTCGGCCTGTGCGAACAAAAAAGTTTCCGCAGAAGCAGAAAAAGAAGCGCCGCCGCCCGCCAGTCCCGAAAAAAAATGGGATTATGAAAAAATTCGCCAGGTCCGCGCAGACGAAAAGTTGACGACTCCGATCGATGGGCCCACGGCACCCGAAGCCACGCTCACTGATGATTGCGAAGTGGTTTCCCCGGCGCGAATGAAGCAAGCCAAACTAAGTGGCTGTAAGAAATTAGATCCACGCTTGGGTTATGGCGAAAACAGTTATTGCTGTCCGAAGATTCAATAAAAAATTTAGTCAGCAAAAGACTTGAGCCCTAGAATTTTTCGGCCACTTAAATCAGCCTTCAAATCTGGAGCTGACCATCGATGGCTCATGATCGAATGAAAGAAAACAATTTCTGAACTAGGAATTTTCACGGCGAACATCGCCAAATTTTCTGGTTCGTTATCGATCACAAAATGTACGTCAAAGCGGGAGTTTAAAACTTGGGCCACCCCTTGTTTAAAGTCCATGTCCTTCATCGCTCGATCGGGTTTCAAAATAGTGTGGGAATGGCTGCCCAATGGATAATCCCAACGCCGCAAAGCGTGTTTGGTTCCATCCATCCCTCGCCCGTAGTCTCTGCCGGTTAAATAAATCGGTGAATAACCCATCTCCACGGTTTTTTTCACAAATTCAACCGAGCCTTCATAAGGCGGATCCACCGTCATATTGCGACTTAAGAAAAACTCTTCTTTCCAATACTCTTCGAAGCCTGGCCAAAATTCCTTAACCAATGATTTGGCCTGATCTTCTGGGTGAAACCGCTTCATCATCTGAAACAATGTAGCAGGCACACTATAATTTTGATGTATCGACTCCAATTGATGCGCCAACTTAATCCATGCAGGATCCATAGCGGCATGATCAGTAGAATGAGACGCAATGTATCTAATCAAAATTGATTTAAGACGAGTGGCCGTGCAAAAAAGCGTTGAATCCAAATCAAAAATAATAGCTTTGGGCTTTTGGGCATTCAAAGAAGTTTCAGATCGAGCCGCGATTTTGCTGAGTAAATCCCCAGAAGAAATCCAATTCAGCTCCGAACTTTTTAGCAAGGGATGATGGGTTTCTTGGAAAAAATTCTTGATCGGGCGATGGCTCACTTCAAAGCCTCGCGAATGTAAGACGATGCCGCATCCATCGACCACACCACGATCGTGATCAATAACACCAAGCATCCGACTTCGGGCCACTTAGCCAAGCCCTGATATTGCATCAACAACTGGCCAATGCCGCCGCCGCCCACCAATCCGATGACTGTGGCCATTCGAACGTTGATGTCCCAGCGATAAATCGTGAACGATACGTAGGGCAAAATGATTTGCGGAACGACCGCAAACCAAACCACTTGAACAGTTCCGGCACCGGTCGAGCGAATGCCTTCGATCGGACCATCGTCCACACACTCAATGATTTCTGAATATTGCTTGGTGAGCGAAGCGATCGAATGAAGCATGAGCGATAGCGCCCCCGCAAAGGGTCCGATTCCAACCCAAACCGAAAAAATAATTGCCCAAATAATCGGCTCAATCGAGCGAGTCATATTGGAAAGCGAGCGAAGCAACGTGTAAACAGCCGCACCCTTGAAACTTCCACGAGTCAGGTTTTTTGCCGAGAAAAATGCCAGCAAAAAAGCTACCGGCACGGCAAAAACGGTGGAGATCAACGCAATGAAAATGGTTTCAATGATCGCCAGAATTCCTTTGGGCAAAATTTCAAAATTGGGGCTAGTGATGCCCTTGAAAATTCGCACCGCGCCCTGGAATCCGTCTTCCGACATCAATTCGCGAATGGAAACTTCGGTCACAAAAATTCCGGATGCTACTAAAACCGCAAAAGTAACAATTAACTGAAGGCCCCAAAAAGTGGTGTGCCATGGCGTCGCCTCTTGAGGGTCTCTGATTTGTGAACTGCGAAAAATTTGGCCGCCCAAAGTTTGAACACCCGAGCGATCCAATAAAAGGCTAGCCAAAGCTCCCATCGCAAAAAACAAAAATGCCATTAAGCTAGCTTCGAAAATTCCAGCCTCAAGTTCTTGGCGGGTTTTCATGAAGATGGAAAAATATGCAGTGGCCAGTAAAAATCCAAAACTCAGACCGTCGAGTAGACGTTTTCGAATATTAAAGTTTTTCATTTTTTCATTCCCAACCTATCGAATGTGAACGTCTTTAGCGCTTTCGCCAAAGATCTTTTTAAACCACTGATCATCAATTTGATCGGGGGACCCGTCATAGATGATTTCTCCCGCCTTCAAAGCAATCACTCGAGAGGCGTATTGGCGAACCAAACTTAAAAAGTGCAGATTGCAAATGATCGTGACGCCCAATTCTCGATTCACTTTTTGCAAATAATCCATGACCGTGTGACAAGTCGCGGGATCCAAGCTTGCCACCGGCTCGTCGGCTAATAATAATTTCGGATTTTGATTCAAGGCCCGCGCTATCGCGACTCGCTGCTGTTGGCCGCCGGAAAGTTGCCCCGCGCGAATGTAGGCCTTTTCGCGGATACCGACCAAATCTAAAAGTTGCAGCGCTCGGTTTTTTTCTTCCGCGCTCCAAATTCCAAAAAGACTTTTCAAAATCGAATTGCGTGACAACCCGCCCATCAAAACGTTGCTCAAAACGCTGTGACGATCAATTAAATTGAAGTGCTGAAACACCATCCCAATTCGAGCCCTGAGTCCCATGACTTGAGCCGAAGTGATATCAGCGGCCGCGTAGTTAACGCCTTCAAATTGAATCTTGACGGTGTCCAAGTCCGGATCGTTGAGCCGATTCAAACAGCGAAGCATCGTTGATTTTCCCGAACCACTCAGCCCGATGATCACCAAAAATTCGCCTTTTTTCACGTTGAAGGAAACGCCTTTGAGCGCCTTCACCCCATTAGGATAGGTTTTCTTCAAACCAACAACTTCTAAAAGATTTTCCTGTTGAGCCATTGTTATGAATTCCTTTTAAATCAGTGCTTACTTAACCAATTCCGCTGCGGATTTCCCCATAGCGGTCAACACATTACGGATCGCATCGTAACGAGCGTCGGAACTTGCCACCATTCCGGTCATTCCATAAAGATCGTAGAAAACAGCCTTGCCCTCTTCAGTTTGCATATAAGCCAGAAGCGCTTTGACTGTGGTGTCGCGAATTTCAACAGGCAAGTCCTTGCGAACCACGATTGGATCATTAGGAATCGAATCAGTCAGAGTTAAAACCACAACTTTCTTTTCGATGTCCGGATATTGGGTCACAACCAAGCGACGAGCGTCTTGAATTTTCCCATCCTCGGGCGGCGAGTAAAAAGTAGCACCGGCGTCGACTTGTTTTTGGTAAACCATGCTGATGACATTGTCGTGGCGTTGAGCAAAAACGGTTTCACCCAAGGTTACATTAGCGTCTTTGATTAATTTTCCAGGAAGTAGAAATCCACTGGTTGAAACGGGATCCACAAAGGCGAATTTTTTTCCTTGCAGATCTTTAATCGTTTTAATCCCACTATCGGCGCGAACCACAATTTGCCCAGAATAGGTTTCCGATCCCGCTCGAATGGGCGTGATCACGGCATGGGCGCCGTATTTTTCGTTGGCCAATATATAAGTAAAGGGGTTGAGGGTCGCAATGTCAGCGCGCTTGGTTCCGAATGATTCCACGACTGCGATGTAACTCGACGGCACTCCAATTTTATAAACATAGGGAGTGTTAGCGTTCAGGTATTTCTCAACCAAGTGTCCTTTGTCGGCCAATCTTTGAGCATCAATCGAAGGGACAAAAAAGAATTTTACCGGATTATCAGCACTGCCCAGTGGTGCACTGTTTTTAGAGCACCCGACCATGAAAATCAGGCCCCATAAAAAAGAACCGACCAGCCGTTTAAGGTTTGAATTGCTTAAGGAATTCATCAAATGCCTCCGCCAGTTCGGGTGTCTATCAAGAAGGCCCCCTCTCAACAAGAAATTAGCGCGTCGATCTTGAGAACTTTTGACCAGTCTTGGGACTTGGCAGAAAGAGTCCAAATTCTTGGCCCCCCAATTCTTTTACTAATTAGATATTTATGACTAATTTCATACACTTGATGCTCTTTCGTAAAAAACTTCGAAAACACCAGTGGCGCAAAGAATGGCAAGACAAGCTTTCCATTTTACTCGAAGCAGCGTCCACCCGGCTTAAACTAAACTTGGTTTTCGTGGTGGCTGAGGAAAGTGATCCCTATTCGGAGCTGCTTTTTTTGTTTTCCTTTGTAGGGGTCAGCGTTGGCTCTTTTTTCGGACTCTTTTTAAAAGTTTTTAATTTAGACATCGGAATCGACCTCTACGTTTTTCCACTTTTGGGATTCACGGGATTTGGATTGTTTCACACCCGTAAATCATTGTGGCTCCGAAAGTTATTTAAAAATTTGGCAGAAACACGCGTCCAACAAAAGGCTCGAGCTTATTTTTACGAATACCACTCCAATCCCACCATTCCGATGATCTTGGTTTACATTTCTGAATCCGAGCGAAAAATTGAGATTTTGCGCACGCCTGACATGATCCAACAATTATCGCCCGCGAAAATTCGAGAAGTTTGTGATTCGTTTTACTCAAATTTTGCCGACAAAGACCCGCTGACCGCGGTCGAGACCATTATCAATCGAATCACTGATATCTTAGGTCCACTTCGAGACGAAGTGATGATCACCGAAGAAGATTTGGCTGAAAACTTTTCACCGCCGGTTTTTGTTCCTGCGTCCGACATTGAGCTGAAATTCATTCCAACGCTTAAGGGCAGCAAAGACGTAAATTAATTTATTGTCGCTATTCCTGAAATCCGACGAAATCGCCGATCAGCACGCCGCGAACGCCAAGAGAAACCCCTTGTGAAATTGTGTCGATTTTCTCAATGCGCGCGATCGCAATTCCAGAGTCCGAGTGCTTTATTTTCACAATCGCAAAAGGAATGTCGATTTCTCGCTGCAAATTATCTTGATAGGGATCGATCACTGAAATTTTTCGGAAGACTCGCAAAACCGTTCCGGGATCCAATCCAGCTTCATCCCCTGCATTGATGATGATATCGACGGGAGCCGCTTCCGCAGCTCGACGAGTTAATCCCAATTCTCGGCGAACACTAATGACCCGAAATTTACCGGCAACCGATGCCGGTCCGCGAGAGACGTTTTGCCGCTGTTGGACCATGGCTTCAAAAGATGTGTTTTCTGAGTGCAATTCTAAGCCAAGGGCCCGATACTCGCGGCTGATGCCCGTAGCCAATGAGTTCATTGCGCTAAGGCTGATCAGAACCGTAAATACACGCCCAAAGTTTTTCATGTGATTAGATGGCAACGGCCGCTGAATTTTCAGCAGACTGTTCCCTTCCTCCCAAACGAATCGGCAACCATTCTTCTTGGGCGGCCGAATCAGTGTGATTGGTAGCAATCGCGTTAGTGGCGCGTGCAAAAATTTCGTAGGCCGGTGTTCGGACTTGGAAATTTTTATCTTGCAACACCACCTGAGTGCCCACCGATTTTTCAACGTTGAAAACAATCGGTGCTTTCATGTTGACCGTCATGTTTTCAATTTGATTAGGGATCGTCAGGATCACCATCACTTTGCTGCGTTCGCCGGGATTTAAACCTAGCGACAAACGTTCAGCATCGTTCATGGTGATTTTGTAATCTCGCCCGAAAAAATAGGGCTCGACTAGTGGAAAGGCGACTTTGGCATCTTGAATCGATTGCAGCCATAGAATGAGTGGCGAGTTTGCCGATTCAACAATCAGATAATCTTTCATCTTCGCGAGACCAATCATTCCGTCTCGAAAATGAATCAAATGTTCTTGTGAGTAGTTAATGGTTCCAAATCTAAGTGTCTCGATCTGCATACCTGGCTCCTTCCTAGTGCCGTTAGTGGATCCGCATCATGCGGATCGCTCTTGATCTAAGTTCCTGTGTTGCCGAATTTGTCCGATTTAATTTTCTTAAAGTCTGTTTTCATCGATTCAACCGCTGCGCGGTTTTCGTCTTGAATCGCGGTGTAAACTTCTTCGCGATAAATTTTGGTTTCTTTGGGAGCGTCGATGCCAATCCGAACCTGCTTGCCCTTGATTTGGACAACGGTGATCTTG
Organism: Bdellovibrionota bacterium; assembly: GCA_964202055.1. GTDB lineage: Bacteria > Bdellovibrionota > UBA2428 > UBA2428 > UBA2428 > CAXNGS01. The sequence continues at coordinate 46,386 of CAXNGS010000006.1, read as the reverse complement.
ATATTGTCATCAATCGATATCGACTCACCGATCTTTCTAGTTAAAACGAGCATCCTTGTCTCTCCTTATGAGCTTTTGGCTCTAGAGTTAGATCGGACGTTGCTTTTATAAAGTTGAGTCGAAAATGAAAAAATTCTTAGACGAAGGGCGTCGACTCATCGAGCGCGACTAAAGACTGCTGCCACCCAGCTAAATCGCCAGAAAATTGACGAATTTTTGATTCTAAAAACCAAGACTCACTCGCCGCTTGGCCCCAATTGAGCGCAGGATGACCGTGGTCGCGTAAATAGTGCAGGAACTTCATCTGTTCAAAGCCGTCGAACAATTCCAAGCAGCGCGACTGCCATTGCGCTGGGCTTTTGCACTGTCGAGCAATGTTGGCGAACTTCTCGATCATCTTGCGGGACTGACAGAAATCATAGAACTCAGGCGATTTTTCCCTGCTAAAAACACCACGACTTTCTTGGAGAGCCTCGAGAGCTTGGCCCAAGATACGAAAACTTTCGGGATGATAAAAACTCCAAGAATTTTCACCCTCGCTTAATATTTTTATAATCGATCGACCGGTTCCAAAGGGCACACGATTCGAAATCCGTCCCTCAAGAATCACCGGATCCACATCACCACACCATTGAACCGGTGCGAGTTTGCGAATTTTATTTAAGAAGTAAAAATCTTCCCCTGCCTGATAATCCGGGAAACCGCGGGCCACACGATAACTGTCGGCGTGAACCGCAATCAAACTCCCAATGCTGTGATAGGCAAACGTGGATCTTGCGGCCACCATTCCTAATCGCAGATATCGCAAATAGGCATCGTACAGAAGGGCGGCTCGAGCTTGAGCCGGATTCTGAGCATCAAAGGAATGGCGGAAGGGATAAATCAGAGCTCCACTTTTGACAGGAATTTCTGAGAGATAATTATGAGACACCTGAGCATCTGCATCGGTGCAACGAATCCATGAATCTCGAACCTGGCCACTCTTGATTAAATCAGCCGCAAAATCGCAGCCAATTTTTCGAGCTAATCCAACTCCGGATTTTTCATTGAAGCTGCGGCCCTCATGGGCGTGATCCAACAAAACAATATCGAAGTTCAAATCTTTCAAGCCGCTCAGCGTTTGCCGCAATTCTTGATTAAGCAAAGCCTCAGCTTCAAGCTTTGACTTCAAAGAATTTAAAACCAAAACTAACAAAGTGGGAAACTCAGGTTTTTGAAATTCAAGGGCGGCTCTAAGCGACGAAATCAGCCGAAGGACTCGCTCACCATTTTCAGCCCGCAAAGGAACCACGATCGCGCTGGACCATTTGGAATCAGTCCACGCCCTAGAGCCGCCGACCATGGGAATCGGCCGCTCAGCCGTCCCCGAATCAATGTAGAGCATGTCTCCAGGGTAATTCTTTGATGATCAAAGACTCTTGATCGAGCAACTCTTGGAGCCGAGCCTCGACAACCGGCGATGGAAAATAAGTCTTGGCGTATCGCAAAAATATACCGAAATGCTTTGCTTCTTCGCGGGCCAAATCTTTGTAGAAAGCGCTTAATTCCGGCTCACGGTTTTCTCGGGCCAAAGCCTCGCCGATCAAAGCAAAACGCTCGCAGCCCCGAGCTTCAATGATTCCAAAGCAAAGCATTCGATCTAAAAATCGATCTTCTGGAGACGTGCGATTGAGTTGCAAGAAGCGATTAACATATTCAGTCTTGGTGTCCGGCCCTAGGGTCAAATTTCGAGAGCGCAAAATTCGAAAGACCTGCTGAAAATGTTCCATTTCTTCGATAGCCACTTGGATCATGGCCTCTACAAATTCAGGACGATCTGGATACTTCACGACAAAGGTCATGCAGGTAGCTGAAACTTTGCGTTCACAGGCCGCGTGATCGATCATAAAAGCCGGTAAATCTTTGATTGCATTGTGTGCCCATTCAATGGGGCTGCGCCAACGCAAAGGGAAAGCACTATTCGTTAAATCGATGATCGCATCAGAAGCAGTGGCTCCAGAGCTCTCAAGCGAACTATCGGGATTCGCTCGAGTCACCCCGTCTAATAAGTTTTGAACCCAAAGGGTCATGCCCCTTAAATATCGATCGAGCGTCGGCTAATCAATGGAATTCGCGACCCCTCAATGCCGGACCTCGAGGTTCCTAGATTTAAAACGCTCGATTCGACGATGTTCTTTTCAACCATCAATCGAATCTGGCCCAAACGACGTTCGGTGGGAAATTGGTGAATCATCTCAATCAGTAATTCGCGGGCAATCTTCAGATTTTTTCGCCCTTTGGCGACCTTGGTAACCGTCAAAAGCATTCTCATGTATTCGGCGACATCCAAAGATTCCGAAAAGAATGTGCGGTTAGTGAAAAAGCCGATTTGAAATTCGCGGCCTCCTAAAAGGCCAAGGTCGGTTTGTCGCAAAAGCTGCAAACTTCTTTTTAAATAGCGAACGCCCAAATCAAAATCCGAGCGATCTAAACAAAGAGTTCCAAGCATTCGCCACAATAGCGAACTGTCACGACCAAGACTGGCAGCGCGCGAAAGACATTCAGCGGAATCTTCAAAAGAAGCCGCACCAAATGCAATCAATCCCGCCCATTCGAAAAAATTTCCCTGCTCAGCCAGGCTTCTTCGAGTCCAAAACTCCGAAGTAAAAATAGTTGGAAATAAATCTCGCTGAATGTATTGATGAGTTCCCGCCATATCATGGAGACAGCCCACTTCCAAAAGCGCGAGCAGAGCTAAATACTCTTCAGGCGCTGAGGAATCTCTTGCGTGTTCTAAAAGGGTTACGGCTTCGCCGCCGGAACCTTCGGCGTACAACAAGCGTGCGGCTTCAACGAATTTCACTTATTTTTTTCCTTCGTTCTTAAGGTCCGACACGTCCTCATAAGCCTCGTATTTTTTCTTATTACGGCGCAATCGCTCGCCCATTTGGCGCAGTTCCCGAAGTCGAAATTCTTTGCGATGGTTGGTCATTTTTTCCAGCCACTGGGGCACACACTGCTCGGCCGTCAGCGCAATTCCGGCATCTTTAAAGACACTCAAAATTTCTACTCGAGTTTCGAGCAGCACCACAAATATCTCCCAACGATCGTCGTCGTTAATTTCGACGTCTTCGTTGATCCATAGATTCATCAACTTATGATCGATGTCAGCCAGTTTAATGAGCAGATGATTTTTATCGATTTTCATTGTTAGAAGCTCCCTGTTTTTTGGTCTCTTCAACGGCGACGATCCAGCCTTCGTACAAAGTTCCCATGATTTTTAAAACTGAATCGATCGCATTGGCATCGCTGTGCAAATTGGCGTGAAGAAGCTGCGAAATCGCAAAAGAATAAAGTGATTCTAATTGTTCGGCCACTTCGGGGCCCTTGGAGTGATCCAATGAATTGGTGAGCTCCAAAATAATATCGTGGGCTTTGACGATGTGTTTGCATTTTTCAGGAATGTTTTTTTCTTCAATCGCTTTCTTAGCCATTTTTAAATTCTTGATGCAGCCTTCATAGAGCATCAGCAGAATCTTCTCGCGGCTTGCGGTTGTGATTGAAGTTTTTTTGTAAGTCTTTGCCCCGTAACTCATTTATTCCCCCCAAAGTCCCTTATGCGCCACCCGGCATTCCGCCAGGCAGAGAACCCTTCATTTGCTGCATTCGCTCAAACGCTTGATCGGCACGGCCAAATTGAACGCGCACTCGTTGCAGGCGAGTTTCCGCCAATTGAGTCGCTCGCTCTTTATCCGTTTCCAGTTTTTTAATTTTACTTTTTGAATTGGCCTCGCGTAAAGACAACATTCCGTCACCGCCACGAGTGACCCCGTCGACTAACTTCACCATGTCTTGAGAAAATCCGCCGATTTCGCCATCGCCCGCAAAAAGCGTAGAAACTTCTTCGAAATTATCTTGCAAGGTCTTTTGGAATTTTTTGGGGTCGTAATCCAAGGTTCCATTGCGATTGAAGACAATTCCTAAATCGCGAATTCCCCGGATGTTGGTGTTGCCTAGTTTTTCTTCAGATTGTTGCAGCACAAATCGCAAACGGCTTTCAATGGTCTGTAATCCAACATCGCCGCCCAACGCTTTGGTGGGATCTTTGCTGCTGTCACTAGTCAGCTTGTTTTGTTGCTGAATGAAATCGAGCACTGCGTTTGTAGAATCAACAAAAGATTTGGCTTTGGCTTCGATTTTTTCAAAGTCAGGCTGCACGTCGACTTTAATAATTTCGCCGGGCCGTGCGTTTTTCAAATCGATGTTCACGCCGGGTAATAAATTTTTCAGGGTGTTTTCATCGGCCATCAAGGGTTGACCGTTGAAGCGTATGGTTGCACTCTTAGCTTCGCGAATCCGATCAACGTCCAAATCAAAGTCGCCGCCCACAAAATAAAAATTGGGCCACTCGTAATCTTTTTTCCAGCCAGTGCCATCGCCATTCAAAATGATTCGCCATGGATTGTCGGCGTCGGTTCCATCATTGACCACATAAGCTTTCACTCCAATGTTGGCGTCGTTGATCGTGCGAGCCACTCCATCGAGCGTGTTGTTCGAGTGATTGATGTAAACTTCGTGGGATTCACCTTCAAAATCTTTGAAGGAAATATAACCAACCCCAACTTCCGAGCGATCGCGATCAGGCAATCCATAAGTCATGATTGAGTTTGAATTCGCCAAATTGAGCACTTCGATTTCATATGAACCGGGCTTAGCGATGGCCTTATCCACGCCGGAAACTTTTAGAACATCTTCGTTGGACGAAGATCCCTTGAGATCTCGAAAATCAGCGGGGGTTTGAAAGGGAACCATGGTCTCTCGGATCTTCGAGAATTTATTTTTTAGATCCTGAACCAACTTTAGTTTGTTATCTTCTTTGGAAACTTTTTCATCAAATTTGTTAAGCTTGGTGTTTTCAAGCCGCGCGATTTTATCAAACGCTTTAGCTAACTGCGGATTGTTTACGTTCAGTTCAGGTATTTCCATCGCGCGCCGTTAGCCCCCCTTAATCATCATCCCCTTTTGAATCAGAAGGTTAAAGCCAGTACTTTGACGAGCAGCGAAGACATCGCTATAAGGCGAAGCCTATGATTCATAGTGGATTTGAAGGTAAATGGGCTTTAGTTTTGGGTTCTTCTTCCGGCTTCGGTGAAGCCTCGTGTTTAGCGCTGGCTGAAGCAGGCCTCAATATTTTTGGCGTGCACATGGACCGCAAAGCGGGCCAAGCCCACGCTGATGAAATTGTTGAAAAAATTAAGAGCAAAAAGCGCGAGTGTTTGTTTTTTAACATCAACGCGGCCGACGAAACCAAACGTCAAGAAACCATCGCGGTGATGAGCGAAAAAGCCAAAGGCAAAGTTCATGTTTTGTTACACAGCTTGGCATTCGGTGCTTTAAAGCCAATCATCGCCGAGGGCGGAGACAGCGCCACTAGTTTGTCGAAAGCCCAAGTCGAAATGACTTTGGATGTAATGGCCTCGAGCTTGATTTATTGGACTCAAGATTTGGTCAACTCCGGACTGATGGCTCGCAATGGGAGAATTTACGCAATGACTTCGGCGGGCTCGAGTCGCCAATGGAAATCCTATGGCGCGGTCAGTGCGGCCAAAGCTTCACTAGAAAGCTATTGCCGACAATTAGCAGTCGAGTTGGCTCCTATGGGAATCACCGCCAACGCGATCTTAGCGGGCGTTACCGACACTCCGGCGCTTCGAAAAATTCCTGGCAATGAAGGCATGATCGAAACCGCGCGAAGCCGAAATCCGTTCAAGCGATTGACCACCCCAGAAGACGTGGGCCAAGCCTTGGTTGCTTTGTCGTTGCCTCACTGCAACTTCATCACTGGTAACACCATCCGTGTTGATGGCGGCGAAAACGTAGTCGATTGATTTTTTAAAAAAATTTAACCCGCGAAAAAGCTAGTCTGCATTTGAAGCAGACTAGCTTTTTTTATTTAACCGCAATTTAAGCGCTAATTAAGAGCTTTGCAGAGCCGCAATTCGTTCGGAGAGTGGTGGATGGGTTGAGAATAATTTACTCAAAACCCCGGTGCGTCCCGATGAAATTTTCATAGTCGCCAAGTCAGGGCGCCCCTTGTCCACAAATTCAATACGAGTTTGAAGAGCTTGCAAAGCGCTGATCATTTTTTGTCGACCAGCTAAATCAGCGCCACCTTGATCCGCCCGAAATTCGCGATAACGGCTATAGGAATTGACCACGATCATCCCGAATAGTCCCAGCACAACTTCAAAAAGCTGAACGATCATGAAGTGCATGAAAAAATTTCCGCCTCGACGTTCGTCGCGATCGCCGCGCATTGCGGACAACACAATTTGCGCTGCAATTCGAGAAACAAACATCACCAAAGCGTTCATCACCCCCTGCAACAAAGTCATTCGCACCATATCGCCATTGGCGATGTGCGCGATTTCATGGCCCAAGACTCCTTCAACCTCTTCCCACTTCATCGCGGCAATCAAGCCCGTGGAAACCGCAACCAGGGAATCGTCCTTGCTGGCACCTGTTGCGAAAGCATTCACTTCGGGTGATTCATAAATTCCTACTTCGGGAGTTTTTGGCAAACCCGCCTTCAAAGACAAATGCCGAACCATCTCAAACAAGCGACGAGCATCGGGATTTATGTGGGTGCTGTCGACTAATTGAATTTTCATTCGCCACTTCACCAAGCGCTTTGAAAGCAAAAGAGAAATGAACGAAGCGCCCATTCCGAAAATCATGCAAAATATTGCCAAGCCCTGATAGCCCATTCCGTTGGCCGCCAGGTAGCGTTCCAATCCGGTCACTCGTAGAACAAAACTAAGAGTGAGCAAAATTCCAAAGTTAACCAGCAACATCAGAAACAAAGTATTGAGTTTTCTCATAGGGGCCCGAGTATACAAAAGACCCTATTTCTAATCAATCTTCTAACGAAGGCTCGCGGTCCTTAAAAATCCAATAGCTCAGGCTTTCTGGTTTGGGGACTCGCAAGTCAATGTGGTCGTTGCCTTGCCAGCGATCCCAGCTTTCACGAAAGCGTGCACGATTGGTTTGGCCTTCTACAAAAGTTTGGTCCCACAGCGCAACTGCAGTCTTAGTCCCTGCTTCACGACCCGCCATTAAATCGTGTTCATGATCGCCGACCATGAGGGTGTGTTCTTTGGACCAACCAAGAGTGCTGATCAGGTGGCTCAAGCCTTGGCCCGATGGTTTCGCTTTAAATCCATCATCGCCGCAAACAATGTTGCTCTCAGAAAAGAACTTATTAAACCATCCTAGTTTATTTAAAATATGAAGTGTTCCGGCTCGGTCTCGTCCGGTAAAAATCCCAAAGGGCAAATTAGCGACCTGCAATTCAATCAGCATGGCCTCAACGCCGGCGAAAGGAACGTAAGTATCCGGGCCCTGTTCTTGATCAAACTTCAGCCAAACCAAAAGAGCTTCGTCGACTCGATCAAGCGGAAGCCACTTTTCCAAAACTCCACGCGGAGCTGGGCCAAATGATTTAAATAATTCTGGGACGGGAACTTCTTTCCCAGTGACCGACGCGATCGCTTTTTGCATTCCAAGCGCCACCGAATTCATGGTGTTCACCAAAGTGCCGTCGAAATCAAACGCAATGGAGTGAATGGGTCCAAACATATTCACAGGGTTTATCGCCGCAGCTAAGCTCGCGCAAGTTTTATTTTAGCTATGAAGAACGCTAGCGAACGGGCAAAAATTTAAACTCATTGCGTTTGACGTTTACAGGTCCCAACCGAATTTCTCGATGAGGTGCCCCGCCGTAATCCAAGACCTGCACCACCACCTCATGAACACCGGCTTGGACCGGAATTCGCAGCATTTGAATTTCTGCCGGCAAGGATCGCCAGCATCGCAAGTCGGCTTGATCCACGGCCATCAGCAATTGAAAAATCAAAAAACCAAGTCCCGCATCATCTGATTTCGAAGAAACTCCGGCCGCCACCGCGCCCTTAACGGTCGCGCTCAATAATTTTCGCGCAATGAGTTTACCCATTTTTGATTCCAAAAAATCAACCGAGGTGTTTTCAATGTCCACTCCGCTCAGCATTTTGCCTTGCTCCATTCCATTGACCAGAACTCGCGCCCCGGCTTCGTTAGAGTAGCGAGGCACAAATCGAGGAAGCGAAGAATTTCCGCCATCGCGTGGTTCTTTTAGGGGACCATGTCCCCTTTCAAAAAATACCACGATTTCACTGCGCTCACTGCGCCGCGCTCGCAGTGCGACGTTGGGATATTGCTCGCGCCATTGGCGCTCTTGATCTCGAAAGCCCAAGCGATTGGCGAGATAAATCAAATCACTACCTATGCCCGGAAAGCTTGGGTTGAGTTGTTGAACGTAACGATAATCGACGTAAGCCGCATTAAGATCGCCACCAGCCTCCCAGATGATTCCCGATAAATAACGAGCAAAAGGTGATTCCTGATAATTTCTTTTGCCTTCATTGATCATTCGATAAAGAATTAAATTAATTTTTCGAGCTTCGACTTGCGCATCTTCTAGTTTTCCAATCGCGGCAAAGGCCAAGGCCAAATAGACATTGATCAAAACTTTTTCAAAATCTTCGCCACGATACAATTTTGCGGAATCCGAGGTTAGCAGTGCTCCAGCCTCTTCCGACAAACTGGTGTAGTCCTTAATTTCCGCAAGATTTTCAGCCCGCAAAAAATGCTCAATCGCGGCCTCATAGTTTTGTGAATCAAAATACGCGACTCCCGCATCCATCAAATAAAGCAGCTGGTTCTTGCCGGCTTTTTGAGATTTGCTGGAGAATTCTGCGGCGGCCTCTGCAAAGCGCCGTTGAGTCATCAGATAGTGACCCGAATCATTGTAGTAACTTTGGCTCGCACAGGACCCCAAAAGAACCAGCGCTGCAACCAGTCCTGCACGAGCGATTTTCATCAAGAATCAGCCAATATCACACCAATATTACATACTGATCGATTGTTTTTTATATTTTTTACGAATGGGTTTTTCATCAGACCATTCAATCAAGTTGGTTGTGACATTGGTCAAGTTCAAAGTCAGTCGATAGTAAATCGCCTTACGACCACCAACTTGCTGGACGTTAGAAATCAAATCACCGGTCAACACATAATCGGTGCCAATCGATCCATCGCGACGTTTGCGAGTGTCTGCACGAACTCGACCCGAATCGTTTTGATAATCCAATTCTTCAGAAACGGTGTCTCGGTCTTCTTTATTGGAGAAGCGAACGCGACCAGTTTTAATGAGTTGTGTGCGCAAAGAATCGGTCAAGGCCTTGGTGTCGACGTGTTCCGAAGTTTTATTACGAACGGTTTCGACCTGAACGATTGGCGGAACTCGTGCGTCTTTAAAAACTGGGTGATCGGCCAATGATGTGATCATGTCTTCGATCAGAGCTTTTGCATCGGATTCATTGAATTTGTCATCTAAAAGCAGAGCTTCATCGGGGTTGTCGTATTTACCTTGAGTGAACTCGCGAGGAGCGCACGACATGGTAACTGTCGAGAAAATCCCCAAGACTAATAACTTCTTTGCAAATTTTGAAAAATTCATAATATAGACCTCCAATTTCATAGAAAGTCTAAAGCCCATCTGCTGAATCCACAATGTCACAAAGTTTCTAGTGTTCCGTATCATTAGACTGTTGCTTGACGGGTCGCGGCCAGAAAAAATTTGACCACATCGAGCGCCCTTCTTTGATTGAAGCTCCCTCATAAAAGTGCAAAGATTCCTCAATAGAATCCATATGACAGCAAAATTGCACTTCGTATCCGGCAAGGGTGGCACCGGAAAATCAACCTTTGCAGCGGCGCTCACCATGGCGCTCGCGAAAGATCCGCGGAACTTGCCAATTTTGACCATCGACGTTCAAGGCAGCGGCCAATGCGCCAGCCTTTTGGGCATTGAGAATCCACAATACCAAATTCGCCCTAGCATCAAAATCAACCAAGTTTGGGGCTGCAAAATCATGCCTCAAGAAAGTTTTCAAGAATACTTCACCCGAGCGCTTTTTCCGGGATCAGGATCTTCGATGTTAGGCGAAGCGACCGCGGGAATTCGCGAAAAAATCGTGAGTGGGGTTTTTTCGAATTCGATCGTGAAATCTTTTATCGAAGTCTGCCCAGGACTTGAACCTTCGGCGATGCTCGGAAAAATTCACTTTGAATGCACCGAGGGATCCGTCCCCGAAACCAGCACTCGCTGGAAGCACGTGATCGTCGATGCTCCGTCGACCGGACATTTTCTTGCGCTTTTTTCCAGCATTGAAGCGCTCACCCGCGTTTTTTCAGCAGGAATTATTTTGCGCCAATCCGCTGAAATATTTAATTTCGTTAAAAACGGGAATAACACCGAAATTTATTTGATGACTTTGCCTAGTGAATTGCCCGCCAAAGAAACTCTCGAACTTAAAGCTGATTTAAAACAACGCGGGATGAACGCAAGACACATTGTGGTCAACCGAATTCGCCCGAACTTTGAGGACTCACGAGCCCCTCAAGCTGAAGGCAGCACTTGGGATGAATTCTTAGTGGTTGAAAAAGAAATTTTTACAGAAGAGCAAGAAGTCATTGCTGATCTGCAAAGCAAGCTTTCGCCTACAGATCGCTTAATGAAACTTGCAGAGATTCAAGCCGAGCCCGATCTCTCATTGGTCCAACTTTCTGATGAAATCGAGAAAGCTCTAATATGAAAAAAACCCGGCTTGTTATTTTTGTAGGTACAGGCGGGGTTGGTAAAACCACCACCGCTGCAAGTTTTGGACTCGCACTCGCCGAAGCGGGATATAAAACAGTCACCATCACCATCGATCCTGCGCGAAGACTCGCCCAAGCCTTAGGACTCGAAAAACTTTCCAACGAAGCTCAGTTGGTAAAAAAATTCCCCAGTGGCGGAGAATTTTACGCCCAATGGTTGGATCAAAAAACCGCACTTTCCGAATTAGTTCGCCGCACCACCAAGCGCGAAGATTTAGCCAAAAAAATCATTGAACACCGTTTTTTTGAAATCATCGAAGGTCACTTGGGCGGCATCGAAGAGTATTTGAGTTTAGAAAAACTTTTATCGATTCGCGAGAGCGGACTTTTTGATTTCTGCGTGCTCGACACCGCACCATCTCGCCATGCTTTAGACTTCATCGACAGCCCCAAACACTTGATCAAATTTTTCGATGAAGGAATTCTTTCTCGTTTTGTAAAAAGCGAAGACGCATCCGATAGCAAAAAAGGATTCTGGAGCGGGCTCCTTAAAAGCGGCCAAGAAAAAGCCTTTGGAATATTCCGTGGGGTTTTTGGCTCCACGTTTTTCACGGAACTTAGCGAACTCTTAAATCTGAGCCGTCCGCTCCATCAGCGACTTCTTCAAGTCGCCAACGGAGCACATGAATGGATTCAATCGAGCGACACCAGTGTCTTGATGATCAGTGCCCCTGATAGCAAAAGTTTTCGTGAAATCGAACTGATGACCATCGATTTACGGGCCCGTGAATTGCCGGGGCCCTATCGATTGCTGATCAATCGATGCTTGCCTCGAAGCCCAGTTCCCGCGAGCTTTAAGCAGCTTTCCGTGAAATTCTACGACCAGATCCAAGCTCGGTGGACAGCTCAAAACAATTTACTCGAGCAAATCAAAAGCTTGAGCCGCTGGATTCCTTTTGTGATGACCTATCCGGTCGTCAATCCCAGAAAACTAGACATTTCGGAACTGGAAAAAGCCGGAAGAGAAATCCTTAGCCAGTGGCCTCGAGTCGAATTAGAGAAAATACCAGATGGCGAACAGTCGTAATTTTTTCGCACAACTCGATGAAGAGATCGACGCAGTAACGGCCTTTTTGGCCCGTTACACCTCGAGCTGCGGATACCCGGTTTACACTTCGATGGACATCCGCGATGCCGGATGGAAAGTCGGCGTGGTCGACGTCAATTTATTTCCTGCTGGTTTCAATCGACTGCACCCCCAAGATCTCGAGCGTGGTGCCGAAAAACTTCGACAGTTTTTATCCGCCAAACTTTTAAAACCAAGTCCCTGGAAAGTCGCATTGGTTCCCGAAGCCCACACGAACAACAAAGGTTATTTAGAAAACCTGACCGGCATTATCGATATGCTTTCGCTAGCTAACTGCGAGGTTCAATTAGCCTGGTCGGGCGCGCCAATTCCGCGTCCTTGGATCGTTCAAGCCTCCAATGGCAAGCACCTGACTTACATTCCGATGCCTGCTGCGCTCGAGAATTGCGACGCGGTTATTTTGAATCATGATTTGAGCGGCGGAATGATTCCCACACTCAAAGAATTTTTAGACCGCACTAAAACACCGTGTTTCCCGAGCCCCAGCCTTGGTTGGTATCGCCGCCGAAAATCTCAGCACTTTGAAATCGTCGATGGACTGCTGAATAAAATCGCGAAGGAATTTTCTTTCTTCGATCCTTTTTATTTCATGCCAAAAAGCGCCCACATCACCGGCATTGATTTTTCAAAAGCCGAAGACCGCGAACGTTTAGCTAAAAACGCCGAAGAATTTTTGGCCGAGTTGCGACGTGATTACGAAAAGCGCGAAATCAAAACCCCTCCTCGTTTGATCGTTAAAAACAACGCCGGAACATACGGAATTGGCGTGCTCAGCATTTCAAGCCCCCAAGAACTCATCGAATTAACTCGCTCAGATTTAAATAAAATGAAGACCGGCAAAGAATCGGTCAGCATCAGCGACATTTTGCTGCAAGAAACGGTGCCCACTTCATTCGTCTTTGAAAAAATTGCGGGCGATGCCACAACTAAAGTCGCTGCCGAGCCCACGATTTACTTGGTCAATGGATTGCCAATTGGCGGCTTCCTACGCATCCACGAAAAGCTTGGTGCCGAGGCCGAGTATCAAAACCTAAATCAACCAGGATCGATCCTAGAGACGATTTCAGACGTCATTGGGCCGCTTTGTAGCCAGTTCCCCTTCCCCAAGCCAAGAAACCGTTGCCCGAAAGATGAAATTACAACGAAAAGTGTTTATTATTTCCTATGTAAGCTCCACGCCACTGCGGCGGGGCTCGAGGAATGCCCGAAATAATGAGAACACCAACGAACCGCCGAAACCGCGTAAAATTAGTTTTAGACAAAGACTTTCAATACCGCTTCACGCTGACGCTGTGTTTGATGGCGACTTTGATTTTCGCGGTCTTCATGGGATTAACTTTGTTCTTCAATAAATTGAGCTACGAAACTTTAACCGAAGCCGCGATCGTGCGAATGCCCGATGCGGTCGACCAATTGAAATGGGAATTCAAAATGATTTCCTACTCGTTGGTCCTGGCGCTTTTCGTTTTCACCGTTGTTTTATTTTTTACCTCTTTGTTTTTGTCGCGAAAAATCGTGGGCCCGCTTTACGCACTGAAACGTCGGCTTCAAGAAATCGCGACTGGCCGCGAAGGCATTCGATTAAAACTACGAACCGATGACGAGTTCCAAGATTTGTCCGAAGCCTTCAACTTAGCGATGGACACCGTGGAACAAAAACTCCACGTCTTGCGCCAGAAGACCACCTTGGCCCACCAGCTCCTGAGCTCCAAAGACCCTTCTAAGGCTCAAGAAGTTTTGCTCGACGCTTTGAATCCCGAAAAATCGGTTTAATTTTTTAATCAGTAATAAAAAAAGCCTCGAGTCCTTTGCGGGACCCGAGGCTTTTAGCTTTCTTTTTACTAGCGCTAATTATGCGTTAGTTGCAGCAGAACGAGCTTCGAAAACTTCGATGAGTTTTTCGAGATTCGTCAGCTGGCTGCCCAAGTTCTGAAGTTGAACTTGAGTCGCGCTGATCGCTTCACGGCTCAAGCCGGAAGTTTGAGCGCGTTCTTCCAAAGCTTTCTTGAGGTCTTCAGCTGCGCGCTGAGTAACCAAGAAAGTTCCGCGAAGATTGCCGGCGACTGAGAAGCTCTTCTCAAGGTCAGCCTTAGCTTTGTTTAAGATGTTCGATCCGCTTTCAGAAGACTTCGACAAGAAGCCCGAGAAAGTTCCGCCGCCCATTTGAATAATGTCTCGTAGTGTTGAAACTGGAATGACGGCTTTCGATCGTTTTTGTTTTTCAAAAATGATCTGAGTCAAAGTGCTAGAAGTGATGTCACGCTTGCTACGATTGTCGATAACGACAACCTCTTCGCCGCGCATGATCATTTCCGCAATTTCATCCAAAGTGACGTAGCAGCTTTGGTGAGTGTCATACAGCTTACGGTTTTGGTACCGCTTGATGACCTTTACGTTTGGATTGCGAGCAACGGCGTCCTGCGCAACGTCAGCAACCGCGCCCCCCATAATGTTGGCTGTGTTGTTAGTTAGTCCTGATTCCATGTTTTTCCCTTCGTTCATAGCTCTTCCCCCTTCTTGGCAGAAACGCCCTGTTTCATGCCTTGATTATCGGATTCTCTCTCTTTGAGCATTGCGCCATTCGTTTTGCGGCTCTCTCTGCCGCATTGCGAGTTATTGCAACGCTTCCACTTCTAGTCATTCTTCTTTGGCATTTACAAGTGACGAAACCTAAATTTCAGGGCAAAAACCCCACTTGTAAGGCCTTTTAAGCCTATGACATCAAAGCCCTTTTCTAAGCTAGTCCTTCCTCCCTTTCGTGGAGTTTCTTAGTGGCCGCATCGTTCCCTCGAGCGCAAATGTACCAGTCAAAATGGCAGAAATTACACGCCATTCAGCTGCACCCGCTGGATTCAACTTAGCCACAGTCCACCCTATTAGGAATTATAATGCACCATGTCAACTTTTTTTACACCCCGCATTATAATTTGCTCTCTCTTATTTTTAGACACGGTGCAAATCAAAGAAGGTTAGAAAATCTTTGCAGAATAATTACAGAAAACTCAGAGCAGATCGCGAGATCCGCCCAGCATAGTTTTTTCTAAAAGCACCAATTCGGCTTGGCTAAGTCCGGTTTTTTGAGCCACTTCTTGAATGCTAACGCCTTGGTTTAATAGACGTTTCGCATCACGAACTTTGATATTGGTATTGCCACCAAAAAAGGAAGATTCCGTGTTCATTTCAACGGGCACTCTTTGCTTTGAATTGATTTCTTGGCTCAGGAGATTTCTTTTTTCTGACAGAGTCGAAGTCGCCGAACCCAGCGGAGTGTTCACTCGCTCTTTCGAATCCAGCTCGCGCGAAAGTAGATCGCGGATCCCCATGAAACTGTATTTTTTCACTATGAAATACTTCACCAAAATTACAGTGACCGCTATGTCGAGCGCTATCTGAAATGCCCAAATCAAACTCATCAAGCTATTCTAAATTTTTAATGCCCAAGCGTGGAGTCAAAAATTAGTGGGCATTAAAAAACCAAATCCTAGAAAGTACCGCCCGCAGACGGAGTTGTTTCATCATCAGCTCCAAAGACCGAAAGAGATTCGTCGGGGCTGTTCTCGCCCTTGCGGGATTTTTGTAAAGTGTCCCAAGCATAACCACGAGATTCGTTGGGGTTAAGAATTTTGGGAGAGATGAAGGCCATCAATTCCGCAGAACCTTCGACCCACGCTCGAGTGTCCTTGAACAAGGCCCCAAAAATGGGAAGTGCGTTGAAAAACGGCACGTGTGTTTCTGTGTAGTTATCGTCCAAGTTGGAGATCCCGCCGATCACCACGGTTTTTCCATCTTCAACTAAAACTCGATTGCTGACCGTCTGGGTCTTGGTTCCACCACCAGAAGTCAAAGATCCCTTGGTGATGTTCACGACCAGGTCAAGAAATCCGTCGGCCTTCACTACGGGAGTGACGCTTAAACTAGAGGGCAATTGGATGGTCGTTAGAGCGGCTTGTCCCGTGGTCGTGAAACCCGAAGCCTGTTGAACCGAGATCGAGTCGCTAATTGTTGCGGCCAATCCATTTTGAGTCACCACTCGGGGACTCGACAATGTTTTCGAGAGACTGCGCCCGCCCAAAAGCGAAAGTGTCGCCGAAACCGCGCCAAAGGGGCCAAGATTTCCCACACGCAGGGGAATGTTCAATTCGCCGGATGCTGTGCCTGCCGTCTGGGTCACCGCCGCCAAAGGTCCTCCGTTACCCACCCGAATGTTGCTGGTGATGCCGCCTCGTTCAATGCCGCCGACGTTCCAAGGAATACCCAAGGAACGCGTGCCGTTTCGAGACATAGAAACCAATCGACCTTCGATTAAAATTTGGGCCGGTTGCCGATCCAAAATTCGCACTAGCTTTTCCATTTTGTCGAGCACCTCGGTGGTGTCAGTAACGATCAACGTGTTGCTGGGAGTGTCGAGCGCAATGGTTCCACGAGTGGGAGTTGAGAAAGCGCGGATTTGAGTCTGCATGCCAGACAAATCGTAATAGGCCACTGGGATTAATCGAGTTTCGACAGGTGCCAAGACTTGGCTGTTAGCTTGGGCTGCCGCCAAATCACGGAGTTCGGTTTGAAGCGCGGCCACTGTAGAAAAATAATAAACTTTGTCGATGATTTGATAACCAACCGGGGCCGGACGAGCGTTGAACAAGATGGTGGCCAAAGCCTGGTCCCAGGGGATGGACTTCAAACTGACCGTCACTGGAGTTGCGCCAGATCCGTCTTTAAAAATAAAGTTAACTCCTTTGTCTCGAAGCAAGAAGCTGACAATTTCTGCCAGTGGGGTTTCTCGCGCGTTGATGGAAGGAATGATTTCGCCTTTGAATTCTTTGATGTCCGACATCGAGAGAAAAGTTTGCGGCGCTACGGCGCGCGCTTTGGCGCTGCTTCTAAAAATAGAATCTTGCGACACCAATGGGAAATCGACCACCAATTGATTTCCAGTTCGCAAAATTGTCGGGTCGACGAAGTTACGAAGCTGAATCAAGATTTTCACGGTCGGCACATTGGCTGAACTTGATTCGAAGGCTTGAACGACCGCGACTGGGCCTTCAAATTCTCCGGTGTCGAGCGGACGTCGCAGCAGTTCGTTTTTGATTTTCATATTTCGAAGCTCGACCACCACTTGACGGCGCTTGCCACGAAGTTCGCGAGTCCAATCAATGGGACGATTGGCCGCAACCACAATTCGAACGCGGTCACCCAATTGTTTAAAGTCCAAAGCGGTCATTGCGCCCATCGGGCCGTCGACGGTGCTAGCCTTAAGTGAGGGATCGTTATTTAGTTCATCGAGCGAAAGAGCGTTGCCGTCCTGATAGTCGTCGAATTTTAATTCTTCTTCGAGTCCTTGGAGATCAGGATCGCTGGTTCCACGGGCACCAGAAGTTCTGGCTTCATTCTTGCGCCCGCCGGCACTCAATTCTGAATCTTCAAAGCTAAGGGCTTCTTCGGATTCTGCAGATTTTTTTGCAGAGCCTGCTGATTTTCCAGCATTGCCGCCGGAATTTCCGCCCCCAAACAAATCTTCTTCCGGCAAATCATCCAAGGCATCCAATTCTGCTTGTAGATCTTGCGCATGAGCCACACCCGAAAGTCCCAATGTGCTCACAAAAATCCAAAAGGTTCCCATCAAGAATCTTTTCGTTATCGAGTTCGTAGCCATATGAATTCCCCCGTTTTGCACGTTCTTAGCACTCGCTCATTTCTTCTTTGGATCGAGCTCTAATTTATAAAGTTGCGATTTTTTATTGCCTTTAAAGTCCTTGAGTACCTTTTCCATAGTGATCGCTTCGTCTTCAATTTTAAAGATCGTGTCACGGGCCTTGCCCATCATGTCGCCGACTTGAAGAATGTGAAAATGATTATTCACTCTCACCATCACCTTCGAAGCACCGGCACCCTTCATGATCGCCACCAATTTAATGTCTCGGATGTCGTATCGAATGATTTCGTCTTCTTCACTCTCTGAAGGATCTTCAAAAAAAGGCGCCTCGAAAGGATCTCGGATCACTGAGTTCGGATCAAACTGATAACCTTCGGCTTTGACGGTGTTTTCCGGTGAAGTGCTCGGGCTACTTGGCGAAATTTGGCAATAGGCTTCGCCCATTCCCATACAAGCCCAAGCTAAAAGCACCCGAGAGCTTAATTTCATCAAGCATCTCCCACGAAAAAGGTCACCATATTGAATTCAATTTCCAGAATTTGCCCAGCAGTGTCGGCATTGGGTGAACCAAACTTTACGCTTTCTACGTTAATAACCCGGATCATTTTCGAAAGCGCGTTGAGATACTGCATTCCTTGAATGTAAGTTCCGGTGATTCGTAAACTCACTCGGCTCGAGGACAACAGTTCTCGTTTAACGCTTAAGTCGGGCGTGAATTGAGAAATTTTTACGTCCAATTCACGCGCCATATCTTCAAAAGATTTCATCAAATCTGGCAAGTCGATGGTCGGAGGAAACTGAGCCTTGGCAGCTTTGAAAGCCTTATCAAGTTCGCCTTCTTCTTTATAAAGTTGGTCTTTTTCGGCTTCGAATTTTTTTACGCGCTCGATTTCTTCGCGTACTTTTTGGATGTCTGTTTCAAGAGAAAGTTTTTGATTGTCGAGCGGTACGACTTCGGCAGTGGTGCGCTCTTGGAACCCCATGTAACCCAGACCAACGGCTAACACGAAGGGTAAAAACCAAGGAATGTTTGCAATGAATCTAAAAACTGCGGTCATTGGGCCTCCACAATTCCAGCATCAATCGAAAAACGTCGAATGGAAGCTGCATTAGGCGGTGCTCCGGCCAAGGTGTCGGCAGAATTACTCTTAAGCGTCCACTTCGGAAAGAAAGCGCCTTTTTCTAAGCGCTGCATATAGACCCCGATTAAAGTTAAATCCAAAGATCGACCTTCGAGTTCCACTTTGCGCCCGTTTTTCACGTCCACTGCAATGGAATTCAACCAAACGCCATCGGGTAATTCCGAAACCACATAGTCTGTTAGGCGAATCGAAAAATCGCGCTTCGATTTTCGGATGGCTTCAATTTCTTGGATCTTGCGACGTAGGTCGCCGAGCTTGCGATTGTAATCGTCGATTTGATCTTTCAACTCACCAAAGCCTTTGGCTTCGTTCTTTAGAGTCGATACTTGTTGCTGAAGAGACGCATTGATTGTTTTTTTCTCGGCTAAAAGCTTGTCAAAATACGCCAGGTTCACGATCTCAGCTTGGAAAACTGCCAAGAGCACCGCAACTCCCAATAAAACCAAGTTGGTTTTTTGATGCGAGGTTAACTCGGCAAGCGCATTGTTAATGGCATCTTTAATGCCCCCGCCCATTCCTGAGCCGGCCACTCCGCCTTCGCTAACAATTCCCTCTTCGAGCTCTCGCTCAGCCAATCTTAGTAGTAAATTTACACCTGCCATACGTTCTCCGACCTACTCCGACCGATCGGCCAAAGCCGCGGCCGTCAACAATCGAGGCGCCCATTGCTCAATAAAATCACGGTCGGTTCCTTTGCCCCGTGCTTTGAAAAATTTTTCGGCCTTAACTTCAGAGCATCGTCCCTTAAATCGATCGTCGTTCAAACAATCCATCAAGCCCGTGCAACGACTGCCGCCCCCATAGAAAAACCACTCATCGATGACCACGTTGAGTTCTTGAGAAATAAAAATGTCTTCGCATTGTTGAAGTTCCGATTTCCATTGGAAAAAAACCGCTTCAAGCGCTTCTTTGGCTTCGGCGGGAACTTTTCCTTCCGAACTTTGAACTTTTAAGGCCTCGGCATCTTCAAAGCTCAAACCTAAGTTTTGTCCGATCACATCGGTAAAGGTGTTGCCGCCAATTGGAAATTCGCGAATAAATATTGAGACGCCTTTATGACGAACGTTGACTCGAGTTCCAGTTGCGCCGACATCCACCAAGGCAATCGGTTTCTTTTTCGAATAAGAAAAAGCATTGTCGAGCAAATCACCAACCGCGAATGCTTCGATGTCGACTAACGACGCGCTTCCGCTGGAAATATCAATCACGTCACGCCACTGAGAAACTTCGTCGCGGTGAACTCCAATTAAAAGAATTTCCCATCCTTTAGTTCCCTTAGGTGCATTAGGAAGTTGATCGGCCTCGCCAATTAAAACGTGATCCACCAATGTTGCGGCAATGTCTTGAGGAAATACTTGTTCAGCTTCCCATCGTACTTGCTCGGGAATTTCATTTTTTGGAATCTTGGGCAGCAGAATTTTTTTGGTCAGGATTCCTGCTCCTTTAATTCCCACTCCCAATTTGAATTTTTTCAAATTTACTTGCTCTAAGCATTTTGTAATTGCAGCAATCAAGGGCTGATTATCAGGCGTGACAGGAACTTCCGCGTTGCTCGGCGGAAACACTTCGACAATCAGTTGATCAATGTTGAATTTAGAACCCTTCAATTCTCCCGAGATGAGCTTCACCGCGGTCGAACCGATATCCAATCCAATTAATTTTTTTCCACCCGAGAATAGAGAACCAAACATAGTCTTCAGCTAAAGCTGCCCCCCAATGATTACACTTATTTATGAGTTTAACTGAGCTGCAGCAAAAAACTAGTAAGCAAGCGCCAGCGTTTCGACGGAGTAGGCTTTTAAAATCCAAACAAGGGCCGCCGCAAAAGCCAAAAAAGGCCCAAAGGGAATTGCGGTCATCATTCCATCTTTGCTTTTGATCATTGCGACCAATCCCCAGAGCAAACCACTCAAGGATCCAATCAAAATAATTGCGGGCAATGAACCGATGCCAAGCCAAGTCCCCAACCATCCCATCATTTTCACATCTCCAAAGCCAAGACCCTCAATGCCTTTGTACTTTTCGTAACCCCAAGCGAGCAGGAAAAAAAATCCAAAGCCCGCAAGTCCGCCCAAAACTCCTTCCCATGGAGAGTTGCTTCGCAACCCCAATAAAAGCAGCGCGACGACCCAACTACCCAGAGAAAAGCGATCGGGAATGATTCGAAATTCAATGTCGATAAACGTGATCACCACCAGGCTGAACATAAAATAAAGATCTGCCACAAACAGAGTCCAATAACTGATGGGATCAAGTTCAGTCACCGCCCCAGATTTTCGCAAAATATAATAACTAGCCGAAAGCACTGCGGTTACTGAGAGTTCAATTAAAAAATAGCGAATGGGAATTGGATTCTGGCAGCTCGAGCACCGGCCTCGCAGAAAAATAAATCCAAAAATTGGGATGTTCTCATAAAATGGAATCACTTTAGAACAAGAAGGACACTGCGAGCGAACGTGCGAAAACAATCCCAAAGGAATTTCTCGTGGAATCCGATAACAAAGAACAGTGGCAAAAGAAGAAAAAACTGCGGAAAGCAAAAACACTATCACCAGTTCAAAAATTTCTGCGCTGTCCAATCAAACATCCATTCGATCAAATCGAAGCCAAGAAGCTGTCAAAAGAATGGCGGACCAAAGCAATGCCACTCCGACCAGCCCCAAAGCAATCGACCAAGCCAGCGGAGCTTCGTAACCCACCAATGATTTAATATCGAACCATTCCAACGGCGGCATGATTTTAGATGCCCAATAAACCACGCTGAAAACTGAAGACTCAACGAAGCGGCCAGATACCGGATCCGTAAAAATGGCTTGGATTTGATTCACACTATGGGCAAACATCGACACCGAGAACCCAAGCGCTAAAGCCAAAATAGGTTTTACAAAAAAGGAAAATAGCATCGTCAAAGAAATCAAAATTAGACATTCAAAACCTTGCAACAATTTTACCTGAAGCAGAATCCCAAACTGATCCATTTGGAATTGCAAAATGCCCGTGATCGCAGTCACCGAAAACCAAATCGCGTCCATTGCCAACAACGCGATCCAAATGCCCAATACATTTCCCAAGATCCATTCCAAGCGAGTGACGCCGCCGCTCAAAATCAAATGCAAAGTCCTGCGGTTTTTCTCGTCTTCGAATATATTGCTGCCAAAATAAAGAGCTAAAAAAGTTTGGATAATAAAACTAGTGGCTAGTGCAAAATCAAGGAAGATTTTTCCCGAAGACAAATACGAAACGTCGGCCGCGACCATAGAGATGCACACCACCACAGTGCCGACTAGTAAACTCATCCAGCCCATTTTTTGTCTCAGCATAAGAAAAAGTCGCAGAATCGCCAGGCGAAAAATTTTGTTAGCCATTCTCAGAACTCCCCCAATCCAAGGGTAAGTGTCCAATGGGATCTTCGTCCCAAGGTTCTTGGCTTCGGTATTTCTCAACTAACTGCTTCAAGACTTCTTCAGAAGGCCCATCGGCCACCACTTTGGTTTTTTCAAGCACGATCACTCGCGTGCAGAGCGAGCGGATGTCTTCTAGTGAATGGGAAGAGATGATGAAGGTTTTACCTTTTTGCTTAAGCTCAAGAATGATCCCGCGTAATTTTTCCTGAGCGCGCGGATCCAATCCACTCATGGGCTCGTCCAAAATTAAAAGCCCCGGATCATGTAATAGCGCTTGGGCCAAGCCAGTTCGCTGCAACATTCCCTTGCTATAGCCGCCAATCCATCGATCGCCACGGACCTGTAATCCCACTGCTGAAAGCAGAGATTTAATGCGAAGATCCACCACTCGAGGAGACAGCCCCCGCAAAGAACCCACCGTTCGTAGTAAATATCTTGCCGAAATTTCGCCCCAAAAACCTGGGATTTCCGGCAAGTAGCCGATGCTGGCTAAGGCTTCCGCCGAACCTGCCCGGTGGCCAAAAACGGTGAGGCTTCCACTAGTCGGGAATATCAAACCAAGAATGATTTTAATCAAAGTTGATTTACCGGCTCCGTTGGCGCCTACCAGCGCTACCGATTCACCTCGGTTAATTTCAAAATTAACGTCAGACAAAACTGTGGCGTGGAATTTTTTACCCAGCCCGGAAACGGAAATGACTGGCACTTCGTTTGACATAGTTATTAATATATTCCAATAAGCTCAAAAAAAGTAAAGCCGCCAATAAAAGAAGAGTGGAAATTAGCTTTTCTTCAAATGCAAAAAAGCGCTGGAACCAAGCGGCGGCCGACGCCAGAAAAAAGACACCATTGCTCCTAAGCAAAAAACTAACTGGTTTAACAGTGGCGGCAAAATTGGCAAGTCTGCATTGCCTTCTTTCGGCGCAAAAAACTTTTTGCGAATCAAACCTAAGAGGAAAAACTGAGGAAACAAATAGCGAGCATCGATGACTTGAAATCCGCTTTGTCGACCCACATCTTCAAGCATCGAAGTGGTGTAGCGACGAAAATGTCCAAGCTTTTGATCCCATGCCGACCAGAGCTCCTGACGCGCTGGGACCAAAATGAGCAAGTTGGCTCCCATGTCCATTTTTTCTCTGAGTGAAGAAAGAAATCCTTGGTGGTCTTCAATGTGCTCGAGAACATCCAACATGATCACCACTTGAATGCCTTGGTATTTTTTGGCATCAGTCAGATCTCGATCAGAGCCATAATCATCACTTAATTTTTTTCGCAAAACTGTAATGGGCTCCGCAAAATAATACTTATAGTTTTTTTCGGATTTCATAAATAGACCAGCCACCCCGGCGCCGGCTCCCAAATCTAAAACCGAACCCGAATTCAACAATCCTTTAATTCGATTGCTGATCCATCGCCACCGCAGCCGGTGCCAAAAATGTCGATCGGCATGACTTTGCGATTGATGAATTAAATGCTGGGCCAAAAGCCCGTCGTCTTGAGACATAAAAACAGTTTATCAGCGCGAGAACAATTGTCTGCCCCGCGATAAAAAACTTAAGCCAAGAGAGACCAGGCCAAAGACTTGCGCATTTGGATTAGCGCCCTAAAATGAAATCTACCGATGAAAAAGCTTTGGGTTGTTTGTCCCTGCTATTTTGATACTCAGTCTTTTGCTGCGCTACAAAGCGAAGCCATCAAGGCTTTAAGCGGTTTAAAAGATTTGTCTGTCAATTTTTTGCTGATCGACGACACTGCCGGCCGAGATCCCGCGATCGAAAACTTTAGTTCGACTGCCAATACTAAAGTCATTTTAGCTCCCTTTAATTTGGGCCACCAAAAAGCAATTGTTTTTGGCTTACGGTGGCTAAGAACTCAAGCCCACGATTCCGATTGGATCATCACGATGGATTCCGACGGCGAAGATCGCCCCCAGGATTTACCGGCAATGCTTGATAAACTCACAAAATTTCCCGATGACATCGTGCTGGCTCGGCGAACCGAACGAAGCGAAGGCCTCAAATTTCGAATTTCCTATCAGCTTTACAAAATATTTTTTCGAGTGCTGACCGGTCGAACCGTTCAAACGGGAAATTTTTCGGCCTACTCAGTTCGAACCTTGGGTGCCATGATCAACCATCCCCACTTTGATCGCTGTTATTCGATGAGTTTGTTTTCATCGAAAATTCCAACTCAATTAGTCCCGCTGCCTCGCGGTCACCGTTTCTTTGGCCAATCGAAAATGAACATCATGAGTTTAGTGCGCCACGGCCTTAATATGTTGATGCCCTTTTTGGATCACATCAGTTTTCGCGGGATGCTTTTATTTTTGCTGATTTCGCTTAGTGGATTGGCTGCCGGATTAGCCATTGTTTATGTAAAATTATTCACCGGATTGGCGATTCCCGGCTGGGCGTCTTACGCGCTGCTCGGGGTCCTGACTTTATCGGCCGGATCTTTTGGTAATTTGTTGGTGCTTTTCTTTATGTACACTCAAATGGACTCGCACTACTTGATGGATTTACTGAAAAAAAATCCCAAATAATTTTAAATTATTTTTTACGAGCACGTTCCAAAATTTTTAAGCGGGTTTCCTTGATCAATTGAGCAATTTTAGGGTCGGCTTCTTTTTCCAAAACTTGCCCCAGCAACTCTTCGGAAGAAACAGTTTCTTCGCCGTATTCCAGCTTATAGGACAAGGCTGCTAAATATTGAGGAGAATGCGGTAACTTTGCGGCTTCGCGGTACATCCAAGCCGCCATCTTAGGATGAAATAAATTCATCATTGCATGAAAGCCACTCCAAAAGAAGATTTGATAATCCTGATTATTTCGTTTTTGAATTTCTTCGGTGACAATGTTGGCCCCGGGATGATCTTTACCGATCACTAAATAAAAAGGGGCCAATCCTCGGACAAAAAAGATTTCCTTGGGATGCGCATGGGCGAGGATGAAATAGATTTTAGAAAACATCCAACTAAAATCGCCCTCATAACTTGAGTCATAATGCACTGATTGTAACAAATTCAACCAAGCCCACGAAACCTGAGCGGCGCCCAGGCCTGGCACTAAAAAGCCCTTCGCATCACCTTTGATCAGTTGATTTCGAAAGGCGTCGGTTTCGCGCCTACGAATCGTTCGATTGATCTTTTGGTAATTTCGAGGATCCCACGTACTACCAATGATGGTGCGCTGATGACCGCCACGCTCCAGATGACGGGCTTCAATGCTTAAACGCGAAAAGATCATCACCAAATAAACTGTGGCAGCCAATAGTAGCGCAATGATCTTGTTCTTCATTGATCAAGCCCGCTGGTGTCCAATCCGAATTTTTCTAATCGATAGCGCAACGAGCGCATCGAAATTTTTAAAAGCTTAGCAGCATCTCGCTTGGAACCCTTGGCTTGATCAAGTGACTTGAGGATGAATTCTTTTTCAACGCTGCCAAGAATAGAATCCAAATCCACTCCCGCCACGTTCCAAGCCAATTGCTCGCCGAGTTTTTCGATTCGCGGCTTTAAAGGCTCGCGAATGTGATCGGGCAATGCCTCAACTGTCAATCCGCCTCCGGCTTCAAGCGCCATCATTCGTTCAACAACGTTTTCCAATTCCCGAACGTTTCCGGGCCATCCATAGGCAGTCAAAAGCTCCATAGCATCAGATGACACCGTTTTAACGTTTTTCCCAAAACGCTCGGAAAATTTTTCAACAAAGCTTTGAACTAAAAAAGGAATGTCTGGTTTGCGTTCCTTGAGACAAGGAACTTTCAAATGAATAACGTTCAAGCGAAAATACAAATCTTCCCGAAAAGTTTTCTTTTGAATTTCTTGTTCAAGGTCTCGATTGGTCGCCGCCACAATCCGAACTTTAGATTCAATCGGATCAGTCCCACCCACTGGATAAAAAATTCCTTCGGCAATGGCACGCAACAAAGAAGCCTGCATAGCTAACGGCATTTCTCCCACTTCATCGAGAAATAAGGTTCCGCCATCAGCCACTTCGAAATATCCTTTTTTATCAGAGATCGCTCCAGTGAATGAGCCTTTTTTGTGACCGAACATTTCTGATTCAATCAAATTTTCAGGGATCGCTCCACAGTTGACACTGAGAAAGGGCCCTTCCGAAATTGAACTATTGTAGTGAATGGCCTTGGCCACTAATTCTTTTCCAGTCCCACTTTCGCCAGTTACCAACACGTTGCTGCCGGTTGGAGCAATTCTTCGAATCAATTCAAAAATTCGCATCATGCTCGGGGTGGTGCCAATGATATTGGAAAAGCTATAAGCCTCTCCCAGTTCACCACGCATTCGAACGTTGTCTTGTACCAACGATCGTTTTTCGAGAGCCTTTTCAATTCGCATTCGAACGTCGTCGATTTTGAAAGGTTTAGCCAAGAAATCATAAGCCCCAAGCTTCATGGCTTCGACCGCAACTTCAGTGGACCCGAAAGCGGTGATCATCAAAACCAAAGCCGTTGGATTGGCTTCTTTAATTTTTCCAAGCAATTCTAAACCCGACATCTCGGGCATTTGGATATCGCTGATCACCAAATCAAATTCGCCTGCCAGAAAAGTTTTCAGTCCTTCTTTGCCGTTTGAAGCCAACTCAACATCCATTTTTTCGCGCTTGAGCATGATCTGCAAAAATTCGCGAATGCTTTCTTCATCATCGACCACTAAAATTCGAGGTCGCGAAGTTCTTGATTGGCTACTCATGTTGGGCTCCCTTGAACTCGATTATAAACATCGTTCCCGCATTTACGGAATCCTCGTTGATTGGCGATATCACTTTTATACCGGCACCCATGGCCTCCAAAAGTCGATAAGACATCGCCAAACCCAAACCGGTCCCCTTGTCTTTCGTGGTAAAGAAGGGTTCAAAAAGTCGCCCAATCACTTTTTTGTCGATTCCACTGCCATCGTCGATGACTCGAACGATCCCCGATTTTTTAATGTGAACAGTGATTTGCTTGGCATCAGCCTGCGCCGCATTAATTACCAAATTAATCAAAACCTGTTTGATCTTATTAAAGTCTCCGTTGATGAAAACTTTCTTATTGTCTTCGAGCTCCATTTTCAAAACTCGAGCCCCCTTAACGATCACCGCATGATTGCCCAAGGCTTCGAGTGTTTCTTTAACGACTAATTTGAGATCCACCTTTTCAACGTTTAATTTGGGCGGGCGAACATAATCCAAGAAATCAGAAATCAAATCATCAAGCCGAGCCGATTCTTTTTGAATGATGTTGAGCAAGCGACGGTCGTCGTCGTTTAAGGTTTGATCGACCGCTAAAAGTTGCGCGCTACCCGTGATGCCGGCTAATGGATTTCGAATTTCGTGAGCAATGCCCGCCGCTAACTTTCCAACCGCCGCCAATTTTTCACTATTACGCAGATCTTCTTCTAATTGGATCACCCCGGTTAAATCTTGAAACACGATCAGAGTCCCTAAATTTTTGCCGGTGTCGACGTCGGTCAAGGTCGCGGTGGTGTATCCAAGTTTTAATTTTCGCCCAACTGGATGGGAGTACTGAATCACCGGACGTGAGCGTGAAAATTCGGGAACTCCCGATTTTTCTAAAATATTCACTTCAGGCATTAATTGGCGCAAGCTCTTCATCACAATTTCTGATTCCGAAACTCCTAAAATTTCTTCGGAGACCCGATTCATTTGAATCACTCGCTCTTCGCTATCAACGCTGATCAGACCGCTTGGGATGTTGGTTAAAATCGCACGCTGTAAAGATTCTAATCGTCGGCGAGCGGTTTCACTTTGTTCGAGCGCTTGTCCCGATTTTCGCAAAGCTTTAACTAAATAAATTCCCAAAGCGCCCACTAAAAAAAGTGCAGTCCAGTTCCAAATGACGGTTATGCCCCAATTCAGAGCGCTTCCGATATAAAAAGTGCAGGCGAGAATCAGCAAAAAGGCGAAGCGGGCTTCGAATAGCAAGGCTCCAGCCAAACCAAGCAGTGGGAATAAAGTTAAAAAAGGTGAAGAGCTAGCGCCCGAAACTTTAACCAAACTCATGACCAAGGCGCCGTCGGCCAGCAAAAGAGCAAAGAGCGAAAAACGATCATCTTTTGAAAAGAGCAAAGCTGATTGACCAATCAAAATGACCGAGGCAATTAAAAATAAATCAATCGCATCATAGGCCGCGCCTTCAAGCACAACGTTCGACGGATAAAGACCAAGCAGAGTTAGAAAGAAAAGATACACTCCCGCATGAATCAGATAGACGCGATTGGGCGAGCGCATTATTCCCCGGCGCCACCGGCTTTGGCATCAGACCCCGACGCCACGTCACCCATTTGGAAGACTGGCAGATACATGGGAATCAAGATACCCGCAACCGTGATCCCGACCACCACAATCATGACAGGTTCGATGATCGAAGTTAAGGCACCAACTTTTGCATCGACCTCTTCTTCATAGAAGTCCGCAATTTTTTGTAACATTTGATCCAAAGCACCGGTTTGTTCGCCGATCGCGATCATGCTGATCGCCATTTTCGGGAAAACTCCGGCCTTCGTAAGCGGACCAGCAATCGAGTTACCTTGAGAAATCGACTGGCGAGTTTCAATCAAGGCTCTTTCGATCGCGTAGTTTCCGGCAACCTGCGAAGTGATGTCAAGCGCTTCCAAGATCGGAACACCCGATTGAATCATGGTTCCAAAAGTTCGTGAAAATCGCGCGATACCAATTTTACGAATCAAATCACCAATCAAGGGTAAGCGAATTAAATAAGGGTCAATTAATTTTCTGGTGTCGGGGTTTCGCAAAACAAAAACCAAACCACCAATGCCCCCTAGCAAGCCGCCGATGTAGAGATACCAAAATTGTTTTAATAGATCGGCGATGTCGATGATCATCTGAGTGGGGGCTGGCAATTTTTTACCTTGGCCCGCAAACATACTGGCAAATTGTGGAACCACGAAGAACATCATGACCGATACAACCGCGATCATCATGATGAGCATCAATGAAGGATAGGTCATCGCTGAAATGATTTTTCGACGAATTTGCGAAGATTTTTCATAGTAAACCGCCAGCCGATTTAAGATTCGGTCCAAAGAACCGGAAACTTCCCCGGCCGATACTAAGTTAACGAAAATTCGATCGAAGACATCGCCATAAAGTTTCAAGGCTTCGTTGAAGGACATTCCTTCTTCGACTCGTTGTTTGATTTCTAAAAGCACGCGACCAAAACCCTTGGTTTCCGCAGCATCGCCCAAAATGTTTAGCGATTGCACGATGGGAATACCGGCTTCTTGCATCACCGCCATTTGGCGAATGAAGGCTGTGAATTCCATGTTTTTCGGTTGACGATTGCCACCCGAAAGTTGGTCCATAAAAGACTGCATGGTCAGTCCTTTATTTAATTTCGTTCCACTGGATCGAGTACCCGTTCCACCCGATCGGGTAGCATTGGTTCCACCACTTCCACGAACTTCAAAAAGTTTAGCGGCGCGCACATTTTGACTACGCAAGACGTTTCGTGCCGAAACCGCATTAGGGGCTTCGACTTCGCCGCTTATTTTTTTAGCGTTGGCATCGTAGCCTTGATATCGATACTTCATGCGGCACTCCTACGTGAACTTTTAGTTTTAGCAACTAACTTAGCGAACTCTTCGGGATCGGGACTATTGGCCCAAGCTTCATTGAAGGAAATCGTGCCATCAGTGGCCAATTTAAAAAGATTTTGATTAAGCGTCGACATTCCGTTCACATCTTGGCCCATTTGCATGTTTCCATAAATTTGATGCAATTTATTTTCGCGAATCAAATTGCGAACCGCCGGAGTCATCGCCAGATATTCGTAAACCATCATCAATCCGCGGCCGTTGCTTTTTCGTAAAAGCACCTGAGAAATCACACCCTCAAGCGTGAAAGACAGCATATTTCGTACATAATCATGACTCGCCAGGGGAAACATCTGAATCAAACGAGTCAGCGAGTTAACCGCGCCGTTGGTGTGCAAGGTCGAAAAAACCAAGTGCCCAGTTTCTGCGGCCCGCAAAGCGGCTTCGGCAGTTTCAGCATCGCGCATTTCACCGACCATGATGATGTCGGGATCTTCGCGCAAAACTTGGCGCAAAGCGGTTGCAAATGAAAAGCAGTCGCTGCCCACTTCACGCTGGTTCACCAAAGATTTTTGATGGTGATGAGCATACTCAATCGGATCTTCAATCGTGATGATGTGGGCCGTCCGATTGTGATTCAAATGATCAATGAAAGAAGCAACGGTGGTCGATTTTCCGGAACCAGTGGATCCGGTTACCAAGATTAAACCATGAGGTTTTTCAACCATTCGGGTGACTTTGCTGGGGAAACCAAGCTTTTCAAGCTTAACAATTTGCTCGGGGATTTTTCGAAAAACCGCAGCCACCGACCCTCGTTGCATAAACAAATTCACTCTGCATCGAAATTTTCCGTAAAAACCAAAAGAAAAATCCAATTCTTTTTCTCGTTCAAATCTTTTGCGTTGATTGGCATCTAATAACGACATCGCCATTTCGCGCGAACGATCGGTTGTGATTTTCGACAAGGTTGTCGCGCTGATCTCGCCCTGAATTCGAAAGGCTGGCGAAGCCCCTACCGTCAAATGCAAATCAGTCGCATCGTTTTGGTGCATGTGATCCAGCAAATCTTTTAGCTGATTGTCCATATCATCAATCCGCCGCTGCCAACTCGTCGACGCTGGTGACCCCTGCGACGATTTTTCTCATGGCGTTGATTCGCAAGGTTTTCATGCCTTCTTTAATTGCGGCTTTTCGAATGTCTTGAGTGGGCGCGCCTGTACCAATGAAGTCTCGCAGAGTTTCGGTCATCACCATCAATTCATGAATCGCGACGCGTCCTTTGTATCCCGTGTTTCGACAGTTTGGACATCCGCGGCCACGCATTGGTTGAAATTTTCCCAACACCGATTCCGGGAATCCCATTTTCTTCAGAGCTTCTTGGTTGTAACGAGTGTCGGGCTCTTTGCATTTTTCGCAAACTCGCCGGATCAGTCGTTGAGCCACCACCAAATGAAGAGCTGCGTTGATCAAAAATGTATCAATCCCCATGTCGCGAAGACGCATGATGGTGCTGGGCGCATCATTGGTGTGCAAAGTAGAGAGTACCAAGTGACCCGTTAAGGCCGCCTTGAAGGCAATTTCGGCGGTGTCTTTGTCTCGAATTTCCCCCAGCAAGATGATGTCCGGATCTTGCCGCAAAAGAGCTCGAAGCGTTTCGGCAAAGGTCAACCCGATGGGCTCTTTGGTTTGAGTTTGATTAATGCCTTTGAAGTTATACTCGACCGGATCTTCGATTGTGGAAATATTGACGTCCGGTTTGTTCAAATAGTTGACCGCGCCATAAAGCGTGGTGGTTTTACCGGAACCCGTCGCACCGGCCACCAACATAATGCCCCAAGGTTTAGTGATCGCGTCCATGAATTTTTTCAAATCGTCTTTTTCAAAACCCAATTGAGCCATGTCAACAACAGCTGCGGCTCGGTCCAAAATACGAAGCACGACTTTTTCGCCGTAAACGGTGGGCAAAGTGTTGACCCGGAAGTCGACCAGCTTGCCTTCTGGAGTTCGGTATCGAATTCGTCCGTCTTGCGGCAATCGTTTTTCATCAAGTCGCATTTTGGCCAAAACTTTTATCCGCGCGACCAAGGCTTGCTTGATCGAGTTAGGTGGTTTTACCGAAGCCATCAAATCGCCATCAAGCCGCAATCGAATTCGCAATTCGCCTTCATAGGGTTCGATGTGAATGTCAGAAGCCTTTTTTCGAACCGCGTCCAAAAGCACACTAGATACGAATTGAATGATCGGGGCGTCTTGTTCGCTGATGCCTTCGGCGCTCAGCTCTTCTTCGTTCGTTTCAACCGCGACCGCCTGCTCGGCGTCGGACAAAATGGAATCCGCTAAACTTTCAATGTCACCTTGGAAATGCTGATCCAAAATTTGGCGAATGGTCGAGGGCGCGGTCAACACTTGCTCAACACGCATTCGAGTTTGAAAACGAATTTGGTCGACTGCTTGAATGTTTGTGGGATCGGAAGTCGCGATCACCAAAGTTCCACCGCGCTTACCAACCGGAAGAATCAAATGTTTTTGGCAAACTTGCTTGGGAACTAATTTGGTAAGCGCATCGTCGATTTGGAAGCTAGACAGATCCATCACTGTCATTCGGAAATGCTTGGAGAGAAGGGTGATCAGTGTGTTTTCATCAACTATGTTTTGCGAAACCAACGCATCGACAAATCTTGCGCCGGTTTTTTTACACAGCTCAAGAACTCCGGTGATTTGTTTTTCATCAATGAGCTTCTCCGCTAAGAGCAACTCACCAACCTTGTTATTCACAATCATGAAATCGCACAGACTCCTCTCCGAGACTTATCGACAGAGTTGGGGATAAGTATGACCATTTTCTTTAACGCCTTGCGTTGCTTATGAGATTTGCGCTGCGCCGCTTCAAATTCGCCATAGGTATTGGATATTCCAGGGCCCCGTAATAGGGTAATTCCCATGAAAATCGCTGTGCTTGTTAAGCAAACCCCGGACACCGAAACCAAAGCCAAACTAAACGCGACCGGACTCGACTCCACCGGATTGAAATTCATCTTGAATCCCTATGATGAATTCGCGGTTGAAGAAGCGATCAAACTTCGCGACGCCCTTAAGGGAGAAGCGGTCGTGATCAGTTTAGGCCCCGATCGAGTGGTCGAAGCCATGCGAACTGCTTTGGCGATGGGATGCGACAGCGCGATTCACGTTCAGACCAGCGAAGACGACGCCAAAGCCCTTGATTCATATGCCACCGCAAAAGCATTGGCTGCCGCGATCAAACAAAAAGGTCCTTTTGATTTAATTTTGTGCGGCAAACAAGCGATCGACGACGACGCAATGGCTGTTCCGCAAATGGTCGCAGCCTTTTTGGAAATTCCGCGCGTGACGGTCGTTACCAAACTGGAAATCGATGCCGCCTCTAAAAAAGTCAAAGCCAACCGCGCGGTCGAAGGCGGCGCCGAAGAACAATCCGAATTAAATTTACCTTGTTTAATTGCCGCACACAAAGGATTGAACAATCCACGCTACGCTTCCTTGCCCGGAATCATGAAAGCCAAACAGAAAAAAGTCGACGTGCTCCCCCTGGCTACTTTGGGCGTGAGCGCTGCTGACTCCAAACTTAAAGCCGTAAGTTTTGAACTTCCGCCCGATAAACCGGCCGGAAAAATTTTCAAAGGCACCCCTGAAGAATTAGCTCAGCAAATCGTTTCAGCCCTTAGAAACGAAGCTAAAATCATCTAAAGAGTTTCCCGAAAGGATAACAAAATGGCTAAGGCACTGGTTCTCGTTGAAATTAAAAACGGCAAAATTAAAAAATCTTCGCTTGAAGGAATTTCTCACCTTAAGAAACAAGGCCTCGACGTTGACGCCATTGCCTTTGGGCCCGAAGCCGAAAGCAGCTCCGCCGAACTTGCTAAGAACGCGGGTTCTCAAGGCGCCGCTAACTTGTTTTTGGTGAATTCCCCCGATCTAAATTTTTACCAAGCTGATCTTTATGCCGAATCAATCAAGGCCCAATTCACCAAGGGCGCTTATCAAATTTTAGTCGCGGCCTCTTCGACACTCACTCGTGATTTGTTCCCCACTCTGGCCGTTCAACTCAACGGCGGATTGGCCACTGATTGCGTTTCTTTGGATGTGGCCGGAGCGGTGGTCACCGTTAAAAAGCCCATGTTAGCCGGCAAATATTTTGCGAAATACGAATTCAAAGCTCCACCCGCTATCATCACCATCCGGCCCAACGTGTTGGGACTCGGAACCGGCGGCGGCGCCGACGCTAAGATCGAAAAAATTGCGGCCACTGGAACTTGTCGCGCGAAAACCACCGGGATCCAGGGCCAAACTTCTTCGGCTCGACCCGAATTGACCGAAGCTGAAAGAATCGTCAGCGCCGGCCGTTCCATTAAAGCTGCCGAAAATTTTAAAATGATCGAAGAATTAGCCGACACCATCGGCGCAGCTGTGGGCGCTTCACGAGCTGCGGTCGACGCGGGCTTTGCTCCGCACAGCCGTCAAGTGGGCCAAACCGGCAAAACCGTTAATCCCGTGCTTTACATCGCGTGCGGGATCAGCGGCGCGATTCAACATTTGGCGGGAATGAAAACTTCTAAAATCATCGTGGCCATTAACACCGACCCGGAAGCTCCGATTTTTCAAAAAGCTGACTACGGCGCGATTGGTGACATTTTCCAAGTCGTTCCGGCTTTGGTGAAAGAATTTAAGAAACTGCTTTCGGCCAGCTAATGCAGCAATTCATTTATTCAGTCGTCCGAACCTTTCCGTTTTGGGCGATTCCTCTTGGTGCCGCGATGATCAGTTCAACCTGGGCTCGTCGCGCTCAAAAAATGAGCGGCGGACGCCGAACACTGCTGTTGATTTTGGGACTTTCGTTAATCGTGGCCTCGGGTTTCTTTTTATACTTTCAAGGTCACGAGCGTGCCGTTCCACTGGTTCACGAAATGCTCTACACGCCGGGCGCTTTTTGAGCCTATAATCATTCTATGCTGATGGAAATCCGCGCCGAAGGGCTGACCCAATCTGCTGGCGCGCTAGCTACCGGCCGCGCCCTTTTTGAAATCAGCGTAACTTGGACCGGCCCCTCACTGCACACCATCATGGGTCCATCGGGCTCCGGCAAATCTAGCCTTCTCAAAACTCTGGGCGGCGTGTGGAAACCAAAATCCGGGCAACTAAAAATTTCAGGGATGGATTATGAGTCGCCCGAAGGAATTTTAGCGAGGCGAAGCAACATTGGCTTTGCTTTTCAAAACAACGCGCTCTTTAGCTCTCTCAGCGTGATAGACAACCTGACCTATCCGCACAGCTTGCGCTTTCCAGAAATATCAACGGATGAACGCCGACAGTTGGCACGAACCTGGTTAGACAAAGTTGGTTTATTAAAAAGTGAAAAGCAATTTCCCGAAGAACTTTCGGGAGGCATGCAAAAACGTCTAGGGATTGCCCGCGCACTGATTCTCAACCCTCGATTTTTATTTCTTGACGATCCCACTGCCGGATTAGATCCCATCACCTCTCGCAGCATCACCGATGTTTTGATTGAGTTATTAAAAGAAAATTCCTCGCTAACAGTTTTAGTGACCAATGATCCCGACCGAGCCCAGCAATGGGGTGGATCGATTCATTTTCTAGACAACGGCACCCTAATTTCCAAAGAGCACTCGCAATACCAAAAAATTTCCGAGGCCTATTTATGATTTCTTTCGATTCGGTTTCTAAAAGCTTTGGCGATCGAAAAATTCTCAGCAACATTAGCTTTGAAATCAAAAGCGGCGAAAAACTTTTTTTACTGGGCCGATCTGGCATTGGGAAAAGCGTAACCCTGAAATTACTGGTTGGGATTTTAAATCCTGATGCGGGCAAAATCCAAATCGACAAAAACATCCTCCCCACTACGGATGAAGGGGTATTGGCCCAGGTCCGCCGTAATTGCAGCTTAGTTTTTCAACTCCCCACCCTCATAGATTCTCGCAGTCTTTTTGATAATGCCTGCCTGGGAATTCGCGGGCTGTCATTAAAGGATCGAATTCAAAAAGTCAGCGCGGCACTCGAAG
Organism: Bdellovibrionota bacterium; assembly: GCA_964202055.1. Classification (GTDB taxonomy): domain Bacteria; phylum Bdellovibrionota; class UBA2428; order UBA2428; family UBA2428; genus CAXNGS01. The sequence goes on along the minus strand of CAXNGS010000006.1, from coordinate 10,734 downwards.
AAGTAGGACTCGGTCATTTGACGGAAAACTCTTCGAATATTTTTCCGCCTCATTTAAGTTACGGCGAGCAAAAACGAGTTTCACTGGCCCGAACTCTGGCGGTTGATCCGGCATATATTTTATACGACGAGCCGACCACCGGAATGGATCCTCAAACCGCGCGGATGATTCACAAATTAATTTCTAAAATCGGCAACCGAAAAACTTCGCTGGTGGTATCGCACGACATGAGAAACGCGCTTGAAACCGCCGACCGAATTATTTTGATCGATGGCGGCGAAATTCAAGACAGTGGAACGCCCTCAGAATTGCTGAAAAGTCGGCATCCCTTGACCCGCGAATTTTTGAAGGGCGTACAGATTGGCCCGCATCACACGCCACACAAAGGACCTCAAGATGTTTAAGAGGTTGCTTGAGCTCTTGGGTAATCATTTTTATTTTTTGGGCGATTTGCTGCGAGCGGCCCGTCGCTATCGCTTTGAATGGGAAGAATTTTTAACCCAGCTTTCTCACGTGGGCGTTCGCTCGCTGCCCACCACCTGCACCGCGGGACTTTTCACCGGCGCAATCATGGCTGTGCAATTTCATATGCAGCTTAAAGATTTCGGCGCTGAAGCGGTTTTAGGCGGCCTCAACACTTCGGGAACCCTGCGCGAAGTCGGGCCGGTGCTGATTGCGTTTATGCTCGCCGGCAAAGTGGGTGCGTACACATCGGCCGAGCTAGGAACCATGCGAGTCACCGACCAATTCACTGCGGTCGAATGCTTGGGGATCAACCCACTAAGTTATTTAGTTTTTCCGCGATTTCTTGCGGTCAGCATTTCTTCAGTCGTGCTTTTGATTTTTGGATTGGTCATTTCTATTTTCGGCGGGATGATTGCGGCCGCCTTTGTCGGCGGATCAAATCCTCAGCAATTTTTATCGGCGATCCCCCGCTTTGCCACTTTATCTGGAGTTTTATTAGCCCTGACTAAATCGGTGATCTTTGGCGCCCTAATGGCCCAAATTTGTTGTGCCAACGGATGGTGGACCACCGGCGGCAGCGTCGGAGTCGGTAAAGCGGTGCGCCGAACGGCCACCCAAAGCATGGTTGCGATTGTGATCGCTGATTTTTCAATCAGCTGGATTTTTAATGGCTTGCAGAGGTATTTCGAATGAACTTTGAAATGCTTGCAAGCCTCAAATTATTAGCCGAAATTTTAAGTAAATCCGTACGCTGGCCCGGCTCCAAAAGTTTTTCGATCAATCAATTGATGGACGAACTTTTTGACATTGCTTATCAGTCACTCCAAATCGTCACGATTTGCGTGACCTTCATGGGCATCATCATTGTCTTAGAATACAGCTTTCACATGAGGCTGGTTCTTAATGACGATGGCCTGGTCCCGGGCTTTGCCATGATCCTGTTGGTTCGAGAATTAGCCCCGATTGTGACGGCGCTTTTATTGACCTCTAAAAATGGCGCCAGCATCTCGGCAGAATTAGCGTCCATGAAAAACACCGAGCAAATCGACGCCTATCGATTGCTGGGCGTCGACATCATTGAAAGCTTTGTGGCCCCCAAAGTGTTGGCCGGTACGCTGGCGACTTGGGGTCTGGCACTTTTATCACTGGCGATTGCCATGTTGGGATCACTTTTTGCGGCCGTGACTTTTCTAAATTTCACAGTTGGGACCTATACCCAAAGCATGACCGCCTTCATTGAAGTTTCTGATTTAGGGCTACTAAGCATTAAATCAATTGTGTTTGGCATCACTTTTCCCGCAGTTTCCGCGCTCAAAGGACTAAGCGCGGAATTCGGCGCCGAAGGAGTCGGCAAAGCAGCAACCGACGCCGTGGTGGCTTGTTCGATCATCATCATCATCGAAGATTTTATTGTGACTTATTTCTACTCGATGTTTTAGGAAAATTTCGCTCCACACTAAAACTCTGTATTTAAAATACCAGCGACGAGGCAAATCCAAATGAAGTGGTGTCACCGCGAAAACTGGCGCCAAGATCGAAAATCATCGCGCCCAAGGCTCCCGGTATTTCCACTGATACTGAAACTCCAGTGCGAAAGCTTAAAATGCTGGGGGCGTTTAATCCTAAATCATCATAGTTAATCGGATACATAAGATTGATTCCCGCATAGAGCCCTCCTGCGGTGCTGAGGTTATGAATCCAAAGATACCGAACGTCCAAAGCGCTGCCAGCACTGATCACTCCGCGAGTTCCCTCGCCAGTAGTTTCCGGAAAAATAAAAGTCTCGCGCGCCAACAAAAGCTTGGCTTCAAACAAAAAATTTCGCACCGGATTTTGCAATCCCAATCGTTGGCCCACCCCCGGCCCCATTTCAAAAGCCCCGTAAGTTGTAGGAGCACGACCCACCATAGGTTTCAGCATGGTCTTGCCAACCATTGCGTTGAAGTTAAATGAATAAATCGTGTCGAGCGCCAAGATGTGGTGAAAGCGACGCAGTTCATTTGCAGTTAAAACTGTTTCCACAGATGGCGGCTCTTCAGGTTGCGTGTTCACCAACTCTTCTTTTGGAACCCAAGCGTTGATTCCATCCGCGAGCGAAACCCAATACCAACGATGATCTTCGCTCTCGGAAACAATCTTCACTTCAAATCCACGCGGCAACACCGCTCGAATCGGCGATTCCGGATCGGGGTCCGTACGAGCGACAAATTCTTGACGGGCATAGGAGACGCCCAGAGGCGGCGCTCGATAATCTTCCGCATGAATCGCAGCCCCCGCGACGCAGGGCACAGAGTGCGCGCATAGCATCAATAAAGAAAATAAAGAAAAGGTAAAGTGCGCGGCCCTCATCTCCGATTAGTCTTACATGGATATCCGCGGCGTCAATCGGATTAAGTCGTTTCTTGGGATGGGTGTGGAAACACAACGTTCTAAAGTTGCGCAAAGTTCCGAGCAGCGCGGAGGCCAACAGAAAAAAGAAGGCGACTCCAATCCCCAATTTGATTTGAAAGACGAACAAATCGAGCAGGCCTTTGCCGCTCTCTTACTGAGTCTCGAAGGTTCGGGATTGAGCGCTGAAAAAATCAATGTCGATGGCGCGCTTTTCTTCGTCGTTAAAAACCCAAATGGCGACATCCTTCGCCAACTCGGTCAAAAAGAAATTGCCGAATTGTATTTCAAACGCAAAATGGATCCGCAGCCTGGCAATATTCTAAAGCGTAGCGCTTAAGACCAGCGTAACTCGCAAACCAAAATACAAGTTCGCTCAACCCAAGTGACAAATTCCAGTCTTTCGCCGACTATTTCTCCAGGCTCTACCCAATTCCCTTTTCATCGAGCTGTGAGATAATCAAAGCATGGGAACAGCCATCAGTTTTATCGAACGAATGTTGTTTTATTGTTTGCTTTTCACGGCCGCCGGCCAAATTCCGTTTCAAAATAAAAATATTGAACGGCACTATCATGAGTTTGTAAATTCGAGCGGCTTCCAAGATTTCTTTTGGACGCTGGCTTCACCGGTGACATGGACCGCGACCAAAACCGCTTCGATGTTAGGCATTAAAATCCGAGACAAAGTCGAAGAAGAAATAGACGAAAGCCTGGCCCGCTAATTGCGAACCAAGCTTTCTAAAAAAAGATTCTCAAAAAGAAAATCTTATCGTGCGGGTCTTGCGGCCGGAGTCATGGAAGCCGGAGCGCGCTGTGGAGCGCCACTGTGATTTTGAGCGCTTTGGCCTTGTCGGCTTGGATCACGCTCTAAAGCATTGCTTTGTTGCAATCGCGAACAGATGTCCTGGTTAGCAGGATTGCTGCAATCACAAAGTGACATTGCAGCGGCGTCGTTCTGATCAGCAAAAGAAACGTTGCTCACCAAAGTTGCTGCAGAGAATAGAACGCTAAATACCAAAATCGATGATTTCATAATTTTCTCCCCAAAAGCCTGAAAGCCTTTGAAGTAGTAGTTGCACAGGACGTGCCAAGCCCTAACCAGCCCTTAACAATCGATAAATTGTTGATTTAATTGACCTTAGTCTAGCTACTTGCTTAACACTCACTGTCTAAGAAGTGAGCACCTGGCTAGTCAGCCTTTAACAGTTCCAAGTCTTGGATTTTGCGGGGAGCCCCTTTGTTGATTTGCCACAAAATAGGCTGCTTTCGAAGGCGTAAAATCCGCCCTCCAGGCTCCAACAACCCCGCCCGAGGGGCCACCGCCAAGCACTTTTTTATCTCAACTCGTTGTTTTTGCTCCATACAAGCCGAAGCCCATCTTAAAGCTTCTCGAACCATCGAATATTCCGCGTGTTTAGCCGACTCATCAACAAAAGGTCCGGGATAAACTGAAACCACGTAATTTCCAATCCACTGGTCGTCTTCGGGAATCATGGTTTCAGGCGAAAACCAGCCCTCACTGCCCACGACCGTGCCCGAGTAATTTTGGCTTTTCAAAAAGATTTTAAATTTTTCAATTAAATCTTTTCTATTTGATGGAAAAACCAGAATTTCTGGTGAGTTGTTTTTTAAAAAATCTTTATAGGTTTCGAAATTCAAATCCTTAGGATTAAAGCTCAATCGGGTGATTTGAAATTTTCCGGAGGCCATCTTGCGAAAAGTCCGTTCGAATCCAAGCGCAAAATCCAAATCCACTTCGGATTCAATAGAATGAAAAACCGCGCTTCGATGATATTTTTTAGAGGCCCAGGCGCCTAAACTCGACCCCTGGGTGGTTTGTGACAAGTTGGAAGTCACCAAATTTTGTTCGGCCTTTTCGGCAGATAATTTTTCGTTCATTAAAAGAAAAGGCGCCACCACGGTGTCCAGCTCCGTCAAGTCTCCTTTGATCAAAGCGCTGCTGTCATAAGACCCGAGCGCAGAAAAAATAAAATGCGAGCCAGAATGTTCCGACAATTCTTTTGCAACTTCAAAAACAGCTTTGGGCCCACCCGAAACTTTTTTGATCACAAAATAAAAGGCCTTTGGAAAAGGCATCGCACGATCTAAAGATTCAATCTCGCGCTCAACGGCTTTGGCCATGGGTCCTTCGGCAGGCAAGATCACGCCCAAAACCTCTGATTTGAGAACACTTTGACCATCAACTGGAATCGGAGTTGGTGGAGCAATTGGCAATTCGCCCTGGAAAGTCGCTGGCGAAGCATTGTCAGACTTCTTCACTTCAGAATTCACATCAGCTTTAGTTGCTGCCTTTTGCTCTGCAGCAGAAACCAAGCCTGAAAAGCCTAACAAAAGCATTGGCACCAGACCCAAAAACAATTTCTCTTTAATAGTTCTCAATCGCTTCATTCTCTCTACCGATACTAATCTAAGGGAGAGGAGCCTTTGGCACAACATGGGAAACTCAAATGAAGCAAACGGTAAAAATTCACTAGTAGGAGAATTTCTCCTTTCTTTGGCGCGCGCACCCGAGCCGGTACAAGAAGCCATCATTCTTTATGGGATTCGAAAAATGGTTCCTTTTTCGCGTGAACTCATCCAGCCCTATCCAATGCTGAGTCACATGATCACCATTCTCAACGCCGGCGGTGGCGACACTAGTGATCCAACTAAAAAGTAAAATCACTTGATTAAGCTAAAGATTCGCGAGATCCATCAAGGTTCAATATGAAATGGAATGTCGTCGTTCGCGAAGCCTTTAGCCACCTGCGAGTTGGGGTTGATTCGCGCGACGTGCCGCGCATCATTCCAGCCGCGACCCGCGACGGTTACGCAGATTCCTTCGACAAGTGTCCAATCTACTGGGAACTCCACGGGCCAGATCTCCATGAAACCCAAGCTCGCCCAATGATTTTTTGCTACGGCTTGGTTTGCAGTGTGAACCAATGGCGAGCCCAACTTGAACGCTATTCCAAAACGAATCCCTGCATTGTTTTTGATTATCGCGGGCACCACCGCACCCCACTGCCACTCGAGCTAAACTCAGTTAATTTAAGCGCACTCGGCCGCGACGTGATTGCAATCCTTAAGCATTTAAAAATCGAAAAACCCGTTCATCTGTGGGGCCACAGCATGGGCGTGAACGTGGCACTCGAAGCCGCGCTTGCCGACCCGGAACGTTTTCAATCGCTGGTTCTTTGTTGCGGCACTTCGGAAAGTCCCTTTAAAAATATGCTCCACATTCCTCGGCTCGATCGCTTGATCACCCCGATATTAGACTCTTCGAAAGTCACCCCCGAGCCCTTTTATGCTCTGTGGGACTTGCTCCGGCTAAGTCCCAAGACCACCGGTATGATCGCTCAACTTGCAGGATTCAATACTGACACCTCAACTAAAGACGATGTCGAAGTCTACGCCAAAGCGGTTTGCGAAGTTCGCTCCGAAACCTTTATTCAATTGATTCGCGAATTGCATCGGGGAGCGACTAAAACCATTCTTCCTCGAATTAAAACACCAACCGCCGTGATCGCCGGCGCCTTGGACCATGTGACCCCAATCAGCGAGCAAAAATATTTATCCGAATCCTTGCCCGACGCAGTTTACTTTGAAATTCCCGCAGGATCGCACAATGTCCAACTCGATTTCGGCGAATACGTCGGACTCAAAGTTGAAAATTGGTGGCGCGAGCGAAAACTCGAATAGTTTTCGCTCTTATGGTACTTTTATTTTACGCATGAAACGCAGTTTGTCCGGCATCAAGCCCACGGGAACTCCCCATCTTGGAAACTATTTGGGAATGATCAAACCCGCGATCGATATGCAGGATCAATACGAAAGCTTTTACTTCATCGCTAATTTTCACGCGTTGACCACCGTTCGTGATCCCAAAGCCATGATCGCCGACACCCAAAACGTAGCAGCACAATTTCTGGCGTTTGGACTCGATCCCAACAAAGCCGCGCTTTATCGCCAATCAGACGTTCCTGAAGTCACCGAACTCACTTGGTATTTGTCGTGCGTGGTTTCAATGGGTGATTTGTTCCGCGCCCATGCTTTTAAAGCCGCCAAAGACGCTGGGGAAGAAGGAACTTTAAACCTAGGAACTTTTGCTTATCCAGTGTTGATGGCCGCCGATATTTTAATTTGCGACAGCGACGTGGTGCCGGTCGGCAAAGACCAAGTCCAGCATATTGAAATCGCTCGAGCGATGGCCCAACGATTCAATTTCCATTTTGGAAATGTTTTAAAAGAACCCAAGGAAATGGTTCGCGAAAATGTGGCAGTTGTTCCGGGAACCGATGGCCGCAAAATGAGCAAAAGCTACAACAATGGAATTGAGCCGCTCTTGACCGGCAACGCGCTTAAAAAACAAGTCATGGCCATTCAGACCGATTCCAAGGGCTTGGAAGACAAAAAAGATCCCGAGACCTGCAATGTTTTTAATTTGTACAAATTATTAGCCACCGCCGAAGAGAGCCATGAAATGGCTGAAAAATATCGGGCCGGCGGCTATGGCTACGGTCATTCGAAATTAGCTTTGCTCGAAAAAATTGAAAGTTATTTTGGCCCCGCTCGCGAACGCTACCAAGATTTATTGAAGCGCCCCAAAGATTTGGAAGACATCCTACAAGCCGGCGCTCAAAAAGCCCGCAAGGTCGGAGTTGAAGTGGTTGGTCGCTGTCGCCAAGCACTCGGCATCCCGAAAATTTAAATGTTTTGGGCAGTGATTGGAATTGGGATCCCCGCGTTCGCGATCGCTCTTTTTAATGCCCTCAACCAGCTTCAACCTCGACACGATGAAGCACAATACTTCATTTTGGCTCAAGAACATCTCATTAATTTTAAACAATCTGGAATTTGGGAGGGCCTAAAGGGGCTCTATTTTTTGCGTTTGTGGAAACCAACCGCCTTTGGTCTGTTCAATTTGCCTTTTCTAATTTTGTCTAATGAAAATCTTCGGGTGGCCGCGGCCCTCCTTGAAACCACAATCGCGATCACAACCCTTAGCTGCACTTATCTCATCATGAAGCGATTTTTGTCTGAAAAAAAAGCCGCTCTCGTAGTTTGTTTTCTTGGTTTCTCGTCTTGGTTTTCTCAATTTAGTCATATCTGTTCAGCACAAATGCCTTTTCTCGCCGCGCTTTCACTCTGCATTTTATTATTCATTCGCTGGCAGCAGGAAAAAAGACCGCAATTCGCCATCGGATTCTTCTGCTGCGCGGCCTTTTCAATGATGCTTCGTCCGATTGAAACAGCCACAATTACCTTCATTCCGCTGCTTTTTTTGTGTTATCAATCGCTTAAAGCAAAAAACCATCTCCGAATGATCGCCATCGCAACCTCAACGATCATCAGCATCTTTTTGGCGCTGCCAATTCTTTCGAACCCGATCAAAATCGCGCTCTACTTTCTTTTTTTTCTAGCAGCCGCCTTGCTGATTCGTAGAAAATTTCGATCAAATCCCGAGCTCCCCGAACTTGAGAAAAGTTGGATCGTTGGCTTATTGATCTTTTGTGCTCTAGTAAATGGTTGGTATTTATTGTTTTACGACAAGCTTTTTGCGTGGGCGTTCACCGGGGCGTACTCGCCGCTGATTAAGCTGTTTTCAGGGCGGTCGACTGGCGATCATCTTGAATTCTTCCAACGCTTGCTCAGAATGCTTTTTGGAATTCCTGGACTACTCTTTTTAACGGCGGCCCTTTTGGGACTCGATCGCTCAAGACTCAAAACCGAAGTCCCAAAAATGATTCTCGTCGGAGCCACTGCGTTGTTGCCGTTTTTTCTGTGTACTTTTTCCAGCAACTCATCTCATTGGTTTGCCTTCAACGGCGCTTATATCGGAACGCTTGGTCTAGGATTCTGGGCACTGACCGATAAAGGGCGTTTTAAAAATTTCCGTTTGGCGATTTGCACTGTAGTCGTGCTCTATTCTTTCCAAAGCTCCAGCTCCAATTTCGTGCCGCAAACCAGCTCTTTCAATGGAAATCTTTTCCTCGAAAAAGATCCCGCCATCCAGCTGACTGACGACCTGCTCAACATGCTAAAACCAGCCGAGCCCCTAACGATTGGAATCGTTCCCTATAGAGGAACCCACAATTCACTTTTTTTATCGCTTGATCGATTCTTTCTGCAGGCCTACGCCAATCAAGAAAAATCATTGCTCGCCAACTTCGACTCCTTTGACAATGATGATTATCTTGAGACTTTGAGAACACTCTTGCAGCACTGCCATTACCTCGTCGTTGGCCCGATCGGTGAATTCGAGATTTCCAACAAAGCCATCCCAATGAGCCAGCTCGCTAATCACCTAGAGAAAACGGCAAACTCGTCCGAACTAAAAAAACTGGGGCTTCAATACCTTGGAACACTCCCGATCTCGGGACTTAAGGGCGAAAATGGTCGAGTGATGATTTTTGAAAATTTGCCTAGGTTTTCTAAACAATAGCTAAATTTGAGCATCTAGCCCTTGCGCTAAGCGGTGAGGCTGTGGGAATCTGAGATCTCAGTGGAAAAAGCAATTCAAGCCCGTCCCATTCAAAACCCGATCGCGCGCTTTTTCACCTTGGGAATTTCTTCAGGCTTCGGACTCGGATATCTACCCAAAGCCCCCGGAACTTTTGGCTCGCTCTTGGGAATTCCCTTTGGTTTGTTCTTGTTGCAACTTCCCCCTTGGGCCGCTGCTTTATTCGTCTTGGTCTTGACCGTGATTTCGGCTCCATTGGTTTATCGAGCTGGCCAGCATTGGGGCAAAGTGGATTGCCAAAAAATCGTGTGGGATGAAGTCATCGGCCAGGGCATCGCGATCTTGGGCTTGCGACGCAGCTTGAGCCTTTCGGAATGGTGGTCGGCGCGTGGCCAGGAATTTCAAGTTCCCGACTTAACGATGCTCGCCGTAGCCTTTGTTGCCTTTCGCGCCTTTGATATTCTGAAACCTTTTCCGGCACGTACTTTCGACGAGCGAGACTCAGGCTTTGGAGTGATCATGGACGATGTGGTCGCCGGACTGTATGCCGCGCTTTTGGTTTGGATTCTGAACCGAATCACCTCTCCGATCTAATCTAAGCTTTGGTTTAACCTGCGATTTAAAACATTCAACGCATCGCCAAAGACCAAAAAAACGGCCCAAACTTGAACACCATACAAAAGTATGGTTCCATATATTTATTGGCCCAAAAGCTGCAAGGGCAGGATCGGTAGTTTAAGAAACAATAATTGCTCGATAACTTGATATTAACTTGGCAAGTGATTGCACAAAAGTCTTAGGAGGACTCAGAGATGACCACTGAAAAACAAAAAGCACTAGATCTCGCGTTGGGCGCGATTGAAAAACAATTCGGCAAAGGCGCGATCATGCGCTTGGGAAACCAAGACGGCAGCGCAGCTGAAGCTATCAAAGTGATCCCCACTGGATCTTTGGGATTGGATCTGGCCCTCGGTGTGGGTGGATTACCCAAAGGACGTATCATTGAAATTTTTGGACCGGAATCTTCTGGCAAAACCACCCTTTCGTTGCAAGCTGCAGCCGAATGCCAACGCCAAGGCGGAACCGTGGCCTTCATCGATGCCGAGCACGCGCTCGATGTTAATTACGCCCGAAAATTGGGAATCAAAGTCGAAGACGTTTTGATTTCACAACCCGATACAGGCGAGCAAGCTTTGGAAATTGCCGACGCACTCGTTCGTTCGGGCGCCGTTGATCTGTTGATCGTCGACTCGGTTGCCGCCCTGGTTCCCCGAGCTGAAATCGAAGGAGAAATGGGCGATTCACACATGGGCCTTCAAGCCCGATTGATGAGCCAAGCTCTGCGAAAATTGACCGCATCGATCAACCGCAGCCAAATCACCCTTATCTTCATCAACCAATTGCGAATGAAGATCGGC
>CAXNGS010000005.1:0-159951 GCA_964202055.1 Bdellovibrionota bacterium | reverse complement strand
TCTTTTTTAATTTGAGCTAATTGAAAAGCTCTTTCGGCAAAAACTTGATTCCAACTTTTTAACTCATAAGGACTGGTTTCTTTGTCGGCTACTAATTTTAAAAGTCGATTGCGTTGCTTTAAGGATTGATCAAAAAGATTACAAATTTCGTGATATCCGGGACACACGTCCGCAAAGACTTGATCTAAAAATCTGCGGCGTACTTCTGGCCCGCCTCGCACCAGCTCATGATCTTGTGGAGAAAAGGCAATGACCGGAAATCGAAAAGAAAGATCGCTAACGCTTACTTTTTTTTCATTACGCATAAAAGAAAAACGACGCTTTAATAAATTGCCGTTAATTTGAAGATTGTTTTGCCGATCGCCTTCTTCAAACAAATCCAATTTAATCAGAAGTTCTTTGTGAGTTTCAACACAGGTGTTGGGAAACAGATCCTCTTTCTGAACAAAAGGTCGAAAGGGACGCCCCTTCAAAGCAAAGTACACAGCTTCTAAAAGATTTGTCTTTCCCGCACCGTTAGGGCCAATGAAAGCAGCATGAGATCCATTGAAATTAATTTCAATGTTTTCAATGTTTCTAAAATTGGAAATCGAAACTCCATTTAAAAACATTGTTTTGATACCAAGTGCGGGACGCTTTTAAATTCTCATGGGCATAATCACGATTTGATAGCCAGGATTAGACTCTGAGCTCAATAAAGCAGGCAATAGCTTCTCGCCCACTTGAACTTTAATGTCTTCTCCATCGAGATTAGCTAGTGCTTCAGTGAAAAATCGAACGTTGAAGCCCGTCTTAAACTCTTCGCCCATATATTTAACGGGAACTTCATCGGTAGCTTCGCCAATATCAGGATTGATCGTGGAGAAAACCACACGATCTTTTCTGAAATCAAAAGAAACCACTTTAGAGCGATCCGAAACCAATAAAGACATTCTTCGTAGGCTGGCCGCTAAGTCTCGTTTTTCGACTTCCAAATAAGAAGTTAGATTTTGAGGGATAACTCTTTTGTAATCAGGAAATTCGCCATCAATCGGACGAATCCAAAGATTATGATCGGCAACGTTAACTTTAATGAGATTATCGTCACAGATGAATTCAAAAGTTTCTTCAGAAGTGGATTCTAAAAGCTTTCGCAATTCGGTTGCGCCTTTTTTAGGAATGATCAAACCCTTCTTCAATTGAAGTGTGCCAATTTCACTTTGCAACACATCTTGAAGAGCTAAGCGATGTCCGTCAGTAGAAACCGCTCTGATGACTGGACCATCTTTAGTTTCAATGGTTTCTAAATAAATCCCAGTTAAGAAATAACGAATCTCTTCATTACAAACGGCGTGCTCAGTTTTTTGCAAAAGTTTCAAAAAACTTGAACAGCTTAATTTTGCAGTGGTGAGTTGTCCTTTAGGACTTGTTTTAAAATGGGGAAAAGAATCACTCGAAAGACCTAAAATTTTAAATAAACTTTTGCCGGCCTTGATTTCAATTTTATGCCCATCAGTTTCTTTGAAGTGGATAACATCTGAATCGGCTTGGCATTCTTTAACAATTTCAAAAACGGCTTTTGCCGGGATTGCGATTCTTCCTGTTTCTAAAGTCTGACAAGGAACCGAGGAACTCACAAAGATTTCTAAATCCGTTGCCGAGATCTGAACTTGATTGTCCTTAACCTCAATCAATGAATGATTAAGGGACGGCATGGTGTTTCTTCTTTCAACGACCGTTAGAGTTCTCTCCAGGCCCTTTAATATGTCCTTTTTTTGAACTTTAAATTCCATAAGATTCAAAACCTCTTAAAAAGCCCCTTAAAATGGCGTTCTTTCCTTATATATAATAATAATAAAGTTGTTGTTTAATATTATTGTATCGATGAATAGCGTGAAATGTATCACTTAAGTCCATGAAATAATTCAAAAGTGCCCGTGGATAACCTTGAGGATGGATTTCGTGAATTAGCAGGGCTTTCGGGGATACCATGTTTTCGTCACGACTTATCCTCAGGTTCGTCATGTAGTTATCCACAGGTTTTTCATTAACATGAAGAGCAAGCATTGGCCTAGAGCCGCTAATGATTTTCCCTATCCACTTTGCCCATCGACTTAACTCGGCTGAAAAAAAAGAAGACATAAAGTCTTACCCCCGAATTTTTTTAAGACCCAAAACTAGAAACGATCCTTAGCTTGAAGAATGTCTTCAAGCTGCTTGATCTGGGTTTTTAGTGATGTGTCTGATTGCAGCGAACGACTGATAAATTCATGACCATGGAGAACGGTTGTGTGATGACGATTTCCGAGTTCTTGGCCAACCGCGCTGGCACTCAAATTTGCAACGTCACGGCCGAAATACATCACTACTTGGCGAGCTCGAGCTACCGGTCCCTTTCGTGATGGGCCACGAATTTCCGAACTTTTTAGGCCATAAAAATTAGAAACCGCGCTGATGATTTCTTCAATTGAAACGATTCGTTGTTTTTCTGAAATGTAGCCCTTCAAAACCCGACGAACCAATTCAACACTGATTTCTTGGCCATACATCGCGGCGTGGGCCGCAATTTTAATCAAGGAACCCTCCAACTCACGAACGTTGGACTTAACGAAATTAGCGATCAAATAAGCCGCTTCATCGGATAATAAAATTTGCTCGGCCTCGGCTCGAGCTTTGAGAATCGCGACCCGCGTTTCAATTTCTGGAGGCTCAATATCGGAAACCATCCCCCATTCAAAACGAGAAATGATTCGATCATGAACGTCACTGATTTCTTTCGGGCTTCGGTCTGAAGCAATCACAATCTGCTTACCGGAATCGTATAAACTATTGAAAATATGAAAAAATTCATCTTGAGTGGAACTTTTGCTGGCCAAAAATTGGATGTCATCCATTAGCAAAACATCACAGCTAGTTTTGTACAATTCATGCAATTGGTGGCGAGTGTCGTGGCGAATCGATTGAATAACTTCTTCAATGAAGCGTTGAGTAGAACAATAACAAATTCGGATACTTGGGTTAGTGATGGCAATTTTATAACCAATTGCCTTTAACAAATGAGTTTTACCCAAACCGGTACGGCCCGAAATAAAAAGAGGGTTATAAACACCGGGCTTAGTAGCCACAGCCATAGCGGAAGCATGAGCAAATTGATTGCTCTTTCCAACCACAAAGGTTTCGAAGGAATATTTTTGAGTTAATACTTCGCCAAACATTGTGCGAACATCAAGCTTAGATGGAACCTCCATAGCCTGCTGAAGATCCCGAACTTCGGACTGTCCATTTAGAAAAACCATGCTCACCCACACCCCATAACTTAAGGTAGAGGACTCTTTAAGGGCTATTTTCTATCTTCTCAATAAGCAAAAAGTAAAAAATTTATATGAGCCTCCAAATGAAACTAGCGCTTGATTCTTAGCGCCATTGTGTGAGATAACGCCAAACCTATGAAAAGAACACTGCAACCCAGTCGCAGAAAGCGTACCCGGGTCCATGGTTTCTTGGCGCGCATGGCAACTCCTGGAGGACGAAATGTTCTCAGCGCACGAAGACGCAAGGGCCGTAAGAAATTGACCGTTAAGCTCGCTTCTAAAACTAAACGAGCTGGTTAATCGTTTTTGCCTGGAAAAACTGTAAAAGAAAAACCAATCGTTTCTTGGTTTGAACCGATTGGTCGTCCTGTTTTTAAGGGTCCTTTAAAGTTATCGAAGATTCTGTTGAAGGACCCAAAACGAGCCAGAAAAAATACTCCCGTAGTACGTAAACTAGTTTTGTCTGTATCGGCCACCTCGGGAAACGCGGTAAAAAGAAATTCTTTCCGTCGCACAACCAGAGAATTTTTCCGAACGCATTGGCCGGCTCATTTAAATCCCAAGGAAGGGTTATGGTTAGTATTGAATCGCCGCTTCGATCTCGACCTAGAGACGAAGGATTGGAAAAAACTTCTTACCTCCGCTCTTTTAGAGCTGGGGTAGTTTCTCTAATCTTTGGCATTTATAAATTTATACTTTCTCCTTTTATTCATGCCATTTCTGGCGTGGGATTTGGCTGTCGTTTTGCTGAAACCTGCTCAGTCTACGGACAACGAATCATTAAAGAAAAAGGCATATTTATTGGCTTGCCGCTGTTGGTAAAACGAATCATCAGTTGTAATCCTTGGGTTTCAAATAAGCAGGAGACGTGTTGTTCATGAAAAGAAATTGGGGCTTAGCCGCGGTTATTTTTGCCTTTATTGTTGCGTATCAATTTTTCGTACTAGGTCCGTACTCAAAAAAACAAATACCGCCTGTAGTTGTTCAAACAAGTGAACAAACTAATAATCAAAAAACAGAAGCTCTCGCTAATACCGAAGCCGTAACTTCGACAGGGATAATCCCCCCCGCCCTTCCTCAATCAAATACGCAGTCAAATACCCAAGCAAAAGAAATTCCAGCCGCAAATTCATTTAAAGCGACGGAAATTTCTGCTCCTTTTAAGATTTCACTTGGTTCCCAAAGAAGCGTTGTTTCTGGAGAGCGTGGAGTTTTAAAATCAGCAATCCTGGAAGATTTTTTCCCTTTGCACGGCAAAAAAGACGACAAAAAAGAATTGCTGAATGATGGCATTTCTATTCAATCCACCAACCCAAAAGTTCAAAATTGTATCAATTCGATGCAAAGAATTTCAGAATCACCCGTTACCCTACAAGGGGCTTCCGATGGTGGAAAATGTGAAGTGGTGTTCGCGGCGGATCAAGACCATCGCAGTTTATTAAATGCAAAAATTACTTTAGATGGGTTTTCTTCAGAAGTTGGTGAAATTTATTTAAGAGCCTCAGACTCATTAGGAAGTCAGGTTGTCACCGATCAAAATTTTTTAACTTATTCAGTTGATAGCAGCAAAAAAAGCCTGAGAGAAAAAGAGCTTTTTATCGGTAGTCGGTTCTCAGGAAAAGTAGATTGGCTTGCCTGGGGAGATCGTTATTTTTCAACAATTTTTATTCCAAAAGGAAAATATAACCCCGCTATTTTCACCGACGGCCAAACAGCAGACATCAAAGATTTAAACAGCAAAAGTTCATTTGGAATCATATATCCCTTAAACCCGGAGAAAATCCAAGGCGCTTTTTCATATGATTATTCAATTTATTTTGGAACTCGTGATCCACGCGTTCTTGAAGAAATTGATCCTGTTTTAGTGGAATCAGTAGACCTAGGGTTTTTCTCTATAGTGGCCCGCGCTATGCTTTGGGCGCTTCATTTTTTAAATAAACTTTTTGGTAATTACGGAATTTCGATCATCGCGTTAACTGTGATTGTTCGATTGGCTTTTTGGCCCTTAAATCGCAAGGCCTATGCCTCAAGCATTGCGATGAAAAATATTCAGCCCGAAGTTTTAAAAATCAAAGAAAAATATGGAAAAGACTCCAGCAAAGCGGTTCAGATGAATTCTGAAATGATGGCTTTGTATAAGAAAAATAAAGTTAATCCACTAGGCGGCTGTTTGCCGATGCTTCTACAGATTCCGATTTTCATTGGACTTTACGGCGCACTTAACCATTCAATTGATCTTTACGGAGCGCCTTTTTTTGGTTGGATTCAGAATTTATCGGACAAAGACCCCTACTATGTATTGCCCGCGCTTTGGACCGTTAGTTTGATTGGTTATATGCAGCTCAATCCACAGGCTACGGCGAGCCAGCCCGGAATGCCTGATATGAAATGGATGTTTATGGGAATGAATATCTTTTTCGGATATTTGTCAGCGAGCTGGCCTGCGGGTCTGACTCTTTATTTATTTGTGAGCAATCTTGTCGGGGTAACCCAACAAGTAATGATGAAGCGGGAATCCAATAAATTATCCGTGATCCAAGAAGGAGCTTAAAAACACATGGGATTAATGAAATCAGCGCTAAATTTTCTAGGTCTAAAAAATAACGATACTACTGGAGGAGCCGCATTGACCGGATCTCTGGATGAGTACTTAACCGAATTAGTTTCCATGATGGGTTACGATGTGCGATTTACCTCGACCCAAACCGATGATGGAATTCGCTATGATATGGAAGGCGACGAAATGGACGCTTTCTTGGGCGAATCTTGCGAAATGCTAGAAGCTTTAGCTCACATTTCGATGCGCTACGCTCGCCGACTGGCCGTTGCTAATGGAATGGTTGAAGAGCCCCGCCAACCTGTAAAAGAAGGCGAAGAAGATCCAGAAGCACGCAAAGGACGAATCTTTTTCGAATGCGGCGATTTCCGCCAACGCAAAGTGGACGACATTCGCAATATGGCCGAAGAAAAACGTCAACGAGTTATGGATGGTGGTCGACCGGTTTATATCAGCGCACTGGGACCAGCAGATCGCAAAGTGATTCACACTTTCTTGGCGGAAACTGGAAATGTAGTTTCTGAAAGCATTGGCAGTGGTTATTTCAAGCGAATCCGTTTACGGATGAAAGATTCTGCAGCTGGAAGCACCGATGGCGGCGGGCCTCGTCGACACAATAATAGTAACGGCGGCGGCAATCGTGGTCGTGGTGGTTTCGGTGGACAGCGTCGTGGTCCCGGCCAAGATCGCGGACCCAATCGTGGTGGAGGTGGCGGCGGACGCAATCACAACCAACCACGCAATCCCGATGGTGCAAACCGTGCCCCAGGAAATGATTTTGAATCCACTTTCATGAATTTTCATGATGAGCCCAATGGAAACGTTGCGCCCCGAGAAAATTTTTCAGAAGAAAATGATTCTAATGACAACATCGGGAACCGACTTAAACCCGGCGAACAACCAAGCTATGGCCAAGGGCCTGTTCGCGGCGACGATAACTGATAAAGCTTTCCGGTACCGTGGAAAGCAATAGTTTAAATTATTTTCGACGTCTGGGGCAAAATATTTATGCCCCAGCGTCTGCCCTTGGCGGACCCGTGGTCACGCTTCGAATTTCTGGGGCTGAAATTAATTCTCTAAAAAAAATTATTGGAGATTTTCCTCCAGCAGGCACCTTTTCCTTGCGCGCAATTCTTGATCCTCAAACAGGAGACTTGATCGATCGAGCTCTGGTTTTGTATTTCAAAGCGCCACACTCTTTTACCGGCGAAGATGTTTTAGAAATTCAAATGCACGGTGTTCAGTCGCTTGTTGATCGAGTTTGTTTGTCGCTGAAAAAAATTGGAATTGCCTTGGCTCTTCCCGGTGAATTTTCTTTTCGATCAGTAAAAAACGATCGTCAAAGTTTGATTGAAGCAGAAGGCTTGCAGCAAGCTTTTGCTGTTGATGGAATTGATGCAAAGATTGCTTCTAAGTTGTTGGGGCTATCTTCAGAAGTTGAAATCCGACTCAATGATTTGATCTCAGATTCAACTAAATTACTTCAGAAGGCCCGAGCCCGAATCGAGGCAGGAATTGATTTTTCAGAAGCAGAAGAAGAACAAGCAGCAGAAATTGCTTCTGCCACTACTTTTGTTGGGTCCGCACATTCTTCATTAAGCAGACTCCTTTCTACCCATGAAAATTTTTCCCGAAGTGGCGCAGAAATTCGCGTGGCCATTGTGGGGTCCCCAAACGTTGGAAAAAGTACTTTATTTAACTTGTTGTGTGGGGTGGATCGCGCGCTGGTTTCTCCTATTGCGGGAACCACGAGAGACGTGATCGATGTGCGTGTAAAAAGTCCCTCAGGACTTACCTATCGGTTTTTTGACACTGCAGGGATTCATGAAGAATTTTCCGATTCGGTCGAGCAACAAGGCATCGCCAGAGGTCTTGATTGGGCCAGTCGGGCAGACTTTGTAATTCAAGTGGCTAAAAAGGGTCACGGGTCCTCTTTTTCTTCACTATTAAATAGAGATATCGATTTTCAGATTTGGTCTTTTAGTGAAGATAAAAAAATAGCTGAAAAAACTAACGATCTTTTTTTGGATTTACTCAGAGATGCAAAAGAAGCTCCTTCGCTGGTCTTTGGTCTTTTGGATCGTCTTCATAAAGAGCGATTGAAGGCCCAAAGTAGTGAATCTTTGATTTTATCTGCGACCAGCGATCGGCAGATTCTTTTAATTAAAAAATCGATGGAAGAAATGTCTTTGGCTCTTGAATGTCTTGCGGGAGCCCGTCCTTTGGAGCTATCCGGAGATCATTTGATGAAGTCAGAAGAATATCTTCAAGCTGTTCTTGGAAACGGGCTAAGTGATGAATATGTTGGAGAAATCTTCTCGCAGTTCTGTCTTGGCAAATGACATGCCGCAAAAAAAAGTGTAGGAGCCTGCCATGACCTTTGATGCAGTTGTTATTGGCGGCGGCCATGCCGGAGTTGAAGCTTCACGTGTTTTGGCTGCTCGTGGATTTAAGACTGCGCTGATAACGTTCGACCGGAATAAAATTGGCGCTATGTCTTGTAACCCTGCAATTGGTGGCGTGGCCAAGGGGCATCTAGTTTATGAGATTGATGCTCTCGGCGGCATGATGGGAAAAACCGCGGATCGAAATTCCATCCAGGGTCGGCGTCTTAATATGAATCGAGGTCCGGCGGTTCGTTCAACTCGAGTTCAATGTGACAAAGATCTTTATGCAAAAACGTTATCTGCTGAAATGGCGGAGCAGAAAAATTTAACAATTGTTGTTGGCGAAGCTAAAAGTATTTTGATGTTTAATTCATCGCGCGAACTTAAAGGTGTTCGCTTGGGTGATGGGAGTGAAGTTCTAGCTCGATCAGTTTTGGTGACGTCAGGTACTTTTATGGGTGGGCTGATGTTTTGTGGAGAAGATCGATCAGTCGGCGGCCGCATCGGAGAAAAAGCTTCGAACGGATTGTCTGATTCGATAGCAGAATTAGGACACTCAATTTTTCGTTTAAAGACCGGAACCCCTGCGCGGCTTAAGGCCTCGAGTATAAATTTTTCTAAACTTGAAAAACAATGGGGAGATCCAGAGCTTCGAAGATTTTCCTGGAGACCTGTAGAAAATCGCTTGCCCCAACTTTGTTGTTATTTAACTTATACGAGCGAGCGAACGCATGACGTAATTCGCTCAAATTTTTCTCGCTCTCCTTTGTTCTCCGGAGATATCGCGGGAGTTGGTCCACGCTATTGCCCTTCAGTTGAAGACAAGGTGAAAAGATTTCCAGAAAGAGAACGACACCAAATTTTTTTAGAGCCTGAAGGGCTTTCAACCGACTCTATTTATCCGAACGGGTTAAGCACGAGCCTTCCGGCGGATGTTCAATTGGAATTTTTGAAAACCATTGATGGATTAGAAAGAGTTGAATTGCTTCGGCCTGGATACGCGGTTGAGTATGATGCAATGGATCCGACTGAGCTCAATTGCGGATTTATGTCTAAAAATGTTCCAGGCTTATTTTTTGCTGGGCAGATTAATAGAACCTCTGGATACGAAGAGGCGGCTTCTCAGGGTTTGTGGGCAGGGATTAACGCGTCGCGCTGGTTGCTCGGGCAAGAGGCTCGTCGCCCACGCCGGGATCGTTCTTATATTGAGACCCTAGTCGATGACTTAACCCGGATTGGAACAAAAGAGCCCTATCGCATGTTTACATCTAGATCTGAGTATAGATTGCTCTTGAGGGAGGACAACGCTATGGAGCGGCTCTTTCAATTGGCCGTTGAAGAGTCCTTATTGTCTCCAGAGCAAATAGCTTTCCATGAGCAGAGAATGAGCGCGGTTGCCTCGGGCCGAGACACTTTGTCGAAGGCTCGTATTAGATTGAGTGCAGATCGTGTAATTGGACTGTGGGATTATCTTCGTCGGCCTGAAGTAACCTGGGAGTCATTGTTAGAGTCTGGATATGATTTGGGGACCCTTCCCGATGAGGTTCTAGAGCGCATTGAAGTTGAGGCTAAGTATGAAGGTTATTTGGGGAGACAAGAACGAGAGTTGGTTGAGCTTTCCAAGATGGATTCATTATTGCTTGGGAACCTTGGAGAAATGTCCTTAGTAAATGGTGTTTCTACTGAGGTGCGAGAAAAGGTTCTTAGAGCCCGCCCCCGTAGTGTTTTAGAGCTGAGCCGTATTAGCGGGGTCACTCCGGCGGCTGTATTGGCAATTTCTCGTAAATATGCCCAGTCTCCAGATAGTCGAGTTGTTTCACGTGAAACAGAATCTAATTAAAGAATGTTTTGTTTCTGAGCTGAAGGCCTGGAACCGGGTTCATAGAATCACGGGTTCCAATGATATTGATTTGCTTTACTCCGAATCTTTAGAGGGGTTGAAATCAATCCCCCAAAATATTCTTGGTTTTATTGATGTTGGCGCGGGGTCTGGAATTATGGGATTCCCGGCTCTCGTCGAGCGGCTCGGTGCTCGTGTTTGTTTTGTTGAGCCTGATATAAAGAAGGCTTCTTTCCTTCTACAGCTGAAAACGAAAGTTCGCGCCATTGATTCGAGCATTGCGGATAATATGATTATTATGATTAAAGATATTCAAAGTGTTTCACGTGAAACAATTGACCAGTTCTTCTCAGGCTGCCCATACGTTCTTATTTCTAGAGCCTTTTCAGGGTCTACCACTCTAAAAGACGCAGTGGCTAAAAGCCCCATGCAGAATATTGACGTTTTTTTCTTCCACGCAACGCAGACGAATAAATTTGTGTTAGAAAAGCTTCAATAGTTCAAATGTTTGGGGGTACTTAAATGGCAAGCACAAAAATCATTTCCATAGTTAATCAAAAGGGCGGAGTTGGTAAAACCACAACCGTAATTAATATTGGAGCTGCCCTCGCAACTAAAGGTAAAAAAGTTTTATTGGTGGATATGGATCCCCAGGGAAATTTGAGCTCAGGTACAAACATTGATCCTTCGGCTACTGCCGAACATAACGTGTATCTGGCGCTAGTTGGCGAAAAAAAATTAATAGAATGTGCTCTTGAAACAGCTGTCCCTAATTTGTGGGTTGTCCCCTCAAACTCCAATCTTGCCGGAGCAGAGGTTGAGCTTGTTGACGTACAGCGTCGTGAATATCGTTTAAGAGAAAGTCTCAGCCAAGAAGTGCTGGAGTTCGATTATATTTTTATCGACTGCCCACCTTCTCTAGGTCTTCTGACTTTGAATGCTCTTTGTGCCAGCACTAATTATTTGATTCCCCTTCAAAGTGAATTCTTTGCAATGCAGGGCTTGGCCAACATTCTCAGAACAGTCGAATTGGTCAGAAAGGTGTTTAATCCCACTTTGACTGAAGAGGGTATCTTGGTGACTATGTATGACTCTCGCTCGAACCTATCCAAACAGGTCTACAGCGAGTTGAAACATTTTGCTAAAAATCGCCTGTTCCAAACTGTGATTCCTCGCCGTGTTCGCTTGGCGGAGAGTACTTCGCACGGAACTCCTGGAGTTATTTATGATCCTCTATGTTTGGGCTCACGTTCTTATCAAGACGTGGCCGATGAGTTGATCGCAAGAGCGGATGGCGTTAGCTATTCCAAGAAAACCGCAGACTTTGTTCCACCAGATCCAGTAGACACCATCGTTAAAGGTGTTGCGGCTCCCGTTGAAGATCCAATGTTACGAAGAAATCCTGAGGCAAGTGTATGAGCATTCTTACAGATACAAATAAGTTAGAAGCAAACAAGGGACTCCCCCAGCCTAAAAAAGCACTTGGACGCGGACTTTCCGCACTATTTCAAGACGTAGAATCACAGCATGGCCCGGGTACGGCGCCTGCTTCCTTCTCTGTCCCTACCCCTACGGTTGAGGGGCCCGGTCGAATCATTCCAATTGAAAGTGTTTCTGCAAATCCCGATCAGCCGCGAAAACATTTCGATGAGGCTCGGTTAAAAGAACTTTCTGACAGCATTGCAGAGCAAGGGTTGGTTCAGCCAATCGTTGTTAAAAAAATAGGCGACAACAAATATCAAATTGTAGCTGGAGAGCGTCGTTGGCGTGCCTCTCAAATTGCGGGGCTCAAAGAAATCCCAGTTTTCATTCGGGATGAAAAAGCTGGAGCCGTTGAAAATGATTTAGCCAGCCTTGTAGAAAACATTCAACGAGAAGAGCTTAATCCAATTGAATTGGCTCAGGCTTATCAAAGACTTCTTGGCTCTTCGAATATGACTCAGGATACGCTAGCAAAAAAACTGGGCGTTTCGCGCGTTTCAATTGCAAACACTCTTCGTTTGTTAAAATTGCCAGAAACCATTCAAAATCTGGTCATTGCCAAAAAACTTTCTGAAGGTCACGCCCGAGCGTTGCTTGGAGTTGAAAAGGCTCCAGAAATGGAGAGTCTTGCGGCCCGAGTAATAGAAGAAGCCATGTCGGTTCGACAGCTCGAGTCCAGCATCAAAATGCTTTACGCAATTCCCGAGCAAAGCATCACGCTCAACGTTCCGGCCCTACCGGCAGGAGTTGAGCTTGAGGCAAAGAAATCTCCTGAGATGCTACAAGTTGAAGAAAGTTTGCGCCAAATCTTTGGAACAAAAGTCATTGTAAAAGGCAACGAAGGTCGCGGAATGATTGAGCTTTACTATTCAGGCAGCGACTCTTTAAACCGCCTTCTTCATTTGCTAAAATCTGCCAAACAGTGAGTGAGGAACGATGAGCGATTCAAGAATACCTTTAGGTAGCGAAGTTACGGCCATTCTCGGAAGCGGCACTAGTTTTTCTGGCCGCTTAATTTTTGAAGGCGTTGTTCGAATCGATGGAGACTTTCAGGGCGATATATTTAGCCGAGACATGTTGATCATTGGTCCTGATGCTCGGGTTCATGCTCAAATAGATGCTGATACCGTGGTTATTGCGGGTTTTGTTGAGGGTGAAATTCGAGCTCTTACTCGGGTGGAAGTTCAGGCAACCGGCACGGTTCGTGGACTTGTAAAATGTCCGGCGGGCGGACTCTGCATAGAAAACGGCGCGGCTTTTGAGGCCAACACACAAATGTTGGCTGTGGGCAGTTCCGAAGGTCCTTCTTCAACTCTTTAATTTTTTCCTCGAAAATCAAATAGGCCCCCATTGACCAGCCCACGCTGAAAGTGTTGATTATCGGCCAAATGGATTTCGTAGTTAATCTATTGTCGGGTCTTGGAATTGATAAAACTCTACCCATTATGATGGGAATATTTTTAGGGGGTTATGCACTTGCTCGCCTTCTTGGTTTTGGAGTTTTGTCGCAAACGTTAGTTGAGCGCGACGAAAGAACCGCCGGTCGAGAGCATCAGGCTGAAGTTGGACGTCAAAAACTGACGGAAATTTCTACAGAGTTGCTGACAAAATTAAAAGGTGCCAATGCAGAAGTTTCCCAAGTTTTTTCGGGGATTCGCATGGAAGCCATCACTAAACAAAATGAAATTATAAAAATTGCGCGCGAAAAAGCACAAAATGAAGTTGAAAAAGCACGACTTGAGATTTCTCGCTCGATGGATGCCGAACTTAAAAAAATCAAAGAGCAGTCTCTGGAAATGGCGGCGCTTATTGTTCAACAACTATCTTTAGGGCGCGGAGCCACTAGTTCATCTGCCCGTTCGCAAAGAGAGGTTTAATTTATGTCAGCAGGAAACCAGTTGGCGCACGCAACGGGCCCGGGCCTTCCCGAGCTTTTAACGTTGGCAAATTTAGTAATTTTAGGAATTTTTCTTTTTTTCTTAACGCGAAAAGGAGTGGTTAGTTTCTTTGAAGGAAGAGCGGTCTCGATCAAAGACCGTTTAGTTAATTCGAAAAAAGAATTAGCCGAAATTGAGAAAAAAATCGGCGAAACGCAATCGCAACTTGCAGATTTTGAAGGCCTCAAGCGCAAAATGATCGAAGACGTTCGTCGAGAGGCTCTCGCTCTTTCTGACAAAATTGTAGCCGACGCAGAACGAGCCGCTAAACAAGTTTTAGTTGAAGCACGATTGGCAGCAGAACAAGAAGCGCGAGAAGCCATCGACGCCATTCGCGAAAAGCTAATTGCCGAGGCCCTTAACAACGTTCGTGATCAGCTGGCCCGAGACCCGGCGATCCGCGAAAAAATGCATGAATCGATGATTGAAAATTTTACCTCGCAAATTCAAGGGAGCCTGTAATCTATGGCCGGCGGTTCACACCTTATTGCTCGACGATATTCGAAAGCATTGTTCGAAACCCTTAGTGGTGATGCTTCTTCAATTAAGTCGACAATCAGCAAGCTAGAAATTTTATCGAAATTGATTTTTGGATCCAAAGATCTGCAAACTCTTTATAAGAGCCCCGCTTTTTCTCAAGAAGAGCGTGGATCCGTTTTGAAAGATCTTTGTGGGATTGTTGGAGCCGACGAGGCGACCCGCAAATTCCTTTATTATTTTTTAGAATCAGGGAGACTGTTGCTTCTACGAGAATTGGTTCTTGAATTAAAAGTCTTGGCCGCCAAGGCCATGAAGGAAGACGAAGGATTGGTTGAATCCGCCTTCAAAATTTCGTTGGAACAAATGGCGAAAATCGAGCAGACCCTGGAAAAAATCTTGGGCAAAAAGCTGCGTATTGAAAGCAAAATTGTTCCTGAATTATTAGCCGGAATCAAAGTGAGTGTGGGCGGAAAGTCTTTTGACTTAAGTCTCACCAACTCGCTTGAGAATATGAAAAAACAATTATCAGAAATGGTCATTACCTCGAAGGCTATGCCCGAGGCATAAGTTATCTCGAAAGAGGAGTTTGAAGCTCATGCAACAACTGCGAACTGAAGAAATTAGCGCCCTAATTAAAAAGCGAATTGGTGATTTTGAAACACGCGTTGAAGTCAGCGAAACCGGGACGGTTTTAGCGGTCGGAGACGGGGTTGCTCGAATCCACGGTTTAGAAAAATGTATGGCCGGAGAAATGTTGGAATTTCCCGGAGGCATTTTCGGCCTGGCTTTGAACTTAGAAGAAGACAACGTTGGTTGCGCGATCTTTGGGTCTGACTCGCAGATCAAAGAAGGCGACACCGTCAAACGAACCGGAAAAATTCTTTCGGTGCCAGTTGGCGAAGGCTTGGCCGGTCGAGTGGTAAATGCTTTGGGTTTACCGGTAGACGGAAAAGGCCCGATTCAATCTAAAGAAGAGCGAATCGTAGAAACTAAAGCTCCGGGTATTGTTAAGCGCCAACCCGTTCATGAGCCGATGCAAACAGGCTTGAAAATCATCGATGCTTTAATTCCGATCGGACGAGGACAGCGTGAGTTGATCATCGGTGACCGCCAAACGGGAAAAACCGCGGTAGCGATCGACACCATCATCAACCAAAAAGGCAAAGGCGTTTTCTGTGTGTACGTTGCAATTGGTCAAAAACAATCGACTGTTGCACAAGTTGTTGAAAAATTAAAATCTGCTGGCGCTATGGAATACACCACGGTGGTTATTGCTGGCGCTTCTGAATCGGCTCCTCTTCAGTTCATCGCTCCCTACGCTGGGTGCACGATTGCTGAATGGTTCCGAGACAACGGTAAACACGCACTGATCGTTTATGACGATTTAACAAAACAAGCACAGGCGTATCGACAGCTTTCTTTGTTGCTTCGTCGTCCTCCCGGCCGTGAAGCGTATCCTGGAGACGTGTTCTACATTCACTCTCGTTTGCTCGAGCGTGCAGCGAAATTGAGCAAAGAAGAAGGCGGCGGTTCTTTAACCGCGCTTCCGATCATTGAAACTCAAGCGGGCGACGTTTCGGCGTACATTCCAACCAACGTAATCTCGATCACAGATGGACAGATTTTCTTGGAAAGCGATTTGTTCTACGCGGGAATTCGTCCTGCGGTGAACGCAGGTCTTTCGGTTTCTCGCGTAGGCGGTGCTGCTCAAATTAAAGCAATGAAGGGCGTGGCGGGACCGTTGCGTTTGGAACTTGCCCAGTTCCGTTCGTTGGCGGCGTTCGCAGCTTTCGGATCGGATCTTGACCCGGTAACTCAACGTCAGTTGAGCCGCGGACAGCGTTTGCAAGAATTGCTGAAACAAGGCCAGTACGAGCCGGTTGAAGTTGAAAAACAAGTCATCGCGATTTACGCGGTTACTCAGGGCTTCCTTGATAAGATTTCAGTTCCCGAAGTTAAACGATACGAAGAAGAAATGTTGGCGTTCTTGGACGCTCGTTATTCAGACGTCGTCAAAGGAATCGCAGAATCTAAGAAACTAGAGTCGGATCAAAAAGCACGACTTTCTCAGGCCTTGACCGAATTCGGCGCGCAATTTGCGGCGACCGCAAAAGCCTAAGGAAAGCGAGAAAACTTAAGTGCCTAACTTAAAAGACATTCGCCGACGGATCGGAAGCGTAAAAAACACGCAACAGATCACTCGCGCGATGAAAATGGTGGCGGCGAGCAAACTTCGACGAGCACAAATGGCCATTGCGGGCGGTCGTGGATATTCTTCTAAACTTTCTGAAATGAGCAATGCGCTTTTGTCGGATTTAGTAAAACTAAATTCTGCAGCGGGATCGGTTGATTCACAGCTCGTGAATCTTCATCCTTTTTATCGTGCGCTTGATACAGAAAACGTGGAGAAAAAACCTCGGATTGCTTTAATTGTGGTTTCTTCTGATCGCGGACTTTGTGGCGCGTACAACACGAATATCTTAAAGCTTGGATTGTTGCGCCGAGCAGAGTTGATGGAAGCTTTTGACGTCCATTTAATTGTGGTCGGAAAAAAAGCGAAAGAATTTTTTGCTCGCAGAAAAATTGAAACTGAAGTTTTTGATGATTTTTGGACTGGTCGCTTTGATTTGAAAAAAGCACAGCGATTGTCCGAAAAAATGGTCAAAGACTTTATGGCTGGCGAAATTGATGCCGCTGAAGTTTGTTACACCGAATTCAAATCGGTGATTTCTCAGCGCGCGACTAGTAAAAGAATTTTGCCGATTCAACGCGATCTTTCCTTTTTGGAAAGCGTCAGCGCAGAAAAGGCTCAAGACGCGCAGCACTCGACTGCCGCGGCCTATATCGACGGAAAAAAAGTCACACTTCTTGGCAAAATTTTGCCTGAGCAAGTGCGAATTTCTTTCTACAGCTTATTGGCGGAATGTTTGGCTTCTGAGTTCGGGTCTCGTATGAGCTCGATGGATGCTGCTAGCCGAAATGCTGGCGAAGTGATTCAAAAACTTACATTGCAAGCCAACCGAGTTCGCCAAGCGGCGATCACAACGGAACTTATGGAAATCATCGGCGGCGCAGAGGCGCTTAAAGGTTAATTAAACGGCTATTAAAAGCTAAGGAGATTATTGAGATGGCAACCGCAAACACGATCACCACAAACGGAAAGGTTTCTCAGGTATTGGGACCGGTAGTTGACGTTCAGTTTGGTCCGGATGGACTTCCCCCCATTTACACCGCGCTAAAAGTTAGCAACAAGGCGATCGACGATCGCGAAAATAATTTAGTGTTGGAAGTGGCTCAGCATCTTGGCGAAAACGTTGTTCGGTGTATCTCTATGGATTCAACTGACGGATTGGTTCGCGGACAAGAAGTTTTGAACACCGGCTTTCCGATTCAAGCGCCTGTTGGCCCCGAAGTTTTGGGTCGAATTGTAAACGTCACCGGAGATCCGGTTGATGCAATGGGCCCGATTAAACATAAAAAGAGCTATCCGATTCACCGCGCGGCTCCTGATTTCAAAGATCAATCCACTAGCGTTGAAGCTCTTTGGACTGGCATTAAAGTCGTAGACCTTTTGGCTCCTTACATGAAGGGCGGAAAGATTGGTCTCTTCGGTGGAGCCGGCGTTGGTAAAACCGTTTTAATTCAAGAATTAATTCGAAATATTGCAACTGAGCACGGTGGATATTCAGTATTCGCCGGTGTTGGTGAGCGTACTCGTGAAGGTAACGACTTGTGGTTGGAAATGAAAGAATCCGGCGTTATTACAAAAACCGCGCTCGTGTTTGGACAGATGAACGAGCCCCCCGGAGCCCGTGCTCGGGTTGCTTTGACCGGTCTTTCGATTGCGGAATATTTCCGTGACGAAGAAAACCAAGACGTATTGTTCTTTATCGACAACATCTTCCGCTTCACCCAAGCAGGATCAGAAGTGTCGGCACTTTTGGGACGGATTCCTTCAGCCGTAGGATACCAGCCGACTTTGGGAACTGAAATGGGCGCGATGCAAGAGCGAATCACCTCTACCAAGAAGGGTTCAATCACTTCGGTACAAGCTGTTTACGTTCCTGCGGACGATTACACTGACCCAGCTCCTGCAACCACTTTCAACCACTTGGACGCGACTACTAACTTGAGCCGACCGATCGCTGAAATGGGCATTTACCCTGCGGTAGATCCCTTGGCATCAACCTCACGATTGTTGACTCCGGCAGTTGTTGGCGCTGAACATTATCAAACGGCGCGTGACGTTCAAAAATTATTGCAGCGCTATAAAGAGTTGCAAGACATCATCGCGATCTTGGGTATGGATGAATTGTCCGAAGACGACAAACAAACCGTTAACCGCGCGCGAAAAGTTCAAAAATTCTTGTCGCAACCCTTCTTCGTTGCAGAACAATTCACCGGGATGACCGGTAAATATGTTTTGATTGAAGACACCGTTAAGGGCTTCCGAGAAATTCTTAACGGCAAGCACGACGCATTGCCTGAGCAAGCCTTCTACATGGTTGGAACCATCGAAGACGCAATTGAGAAAGCGAAGACTTTGTAATGAAGTTAACCCTGCAAACCCCCTATCGAGTTTTGATAGGGGAAAAAGAAGTGACCGAGCTTTACGCTCCGGGAAGCTCAGGAACCTTGGACATTTTGCCAGGGCATGCTGATTTTATGAGTGAGCTTGATACTGGAATCCTTAAATGGAAATTGGCGGGCGGCGATCGATACCAAGAAGCCGTGGTGAGCTGGGGTTTTGTTCAAATCAACAAAGAACACATTACGGTTTTGGCCGACGTTGCAGAGCTTTCAGAAGAAATCGATAAAAAGCGCGCCGAAGAAGCTGGGAAAAAAGCCCGCAAAATTTTGGAAGATGGCGGAATTGATGACGTCAATTTTCGTAAATTTGAATTGAAATTGCAACGAGCTATGGCTCGTCAGGCAACGACTTAATTAATTCACAAGCGTTTTTAGAAGACCTTGTTATTAAAGCGGTTTCTATAAAGCAAAAATTTTCGAAATCTTTTATTTATGGGACGTCGAGCTCTTCAACAGCCTCTACATTGGCAAAATTGGCTCCGCGACGACGAAGTTCTTTAATGATTTGTCGTTGAAGAAAGTGGCGAATTTTTTTCGTTTCGGAATAAACTTTCTCACGATTTAGCGCATCGCTAGGTCGAGAATCTAAGGTGATCGCCGGGAAAAGTCGGATTTTCCACTGAACCGGCAGTGGAATTACGTTTAATGGAATCGGGATAACAATTCCGATTAAATATTTGGTGATTTTAATTTGAGAAAGATTGATGTGAGTTTCTTCCGCGCCAATGACCGCGGCGGGAATGATCGGGGCTTTGCTGATCATCGAAAGACGAACAAAGCCGCGCTTAAATTCTTGAAGGCGGTAGCGACGGTTAGACGGTTTAAAGTTTCCGGCTTCGCCCTCGGGGAATAAAATAATGAGCTCGCCGTTTCGTAAGGCTTCAAGTGCTGAATTTAAATCGGCTTCGATGAGGCCCATTTTTTCAGATACTACTTGAACGGGTTTTCCTAAAAACCAGAGTTTATGGGCAACCATTCGCGCGCGACGTCCGGTGGCGCGGTAAATTTCGTTAGCTAACATCACGGCATCGAAACCGGCGTAACCCGAATGATTTGAAATCACGATGGCAGGGCCGTTTTTGGGAATGCTTTCAAAGCCAGAGGCTTCGACGCGAAGGTAGCGACGGATGACTTCTAAAGTAAAAGAGGGCAACAAGCGAAAGGCTATGTCTTCGCGGCTGACTCGACCCCGCGCAAGATCAAGTAGCAGCTTTCTGTCGATCAAATTGTCGAACCATGAAAGCATCGATATATTCCCCTTATGAGCTCTTATATCCTAGCGATTGATCAGGGAACAACTTCTTCTCGAGTGCTTATTTATAACGAAAAATTTGACGTTGTTGGGCTTGCCCAAGAGCCCTTCCCCCAGCATTTTCCCAAACCCGATTGGGTCGAACATAATCTAGAGGAAATTTGGGCCTCAGTTAAAGCAGCTTTGCGAGGGGCCCTTGAAGATGCCGCGCAAAACGATGGTCAATTCAAAGCAGAAAAAATTTCTGGAATCGGCATCACCAATCAGCGCGAAACTTTTGGGCTTTGGGATCGGGAAACTTCAGAACCCGTACAAAATGCAATCGTGTGGCAGTGTCGCCGGAGCGCTGAAATTTGCAAAAAATTGCGCAAATCCGCAGTGGCTCGCAAAGTGGCTAAAGATGCTGGATTAGTTTTGGACCCCTATTTTTCAGCAAGCAAATTGCTCTGGAGCTTTGAAAAAAATCCGCAAATTTTAAAACGAGCAAAGGCCGGAGAATTAGCCTTTGGGACCATCGATACTTTTTTGATTTGGAAATTAACCAACGGAAAAAACCACGCCACTGATGTGACCAATGCTTCGCGAACTTTGCTTTTCGACATCAGCAAAATGAAATGGAATCCAAGTGCACTAAAACTATTTAAATGTCCGCCTTCACTTCTCCCGGAAGTTTTAGCATCCGATGGAAATTTTGGAGTCACGGAAGGAATTGCGGGTTTGCCAAATGGAATTCCGATTCGAGGAGTGATCGGTGACCAGCAAGCGGCTCTTTTGGGCCAAGGCTGCACTCAGTCCGGCCAAGCAAAAATTACCTATGGAACTGGGTCCTTTATGGTTTTTAATTCTGGAAATAAAATTCGCCGAAGTAAAAATGGACTGACTACGGTGGCTTGGAAAATTCGAGGCAAAACTACTTATGCTCTAGAGGGCAGCGTTTTTGTTGCAGGTGCATTGGTGCAATGGTTGCGTGATCAGTTACAAATGATTGAAAGCAGTCGTGACATAGAAACTTTGGCGCGCACCGTGGAGAGTTCTGAAGGTTGTTACGTGATTCCATCACTAACCGGATTGGGCTCTCCGTATTGGGTGCCCGAAGCGCGTGGACTCATTGGTGGATTGACTCGCAAAATTTCTAAAGCGCACATTGCGCGAGCGGCGCTCGAAGGAATTGCCTTGTCGATTGCTGACGTATGCCAGGCTTTGGCGAAAGATTTGGGCGTAAAATTAAAATCCATTCATGTGGATGGAGGCGCATCGGGGAATAATTTGCTGATGCAAAATCAGGCAGACTATTTGGGAATTCGAGTTCTTCGTCCGATTGATCGCGAAAGCACGGTTCGAGGCGCGGCCTATGCGGCTTCTTTTGGTTTGGGTCAGCGAAAAAATTTAGATGAATTGCATTCGCTCAATAAAACAGATGCGGAGTTTGCGCCCAACGGAATTTCTGAGCGAGAAAGAAAAGCGGCTTTGGAATTATTTCGGCGCAGAATTAAAGCGCTTATTGCTTCGATTTAATGGAGCTTCGCTTGTTCGGGCGGTTTTATATCTTATTGAGTGCACTGGGTGAAGGCTTGGCCTCCGGCACCGGCAATTTCTGTCCAACAGGCGGCGGTGTTGTCTCCTGAACAACCGCCAATGCTGGCTATTCGGGGATAAAGTTGGCAAACCCAAACATTGAATAAACCGCGTCTAATGACCCCAAAACTATATGTAAAAATTAAAACCACAAAGACCGTGAGCAACGAGTACTCTAAAATTGCCTGTCCTTTTCGACTCTTAACGCGCGTTGCCATAGTTTTTTAACATCTCTCCGCGGGGGACCAAGCTTTTGGCGTGGTCTAATGAGCGAACCCTCATTAAAATATAGCTTAGAAACAGTATGCCGGACTCACATAGATCTAAAAATACTTCCAACAATAACGCTAAAAATATTTCCAAAATAAAACTTCATCAGCGATGGTCGACCTCAGACAGTCTCCTTTTCAAATACGGAAAACTGGGACTGATTGCTATTGAACCAGGGGCCCTGCCTCGACGAGATATCCCCTTTACAGATTATTTAATTTTCCCACGGCCAATCATTGATAGTCGCGCAGCTGCCGCACATTTATGGGTTGAGGCTCGAGAATGCCCTATTTTTTGCGTGGGCGATGATTTAGAGGCCTTTCAAAAGGCAGGTTTTGGTTCTCATAAATTTAATTTGATAGATGGTTACCGTGAAATTTCAGTGGAAGGCGGATCCATTAGTTTTTATCCAGCCGGTCGCGAGAAAAACATTGGTATCAAAGGAATCCTTTCAGAACTTTTTGAGGCCTGGGGATTGCGGCCCAAAAAATCATTTCATGTTCGCTTAAAAACCAGAAATTGCCCGCCCACACTATTTTTGGCCAATCCAATGATTGAAGCTCTGGACGCTAAACTTTTAACCGAAGAAAAGCCGGGAAGGATTGTTGCGATGTCTGGTTTTCCTGAGGCGGATTGGGAGCGGGCGCAGAAACTTTTCAACCAACCCATAGAAATGGCCTATCAATTGATCCCAAAAATCGCAGCTAATCCGGATTTTTTGAGCCCAGAAATCCTCGTTGAAGAAAGCCAAGTTTAAGTTCAAGATCCATCCGTGGCGAATCAAATGAAATGGGCTCTAGCAATTCTTTTGCTTTTGTTTTGCGGTTTTATCTCGCTGGCCTATTTGTTTTATAAAGAAAGCCAACCCAAGGTTAGCATAGAGCAAAACGCGGCTTTTCAATTTTCTACTACGATAGTGCAAAAAGAAGACGGTAAAGAAACGTCGCTGTCCAAAGTTTTGGGAGAGCCGCGAGGAGTTTTTTTTTCATTTTGGGCGACCTGGTGCGAGCCATGCTTGGAAGAAATTCCCAATATTTTGTCCTCTAACATTCCAAAGAAGTTAAATCTTCAGTGGGTAAACGTAGACTACGGATCCTATTTGGATCGGATTAAAGAAGTTCGCGAGTGGAAGAAAAAAAATAAAATTAATTTAGTCACAATTTTTGACCATCAAGGAAACCTCTCAGAAAAAAGTAAATTAGAGGGGATCCCTTTAAACATAGTGACCGACGCAAACGGAAAAATAATCTGGAGCAAGATGGGGCTTTTGAAAGCAGCCGATTTTATTAAGATTGAAGAAATGGCGCAGAGCCTTTAATAAAAACCATTTTTGGTTCAAGTGCGGATGTGGAAATGTTTTCTAAAATTGAAGTTAACGGAGCTTTCCACAAACAAATATTAGCTTCTTTGTTTTTTTCTACGGTTCCGCAATTTTCATCAATACCCAAGGCAGCTGCTCCGTTGTAAGTGAATGCGCAAAAAATTTCAGCAGCGGTCATTTTAAAGGCGGTCGCCGCCAACCGCATGGTGAATTGCGGAGAAGGGTCGGGAGCAGTTCCCGGATTGAAGTCTGTTGAAAGGGCAACTCGGGCATTGGCCATCAAAAGTTTTCGAGCCGGGGCGTATTCCAAGCCTAAGAAAAAAGAAGTGGCGGGCAACAAGGTTGCAACGCAAGATGAGTTAGCTAGTTCGTGTAACCCAGCGGCAGAAATATTTTGGAGGTGGTCGACTGACCGTGCCCCCAACTTTGAAAAGGTTTCAGCGCTGCCCAAGGGGCTTAACTCGTCAGCGTGAATTTTTGGAATTAATCCAGCATTCATTCCGGCCTTGGCGAATCGAAGCGATTCCTCTAAAGAAAAAAAGCCTTTTTCTGGGAAGGCATCAACAAATGTTGCCAAGCCTTCTCTTTTAATTTGCGGAAGTATCGAAATCATTTCGTCGACAAATTGAGATTCAATTCGATCTTTGGGCAGCGCGTGCAGTCCCAAAAATGTTGGAAAAATTTCTACCGGAAGTTCAAGAGCGCGAATTTTTTTGAGAACTCTTAGCAAGCGCAATTCCCCGGGGGCGTCGACTGCATAGCCTGTTTTGATTTCTAAGTGAGTGATCCCTTTGTTGGAGGAGGTAACAAGGCGCTGAAGAACTTCATTAATCAGCGTTTCATCGGAGGCTTCGGAGGTGGCCTTCATCGTGTTGTGAATCCCCCCTCCCTGCTGGGCAATGGACTGATAACTATCACCACGCCAGCGCTGAAAAAATTCTACCGATCGGTCGCCCGAAAATAGCGAGTGTGTGTGTGAATCATAAAAACTTGATGTAGCAATCAAGCCGCTACCATCGAGCACGCGGCTATTTTCAAATTTGATATTCTTTTCGATTTTAGAAATAGTCCCAGATTCATCAATCTCCAGATCAATCGGCCCCAGGATGAAATCACTTTTTATAAAAGTGGGATTACGTCCGTTGTTCTTGCGAAAAGATTCTCCGGAAAAAATTCCGGCTAAGTTTTTTATCAGCATTTTTTCCTACATAGGGATTGTAACGTCATGGTCCTTGGCCCACGCTTTAGCGGAAGGGTATCCCGCATCCGCATGGCGCAAAACACCCATCGATGGATCGGAATTTAAAACGCGCTTCAAGCGTGCGTCAGCGGCTTCGCTTCCGTCGGCGACGATGACCATTCCGGCGTGTTGCGAGTATCCCATTCCCACTCCGCCGCCGTGGTGGAAGGATACCCACGAAGCGCCATTTACTGAATTGATAAGAGCGTTAAGAATCGCCCAGTCAGAAACCGCGTCGCTACCGTCGAGCATGGATTCCGTTTCTCTATTGGGTGAGGCCACGCTGCCACAGTCCAAATGATCTCGGCCGATCACAAGCGGCGCGCTTACTTTTTTCTCGCGAACTAATTTATTAAAAAGCAGACCCGCCTTTTCTCTTTCGCCATGGCGGAGCCAGCAAATTCTAGCGGGGAGGCCTTGAAACTTTACTTTGGGGGCACCCTTGGTGAGCCAGTTTTTTAGAGTTTCATTCTCAGGAAATAGATCCAAGAGTGCGCGGTCGGTGACCGCAATGTCTTCTGGATTTCCACTCAGCGCAACCCATCGAAAGGGGCCGTTCCCTTCACAAAACATGGGGCGAATGTATTCCGGAACAAATCCTTTGATGTCAAAGGCCCGCGCCGCGCCACCGATTTCAGCTTGTGCGCGCAAATTGTTTCCATAATCGAAAACAATGGAGCCACGATCTTTGAAGCTAAGCAAAAGTTCGATGTGTTCTTTCATAGAGGAGATGGCAGCCGAGGTGTATTTTTTAGGATCTGATTTTCGAAGAGCGGCGGCGCTTTCCAGGGTGAAACCCTCCGGAATGTAGCCATTCAAGGGATCGTGGGCGCTGGTTTGATCGGTGACTACATCGGGCAAAAACTTACTGGCCTTTAGCTGGCGCAGAAAATCGATGATGTTCATGCAAAGACCAATGGAGCGCGGAATTTTTTCGGCCGCCGCTTCTTTCCAGAGTTTGATGGCTTCTTCAAACGTAGCGGCTTGGCAGTCGAGATATTTTTCTTCGATGCGGCGGCGAATTTTTAGAGGATCGATTTCAATCATTAGAGAGGAAGCCCCCGCCAGGTTGGCGGCTAAGGGCTGAGCTCCACCCATTCCGCCGAGTCCCGCAGAAAGCAAAGTTTTTCCAGCCAGTGGAAGCTGATTGTCTTGTTGGGGAAAATGTTTTCGCCCGCAAGCCGCAAAGGTTTCATAGGTGCCCTGAAGAATTCCTTGGGTTCCGATATAGATCCACGATCCCGCGGTCATTTGGCCGTACATCATTAAACCTTTTTTATCTAATTCGTGAAAATGTTCCCAGTTCGCCCACTTGGGAACGAGGTTCGAATTGGCTAGCAAAACGCGAGGCGCATCGGCGTGTGATTTTAAGACCCCCACAGGCTTTCCACTTTGAATTAGCAAAGTTTCGTCTTCTTCAAGATTTTTTAAACAGCGCAAAATGGCGTCGAAAGATTCCCAGTTGCGCGCGGCTTTGCCGATTCCGCCATAGACAACCAATTCGTCAGGGTTTTCGGCAACTTCGGGATCTAAATTATTTTGGATCATTCGATAGGCGGCTTCGCTAACCCAGTTTTTGCAGGTCAAGGTGTTTCCTCGAGGCGCGCGGATGGCGGGACGCTTTGCAGGGTTTAATGTGCTCGAACTCATAGCAGAGATCCTTCGGATATTAGTCGAGTAGCTTTTTCAATATCAATGGAAAGGTTGCGATCTTTTTCAAGCATTGGAATTTCTGTGCGAATTTTTGCATGGGCCCACTCAATTTTCTTTGTGCTTTTCTTGGGGCGCAAAAGATCAAGGGCTTGCGCTCCGCAAAGCATTTCAATCCCGAGGACCACTGCAATTTTACCGGCGATGTCACAGGCCTTGAACCCGGCGCCCGGTCCCATAGAGACATGGTCTTCGCGATCGTCGCTGGTGGGAATGGAGTCAACGCTTGCAGGAAAAGACAGCGTTTTACATTCACTGACTAATGCCGCCGATGTTACGTGCGCCATCATAAACCCAGAATTCAAACCGCCTTCTTTAACTAAAAAAGGAAACAATTTGTTTCCTTCTTTGCTCATGGCCTGAGCGGTTCGACGTTCGGAGATTGAACCAAGCGTGGTCAATGCCGAAGCAATTCGGTCAGAGCAGCGGGCAGGATAAATGGCGTGAAAATTGCCGCCGCTGATACTTTCTTCACTTTCGGGAAATAGCAGAGGGTTGTCGGTCGACGAATTGATTTCACGTTTGAGAATTTCTGATACCTGATTGAGTTCGTCTAAAACGGCGCCATGAACTTGGGGGGCGCATCTTAGGGAATATGGGTCTTGAACTTGCCCGCAGTTTTCGTGGCCTGTGCGAACTTCGCTTGGGCCTTCGAGAATTTCAGCAAGGGCTTGGCCACAGGCGCTGGTCCCGGGTTGGTTTTTAGCGTTTAAAACCGTGGGCGAAAAAAAATCATGCGAAGCTTGGAGTCCTTCGGTCGTCATGGCCAAACATAGATTGGAATTGGCGAGTAGAATTTTTCCTTCTTCAAGCGCTCGAATCGCGAGAGTTGCGGAGAGCTGGGTCCCATTTACAAGCGATAAAGCTTCCTTTGGACCCAGGTTTATCGTCGATATTCCTGCTTTTTTTAGGCCATCTAAGGCCGCCATTTCTACAATTTTGCCGTCAACAGGAAGGCTGCATCGACCTTCGCCAATTAGGGCAAGAGTTGCATGAGCCGAAGGAGCCAGATCTCCCGAGGCTCCCACACTTCCGCGACTAGGAACTTCGGCTAAAAAGCCGCGACTCAATGCGTTTAAAATGTGCGAAACAGTTTCTGTGCGAACTCCGCTATGTCCGCGAGCAATCACGTTTAAACGAATGATCCACATCGAGAGAACTTCCGCGCGACTTAGCGGTGTGCCTACTCCACAGGAATGAGATCGAACAAAATTTAATTGAAGCTCTTTAAGCTTTTCAGGGGGAATGGAAACTTCTGCAAACTTTCCAAATCCAGTATTGATTCCATAAACTGGTTCGCCTGCGCGAACTATTTTGGCAACGAAGTCTTCTGCCCGTTTAATTTTTTTTAGGGCTTGTTCGCTTATGCGAATGTCAGGAAGTATCGCGGCGCCGGAGTGCTCTTTAGAGTACTTCCAAAGTTCAGATGGATTGAGGCTTTCGCCGTCCAAAATCAAAAAAGACATTTATCGCAACTCCTGAATAGCTTTCTTGTAATCTGGATTTCCGAATACAGCGTTGCCGGCAACCACGATGTCGACCCCAATTTTTCGTGCCAAGGGTGCTGTTTTTTCGTTAACACCGCCATCAATTTGAACCAAAATTTTACCCTTGTGACCTTTTTTATCGAGCCACTGAATGAGCCTTTCGGTTTTATC
Source organism: Bdellovibrionota bacterium (assembly GCA_964202055.1). Classification (GTDB taxonomy): domain Bacteria; phylum Bdellovibrionota; class UBA2428; order UBA2428; family UBA2428; genus CAXNGS01. Next base: position 132,362 of record CAXNGS010000005.1, on the reverse strand, counting down.
CAAGGCCGCCGGTATCAAAGATTGGCCTCCGAAGCCCGGATTTACGGTCATGGAAAGAACCAAATCAAGTTGATCCAGAACCCATTCAATGGACTCATACGGAGTTGCCGGATTGATGGAAACCCCGGCTTTGATTCCGTGCGAACGTATTAATTGAAGACTTCGCTGAAGGTGGGAGCAGGCCTCGACGTGAATCGTGATACGGTCGACGCCAATTTTAGCGAGTTCAGGCACGTACTGATCTGGATTTTCAACCATCAAGTGGCAATCAAGAGGCAATGAAGTGGCCTTTTTAATCTTAGCAATCACTGGAGGACCAAAGGTGAGATTTGGAACAAAGTGGCCGTCCATCACGTCCAAATGAAGTGCGTCTGCTCCGGCCCTTTCAACTTCTACAATTTCCTTGGCGATGTTTGAAAAATCACAACTCAATAGTGAGGGAAAAACCTTCATAGCGCTCGGAGCTTAGTCTGAGTCCCAAGGTTTTGGAAATAGTCGTATGCAACACACGGCGCTTTACCGGGAAATTGGACCTTCAAAAGCTCTACAGAATCTCCTGCAGCACAGCCCAACAAAACCCGCGAGTTGTTAATGTCGACAAGGATTTCTCCGGGGCTAAGGTTGCTTGCGTTGGCGCGCGCAGCGTTAAGAATTTTCATCTCACCTAAACCCTCTATCTGGCAGCTGACTTTGGGCCAGACTGCAAAGGCTCGAACGTTGTTGATCAGTTGCTGCGGTGTCCACAGAAGAGACCACTGGCCTTCTTCCTTTTTAATTTTTTCAGCAAAGGTGATCTGCGCGGGAGTTTGTTTCTGAGATTGAAGTGAGCCGGATGGAAATTTTGCAAAGAAATCTTCGATCAATAAAAAAGATTCCTTAGATAACTCTGAGGCCAAAGTATTTGCGTCGTGCTCCGGTTGAACAGCAACTTCTCGTGACAAAAAAACATCTCCCGCGTCCATTTCAAAAATCATTTTTTGGAGACAAACGCCCGTTTTAAGGTCACCGCTTTGGAGTGCTCTTTGAATGGGGGCCGCACCCCGCCATCGAGGCAAGAGGCTGCCGTGCACGTTGAAAGCACCGACGCGAGCCAAATCTAAAAAGCTTTGGGGAAAAATTAGACCGTAAGCTGTGACGATAAATAAATCCGGTTTATTTGAAACTAAGAATTCCAAAAGGCGAGTTTTTTCAGGATTGTCTTTTTTTAAAGACTCAGGAGCAAAGGCCGGGATTCCTTTGGCCTGGGCCCATGCACGGACCTCGCAGGGGCTTAATTTTTGGCCGCGGCCCCTGGGGCGATCGGGCTGGCTAACAACCGCGAGTAATTTTGAGTTTTTATAGGTGGCCTCAAGGCTTTGCAGAGAAAATTCAGGAGTTCCAAAAAAAACACTGCTTAGCAAATCAAGATTCCTCTTCAACCAATTCTTTTTGAAGTTTGGTGTAGCGCTGAAGGATCATCATCTTGTTCATGGCACTCAAGCGATCCGGAAAAACCACGCCGTCTAGATGATCCATTTCGTGTTGCAAGACGATGCTCTTTAGGCCGGTAGTTTCTTCCTCGATTGTTTTTCCATTGATATCTTGATAGCGAATTTTCAAATTATTTTTGCGGATAACCGTTGCGTAAACACCCGGGACCGAGAGGCAACCTTCTTCGTATTCGATTTCACCAGAAGAACTAATGATTTCGGGATTGATGAAAACTTCGAGTTTTTTCACGGTTCGTTTTGAAGCTAGGCGACTTTCGCTTTCGTTATCGCCCTCTATAAACTCTTCATCAATTTCCATATCTCCGATGTCGATGACTAGAATTCGCTGAGCCACCGCTATTTGAATCGCGGCTAAACCAATTCCATTAGATTCGTACATGGTTTCAGCCATGTCGGAAACTAAAGTTTGAAGTTCTTTATTAAAGGAAGTCACCGACGAAGACTTTAGTCTCAGCCGTGAATCTGGGTATTCGATAATGGTTTTTAATGCCACGGGGATAGCAAATCACAAGCCCTAAAGGACACGCAATCCAAATCTGTCTGAGTTGAATATTGCATCACCGCTAAATAGCTGGTTTTCGTTGCGCGGCAACCAGATAAAGAGCGCTTTTCCGACCAAAGCTCCGCGGGGCACAAATCCCCAGGCCCGACCGTCAAATGAATCGTCTCGGTTGTCCCCCATAAAAAAGAAGCTATCTGTAGGAACGGTGAATTCACAAATTTCATTAAGCAAGACGTTGTTGGGGTCAATCGATTCACCACGAGTGTAGTGCGAAATCTCGACACATTCTCGCCCGGTTACCATTTGGTAAGAAGCCAAAGCGTCGCTCATGGCCCCAATGTGGGTGATTCGGCGTTGAACCCAAAACTCGCGGCTCATTCCCGGCAGTTTTTCTCGAAATAATCGATATATCGTCGGTCTAAATGTGTAATTCGGAGCAAGCTTTTGAATGACCACTTGATCATCAACGGGAGATTGAGAAATCTTTTCACCGTTGATGGTTAGTTCTCCTCGGGAAACCTTGATCTTGTCACCAGGAAGGCCAATCAGTCTTTTGATGTAAAAAGTGTCATAAATATTTTGACGATGTTGATTTCTAAAAACCACGACATCGCCGCGATGGGGGTTGCTTACCGGCACCAATTTTTTGTCGATTTCACCAAAGGGAAAATTAAAGCCCATGATCGGAAAGCTTGGAACGTGAATTCCCAAAGCATAGGAGCTTTGTCCAACAAAGAGTTGGTCGCCAATTAAAAGCGTTGGAATCATGCTACCGCTGGGGATGCGAAAGGGTTGTGTAATTGCTGAGCGAACAAAAACGATAAGTAAAAGCATCCACACGATCGCCATTGATTCGCTTTTATATTTTAAGTGACCGCCCGAGCCGGCCGAGTTTGCGGGAATTTCAGGAGTCGAAGAATTGTCGTTGCTCATCTGTAGGTGCTCACCATAACCATCGAGTAGACTAGAGCTCCGAGTTAAAAACCGCAAGCAAACGGATAAAAACCTTTGAGGTAACGGAGACCATGAAGACCCTTGAAAAATACATCTTTAAAGAGACTCTGCGGACTCTCTTTCCAGTTTGGATTTTTCTGGGGCTCTTGCTTTACCTGCTCGAAACCATGAGTGGTGCGGTGACAATCAAGCAAGACTTTGGTCGAGTTGCGGAGCTTTACCTTTATAAAATCCCTAAAAATTTAGAACTTATGTTTCCGGTGGCGGCTTTGTTTTCTGCGCTCAATGTTTTAGGAGCAATGAACCGAGCCCATGAATTGGTGGCCGCTAAGTCGATCGGGTTCCGAAATAAAAATTTACTGCGCCCGATTTTATTGGCGGTTTGTTTGGGGGGATTTTTCCATTATTTCATCTCCGATACTCTGGCCCCAAAGGGAATGCGCCATTATTGGGAAAAGTGGGATTTGGAAATTAAAGGACTAAAAGTCGTCCGATCTGGAAGAATTAAAAAATCAAAAATATGGTTTCGAAATCAAGACGTTCTATACAACGTTGGATATTGGGATCCTGTGGCCAAGGAAATCTATGACATCACCATTTATACTTTCGACCAAGATTTTCACATAGCTCAAATTGTGGAGGCGGCTCGAGCGCATTGGGAGAAGGATCATTGGGTGTTGCAAGATGGGAAAGTTCGGTTGACCGATAAAGCTCTGCTGGTGCCGATCAGCCAAAGCTTTATAAGACGAGAAACTCGATTGCTTGATAAGCCCGAGGACCTGCAAGTCTTTGACTTCAAGGTTGAAATTCTGAGCCAAGAGGATTTGGGTGAGTTGATAAAACGATCACGACGGCTGGGAATTCCCTCGCAAAAATGGAACACCTTGTTTCATTCGAGAATCAGCTTCACCATCGTGGCCTTCATTTTGATTCTTTTGGCTTTTCCACGGATCACGCGTTTTCACCGAGCCAAGGGATCGGCCGGAGACTTGCTTTTTGTGGGCGCAGTTTGTTTCTCTTATTGGGTGATTTTTCACTACACGCTTAGCCTTGGCGGTTACGGAAGAATTCCCCCGATCGTTGCCGCGTGGCTTCCGAATTTTTTAGCGCTCGGAATAGCGGCGTTTTATTTCGGATATCAAAACCTAGAGCGAAGTTCGGACTGATTTTAATTTTTAAAATCCACGCCGGGCAGAGTTGGCTTTGGTCCACCTGTTGAGGCAGGCGCAGGGGATCCGCTAAAACCATAGCCTGCTGAATAAGTTTCGTTGACCGCATTGTTTCCGTAAATTTGCAAAATGGTTTTGGTGTTGGGGTCGAAAGTGCGCTCGATGATGTCGGAGCTTTTTCCGCCCGCAGCTTCGAGTTTAAGACGTTCGGCCTTGGCGGTGTCGCGGATGTCTTTCACTTCTTTTTCCACCCGAGAAATGTATTTATCCCATTCGAGATAAATCGGATTGTCTCGGCCCCCGCTCATCTTGCGGGCAAAGTCGATCGAGCCTTCGACATAAGCGCGTTGTTGGGCCAAAGGTCTTTTGGAGGCCTCCGACATTTTAATAAAAAGTCCTTCGCGAGTGTCGTCGAAAACGTTGCCAGGATCGCCGCGAACCGGCGTGAAGGCTTCGATTTTTGGTCCGGTTTTTGGGTCGGCTTCTTTTCGGTCTCGGGGACGATGACACCAGACTTCGGGCTTCATGCATTTGGCGATGTTTGCTATAGCCGTTTGGTCTTCTTTGCTTTTGGCGCTTTCTTTTCGGGCGCGTTTCATGGCCTCGTTGTAGAGGCCGGTTTTTGTTCGAGCATCAAGACGGGGCCAGGTTTCTCCAGGAGCTAATCCTGGATCGTTTGTTTTCAGGCGAATAATTTCGCCAAGTGTTTTGCTAATAAACTTGTCGGGTTCAGTTGCCGCCGGCTTACAATCTCCCCAGGTTTTGTCGGCCCCGGTTTTTTTTGTGCAAAAGTCTTCCAGCAGCAGCCGAGATTGAAAAAAGATTTCTTCGGCAACCGTTCGATCGCTTGGATTCGAAGCAAAAAGATTTCCCATCCGATGCATAAACTCGCGAGCTTCGTTGCTCATTTCACGAGTCCGGCCTTTGCTGTCTTGGCCGGGAGCCGTGTCAAAGTCCGCTAGTCGCGCAGCTCGCAATGTTTTCCAGCTGCTTTCCATTTTAAACTGCCATTGTTTATAGAGCCAAACGGCTTCGGATCGAAGAGCATCGTTACCGTAGTCTCGTGCTTTGTCGCCCTTCCCCAAGTCCAAAACTTCAGCTTTGAATTTAGCGAAGTAATTCTCACCGGCTTGGGTCATCTTCTTTTGAACTTCAGGGTTAACCATGTACACCCGGTGATTCTCATTAGGGTCGTCTTTCCCGGGGTGAGCGGATCCGACGTCTAAAATTGCTGCGCTGATGTTGTTACAGGGCTTGGGTGTGCCCGTTGCGTTTTTTACGCATTGGCCCTTTTTAAGCCGAGCCTCATCAAGGGCCGAGGTTCTTTTCTCGCCACCCGCCGTTCCCTTTTTTCCAATGATTGCCTCTTCGACGCCACCCTCGGCATCGTTGGCTGCCGTTCCGTGATCGGAAATTCCGTCTTGATCAAAATCGTGAAGCTCCAGGTGGCCGGAGTATCGGCTGTCGCCCTTTTTAGAGGATGAAAAACGACCCTCGGTCAGGTTTTTGTAGAATTTGCGGACTTGGGGGTCCGGACTGTTTTTCATTTCTTCGAATTGTTCTTTGCTAAAGCCATCGCTTGATTCTTGGGATGTGCCATCGGTTGTGTCCGCAAAATCTTCGGCATGCGCCGACAAAACGCTCATCGCGCTCATCCCGAAAAAAAGACAAAAGGCGTAAAAATTCATAGCTTTCCTATCCATAATTTTATCGGATATTAGTGGGGGTCGACTCGTTAAGATTTGATTAAGAACCCGCTTAGCCCCTATACCAAGGGTCTATGAGCGAAAAATCAGCCATTGGAATTGATTTGGGTGGGACTAATTTGCGGGTCGCGGTTGTCTCGGGCGCCGGTAAAATTTTAGAGCAACTCAAAGATAAAACGCCCGTTCATGAAGGGCCAGAAGCCACCGCAGTTTTAATGTCGCAGATGATCGCCAAACTCCAGAAAAATCACCCTTCATTAAAGGGTGTTGGAATTGGGTCCCCGGGCCCGCTGTCGCGCCAAGAAAAGAAAATTTTTCAAACCCCCAACCTTCCCGGCTTTGACGGTTTTCCGCTGGGCACTCGTGTCGAAAAGCTAACTTCTTTGCCGGTGATCTTGGAACACGATTCTAAGTGTGCAGCCTTCGGAGAAAAATATTTTGGCCAAGCCCTCAATGTTAGAAATATCGTTTTGCTCACTTTCGGCACAGGAATTGGCGGTGGAGTCTTCGTCGACGACAAAATGGTCTACGGAAAAAGCGACGGCGCTTGTGAAATTGGCCACATGACTCTTTTTCCCGATGGAATTCATTGTCCTTGTGGCAATCGTGGATGTCTCGAGCGTTACGTTTCGGCATTGGCGATTGAGCGCAGGGCTCAAGAAGAGAGCGGCAAAGAATGGAAAAATGTCGAGTTGTTTGAGGCCTATAAAAGCGGCGATGCTTTTGCCAAAAGTTTCTTGAAAAAAATTGCGACAGAATTGTCGATTGGCATTGCGAGCCTTGTGAATATTTTTGAACCCGACATGATTGTTTTGGCCGGGGGTTTATTCACTAGCGGCGGCGGGCCGATTCCTGAGTTGTTAAGAGCCGGAATTGAAAATCGATGTTTTGCTAGTTCTCGAAAAAACTTGAAAATCGTTGCTTCAACTTTGGGAGGAGATGCCGGAGTTTTGGGCGCGGCCGGAAGAGTTTTTGCAGAGATTCGATAGTCGCTTTTAAGTTAAAATTATAAAAATCAAAGCATATTTATTGGATTGATGTCGGCAATCAGCCGGGAGCTGAGGGATGCTTCCAATTTTTTCTCATGCCAGGTCGACATCAGCCAAGACAAAAGCTTCTCTAAGTTTTCAGCTTTCCCGGATTTTAAAAGAATCTGAAAGCGAAAGCGATTTCGAATTTTAAAGATCGGACTTTCAATGGGGCCGAGAATTTTTACACCGGGAGCCCTGGCTTTCTCGAGTGCGTTGGCGACGTGTTGCGCGGCCTTTTCTGCTGACTCAGCCGACAAAGAATCAATGTGCAAACAACAAAGAGTTCCATAGGGCGGATACATAAGAAGCTTTCGCTTCTCCAGCTCTTCAATCATAAATTTTTGATAAATCACCATCGGGTCAGGATGGCGGAGGGCCTCGAAAACTAAATGATCGGGCTGAAAAGTTTGAATGATGGTTTTTCCGGCTAGCGAAGAACGTCCGGCCCGTCCGGAAACTTGCAGCAATAATTGCAGCGCCCTTTCATCAGCGCGGAAATCGGGGATTGAAAGCCCCAGATCTGCGAGCAAAACCCCTACCAAAGTTACACGAGGGAAATCCAAACCTTTGGAAACCATTTGGGTGCCCAATAAAATATCACCTTCGCCGTTGGCAAAGGCTTCGAGGGTTTTTTGCAAGTCGCCGATGTTTTGAATGGTGTCGCGATCGACACGAAGAACTCTAGCTTTGGGAAAATGCAGCTTCAATGCATCTTCGATGCGCTCGGTGCCGATCCCGATTCCCTTGAGCGAGGATTCTTTATGACATGAAGGACAGGCTTTGGGGTGGCCAACCGTGAAGCCACAGTAATGACAGAGCAAAGAATTTCGGTGCGGGCTTAATTTAACGGCACAGTTGGGGCATTCCATAAAGTGGCCACAGGTTCCACAAACCAACTGGCTGCCGACGCCGCGCCGATTTAAAAATAAAATGCTTTGCTCTTTTTTTGAGAGACAAGATTCAAGTTCAAGCATCATTGGCGGCGACAAGAAAAAATCGCCTTCAATGGTGGGCGCCTTGAAATTCACCGGAGCCTTGGGAGAGGTTTCCATGTTTTTTTCGCCGATGAAAGATTTCAAGTCCACGATTTCAATGAGGGATGGCGCAGCTTTGCTGGCGGCGCGTTCTTTTAAAATCGAAAGAGTTCCACCGTCGGATTGGGCGGATAAAAAACTTTCAGCACTCGGGGTGGCGGAACCCAAAACCATTGGGATTTTTAAAAGACGGGCCAAAGTCTCGGCGGCTTCGCGCGCGTGATAACGAACCGATTCGTCTTGTTTGTAAGAAGAATCGTGCTCTTCATCCATAATGATCATGCCGAGTCTATCGCTGGGGACAAAAAGTGCAGAGCGCGCGCCTACTAAAATTTGTTTCGATCCGGTCACAAAAGAAACCCAAGAATTGCGAATCTCGGTGTCTTTAAGCGCGCTGTGATAAGGCGCCACTTTGCCGGGGAAGCGGGCCTCGAATCGAGAGATTAGTTGGGGTGTTAAAGAAATTTCCGGAACCAAAACCAAGGCGCTTTTGCCTTGGCTAATGGTTTCTTCGATAAGGCGTAAATAAATTTCTGTTTTGCCGGAACCTGTGACTCCCCACAAAAGATGCACGCCTTCGGGGCGGCTGCGAATTTCTTGTAAAGCCTTTTCTTGTTCAGCATTGAGAATAAAGGGAGAGGGTAAAACCTGCCCAGAATTGCGCGCATCAGTGGCGGCTTTAAGAGTTTTCAAAAGAATTTTTTCGGAGGCTTTTCTGAGCGGCCCCGGGAAAAACAATTCGGCAATCATTCCTATGGGCTGGTTATAGCGACTGCTCATCCACTCAATGAGTTGCAGTCGGGATTCATCAAGCGGAAATTCAGCCAAGATAGATGATTCAATTCCTTTGATTTTTGCCGGCGCTATTTCAGGTGCGGACCCTTCGTTAATCACTAGCGAAACCACTTGGCGTTTGCCAAATGGCACGCGAACCCAGCTTCCTCGTCGGCATTCAATCTCGTCAGAGACTTTGTAGGTGAAGACCTTTTTCAGTGGGTAAATCGGAGCCGGAACCGCGACTTCAAAAAAACGCGGCATTTTTAATGCGTGAACAACAGCGCGTTTAAAATAAATTGTCCGTCGAAAGTTAGGGCGTTCGACAGGATGTTTAAATCGTAGAGAGTCTTTTCTTGAACCAGTTGAAATTTAGTTGGCAAGGGCCCCGGAGTTTTTCGAGAGATAGTTAGTTGCTGGTCTTTTTGATTTTTTAAAACCAACTTGTCCGAAAGCATATAGGAATTGCGCGGATTTTCTTTGTCGAGATCCATTTCGCCGTTGGCCTCGAGCGAGAAAATGTCGTCACCGGATTTAACTCGAAGCAATCGGGGAGCTAAAAAAGTTTGGTCGTATTGAATCAGCGGGTAAAGATTTTCTTGAGAATCACGGCTTAAAGAACTGCCACGCAATTCGATAAAAGCGGTCGGCAGACCATAGCTTTTTCCGAGCGAGATTTTTTGGCGAGGATCAATTTTCAGAGTGCTAGGATCTTTGGAATCAATCACGGGGTCGGCCGCCATTTCCGGGCTGATGATTCCATTTTGTAACAAAGACTCGACCACGGTTTCGGCTCGGCCGCTTAATTCGATAGCGGCCCAAAGACCCGGCCCACCACAGGAGCTAACTTGGGTTCCGGTTTTAATTACACACTTGCCTTGGCGGCGTGAAATTTTCCATTCATCAGAAGCCACTGCTTCATTGGAATATAGAGTTTTTGGAAGGCCTGATACGACGAGTTCATAGGTTCCAGGTGAAACCCAACTCAGCACATAATTGGCGCTAAAATCCGCAAAGCGCAAAGTGCCCTCGCTACGAAAGGGAGCTTCGCGAGCTAATTTCCAGGGTTGGTAGCGAACCACTAAGCCAGAAGGAGTTTGAAAAGCGTGCGCGTTCATTGCCAAAAGAACAAATAGAAAAGAATAACGGCTAAGTGTTAGCCAAGAGCGTTTTAAGGTATGCACGCAAATCCTCCTTGTGATTTTTATCTTCAAGAGCGTAGGCCACGTTGGCCATTAAATATCCAAGCTTGCTGCCGGTGTCGAAACGCTCGCCGACCAAAGCTTTTCCGAAGAAGGGCTGAGTCTTTAATAACAACTGCATTCCATCGGTGAGTTGAATTTCGCCGCCGGAACCTGGTTTGGTTTTTTCCAAACATTCGATGATGCCGGGCTCAAAAACATAACGACCCGGGAGCGCCCAATTTGAAGGAGCTTTGTCGATCGGGGGTTTTTCCACAAAAGATAAAATTTCTTCAAGGCCATTTTGTTCGGGCGATTTATTTTTAAAAGCGGCGACCCCGTATAAATTCACTTGGTCTTTCGGAACCTGCAACACCCCGACAACCGAGCCCGAATCCACGCTGCTAAAACCAGCCAAGCATTGCTGAATGGCGGTGGCCGAGCCTTCTTTAACTCGAACAATGTCGTCACCTAAAATGACCGCAAAGGGTTGGCCATCGACGACGGGCTTGGCTTGTAAAATGGCGTGGCCCAATCCCAGCGGTTGATATTGGCGAACGCTGACGATGTCGATTTGCCGAGACAGCAAAAGAGTTTCTTCAATCAAATGTTCTTTATTGGCTTGCTCCAATTTGAGGGCGGTCAAATCTCCGGGGTCGAAATAATCTTCAATGGAAATTTTGGGTCGTGAGGTGACAAAAACCACGGTTTCGATTCCGGCTAAAGCAGCCTCTCGAACGATGTGATGAATGATGGGTTTGTCGACAATCGGAAGCAGCTCTTTAGGCAGAGCCTTGGTGGCGGGTAAAAATCGTGAACCGAGTCCTGCGACGGGGATCACTACCTTAGAAACTTTTCTTGAAGAAACGGACATGGCCTTACTCTTTTAGAAGAGTAAGGCCATGCAAGCAACCTGGGGGGATTTGTTTATCTGTTCGTAGATCCAATGTTCACTTAGTGAGCTAGAGGTCTTTCGTTCACATCGTAGAGGCGAACTCCCGATTGTGAGAACACGGTACGGTCGTTGCGGTACGGTACGTAGGGAGCATAAGGAACAACGTTAGAGCTAAGTCCGAGAAGGACTCCGCCAGTGGCCGAAACGATTCCGCCAGTGTCGTTCTTTTCCCATTCCATAATTCCACGGTCGTCGATGATGACTTGGCCATCAGCGCCGAAGAAAACTCCGTTGCCGGCGTATTGGCCCGCGGCGCGAATTCCAAGACTGTTACAAGCGCCACAAGGAGGCGGAGGAGGCATGCAACCAAAGTTGCAAGGACCTTGCATGAATGAAGGCTGGTTCATAGACATTTGCGGAGCTTGGCGAACATAAGGAGTCGGCGGAGCTAATGCTGGCAGAACCGGCATTTGCGGCATCGGTCGGCTGAAGGCGTTTTGGCCAGGGCCGAAACCGGGGCCGAATCCAGGGCCATTGCCGGGTCCAAAGCCTGGGCCGTACCCAGGTCCGTAGGAATAGGCATTAGCTGCGTTGTTGAAATATTGTGAGTTGAAGCACTGATTGATTTGGCCGAAGTTTCCGCCGCCGTTTCCCCATCCAATCGGATAGGCTCCACGACCTTGGTTGTAGCTTAAGCTCAACCCCAAGCCAAAAGAGCTTTGGCTAAGTGACGGCTGGGCTACAGCTATCAAAGTTCCAATTACTAAAATTTTAATCCCTCTCATAAAAATCCCCTCTAATTTGACTCTCTAAGAAAGCAGTCTTTGGTGGGGTAGTTGCAATCCTAGTGCCAGGTCTCTGTGTTAAGACTTAATATGCTAAGCCCATGTTTTTAAAGGTTTTTTCAAAAGCATCAAATTACTGGAGACTTGGAACTTTGTTTAAAGTTATGATGAAGTGTCTAGAGTTTTTACAGAGGGTGTCTCATAATGAGGCAGGTGAAGCTTATGAATATAAAGAGAAACGCACGAAATCTGGTGATTGCTTTCAGCACTTTGACCGCGCAATGGGCACTTAGCCAGGGAGTTACGGTTGCTGATCCAAGCTCGACGTTGGGTCCGGTGGCCTCTTCTCAGGGGGCAGCGTCTTTGGCTGGAAATATGCGACACGATAGTTTGATTTTAAATCCAGCGGCGGCGACCGGAGAAAGCCTCTATTCTGTAGCGGCCAATTATGGAGCAACCGGTGACCTGATGTCGGCATCTGTAGTTGATACTAAATCCGGGCCCGTTGGCGGCGGCGCTTATTACTTACGAAAAAACACGCTGTCCGCAACTCCGGATGGATTTTTAGGAAATTACGAACGCACCGAAGAGGTTGCGGGATTGTCGGTGATGGGCCGAATTTCCGAGAGCGTTGGGCTTGGCATTAGCGGCCGTTACATCAAAACAAAATTGAGTGGAGTTAATTCGGGATCCGTTGCTGATTGGGATGGAGATATTGGAGTGCGATGGGCGGCAAGCCGCGAGCTAACTTTTGCATTTGTGACACGATCACTTTTGAAAGAAAAATCAGGACTCAGCCCTGCTCAGATTTCTGCAGGCACAACCTTTTCTCCTTATCCTGGAATTTTGCTTTCAGCTTCGGCGACTAAAACTTCAGTGAACACCCAGGGTGTTACTTATGATGTGGCTTTGCCGGTGCCTTCTGAAAAAATGTCTTATGCGGTGGGTGCCGAATGGATGACCACTACTGGCTTTGGATTTCGCGCGGGATTTAATTTGTTGCAACCTTGGGGGCAAAACATTGCTTCGGGTGGATTGGCTTATCAAAGCAAAGGTTTCTCGGCCAATTATGGATATAGCCAATCAACTAAAGGCGCTGAATATTCACAGCACTTATTGGGATTGGGTTTTGAGCTTTGATTCTTTGCTGAGCGCCCGCCCGCCTTTTCTGATTTCTTGAAACGATTCTTGAAAGATCGCAAAATCATAACGGAGCGGATCGCGCGGCTCTATTTTTCGCAAATGTGCGGAGATCTCGATAACCGCTTTCCAAGAAGGCGTTTTATATTGGGTGACCTTTTCTTTTTGGGCCCATCGAAAAACGTGAACGTCTAAGGGGATCAGCAATTCAGATTGGGAAATTGGCATCTCAACTAATTTTATTGAGTTCCAGGGGCCCGGATCGATATCGTTTTTTCGCACCATCCATCGTAACCAAAGCATCAGTCTTTTGCATGAACTGCCATCCTGTGGGCTTGCGAAAAACCACGAGGGCCCAGTGCCCGACCATTTTTTACTTTTACTTCGAAATTGTTTTTCAGGTTTTGGCGAGTATGCGCTTAGTGCGGAAGAAAAAGAAATGAGGGTTTCAGTGACTGCGGAGGCTCGCGAGTTTGCCATTAAAGCCTTGAGGCTTCCGTGCATTTTTAAGGCTTGGCCTAAGATGTAAAACAACTGAATTAAATCAGTTTCAGTGTTGAGTCGGTGCTTCCAGCCTCGAATATTTTGGGCAAAAGCATTTTGAAAATTCGGGCTCAATAATTTTTGATGAACGTCTAAGCCGGTGGGACCACAGCCTGCTTTTTCCATGATCGCTAAAAGTGAACTTGCGGATTTTTGAATTTGTTCGACTCGACCATAGGCCAAGCCGGCCAGCAAAAATCCGATGATTTCTTGGTCGAGAGGCGACAAGCTTCGATCCAATAAAAACAGCGGATCGAATTGAAGACTAGAGGCGCGCGAATGTTTTTTATGTAATCGGTCTAACGTTTTCTTCATGGGATCTTTCGGCGGATTCTTTTTCCCAAGACTGCAGTCGCAGTCGATAACTTTGAACTCGACGAATCGCTAGGTCAAGCTGAGCTGGGTCGCCGGATCGCAGTAACTCGGAATCGGCTTTAGTAGGAATCAACCAGGCACGATTCTTGGCCATTTCCAAAAACGCTTGAAAGCTTTGAGTGTTGACCGATTCGGATCGTGTCACCAATTTCTGCTCTTTGAAACCCTTGGCGCGCTTCATAAGACGGGTGCGCCAATCTTTGCTTTGGATGATGAGTGATGGCATTTCTTTTAAAGACATCAGTCCGAGTTGCACGTTTTCTAAAACATCGTCCAATAGATAGGCATAGTATCGCGCATTGGGAGAGTCCCCGAGTTGGCGAATTTCCGATAAAAACTCGGATTTCTTGGGGAAGAAAAATTCGAACTCTAAAAAGGAACGAACTTCCAATAATTGCTCGTCAGTGGCGATGTGGGTTTGCGGGTCAGTCGCCAATCCAAGAATTGCGGGTTGTAAAAACGCATGAATCACCGAGTTTTTGTAGTAGAGCCCGGCTACTCGGAATTTTTCTGGAATTTTTAAGCCGACCTGTTGGCCTTCGGCACCGGTGTAAAATTTTTCCACCACGCCGTCGTCGATGAGCCGAGCCAAGCCGCGGCGACAGCCGCGCATGAAATCTTCTTTAAGATCTTGGGCCAACGGGGCGTTCATTTTTTGCAAATCACTTCGCATGATGTCGAGCCAAAAATCGAGCTCCAGCCGAGTCATGCTGCCCTCGGGTTTGGCCAGCAGCGCCGCTGCCACCAATCCAACACTGGTCACCGGAGTGGAGCGATTGATCCGATGACAAATTTCGAAGGCTAATTTTTGAACCTCAAGCCGAACTTCAGTGGGGGCGATTGAGCTTGAGGATTCACTAGATTTCGGAGCAGCGATCCATTGGTCGAGTGGAATGACATCGGAAAAGTTTAAGTGAACCGAGCCGAAGTTTTTGAATAAAATTCTCAAGGCTTTAACGGTGTTAAATAAAGATTCTTTAACTTTCTCGCCGCCTTCTAATTCGCGACGATGAGAGTTGTCCTCGGTGACTCGATCGTATGAAATGGAAACCGGTACAATTTGAACGCGGTCGCGAATTTCGCCTTTTAAATAAGACTCAACTACGTTTTTAATGATGCCGTATTTGGGCGGCGCTAACTTCCCATTTCGCGAACGCATTCCTTCTATGAAGAATTCAAAATTGATGTGATTGTTAAGAAGCGTTCCGATGTATCGACGGAGAACTTCTTGATAAAGGCGGTTGCCGCGAAAAGTTCGGCGGATAAAAATAGCGCCGGCACCCTTGAAGATTCTGCCGAAAGGCCAAAAGTTCATATTGATTCCGGCAATCACGTGAGGTGGCGAAATGTCGTGTTGGTTTAAGACATAAGAAAGCACTAAAAAATCGATGTAGCTTTTATGAGAAGGAACAAAGACCAGCGCGCCGTTTTTAGAGGCTGCGCGTAGTTTCTCGAAATCTTGGGGGCTGGCATGAATCCCGTCATAAATAGAAGAAAATACCCAGCGCAAAACGATCGCGATCATTTCAATGATGGAATAAGAATAGCGCGAGGCCATTTCTGAAAACATCTTTTCGGCTTTTTTGAGCAGCGCGCGTTCGCTTTGGCTTTCATCGACCGATAATTTTTTAATGAATCTTAGAAAATCCGGATTGCGAAAAAGAGTTTCACCAATGAATCGAGTGGAGCGAAAGGTTGGGCCCAAAACCACCCGTTTTTCTTGCTGCATTTTGATCAAGGCTTGGCGGCGCAAGTTTTTTACATGAACTTCGGGAGCTTCGTCTTTAATTTCGCTTTGAAGTTCTTCAGAGGCTCTCAAGAAACCGCGGCGATACCCTAAGGCAAGCAGGGCTAATTTTCGAGCCGGCGAAGGGACATAGGGGTCTCCTAAAAGAATGTTCCAAGTGTAAATCAGCGGCGATAAAACCCATCGGGGAATTCCGAGCGGAAAATCGGCTTGAGGATCGAAGGCTCCTCTGCGGCTCGAGCGCTGCCAAACCATGCTAACCGGCACTAAGATTAAGCCGGGAACTTCGCTAATCAAATAGAGCAGTTCGGATTCGCCTAGAGGGGTGTCGAAAGCCTTGCGGCGATCGCGGGTTTCAAAATTTAAAACAACCATGCTGCCGTTCTTGAGGGCGTCGACGCAGCGCCGAATTCGTGAGGGATGTTTTTTTGCTAATCCCAGCAGGCTGAAGGGATAGCGAAGGCAGCCATAAAGCCCTAAAAAGTAGATGTCGAAAACTCTGGTAGCGATCGACGGGGCGGCGGCTCGGCCCATTTCAGATTTGATGAAGTGACGTAAAACCAGAAAGTCGTAAATCCCGCTGGCGTAAAGAGTCAAAACGATGGGTCGCTTGGGATTTCGCTCAGAAATGGAGCGGATGTTTTGGGCGAATTCGGGCCCGTGAGGAAAACTTCGCGTCGCAAGGGGGCCGATGACTCGGTCTAAAAATGAAAGCACGTTCCCTGTTTAATCGAGCCAGGGCCTTTTCGCGACTTCTTTGTCAATTTGAACTTCGCATACTAAAACCCAAGCTCTTCGAAAGGATTTTATGATGATGAAAAAATTTGGCACAGGAATCGTAGCAGCAGCGATGTTTTTTATTATGGGGGCGGCTGAAGCCAGGGCTTCTGATTTGGTAGCCGGCGGACATTTCGGATGGGCCAAGCAATCTGATTTAGTTTATGGCGTGAATTTTACTGCGCATCCATACGACATGTATGGACTTCGATTGGATTTAACTTTTGGAGATGGTTTTGTATCTGCCAATCCCGCGTTCATTGTTTACCCAGTTGCCTATGAAGAGATGGCTTTTGGAATTTTGGGTGGACCTGGAATCACGCACGTAACAGGTCAAGACACAAAGTTTGGATTGAACATTGGAGCGTTGGGCACCGTTAAGTTAGGCCCCTCTATCGAGGTCGGATTAGACTCGCGCTATATTTTTCCGATTGAAGGCGACGGCGGCTTTATGTTGTTTGCTACGCTTGGTTTCGTTTTTAACATGGGAGATTCTTGGTAAGTGGCCGAGATCAAATCTAACGTATCGGGCGTCGTTATTTCGATTTTGGTAAATGTTGGCGATCGCGTGAAAGAAGATCAAGACGTCGTTTCCGTTGAAAGCATGAAAATGGAAATGATGGTTCCTTCAACCGCCGATGGTGTGGTTAAAGAAATTAAAGTTAAAGCAGAAGACTTTATCCAAGAAGGACAAACCCTGTTGGTTCTTGGCTAAGTTAATTGGCTTTAGCTAATTTGGGCGGAGGAAGTCTTTTGGCGACAAATCGAAAAGCAGATCGAATCAGCGTTTTTGAAGTCGGCCCGCGCGACGGGCTTCAAAGCGAGAAAGTTTTTTTCGATAAAAACCTTCGTCGTCAATTGATTGAAGGATTGATTTTGGCGGGGCTCCCCGACATTGAAGTTGGATCATTTGTTAAAGAAGACCGAATCCCGCAGCTGGCCAAAACCGGGGAATTGCTTCAAGATCTTCGCGCCAAATATCCAAAAAATGTAAAAATCAAAAAGCGCCCACACTTTTGGGCTTTCGTTCCCAATGAACGAGGGTTAGAGGACGCGATAAAATATCAGGTCGATGGCGTTTCGCTTTTTTGTTCGGTTTCAGATACTTTTGCAAAAAAAAATGTAAATCAAAGCAGCGCCGAGCTTTTGCTTCAGGCTAAAGATTTAATTCAAAAAGCCCGGGCCGCTAAACTACGTCATCGAGTTTATGTTTCGACCATTCATTTTTGTCCTTATGAGGGAATCGTCTCGGACTCGGCACTGCTCAAGGTTGTTTCGGCTTTGGCTAAGGCTGGCTGTGACGAAATCGTTTTGTCGGACACGACCGGGCACAGCACGCCAGGTAGAATAGCAAAAAGCCTAGAGAAAATTTTAAAAATTGTTCCAGCAAAAAAACTGTCTTTGCATTTGCACGACACTCGCGGACTGGCTTTGGCAAATATTTGCTGCGCTATTGAAAAAGGAATCAGTCGATTTGATTCGTCTTTTGGTGGTTTGGGCGGCTGTCCCTATGCACCGGGCGCCGCAGGAAATTTGGCCACTGAAGATTTGATTTATTTATTAAACCAAGAAAAAATTTCTAAAGATAAAATCAGCCTAGAAAAAATTGCGGAAGTTTCTGCCATTGCCGAAGTTCGATTGGCTCGTCCATTGACGTCGAAAGTTTATCAAGCGATCCGAGGGGAACATGATGCAAAGTGAACTGGTTCAAAAAAAAGAAGCGGGCTTTTCATTAACCCTGTCTTTAAATCGGCCAGAAAAATTAAACGCGCTTTCTGGAGAAATGATTCGTCAGTTAACCGAAGAGTTTCGAAAAGTTTCAGCGGATTTGGCTGCCGGGAAAGATTTGCGAGCCATTGTGATTGAAAGCTCTTCACCAAAAGCGTTTTGCGTGGGAGCGGATTTGGCAGAACGACAGGGCATGAACGAAGCTCAGGTTTTAGAGACTCTTGAATCACTAAAAGATTTAACTTTGGCTTTGGAAAACATTCCAGTGCCAACCATTGCCTTGATTCGTGGTCCGGCTTTTGGCGGAGGATTGGAATTGGCGCTTTGTTGTGATTTGCGAGTGGCCCACGCCGACTCATTGATGGGCTTAACCGAGACGCGCCTGGCGATCATTCCGGGTGCCGGCGGGACTCAGCGTCTTACGAAGTTAGTGGGCGTTGCTAAGGCCAAGGAATGGATACTGTTGGGCTCTAAAATTTCAGCAAGTGAAGCCGAACGTTTCGGTTTGATAAACGCAGTTTCTGCAAATCCGGAAGATGTCGTCGCAACGTGGGTTGCGGAATTGTCGGCGCGTGGACCCTTGGCGTTGCGAGCCGCCAAGCAAGCCATCAATCTAAGCGTCGACGGGCGAGTTAGTGTCGAATCGCTAAAGGTCGAGCGCGAAGCCTATAAAAAAGTATTGCAAAGCAAAGATCGTGTTGAAGGTTTGAAGGCTTTTGTTGAAAAGCGCGACCCCCAATATCGTGGAGAGTGATGAGTATGGAATTTTTAAAACTTAAAAATGAATCTTTGGCGGGCGGCGCTAAAAAATATCATGAGAAAAATTCCGAAAGCGGAAAAATGTTTGCAAGAAATCGCATCGCCCAATTGGTCGATGGTGGATCGTTTATTGAGGATGGATTGTTTGCCAACTGTTTGGCCGGCGATTTGCCGTCTGATGGCGTGGTCACGGGCTTTGGAAAAATTGCGGGACGAAGCGTTGGCATCATTGCCAATGATTCAACTGTGAAAGCAGGATCGTGGGGTTTTCGCACCGTCGAGAAAATGATTCGACTGCAAGAAGAGGCTGGAAAATTGGGAACCCCGGTTTTTTATTTGATCGACTCGGCCGGAGCCCGAATCACCGATCAGTTGGAAATGTTTCCAGGGCGCAGAGGCGCCGGAAAAATTTTCAATCTTCAATGTCGGATGTCGGGATATGTTCCTCAAATTTGCGTGCTCTTTGGTCCATCGGCAGCCGGTGGCGCCTACATTCCGGCTTTTTGTGACGTAGTCATCATGGTTGAGGGCAATGCTTCGATGTATTTGGGCTCGCCCCGAATGGCCGAAGCGGTCATTGGCGAAAAAGTTACTTTGGAAGAAATGGGCGGCGCTCGTATGCATTGCTCCACTTCGGGCGTCGGCGATGTGTTGGCAAAAACCGAAGACGAAGCCATTGAGTTAGCCAAAAAATATCTAAGCTACTTTCCTCAAAATTTTCGGGCCAGTGCAATTCCCGCCAAAGCCCTTCCATCTGCTAAAAATTTAGAGATTTCTAAAATTCTGCCTGAAAGTGATGCGCGAGCCTATGACATGATGGAAGTCATCGACTCATTGGTTGATAAAGACTCATTTTTTGAAATGAAGAAACTTTTTGCGCGTGAAATGATCACGGGCTTTGCTCGAATTGAAGGTCGAGTGGTGGGCATCATTGCCAATCAGCCCAAGGTTAAGGGCGGAGTTATTTTCGTAGACTCGGCCGACAAAGCCGCGCGTTTTGCTTTCTTGGCAAACGCGTTCCGAATTCCCCTTTTGTTTTTAGCCGACGTTCCGGGCTTCATGATTGGCACTCAAGTTGAAAAGCAAGGAATCATTCGTCACGGAGCCAAGATGGTCTTTTCGATATCTCAGGCCACGGTGCCGAAAATTTGCGTGGTGATTCGCAAAGCTTTTGGCGCGGGTCTTTATGCCATGTGTGGACCGGGCTTTGATCCTGATTGCACGATCGCATTACCCAGCGCCCAAATTGCGGTGATGGGCCCAGATCCCGCGGTCAATGCGGTTTATTATAATAAAATTCAAGAACTGCCGGAATCCGAAAGAGCCGCGTTCATTGCAGAGAAGAAAGCGGAATATCAAAAGGACATCGACATCGCGCGAATGGCTTCCGAGTTAATCGTGGATGACGTTGTTGCGGGCGAGGATTTGCGAAAAAATTTAGCGCTGCGATTTGATCACTACGCTTCTAAAAATCTAGAATATTACCCACGCGTTCATGGAGTCATTCCTGTTTAACTTCCGGTAGAAATAGCTTCCTGTTTAAAAAGCTGTTTGATTTGGAAAAAACTTATAGCCGATTAATTTGTAGGCTAATTTCGCCGCTAAAAATTCTGTGCGCGAATCACCTTCGATCGGCATGATTTCATTGATGTCGACGCCCACCACGTTGTGATCGCGAAAGAGTTGCTTCATTAAATCGATGACTTGGTACCAGCGCAATCCGCCGGGCTCAGGGGTTCCGGTCCCCGGACATTCCGAAGGATCAAAGCCATCGATGTCGATTGTCAGGTAAACGTTGTAGGTCAATTCTTTGCAGATTTTTTTAGCGTCTAAGTGATCTTTAACTTCGTGACCGTGAAAGGCGCAATACTTTCGGCCCTCGCGAATGATCGCGGCTTCGTCTTGCGAGTAATTTCGAATTCCCACTCCAACAACTTTAATGCCCATGTCAGAAACTCGTTTCATCACGCAAGCGTGAGAAAAGGGCGAGCCTTCATAAGTTTCTCGCATATCCGCATGAGCGTCGATTTGTAGCACGCAAAGATCTGGGAATTTTTCTTTTAAGACCTTGATCGGGGCGTATGAAATCGTGTGCTCGCCGCCCAAGGTTATCGGCCACAAATTATGGTCGACCACACGTCGAACGTCGTTTTCAATAATCTTCAAAGCCGACACGTTGTCGAGTTCTTCTAATTTTGGAGCCGGTAATGTAGTCACGCCCACTTTAGAAAAATCAAGACCGCTTTCGATGTCATAAAGTTCGACTTGCTCGCTGGCGCGCAAAAAAGCTTGGGGGCCGTTTCGTGTCCCGTGTTGAAAGCTTGTGGTGTTTTCCAGTGGAGCTTGGATGACTCCGACCTTTGATGTTTCAAAGCGAGTTTGTTCAGGAGGAAGGCCCAAAAAATTATTGTAAACGCCGGTGTTTGATCCCATGGCGAAATCTTTTACGCGGTCTGATCAGTGAAGTCCACCCTTCCCGGCTAAACCAGGAAGAGCTTGACGAATTCCGTCGAGAATAAACTCAATGGCAATGGACGCGAGCACTAGACCCATCAATCGAGAGAAAACGTTAAGACCAATTTTTCCCACCACTCGCGAAACGTGGTGGGCTTGGCTCAGCAAAAGAAAAGTGATGATCATCGTTACACCAATCGCCGCGAAAACCGCCGATTGTTTTGGAAAAGTATTAGCCTTGTCCATCAACATGAAAACCGAAACGATCGAGCCGGGGCCCGTGAGCAGCGGAATGCCAAGCGGGAAAATCGCAATGTCTTCACGCTGGACCCCTTCGTCTTGCTCTTCTTGGGTGGACTTGGCGCGCGACTGTCGAGCGTTCAACATATCAATCGACAATAAAAGAATAAGAATGCCACCGCTGATTTTCAGCGCGGGCATGGTGATTCCATAAAAAGTAAAAACCGCGGTCCCCATTAAGGCGCAAACCGCGAGTGTACCGCCCGAAACCAAGGTCGCGCGAAAAGCACAACTTCGCCGTTGGGCAAGTGGGTCGTCAGCAGTCATGACCAAAAAAGGAGGCAAAGCTCCCAATGGATTCACAACCGTTATGATCGTCGATAGAGCGACGAAAAAAAATGATTCAAACATGGCTTCCTCTGGATACATATCGACAGATCTGCGCCGACAATTGAATTCGTCGGCCCCGCCAAAATTTTGTCAACTGATCCCATTTTGCTTTGATCACTTTGGCTGCATTTTTTGTAGAAATCTGTTTTTTTTAAGTGACAAAAAATTGTCGTCAAATAATTTTCATAGTTTTAGTGCTTGGTAATCCCCTTAAACCAAATTGCTGCCCTATTCTAAAGGGGATGAGGCATATCCATCGCTTTGTATTTGCGACTCTTTTTTTGTCTGCTGCAGCGCTATCGCCTTTGTGGGCCAATGCTCAGAGCGATGCGGCACAGCTTGATCAGCGTATTTTAAAAGACACTGATCGCGAATTCGGCGGAGTGTATCGCGACATGGGCGTCGTGCAGCGCAAAGCCATGGACAAAGGTGGCAGATTTCTTTTTTCTGCCTTTGGATCGCTCGATCTTTCCGATTTGCCTTGGTCGAACTTGGGAGCCAACACCGATGTTGGATACGCGATTTCAGATTTCTTTGAAGTTTATTTTCACTGGGCACCGCTTTTCATGAACCAAGAGCGAAATTACGCAAAATTGCTTCAGAATTATGAATGTAGCGATCCTCCAACTTTGTGTAAGGCGGGTGCGCCACAGGCGGATCTTCAGCGTTTTCGCAGCGGCATAGGTGGGACCATTATTTGGGCGCCAAGCTACGGCAAAGATTCTTTAGGCAGCCAAACCATTCTTCGAAGCGATACTTTTTTTAAGCTCACTTATCAGCGCAGCACTTTCCAGGCCAAAGAATCGATCAGCACTAAAAAATACAATGGAAATACATATTCGCTTGGCGTTGGGAAAACTTTTTTCCTTGGAAAAAGTGTAGGTATACGAATTGTGGCTAACGCCATATACACCGCAGTTCCTGATTTAGATGGCGAGCTTAAGAACTTTTTCATTGGTGGAGTTGAGCTGGGAACAGTTCTTTATTTTTAGAGTTTTGTAAATTTAGGGGGGATTTAATAAATGGAAAATGAAACACAAGCAGCCGCTGGCGCGGCGTCGGAAGCAATGGCATCAGCCGGAGGCTATGGATTGCACGAGTTCGTGTCTACGGCGGGATTTGCGGGTTATTGCCTGGTTCTGTCGGCGATCTTTTTGTTCATCATCGGCACCGAACGCTTTATGAAATTTTACTTGGTCTACTCGGGAAACATTCGCTCAGAAATGGACGCGATTCGAAATTATATTTTAAAAAGAGAATACACTTCAGCGCTTCAGGTTTGCGACACCCGAGGCCGACTTCCGGCAATGCAGGTTTTAAAGGCCGGGTTATTGGCCGCTGAAAATGGACGCGAAGCCATGCGTTCGGCGCTAGGTGCCGCGATGCTTGAAGCCACTCATAAAATTGAAGCTCGTCTTTCCTATATAGCGTTGATCGCCAACCTTGGAACTTTGTTTGGTTTGATGGGAACGATCACCGGTCTGATTAAAACCTTTGCTGGGGTAGCGAAAATTGATGCCGCAACTAAGGCCGCTCTTTTAAGTGCGGGTATTGCGGAAGCGTTGAACTCGACGGTTTTCGGATTAGTGGTTGGTATCGCCGCGATGGTTGTTCACTCAGTACTTTCTTCGCAGAGCGACACGATCATTGCAGGAGCCCAAGATAATGGTTTGAAATTAATCACCTGGGTTGAGCAGTCCGAGCGAGCGGCGGCGAATGGATAATTACGACGTCTTTGGGCCTCGCAAAAAAAAGGTCCATCAAGAAGTAAACGTGGCCCCGATTTTGGACGTGATGTTCACGATCATTTTCTTTTTGTTGGTGGCCACCAGTTTTGAATCTTTTACGAAGTTAACGGTTCCCCCGAGTCGGGTTTCAGCGGCGCCCTCCAAGGTTGACGAAGCCCCTCCGGCTAATCCTCGAGTGGTGGTTAGTGGTTCTCAAGACAAGCTAAAAATTCAGCTCACCGCTGGAGGCAAAGAACCTTACGACCAGATAGACGACGCTCAATTCGAAAAGCTACGCGAATCGGTCGCTAAACTTGTTAAAGATTATTTAGATAAAAACCCTGCGGAAAAAACTTATCAGCTGACGATTTCTTCGGACCTTAGTTACGAAGTTTTGGTACGAGCGATGGATGGAATTCGCGAAAGCTCACAAGACGTGGTTTTAGTCGCCCCCGTTGATTCGATTGGCGGAAAAACTTTGCAGGAGAGTGTGCTGTGAACAACGATTTTTTGATGCAAAGAAAGAAGCCAAAGCCGATCGTGCAGCTTCAATTGACCACCATGGTCGACTTGGTAACGATTCTGATTTTGTATTTGCTGGTTTCGACGGTCTTTGGTGTTTCGGATCTGAGTTTTCCACCAGAATTGCGGCTGCCCAGTAGTTTAAGCAAAGAGCAAATTGATTCCGCACCTCAGGTCTTAGTTTACAACGGTAAAATTCAATTCTCGCCAACTCAAAAGGAAATTTCGCTCGCAGAATTTGCAAGCGGAAGTGGTCGGGGTTTGGAGCTCTTGTCTGAAATTAAGGGCGAATTTCAATCGCAAAAAAAGCGCATGGGAAAACAACCGGTGCTCATCAGCTTGATCGCCGATCGGGAAGAAAAATATTCGGTTATTTTTTCAGTTGTGGCTCAAATTAAACGTACCGGTTTTGACACTGTTTTATTTGTTGCCTCTGGAGGTCCTTAATTTATGAAAAATCGAAAGCAAAAATATACGGCAATTAAGCTTTCGGTTTTGATGGCCTTGTCTTTTGGGTATCTAGCGGCAGCTGCACCGGTCCCGACCAAGACCTTTGATCCAGGCAAACACGCCACCGAGTACATTCAAATGTATAAGGACAAAGATTTTTTGGGCTTGCGAGTGATGGGTCGTATGTCACTAAGAAACCCGCCGAAAAATTACACCCAATGGTATTTGCTACGTCGGATTTATCAGCAAAGCCCCCAAGTCGGCCACGACATGATCGCGGCTTGGGATAAAGTTGGACCCGAAGAAATTAAAAGCCGCCAGCTTTTTGAGGCCGTGATTGCTCGGGCAACTGCGCGAATGTTGACCCGGGATTTTGAAGGAGCCTTTAAAGACTTTCAAACAGTGGCGGTGGCTTTTCTAGAAGAATCCAAAAAAAACCCGCTGTGGCTTCGCCATAATTTGGATTTTTATAATTCCGTTAAACAATCGGCGGCTCGTTCGCTATATGGAGCCGGTCGATACGAAGACGCATTAAAGCTTTATGAAACCGTTGATGCCGGATTTTTTAACTATAAGCGCGTGATATTTGAAAAAATGTGGACAGCTTTTATGGCGGGGCGAATAGAGTTGGCTCTTGGGATGGTGGCTTCTTTGCGATCAGCCTATTTTTCAAATTACATTGATCCTGAAGTTTACATGATTCAGGTTTATGCCTTTAAAAAACTTTGCCGAAACAAAGACCTCGAGCGAACACTGGCCGAGATGCGCGACTTCAAGAAAAAAATCGACAACAACCCCACTTTTGATTTGGTTTCATTGGGGGACTTAGAAATTGTTTCGCTCAAAGATTTGCTGAATAAAAGATATTTAGACTATCGATCGCGAGTGGTGACTCGCCGGATGAGAGAAGAAGAACAATCTCGCATTAGCAAAACCTTAGATCGAGTCATTGAACTTCGGGCTCGGCGCTTTTCCAAAGAGCTTGATAAAATCATTGCCTATGCTCAGCTGGCGGCCGTTGGAAAAGGATTGGCTGAAATTGAAAAACTTCCAGATCGAGAGGCCCTGTTGGCTAAAAATCTTGAAATTTGGCCCGCGGATTCTTCGGAAGTTTGGTTAGACGAGGTGGGATACCACCGCTTTATCGGGGAAAGCCAATGCGGGCGATCCAAGTAATTATTTCAAGCGCGATTTTGTGGTCGGCTGGCGCTAGCCTTGCGGCCAGTAAAGTGAAAACAACGGTTCCGGAAAAAACCGACAAGTTTGGAAGCTTGGGCGATTACACCGGTGGTCCGAAAATCAATCCAGAAGACCTAAAAAAAATTAAGGTCGATGAAAATAAAACCAAAAAGAACGCCTCTCGAAGAACCTTTTCAGCTAAGGAATTCGGATTAGACGCCAATGACTTGGTTTACACCTTCAAGGCTATCAACACGCTGATCAAAAAAGAGCGGGATCCCGGACGGCGTACGGTGTTGCTTTTGAACCGCGCCAAGATTTTTTATATGCTGGGGCAAAGCGCTTATCTGGCTCAGAAATCAACGATCGACATTGGACCCAAGGCCCAGCGTTATTTTAAATTAGCCCGTACCGACAGTGGCGAAGTTTTAAAGATCAGCACTCTTTCGGTTCTTCAAAAAATTGAAGCCATCATCGTTTTGGGATTGGTTGATATTTATGCAGGAAAAGAGAGCCAGGGAGTTGGTCTTTTCCAGCAAGCCTTTAATTTAGATCCACAGTCACGATGGGCCTCGTGGACCGGTCTTTACATAGCGGAGAACTTGTTTGAGGACTCAAAATTTCAAGAAGCTAAGGTTTGGTATAACCGGGTCATTGCTCTTTCTGTAGGAAATGAAAAAAAATTAGCGCTTTATAAATTGGCTTGGACTGAAATCAATCTGGAAAATGCGGGAGCCGCTGAAAAGGTTTTCATTGGATTGATTCGATCTGATCCGGATGACAGTTGGGGCAAAGACAGTGCCCGAGATTTCGCCGTCTTGGTCGCCGGAAAAAAGACCCCCAAAGAAATTTTCGCAATCGCGAGCAGTGTTTTTGTGAACCCGGCCCAGGGCCGCGATTTTTTGAAATTAGTTAACACCCTACTCTATGACCGTGGCCAAACAGCCGACGCAATGGTGATCACCGAATTTTTGCTATCGACCGAAAAAATTCCGCAAGAAGTTGTGAAGTTAAAATTGCTTCGCTTGCGAGCCAATGCCAAGGGCTTTGCTTCCAAAAAGCAGGCGGATCTATATGTGGATTTGGTCATGACCATGGAGCGTTTTGGGGTGATGAAGAACCCCAAAGTTTTTGAATTCTATAAAGAAGATTTGCAATACGAAACGATGGCACTAATGGCGGCTTACGTTGATACTTTTTCGGCGCGGATTAAAACGCCCGAAAAATTTTCTAAGCAAGAAATCGGGACGGTTTTGACCAAGATATATCCAATCTATGAAAAGTATTTCCCGAAAAGCGAAAAGCTTCCACAGGTAATGGACATATGGATGAACACTTGCATCGAAATCGGCGACGATCGTTGTGCGGTAACGGTGGCGACCCGAATCATTGCCAAGCCGTTGTTGGCGCCCATCCACCAACGCATTCGTCACGAGCAAATAGCCGCTCTTGAAAGATTGCTAAACAAGAAAAAGGCCGAGCCTCAAGAATTATTACTAGCGCTACAAGACTACGAATCTGCTCACCCTAAAGCCCAAGAAATTGAGTCCTTCCGAAATCGCCAGGTGGATTTGTACGTGCAAGTTGACGACCGAGAAGACGCCCTGCGAACTATGCAAACGGTTTACCGCGACTTTCCCACAAAAGGAGCTTTGTCTCGGTTACAAGCCTTGCGATTTAAATATGGGCGATTTGCGGCTTTAGTTGATGAAAAATCTGGCGGCGATCTTGAAGGCGAAGACGTTGTTGAATTTCGTCGAAATGCGATTCTCAAATTGGCAGAGGAAGCCAAGAGCGCCAATCGCTTTCGACGAGTCGCAGAGTTGGTAGCTCTTTTCGAGGCCACTAAGCCGGGTGCTGATCGAGTTCTTTCGGTGAAGCAAGAGTTCATGAAATTTTTAGTGACGCTAAAGGAGCCGGACTTCATGTTGGATTGGTTGCAGGAAGCCGGTCCTGGAATTTATTCCAAGCCTGAATATCGCGGTCAAATATCCGAAATGGAAGATCAGCTTTTGTGGTCGGGGAATTTTGCTCGGCTATTAAAGTTTGATCAGCTCAACCCTAAAAAAGAAGGAAAGGTCATCTATCGAATGACCCTTTCAAAATTGGCGATTGGCGCTTCGGATTGGATGGCTGATTTCTCGACCCTTCAAGAACCCGAACGCGAATATTTTCTTGCGGTCGCGATGTATCAATATCCCAAAGCAGTTGCTGATTATTTGAATGCTCAGAAAAAACTATCGCAAGATGAAATGGTCATGCTGGTTTTAGCGAGTCGGATCGTTGGTCAGAACAAAAAGCCAAACAACACGAGTGATCTGCAGAATAAATTAGGTGAATTATTTCCCTCGGAGTGGAAAGACCGGGCTTACACCAAGCCAAGTGCCCCAGCCTGTTTAGACCAGTTGAAGTGGCCTAAAACTTCTGAAAAAGAACAAGTTTTTACTCAGAAGCTGCAGGCCGGCGTGACCCAACATCAGCAATGCAAAAAATTAATTGAAAGCGACATGAAGAACCCTGCCGTGGCGCTGGAAGAAAAGGAAGATCTTGCAGAATCAGCGGCTGATATGGAGCGATTCATTGTGAAGCTGATTCAAAAATCGCCGAGACCGGCAGGGTTAACCCCGGAACAAACCGAAGAATACAATGCAGGATTAGCAAGCTTGGCCGATGGCTATGAAAAAGAAGCCAAAGAATTTGAAAAACTAGAAGATAAAATTCACGATGACCGTAAAAGTGAAAAACCTCGAGGAATTGAGTTGATCAATAAGCCGGGGCGATGGAAATACCCAGAAGTTTTGCAAAGTGTTGATTCTCCAAAAATTCAAACACTGAAAAAATTAATGGGCGCCGATTCGACGGCCACCGCAGCCATTTTATTTTTGGATTTGGTGCTTTTGGAAAAGGGAATGAAACAAAGCGAATACGAAGATGTTCGGCTTGGGCATTTGTTAGAGCGTTTCGGACGTAACGACGGAGTTCGACGAGTCTTGCTGGATTACGTCGACACGCGTTCATTGAAGAGTCTGAAGTCCAAGTGGGAGGATGCTACATGAAAAATTGGATAGTGAAGTTGAACTTGGCGCTATTAGCCGGGGTGTTTTTAAGTGTTCCATCTTTTGCGCAAAAGAAGGCCAACGATAAGGCCAGCGATAAAGCCCCAGCCGTCATCGACTTCGAAGCTGATTTGATTCAAGGCGAAGCTCAACGGCCTGACCTGATGACTCAATTCGGAGACAAGCCAATGGAAATTGATTCTTTGCTTTATTTGCGGCGCGACTTTAACGATTTGCATCAGGGCGACGCTTCTCGACGTCCCTCCTTTTTTCCAGCTCCCAAAGTCTTGGGAGGTTCGCAATGAAAGTTTTGGTCGTCCAGCGCGCTAATATGGAAATCGCGCATATGCCCTTGGTTCGCGAGCGGTTTTTAGTTGGCCGATCTCCCCATTGTGACGTTGTGGCGCGGGCCCCGGGAATTGGTCCCGTGCATTTTTTAGTGGAATGGATTGGTGAAGGAGCCTTTGACCCCAAAAAAGGAATTTGGACAATTTACGATTTAACCAAGGCCGGTACCAAAGGTGAAGAGCGGTTGCTTGAGGGAATCGTTTTGTCTGAAGAAGATAAATTCGAATACGGTGGGCTTTCCATTCGGATTGTCGATGGTGGCGCTATGGAATCAGCCCATGATTTTAAGGGCGGAATCTCAAAAAGCCTTGAGGAAAGTAAGCAATCAGTCGGGGAAAAAGGATTGCTAGAATTGGTTCTGATGAGAACGGATTCTCATGTGGTTGAAAAAATTCTCTACATTCCTCGCGCGCGCAGCGGAAGAATCAAACAACATTTAGACGCAGATTACGCTGACCTTAGCTTTAAGTGGAACAACCGCGCGCTAAACATTGAAAGCAAACTTCCCGACAACTGCCAATTAATGAAAGGTGCCGAGCTTGTTTCTTCGGGGGCAGCCGG
This sequence comes from Bdellovibrionota bacterium, assembly GCA_964202055.1. Classification (GTDB taxonomy): domain Bacteria; phylum Bdellovibrionota; class UBA2428; order UBA2428; family UBA2428; genus CAXNGS01. The sequence continues at coordinate 102,845 of CAXNGS010000005.1, read as the reverse complement.
CGGCTTAGAAACGGTTAGCCTTAAAGACGAAGATTTTTGGACGATTCGAACGCCGAGTTTTTCAGTTTTCTTGCGCTTTGTCCCGAAAATCAAAGTCGCAAGAGTCGCCAAGGAAAACAAAGTCGAGCCCGGCTTCTGGTTAAAATATTGGAGCATTGTCATTGGCGGCTTGACCTTGGTTTTGGGAACTTACTATTTGATCTATTCAACGGCCGGCAAAGTTCCCGATCCAGAGCCGCGAATCGCGACGATCGAAGTGGTGGATTACGTTCCCCCCCCGCCCCCATTGCCGATTCCTGAACCCATGGACGCGCCGATGCGTGACCCAGAGCGCGAGCGAAAAATGCCGCGGACCATGAGCGACAAGGCCCAGTCGGCTCCGATTGTCCAAAAATCTGAAGAGGCCTCTGCGGCCGCGCAACCGATCCCAAAAAAGGAAAAATCAACTAGCGATGTCGGTTTGCAAAGTCCCGCCCCCGTTAAGAATGTAAATGCGGTTGGTTTATTGGGCGCGATGGGTATGAAAAAAGGCGAAGGCCGAGTGTCCGCCGATCAAATCATGCATCAAACAACCACGGTGGAAGCCGCGGATTCCAACAGCGGCAGAATTGCGATCAGCACGCCGCCGGCAGGCGCTTTAGGTGTCGGAAAAAAAGGAGCACCCATTGGTTCTTCTGGAAAAGACGGCTTTCAGGGCGCATCGACTACGGTGTCAGGAGATAAAACTTTTAGCAAAGGTTCTACGGGACCAATTGCGCGAGCAGGCTCTCGGGGTACGGGTTTTCGATTGGGAAGCGGACTTGAAGGTTCGGGCCAAGGCGGGAACGGCGAAAGCTTAGGAGATTTATCGGCCGGAGGATTGTCGGTGACCGGGGGATTGGACAAGGAAACCGTTCGTCGAGTGATCTCACAATACAAACGACAAATCAAAGCTTGTTACGATGGCCAGCTAATGTTGCAGCCAAGTTTAGAAGGTCGCTTGCGAGTGGATTGGGTGATCAGTCCCAATGGTCGCGTGCAAACCGCCCAAGCAACTGCCAACACAACTAAATCCGCGCCTCTTGAAAACTGCTTACTCAGTGTGGTTCGCGCTATGAAGTTTCCCGAGGCTCCTAATGGTCGCCAAACACGGGTTATTTACCCTTGGCAGTTCACGAAGTAGTAAAATTACGAGCTTTATATAGGGCAAAAGTTAACATTTTCTTAACCTAAGCTTCACTGGCAAGGCCCTTGGCTCCCAAACTATAATATTGGTTGAAGAGGCGAGGTGTATTCCAAATGGCACAGCAATGGTTTCTCTTTAAGGGTGCAACCAACGAACAACTTGGGCCGATGGCTTTTGATGAGTTTCGCGCGGCGACCAGCCAGCTAAGCTCGAATGAGCTACACGCTTCTTTTGCGTGGCAAAGTGGCTGGGCTGATTGGAAGCCTTTAGAAGAAGTTGCAGAAGAGTTTAAAGAGTTAAAGCTTCAGCTTCCTCCTTCTCCCCCGATTAAATTAGCTAAAAAACGTGAAAGCGCAGCCGACAAAGAGCGCCGCATTCACGAACGTTTTGATGCCGATATGGGCGCGGTGATTTTGTCGAAGGGCAAAGTTTATCGTACGAAAACTGAAAACATTTCAGCAGGCGGGATCCGTCTTAAGGAAGAACTTCCGGCCGACATTTCTCCCGATGCCAGCGTGATCATCACCCGCGGGGACGAGCATTTTCAGGCTCGAGTTAAAGAAGTCAAAAAAGACCGCTTTGAGTTTGAGGAATTGAAATCGCAGTCGCGCGAAATTTTAAAAGACTGGCTTGATCATTTGTCGGACGCTAAGAAAAAATCCGCTTAAGGTTTTAGATCAATTTCAAATTCCATATCGTCAGCAGATTTCAATAGAATCTGTGGATTGGCTTGGCCGGCATCCACCATGTTAAGGGTGCCCTTGGCGGTGATTTTAATTCTCGGGTTTTCTAGTCGATTGCGAGCGTTGTAGATCCGATCTTGAGGCGCGGCATCCCAAACGGCCTGCAATTTCTCGCGAATTTTTTTAAATTCTTCAGCACTCTCAAAATTAACCAACGTGTAATTGTGCTTTAACGAAAATCGATTGGTGGCTTCGAGAGCAAAGACATTGAATTGAACTTGGGGACTTTTGGGAAACATCACCAAAAATCCTTCGCGAGTTCCCGCTTTAGCGTGTTCTGAAACTATTGAATAAAGCACCCGCAGTGGAGTGCGGCTCTGAGGGTCAATCATCATATGGGCCGGTCGATTGCCCTGAGCCTCAAGCATTCGATAGTCTAATTGAATGGTGTCGTTGCGATAAAGTCGACGAGTTAAATTCGGTTGGCGAACCATCACTGGAATAATCGCTCCTCGATAATCGATTAACAAAACGCTGCCTCCGGCGGCCACTGCGTGGACCAAGGCTCGGATTCTTCCCGAAGACCGCAAGTCGCCCGGTAAACGAATTTCGTAGTGGTGGGGCGGCAATTGAGTTTCGTAGGCTTTAACCATTTCAAGGCTTGTGACTTTGATGTGGCGCTGCGGATTTCGCGGATTCACCAATTCACCCTTCACTCGAATGCGATCATGGCGTTTTAACTTTAAAAACTCTGAAGCCACGTTGGCGTTGGCCGGGGAAAGCGGAAATTGTTCGGCGACAAAGAAGTTGTCTTTTTGCCGAAGAGTCCCGACGTATTGGCGATAATCGTGAACTGCGGCATGAATTTCAATTACCAAACCTTTGCCGGTCAAATCATCTACCGGAAGATTCAATCCAGCTACTTTATCTACGATTTTTTCAGCGGGTTTCTTCACTGGCTTTTTGGCTGCGTGCGAATTCGTGCGAAGTGAAAGGCTGCTAATGGCAAAAATTAAGAAAAGGAAAAACTTCGAATATTTATGACTCATGGAACTCGGATACTCTGTCTTTGCAAAAGCTGCAGCAATATTGCGCTTTACATCGACCGCGAATGTCAAAAAACTAGTGTTTCCGGGCCCTTGTTAATCAGCGACGCCCCATCGAGAATCAAGACAAGACGATTTCCATTTTTATGGGGGGATAAGTGAAAACATTTAAAAAAATTAGAAACCTAGCAATTCTTGGAGCGGCCTCTTTGGCGTCCGTCGGCGCGATGGCCGAAGGAACTGTCACTGTTGAAAAAGTCCAAGGCTCAAAGGCCATTGTAAAATTTGAAGGCATGAAACCTAAGGCTGGCGAAAGCTATGACTTGGGCGGCGGCGGCGGCGGCGGCGGCGATGGCGGCGGCGGTGGAAATCGCCATATGTATTTAGACATCAGCTCTAGTCTTTTAACCAAAGCTTTTGCCGAAGGTGCTGTTGCTAGCACCGCAATTGCTGGAACCATTGGCTGGAATTTCGGCGGACAATTCGAGTTAGGAATTCCGTTGTCCTTGACCTATGCGGGCTCGGCTGTTGAGGGCGGCTCCGCAACTATTGGATTCGGCGTTGGCATTGACTTCGATTTCAATTTTGTAAAAAACAACCCGGGTGAAGATCTAATTCCCTACATTCATGTCATGGGCGCCAGTAGCATTACTAAGCAAACGGATGCTGTGAAGGGTATTACTAGCGCCATCGGAGTGGGCATCAAATTTTTCTTGAACGATCAAGTTTCGATCATTGCAGGGCTTGATTTTTCAATGAGCAAGGCGTTGGTTGAAGGCGCTACCTTGTCCAAGGGCATCAGCGTGCCGATCGGAATCCGCGCTTACTTTTGATCTTTTAGAATTTAGTTAAATTAAAAAAGGGCTCTCGAGCGCAAGGCTCGGGGGCCCTTTTTAGTATCCGCGACGGCCATAAAATTTAATAAAAATCCAAACACCAACTATAAGCAGAGAATTAATAGCCAAAACTAACCGAAATAATTTATGGGGAGTTTTGGGAGGCTCGGGGTTTGTCGCTGGATTTGGAGCGAGCGCCAATTGGCCCACCACGGGTTGAGCTTCAATCCCCGGCGAAATTCCACCTTCTGAGTTTTCAATGTTTGATTTAGCTAGTAATTCATCAGCAAGTTTTTTTTGGGCCGCTAACTTTCGGTTAAAACGCAGCATGAAAATCGCAGACACCAGTGATGCCGAAATAAAAAGTCCGTAAAGAGTTGGGGGCAAGAACGCCCGCAGACTTTCAATTCGAAACTCGCGTTCAATCCAAAGTGGAACAAGGCCGTCTTTGAAATAAGATCCTGAAGCTCTTCCCACTAAAATCACGGTGTAAATCGGAATGGCAATGGACATGACTAAAACCCAAAGGAGTTTTCGAATTTCCACAGACTGTCCGTGTAAAAAAGAATTTTGATATTTTGGATTTCCGCGATTCCAAATCCGCCAACCAAAATAAAGCGACGTTCCGGCCAGCCCGGCTAAAAGCAAAGGAAAGCTTGCGGCCACCACTCCCATTGGAATTCCGGTCATGGGTCCTGCAAAAAATCCAACGATCCAATTTGGAAATTTCAAAGCCATTCTCATGAGCTCGTCGTATTTGAAAAGTTCAAAGGAAAGAATCGGTCCGCCGATTCCAATCAGCAATCCGAGGGATTTGTTTTTTATTGTTTGGATTTTCTCGTTTTTTGGATCTGTCATTTGGCCCCTATCTGATGATTCAACAAAAAGGCCAAAGGAGCAATTCATTAGCCCCAAAAGCCAACGAATCGGGGTCAAGTCTTTGGCTTGGAGCAAAGGCGTAAGTGGTTGATTTTTTATGGACGAATGATTCTAGCAGGCCTCTAGGGCCCTGCTGGGCTTCAAATTCTTCGTGACTTAGTTGTGCGGCTTAGCTATATTGTAACCGCCATCTAGGTTCTAGTGTGTAAGGGCTTCGTTTCGAAAACCCCACCGGTTCATTAGAGGTACTTTTAAAGGAAAAGGGGTAATTGAAATGGCAGCTAAACTTTATGTCGGTAATTTATCTTTCCAAATGAATGATCAAGATCTTGCGAAGGCATTTTCTGAATTCGGAACAGTACAATCTGCAAAGATTGTTACTGACCGTGACACTGGTCGTTCTAAAGGATTTGGATTCGTCGAAATGGCAAGTGACGACGAAGCGACTCGAGCAATCGAAGGCGTGAACGGAAAAGACCTTGGTGGTCGTCAAGTTCGCGTTGACCGTGCTCAAGAGCGCAGCGACGGACCTCGTGGTGGCGGAGGCGGCGGTGGCCGTGGACGTGACTCTGGTGGATTCGGCGGCGGCGGTGGCGGCGGCGGCGGCGGTGGAAATCGTCGACGTTACTAAGACCTACGCTTAGATTTTTATCTAACGCAAAACCCCCGAAGGAGAAATCTTTCGGGGGTTTTTTAATGCTTAAAATTCGTTAGAATGCCCAGGTGTTTAACTTGGCGTCGGGCGCACAGATCTCGCCCTTAGAATTTTTAGATTCACCCACGCCGTCAGGGACTCTGTTTGCGGTTGCAGGTGAGTCATCAATTCTGCACTATAAAAATTTTGAAGAATTTTTGGCCCAACGTAAATGGAATCGCACGGATTTCGCGCAGCAACTTTTTAAAGCTCAAGGAAAAACTCGATTCTTTTTAAATCGGCCAAATTTTTTTGACATTGCCGAGCAAATTCATGAGTCGCTTTTTTTAAACAAAAGCAGCGCTGCGTTCCAGAAACACTTAGACTTTTTTAGAGTGGACACCCGAATCAAAGCCAATCGCTTTGATTATATGGACCGTAGTTATTTTGCGATGCGGTCCTATGAGAGAACTCTTGCAGTGGCGATTCCTTCCCGTGGGGAAGATCCTGAGGCAAGGTTTAGTTCACCCATTCCCGCCTCGTCTTTGGGTTTTGAGTTTCTACTCTACAACGCGCTCTTGACCGATCTGCCGATTTTTTGGAAACCACTTTTGGAACAAGTCGAAGAACTGACTTGGAGAAAAATGGTTTTTGATTGGGTAGTTTTACGAAATCAATTCATCAATGGCTTTTCAAATAATTTAAGCCTGTTGGTTGAGCTTGGTGTTGAGATTCCCGAAGAGCCGTTGGAGCGCCTGCAATTTATAAAAAATTCTAAAACTTTGGGATGGATTTGCGATGAGGAATTTAATCCCGATAATTGGCGCAGCGTGCGCGGCCGATATGATTTGAGTCTATATGCAGATTTATATTGTGGATGGATTCGCTATCGCAAGAAACAGTCGCTGGATGTCCACAATAAAGAGTATCAAAAATTGAAGGAAGTTTTGTCTAAAATTGAGCAAGTAAACTGGCGAGACTTGCTGTTGACGGACCTGCAAAACAATTGGGTCTCGGTATATGTTGAGACTTCCGATTACAAAGACTTCAATCTTGCGTTGGTCGGCCGAATATACGATTTAAACTCTACTGGAGAGTTAAATCAGCTTTCGTTTTTAGAAATCGATCCAAGTCGATTGGTGGGCGCATGATTCATCTTCAAAACAAAGCCTATTTGTTGGCTCCAGGTGAAGAAGTCCCAGGTGAAATCACATTCACTCAATCGACCTTGGGCGAAAGTTTGATGCTGGCCTATAAAGCTCAGGGAAGATTGCGCTTGCGATGTGAGTCCCAGGATTTTTCAAATTTATTACAGCTTCATTGGAAATCTGTACTTCAAGATTCTTCCTTTAAAAATATCAGCTGCCTATATTCATTGTCTGATGTGGACGGTCAATTAAAGGGTCTTGCGGCGCTGCCGAAATTATCGCAAGAGTGTTTAGAGTTAAAACCCCTCTTGCGGCCGCCAGAGCCAGAGGATTTATCTTTTGAGTTTATTTTGGCTTCGTATTTCATGTGGCCCGACTTGGTTTGGCCGGTCATGCAAAAGAAAATTGAATACTTTTGTTGGGAGCAAATCATTCAAGAAATTTCGGTGATCCGCCAAGAGGCAAACTTGCTAATTTATAATCGCAAAATTAATAATTTTTTTCCTGCCGAATTTCACTTGGACCACAATGAAGACATTGAAATTCAAATTTATAACAACCCCTACTTAAACTGGCTTTTCGATGAAGAGTATCGTTTTTCCAACGTCGAGCATTTCAAGAAAAACGTGAATTTAGAAATGGTCACACACTTTTATGATTGCTGGATGATGTCGCGACGCCGCGAAACCTTTAAAGAAGAGCCCGATCATTCGATGGATAATTTGAAGTGGATCACTGGAGCCATTGCTAGGGGTGACTGGAAAATGCTGTTGGAATCCAATTTGGCGCGAAATTTTGGCTGTGTATATTTGGATAACACCATGATCCCTAAGGCCAACCAGGTTTGGGCCTCGGCTCTTTACCGAGACTATGCCAAAAAAGATTTAAGCACAGCACGCAAACTTTGTTTGCGCCCAGAGTTGTTTAGCTAATTTTTTAAAAATAAATTATCGCCTAAAAAATATTAAGAAGAGTACGACAAGGGCGACGAGACTTTTACGTCGGTGGCTAGCGAATATCTTTTTCCAGTAAAAGGCCGCGCGCGATGCCAAATTTCCGGAGGCATCACAACTAAGGCGTATTGCTTTGGGGTCCAAACCACCACGGGTTCCGGTGCCTCTTTTGATTCATAGAATTCTAATGGTCCATTGTCGGGACCGATGCTTTCGTCAAGATAGGGATAAAAAACCGTGATCACATCACCCATGTCTTCTTCGCGAATGTAGGGCGGAATGTGGACATGGCGTACCACGTGTTGCTTGGTTTTAATGGAAGTCACCCAGCCGTCTTTTTCAAGTGCGTAATCTCGGTTTTGACCTTTGAAGCGAGGATGAATGTTGTTCAGAAAATGAATGACCGCGGTGTCGAAGATGGCGGCCATTAATTTCACTTCGGGACGATCTTCTCGCCAAACATTTAGCTTCTCTTTTTCGTTGTCGTCGCCCAGGGTGTATTTCACGCCAGTGGGTGAAACTAAATATTCGCAAAATGGCGAGAGTATCGGCGCATAGTCCGACAAATCATACCAAACGACATGGGGCATTTCTGGAAAACGATTAGGAGTCATGATGGTTGACCTCATCGTACAAGATGCTTTTTAAGTATGGATCAGCCGGATAAAAATATCTCTTAAGTTTGACCGGCTGCAGGGTCGTGGCCTCGTAAGAAAGCCCAAAAACTTTTTCAACGCTGTGATCTTGATCGATGAATGAAAGCTCGGCGACCGATGGTTCGGGTAGTGAAAAGAAGCGGGCCACTTCCGGTAAATTCTTGTGCACAAAATAAACATCTTTTCTTTGGCCGTCTTCCGAGACCCCAAGCCCAAAAGGTGCGGCGTAGTAGCTGCCTGGTGGAAGGGCTGGATGCGAATGCTCGTGAATCATTAAGTCGTAAAACTTGGTCTTTTTGCTTTTAGACTCAAGAAAATAATTAATGCAGTAATGCTCGTGAGCTTTTTTGATCGAAGAACTCGCGCGCTTGGCGGCAGCTTCGCCCCCGGAATAAACCAACATGAGTTTGTCTTCTTTGTAAAAGACGCCGTCAGCTGCTTGAAAGCTAAATTGCTCGAGCTCTTCGAGGTTCACACCTTCCTGAAAATGCAGTCCTATGCAATGAATGAGCTCGACCAATAGTTCGCGAGGAGCTTTGCGTGCGTCAAAAAGGTTTTCTTCCACCAATCCATTAAAGATGGAAACTTCCTCGGCGCGGTGATCTATCCCTGCGGTGGATGCTCGAAAAAGGGTGTCAAGGTTTCCCATTTCTAAACAAATTAAATTGTTCGATCATAGCTGTCAATTTCAGCGGCCTTCGATAAGCTTGAATCAAATTAGATGACGGCGTCAAAAAAAGTTTTGATTGTGAATCCAAGTGCGCGCGGAGATTATCTGATTGCGCCCTATTTGTGGCTTTGCTTGAAGTCGCATTATCAGCAATTTGGAAAACATTCGAATTCTTGGGAATGGCTCGATCCGATTTATCACATAGATTATTTAAAGTTTGATGTGCTCTTGAGTGTGATTTTGGAGAGCAAACCCGACGTTGTTGGGTTTAGTATGTTTTTGTGGAACGAGCGCTTAAACCATCAGCTGGCCAAAGAAATTAAAAAAAATCTGCCCAAAACTTTGATTATCTTTGGAGGCCCCCATCTGACCCATCGCTACAATCCGAAATGGTTTCAGGAAAACTCAGCCATTGATTTAATTTGTAACCCAGAGGGCTATGGCGAAGAATTCATGAGCACGTTGTTGGATGCGCTGGCGGAAAATTCTCTCGATTTGGCCAAAATTCCCAATGCCATTTATCCATCGGGCGATCGAAGTCAGTGGGTCAAGTCCGAGCTTCTGACCGAAAAAAGAAAGTTTGAATGGCCCAGCAGTTTGGTTGCGGGTTCTGAAAAATATTTAAAAGATCTGAGCGCGATGGCGATCTTCACCAAGAAAAAATTATTTTTTGCTTGGGAATCCCTTCGGGGCTGTCCCTATGGTTGTGTTTATTGTGAATGGGGCGGCGGCATCATGTCTAAAATGAACATCAAGCCCATGGAAATTGTAGAGCGCGAACTTAATTTTTTACGCGAACTCGATGTTCACACCTTACACATTAACGATCCAAATTTTGGCATTCTTAAGCGAGATTTGGACGTTGCGGCTTCATTGGTCGAGTTGGCCCATCAAAACAAGCTTCAGCGAGTGTGGTTTGGCGGTAAAAATAAAAACAACAAGACCATTGTAGAAAAAGTAGATCGAATGCTTTTGGATTCTGGATTGTCGCAAGATGGCTATCAAGTATCGGTCAACGCGCTTAATCCCAAACAGCTTAAGGCCATCAAGCGAACTAATTTATCGATCGACGAGCACATTGAAATGGTTAATCGAATACGGGCTAACTATGATATTGATGCTGACTTCGAATTGATCCTGGGTTTGCCGGAATCCAATTTGGATTCAATTTTTGAAGAATACGATATTTATGAGCGCGCGGATCTTTGGACTACCGAGAGATTTCCCTGGGCATTGTTGCCGGAAACTCCTGCGGCCCATCCGGATTATATTAAGCAATACAAAATTAAAACGGTGCAGGCCGGCGCCCAAATCGACGATAATTTCGTCCAAGCCAATGCGGTTGAACACACCTACAACCTGCTTCGCGATCCTAAATACGTCTCGAATTACGACGTGGTCATTGAAACTTCGAGCTACACCGCAGATGAATGGGTTGAAATGTTATTGGTCGATAATTTTGTGCGGGCCATCGAGTGTTCCCAGTTCACCACAAAAATTCGCAAGCATCTGAAAACCCGCGGCGTGCCGGCAAGTGAATTTTTTAAGCGAATTTGGCAGCAGGTCGGTAGTCATCCAGCGGTCGAAGATATGCGCCGTGAGGTTCAATGCTTTGTTCGGGGTGAGCCCGGAATGCAGCACAGTTATTTATGGTTTAGATCGCGCTATGACAGCAGCCGGCGCCAGCTAAAAATGGAGGCCTGTTTTAATTTAATGGTGCTCAAGGAGCCCGAAGCATTTTATGGAGCTTTTTTGCGAGCTTTTGAAGATCGGCCGGATATTTGCGGCCCAGATTTTTTATTCATGATCAGCGTTGCGTCCTCTTCGGTTGTGAGGGGCAATGCGTTGGATATTTGCACTCAGGTGATGTCTCCTAAGTTTTTAGATGCCTAGCTTTATGGGGCCCTGAGGAGCCACTCTTTGGTTGCACTCTCTGATACAAGCCCCAGTTCTAGGTCAAACTCTTCCGCAAAATAGAAAAGCGTTGCCTGAATTTGTGGAAATTCTGGATTCAATATGACTGATTTATTTTTGCCAGCAACGCGCCGCAAGATCTGGTCGTAGATATCTTTGTTTTTTTCATAGGGCGAAAAGAAGGGATCGTTGCCACACAAAAGATCGGGGTCGTTCAGCGAGCGATAGAAATTAACCGAAAATATTTTTTCGATCAGTAGAGCGTAAATAATGGCTACTGAAAAAGCCTTCGAGGGCATAAAAAGCGTGTCTACAGTTTCCAAAAAATACCGCGAGCCTTGCTCGATAATTTCAGAAGGAATGGTGAGCGTTTGATAATTTGAAGACTCAATTATATCCGTAGTGATCAAGAGGGCGTTGCGCTGGCGCTGGACCCACTTGTAATTTTCCGGAGTTGTCATTGATGGCTAAACTTATCACTCATTGACGCAAATTTCTTTTGGGCGGTTTGGTTCCTGGGGCGGATCAATGTTATCAATATAGGATAGCTATGATGAAAGATTTGATTGTTTATCTGAAAACGACCGACACGTGTCAGCTGAACTGCGATCATTGCTTTACTAGTGGAAGCAAAGGCAAGGCTGGTTGGTTCGATGTGCCGCAGACTATTAAGTTCTTTAGCCAACTAAAGCGCTTTGTCCCGTCGGTGCGTGGCGGAAACATTTCTTTTCATGGCGGCGAGCCAATGCTGTGTCCGACCCCGTTGTTATTTGAAGCGTGGGAAGGCATTAAAGATTTCTGGCCCAACGTTTGGTGGTCGGTGCAAACCAATTTGACCTATAAGTTGACCGACGATCAGGTCAATGTATTCGATAAAATCTGCAACAAAAGTTGGGGCACTTCCTGGGACTACGGCATTCGTTGGACCAATTCTAAACAAAAACAATTGTGGCAAGAAAACGTAAAGCGGCTGACCGCCGCGGGTCACGACATCACGGTTATGGTTTCGATGAATAAAGGCGTGGTTCGCGACATGGAGCCGATCCAAGTCATTAATGAAATGGCGGAGCTCGGGATTAAACACGTTAATTTTGAGCGAATCACTCCGAATGGCAATGCGTTGCTGTTTGATAATTTGTTGCCAGCTAATCATGAGCTTGATGCCTGGTTTTTAAAAATGTGGCAGCAAACCCAAGAGCACAAAACTTGGACCTACATCGATAATATGTTTTTAGATTCAGTGCTGTCGTCGCTGGTTTACGGAACCTATTCGGGCTGTCGCTCAAGACAGTGCGAGCAAAAGATTTTCACGATCAACGCTAGTGGCAGCATTGGCGGATGCCCCAACGACGCCACCGAAAATTTCTACGGCAGCATTCATGATCCGGTAGAAAACGTGCTTTTTAATCCGCGCCGAATGTGCAACATTCAAAAAGAGGCAATTCGTAATCCGGTTTGTAATACCTGCCCGGTTTACGATGTTTGTAATGGAGATTGTCACCAATTGGCATGGCAGGGCGACGTTTGCGCGGCCCCCAAGTCGCTGATGATTGCGATGAAAAACGCCAACCAACAATCGCTTTATAAAGAAGTGATGAATGGATTCATGGGCCAGGAATGATGCTGGCGCAAATTCCGCGACCTAATCTCTATAAAAAATTCGGCGACCCCCATAAGCTTGTTGAATTTAGGGTTTTTTCTTTTAATTCCTGTTCTGCGGGCTGCAAAAATTGCTTCTATAAAAAAAGCGACAATCATTATTACGATTTTGAATCTGTAAGAAAACTGGCGGCTGAATTGGCGGCCCATGACTATTCACTGGAAACCCTCTATTTGCTGCCGACCGACGTTTTCGAAAATGACTTCAATTATAAAGTTTTTGAAGATCCTGAATTTATCAAGGCGGCCAATTTGTTCTCCTACATTGGCTTGGCGACCGCGCTGTCAAAAGGTTTTGATCAAAAATTCTTAGAATCCTTTTTCCGTAGTTTTCCCGGCCATAAAATCGAGATGCACGTGAATTTGAAAGAGGATCTTTTGGGCTCGGCTGAATATTTGGCCAAACTTCGCAGCGATGTCCGTGGGATCAAGGCACTTTTTGGGGATCAAATTCTTTTAAACTTGGCGCTCAATTTGGGCACACCGGTTTTAAAGGAAGATATGGTGACCATCGATTCCTTGGTTGAAGAATTGTCGGACGATCGAATTTTAGAGCTGAATTTTACTTTTCTTTTCAATTCGCAATTTCCCCAGGCGCGCAAGACCCAAATGTTGCTCGAAAGCTATCCCGTAATTCAGCACTTTTCCGATCTCTTTGGAAAAAACGAACAGAGCTATAATTCGCGTACCTTGCTGAGAAAGCCTTCTTTTGTTTTTAAAGATGAAAAGGTATTTTTAACGCCGATCATTCCTTTTGATGAATATGTTTTTGTCGATGACGCGGCCTGTAGGCTCACGCGCCCGGATTTTGAATCCTTTTTGGAATCCTATTCAAAGCTCGAGGCACTCAACACCCCAATCATTCCCGAGTGCGACAGTTGTGAAATGCTGAGCCTTTGTCACGGCAAGCATTTTTTTTCCATGGCACATATGTTACATTTGGATTGCTTAAAAGAAGTGGGGAAATAGGGACTTATGGGAGTTGGCGATAAAATTGCAATGCGAGATATCGGGGGCAACCCCGGGATCATTCAGCGATTCAACACGGCGTGCGGAATAGGCGCTCCCGTATGGCATCAGGGTTCTTTTCCAAACACTGCAGTTATGGATCCTTCTCTTCCGGGGTCTCTTGGAAGTCCGACCCAAGCCGCGTTCACCCAGGGCGATTATGATTTTCTGGCAGGTGCGGGAACTTCTGACGTTGGAAAAATGGCCGCCTCTGTGATGTTCAATGTTTTGCACAACTGGGCGCAACAACTGACCCGAGTGAGAATTGCTCGTTTGGTATTTTTTTCAACCGTTGGATCCGTGCCTACAACGAAGGCGGGCGCGGCACTTTGTGCACTGAAACCCGAATTGGCTTTATCATTTCCCTTTCCAGTGGCGGCGGTAGGGTCGGCTTTGCCTTCCCCGGGTGATTATGCTTTGGCGGCGGGTGGGATTGATGGTTTTCTAACCGCGCTGAGCGCGAAGCTTTCCATCATGAGAAATCCGGCATCGGCCGCGCCTTATCAGCACACTTTCTTTGCTTGTCACAGCAGTTGCCATAGCAGCTGTCACGGCGCTCGGGGGCGAAGATAGTATGTCATCCTCAGTAGGCGGAATGGCTTCGGCCGCAGATGTTGTAGCTCAATTCAATTCTGTAGTTATGAGTGGGTTGAATAATCGTGGCACTGCTCTTTGGCACAAAGACAGCTTTCCAAACACAGTAGTAAAGGACCCTCATTTGCCGGACAATTTAGGACCTCAGAGCGAGGCCAGCATGGCAGTCGCGGATTACACCAACATCGTCGGAACCGGAGGAGAGCCCGGAACTTTGGCGGCTGCTGTAGTTTTTAATATAGTGCATATGTGGGCACAACAATTGTCTCGAGTGAGAATGGGTCGGCTGATTTATTTTTCTACCGTGGGCTACGTGGCCACGGTCACCTCAGGTTCGCGATTTACAGCCTTGAGTTCGACTTTGGCGTTAAGCTTTCCTTTTCCTTCTCCGCCAATGCCCGCTTATAATGCGAGCCCTACAGCGGGCGACTTCGATACCTTTTTAAGAAGCCTTAGAGACCGATTAAACTTGATTCGCGGTGACGCCAACTATCAGCAAACTTTTGTGGCTTGTCATTCTAGTTGTCACAGTAGCTGCCACGGCGCTCGCGGCAGGAGATAGGCTTAAATGTTTCATCTTTTTAATAAAATTTATTTAGAAGATGAAAAGTTTTTTATAACCAAACACTCGTTTGAAGTGGTTTCAAAAGTGGCGATGCCCCACCCTTTGAGTCGCCAAATGGGACAAAGCTTCGGCGAAGTTTTGGCTTTTGAAGAGTATTTGGGCAAAGAATTTTCTGGCAATGCCGATTTGTTTTGGAAAATGCTTGTCGAAAAGGACTCCAAGAAAACTTTTGTGCTTTATGCCGAGACGGAACTTTTTAAAGAGTTACAAATTGCTTATTGGAAAAACATTTTCCCCGACGCCGGCCCGGCTGACGTTTTCCGGATTTATCAGCACTACTGCTTGGATGATTATTTAAAAAAACATTTGCGCTCGGATCCGGGTGATGCGGTGTTTGATTATTCCGGCCTTGAAAGTGAAACTCTGGGCCTTAAAGAGTTCTCAAAATTATTTGTTGAAGCCGTGCCCCTGCCTTCGCTTCAAGAAATGGACAAGAGAGCGCTGAGCTTCGAATATTTGATGGCGGATTATTTTCATAACCCCTCTTCGCGTTACGCCTCAGCTTTTTTGGAAAAGGTAGAGACCTTGGCCTGGAAGGCTTGGTTTAACGACATGGAAATTATGAAGTCGGAAATTTCCAACTCCTTTTACGACATCCACAAGCTATTTCCGGATCTGAAACTCGATATTAACGACATTTCGTCAGTTAAGAACTTTCTTAAAAAAGACATTCGCATTCGTTGGATGACCGATCCAAATTTCCGCTACGACAATATCCCCTACGTAACGGCGGTTTATAAAAAGGAAGTTTTCACCGACCTTGCGGCGGCTATGCACCTAAATTGGGGCGTTCAGCTTAAGAATAAAACTCCGGAAGAGAAACAAGAACTTTTAGTTGAGGATCATATATTACAAATCGAACATTTGTTTTCAGCTAATTATTTTGGAATTCTTGAAAACAACATTAAAAAAGGATTTGGCTGCATTTTTGTAAACGACGAGCTCCGAAACAAATCAAACCAAATTTTTCCATGTTATTTGTATGATGCTCATCGCAATGGAAGGACTGCCGAACTCAAGGGCTATCGGCTGGCCTAGAGATGGTTTTTCCGTCATGAACGAGCAAGCCCCTGAAATTTCCCTTGATCGTTCTCATTCTCGAGAGTCTTCGCACAGTCACTTCAGTGCTGAGTTTATCGTGGTTTATTTGCGAGTGGTTCAGGGCTGCAACCTTAACTGCGCCCATTGTTTTACTTTGGGAAATCGCGACGAATATCGGCTTGTAGATCTAGATCACGTCCGGCAATTTTTGCGAGCAATCGTTAAAAACGTGGGACCCAAAAAAGCGGTGGTTTATATTCATGGCGGCGAAACTTTTTTAGCGCCCCGAGAGCACTTGGCGGCGGTTAATAAAATTGTGCGCGAAGAATTTATTTCTTTAAATCACTACGACATCATCCCGCAAACAAACTTAATGTATGAAGTTGATGATGCTTATATTGATTTCATCAAGCAAGAATACAATTCGCAAATTGGAATTTCTTGGGACTATAAAATTCGCTTTAACACCGCCGGAAAAAATTTAGACGAAGCGCTGTTTTTTACGAATTTTTCCAAGCTTGTAGAGGGCGGCATTGATGCCGCCATTGCCATCACTGTTCAAAAGCACCTACTAAAGTCAGATCCTTTGGAATGGCTGCCGAAATTCACCGGCGCAAAATCCATCGATTTTGAATTTTTAACGCTTTTCGATAACAAGACGCGAAACTTGAAGGTTAATAACGACGAGTGGTCTGAGTATCTCTTTAATGTCGTCCAGTACTACGCAAGCCATTCTCTGACCTGGTCGATGCCACAGGTTGACCTCTTCACTAAAAGTTTTGTGGAGAATCGAATTTTTTCCTGCAAGGGCAATTGCTGTTTAAATCGAACATTCACGCTGAACTGCAATGGCAGTGTTGGATTGTGTCCGGATCAAGCCTACTTTGCGCCGATTTCTAACATGAAAGAAGTTGTCGAAGACTGGGATCAGTTTGAACTTAAGGGTCGTGAGACCTATTTGCGCCAAATGGTGCAACCGTTGCATGAGCTTTGTTCGACCTGTGAATTTTACGATCACTGTGGTGGGAATTGTGAGCCCGACCTGTTTGATGCGGGGAGTAAAGAGTGCCCGCTTTCGCGCAAAACTCTGAAGTTCCAAAAAGAAAATTTAGAACTCTTTATGAACAAGCTACAGTTGGCTAAAACAAATTTAGTCGAGCTAAGAGACGTCAACAGTGAAGAGCGGCGCGAAGAGCGGCGAAAAGAGAGGCCCCAATGTCATTAAACCAGCTGAATGAAATCAAACAAGAAAACGTTCGAGAAGTCAGCGTTCCTCTCGAAATTTCCCAAATCAAAGAATTTTTCGAAAACAAAGAACTCTTTTTCATCGTTGATTATTCTAAAAGCAAAATCAAAGGCAGTATGTTTTTGACCTACATTTCTAATCTTGAGCTGCCCTCAGAGATTTACTTGGGCGGGGCGACCAAAGAAGAAAAATTCGAAATCCTGAAAATTTTTATGGAAACGCGAAATCTTTGTCGTTCAGATGTTTTGCGCTTTACGGTCGCGCAGATTTTGCTTACTTATCGCAATCTTGACTCAAGGGCGGTCATCGAAAACTCTTTGCTCAGTAAAGAAGAGTGCGCAGAATTCATTGCTTCCAATGTGGATTTGCTAAAGCGATGGAATACTTTTTTAGAGTCGACACTTATTTTCACTCTGACCTCGTTTCAAGCCCTGGACGAGGAATTTAAATTTAGCACTAGCTTCGAAGTGATCGACGACGCTAACTATTTAGGAAACAACGTGGTTCAATTATTTTCGATCCCTCATTTTATGGAATCTTTCTTTTCGGTTCCGGCGATGGGTCCTAATTACTACTTCAAGGCTCAATTTCGAGAGTATATGTTTAAAGGCAAAAACCTTTTTGAGTATTTTTACTGCGAAGAAAACACCATCGTTGCTATTTTTTCGGGATTGGTCGAAGGCCGCGTGGGCCCAGAGGAATTTGAAAAGTTGAAGGAAATTCAAGTTTAATGGATGCTTATTTAGCCTCTCGCGAGCTGTCGAAAGCCTCTCATTTTTATTTAAACGTAAATTTTGAGTTGCTTAATGGATGCAAGTTCAACTGCAAGGGTTGCTTTGTGGAAAAAAATGCCCAAAAGCCCGTTGAAGAAGTTCACTACGAAAAATTCGACGCCTTGTTTTCTGATTTGGAAAATAGCCTTTATAAGCCCTTCATTGCTTTCATTGGACCAACGGATTTTTTACAAGCCACTAATTTCGTCGACACTTTTTCGAGCCCCCACAGCATGGGGCTTTTGCGACGATTTAAGCGAATCTCGTTGCAGACAACTTATTTAGATTTGTCCTTGGCAGACATGGTTGCCAAAACTTTGAATGAAAATTTTAGCGATCGTGAACTCGAAATTAACATTGTGGTTGATCCTGCTAAAATAATGGACGACCGCTATTTGGCGCTTCTCGAAAAAAACAAAAAAACGTTTCTTTCAAAACTCGACAATAAAAACGTTAGGTCTTTTGGAATCATGAACGTTTATGACTATGACCAGACTAAAATCGCCGAACAGCTTCGGGATTACGACTTTATGCACACCCGAGTTCAGCACTTGTTTGAAACCACCATTGATTACAATTTTTCCTTTGGCCGCAGCAAGGATATTTCTAACGAAGAATTTTTGGAGTTGAGTGGCCGGGTTAAAAAACTTTTTGATTCCTCTATTTGCTCGGATGAAAAGGCTCAATATTTGCGGTTCAGCTTCGGAAAGCTGACCGATTCTTTAATAGAGCGCCAATATAATTTTCGCGATGGAAAGCTTTATTACTCGCCTTTGTTGTATGAGCGATTCGTGTCGTTCCGGGATGGTTTTGAAGTCCCCCTGAAAAACTACACAGCGGAAGAAGTAGAAAATTTTGAAATGATGGTCCAAATGGATCAATACGCAAAAGCCCCGGCAAAAGAAGAGTGCGAAACTTGTCCGTTTTTGGCATCTTGCGTAGACCGCGGAATTCTTTTTCTGATGGACACTTTTGAGACGCGTAAATGTTTGGTCGCCAAGCGCGCCCTGTTTGCGGTGAACACCATGGGCGCTTTGCCGATTGCGGAATATGGCAGCCCTTAGCTTTGCCGAACAAATTCTAAAAAATAAGACACCCGAGAGCTCGGAAGTGGAGCTGCATCTCTTTGAGTTTTGTAATTTAAATTGCCTATTTTGCGGACAAGATCACAATAGTAAAATTGGCATGAACGTGATTTTGCAAAAAATCGCGCCGGTGCAAGAATTCATCACCAACAATAAAAAGAAAAAACACATCGTCAACATCATGGGTGGCGAAGTTTTTAACGACCTAGTGTCAGAGGCCTTGTTTGAAGATTTTTTTCAGTTGGCTTATCAGGTTGATCGGCACGCGAAAAGCTTGGGCCATGAATGCATCTTTAATTGGGTCACGAATTTAGTTTTTACCAAGACCGATCGGGTTCAGCGTTTGCTCGATCGTTTGCGCGGCGAAGGGGTGAAAACCAACCTATCGACGTCCTATGATTTAACCGGCCGGAAAAATAAGCTATGGCACGAAGACGAGTTCTTGGTGAATCTGCGTCGATTCAAGGCCGACATTTATGTGGTGGGCTTTGTTTTAACAAAGCCCGCGGTTCGACATTTGCTGGAGAAAAGCGACCCAATTTTTGACGAGCTCTACGCGGAATTTCCAGTTTATTTTGATTATTACGTTCCAGAGTCGCGAGCGAGTTTATTGATGCCCAGCGATCAAGAGTTGCTGCAGGCCTTTTTGTTTTTAGCGAAGAATTATCCCAAAGTTAGTCCGATTCGCGACATTTTAGAAAACGCGGAAAATAAAATGACCTGTTACTCGCTTAATAAGCTGACTTTGCTACCCGATGGGCGCGAAGTGAAGTGCAGATATATGGAATATAAAACCGGTGATTTTAAAAACACGGTTGATTATGCGTCCAACGAAAATATCATCACCGGACATTTACAAGAAAACGAATGTCTTTCGTGCGAGTGGTTTTCGAAGTGCAGCTTTCGTTGTTTTGTTCAGGCGGACTGGTCCGCGCGGCAAAAAACCGAGCGATGTTTTTTGAAAAGCTTTTTTGAGGAAACATCAAAATGGAGCTGATTATTAAGCCGACCGAAAAGTGCAATTTTAAATGCACTTTTTGCAGCTCGACCCACTTAACCGAAGATAAAACGAAGACCCTGGACCTGAATTTAATTTTTCAGTTTTTGGATCGCTTCCCGGAAACTCATTCGATCATTGTTAATGGCGGCGATCCTTTGATGGTCCCTCGGGATTATTATTTTCACATCATTGAATATCTGGATAAAAAAAATCTGCCGGCTAATTTTAGTTTTACTAGTAATCTTTGGGGCTTTTATAACAACCCAAATTATTGGACTGATTTATTGAAGCATCCCCGGGTGGGCGTGACCACTTCCTTTAATTATGGAGAAACCCGAAGAATTACGGAAACTCGGGTTTACACCGAAGACATTTTTTGGAAAGTTTCAGATTTGTTTTTGGAAAGAATCGGATACCGGCCTGATTTCATTTCGGTGATTAATTACGATAATTACGAGACCGCAATCGACAATGTTTATCTAGCAAAAAAGATGAACGTTGAGTGCAAGTTGAATTACTCGGTGGCTTCGGGCGCGCAGTCACTGCCGTTTTTGAAGGGCCATATTTACAAAACATATTTAGACATCATTGAGAAGGGCCTGGCTCCCTGGGAGTTTAATTCTAAGCAACTTTTATCTAAGCAAAAATCGCTGCACACGGTTTGTCCGCTGAGCCGCAATTGCGACAAACACATTCGGGCCCTTCAGCCCGACGGAGATTATTACAGCTGCGGAGCTTTTGGTGATGATCGACTTTTCCCCATTAACTTTAAAAAAGAAATGGCTCAATCCGATCGCGAGGCCCCACTTGCGGCTGTTGCTGAACTACAGCATATGAAGAATGATTGTTTGGCTTGTCCACTATTTTCGATTTGCAATGGGTGTCGTAAAACGATTCACGATGTGAAAAGCCATGGATTGGTTGAGGAGCATTGCTCTTTAATGCAATCAAACATGGAGAGGCTTTTGCCGCTAGTTTCATGAGTGATGCATGAGCCATCGCCAAATCGTGCTGTCTATCAATCCCAGTTACTTGTGTAATTTTCGCTGTAATTTTTGTTATCTTTCGCGCGAACAGCTTTCTAGTAAAACAAAGCTTAATCCCTCGCGGTTATTTGAACTTTTAAGCGAGGTCAGCCAAAGCTATGAGATAACCCACGTCGATTTGTATGGGGGAGAGGTCGCGCTACTTCCGGCGGAGTATTTGTCTGAGCTCTTAAGTGTTTTGAAAATATTTTATAAAGGGCCCCTGAGCGTGATAACGAATTATTCGGTGGAATCCTCCTTGTACAGCCGCCCAGAAGTCGACTTGACCGTTAGTTGGGATTATTTTGCGCGGGAACAAAACCAAGAAGTTTATGATCGGATGCTCAAAATCGAAAAGCCTTTTCATGTTTTGGCGCTAGCGGCCGATCAAATGTTGCGGATGACGGATCAAAATCTCGACGATTTTATTTCAAGGCTCAATGCTTTGCCGAAGTTAAACAGTTTTGAAATCAAACCATTTTCTCAAAACCACTTTCATCGGCAAAGCGCACGTTTCGATGAGTTTGAAAATTTTATCAAACGTTGGTTGTTGCGGGCCTCGAATTTAAAGCCCACTTTTATCAATCAAGTTAAAATTATGGATTCTTTGAGTCAGAAATATTCTTCTTGGTCTGATAATCATCTCTACATCACTCCGACTGGAAATTTTTCAGTGCTTGATTTTGATGCCGACGGGAACGAGGCCTTTGTAGAGATGCAAGACCTCAAGAATTATTGGCAGTGGGTTGAGCTAGAGAAACGGCGAGTGAGCACAAATCCTTTCTGCTCAAAATGCGAGTTTTTGGGCAGCTGCCTGAGTGAGCATTTGCAGGATGTAAAAAGTATGGAGCATTCTTGTAACGGTTTTCAGGGCCTGCTTCGCTGGGCCCAAACTCAAAAACAAGAGCCAAGTTTGACTAGTTTTTCGACAGAATTGTTGAGTCTAAGTTAAGGGCTTCTTTTTCTTAATCAAAACTTCATTAAGTCTCATCCCTTGTTTAAACCGAAAAGATTTATAATTGTGATAAGGGAGAAATCATCGTGCATTCCTTTGGGACCAGCCTAGCTTTTAATATTTCTTGGATTTTGGGAGTCATTCTATTTTTCCAGGCTAGCTTCGGGTGGGGTGCTATTTCATGTAACGCGTCTATTGCGGACCCGGCGCCGGCTGCAACTCCTGCCAATGTTGCTGTGGTTTTGCCAATCGTTGTTAGCAATCCTCCGGGCAATCCAAACGGCCAAGTAACTGTTTCGTCTTTCACTCCCAGTTGTGCTGGGTTTACGGTGGCAGGAAACACCTGTGTTGGACCGGTACCCACTGGCTCAACTTGCACGATTTCTGTGAGTTTCACGGGATCCACTTCTACGACTTGTGTTTCTCCTTTGATGGTTACTGATTCCGGAGGCACTGATACACGTAGCGTAAGTATGTCTGTGGCAGTCGCCGCTCCCATGTTGGCGGATTTGTATTTTTCTCCAGTGGCAGTGAACTTCGGAGAAACGCCGTCACCAACCGCGCAGGGACCGGTGCCTCAAACCGTTACGATCACTAATACTGGAACTGGTCCGGCTTCCGGAGTGCAAGAAAAAACGGCCGAAGCCTTGGTGTCTCCATTTGGTTTTTATTCATTGGCTTCTCCATCCTTTCCGCCCGGAACCTATCCGGACGATTTTCCAGATGGCACTTATATAGGATATTCGCCGGGCACGTATCCCGGAGCCGGTGGCACTTGTGGTAGCACTCTTGCCGTTGGAGCTAGTTGCACAATTGTGCTCCAATTCGTGCCGATCACAGTCATTTCAACAGGAGCAAACGGCAAAGTAGAGAACGGTTATGGGTACCGTAGCTCGGCCTTTAAACTTTTATACAACGACGGAGCTAGCAACGTTGAAAAGCCGCTTTTGTTAAACGGAAACTTTAACAGTTCAACCGAAGATCGCATTGCAACTTTTAGCTCCGACGTTAACGATCAAGAAGACTGTTGGTTAATGAGATTCGGTGGCGGCTTGGATCCAAATGAACCGTCTAATGGACCCGCCAATGCAGCGGCAAAATTACAGCTTGATGCCTATGTTCGTGATGCCGAGTTGCTCATTCGATTTCCAATTGGCCATGGTTTGGCGCCGGCTGCTTATGTAACCACTATCTCTCTTTTTGTCGCAGATGTTGACGCAAAGGTTTGCGCGATTACCGGAACTCCCTTGGCGGGGACCTGCGGTGTTTTTGATGTTGATGCTTTGGGCGTGCCCTTGATTCCCACTCCAAGTAACATGGGAAGCTATGCAATTCCGGGAACGGCGCTGCCCTATGGAAGTAATTTTTATAATAATGGTGTGACTCTCTTTACATTTACAGCCCCAGGGGTTTACTCAACTCCAGCGCCGATTTCTGGCGGGGCTTGTGGGCTTTAGTTCGGGCGCAAATTAATTATTCAAATTCGAGTTACTTAACTTTGACCCAATGGCGGCCGTTGACCGAGATTTTTTTATTGTTAGCGCCGAATTCTTGAGCGCTTTCTTTTTTCTTATAAATCGCGACGATTCTTTCGGGGTGGAAAAGCTTTTGCAAGCATCCCATTTTGGTAAGGCCGCCCGAAGAGTCGTTGGTGAGAACGGTGCCTGGCGCGTATTCTTCATCAACGAAAGCCAGAGTCCATCCGGCCACCGCAATAGGAACTTCTTTACCGCCGTTGGCGGGATTGCCCGATCCCACGCCAAATCCAAAAGTGTCAGAAGCAATGCCAATCACCGAGGCTTGGCAGGTTTCAGTGCAAATTTTAGCGCCAGAATTAGTGTCGAAGTAGCAACGTCCAAACTCCAGGCGATCATCAAGTTTTTGAAAATCAGCAACGTCGTTCCAGACTGCATTCCAAATTTTTTCTGCTTTAAACTCTCCAACCACGCCACTGTATGCGTTGCTGTTGTTGATTTGAGTCATGCAAAGGTCATTGCCTGCGGTCGCGATGGTTCCAGGAGTTCCATCGGCCGCCATGTCACATCGAGCAATGATTGGCACAGTTGTCGGAGTGATGGTAGTGCTGCCGAAGGCCAGTGCGCCATTTCTAAATTCTGAAATCAGTTGTGCCATGGTTATTTATTTCCCTTTTGCATTTTTGCTGCGGTTTTTTCTAGTTCACCCAAAAGCTCATTGGCTTTCTTAAGTTCGCTGCGCAGTACCTCGTTTTCGGCTCGAAGCAGTTTAATGGCTTCGGTCGTCACTGGGATTAAGCTGGCGTAACGCATAGCTTTGAAGTTCGTTTTAGGATCAGTAATCACCAGTTGTGGTTCATTTTTTTCAACTTCTTGGGCGATGAAACCATAATCTTTGTCGCCATAATCGCGCCAATTAAATTCGCGCCCTTGAATTCCATCTAGAATTTTAAAGGGCTCCGAAATCGCATGGATGTTTTTCTTTAGCCGACGATCAGAATCAATATAAAATAAATTCGTTTGAATGTAGCCATCTTTTACATAAAGCGCACGAGTTGGGGTGGCGGGAACTGGATCAAGTTTAATTTGGAGTTCACCGGTCATGGTGTCTCCGGCTTTGTTGACGAACAAATCTTGATCGGCATAATCGCGATCAATTGTGGAATAACAATATTGGGTGTTTAAATTCGCGTTGACTCGGACTTGAAGTTGAAAGGATCGTTTAATGACTTTGGTGAGAGAAAGCGCATTAAGTTTTTCAAAATAAATATGAACCTTAACCTCAGAGCACAGGTCGCCTCCGCGTGAAGGATCACATCCTGCAGGGCGTGGAGTTTGCAGGTCTCGAATGCGAATCTCTTTAACTCGAACTTGCTTTGATTGATCAATAGTCCCGCTGCCGACATTGAGCGCTTCAGATCTGATTTCACAGGGAAGGGCTCCACAGACTCCTGGAACTGTGGTGTTTAAAATATAACGAAGTTGCCGCTCTCCAGGAGCCAAGACTAGTCGATCCGCAGGTACGGTTGCATTCAGTGTATAAGTGGTGCCATTGTAAGTTCCGGGAGTATGAGTTCCGCCGGGGTTAAAGGTTCGAGTGCAGGCTTCGGCATGGGTTAGCATTCGCTGCAAGTTCATGGTGTAAAGCGAAATGACTTGTTCTACCTCCGATGCTTTGTAGGTCTTGCTAACGTTGCCCATGTAGACGCTGAGCGCATAGCCGATGCCGGAAGCAATCGACATATAAATTAAAACCATCGCAATGGAGAAACCAGCGACGGAGCGACGTGTCTTTGAGATTAAATATAATCGGTTCATATTCAACTGTGATTATAGGCAGAATATTTACATATTTAAACTTTGGTAAAAAGATTTCGGAGATATACTAAGCTCAATGAATCGACGAAGTTTCATGTCACTAATTTTTGTCGCTATCTGGTTTTCGGCCGCGAGGGCTCTGGGCTTTTTAAGAAATGGCCGGAAAAAAAATTCGGAATTGAGTGGGGCACAAAGACTCAACCCCTTTGATCACCAAATAACAGTGGCACCCGGGGGCATTGTTCGCCTGCCTTCAAATCCCAGGCCGAATCAAGAAATAGCTTTTGTTTATAAGCACCAAGGGGCAAAACACGCTAAAATTTTCTCAGTTGCGCATCCAGTCTGTCACCAGTGGGCGCCGCTGCATTTGGACCAATCTGCGCTTTTCAATCTTAATTTCGATGAAAAAGTTGGGGAATGGTATCTGATCAATTTAGGAGCATTTGTGCCCGAAGCTTCGACATCCGCTCTTTCAATTGGCTAAGTTCGAGGGCTCGATCATCTTGTTCGCCCTTTAAAAGTTTAAGAGCTTCTACTTGGTGGGCCAATAAACTCAAATATTGCACTGATAAATAGCCAGTTTTTTCTCCGGCGTGGACAAGCTCGGGCGCAAATTTTTTGACATCTTGAGCAATGAAGCCCCAGTCGGAAAGATTGGAATCCTTCCATGAAAATGATCTGCCTTCTAAATGATTCAGTAGCTCAAGGGGGGCTTTAATTTTCTGAATATTTTGTTTCAGTCGCTCATCAGAATCTAGATAAAGTTTGTTGGTTTCTACGTAACCAAAGTTTACCAAAAGCCCCCACCTTTTCTTCCAAGGAATAGTTGGCGGGACTGTTTGATCGCTTTCATCGGGAAGTAGCGGAGCGACAACCGCGCCAAACCATGGGTTGGTTCCGATGCAGCCTGTGGGAGGGATGGGAAAAATAAAGCAAGGGTCGCCTGCAACGATTGGGCCATAGCTTGCCGGTAAATCGATGGCCAGTGGGCCGATCATGGTGTCGCCATTGGTTTGAGTGTATCCGCGATCGGTCACGCCCGAAGAACAAATGGCCTTTTCGCTACCAACCGCCCCAACTTGTTCAATGAAAAATTCCGCATCAGGAGTTACGACCAGAGGGTCAGGAGTTCGCACGTTTGCATGATAGGCCCAAGTCATCACGGGGCTGACCGGAGTGTCTTTTAAATACTCGATATCGAAGTAAACGGTGGCTTCGGCTATTCGATCAGGCCCAGCGCCGGGTGTGAATTTTTGAATTCGAATCCCCAAAAGTTTAAGGGTTCCTTCGGAATAAGTATTTCCGACTTGATAAATAGTGGCTCCGGTAACGTCGATAATTTTATTGATGCTGGGGAAGGTTCTTAAGTCCAGTGAAGACATGTTGGCGGCGGTTAAGGTCGCTCCGCAAGTGGCCGGATTCCCCAGGGCCCGGGACAAATTCAGCCCGAAATTTTTAGTAATGTGATTGAACTCGGCTTTGGTTTTTGAGTCTAAGTAACCATTGAGCATATTCATGAGCAGCACGCTGGCCATCCCGAGAAGGGCCACCGCCACCAAGATTTCGGCTAATCCAATTCCGCGTTTGTTTAATCTCATATAAAAATAATTTAGTTTCCTTTAAGTATGTTAGCGGCACATGGGCGAACGCGCCATCGATGGCAAAATGGTGACTGTAGAAAACCTAGCACGGGCGGCGTGCTGCGTTAGAGCTCAGGATCCACTGTTGTAATTAAGTAGTGATTGGAAAACTAGGTTGCGACTTGAAATTAAAGCAGAAGAAATCGAGTTGAATTTTTCTTGTAGGGAAATATCCTGGAAATATTGATCATTCCACGAACCCATTCCCCCAAAAACATCAGAAACTTCTAGCGAAAGAAATTGAATAATTTCGGTTTCCTCAAAACGCATAGAGCTTAGGTTTTGAATCAATTCGGTTTTTTCCAAAAATATTTCT
Organism: Bdellovibrionota bacterium; assembly: GCA_964202055.1. Classification (GTDB taxonomy): domain Bacteria; phylum Bdellovibrionota; class UBA2428; order UBA2428; family UBA2428; genus CAXNGS01. Next base: position 76,001 of record CAXNGS010000005.1, on the reverse strand, counting down.
ACAGCCAGGTCGCTAAAACCATTTCTATTTAAAAAAAGAGTGGCGGAATTCCCGCCGGAAAGGATGGTTTTCGGATGTTGCAAAATAAAATCTGCCAATCGAAAGGCTTCGGTAAAGGGTGAATTAATTTCCTTCGAAAAGGGAATGATTTGGCCGAGCGAATGGCGGTAGTCTTCGATTACGCCCTCTCCATCGTCTTGAAAGCCATGAGCCTCGCTAAATTTTGCGGGCTGATCCATCGGATGAAATTCGTAAAACTGCCAGGGCTCTTCAAAGGGAGTCAGTTGCAGGCCCTTTTTTTGAAGGGATTCTCGAGCCCTAATTCGTTTAAGGTCTAGGGGGCTAGGTCCCCAAAAGGATTCCTGACCGATGGGAATGATCGGCATGCTTTTAAACTCCGAACAAACGTTTGAAACGGCCCGGCATGCCCACCCCACCAAAGTTTCAAATTGTTCGGGGCTGGCTTTCTTGAGAAAAATTTTCCATTCCGGCGAATTTAAATCGAAGGAAATTGATTTTTCATTTTCGATTAATAGTTGGGACAGGCGACGTCGGACTTCTGGGCTCTCTGTTTGGGCCTCGATCATTTCAATGAACATTTCGATCGTCACGTCTTTCTCTTTGTAAAAGTAAACGTAATCTTTGAGCTGTGGATCATCGAATTCATCGTCAAAAGTAAAGGCACTCACCAGGGATGATAAGTTTTTAGGAATCACTATTTCAAAGTTTTCACATAATGCAAAAACTTGTAGCTCTCGAAATAAGGAGTCTCCAAGCGGATCCCATAGCGAATTGTTGGGTAGCTCGAGCATCAGTTGCTTGCCGGTTTTGCTTGGATTGAAGAGATCTCCGTTCAAAGTTAAAAACTCTTTGATTCGAGCGCTGATATAAGCCCACAGTTCTGCGGGATCTGCTTGTTGGTCCACAATTGAGACGAAGTTTTCAGCAGTGGCTTTAAATCGGGGACTTGCCGAGGGTGATAATAAATAATCATGATTGGTAATTTTTGTGCTCACTCGTAAAATTTCTTGCGATGATCCAAAAAGGGTAGCCGCCGTAAACTCAAGATTTTCCGGAAGAGTGGTGCCGATGCGCGAGACCCTCATCGATAAAATTCCTTCGCGGCGCAGGCTGTCGGCCCACTCAAAGAAGCCAATGGCGCGGCCCGAAGGCTCGGTTGACCCTACGGAAAACTCTCCAGGCAGCCTTGGCTTTATAAATTCATAGGGCGACGACGAAAGGGTGGATTGTAAATTTTTAGAGAGTGCGGAATCCGCACGAAGATAAGAAAAGGCCGCCAGCAAAAAATATTCGTCTAGCTTCATTTTTTTCTACTTCATTTTCCTTTGGCGGAAACTTCCTTGGATAATTTATTGAGCGCCTGGCCAATTTTTGAAATCCGCTGGCTATGTCCATTAAGGTCATTGATATAGGAATATGCCGAGTGGTGAGGCGCCAGACAAACCAAGCCTTTTTGCGGAAACTCTTTGTTTAAATTTGTGGCAGCAGATTTCGCCGCGGTGGCTTCAACCGTAGCTTCCCCAAGAAGTCCGTTCATTTTCTCGAGAGCGACCATTCTTTTTTCTTTGTCTTTGATTTCTGATTTTCCGATGATTTTTTTAGCAGAGGCGATCTCTTTTTTTGCGGCAACTATCGAGGCTTCGGTGCTTGAGGTGGCTTTGGCTAAGTCAGCCGCCAAAGTGTTAAAGTCTAATATGAGAATTTTGCGGCGTTTGGCTTCCGCTTGAAAAGACGATGAGCTTTTGCTGTAGCCATCTAGCGCTTTCTGCAGGTTTTTACTGAGGCCTTCTAAGTCGTCGAGTGATTTTTTGAATTCCGGGTAGTCTGACTCTTGGCTGTTGATGGTCTTTTTGCCCTTCATTTTGGCGCGAACTAATTTCATGCCGCCCTCTAGTTGGGCGGTGGCTTTGCTAACTTCTTGTTGCTTGGCTTGCAGGTCATTAATTTTATCCGTGATTTCTTGTGAAGAATTGCTGGCACCATCTGCTTCACTAAAGCAGTCCAAGATTTTAGATTTGTTCTTCAAATCAGCTCCGATTTGCTTTTGCATTTTTCCGAGCTGCTTTTCGTTTCGATCAAGGGCTTTATCTACGTCTTTAATTCGATATTGATAGGCGCAAGAATTAAGAACGAGGAGGGCTGAAAAGCTAATCGCTTTTAGGATTCGATTCATAGAATACTTTTACTATAAATTTTCATCTTGCCTAGCGCGCCACCCTGCCAAGATTTGTGCACACAAAGGTGCCCGGGAAACCGGCGCAACGCAGCGTCTGCGCTTGAGCCCAATGAGGGCTCAAGCTATTCTGTTTGAATGGGAAAAAATGCGGCTGCTAAAGAAAATTCTGTTGAATTAGATCGCAAGGAGCTGCGTTTTTTACGCTCACTCTCAACGCCCGCTAAAATTCAAAATTTTTTGGACAAAATTCCTTATCACATTGCCAACACTGCTTGGTCTCCCAGATTGGTGATGCGACATAAAACGGCGCATTGTTTGGAAGGCGCTATTTTTGCGGCGGCGGCTTTGAGGGTCAATGGCTATCCGCCTCTGCTTTTGGACTTAGAGGCGGTGAACGACACCGATCATGTCATCGCGGTTTATCAAGAAAACGGAGCTTGGGGGGCTTTGGCTGCTTCAAATTATCCAGGTTGTCGTTTTCGTTCGCCGATTCACCGAAGTTTGCGCGAATTGGCCCTTAGTTATTTCAATGATTATTTTAATAACCGCCGGGAGCGCACCCTCCGAAATTTTTCGCGTCCAGTAAATTTGAAGCGATTTGATCGACAACATTGGATGACTCGAGACGATGATGTGTGGTTCATTGCCGAACATCTTTGTGAGATTTCGCACACGTCATTGATCACGCCTAAAATGGCGAAAGCCCTTACCCGGGTTGACGAAAGAAGCTATAAGGCTGGGACCTATGGTCGCAAACTTTAATCACTCTTCTAATCGTTCATCTAATGATGACGAAGATGGAACTTATTCGGAAGAAATTGATCGCCCGACGCTCAGTGAAATAAAGGCGGCAGCCGACCTGATTGTTCAAGTTGAAGAAAGTGTGCGATTGGATATGCGATGGTTACGCGTGCGAATGACTCAAGGTTTTGTAAAAATCCACGGAAGCGTTGAGACACTAGAAGAACGGCAAGAATTGGAGGCGGCGGTTCGTCGCCACCCATCCGTTAAAGATTTAGAAATGCATGTGAGCATTCGCGACCGATCCATTGACGACTGATATTGAGGACTGATTTTCATGATTCGTTTTGTCTCGTGATAGGATCTTTGGGTGGACAAAATGATTCAAGAAATTAAAAACGCTGCGCTAATCTTGTTGGGAGTTTTTGCAGCCGGAATGGGCCTGAAGGGTTTCCTCTTTTCCAGTAACTTCATCGACGGCGGGGTCACTGGGATTTCCATGCTCTTGGCCAAGGTCACCACGCTACCTCTGTCGATATGGCTGCCGTTGGTGAATGCCCCATTTATTGTGATTGCCTATCGTCACTTGGGTCGATCGTTTGCAATCCGCAGCACGCTAGCGATTTCAGGCTTGGCCGTCGTGTTGGCTTTTGTGCCTTTCCCGGACGTGACGCACGACCTAGTTCTAACGGCCGTTTTCGGCGGACTTTTCATAGGGGCGGGGATTGGTTTGGCGATTCGTGGCGGAGCCGTTTTAGATGGAACAGAAATCGCCGCTCTTTTAATCAGCAAGCGAGTTCACGTGCTTAGGGTTGGTGATGTCATTCTTGGCTTCAACGTTGTTTTGTTTTTGGCGGCACTTTCATTATTGGGAGTGGAACAAGCTTTGTATTCCATTCTGACTTACGTTGCCGCGGCTCGTACGCTTAATTTCGTGATTTATGGTTTTGAAGAATACACCGCAGTGACCATTATCTCTTCGGCCAGCGCGTTGATTCGCGAAAAAATCACCGGACATTTGGGCCGAGGCGTGACGGTTTTTCGAGGTTTTGGAAGTATGCACGGCGAAGACAAAGAAATTCTTTATTGTGTCGTCACGCGTCTCGAGGTTGGTGAAGTGAAAAAAATCGCTAATGAATTAGATGAACGAGCCTTTATCACGATTCATCCGCTTGCCAGCGTCGAAGGCGGCGTCACCAAACGCGCGATTCATCATTAAAGATTAAATTTTCAAAAGAATTGCTAAATAGCAGGAGCTTTCTTTGCCGGTTCTTTAAATGTGTAGCGATGCCACATATAGGCGTGAAAAAATAAAGCGATTAACCACTTAACCCAAATCGCGGTTGCTCCATGCTCGTACGCATAATATCCGGTCGTGATCGAGGTCAAAATCCCCAGCGCATGAAGATGAACTCGCTGAGGCAATAAAATCGAAACTAAAAATAAAACAGTGGATAACCAGCCAATGGCTTCAATAAAAAATGTATTCATAAATAATCTTGGTTTTGGGTTTAGCTCGAAGTGCATAAGAAAACAATTGTTGGAAAGGGTCTCGATAGACAGCAAAAGAGCGGCGTGTTTATAAAATCTTATGAGTCATGCAGTTCAAAATTTAATGGATGCTCAGCAAAAAGCCATGAAGGATCGACCGAAGGTTGGTGGATTCCCCTATCTTGCAGAATCACTGCGCCGGGCCGGAGTGATTAAAAATATTTGGTCTTTACCTGGGTGTCAGAGCCTTTTTATTTGCAAAGAGGGCACGGTTGTTCAGCAGGGAACCCCGCTTGTTTCCGGTATGGTCGAAGTTCCTAAATTCAATAAAGACGCTTTGATTGTGGCCTTGCGAACAGATCAGGCCGGCAACAGCACCTTCCCCGAATTCCTGCTCGCCACTTGGAAAGCAGGCATTGTTAGTTACGAAGTTGATTTCGAAAAACGCACAGTGATTTACTGCGGAGCTTTAGGAGAAGAATACTTAGAGTCATATCCAGCGGTAGAAATAAAATAACCAAGTTTTTTTGTTTTAAATCTGGATGGTTTACCGAGCCGTAGCAAACGTACTCGTTTGCGTAGTGCTCGTTTGAAAAAATTGGTGGGCCCACCAGGACTTGAACCTGGGACCAAGGGATTATGAGTCCCCTGCTCTAACCGACTGAGCTATAGGCCCTTTTTCGTGACGAAAAATCTGACGATAGAATTTAAGAGAAGAAGAATCAACCGCTGGGCTTATTCTTTCCAAACACAGCGCTTGTTTAAGCAATAAGGCTCGCCAGACGGAGCGGCGCATTTATACTCGCAGGCCTTGCACGTCTTTGAAAATCGCGAATAAAGCGCCTCTATTCGGGTGTACTCGTTTTTGTTCACGAGTTCGTGGCATCCAAAGGGACATCTGAGTGGCGAAGCCACGCAGTCTGAAGTTTCGAGACAAGCCCGTGCTTTGTGATTTTCTTTTCGGATTCTTTGCTGCTCAGTTTTACACTCAGATGGATTTAGTCTCGGCATCTCTTGCTCGATCATTTGGCCTGTGATTTTTACACATTTATTGTTCAAGCATTTTGCGGGTCCAGGACGAACGTCACAATCATAGTAACAGCGATTGCAACCGGCCCCGTACTCTTGCGTGAGGCGAGTAAGCTCGACCTGCTGGTCGGCCCTCACCACGGACTCGCAGCCAAAGGGACAGCCAAAAGACCGCAATGTGCATTCGCTGTCTTGGGTGCAGCTATTGGCCTCGCGGATTTTGTTGCCCAGAGTTTTTTGGAGTGTCGAACAAGCCTCTTCGGAAAGCATTTCTTGGGTTGGGGAAATCATTTTCTGTGAAAGGGCGGGCGAAAACACGAAAAGCAAAAGTGCAGAAAAAAAGAAGATCAAAAACTGGGCGCGACGGTTAAGCGCCACGGCTTAGTTTTCTACGAAACTCTTCAAGTGCTTCGCGCGGCTCGGGTGTCGAAGCTTGCGAAGGGCTTTGGCTTCGATTTGACGAATCCGTTCTCGAGTGACCGAGAAATCTTGTCCCACTTCTTCCAAAGTGTGATCGGCTTTTTCGCCAATGCCAAAACGCATACGCAGAACTTTTTCTTCACGAGGAGTCAGCGTTGCCAAAACCTTACGAGTTTGCTCAGAAAGGTTCAGGTTGATGACCGCTTCAGAGGGATTGATCGCAGTTTTGTCTTCGATGAAATCTCCCAAGTGGGAATCCTCTTCTTCGCCGATCGGAGTTTCCAAAGAGATCGGCTCTTTAGCGATCTTCAAAACTTTGCGAACTTTTTCGACTGGCAATTCCATCTTGGCGGCAATTTCTTCAGGAGTCGGTTCGCGGCCGATTTCTTGCATCAAATAACGGCTGGTACGAACCAGCTTGTTGATGGTTTCAATCATGTGAACCGGAATACGAATGGTGCGGGCTTGGTCGGCAATCGCGCGAGTGATCGCTTGGCGAATCCACCAGGTAGCGTAGGTCGAGAACTTATAACCACGACGGTATTCGAATTTGTCGACCGCCTTCATCAAGCCGATGTTGCCTTCTTGGATCAAGTCCAAGAACTGCAAGCCACGGTTGGTGTATTTTTTAGCAATGGACACGACCAATCGAAGGTTGGCTTCAACAAGCTTGGCTTTGGAAAACTCAGCTTTGCGTTCGCCGTCGACGATTTGCGCGTACATTTTCTTGAGCTTGTCGATCGGAAGACCCGAGAGGTTTTCCACTTCTTCAAGTCGATTGGCTTGTTCTGTAACAATTTGGTCGAGCACGCTGATTTCTTCCAGCGTGCGGTTGCCCGCTTGGCGGAAGGCTTCAAGTTTTTTGGAGCTGTCGCCAAATTTAGCTTTCAGCTTTTGATAATCTTCAACGGTTTTGCAGCGAACTTTTCCAAGTTCGCGAATCAAGGTTTGTTCAGAGTCTTCGATCGTTTGAACGTAGCTCTTCATTCGGCCGACAATGCGGTTGATGGTTTTTCGGTTGAAAGAAATTTCACCGAAGGCCGCAAACATCGCATCACGGGCACCGAGCAAATCTTTTTGTGAAGCTTTGCCCGAGGTCAAAACCGCTTCGAAATCTCGAACGCGATCAATCGCGGTCAAAATCTTATCTTTGAATTCATCTTCGTTGATTTCGGGATCGTCTTCGTCAAGACCACGAACCACGTCGCGAACTCGAATTTTGCCAGCGCGAATACGCTCGCCAACCGACAAAACTTCTTGAATCCCGATTTGGGAATTCAATACGACGTCCATAACTTCGGACTCGCCTTCTTCAATTTTCTTGGCGATTTCCACTTCGCCGTCTTTGGTCAAAAGAGGAATCGATCCCATTTTGCGCAGGTAAAGTCGAACCGGATCATTGGCTTTGGACATTCCGTCGAAGTCCGGAGTTTCAGCGGCAGCTTCAACTTCTGCGGGCTCTTCTTCGGCTTCGTCTTCGCTGGCGGAGGCGGCGGCATCAGCTTCAGAGGCGGCGTCTTTTTTTCCGCCACCCTTTTCTACCGCTTCGGCTTCGTCGCCATCAACCAATTCAATTTCTTGTTCAGTAAGGAAACGAACAACTTCTTCAAGCTGCTCGGATGTTGTCACGTTTTTCGGAAGGGCGTTGTTGATTTCTTCGAAGGTCAGAAATCCTTTTTTCTTTCCCATCTCTGCTAAGCGCTCGATCGCAACTTCTGCGGAAACTTCTTCTTTGGGACGGCGTCCCGGCTTTCCAGTCGGAGCCGGCGGAGCGCCTTTTTTACCGTTAGCATTTCCACCAAAGGCTGATTTTTGATTTTCAAAGGGTGCAGCTTTTGCGGTGCCCGGCTTTAATTTTTTGTCGGGAGTCACCACAGCTTTTTCAGCAGGAGCAGCAGCAATTTTTTTAGTGCTGGTAGGTGCCGCAATTTTTGCGGTCGTTTTGGCGGCCGGTGCTGCTTGCTTTTCAGCAACTTTTTTAGTCGTCTTCACGACTTCTTTTGCGGACGACTTAGCATCGACCTTAGCAGCTGTTTTTTTTGTACTTTTTGCTTCTGTTTTTTTCTTTTGCGGCATTCTTTTTGGGTCCTATTTGGGGGCTGTGGAAAGCGTTGGAATATACAGGGTTATCAGCGCTCTTCCAAACGGAATCGTAGATTTTGTATCTCCGTCAGAAGGGTCATCATTTTGGGGTCATTTTCCCGGAGGGTTCGCAATTCCGAGTCGAGCATGGAAATCTCCGAGCGGATTCGCTCACGGCGAAGGCCGCTTGCCAATTCTTTGAATGAATTTAAAGACTTGTCTGAGTCCTGAACCCCCACAATGCTGCCTTCATCGGGGGCCACCATCCCACGGAAGATCCAATGCTTCAGTAGGGGATCAACTTTCTCATCCTCAAGCTTACGGGCTAAATAAGAAACCTCAACGGTTCCCCCGGCTCTAGAAACTTCGGATAATTCGCGAATCAGGCTCTCGGCCAGCGATCCTTGGAAAAGCTCCACTCGTTGGGCCCAAGTGCTTTCGTCGGTAGGGCTGAGCAGGCTCCAGTGCCGAATCCACCAAACGAGAGTTTCTTCGGCTGCTTTGTCCCAAGAATTTTTGGATAAAATTTTGTCTTGTTTGGGTCGGTACACTTCTTCGGGAACTTCCGATGCTGCGTTGCGGGGGGTGTTGGGTCGGTATTCTAAATTTTGGTGCGGTTGCGAAGGAACGGCTCCCGAACCAGCGCTCTTGTCTTCCATGGCTTCACGAACTTCTTCACGCCCAATGCCGAGCGCACGCGAAATTAAATCCGAAAGAATGCTTTTGGCGGCGGAGTCCGATGCGCAAGCCCAAATTTCCTTCATGCGGCGCAAAGTTTGCAAACGATTTTCGTTTTGTTGGCGGGCTTCCTTTAAAATTTGGCGAACCCACCATTCGGAAGCTTCTAGCGATTGGTTTAGGGCGTTGAGCACATCGGCCGAGTTGCCTTTAAATTCATGCAACCATTCGTCGGGATCTTTGCCGGACAGCTCCGAAAAAACTCGCGCGTCCCAACCGTCTCGCATTAAAACTGGTAGTGCTTTTTTGGTTGATTCCACTCCCGCGCGATCGGCGTCCATCACTAGAAATATTTTTTTAGTGAAACGTTGCAGGGTGCGCAGATGTTCGTCGGTAAGGGCCACTCCCATCGCGGCAACAGACGGAATTTGATTTCGATCAAAGGCCCATTGATCGAAGTAGCCTTCGACGACGCAGACAAATCCGGCTTCACGAATGAATTTCGAAGCGCGCTCGAGTCCGTAAAGAATTTCTTTTTTCTTAAACCAATCGGATTCTTGGGAGTTTTTATATTTGGGCTGGTCTTCGGGAGCGGGGTCTAAAACTCGGCCGGAAAATCCGCGCACTTTGCCCCGAAAATCTGTGATCGGAATCACCAGCCTAGATTGGAAAAAGTCGCGAGTCCCCACTCGGGTGTCACGAATCAAGCCCAGCTTTTCGGCGACCGGGGCTAAAGGCGTTCCGTTAAGTTTGGAAGAAAGCGCGGTGCCGCCCGAAGGCGCATAGCCTAATTCAAGCGCGATGATTTCTTCTTCAGTCATCGCGCGTTTTTTTACAAGATAATCCCAGCACGCAATGGCTTCGGGACTTTTTCGCTCTACTAAAACCCGATGATAATATTGGGTCGCGCGCTTCAAAACGTCGAAGCCCTCGTCCATCAAAGATTTCTGTTCTTGCATTCCCTTGATTTCGCCCTTGGAAAGCTTGGGCATTTCGATTTGAAGGCCCTCGGCTAATTCTTTAAGGGCTTCGATGAAGTTCAAACCTTCTACAAGTTGCAGAAAATTAAAAACGTCGCCGCCGCGTTGGCAGCCGTAGCAATAATAAAGATTTTTTTGGCGATCGATGTGGAAAGACGGAGTTTTTTCGCGATGACCGGGAAGCGGACAACAAGCTTTGAAACCGTTTCCGGTTTTGACCAAGCGGGTGTGCTTGGAAACCACGTCGGCTAAATCGACGCGATCTTTCACAAGGTCTTTAACTTGTGAAAGCGATGTGTTTTCCCCCTTGGACATCGATTCCTTGATTTATCCGAGCTGCATTTTCACGGCGGCTTGAATCAAGCGACCATCGGCTTTGGATCCAATTTTTTCGCGGGCTAGTTTCATAAGCGCGCCCATCGCGGCGTTGCCCGCGGGCATCGAGCCCGATGCTTTCAGTTCATCGGCTAATTTTTTTACCAAAGCGTTGACGTCCGCTTCGCTCATTTGTTCGGGCAAATAGGATTTAACAATCGCCATTTCGAATTCTGCTTCGGCAATCGCTTCGGGCCGGCCGGCGGTTTTAGCTTGATCCAAGGTTTCTTGGATTTGCTTCGACATGGTCAATAATAATTTTTCAATATCAGCGTCGGTCAGCGAGATGCGCTCGTCGACTTCACGTTTTTTAATGGCGGCCATGATGTTGCGAATGGCTTGAACTTTGGGAGCTTCGTGAGCCTTCATTGCGGTGACTTGTGATGCTTGGAGTTTGGCTTTTAATGCGGACATGATCTTTCTCCCTCAGATCTCGGCTATATTATTTAGAAAAATCTAAATTGTATTTATTTATACGGAATCAATAAAAAAAGGGCGTTGCCATTCAGTCGAAGGACAACACCCCTAAATAAATTAACGACTAGTGTCTCTGGAACGAGGCGGGGAACGGTGCTTCTTCTCGAGACGTTTTACGGCGGCCATCGCTTTTCGCTTTTTGCGAATGGAGGGCTTTTCGTAATGTTCACGTTTGCGAACTTCAGTCAGAATACCTGCTTTTTCACACTGCTTTTTAAAGCGGCGCATAGCACCTTCGAAGGGTTCGCCTTCTCGAATTTTTACGATTGGCATTTAGAAATCACCTCATTTCCATGTTGAATTTAGAGCTTTGCGATCATCGTCAAAAGGTTTCAGAGAGTCAACCCATTTGAGGGATTCTGGCAGCTAAGCTTTATCGAGGTCCTTGGAACTAAGTTTACTGGTCCAAAGTTCGTTCGACAGTTGCGCCCAGGTCGCGGAGTTTGAGCTCCATGGTTTCATAGCCCCGGTCGAGGTGATAAATCCTTTTAATTCGAGAGGTTCCGCTGGCCGCCAAGGCTGCTAAAACTAGGCTGGCGCTGGCTCGCAAATCGGTGGCCATAACCGGCGCGCCTTGAAGCGATGTTCGGCCCAATCCGCGGATTCGGACGACTTTGCCGGAAATTTTAAGATCCGCGCCCATACGGATCAACTCGGGCACGTGCATGAAGCGGTTTTCAAAGATGGTCTCGGTTGCGGTTGAGTCGCCCTCGGCTTGGGTCATGAGAGTGATCCACTGAGCTTGAAGGTCGGTCGCAAATCCCGGATAGGGCGAAGTTTCCACGTCGATTGGCTTGATGGTGGGGCTGCTGATGCAGCGAATGGAGTCGCCGTTGATTTCGATTTTGGCGCCGCTTTCTTGCAGCAAATCTAAAAGGAGTCGCATTTCTTCTGGATCACATCCCGATACGGTGACGTCGCCGCCGGCCATTTGAGCGCCGATTAAATAAGTCCCCACTTCGATGCGATCTGGCGGAATGCGGAAGTTCATCGCGCCGAGTTTTGAAACGCCGGTCACGATGAGTGTCGAGGTGCCGACGCCTTCGATTCTTGCGCCCATGCTTTGTAGAGCGCGACAGAGGCCTTGGACTTCGGGCTCGCGAGCCGCATTCACGATTTCAGTCACACCATCGGCCAGCACCGCGGCCATTAATGTATTTTCAGTGGCGCCAACTGACACCATTTTAAAAATAATATGAGCGCCTTTGAGTCGGCCGCCGGGTGCGGTGGCTAAAACGTATCCCTTGTCTTGTTCGATGACTGCGCCCATTTTTTCGAGCGCCATTAAATGCAAATCAATGGGCCGCGCGCCGATCGAGCATCCGCCGGGCAAAGAAACTTTGGCTTGGCCGTGGCGAGCTAAGATAGGGCCCAAACATAAAATGCTGGCGCGCATTTTTCGAACGTGATCGTAAGGCGCTTCGGTCGAAGAAATTTTTCGCGCGTCGATTGTCCAATCCGCGCCATAAGAAGAGTGAAAGCTTTGATCCACTTTGAGTCCAAAGTGCACAAGCATTCTGAGCGTCGAATCCATGTCGGCTAGCCGAGGCACCCCTTGAACTTTGTGGGGGCCATCAGAAAGGAGCGTGGCAAAAAGAACGGGCAGCGCGCAGTTTTTAGACCCGCCGGCCTCGATCTTTCCTTTAAGCTTCACCGGTCCATCGATTTCAAAACAATCCATCTCAAGCCTTTCGCAGAGAAATAAATCGCTTTTTTCCCGAGAGATCAAAGTGAATCTGAGAATTATTTAATGCCGGGTTTTTTTGGATCAATTTAAGAGTCTCTTCGGCCTGAGTGCCCATTTCAAAAAACAGCGCACCGCCAGGGCGCAGCACTTTGATGGCGATTTCCAAAATTTCTAAGTAGCAGCCTAAAGCCAATGGGTCGGGGTTTTGGATTCTGGGGACCAGCGCGGAGGCAGGTTCAAAGTCTCGGACTCCGGAGTCGAGACTCTGCCAATCATTGGCAGAAATGTAGGGCGGGTTTGAGACTAAAAAATCAATCGAGGAGGGCTCGATGCTTGCTGCCCATTGGGTCCATGTCCCCGCATAAACTTGGGGTCCGAGATCTGCTTTTAAAAAATAACTCAGGTGATTTTTTTGCAAATAAGCCAGAGCATCAGCAGAAGCTTCTACCAGCCAAGCTTCGTTGGATTGTTCAGATATTTTTAATTCATTGGCGATCGCGATTCCGATCGCGCCACTGCCCGAACCCAGGTCTGCCCAGCAGATTGGCTTTTCATTGTGAGGTGTTTTTTGAACCAGCTCACGGGTAAAGGCTAAGACTAAATCAACCAGTTCTTCGGTTTCCGGGCGGGGAATTAAAACGCCAGGGCCCACTGCTAATTCCAAATCGCGAAATGCCCAGCTTCCAAAAATGTAGGCCAGCGGTTCGTTTTTTTGGCGGCGAGCGATGACTTGCTTAATGAGGCTTTCGGGGTCTGTGGCTTTTTGAATAAAAACCCAATCTAAAATCCATTGAGTTTCGTGTTCTGATTTAATTTTTTGAAGTTCTTGATGAAGAAATTTAAATAAAAATTCTTTATCCATATTTATTCGTCATCATCATTGTCGATGACAGTTTGGACCGCGGATTCCCCACGCAATGCGATGGTTTGGTAGTGATTTGAAATCGCGTCAATGAATTCGTCGAGCTCGCCCTGAATCACTTGAGCGATGTTGTAAGTCGTTTTTCCGATCCGGTGATCGGTGACTCGGCCTTGTGGAAAATTATAAGTGCGGATGCGCTCGTTACGCATCCCGGTTCCGACTTGTTGTTTGCGGTCGGCGGCGATCGCGGTGTTTCTTTCGCTCAAAACCTTTTCGTAAATACGACTGCGCAAAACTTTCATGGCTTTGTTTTTATTTTTTAGCTGGGACTTTTCGTCTTGGCAGACCACGACCGTGTTGGTCGGCAAGTGGGTGATTCGAACCGCAGAATCTGTGGTGTTGACTGATTGGCCGCCGTGGCCACCGGCGCGGAAAACGTCGATGCGCAGTTCATGGGGTTTGATGTCGATGTCGACTTCTTCGGCTTCGGGCAAAACCGCAACGGTTGCGGTGCTGGTGTGAACGCGGCCTTGCGCTTCAGTTTTTGGAACCCGTTGCACGCGGTGAGCGCCGGTTTCGTATTTGAATCGCGAATAAGCGCCCTGGCCTTCGATCGCTAAAATCACTTCGCGAAAACCACCGGAAGAATTTTCCGCAACGCTGATGGTTTCAACTTTCCAGCGACGAGCTTCGGCGTATTTGGTGTACATCCGGGCTAAGTCCCCGGCAAAAATTCCAGCCTCATCGCCGCCTACGCCCGCGCGCAATTCCAAGATGATGTTTTTGTCGTCGTTGGGGTCTTTGGGCAAAAGATCAAACTGCAATTTATCTTCGATGGCCTTTAATGCTGGCTCGAGTTCGGCAACTTCTTGCGATGCGATGCTGCGAATTTCCGGATCCTTTTCACTCTGCAACATTTCACGCGCGCCCTGATAGTCGGCTAAAATTTTCGAAAAAGTCGTGAAACTTTCGACCAGTCCTTCAAGTTGTGAGCGTTCTTTCGAGGTTTTTAAAAAAAGTTCGCGATTGGAAATGACTTCGGGTTGGCTCAATTGCTCGCTCAAATAATCAAAGCGCTTCTTTGATTCTTCGAGACGATAAACCATTTCCTTGGGAACTTCGTAAGCCATCTTGATTGTCCTTTAGATGTCTTTCGAATTAGCTGTTCATGTTGTCGATGAATTCTTTGTTGGTCTTGGTGCGCTTGAGTTTTTCAGCCATGAATTCCAAAGAATCGATGGGGCTCATAGGCGCCAAAATTTTTCGCAAAATCCAAATGCGTTGCAAAACGTCGGTGGGGATTAGCAAATCTTCTTTGCGAGTTCCCGATTTGTTGACGTCCATACAGGGAAAAATTCGTTTTTCCATAAGCTTGCGATCCAAGACAATTTCTTGGTTACCAGTGCCTTTGAATTCTTCAAAAATGACTTCATCCATTCGGCTGCCAGTATCGATCAATGCGGTGGCGATGATCGTTAAGCTTCCGCCGTTTTCAATGTTTCGAGCGGCGCCGAAGAATCGTTTCGGACGTTGAAGCGCGTTGGAATCCACGCCACCAGAAAGAATTTTTCCAGAAGGCGGAACCACCGAGTTGTAAGCGCGACCAAGACGAGTGATCGAGTCCAAGAGGATAACAACGTCGTGCTTGTGTTCCACTAAGCGCTTGGCTTTGTTGATGACCATTTCAGCAACCTGAACGTGACGTTGTGCTGGTTCGTCGAAAGTCGAGAAGACGACTTCGCCTTTTACCGATCTCTTCATGTCGGTCACTTCTTCGGGACGTTCGTCGATCAACAAAACAATGAGTTTTGCTTCAGGATGATTCGTGGTGATCGCGTTGGCGATGTCTTGAAGCATGACCGTTTTTCCGGTTTTAGGCGGAGCGACGATCAGGGCTCGTTGGCCTTTTCCGATGGGCGCGAAAAGATCAATGATCCGAGTCGTTAAATTGGTCGGATCGTATTCTAAATTAAAGCGCTCGTTGGGATAAAGCGGAGTTAAGTTTTCAAAAAGAATTTTGTGCTTAGCAACCGAAGGATCTTCGCTGTTAACGGTGTCGGGTTTTAAGAGCGCAAAATAACGTTCGCCGTGATTGGGCGGGCGAACCGGACCAGAAATCGAGTCACCGCTTCGAAGTAAGTTTTTTCGAATTTGGCTTGGGTTTACGTAGATATCGTCGGCACTGGCTAGGTAGTTGTAATCAACGGAACGCAAGAATCCGAAACCATCGGGCAGAGTTTCTAAAACGCCTTCCGCATAAATTTCACCGTTGGCTGCCGCGTGGGCTTGGAGAAGCGCAAAAATTAAATCCTGGCGACGAAGACCAGAGGCTCCGTCGACATAATATTTTTCTGCCAATGAAACGAGCTCTGCGATGTTCATTCGCTTCAATTCATCGATGCGAAGTTTCGGCACGATCGGCGAGGTTAAGCGTTTGCGCTCCTCGGGGGCGTCGGCCTTGGCGTCGATGTCTACGTTTGGAGGGGCTTCGCGGGTTTGGCCGTTTGCACCATTTTGATTGGATCCATTTTGACCAGACGCATTTTGATTGGAGCCGTCGTTGTCGGCGGATGCGTTTTGGTTGGTGTTTTGGTTGTTGTCGGAAGTTTCAGCGTCGTGTTGTGATTGGCGACGGTGTTCTTGATTTTGTTCTTCGATGGAGATGGTTGAGGAGTTCGCATCGCTTGATTCGTTGATGCCGCTTCGGGGTCTGTTTTGTTGGCGACCGCCGCCTCCTCCGCCGTTGTGTCTTCCACGGTTGTTGCGGGGTCGTCGATCGTTCTTGTTGGGTGGTCGTTGATCGGAATTCGTCATAATTTTGGCTTAATCCTCTAGCAGCTGATTTGTTTTGACTCGGTATTTTCGATCTTTGAACGATTCAGTGGGAATGATTCAGATGACGGAATGTTGAGCCGGATAATCGCTGCGATGAATGTCAAATAACTTAGGCAGTTTGGCTCGCCCTGTCAATACTCTGCCTCTGGTGATTCAGAACTCGGCGTGACATATTAAAATTAGAGGGAAATTTTCATGCCGAGCCTTGTTCGAAAAGCTAAGAAATCCGATCGCAGAAGCGGAAGTCATTTAGCCACCTTAATGGCATTCAGTGGCTTGGGAGTGGTTCTTGCCCTTGGAAGTTACAACGCCGAAGACCCAAGTCTCAATACCCTGTCGTCGACTTGGAAGGATCCCAAAAACGTATTGGGATATTTTGGTTCCTGGACTTCGGACCTATTGTTTCAGGCCTTGGGTTATTCAGCATGGCTGATTCCCTTTTTATTGGGCGCCTCGGTCATCAAATGGATGAATACCGAAGACCGCGACCAACGTCCGGCTAGCCGCCGGGACGCATTGGCATTGGCGATTTTGCTTTCAGCTGCGACTTTGGCACTTAGCATTTTAGTTGAGCCATCGCAGCAGCATCATTTTCCCCATGCTGGTCTTTTTGGCATGGTGCTGGCTCAAGTTGCGGTCCCCTTCTTGGGTCAGGCGGGTTCCCTAATTTTGTCAGCACTTATGGTTTGGGTATTTTGTTTGTTGTGGTGGGAAGAGCTTCCGATCATTATTTTCGACGGGCTTCGCGCGGCGACTAAATTTCTTTTGATTAACGGGATCAATTTAGGGAAGTCTTTGATTCAAAAAATAACCACTAAAGATCGGGCTCCGGCCATTGCCGGAGACTCTCTTGCTAGTGTTACAAGCTCCGAAAACCGAGTGGAAAAGCTCTTGGCGCCGGTCACCGGACTTTTGGAAAAAGCCAAAGCAAAATTGCAGCGATCTCTGAATGTAATGAATGAAGCGGCTGAAAGCACAGAGACTTTGGCGAAAACAGAAAGCATCGAAGAGAAAGATTCCGAGGAAGCGGGGCACGAATTGATTGAAGCCGGCGCTCTATCGAAAAATCCCGCCATTCGAAAAGGTGAGGGTGAAGCCGAAACCACGACTCGCGCTCGTGAGCGCAAGACTCGATCCGAAAACACCACTCGTCGAGAGCCTTCGGCGTGGACTTTGCCTCCTTTAGGAATGCTTGAAGGACCAAAAGCAAAAATCAAAGGACCGACCGAGCAACAGCTTTATGAAACCGCCGAAAAAATTCGAGGAGCCCTCGAAAGTTTTGATATTCAGGGCGAGGTTGTGGAAATTTCTCCAGGTCCGGTCATCACCATGTATGAATTTCAACCCGCACCAGGTGTGCGAGTTTCAAAACTGATTTCAGCTTCGACTGATTTGGCCATGACGTTGGGAGTTCCGAGTGTGCGCATTGTGGCGCCGATTCCCGGAAAAAGCGTTGCCGGAATTGAAGTGCCCAATTCGGTAAAAGAGGAAATTGTCTTGCGTGATGTTTACGAAAAAACTTTGGAAAAAGCCAAAGCCATGAAGCTTCCTCTCGTGATGGGCAAAGACGGCGAAGGCACTCCGGTGGTTGAAGACTTATCAAGAATGCCCCACTTGTTAATTGGCGGCGCGACCAACATGGGAAAAAGCGTTTTAGTAAATTCTCTGTTAACGGGTTTGCTGATGCGTTTTAGTCCCAAAGAACTGCGGCTGATTGTAGTGGATCCTAAATTAGTGGAGTTTAAAATTTTTGAAGACCTTCCCCACTTAATGTTGCCGATTGTTAACGACCCTAGCGATGCAAGCCAAGCTTTGAAGTGGGCGGTTGCTGAAACCAAACGACGATATGTCGAAATGCAAAAAATCAGCGCGAAGAACTTGGAAGCCTATAATAAAAAAATCGTTGAAACTGATCCGGGTGCCAAGCTTCCCTTTATTTTGATCGTGATCGATGAGTTGGCCGAGTTGATGTTGACCGCGAAAAAAGACGTTGAGCAATCGATCGTCAGGCTTTCACAATTGGCCCGTGCCGCCGGCATTCACTTAATCATGGCAACTCAGCGACCGTCGGCCGATGTGGTCACGGGCTTGATTAAATCCAACTGCCCTAGCCGCGCTTCACTTCGAGTGGCTTCCGCCAGCGACAGCCGCATCATTATGGATTGTTCGGGAGCCGAGCAGCTTTTGGGTAAGGGCGACATGTTCTTCACCAGCACTGGCCCTATGGGGTTACGCCGGATGCAAGGCTGTTACGTGAGCGACGAGGAATTAGAGCGCATTTGTAACTTTTGGCGCGCTCAAGGTGAACCCGAGTATTTGGAAGAAATCTTAGCGCCCGATGACGACGCCAATTCGATGGACTTTAGTGGTGATGATTTAGATGCTTTGTTCCAGGATGTGCTTGAATTCGCAAAGGAAAAGGGCAAGGTTTCGACCTCTTTGATCCAGCGAAGATTTCAAATTGGCTACACCCGAGCCGCTCGAATCATGGACCAACTTGAGGCACGGGGAATCGTGGGCGACCAAGCCGCCGCCGGTAAAGCGCGCGATGTGATTTTATAGGGGAATGGCTCTGGGCTATTCCTCTGCGCTCTTCCTTTGGGCTCTTCCTTTTGGCCTTCTGACCTGGTCGCGATGGTTGAACGTCGATCTTCATTGAGTCGCCATGGCATTTTCGGCATACTGCGCCGCCTCATGTTTGTGCTTTTACCCGTTCTAATTTCTGCGATTTTGGCATTGATGCCGATGGCCGTTCAATCTGCGGAATCAGCCAAAGGTAGTGATCAGCTTTCTGCCGAAGCTCGGTTGGCGATGAAATCGGTTTCTGAGCGATACCGAAAAATGAAAAACTGGCAGGCTGATTTTTCTCAAGAGACTTTTTCTGCGGGACTTGGCCGCGGAACTTTTCAAACGGGAACTTTTAGTTTTGCCGACCCGGCTTTGATCAATTTTCAAGTCACTGGTGGAACGGAAACTTCGCAATTCGTGAGCGATGGTCGCCAAGCATGGCACTTAAAATATCCTTTGGGCCGAAAAAAACCCGCTGAAGGATATCATTTTGCAAATCTAAGCAGCATCGAATTGTCGCGCTACTTGATCTTTCTAAAAGGATTTGATGTGAGCGATGCTAATAAAGAAAAAAAGTTTTTGGCTGAATACAAAGTTTCGGCAAAAGTTGACCCCTCAGAAATTATTCTCACCCTAGAACCAAAGAAAAGTTCGGAAGTGTCTTCGGTCCAGCTACATTTTTCTCAAAGCAAAATCCCACCGCAAAAAATTGTGCTCGAAGATGCGATCGGCAACACCACAACCGTGACTCTGACTAAGGTTACTTTGGATGCCAAGCTCACCGCTCAATCCTTTAAACCCGAAATTCCGCGCGGCTCGAAAATTCTGGAGAAATAAATGAAAAAAACCGTGGCCACTGAAGTGCTAGATAAAGATTTGAAAAATGTGCATATGATTTCGTTGGGCTGTGCGCGAAACTTGGTCGATTCCGAGGTGATGCTGGGCTTGATGCGCGACCGTGGATATGCGATCACTCCCGACCCGTCTGAGGCTGACGTCATTGTTGTAAACACCTGTGGTTTTATCATGTCGGCCAAGCAAGAATCGGTTGATACGATTTTAGAAGCTTCTGAATATAAGAATCCGAAAAAAGGAAAATGTAAAAACCTGGTGGTCGCCGGATGTATGGCCGAGCGCTACCCTGGCGAAATTAAGGATTCCTTACCAGAGGTAGATCTAGTTTTGGGAACGGCTGGGTTCAATGTCATTGCCGATGAACTCTCAAAAATTCAAGGTTCTGGAAAAGGCAAGCAAGCAGTGCGTGTCGACTTCGAACGCATCAAGGATTACGACTTGCCACGAGTGAACACTCAGCCTTTCTATACAGCTTACTTGAAGCTAGCTGAAGGATGCGCCAAGCGCTGTAGTTTTTGCATCATCCCCGCGCTGCGCGGACCTCTGCGATCTCGCAGCGTCGAAAGCTTGACCAAAGAAGCAAAAGATTTAGTTGCCGGTGGAGTCAAAGAACTTAATTTAATTGCCCAAGATTTGACCGATTATGGTCGCGACCGAAAAGACGGCGCGACACTCGAAAAATTATTAGAAAATTTGGTTTCGGTTAAAGGTCTCGATTGGATTCGATTGTTTTACGTTTATCCCGACCAGTTGTCTGACGGCGTGATCGCGATGATGAAGTCCGAGAAAAAAATCTGTAATTATTTAGACGTGCCAGTTCAACACATCGACGATGATGTTTTAAAGCGCATGAATCGAAAAACTTCGGGCAAGCAAATTGAAGATATGTTGATTCGCCTTAAGGAAGAAGTTCCCGGGATCGTTTTGCGAACTTCCTTGATGGTGGGATTTCCCGGCGAAACCCAAGAGCAATTTCAAAAACTTTGTGACTTTGTTCAAAAGGGCTATCTGGATCAGGTCGGAGTTTTTACTTACTCTTCAGAGGAAGGCACGAATTCCGCAAAGCTTTATGAGGATGACATTTCTCAAGAAGAAAAAGAACGACGACAAGCCTTGCTTTACGACATTCAAAACACCGTGGTTCGCGAAAAAATGGAGTCTTGGATTGGAAAAACGTTGGATGTTTTAGTGGAAGGCCCGCATCCCGAAACCGAATTGTTATTGAAAGGCCGCCACTACGGGCAGGCTCCCGAAATCGACAACGCGACTTTTATCAACAAAGGCCAGGCTAAGGTTGGTCAAATTGTAAAAGTTCGCGTCACTGAATTGGCGGGAATGGACTTGGTTGGGGAAGTCGTCTGACAAAAGAATTGCGAGTGGCTCCTTTTGCCAAGCGCCCCGGAAGCATTGTCATTGAGGTTCATATCCAGCCAGGGGCTAAAAAATCCGAAATTGTCGGAGTTGTTGCGGGCGCATTAAAGATCAAGATTCAGTCACCCCCGGTTGATGGCGCGGCCAATAAAAAGTTGATAGAATTTCTGGCAGGACTTTTGGAAATTAAAAAGTCGGGGGTTGAAATTCTCAATGGCGAAAAATCGCGGAAAAAGAAAATCGTCTTGGAATGCAGCGAAAATTATTTTCGGAATCGGATGCTTTGCGCTTTATAGTCCTGCTTCCGCCTCTCAGTTCGGCCCTTTTTTTCCAACCCATAATTTTCCAACCGACCAAAGTTTTCATGCCAACTATAAATTTGCTTTTCATAATTCAGGGTCAAACTTTGTGGATTCATTTTCCACTGATGTTTTGGCTGACCAAAAAACCATTCGACGAATGAGTCATCAGTTTCTAGTGGAATATCAGCCCAACAGGCTTTTTGGATTTGGTGCTCAAATCAACTTTGATCAAATGAAGCTTAACGCCGGCCCGGGATTGGATGGCGCAAGTAAATCCGGCTTGGGAGATCAGCGAGTTTTTGCGGAATTTCGATTTTACGACGAGCCTGGTTCGTCATTCGGAATTGCAACCGTTGCAAAGTTTGCGCCTTATAAAACACTCACCGCCGCAGAACTGGCGGAAACAGATGACCCCAACAACGTCGCCTTGCTGGGCGATGGCCAGTTAGACGGCGCGCTTTTATTAACCGGCGAACATTGGCCATCGGAAGTGATTCGCTTGCGATTCGATGGCGGAATGAATTTTCGAACTCAAGGTTACGCTTCCGAATTCATCTATCAAGGTTCAGTGGCCTTTGTGACTCCTAAAATGGATTTGGATTTGCGAGTGAAGGGCACTCTTCCCATGGGCAGCGGCGGTGATTTTTCTGAAAGCCAGGTGATTCAAGACGCATTTGGTGGTTCGGATTTTGCATTAAGCCCCCATGCGCGGCAGCTAATTTTTAATCCGAGTTTGGCTTTATGGCTGTCGCCAAAAATTTCTTTTCACTTTGATTTTGAAATGAGTTTGAGCGGAAAAGAAGCTGCTAACTTTATGGGGTTTTATTTTGGATTGGGTTATCGGTGGGCCAAAACTAAAACCGGGCGGCCCAAAACTTTCCAAGAAGTGGACATCAGAAAAAACCTGGATGGTGATCGCTTCGAGGCCGAAGAGGGCAAGGATAAAAACGACCAAGAAAAACCGCGCGAGCCTCTTTACGACGAAGGCGACATCATTTACGAATAGCTAAATTTTCAGCGAGGCTTTGCAAGGTTGCAGCGATAGTTAACTAAGTTTCGGTGGCGCGAATCTCTCGAAAAATTCCAAAGGTTCTGCTAACGGCGGTTAAGAAAGATCCCATCGAAATAATGGTTACAACAATTTTCACCAGCGGGTCGCCAAGTTGCCAGTAATGCTCAACGGCGGGAGCGAAGGGTAAAAAAATCGACAAGATGATCATGCGCTCGGCACGTTGAAAAAACCCTTGCTGTCCTTTGAAGCCTAAACCCTCGGCGCGGGCCCGCGAATAACTCACAACTTGCGATGAGGCGAAGGCCAGGAAAATAATGGCAAACCAAAAATCATCAGCGCGCAGATAACGTGCCAGTCCATAAAAGATCGCGACCTCGCCCACTCGATCGAGCGCAGAATCTAAAAAGGCGCCGCTTTTTCGGCACACGTTTTGTTGGCGAGCGAGCATCCCGTCGTAAACATCGCAAGTTCCAGAAAAGATCACAAGCCATCCGCCGAGTCCGAATTCCCCGACCGCAAAAGAAAAACCAGCAAAGAGCGAAAAGAAAAAACCGATGATCGTGATTGTGTTGGGTCTTACGTTCCAACGAATGAGCTGACGCTTCATTGGGCCAATCAAAAAATACCAAAATTCACGAAAGAAAGCGTTGCTGATAAAGCTGCGCGGGCGTCGCTTGGTTTCTTCATCCCATTCGCGTGTTCGATACACGAAAATTCCAAAGTAAATGGAGATGAGAATGATTACAAAATTCATAGCTAGCAGCGCGATTAAACTAATTGGCACGAATTAATCCCCTCAATTGTTCGATCTCTAAGCTCAGCGCTTCAATAGCGGTCGAGTTTTTTTCACAGCGTTTAAGTTCAATTAAGGCCTCTATAAGCGGGATGCACCGTCCCTCGACCCTCTCTATTTCATTTAGAACAGAAGACGCTTCTCGGCAATTTCCAGCTAGCAGAAATTGCCGAGCGGCAAAAAGTTTCTGGGGCGAGGACTCAAAGATAAAAAGTTTGGAAATTCCGTTACGCCACAACTCGATAAAGTCCTGGCAATGGTGAGCAAATTTGTGGGTGCACAGGGCTCTCTCAATTTCATAAATTAAATTCATTAAGTCCCCGCGATTTTTTCGCTCAAACTCAACTTCAATCAAAGATCGATACACTCGGGATGCCTGGCTTGGGTCTTTAAGCAGCTCGCTTCGAAGAGTTAAATATTCACTACGGCGGCCTTCATGATCAAGGAAGGAAAGTCCAGAGAGCCAAATCTCAGAGAAGTCAGTGGGTTTTGATGGACCCGCAAAGCTGTCGGGAGCCAGGCCCACCAAACTGCGCATTGCAAATCCCAGCGCAAAAACCAAGGCAAGCATCGACACAATCCTTGGAGGCTTGCTGGTTAGCGCTGGTTGATTCAATTTTTTTCTCATCTGAATTTTTTATGGAAAGAGAAGATCCCGGGACCCCCGAAAGGGCCCCGGGCCTTCTGCGTCGCGCTCCGTAGAGTCGTGTTGTTGTTCTCGTTGTAAATCTCAGATGAAAATCTTGATGAGTGCTTACTCTACAACGACGCAGAAACTATTTTAAAATTCAATGACTCCCTTAAGTTCTAAGCCCCAAGCAGTTTTGGGATTGCTGCCCCAAGCGTCGCCAGGGATTAAAAGAGCGCCGGCATAGTAAACTTTGAAATTGTCGTACCATTTTTGGACAAGTGAAATATCGGCTTCGATTCCGAGTCCGGTTTCTCCGTTGGATGCAGCGTTAGTTAAAGCCGCCCAGCCAAGTTGTCCGCCCAGTTGGAATGAGCTGTTTTTAAACTGGTGAGCCAAGTGGGCTTTGGCCAAATATGCGCCGCCACCATTGGTGCCGGTTATGTCTGAGCCAACCCCTTGTCCACCGGCGCCACGAACTGCGGCTGAAGATGCGGGTCCCAAGGTTTGGCGGAAGAGCAACATCAACGGGCGATAGTTTGGGTTGAATATGAAGGTGGAATTAGAGCTCGATGTTGCATAGGCAAAATCAGCTCCGAATCTCAGGCCCGAACCTTCTTCGTTCGCTTGAAGAAGGACTCCGGTGCGTGGGTCGATGCCTTGTTCAGACAGCATCGCGAATTCGCTACCCAGGCTGAAAGTGCCCCAGGTCTTTTTGGCGAAGATCGAAAGATCGTGAGAAGAATTGCGCAGAGTGGTTGGGGCCGAAGCTCCGGTCACAACGCGCTCATAAAGGATTCCCGAGGCCAAACCTGATTCAGGATTGGAATAGTCCATCGATAATATGTAGGCATCAGAGTCGTCGGAATCGCGGCGTAGATCGCCTTCGTTTCGTTTTTCAAATCCAATGGTCAGTCCCAAGTTTCCAAGCATGGCCTTGAAGTCGATGCGATCGGAAAAGCTGCCGTAGTCGCTTAGGAAAGTGTCGGGTTGGCGATAAAGTGCGCCCAGTCCCCACGCTTTCGGGACTCGGCCGACTCGTAAAAGGCCCCAGTCAGAAGCCCATTCCAAATAAGCGTGTTGCAATAAGAGAGATTGCTTGCCGGAATTGGCAGTTAAGCCACCGTCAATCGCGGTGCCCATTTGAGAGGGAAGCGCTTCGCTCGTTGCTCCATTGGTAGTTCCCAAAAAAATCATCTGTGAACGAAATTTGAAATGCTGATCGATCAAAACGTCGGGATTTAATCGGAAACGATGCTCCCAGAAGTTTAGGTTATCGCTGCCCCCGGCAAATCCCAGGTTTTGATACATATTAGTGCCGAAGCGGTAGTCACCACTTAAGTCGAATGTTGCGGCTTGGCTGGTGCTGGAAAGTGCAAGCAATCCAAAAATTGGAGTTAAAAGTTTTAAAGATGTTTTTTGAGTGTTCTTATTTTTGTAAAAATGCTTGTTCATAGCGGCGGTATCCTACCTTGTTTTTCCTGATCCTTGAACGTGGCCATCTTGCTTTTGGAGTGTTTCTTTGATGCTTATATTTGCTGCTTATATCGAAGCTGATTTTGTGTGTTTTTAATTGCCTCGACAAACATCGTGCGAATCGGGGGAGAAGGATTCGCACGATGTTCATCGAGCTCTTTCGCTGAGGGCTTTTGACCTGCTCAACTGAAACTGAAGCTAGAATCCGCCCAAAATAAAGTCAATGACCATATATTGTCACCTATGGTATGCCTGCGGCATCGTGTCAGTTGTTGCCTTTCCAATGAAGAATTCTTGCAATAAAATCAGGAATTTGTGAAGTCCCTGAAATTCCTACTTTTGATTTTTTTAGGGGCCACTTTGTCGGGGTTTGCAGTCATTGCACTTTTTGTTTGGCAGGTTGATCAAAAGTGGTCGCCGCTCATCGAGCCGCGCATGACCGAGAACAGTCAGCGCGCATCAGTTCGAGTTTTAGTCGATGCGGCCGACGGGTCTTCGAAGTGGATTGGCTCTTTCACGGCTGGTCGGATGGAAGAAAGACAGCCCATGAAGTTGGGGGATGTGCCGCCGCTTTTAGTTCAAGCCATTGTGGTTTTAGAAGACCCCAGATTTTTATCCCACCAAGGTTTTGATGTGTGGGGAATTTTACGAGCTTTTTATCAGAACTTTCGAAATCTACGCTATGCCCAGGGCGGAAGCACCATCACTCAACAGTTAGTTAAAAACGTTTTTTTAACAAAAGATAAAACTTTGCGTCGCAAATTAACCGAGCTGATTTTGTCGGCCATTTTGGAGCGCCGATATTCCAAGGATGAAATCTTGGAAGCTTATATAAATGAAATTTATTTGGGCCAACTGGGTCCCGTGCAGATTCATGGAGTGGGCCGGGCTGCTGAATATTATTTCAGCAAACCAGTTGCTGATTTGAAATTGCCAGAGGCGGCGCTATTAGCCGCGATCATTAATAGCCCGGGACTCTACAATCCTTGGCGCAGTCCCGAACGCGCCGTCCAGCGAAGAAACCGGGCGATCCGCGCGCTTTTGGAAAACAATTTAATTCTCCAAGAAGAAGCGGAAGAAGCCGAGAAAGCCGCTTTGCCCGGTCCTTCTAGTTATGCCGCAACGATTCGCGCCGCTTATTTAATGAACGCCGTTAAAAGCCAAATCATTGAAGAAAGATCCGAGGCCGAGGTTTTGCAGGGAAATTTCGATGTTCATTTGGCTTTGGATTTAGATTTGCAAGAAAGAGCTGAGAAAATTTTACTAGAAGATTCTCGCTCTTGGGAACCCGAACAGCAGGCGGTTCTGGTGGGCAGCGATCCGCGAGATTGCACGATTAAGATTTATCATGGGGGCACTGATTATCGGGTGTCACAACTTGATCACATTCGACAGATTCAGCGACCGATCGGTTCCTTGATTAAACCGCTTTTGCTTTCGCAACTTTTAGAGCATGACCCAAAATTGACTTTAGCTTCTCGCGTGGAAGATGCGCCCTTCAAATGGAGCTATGACAAGGGTCGCGGATCGTGGGCTCCGCAAAACTACGATAAAAAATTTCGAGGGATGGTGACGGTTCGCGATGTGTTGGAGCAGTCGCTCAATGTTCCAATTGTAAAAATATTTTACGAACGCGAACCGGGCGGATTGCTTTGGAATTTATTTGATCCCTTGCGAGCCCTTGGATTGCAAACTCCCGCGGATCGCGCGCTGCCGTCATCGATATTGGGGACGATCGAGCAAAGTCCTTGGTCGGTTTTGTTGGCTTACACTAAATTCGTGCGCCAAGGTTTGGGGCTTGCTCGTGACGTTGCCGACTTGGATTGTCGGCTGAGTTTTGAAAAAACCAAAAATGAAGAAAAGCTCGGCGAAGCCAATGCTGAAATTCTGCCGGAAAATTCTGGCCATGAAAATGGGGCGGCGGGCTTTGGTCAAGCCGGAGCGCGGCTGAGCATCGCGGCCTTAGAGGGCGCCCTTCGTCGCGGAACTTCAAAAGCATTGGGCAGCGAAATCACTCAGACTCAGTCTTGGGCCGGAAAAACCGGAACCAGTTCCGATGGTCGCGATTCTTGGTATGCGCTTTTAAGCCCATCACTCATTGTGTTGTCATGGGTTGGTCGTGACGACAATTTGGAAACCGGATTGACCGGAGCAACCGGCGCGATGCCCATGGTGCGAAATCTTTTAAAGGGCAGCTCATATTTCTCGGGCAATTCGTGGAGTTGGCCGCTGCCTCCAAAAATGGAATGGCGAGCTTTGCATCATCCGGAGCGATGTTTGGTCGAAGAATCTTTGGAAGAAAAAATCATCCGTGAATTTTCAGTGGTCTATGCAAAAACCACACCCGCGCCGGAGCCTTTTGAACACGAAAAGCGCGGATATATTTTCGAACTTTTTCGCGAGGGTTCAAATCCAGAAATTTGTCCTGCGGGCTTTAAGTAGAAATGAACGATGGTAAACTGATTTTATGACGATACGACGATGCGCGCTGCTTGGTTTATTGGGAGCCTCGGCCTCGTTTGCGGGAACTGAGTGGAACTTTGGTTGGGAAGGTAACGATCAAGGCGTTTGGAGCGGCAGCGATCCTCAAGAATTCACGGTTGGAGTTAAGCCTTGTGATTACAAGGTTCGCGGTCGTAGTGGCGTATGGTCGGATTTTTCTGGAAAAATTGATTCTGGAAAAATCGTGATCGGGGTGGTGAATCCCCGCGAACCCGACATCATTTTTTTCCAACTTAAAAAACAAAGCCCATTTCTTTTTGTGGCCAAGCGCACGTGTTTTCATGGCGAGACTCCTTATGTCGAAGATCCGGTCGAGGCGGCCCGCAATAAAAAATTAGATTATCCCTTGGCATGGGTTTCCTACTTATACATTCGCCGAACCGATCGCATTTCGTCATCAGTTAAGCAAACCACCGCAACTAATTTAATTTATCTGGCGGGTGGCAAGGAATGGGTTGATGGCTTGTATCGACTTTATCTGGGTGCGGGCTTGGGTTTTGGCGCTTACGGTTGGTCACTCTCGGATTCTGGGGTGGACACAACTACTGAAGGCAAGCGGATCTATGCGCTGCCAATTTATCTAGGCGGATATTATGATTTGCCGGACACTCCCTATTCGGCGGGTTTAGAAATGACCTTGGGCTATTCACTTTCGCGCCAGACTTTG
The DNA here is from genome assembly GCA_964202055.1 of Bdellovibrionota bacterium. Taxonomy (GTDB): domain Bacteria; phylum Bdellovibrionota; class UBA2428; order UBA2428; family UBA2428; genus CAXNGS01. The sequence goes on along the minus strand of CAXNGS010000005.1, from coordinate 47,973 downwards.
GTTTCGGATGGAACGACTACTTCGGCCACCAATTTTTTCTGGTCTTTGGGAATGGCGTGGCGGGTTTATTACAACAATTGGATATTTGTGCCGAAGGTCGGAGTTTACGATGGCTTGTCGCCAAAGTTTTTTGAATTTCAGATTGGGTATTTGTTTCAATGAAAAAAATAATGGTGACCTTCTTCTTTGGAAGTTTGAATATTCTGGTTTCAGCTTCAGCCTTATCTAAGGGTAGTCCTCCTCCCACTGTTCCGTTTGTTGAGTTAGGCCGATATTTAGGTACTTGGCACGAGATCGCGCGGCTTCCTATGTTTGCCCAAAAGGGTTGTTTTTCAACCACCGCAAATTATTCGTTGCGCGACGACGGGGATATCCGCGTTGAAAATCGCTGTATGAAAATGAAGGGTGATGTTGCCAAAGAATCTCAAGCAACTGGTCGGGCATGGATTGTTGATGAGAAAACAAATTCACGATTAAAGGTTCGCTTTGTTTGGTGGCTTCCTTACATTGCTGACGGTGATTATTGGGTTTTGAAACTCGACAAAAATTATCAAATTTCATTGGTTGGGACCCCTGACCATAAATATCTTTGGCTTTTGGCGCGGGAGCCAAACCTTCCCAAAGCAGTCTTTGAAGAGTGGATATCGTATGCAAAATCATTAGGTTACGATACCGATCAGCTCATCATTGAAGAGAGCACTAAGGCCGTTTTGTAGGGTTTTTCTTTCTCGAAAATATTGACGCTGTGTGTTATAACTCTCTCCATGTTTGCGGGGTGCAAAGCATTAGGACTGCTGATCTTTTTAAGTGCAGCCGGGGCCTATTCTTGTCAGCAATCTTTAACGGTAGATGGGTCTCTTTGGCCGGTGGTCTCTGGCGCGCCCGCTGTTTTGAAAGGTGAAAACCTCGCCTTCTTGGGCGAAGGCGGGACCTCAAAAGTTTATCGAGCAATGGGGGCTGATTCAAAGCCTTTTATTCTTAAGAATTATTTTTTAGCCCATGTTCGAGACCAAGATCACGCGGCGCTGTCAGTTTGGAAGGCGATTCAGAAAAGGCTTGGACTCGATTTTTTGGAAATTGTTGAAGGGGAAAAAGTTGGGAACCTGCAAATGAAGTTTCCGGATGTGCGGGCTCTGGATTTAGATTTAGCTTTAAAAGATCCCAAAATTAGCGACGCTACAAAAAAATTATTGCGAGATCGTTACAGCCTTTTAAAACTTCGACTTCAGCAGTTGATAAAAGGTGAATTACCGCCGCCTCTGGAGAATGGTCGGATCCCGGGCATTGCTTGGGAATACGAAGAAGGAGGCACCGGTAAACAAGATTATTTTGTTATGAACTATGCTGACTTTCGATTTGGGGGCATGAACGAATGTTCGATCATGCTGAAAACTCCCAATGTATTGGTGACCGAAGAGCTGAAGTTAGTGATCATGGATCCGAACTAGCTATTTTTTTACAGTGATCTCAAACGCAAATTTACCGGAAGATCCTAAGTCGATTTCTTCTGTAGCGACTTTAGCGGAAGCAACTTGCACACAAAGAGTTTCACGGCGGATGATGCCTTCAATCTTAGATTCTTCGGTCAAAGCCTTTTCAGCCAAACTTCCTGATTCCGCTGAAAATTTAATTTCAATTCGATCAGCCAAATGGAGATTCATTTCTTTGCGACGTTGTTGAATGCGGTTGACGATTTCTCGTTTCGCGCCTTCGAACAATAATTCCGGAGTTAATTCGGTGTCGAGTTCGGCGACGATTCCGCCGCCGGCCTGTGCAAATTTTCCGGGTCGGGCTTTGCGAACGATTTCGACGTCGGAACTGTCGAGAGTGAATCCCATGACTGTGGCTTGGCCTTTGCTTTCGAACTCAGAAATTTCAGCAGCGCCCCACTTCAAAAGCAGCGATTGAATTTCTTTCATTTTCCCGCCGACTTTTTTGCCCAGCACTTTAAAGTTTGGCTTCACGCTTTCTTCAACCAGCTCTGAAGCTTTCTCTGCCAAGTTTAGAGCCTTCACATTCACTTCATCGCAAATTAAGGATTGTACGACGTCGAGATTGGCGCGTTGAGCTTTGGATAAACCCGCTACTCGCAGTGACTTCAGTGGTTGGCGAAGTCCGATTTTGGCTTCTCCGCGCAAACTGCGTCCAAGCAAAATTACATTTTTAGCGAGCGACATTTCATCGATTAAAGTTTGCTCAGCAGCACTTAGTGGCGTGCGCTGTTTTTCGGTGAAAAAACCTAAATGAACGCTTTGCAAATTCTTATTAGTAGCCAAGTCGCTAACGGAGACGCCGTGAAGAGCAGCGCTGATGCTTTCGGCAATGAACGGAGTTCCCGGCGCCAGCAGTCGCGACAAAGTGCTCAAGACATCAAAGAGAGTTGCATAAGCCGCTGCTTTGTCGCCGGCGCTTTGTGAATCAGAGCCTTTCCAAAAACGATCGCGGTTTAAACGAATGTACCAATTGGTCAAGTCATCGATGAGTCCGATCAAAATCGGAGAGACCGAACTAAGTTGATAAGCTTCCATTTCCTTGTGAACTTTAAATTCAGCTTCGCGCGCGCGCGCCAAAATCCATTTGTCCATCAGGCTGAGTGTTAATCCAGTTGATTGTTGCTCGGCGCCGGTGCGCGGTTTCCACTGGTCGATGTTGGCGTAAGAAGCAAAGAATGAATAAGAATTCCAAAGCGGCAGCATCACGGCACGCATGAGTTCGATCAGTCCTTTTTCGCTGAATCGTAACTCTTCGGCGTGCATCGCGGGTGATTGCATCAAGTACAATCGAAGCGCATCCGCGCCGTATTTGCTGAAGATTTCATTGGGATCAGGATAATTTTTTAAACGCTTAGACATTTTTTTACCGTCTTCAGCGAGAACCATCCCGTTCACGATGCAATTTTTAAAGGCGGGCTGATCAAATAGCGCCGTGGATAAAACGGTCAGAGTGTAAAACCACCCACGTGTTTGATCGAGTCCTTCAGCGATGAAGTCGGCAGGAAAAGATTTCTCAAAGCTTTCGCGGCCCTCGAAGGGGTAATGATTTTGGGCATACGGCATCGATCCGCTTTCGAACCAGCAATCCAAAACCTCGGGAGTTCGTTTCATCGATTTTTTAGAATTACATTTCGGACAGTCGCCGGTGATTTCGTCGACAAAATGTTTGTGCAAATCGGGAACTTTGTTTCCGGCAAATTTGTTGAGTTCTTCACAGCTTCCCATTACTTGGCGATGGTCGCATTGGCTGCAAAGCCAAACCGGAATCGGAGTGCCCCAAAATCGATTGCGCGAAATGCACCAATCACGAGCGTTCTCGAGCCATTTACCGAATCGGCCGTCTTTGATGTGGTCGGGAACCCAGTGAATCTTTTGGTTATTGGCGGACATCTTGGATTTGATGTCTTCAACTTTTACGAACCAACTTGAAATCGCTTTATAAATAAGCGGAGTGTCTGAGCGTTCGCAGAAGGGATAAGCGTGCTGCAAAGTTTCTTCTTTTAAAATTTGGCCGCGACCTTTTAAAAGTTTGATGATTTTGGTGTCGACTTCCGAACGGCTTTTGGTTTCGGTCACAACCGGCAATCCGACCAAATCAGCAAGCACAGGATCCTTGGCAATGGCTTTGGTGTATTTGGCTTCCGAGTCGGTTGGGTCGACCACGTCGATGCCCGCTTCGCGACAGGTGTAATAATCGTCTTCGCCAAAGGCCGGAGCCATGTGAACGATACCGGTACCGTCGGTTGCACTGACGAAGGTGCTGCCGTCTAAAACCCTAAATGCTTTTTGTTTGGCACGTTCTTCATCGTCGAAGGATTTGAACAAAGGTTCGTAGTGCATGCCGATCAGTTCGGAATTTTTAAAAGTTTTGATGGGGTTCGACAGTCCGTACGTTTCGGCTCGCGCGGTCGATAAAATCACGCGGGTGATCGATCCGACTGGGGTGGTTAGTTCAAAAAGTCCGTAGCTTACTTGGGTTGGGTCTTTGTGAATCGCGACTGCAAGGTTTGACGGAAGTGTCCAAGGAGTCGTCGTCCAAATGGCGAGTGCCGCACCTTTTAAATCACCGCTGCCATTTTTAATCGGCAGTAAAACAGTGATCGCAGGATCTTGAACGTCTTTGTAATTTTGCGAAGCTTCAAAGTTCGAAAGCGCGGCGGTTAAGCGCCAAGAATAAGGCACAACTTTTTTGCCTTGATAGACCAAGCCCTTTTCCCAGAGCTGTTTAAAAATCCACCAAACCGATTCCATGAAATTTGGATCCATGGTTTTGTAGTCGTTTTCCATGTCGATCCAACGGCCCATTCTCTCGACCGATTTTTTCCATTCAGAAGTGTAGCGCAAAACAATTCCACGACAGGCTTCGTTAAATTTCCCGACGCCGTAATCGATGATGTCGAGCGAGCCGTTTAGGTTCAGGCTCTTTTCCATTTCAAATTCAACCGGCAAACCGTGACAATCCCAGCCGAATCTTCGGGGGATGCGGTATCCGCGCATGGTCCAATATCGGGGCACGATGTCTTTGATGGTGCCTGCCAAAATATGTCCGTAGTGAGGCAATCCCGTCGCAAAGGGCGGGCCGTCGTAAAACAAAAATTCTTTAGATCGTTCGGGAGTGGCTTTGGTGCTTTCTTCAAAAGTGCGGTTTTCGCGCCAATATTTTAAAATCGTTTCTTCAAAAGCCGGGAAATTATAGTCGCTGCCGTATTCGGGAAAATGTTTGCCAGGATCTTTTGCTTTCGAAGACATGATGCAACCCTTTTAGCACAGAGCCGCGCCTTTTTTTAGAGCCAAAAAGGCAGCTCTTTCTTCAAAGTTTTATAAAGATCGGGCTGGCTGCGTTTTTCGACTTTTTCAACCGCGAGGGTGCCGTCCACCCGACAAACTTCGACCTCGGCATGGGCTTTGAGAATGCGCGGCCGTTGCAGAACGCGGGCTTTCAGCGGGCTTGGCGGCGGCAGGTCTTTCGAGAGCAAAACAAAGGAATAAGGATTCGAGCGCAGATCAATCCCCATCATCTGCGAAAACTCGCTCCAAAAAGACGAGTGATGAATTTCTTGCGGAGATTCCGCAAAGGAATGGCACCAATCGTTTTCGTGCCCGTCAGCGAGCCCCGGACATTTTTTTTGGTGGAGACAGGGGGCCCAGGCGTGAAAACCATGAGAGTAAAGCGCGTCGCGCACTTCGGAGAGTTTGCGACTTTGTTCGCGGGCGCCGGGCTCGACCCATAAAACAAAGCGCGACATTTGGGCGGCTTTGATGATTTTGGAAACTTCCGGCGCCGGCATTTCGTTAATCACGTGGCTGATTAAAAGTCCGGTGCGCGGACCCTCGGAATTGAATTTTTGAGATTCTAAACAATTTTCGCTTAAACCCAGCGCGCTTAATTTTTTATGAGCAAAGCCCGTTGCCAAAGCGGAACGATCGAGCAGCACTAAGTTCTTGCAGCGCTTCTGATGGGTTTCCATGGCATTGCCTAGAAACATTTCGGACGCGACTCCGGTGCCACAGCCCCAGTCGACCAGGGTGTCCACGTTTTCTAAAAGCGGAGTTAGAAGATCACGCAGTTTCAATTCGTCCATCACAGCTTGCCATTTCCAAGCAATGCGTCGGCCTAAGCTTTCGTCGTAGAGTTCCAAAAGCGCTTGGTCTTGCCAATAATCTTTGGTTAATGATTCGCGTGAATCAATGAAAGCACTTCGCAATGTTTTCAGTCGCAGCCATCGGGAGCTGGGCGCGTTGGCCCCTGGCTTTGAATTCTTTGATTCCGTTCGTCTAGTCAAAGCCAGTCACTCCCTGTAGATTTGTTGCATGGATCGAGTTTACGCAATCATTGCTTCGTTTGCCGCGGCCGTCTTGGCCGTGGATCAATGGACTAAAAACCTAACCCTTAAGAATTTTTTTCAAGAAGGTCAAAGTGAATCGATCCTGAGCTGGTTCAATATCACATTGGTTTACAATCATGGAGTGGCTTTTGGTTTGTTCCGTGGGCTGCCCGATGGAATTCGCGTTGCGTTTTTACTGGTGCTGCCGGCCGTTGTTTTGACCAGCCTTTGGTTTTTCATGGTTCGAAAATTCACCAAAGACGATGTTTTGCAATCGATTGCCGTGGGTTTAGTCGTGGGCGGCGCGATTGGTAACGTCATCGATCGAGTTCGCTTGGGTTATGTGGTGGACATGGTTGATTGGCATTATCCGATGCTCGGAAATTCTTGCCTGCCACTTTTTTATCCAATGAGCCAAGGTCGCTGCCATTGGCCGGTTTTTAACATTGCAGACTCGGCCATTTGCGTGGCCATCGTGCTTTTGTTGATTGATTCTTATCGCAGCTCAAAAAAAACTCAGGCGGCGTAATTTCGCATGACCTATGAAGAATTGGTCGCCTCTGCTTTCCTGCTTTTTTTAGTTCTTTGGCGGTGGAATATCCGAAACGACTATCCGCGAGGCCGTTTGGAATTTACCAAATGGTTATCGGTGGCGCTGTTTGGGGGTGTCGGAGCCTTGTTGGGGGCTCGGCTGCTTCAAATCCTGGGGACTCGTAATATTCATGACCCTGGAGCGGCGCTCTGGGGCGGGGTTTTGGGGGGATATCTATTTGTTTATATAGGTTTTATTTATTCTTTCCGAGGCTCACTGTTGGTTTCGGCAGGTCGTCGTCAAAAGTGGGTAGACGCTTCGGTTCCGGGCTTGTTTTTGGCCCATGCCCTTGGTCGGATGGGGTGCCTGGTCGCGGATTGTTGCTTTGGGGTTCCCGATTTTCCGGTCATTCCTTTAGAGATTACATTTGCGCTCATTTGTGGGGTCATTCTTCAGTGGGTTTGGTCCCGGGGTGTCCGATTGAAGCGACCAATGCTCAGCTCTTATTTTTACGGATACGGACTTTTTCGTTTTTGGGCGGAATATTTTCGAGGAGACCCGGGTCGCGGAGAGTTCTGGATTTTCACGACCTCGCAGTGGGCCAGCCTTTTGGCCATCGTAATTTCCGGCATTTTCCTTGATTTTGGCTGGCGAACGCGGGATAAAACCGCGGTATGAAAATTGATGTAGAAAATCTTAATGGCCATTACAAAAAACTAAGCGTTGAAGTTCCCTCTGAAATCGTTTTGGGAAGACTTGAATCGCATTTTCGTGAAATTCAAAAAGAAATCACTCTTAAAGGGTTTCGCAAGGGCAAAGCTCCCATCGACATGGTGAAGGCTGCTTATGGCGCGAGTGAAACTCCGCGCGCGACTCAAAAAATCATCGAAGAATATCTTCGCAAAGCTTTAGAAGAAAAAGCCTTGAACCCCGTCGCCAGTCCCGAAGTGAATATTTCGACTTTCATCGAAAACGCGCCGCTGAAGTTCACCGCAACTTTTGAAAACATGCCCACTATTGAGTTGAGCGATTATCAAAGCTTCACACCGGTTGTGAAATCGATGGAAATCAGCAATGACGAAATTGAAAATTCATTAAAAAACGTGCAACGCCAAATGACCAAACTTGAAAAAGCTGAGGCTGATGCAGCATTGGCCGAAGGCCTGGTCGCTAAGTGTGACTACACCGGGACCGAAGCTGGCGCGCCCTTGCCCGAAGCTACGGCTATCGGCGCTTTTGTTGAACCCGGTGCCAAGCAATTTGTTGCGGGCTTCGAAGAAAATGCGATTGGGTTGAAGGCTGGCGATAAAAAAACTTTTGAAGTGAAATTTCCGAATCCCGACTCTGAAGAAGCGGCGGCCGTTGGACACTTGGCTGGTAAAACCGTGACCTTCGAATTGACCGTTCATGAAATCTTCAAAAAAGTCGTCCCGGAATTGTCCGATGATTTGGCTAAACAAGCCGGGCCCTTTAAAGACCTCGCCGAATTAAAAGATCGCGTGAAGACCGAGATCGAGCTTCAAAAGAAAGAAGCCGAAAAACGCGAAAACCAAGAAAAAGCTGTCGATTTTTTGATCGAAAAAAATCCGATCGACACTCCGGAAACCATGATCAACCAGCAAGTTCAAAACCTTGCGATTGAAGCCGGCATGCAGTTGCAACAGATGGGCTTAGACGAAAAGGCCATCGAAGAGCGTTTAAAAGAGTGGTCTGATGAAATGACCTCTCGTGCGAACAAACAAGTTCGCGCATCCTTAATCTTGGGCGCTATCGCTAAAAAAGAGAGCCTGAAGGTTGAAGACGAGGATATTCGAGCTGAATTAACGCGAATGGCCAACAATATGAGGAAGAATCCTCAAGATATCGTTAAGGACATGCAAGAGCGTAATCTTATCCCCGGTTTCGTCCGACAAGTTCTGGAGCTGAAGACGTTGGATTGGTTAATTTCTAAAAGAAATTAAGCCCTAGTCGTCACAGCCAATGTTAACATTTCTTAGTGGGGGGATTTTCCCCTACCGAGAGAGGATTGTGATGACAACAAAACTTGAAGACGTAGTAGCCAATATTCCCTGGGTCATTGAAAACACGCCTCGTGGCGAACGCCAATACGATATCTATTCGCGTTTGTTAAAGGACCGCATTGTTTTTTTGGGCACCCAAGTAAACGACGCGGTTGCGAATTCGATCATCGCTCAGTTTTTATTTTTGGAATCGGAAAGTCCCGATAAAGAAATTCACCTTTACATCAACAGCCCGGGCGGCAGCGTGAGCGCCGGTCTTGGGATTTACGATATTATGCAATACGTGACCTGCCCGGTTTCGACTCTTTGCACCGGTATGGCGGCCAGCATGGGCTCTTTGCTTTTGACTGCTGGAACTAAAGGAAAACGATTTGCTCTGCCCAACGCGCAAATCATGATTCACCAACCTTTGGGCGGGGCTCAGGGCCAAGCTTCAGACATCGAGATTCACGCAAAATATATTATGCGGCTTAAGGCTCGCTTGACCGATATGTATAAAACTCACACCGGCCAAGCGATTGAAAAGCTCAACCGCGATATGGATCGTGACAATTTTATGTCGGTCGATGAAGCGCTGGCCTATGGATTAATTGACGAAGTAATTTCTCGCCGTAAAGCGGGCTAGTTGGGTACAATGGGGGACGGATGTCAGTAAAAGAACTGTATTGTTCATTTTGTGGAAAAAGCCAACGTGAAGTGAAAAAGCTGATCGCGGGGCCGGCTGTGTTCATCTGTGATGAATGCACTGGGCTGTGCAGCGAAATCATTGCTGAAGAAGCTTCAAAGCAAGACGTAAAAACCGGGTTGACCGCGTTGCCAAAACCACATGAGTTGAAAGCAACTTTGGACGAGTACATCATCGGCCAAGAGACCGCGAAAAAAGTTTTATCGGTTGCCGTTCACAATCATTACAAGCGAATCATGCAGCCGAAATCATCGCGTCCCGATGATGTGGAAATTCAAAAAACCAACATTCTTTTGATCGGACCAACTGGTTCGGGAAAAACTTTGTTGGCTCAAACTTTAGCGCGACTTTTGAAAGTCCCCTTCGCGATTGCTGACGCGACTTCCTTGACCGAAGCCGGTTACGTTGGTGAAGACGTTGAAAATATTATTTTGAATCTTTTGCAAGCCGCCGATTGGGATGTCGAAAAAGCCCAGCGCGGAATTGTCTATGTCGACGAAATCGACAAGATCGCCCGTAAATCCGAAAACCCCTCGATCACTCGAGACGTTTCCGGCGAAGGCGTGCAACAAGCTTTGCTGAAAATCATCGAAGGCACGCGCGCTAACGTTCCACCAAAGGGTGGCCGTAAGCACCCGCAACAAGAATACATACAGGTAGACACCACAAACATCTTGTTCATTTGTGGTGGCGCGTTCGTGGGTCTTGAGCGTTACATCTCTGAGCGTACCGAGGCTCGCACAGTCGGCATCGGCGGCACGATTCAGGATTCACGCAAGAAAACCACCGAGGGCGACGTCATCGGAAAATTATTACAAACTGAAGATTTAGTGAAATTCGGCATGATCCCAGAGTTTTTGGGTCGTTTGCCGATGATCGCAACTCTTGGCCAATTGGATGAACAGGCGTTGATGGAAATTCTCACCAAGCCAAAAAACGCGATCACCAAGCAGTACAAGAAAATGTTTTCAATGGAAGGCGTGGACCTTAGCTTTGAAGATGCGGCACTGCGTGCGGTGGCTAAAAAAGCTTTGGAACAAAAAACTGGAGCACGGGGACTGCGATCCATTTTGGAAAAAGCCATGCTTGATTTGATGTACGACATTCCTTCGATGACCGGCGTGCGCAAGTGCGTGATCACCGAAGAGACCATTGCCAAGGGCACCACTCCGATTTTGGAATTGGAAACCGGAACACCGGCTGAAAAAGTACCCAGCAAAAAAGAAAAAGCATCAGCATAAGGCTTTTGTTCTTTTGATTTGACCTAAAAATTTAATGGATCACTTGTTTGAATTTGCGCGCGGGATAATGCTCGGCCTATGAAACAAGTTCTTCAATTTTTTTTGGCTTTAACAGCTACGTTTTCTTCGGTGGCAATTGCTGCGGAAACTAAAGTGACTCAAGCGCCGCCATCCGTTGACTCGAAGCCGGCGATTCCCAGTACCAAACTCAATTTAAAAATTGAAGATTTGGGTTTTGAAAACTCCGCATTGAAGGTTGATAGTCGTTTACAGGCGGATTTGGGAAAACGTTCTTCGATGTTACAAACTCACCAAATTTTGGGAATCACAACCGCGGTTTTGATGGCTGCGACAGCGCTGACTGCGCCTGACGACGGCTTGGCCTCGGTGGCCCACCGAAGTTTGGGGATTGCCACCGGCATTAGTTATTTCACGACCGCTTATTTTAGTTTGATGGCTCCTGTGCCCATTAACGATGATTCAAAAACTTCATGGAGCATGAAAATTCACAAATCATTAATTTACGTGCACATTCCGGCGATGATCTTGACTCCGATTGCGGGTTTGCTGGCGCAAAATGCCATGAAAAAAGGACGTGAGCCCAAAGGTTTGGGCGCGGCTAAGGGCGCATTGGCAACGACGGCAATGTTATCGTTTGGTGCCGCTGCTTTGGTCGTGACCATTAATTTTTAGGATACGAGCATGAAAAACATGAAGAAGAAAATTAGTTTAAATAATTTGTTCCAGATATTAGTTTTACTCGTTATTGGAACTTCGCCAGCTTTCGCAAAAGTTGCCGTTAAGGCGGCGCCCGCCGTCCAGCAATGGAAAATTAAAAGCTCAGAAATTAAATTTGCAGTTAGTCATCTGACTCATAATTTGGAAGGCGTTAGTAAAAGCGCAAAGGGCAAGGCCGTTTGTGATGCTAAAAGCTGTGAATTTTTAATCGGCGTTCCGGCTCTTAGTTTTTCAACCGACAATGGAAATCGCGATCAGCATATGTATGAAATCATCAGTGCTGCGGTGAATCCGATTGTCACAGTCCGCGTGGTGACTTCATCGGATTTTCCCGCACAAAAAGCTTTCAACCTTGACGTAAGCTTTGCAGGAAAAACGCATACCTATAAAAGCGCAGATGGAGAATTGATCGCTAAACTAGGCAGCCCAGAACAGCTTGTCATTTCTGGGCATTTCACGATCAAGCTTAGCGATTTCTCGGTCAAGCGCCCTGCACTTTTGGCCATTCCCGTGAGTGATGAAGTTCCCATTCAGGTAAATCTTGAATTTGAGGCTGTGCGCTAATTCTTTTAACCTTTTTTTAAAATGAAGTGTCTGTGTATTAAGCCCTTTGCGCGCTGATTTTTCAGGCTTGAATCAAAAAAACGAAATCAAGACTTAAATTATGAATCTGAAGTCATCGATCGCTTGTGCCCAAAGCTTTTTCGGCACAAAATAGAATCATGAGCGATAAAAAAACCAAGGCTCCTAAGAAAAAGAAAAGCAAAGTTGCGGCCCCTGCCGGAGACGACTCTCCGAAGCTAAGCCAAGTCGTTCCCTTGCTTCCGCTGCGTGACATTGTGATTTTTCCGCAGATGGTGGTGCCCTTTTTCGTGGGTCGTGAAAAATCGATCAACGCACTTGAGGCTTCGATGGCGAATAAAACAGAAATCTTTCTGTGCAGCCAAAAAGATTCGGCTATCAATGAGCCCGAAATGGCCGACCTCTTCGTGGTGGGAACGCTTGCTTCTATTTTGCAATTAGTGAAACTTCCCGACGGAACTTTAAAGGTTTTGGTCGAGGGTCGTGCGCGTGCCAAACGATCGGAAGATCAGGCCGGTAAAAAAGACGATTACTTTATGGTCTCGGCATCGGAGCTTGATGAAAAACCTCGTGACGAGGCCGAAGCCCACGCTTTGATGCGCACGCTTTTCAAAGCTTTCGAAAGTTACGTTCGTTTGAACAAGCGAATCCCTGCCGAAGTTTTAGTAACTGTGCAGGCAATGTCGGAGCCATCGGCGATGGCCGACAGCGTGATTCCGCACTTGAATTTAAAATTGGCCGATAAACAATTGCTTTTGGAATTAGCCGAGCCCATTGCTCGTATTGAAAAGTTAGTAACGCTGGTTCAAAGCGAAATTGAAATTCTTCAGATCGAACGCCGCATCCGTGGCCGCGTTCGCAAGCAAATGGAGAAGAGCCAAAAAGAATATTACTTGAACGAGCAAATGGCCGCGATTCAAAAAGAATTGGGCGAGCGCGACGAATTCAAGAGCGAAATTCAAGAGCTAGAAACGCGAATCAAGGAATCAAAGCTCAGCACCGAGGCTATGGAAAAAGCCGAAGCCGAAATGCGCAAGCTGAAAATGATGGCCCCGATTTCGGCCGAAGCCACCGTGATTCGAAATTATTTAGAATGGTTGATAGATTTGCCGTGGGAAAACACCACGGAAGACAATCTTGACTTGAAACATGCCAAGAAAGTATTGGATCGCGATCATTTTGGTTTGGAAAAAATCAAAGATCGCATCATCGAGTATTTGGCCGTTCAAAATCTGAACAAAAGCCTCAAGGGCCCAATCCTTTGTTTCATCGGACCTCCGGGCGTTGGCAAATCTTCGCTAGCCACTTCAATCGCCGATGCTATGGAGCGTAAGTTCGCGCGCATTGCCTTGGGCGGATTGCGTGACGAAGCCGAAATTCGTGGCCATCGCCGGACTTACATCGGCGCAATGCCTGGAAAGATCATTCAAGCGATTAAAAAATCCGGAACTAAAAACCCCGTCATTTTGCTCGATGAGCTAGATAAAATGGGCAACGATTTCCGCGGCGATCCTGCCAGCGCGATGCTCGAAGTTTTGGACCCGGTTCAAAACGCGACCTTCAACGATCACTATATGGAAGTTGATTTCGATATTTCTGGGGTGCTTTTCATTGCGACTGCAAATTCGTTCTCAGGAATTCCGCAGCCTTTGATCGACCGTATGGAAATCATTTTCGTCCCCAGTTATTTGGAGACCGAAAAAATTGAAATCGCAAAGCGCCACTTGGTTCCGCGCCAGCTCAAAGAACACGGGTTGACGGAAGATCAAGCGGTGATGGAAGACTCGGCCATCGTGGAATTGATTCGATACTATTCGCGTGAAGCCGGGGTTCGAAACGTGTCTCGTGAAATCGCTAATCTTTGTCGAAAAACCGCGCGCAAAGTTGTGGAAACGCCAAAGCTTGCGCCCTTTCACGTTTCCGAAAAAGAAATCGAAGATTTATTGGGACCTCGTCGCTACAAATACGGCACCATGGAACAAGACGATCAAATTGGGATGACCAATGGATTGGCTTGGACCGAAGTGGGCGGCGATTTGCTAAACATCGAAGTCAGTGTGCTGCCCGGCAAGGGCGCGATGCGCATCACCGGAAAATTGGGTGACGTCATGCAAGAATCAGCGCACGCGGCTTATTCGTACATTCGATCAAGAGCCAATCAACTCGGGCTTCCCAAGGATTTCTACAACCGCATTGATTTACACATCCACGTGCCCGAAGGCGCCACGCCAAAAGATGGCCCCAGCGCCGGCATCACCATTGCAACTTCGTTGGCATCGGCGTTGACCAATCGACCGGTTCGCCGAGACTTGGCGATGACTGGCGAAATCACCCTTCGTGGCCACGTCTTGCCGATTGGTGGCTTAAAAGAAAAACTTTTAGCAGCCCAGCGCGCGGGAATGACGACCGTGATGATTCCCGATGAAAACATGAAGGACCTTTACGATGTGCCCAAAGAAATTTTGGCTAAAATGAAAATCGTACCGGTTCGCCATGCCGATCAAATTTTAAGAGCGGCTTTGGTTTTAGCCGATGATGATCCGTTGGTTGAAATCTTGGCGAAGCTTCGCGATGAGGCCGGTGCGGTGATGGTCGACATTGATCGTCCGACTCCGGGAGCCACAAAGACTCCGCGAAGCCCTACTCACTGAAAAATTTTTGAATAGAAAAGAGATTGCATCATGAACCAGCTAAAGAAATGCACGAAATGGATTCCAACAATTGCCCTGCTAGTGATTTACATCATTTGCTATTTTTATTACTCGCACACCAAGGGGCTTTTTGATTCCTTTGATTTGGAATTTGATTTAGCCGGTCTCAAAGATTCAGCTTCGGGCCCGTTGCGTGAATACCTGACCAAGGCCGCAAGTTGCCAGGCTTGGACGATGGCGATCATTTCGACGCTGACTTTGGGAGTGCTTCAGGCCCATCAGTGCTGCTCGTCGTCGTCTTGCACCAAAAGCGCAAGTTAGGCTAAGCCGGGCTTAAAATCATGATCAGGGGGCCTCCAAGGCCCTTGACGAAATCGGCCAAATTCGGGATAAGACATCCCGTTGCCAACAACAGCGTAGTCCTTTAGCTCAGTTGGTTAGAGCACCTCCCTTACAAGGAGGGGGTCGTCCGTTCGAGCCGGACAAGGACTACCATTCATTTGGCGCCGCTGCGCGGTCGCATCACGGAGTTTCAGGCGGTCGCAAATTTGTGTTTCAAATTAGCTTTGAGTCTTATTTCGGGCCCCACGAGGCGGTCATAATTTGATATTACAAAATCAATACAGACAGCTTCAAAATGAACTGAACTTTAGGTTCAAGCTCAAGGCCACGGCTTGAAGAGGATGTTTTTTGAAGAAGAAAATTCGATAGCCCAAATGGGGTGCAATCTGAAATGGGCCTGTGATGTCGAGAAATCCCTCTTTAACAAGAAATTCGTATCCGAAACCCAATCCTGTCCCTAAGCCTGAAGAGCTTGTTTCAGTTGTAGTTAGTTGAAACGTGTAGCCGACAATTCCATCCATATAGAACTTTTGGTCGAATCCCTGAAAATACATTCGTCCCGTTGGTCCAAATAAAATGCTTACGCCGCTGTCTCCGTCCGTTTTCGTTGTAAAAACTGAAGCGTCAAATGCAAGACCCAGGTTGTAGGTTGCATCTATTTTCCATTGTTGGTCCAGTCCGAATTTCGGTGCGAGAAAATTGTAGTTGCTTGTTCCCTCTCCAAAATATGTACCCTCCCCGACTGAAAGAGTTACTTGTCCTGAATTTGGAATAAAGGGGATGAATGCCGACTGTGAAACAATCGGAAGGCTCAAGAAAAGCAGGAATGCGAGAAGTTGATTTAATAATTTAATTTTCAATTGATTATTTTTCACTACTTCGCAGCTTTTAATCTCGTTTTCTCAGTATTTATATACAAAGGTGCGAAAAAAATTGCTTAATATCTTGTCAGGTAGGGCCTAAATTTAGTCGCTTCAAATTAGCTTTTTATTTAGCGGTGGCGCTTAAATTGTTGAAGCCGAGAAAATCTCGGTATTCGTCTTTGGCTAAATCTTGGGTGTAACCATAGGAGTTGCGAAGTTCGACTTTCAATAAACTCAAATTGTTTCTGACCGAATCAATTTGATCGTCTGAAAGCATCGACCAGCGAGCGTGAATTCTGCCTCGGGTTTTGGCCCAGCACTGAGAATTCATAGTCATTTCATTTAAATACGAAGACATCTTTAAGGGTCCTCCATTCTTTGTTTGATGACTTTAACTGAATTGCTAGTTCATAGAAATGGGGAGATACCCTACTCGCGGATCCAGTAAATACCTAGCTATAGGTCTTGTTTCTTAAGGGGTCAGTGCTGGGGTTGGACTGAGACAGATACTGCTCGCCCACTACGGAAAGAGCTGCAGACATTAAAACCGAAAGCAGCGCGCCTTCGACCACTCTTTCCACTAAATGCTCGGGAGTCTCCAAGATTTTTTTTCCTACCGAGAGCAGCCATTCTTTTTTGGGCTTTGGATCTGTAGAAGCGCCGATCATCATTCCGATTCCCACCGCAGAAAAAAAACTAAGAAGTGGGCGTTGATCAATTATATTTTTAAGAGATGTTTCAAATTGATCTCCGATGTTTTCAGGTTTGGAGGTTGGGTTGCTTGGACTTTTTGGATCATGATTCATCATGGGAGCTCCTTTGTTTGAAAAATTAGTTTGATAAGTTTAGAGGTGGAGGACGCCGCCCTATATAGAGGCCAAGGGCCGCGGCTGTGAATACGCAGGTCATCGGGTTTCGATTGAAGACGACAAGAGCCAGTGATGTTGGATCCATTGCGGCGGCTGCAACTTCTTTAATTTCGCCTGGAACTTCTGCGAGATTGTCGCCCGCTTGAACAATTAATTGTCTGTAATATTCACTAGAGCCATTCATTGTAAGACGTCCGGATGCTTGAACTTTCGATTCTAATCCGCCGAGGTCATCGCTCGGGGCTTTAATTTTTTTAGGGAGGTGATTGGCCCATGCAAGGGTCGCGGCAACAAGACTGACAAACCCCGCCATTGCAAGCGAAGCCATCTGAGATCCCCAGAATTGAGCAATCCAAATGGTTGTTGTGACGGTGATCCAAAGTGTTGCCAATAGAGACGAGAGAAGAACAATCGCGGTGGTGATGCTTTGACGTGCCGCTGTTTCGAGCGCTCCACGAAACTGGCTTCGCGCCAGTCCGATAGCGCCTTCGGCCAGTTGCTTGGTGTTGCGGATCACTTCTTCTTTGATTTTCATCGGATCGTCCTATTGGCTTTCTTTGTTATGGGCGGTTGCGATTATTGTTTCATGATCACCAG
This sequence comes from Bdellovibrionota bacterium, assembly GCA_964202055.1. Classification (GTDB taxonomy): domain Bacteria; phylum Bdellovibrionota; class UBA2428; order UBA2428; family UBA2428; genus CAXNGS01. The sequence continues at coordinate 31,034 of CAXNGS010000005.1, read as the reverse complement.
AACAACGGCGCGCGAAGCTTGGCCGTTATCTCTGAAAATCTTAAAGGCTTCCTTGGACATTGGTTGATTGGATCCATGGGTGATTTCGGATTTAAGTTTGGCATCGTCCAAATTTAAGGAGCGCGACAACCATGAAGCCCGTTCTGCCATGTTGTAAGTATTGAATTGGGTGATGCCCAGATTCTTTTTCAAGTATCGTGAAAGTTGAACTTCGCGCCTATTGGCCAATTTTTGATCGGCTTTGGAAAGTTGAGTTCCTTCCTGGGGCACCGGATTGTCAGACCAAACGGCAATTTGAATTTCATCAATTTGGCCGTTCGCCTTGGCATCGTTCACAAGTCGCACAAGTTTTTCTTTGGATGCAGTGCTGAGTTCTGAGCGGTTTGCATCATAAGAAATTGTGGTGTCCGGACCCAGCCGGAGCGGATGGTCCGCTCCCTGGGCTGGCTGGTTGAGCGAAGCCGCGGCGATCATAGAGGCCGCGACCAACCAAATTTTTGAATTCATCAAGAATTTCGTTTTCATTTTAAGCTTCCTTTGTTTTTTAAATTTTTAAATAGAACGGCGTGCAGTCGCTGAAGAGCGGCTGGATAAATAGCGGCCTAAAGCCCAGCCCAATCCTGCGGCAACGCCGATGGCGACCAGGGGGTTTTCATTGATGGCCCCTTCGAATTGTGAACTCATTCGTTTCACTTCTTTGGAAGCACGGCCGTAGCCTTTTGAAAAACTACTAGATGCGTTTTCAAAGGCATCCTTTGCCGAGTGGGCTAATCCGTCTAATTTGTCAGCCGCTTGGTTTGCGCCGCTCACAATTTTTTCGCCCAACTTGTCGACGTGCTTATCGACTTGGTTTTTGCTGTTGTTTGAATAGTCGCGGGTATTTGAATTTAAATTTTCCATAATAGTTCTCCTTAGAAATTTGTTGTTGATGCTTTGTTATTTGCTGGATTTCGCTTGAGATACATTACTTTTTTGTTGCTCCGCGGTTTTACTTCCCATGACTAGTTCGGGCGGCGCAATGTTTGATTCAGCCATGGTGGGGCCGGTCGGTTTTACTTCGGGTGTTTCTTCTTTGGAAATCAAAGAGGCAACAGTCTTTTTAAAATCTTCAAATTGACGATCGGCTTCAACTTTCGCCAAGCTATAGGTCTTTTGAATTTTGGCGGTTAGTTGGCTGATGTCGCCTTTAAGGCTTTCGATTTCTTCGTCATTGAAGCGACTCCATCGTGCTTTAATTTTGCCTTTAAGTTCAGTCCAGTTTTTTTCAATCATTTTTGTTTCCATAAAAATTAATCTCCTGTGTTTGCTGAGAGCTGTTTTTGGTTAGAGCGTTTCGAATCTTAGGCCTGCCATGATTTGAAGATTTGAGAATTTGACTGCATCTCCAGAGCTTCGGGCGGTTTCAGAAAAGCTGCGGGTGTATCGGATGTCCGCAGATGCTGAAAGTCCACCGGTGATCGGAATTGACGTCCCGACCGCGGCCAGTGCGCCGTAATCATTTTTTCCAAAATTAGTAGTCGTAGAATTCTGACCCGAGGCCGAAACTGTCCAGCTGGTTAAAACTCGACTGTAGTAGGGTCCAATTCCCAGGCTTAAAAACGGAATCGGGCGATAGCGAATTAGAACCGGAATTTGCAAGTGACCGCTGCTAAATGTGCTGGTGATGCTGCTGCCAAAAAACTCGGCAGTCTTTTGGTTGAACTCATGTTGTAGATAAAGCAGATCGGCCTCAAGGCTTAAGCCCGCTTGGAGATAGAACTCAGTGGTAAGACCTCCACCAAAGGTGGTCTGGCCATCAAGTGAAGTCGACGCGCTGTTGTGTTCGATGCTGGGGCTTTGAATGTTGGCGACTCCCACCAGTCCTAGCGATATTCCTAATGAATCCGCCGATCGGGCCACGAGAGGGCTGCTGCTGAGAAGGGTTGCTAGGCTAAGTACAATTTTGCTCTTATAATTTTTTTTCATAAAATTTTCCTTTAGTTTGTGTAGGTTTTGGTTTCGTCATTAGGTTGAATCACGATGTCAACTCGACGGTTTTGTGCGCGACCCGCCGCAGTTTTGTTGGTGGCCAATGGTTTTTGATAGTCATAGCCGATGGCTTTGATATCGATTTCTTGGCCGTTGCTATTGGCCATCAAATATTCGCGCACGGCTGAAGCTCTTTCCGAAGAAAGTTTAGAGTTTAATACTTTTCCTCCATTAGAATCGGTGTGTCCTTGGACTACGGCCGAGCCTTTTCCAAAATCTTTAATGATTTTTTGAACCTTGGCTAACAGGGGAAAATTGGCGCCGGTTAAAACTGCTTGGGCGACTGGAAATTGAAGAGTCTTCAGTCGAATCATTAGCGAGTTGCCCTGCTTGTAAACTTCCGCTTCGTTGGGGTTGAATTGGCTGCGAGCATTTTCGAAGCGCTGGGTGAGAGCTTGCTCTGTTTGAAGACCTAAAATTTCGTTTTGTCCTTGAATGACTTGATCGTGTTTAGCGTCAAGTTGATTTTGAGTGTCAGCAACTTTCATTTGCTCGCCTTCAAGTTTTAGCGCTGAAACTTCTGCAGTGTTTTGTCCGCCGGATTTTGCTCGACGAGTGATTTTCAGCAAATGATCTGCACTGTCGCTAGTTTCGTGAAAGCGACTACTAATTTGTGCCACTTCATGTCGATTGGCGGTGATAAAAGCATCGGTGTCTTGCACGCTTTTTTCAGCTTTAGCCAAGCTAATGGGTGCAAGTTCTTTAGCGCCCTCTTTGCGGGCTTGTTCGATGGTGCTTTTCGCGTGACTAAGGTTGCTTTCCTTAATCGCACGAAGTTCCAAATCCAAATAAGTCAGCTGCAATTCATTGCTTTTCTTGGTCGCGCTTTTCACATCGTTGTCTTCGATGTTTTCGGTGCGATCTCGAAGATTATCTTCTGATTCTTTAAAATCTTCTTTTAAAAGTTTTGGGGCATTAGCTCGCATCGCTTGTTCGCGAGCTCCGAGCACTTCTTTAAGATTTTCTTGCGAAATTTTGGAAAATTCTCGAGAGCGAGCTAAGTAAGCGCGGCTTTCGGCCACTGAATGCAAGGTGGCTTTGGCTTGATCTTTTTTACTCAGGCTTTCTTTAGCTTCATTGTAAGAGTCGCGCGCTTGCTGAAAATTTTCAGGAGATAAAATTGCATATTCTTCTACGGTGGCAACTTTCATTTCCGCTCCCAGCTTTTGGACTTCGTCGTTGGGATTGGCGGTTGCTTCAAAATCTTGAATTTGAGGGCCACTGCTGCAGGCAACGAAAGTCGTTGCGATGAGCGTTTGTAGGGTTAGGTAATTAATCTTGTTGTTTAGTTTCATTTTGTATTCCTTTGGAGTTAAAGATTTATTGATTTTTTAAAAAATAAGTTTGCGACAATGCTGATGACGGAGAGGATTAAGAACACGCTTAATAGGGTCCTTCCAATCTCGACGGACAGCCCTCCGATATTGTTTGCACCTAAGAAAAAAGCTAAAATTCCAATGACAAAAAAGCCAAGCGCCGCTCGTAACATGGGAGGTCTCCTTTATTGGGTTGAATCCCTAGCAGCGGAATTGCTGGTAGGGCTTTCGATAGGACTTAATCTACAAGAACTATTTATATAGTGAAAAGATATAATAATTATATCTATGTATAGGTTTAATATATGTATAACTTTAACCACCTCTATTACTTCTACATCACGGCGCGGTCGGGCGGCGTTAATGCTGCCGCAAAACATCTTTCAATCAGCCAGCCTTCCTTAAGCAGTCAATTAAAAGTTCTCGAGGGAAGTTTAGATCTTCGACTCTTTCAAAAAGTTGGTAGGAACAATCAGCTCACCCAAGCAGGGTCGGTGGTTTACGGATTTTGCAAACAAATGTTTGAAATCTCGGAAGAGATGGAAGAGTTAGTTGCCAAAAAAGTTCCTTCGGCATCACGACGAATTCACATTGGGGTTTCCAACGAAGTCGACCGAGCTTTTGTTAGTGAAATCGTTAGTTTGTTTTTAAAAAACCACGGCCTGGCCATGCGCCCCAAAGTTTCGGTGATTTCGGCCAGCCACGATCAACTGGTCGAACAGCTTCGCCATCGAGAAATCGACGCATTGGTGACGGAAGTCGCGATCATTGATCCCGAGTTAAAAAGTTTGGAAAGAGCCGAGGGACCGGTTGCTTTGGCGTGTTCGATTGATTGGAAATTAAAATCAAAAACTAAATCCCAAAATGTTTTGGCGGCTCTTAAAAACATAGAGGGGGGCGAATCCGCTCAGTGGTTGATGCCGTCGAGTCGCTTCAAATTGCGCTCAGAAATCGATCAGTTTTTCGAAGAAAATCATTTGAAGGGACGAATCGTTTTTGAAAGCGACGTGATGGCGTCAGTGGTTCGATCGGTGGTTGACGGAATCGGCATGGCATTTTTGCCGATGCTATATGTGGCCCGCGAAGTTCGCGAAAAATCATTGCAAGTGATGGGTCCAAAGGAAGGCTTCTGGCGCTATCGAGTTTGGCTCGCTTGTCACAATCAAAACCGAAATGATCCACTGATTAAATCATTGTCGTTAGCTTTCAAAGACATTGCTTCGGATGCCCTGATCAGCGGAATTTAAAAAATTAGCGCCGTTCTTTAAGCGAACGACGCAAGGCTTTGTAATCTACTTTTCCGCTGCCGAGCATTGGCAGCTCTTTAACTTGAACCACTTCGGTGATGAAGAACAGCCCGTTCAAACCAGCGGTCCTCAGCGCCTCATTGGCTTTAGCAACCGTGAGCGGTTTGGTGCTGAAGGCAACCTTGACTGCGGCTTTACCTTCTTCGGTTTCATCCAAGCCTTCAACCGCAACGGCGGGTCCAGTGTCTTCCGAGCTGGCCATTTCACTTTGCATCATTTCAACCAGCGGCGATTCAATGGCGGTCAGCGAAATTTTTTCGCCTCCCACTTTGATGAATCGGCTCATGCGATCGCTCATCACTAAATATCCATCAGCATCTTCTTTGACGATGTCTCCGGTGTTGTACCAGCGCGATCCCTCGAACTCGACGAAGGGATTTTCACTAGAGCTCCCAAGATATCCGCTGAAGATGTTTTTGCCTTGAACCAGCAAAAGCCCTGGGCTGCCACGATCAACTCGTTTGCCCATGGTTTCTGGATCCACGATTACGTGTTTCACGCCGGGCAAAACTTGGCCAAGAGTTCCGGGCTTGGGTTTGTTGGGAGGATTGATAGAAATAGCGGGGCTAGTTTCGGTGATGCCGTAGCCTTCGATCACGGTGGATCGAGGGCAAACCATTCCGAGTGCGCGGTAAACATTGTTGCCGCATTTGGCGGCGCCGGTGATCCACATTCGAACGGTGCCTAATAATTTCGGATCACGAGCCGCGGCTCGCGCGATGCCTTCTAAAAATGTCGGAGTGCCTGGAACCAAAGTCGCCTCATAGGCATTGATGTGGGCGGAAATTTTTTCGCCATCAAGTGGGCTCGGAAAGTAAACGGTGGGCAGCCCCAAACAAATCGACATCATTTGAGTGACGGTTAACCCAAAGGAATGGAAGGACGGTAAAACTCCCATCAATCGATCTTGTTGAGTGAAGGGCACTATCCAAGCTAGCGCTCGAATGTTGGCCAGCTGATTTTGGTGAGTGAGCGGCACGCCCTTAGGATTTTTTTCCGAACCACTGGTGAATAAAATTACCGCTTCGTCTTTTTTATTTTTACGAGCCCAGCTGTCGAGTAATCCCCAGGGGCCATAGCTGTCGATCTTGGTGCGAATGAATTTAAGTTTGAAAGATTTGCTGTCTTTGAGCCCTTCGAGCTTGAAAAAATATTTGTCGAGTTCGGTCATTTCGAGTCCGGAAGTTTTAAGTTTTTCAAGCAAGGTTTGCGAGGTGATGATTTTGGTGATGCCCGAAGTTTTAATGGCTTCGGTCACGCCGTTTTTTCCGGCCGTGAAGTTGATCATCACCGGAGTTTTGCCTGCAAATTGGGCGGCAAGAGTGAGCACGGTCGCGCTCACCGATGCCGGCATCATGATGCCAATTCGGTCGCTGTCACCGGCTAATTCTTCGATCAATGGTTTTAAGAGCATGATTCGCCCGACAACATCACGATAGGTCAAGACTCCGCTGATTTGATCGGCGACTGCCGCGCGATTGGGGTGGCGACGGGCTTGGGCTAAGAAGACCTCGGGAATGGTTTCGCCTTCGGGGACGCTGAGTTTGGCGTCCGGTGATTCGTTGTAAAACCAATTTGCTTTAACTGGCTTCAGCTCGACAGTTCCGGTCGAGGCAATCTTTCCTTCGGCCGCAAGCAAAACATCGCCAACGGTTTTTAATTCTGAAGCCTCGGGAACTTCGCGGCCAAAAGTTTCACCAACCCAGACCAACATTTCCACTCGGGAAAGGCTGTCCATTCCTAGTTTGGCTTCCAGTAAATCTTCGTCGCTGATTTTTGCATCGCCTAATTTTTGGGTGATGAATTCGTAAATCGCGCGGCGAGTTTCTGGATCAACGCTGCTCAAGAGCGCGCTGCGGTCGTTGCTCGCGGTGGATTTTTTGTTTTCGACTACGGTTGGGGTCGATCCCTGCCACCAAAAATAAGGGACTTTCATGGCCGGTGGAGCGTCTTCGTTGTAAAACTTTTCTAAGTATCGATTGATCGCTAATCTTCCTTGATCGCGGGGCATGTCTTTGGCTTCGACAAAATCGATTTCCACTTTACGCTTGGGCGCAAAGAAAATTCCACCACTCACGATCGACATGATCGCCCTGGGAATCGTGCGAGTTAAAAGTTTTTTAACTGGGCTTTCGCCAGTCAGCCCGAAGCTAAAAGAACTTCCCCAAATTCCGCGGCTTCGAGCCAACACAACTTTGGTTTTGGGCAGGGCTTTCAAAATTCGGTCGACCGCTGAATTGGCTCCGATTTTTTCATTCTGCTGGCGATAGATAGTGCCGGACGGATACAAAATAATATTTTCACCACGAGCCAACGCATCGATCACCGATTGCACGGCGGCTTGTGCGGCGGCAACTCCGCCGCGACCTTCTTCGCTCATGTCGGGAATTAAAACTGCGCGAGTGATGCGCGCGACTGCTTTGGTGACTGGATGGCGTGCCACGTTTTCTTTCATCAGTGGCCGGACTTTTATAAACTGATCCAGTTGAGTGATCATGATCGCCGGATCGATGAATCCAGGGTGATTGGCTAAAACCAAGACGCCTTGTTGAGGGCCATTAAACACATCCGAGCCCCGAACTGTGGTTTGATAGCGGGTCTTTAAAATTTGCCGGCCGAGGCTCATCAGGGGACGCCGAAGAGGTGATTCGCAGGACTCACTAGCCTGGGTCTGATTGGAGGCCGAAAATGCAGTATTAGTATTTAAATATCCAATACTTATGGCGGACGCTAGGATCAGGGTTTTGGTGTGTTTTTTTAAAGACATCATAAAAAGCAATCTGGGGGAGTGTATACCTATATTGCCGCACGGCGTCATTATAAAAGAGTGTCGAAAAAGGGCGAATTCGTCACCCGGCTATCAGAGGCAATTTTTTGTTGCTGCGCCCATGGGCTTTTTGGAGAAGTCCTCTAGAATTTAAAGTAACGGAGGCAATATCTTTATGAAAAAATTTAAAATTTTATCACTAGTAGTGGTATCAACTTTAGTGTTTGCATCGCAAACCGCGTCGGCGATGGTGAATTTCGGCGTTAAGGGCGGCTTGGGTGTGAGCTTGGATCGCACAGACGCGGTGACTGGATCGATTCCGTCCTATGGTTACATGGGTGGCGTGAGCGCAGATTTCGGGATGGGCCCGATTGGCGTAGAAGCCGATGTGTTTTACGTCGCTAACAAAACTCGAATCGGTGCTGATTCGGACAATTATGGCGAAGTTGCGATGAACAGCATTTTGGTTCCCGTCATGGCGAAGTTTTCTTTGCTTGGAGTTATGTGGATTTCCGGCGGCGGATATTGGAACTACGGTTTCGGTGATGTGACTTCAACCATCGTTTCTGCTGGCACGGAAGTTTTGAACATAGCCGTTCCCCTCTCAGACACTATTTATGCTGCCTCTTCTTTCGGCGCGATCGGTGGCGTGGGCGTTGGCATTCCTTTGGGCATGATGAAGTTGGTTGCTGAAGGACGAGTTCGCTACGGTTTTACTGATCTTGACACTTCTTCCACGACCAGTGTGAAGACCATGGCTGTTGACCTTTTGGTTGGCTTAGTTTTCTAGATAAACAAATTAACTAAAATAAAAACCCCGCGGGCTTTAGAGCTCGCGGGGTTTTTTTATTTCAAAAATTAAGAGTGAATTAAGCGATTCCCAATTCCTTCTTCAAATATACTTCCAGCCGCTCGCCGACCAGTCCCGCGGTTGGCGGTTCCATTCCAAAAGACTCAACTTCAGGAACTCCATCATCTTCTTTGGCAGAGCCTGAGGTGGATCCGCCTTCGGACTTTAACTCATTGCCAGATCCTCCAGCGCCAGGAATGTTGGCATCGATTTTTTCATAATCCATCATCTTGATTGCGCCGTCGGTTTCCAGTTTTCGGGCTTCGGAAATGATTTTTTTACGAGCCACATCGATTTGGCCGGCAGTCGGCGGAGTTGTTTTGTAGGCGTCTTTTTCTTGCTTATATTCAGAGAATTTATTCCCTAGGCAACGCTCGGCCATTTTAATAAAGGCATCATCTTCGCCTTGTAATGCCATCGCAATGATCTTGGATGGAGAGGTGACCAGGGCTTCGGCTAAAATCCCCGGGTCAAAGCCCCGAAATTTTACCCAATCGATCACCCGCACTTCTACCCGCGCGGCAAAAGTTGCGTCTTCGGTTCGAATCATTTTCAAAAGCGTGCTGCGTTTTGGCTCTGGCGAATCTTCAATTAATTTCACCAACTCCATAAGTGCAGCCGAACTTTTTTTGTAGCGATCTAACATGGACATAAAAAAACCCCTTTTATTTTGAAATTCTAATCAGCCCCGATTTTCGGAAGCTGATTAATTCGTCGTAGATCTCTAAATCTCTAAGCGGACAATAATTTAAAACATCACGGACCAATCGAAATTCGCTGACTGCCGCTAAGACCCGGCTTTGGGTGGGAGTCACGCTCGACAATCGCGAAAATTTCGAAGGATCCACGTCGACATTGATGTTCATCGGCGGAACTAACGCAGAAATTCGCGACCAATTTCGGCGCACTTGCACGCAAAAAATGGAAAAGTCAGTCGATTGAATCTTAAGCGAGGGTTGATCGCTCAACGAAAAGTCACCGGATCTAAATTTCCAGATAGGTTTGCTCCAAGTCAGAATTCTTTCGAGGGCTTTGTCTCCAGAAACCGGTCCTGCAAAAACTTGGTCCAGGCTGCCGTTGTGGAGAAAAATGCTGGCGCGCTTTAATCCACTTCCGATTTGTAATTCGCCGGTTGCTGAACGAGTTAATAAATTTTGCAGGTAATCCTCAAGATTAGTGATTTCTTTAAGGGATTCTAAATCAGCGGCTTCAGTTGGCGTTGATTGATGAATCACTTGCGAGAGCCGTTGAATTTCATGATTGGGTCGCAGCGCAAGAATGATTTCGCCAATTTTAATAATGTCGCCGGCCCGCAAACCTTCTTGCTGGGCATTGGGCGGCAAAACAACCCCGGGGTCGATCGCACGAGGAATCCAGCGATCATTAACGAATTTTAATTCCAAGAGCGGCCCGCTGGTGGCTGACGGAATTTCAAAATGAGATTTCGAGTTATCAGCCCCAATGGTGATCGAAATTTGGTGAGGATTGAGTGAAAATTCAGTCGAAGCTTTTCTTGAAATGGGAGCATTGATCCATTCGACAAAGGACGGAGTTCGAGAGGTTTCGCGGACGATTTTAGTCGCTTCGCGAATCAAGGTTTTTTCACGAAGCAAGGAGCCAGCGTCCGACAAAACTTTTGTGACTTGTAAGCAAAGATGATCCGGGGAGCTTCCATCCCAGGTGACAGCAGTCCATTGTGAGAGTTGAAAAACACTTAAGAGTTGAGTCGGAGTGGGTTGGGTGAAAATGATCACCCCGGGAATTTGCTTGGAAATTTCTAGCAGCGCGTTCACTGGAACCGGCTGCCCAAGATCGACAAAGCAGACTAAAAAATCAGCTTCGCTCGCGGCGGCTCTTAGGTCGGAGAGCGAAGCTTCAGTGATTTCGGGGGACGAAGACTGGGTCCCTAATTGACGAAAACCCCAGGAGAGTGCGCGGCACTCCTCTGGGGTCCCAATTGCAAAAAGTCTTTTGCGATTAAATGTCGAAACTAAAGGATCCAAGCCCGCGCGCCCTTTCGAGGGCCTTCTTCGCGTTCACACGACCCCCAGTTACAGTTATACCTTTTAGCGCGGGGATCTGGTCAACTGAATCCATAATAATTTGCTTTACTTCGGTCGCATGGAGTTTCGGGTTGACCGACAAAATCAAGGCAGCGATTCCGGCGACGTGCGGGCACGCCATCGAAGTTCCGCTGTAGGCTTTGTATTGGTTGCCAACAACTGTGCTCAAAACTTGGCTTCCGGGAGCGCCCACATGAACAGTGGTCTTTCCGAAATTGGAGAAGCTGGATAGTCCGTCCACATTAGTAGTAGCGGCGACCGTCAACATATTCGGGTGAGTGATCGCTGCTGGATAGCTTGGCTTCACATCATTGTCTGAAGAATCGTTTCCGGCTGCTGCGACGAATAAAATGTCGGCTTTAGCGGCGCGCAAAACGGCGTCTTCCAAAGCTTGGCTGCGTCCGCCTCCGCCCCAGCTGTTGCTCATGATGCGAGCACCGTTCTGAGTTGCGTAGTCGATCGACAAAATCGCATTGGCAGTGGTTCCGTATCCGCCGCCCAAGAATCGAACCGCCATGATCGAAACGTCTTGAGAAACGCCAGACACGCCGATTCCATTACCGCCAGTAGCGCCGATGGTTCCACTGGTGTGCGTTCCGTGACCGTGATCGTCAAAGGGGAAGGAGTCGTTGTCAGCGAAGTCGTAACCTCGAACGTCGCCTTTGGTCGGATTCGGATTGGTCCACATATTGTTGATCAAATCTTCGTGGTTGTAATCAACGCCGGTGTCGATGTCGGCAACGACCACTTTGCGATTACCTGGAGAGATTGTCCAAGCTTCTGGAGCTTGAACCATCTTGATGCCCCAAGTTTCGTTCATCCGAGGATCGGTGATCCGCGTTCCCGGAAGTTCCGGCGGATTTTGAACCGGAGGATTCGGGCCGGCTTTTCTGGGGCCGCCAGCATTGCTGTCGTCATCGAACAAATCAAAGTTGCCGATCGTTTCTAAAACGTTGGGCAAGCTTCGCATCGGAGCAACCACGTTGCCGATCGGGTACAAATAGTAGTTTGGCTCAGCCCATTCGATGGCTTGGTTGCGGCTGAGAGCGTCGGCAGCAGCTTGAGGATCCAAATTTGAAGAGAAGCGAACAAGTTGTGTTCGCTCGGGCAAATCAACCAATGAACCAAGGTGACCCAAGGTTCGAACTTCGTTTGAAGAAACGAAATTTTGAATTTCACGATCACGAGTCATCGGGTTAGCGAAAACCCCCGGTGCGTATTTAACAATTAAAGTAGATGGCTCGGCTTGCGCTTCCTCGGTAAAAAATTGCGAGTAAGCCGGTACAGTTAGTGACGAGCAGGCTGCGATGGCGCTCAGGTAAATAGATTTTCTAGATGTTAAGTTCATAGATCCCCTTCCTCTTGCTGAGGAAAAAAATCTAAACTGATTTTGTAGAAAATCAAAATATTGACACTAAATTAAGGAGATTTAAGAAAATATTTCCATATCAGAAGGCCCCGCGTCAACCGCTTCGCCACGCGCAATCGCTTCGGAAATTTTTCGAAACTCAGGATGAGAAATGATCTCTTTTGCTTTGTCGGCTTTAGCCGGACGATAAGGCATAATTAATCGACGCTTTGCATCGCGAATTCTTTCCAGGCTTTCCTCGAGTCGCGACATCGGAAGTGCGCCGTCGACAAAAGCAGTTGTTAAATTTTCTAGTGCTTCTTCGGCCATTTCTAATTTGTGGCCATAAATCAAATGATCGCATCCGGCTTCAATGGCCATAAACGAAGCTTCTTTAGGCGAGAAATGTTTGGCAATCGCGCCCATTTCCATGTCATCGGAAAAAATCAACTTATTAAATCGAATGTCTTTACGAAGAATGTCCTGCAAAATTTTTCGCGAAAGAGTTGCGGGTTTCCCGGGGTCAAGGTTGGGGCACAAAATGTGCGCGGTCATGATACCTTCGACTCGTGAACGAACCGCGCGGCGAAAGGGTTGCCAGTCTAATTCTTCGAATTGCTCAGGAGTTTTTTCGACTTTGGGCAAATCTTCATGGGAATCAACGGTGGCTCCGCCGTGACCCGGAAAATGTTTAGCAACCGAAAGCACGCCGCCTTTTTGTTGGCCGCGAATCAGGGCTGATCCAAGATTGGCTACGACTTGAGCGTCGCGCGAAAACGAACGATCGCCAATGACTGGTGCTTCGGTTTGGCGTACGTCGATCACCGGGGCGAAGTTTAAATTCACGCCGACCGAGCGCAATTCTTGGGCCACGATGAATCCGGCTTCAAAGCAAGTTTTCGGGGAATTGATTTTTCCGAGTGTTTCAAGCGGCGGCAAAATGGTGAAAGGCTCCTTGAATCTTTGAACTCGTCCGCCCTCTTGGTCGACCGCAATCCACAGTGGAAGATTTTCGAAGCTTGAAGTTTGCACGTTTTTTTGAAGTGCATTGGTCAGTTCAATTAATTGCTCGGGGCTTTCGTAATTTTGTTTGAATAAAATTACGCCACCGACGCCCATTCGCATTAAAGCGTGCAATGAATTGCCATCGAGCTTGGTGCTCGGAATCCCAACAATAAAAAGTTGGGCTAATTTTCTATGTATCTCGTCGCGATCGACTGCCATCTTACGTCCCTCGATCTTCTATTTTCCTCGGATCCAGTAAATCTCTCAAGCTGTCACCGAAAAGGTTTAAGCCCAAGACCGCCAAAACTAAGGCACTTCCGGGCACTATGACCAGCCGGGGGGCGACCAATAAAAGCTCGCGACCCTGATTGATCATTTGACCCCAGCTCACGGTTTCTGGTGGTGCTCCGAGTCCAAGAAAACTTAGGGTGCTTTCGGTCATGATTGCGCTGCCCAAGCCAAAACTCATTTGCACAAGCAGAAGCGGTAAAAGATTAGGCCAGAGATGTTTAAAAATAATCCGAAAATGGGACGCGCCTTGAGCTTTGGCAGCCAAAATAAATTCTTCTTCGCGCAAGCGCAAAGTGCTGCCGCGAGCCAGCCTCGCATACCCAGCCCAAGTGGTGACCGTCATCACGATGATCATGTTTTTTAGGCCCGGACCCAAAACGCTCGCAAGTGCCACCACTAATAAAATTCCAGGAAAAGCATAAAGTGCATCGATGATTCTCATGATTATGCTTTCAAGTGTGCCGCGAAAATATCCAGCAATCGATCCTAAAAACAAACCAAGGGCTCCGGAGAAGATCACCGTCACAAAGCCAACGATCATCGAAACTCGGGCTCCCCAAAAAAGCTGAGAGAGTAAATCAACACCATTTACACCATTGCCGAGCGGGTGTTGCCAGGTCGGTCCCGCAAATTGCATCGCTAAATTTTGAGCAAGCGGATCTGAGGGGCTGATCCATGGCGCAAAAATCGCTAGGAATAATAAAAGCAAACTCAGTCCGCATCCAATATACATTCCCCATCGATTCATGGTCAGTTCCTCTGAACCCTTCGATCAACCCACGAATAAGCCAAGTCGACCAAAATGTTAATGATTAAAAAACTAAAAGAAACCCAAAGCACGATGCCCTGAACCAATGGATAATCACGGGCCTGGAAAGCATTAAAAAAAAGCCGGCCAATCCCGGGCCAATCAAACAAAGTTTCGGTAACCACCGCCCCCGCTAAAAGTCCGCCAAAGGCGCCGCCGATCACCGTGATCAGCGGAATGCTGGCGTTTTTTAAAACGTGTTTCAGCAAAACATTAATTTCGCTGAGTCCTTTGGAGCGCGCGGTGAGAATGTAATCTTCATGGAGCACTTCGAGCGTGGCGGTTCTCACTATTCGCGTGAAATATCCCGACACCCCCAGCCCCAAGCAAAGGCTTGGCAAAATTAAATCTCCAGCACTTTGGTAGCCAGAGACGTGAAAGAATCCCAATTGCACCGAAAAAATCAAAACCGCAATCGGAGCGAGCACAAAATTCGGAATGCTCGCGGCTAGCAGCGAGAATCCAACACTGAAAAAATCAAAAAACTTTCCGCGCTGAGTGGCGGCAATAACGCCCAGGGGAATGCTGATGAAAAGTGAAACCACCAACGCGCAAATGGTGAGATGCAGAGTTGGAAAAAACCGCTCGTAAATCAATTCGATGACCGAGCGATCATAGGTCAGCGAAGTTCCCCATGAGCCAGAAAAAATATGCGCTAGAAATGTGTAGTATTGCTTAAAGAGCGGTTGATCGAGTCCAAGAATTCGTGTCAGGTTAGCGCGGTCAGCAGCATTCGATGCATCGCCCAGCATGATGGCTACCGGATCTCCGGGAACCAAGTGGATTAAAAAAAACACCAGAGTGGTGGTGAGGGCGGCAACTGGCAATGCCTGCAAAAATCGACGACCCAAAAAAGAAAACATCTGGGGATAGCCTAAAGCTCAATCAGGGACTTAGCAAAAACTAAACTGTGAGCCGGGAAAAGGACTTGAAGAGCAATGGACCAGGTCCATTTGGTGCGGGTACCATAAGACAGGCCAATGCGTTATTCGCTTCAATCCGGCGTTAGTTTCGAGAACATTAACAAAACACGACTTGTGCAAGGATCAATGGCATATTTAATTCACAGAAAAGGCTAGTTCATTAATATTTCTTCCAAGGAATTGATCTTTGCCCATAGAATCCATGGATCTAATTTTATCATTCCGCCTTAGATCTTCGGGGATTTTAAGTTTTGCTTTCACTTTTTTGGATTGATAATCAATTTCTACCAAGAGATCATCAAACTTATTATTGGTTCTTGAAAAAAGACCTAATATATTTCCATTTTTAAGAACTTCTGCGGAACCTCGAAACGGACTGTAAATGTTATTAAGAGAAAATTCCCAAACAATTGAAGCCAAATGACTTTTTTGATCCAACTTTATTTCTAAGATTCGACTTTTTGGTTTAGCGCCTACACTACCCAATCCAATTCTTTGATTGTCAAATAGCAGTATATTTCCCCTCGAGTTGATGCTCGCATCGTGTTGTGAAGAAAAATAGGCTTCAGGAGTTTCAAATTGAAAAGTGTCTGTTTTATCTGGCCCAATCGTCCACAGAATTTTTTTAAAATCAGGGCTGGTGTAAACTAATTTTGAAAAATTTCGAATGGATATCAGATGACCTTTATTCTGATCTCTAAAAATCGAATTTGCATGCATCCAATCAAACCTAATTGTTGAAGCATTCCCAGAATTTTTCGAAGTTGTATCTAACAACTCCAAATAATCCGATGAATACCGAGATATATTTTTAGTAGGTGAAAAAAAATTAAATGGATCCCACACTACAGCATCCTTCTCGGTTCTAAGGTCAAACTTTCGAACTGTACTTCCTATAACCGAAACGGATCGAAAAAATATTCGCGAGTAGTTCATCAGCCACTTACCCAAACTCCACTCATCAAACCAAGGGACTTTGATAGGTTGAAATGATTTTGAAACACTGCCTAGATAGAAAATTGAATCCGACTCACTATCATATTCAAAGTCATGATGCGGATAACTCAATTTAGTAAGGTCAACCATGGTCGAGGTATTTCCAAGTAAATCTTTACTGCGATAAATGACCTTTTGAGGGGTGATGAACAAGGATTTGATCTCTCCGTCTGATCCTGGCTCCGAAAAAGCAATGCCGTCATATCCCTCAAAATATTTATCATAATGCCCCACTGGCTGAAGTGCTGACATTCGTATGGCCTCACCCTTGCGATTAAACAATGCAATGATCGGCCCGATTCTGCCCTGATCCTTTGGATCCGTTAGGAAGAGGCTTAATGAAAAGAAATTTGTACTAAAATCCCCGGTTACCTCTAATTGCCCGGGAAAAATATTCTTGATTGGACTTTTATAAGTTTTTTTAAATAGAAATTCTGTAACAATTTTACCATTATCCAGTTTATGAATATAATAAAACTCGATCGGATAGAGATATCCGGGCGGGAGAAAGTTTAGCAGAATTTCGTTCCCCTTGACGAGCGCCCTTTCAGTTTTAAAATATCCATATGTCGAATTTCCGTAAATGATTGAAAATTTATTTTTTAATCTTGAAGAGACGCGAAAAATTTCTTTGACAACAAATCGCTTTGAAATTTCTGGACTGCGATTAAACAGCGCCTCAAGAGAAGGGTGGCTTTTGGCTCGAGGATTTTCAGCCATAAAGCCAATTAAAATGACTAGTAAAAATTTTCTCAAAAAAACACATCTCTTTACTTAGTTAATTAGAGTTTAAAATTTATGTTTGTGGATCATAAATACTTCCAACAGGATCTCACTTCACCCAACTCCTTTTCCGGGCGCACAGTTAAAAATTAAACGACGCGAATCTCGCCTTCGATTTTCGAAGGGAAAGTCGATTGCTTTTCGGAACTAACTAAAACCACCGCGTCGCGAATTTCGATGGCTTGTTGATCAGCTTTGCTTAAAAGTTGACCCTTGGTATGGATCAGCGAGGCGTGGGGCCCCAGTGAAAATCCGCCCAGTTCGCGATCGCTCTGGCTGGCTTCGCTCTCCACTAAAACCGCTGGCGAATAATATCGGCGAATCACGGAGCTTGTCTGTGGGGCTAAATTTTTAGAAAGGATCCAGATGCCGGGCTCGGTTTCGCGGATTCCGGGGTAACGGGCTCTTAAAATCTTGGGCCAAAGTTCCATGCGCTTCATCGAATCTAAAATAAAACGCTGGGCTTCGAGTAAAAATTCAGTGTTGGTCATGTCGAACCAAAAATCATTGGAATTTTCCGCGAAGTATTCAATGCCCTCGAAATGAACATCGTCGAGGCCCAGCGGTTTATAGATTCCATTGAACAAATCACATTCGATGACGGCTAAATTTTTAGCTGCTAATTTTTTTAGATCACGATTGCACAAATAATGAACCCCTAAAAAATGAGCAGGACGACTGTCGGGAGTGGGCGGGGTGGCTCCAATCCCGGTGTAGTGAGAGTCGCCATCAACCCACAGGGGTTTGTATTTTTTGAGATGCTCCTTAGTGAGCGAGAGCGCAAAGGTTGATTGATTGGGATTTTGAAACAGTTGCTGCAAATCAAAAGAAGCTACGGTGTCGCCATTTTGTAGCAAGAGCCCCTGGGTTTTAAAAAGATCAGGGTGATCCTGCATGATTTTCAAAAGTCCGCCGCCGGTCCCTAATATTTTCGGAGATTCAAAGGAAACCCGAATCTCCATGCCCTTAAATAAAGGCGCCCAATCATTTATTGCGGCCTGAATTTTTTCGGGCAAATAATGTGAATTCACAACGACGTTTTTGATTCCTAAAACGCGCAGCTTTTCGATCGCAAAAAATAAGGGCTCAACGCCTGCGACCGGAATCAAAGGTTTTGGACAAACTTCGGTGCTGGGGCGTAATCGAGTGCCGAATCCGGCTGCCAAAATGACTCCGGTAACATTTCCGGCAATTTGAGAATGCGCCATGCTGATCAGTATAGGCTACAGTTTTTTAATGAAATGGGGAATCAGGGTCAAAAGTTCGGCTTCATTGGGCTCGATCATTTTATAGGTCTTGAGTCGCTCTAAGGCCTCAACACTTCTTTCGAGTGCGGGCTTGATCCACGGCAAATAATCTTTGCGTCCTTTGAGATTTAAGAAACTGGCATAACTTCCCGCAGCTTTTAAAAGTCGCTGCACTTTCATGCGCTCTAATTCGATTTTCCACCCCGCCACTTTTTTGACTCTTTCATCAAAAACTTGCTGAACACTTTCGGCTCCGGGACGGTTGGAAATTGCGTAACTCTCGAGCTTTCGTTTCCAATACTCGAGTAGTGAATCGCGCGCGCTTTCTTCAAGATCTAAATAGGGATCCCACAACAACGAAACGATGTCGTAAGTGATCGGACCCATGCGAGCGTCCTGAAAATCAATGACGTAAACCGAATCGTTGTGAAGCATTAAATTACGGCTGTGATAATCGCGATGGCAAAAAAAGCGAGGGCGTTTTGCTAGGTAAACTGAGTTGTTTTCAATCAGTGTAAGAAACTTGCCAGAATTTTCTTTGAAATAAAATTCCACCAAATGAGTCGCGGTGTGCCTCATTTCGAAAGTCAATTTTTCTAAATCAAAAGCCCATCCCAAGTGTGGTCCCGCGAATTTTTTTAAACTTTGATCGGCCAGTCCATCGGCCACGCCGGAAATCATTTTCTCGATCCAATCGATTGAAATTTTATAGCGATCGATGGTGATTTCTTGGGACAAAGTTTTATCGCCCAAGTCTTCCATCAAGACCCAGCCTTTTTGTGCGATGTTGCCCAGTATTTTCGGAGTTCGCACGCCGAGTGATTGAAAGAGTTGGCCGGCGCTGATGTAGGGATGCGAAGCGCTAGTTTCGGGAGCAAAGGGATCGGCCCATTGCAGAATGTAGGATTTGTTGCCCTGAGACAATCGGAAGTATTTTCGCGACGAGGCATCGCCAGCTAGTTGAACTGTTTCGATTTCTTGATTCGCGTCAAAATGTTGCTGCAAGCCGTCCTTCAAAGAATTGACGTCAATTGAGCCCGTGTTAGCTGCAAGGTGCATTTACCTACCCCCAATCCGATAATACTCTATATCTAATAAAAGGAAAAAACCTAGGAGCCCTCATGAGAAAGTTCTCGTCGAATTTATTGTATTACTGGTTGCCCACCGTTTTTATTTTGGGCCCGACTGTTACAAGTGCCGCCCCCACAAAAGATGTGATCTTGGGCCAATACGTGGTGGACGCTGCAAATGTTTCCAAATCACTTTTGTTTGATCAAGAATTCGACAAAGAAGTTGTGCGCCCGCTGCAAAATCGCGTCGCGCCCTTGGAAAAATCAGCCTTCATCAGCGTTGCGGAAGTGATCGCTCCTGAACAAGTCCCCGTCTCAAACGAAGTTCGTGGCTCAGTAGAATTCGCGGGCGTTGAAACGCCTCGCAAAAATCCCTCATCATTTTTGGCAGACGAAAGCGTTTTTGATTATTCCAAACTCTGGGATTTGCCCAAGGCTGAGGCCATGGTGGAAGTCGTGCGAGTTTCTTCACTGCAAACAAAAAAATTAGAACCCTCGGCTTTAGTGCTCGAGCCTCTTCAGGGTTCATTGGCCATAGCAAAACCCGATGGCATTTCCTCGCCTGCGGTGACTCAAGTCTTGCTTGGCCCGATCAGCCAAAAGGTCGTGCAAAAAGCTGCGCAAGCTTCAGCGAAGAAAAAAGAAACTGTGGATCCATCAATTAATTTCTCGGTTGATCTGCCGAAAAATATTTATCGCAAAGGTTCCATTGAACTTTTGCTAATCGATGAAGAAAGTTTTCTCGAAGGCGCGCCAAGAGTTGTCCCAGCTGCTACTGTTTTTTGGGGACACCCTAGCCTTTTGCTTTCGACCAAATCCAATTCGTCGGGACGCGCGCTGCCACTTAATAAATTATTTTCGACCTCTCGATTCATTGTTCAAGCCGACGGATATTTACCGGCCGCCGGTTACGCGACTAACGACATGATCACACCTGTTATTTTGATCAAAGAAAAACGATTGGCTCCGGTTTTAAAATCGTTGGGAGTGAGTCCGGTCGCGGGCCACACCATCGTCTGGGGGAAATTGCTCAACTCGGGACTAGCGGCTCGTGAAAACATTAAAGTTGATAGCTCGGATCCTGAATCCAAAACTTTTTACAGCACCGGCGGTTTTGGCTTCTTCCACTCGAAAGTGAAGAAAAGTGGAATTCAGGGTGATTTTTTAATCTCAGGACTCGGTCAACAGCTTCATTACCTTTTGCCTAGTGAAGAAATTTCGATGGGCGAAATTCACGAGTTGCCTCCGGCACTGCTAAACCTTGAAGGGCTTGGCTCGGTGGTGACGACGACGGTCGTCGACGGAATCACTTCAAAAATCGAAACCCAAGTGGTGGATGGTTTGAGTTTAGAACGTCCAGAAACTGGAATCTTTGCAACCGTCGGCGGCGTTCGCGGATTGGAAACGGCTGACGACGAAGGCTTTATGAAGTTTTCGAATTTGCCGATGCGAAACCAAGTCGACTTGGTTGAAGTTCGAGCCAATGGTTACATGAAAACTTGGATCAACTCGCCGGCACGTCGGGGAACTTTCCCAGATATGATTTCGCTCTTCAACCGCTCACAAATGAACGAGCTGTTAGAAGGTTCAGGAATCGCTTTGCGCCAAAATGATCCAGTAGTTTTGGGTCAATTGCGCCCAGAAATATTTCGCCGAAATTATCGAGTGGAAATTTTTGATTCTCAAGGTCGCGCGCCCCTAGATTATCGAGTGGTTTACTTCGATATCAAAAATCGCCCGAACCCCAATCAAAATTTCACCGATAAAACCATGCAAACTTTTGCATTGTTACAAGTTCCGAACGGTGAGTTTCACTTAATGGTGCGAGATTCCGAAACCAAAGAGTTGATTTCAATGCAAGTCGTGCGAGTGGCCGACGGCGTCGTCACTCAGGTGCAGTTTTAGTCCTGGGTAGAAATTTTTCGTTCAAGTAACCTTGTCAAAAAATTGGCTTAAATCGCCAAAGTGAATCGATCTTTTTTAGTAAGAACTTGGCTAAAAGTTTTCTTAAAAAGATCCGACAAAGCATCTATTAAATCAGCAATCAAAAATAGTCTGACAAAACATTTGAGCTTAATTTTTATTTTCGCTTTGGCGACGAACTTAACCACAAGTCACCCCGCCAATGCCCAAAATAAATCACAAGATAAATCTCAGGATACTGAATCTGCGTTTATCCAAAGACGGATTGACGAAAATCCCGTTAAGCCATCGGCAGATTATTCGCTTAGCGGCTACAGCGCCGAGGACCAGGTCATTCGCTTTAGCAGCCCCAGAGGCAGCGACAAAATCATTAGCATTCCTTTTAATCTCCCGAGCGGAGTTAAAACAAGCGTGCTAGCCGGTCGATTCCTGGTTATCGAAGACGAAGGCGGGTCTACGTTTTCCGGCGGTGCTCTGGAGCATGCAAAAAAAATCTATATCGACTTAGGGTCTTTCTTTGACCGAAAAAATCCTAACCCCAAAGCTAAGCATTCCTATTTGTCCGAAGATGGCGAATTTCGAGTTACGAGTCGAGAATTCAGCCGCACTGGTCTCTATGACGAATCTTTGGATTTAACGACTTCGTTTTTTTGGAACGATCTCTCTAAAAAGAAAGCGATTCGCGATGGTTATAAAATGTACAAATCGAAGTCGGGATTTACCAGTGTGTTTTACAATCCAAATGGATTGCCCCCACTGATCTTGGGCAATAACTGGCCATCGGTCGAATCGATCCAACAAATCTCACAAACATCATTTAACGTGCGCGACCACGCGGGACTTTGGTCAATTAATTTTAAGTCCGACGAAAATACTTACTCCGTTGAAAAAATCAGTGTGAATGCAGCCCCACCGGTTACTGAAAAAGCTAATCCTCCGAAGAGCGAGGCTCACCAGTAGGTAGCTGAGGGGCTAGCCCTCTAAAGATTTTTCGAAATTTCTAAGGGCTACCGCTGCCGAAACGTAACCTTTTTTCACAATGCGCTCGGTGTGCTTTCTTTTTAGCGAAAAATGCGGCATTAAAAAAGTTTCGTGATCCCCAGGTCGTGGATGAATGTAGATGTAATCAACATCGGCATAATAAGTCATGCGCTGCTCAAGCCGAGCCACCAATTGATCTTTCAAGCGATCGCCCAATTCGTGATCGTCGAAAAAACGCGCAACTTCATCGAGCAGTGCTTTTTCTTGCTTGCGATAACCGCGGGCCGATTGAATTTTTTGTTCAATGGATTGATAAATGGCCTGCAAAGTCACTTGCTCGATGCCCTTGGCGGCCAGATTGATTTTCTTATTTTGTAAATTAAGCGGTTGATGGGTGTAGCTGCAAATGATCAGGTCGCAGCCTGCATCTCGCCCGACGTGCGAACTTAAAGGTTCGCGTATCTCGCCGTCGAAAAAGTCGACTCGCTTGCCCTCAATCTCAATTGGATAGGGATGATAGACCGGAGGTAGTGCCATCGAGGCACCACAGGCGTCCGAGATCGCCACATCACTTCGGTACTCGGAAAAGGGGTCATCAGAAATGGAACGGTAGCGCGAAAAAATCATTTTCCGAGATCGGTTGACCTCGGTAGCCACAATAAAAAGGTCCGCCACCAACTCTGAAAATTTTTCGGTTTGAAGCACGTGCGTCCGCAAATAATTAACGATGCCTTCGGTTGAAAATGGGCTGGGAAGCGCGCGTTCTCTAATCATCCGCAAAATAAACGATGGTGAATCAAATAAATTGCCCGGACTTTTGATCCGCGGATGAAGCATTTCCCAGTATTTCAGCCCAGGAACGCCTTCAAATTTGGGATCGGACTGAAAGGTCGAAAGCAAATCTTTAAGCTGCCCGCCTTGGGCTAAATAAGTCGTCACCAAAGATCCGGCCGACGACCCGACATAGACTTGGATGGTTTTAGAGGGGTTGGGTTGGTATCCGGTCTGTTGATCGGTGTCGATGCCGCCTTGGAAGCGAAAGCCATTATGTTCGAGCGCCATGGCCACTCCAACATGATAGGCCGCGGCCTTGACCGCGCCGCCGCTGCAAATAAAGGCGACTCGTTTCTTGATGTTCAGGCTTCCACGCACAAAAATTATTTTAAATTTGTTTTCAGAGATTTACACCGCAAAAGGAAGCGTTAATATACAAAGCGTGGAAAATTTGACTGGTTGGATTGATTTAAACGATTACGCAGAAAAATACGGAGTCTCGGTTTCGACCCTTCGACGAAGAGTTCGATCGAGAACCATCCCCTTTAAGCTCTTCAAGGGCCGATATTGGTTGGAAGATTCGGACGCGGTCTTGGACCACGCTCCGTTGTTTTCGCGCCACGAGTCCTCGAACTCGGGAATTCCGACACAAGTCGTGCGACTTTCGGGCCCCGCTGCCGAAGACGTTGAGCGTTTGAAGAGTGAAAACAATTCGCTTCGGGCTGAGATCGACGAGCTTAAGACTTTAGTCAAAGCTCTCGAAGCCGAAATGGCTCCGGAAGCTCACGCTTAATTTTTTCGAATGAAAGACGGAAGCCTGACTCCGCAAGCTGCGTTCGATCAGGCTGTTAAAGAATTCAATTCTGGAAATCTCGATCAAGCGAAAGCACTTTTTCTTTCACTTCGAGAAAGTGGCTTGACCTCACCAGCTTTAGAGCTCGATTTATCAAAAGTTTATTTCAAAAGCGGCAACACTGTAAAAGCTTTAGAACACGCACAGTCTGGAATTTTTTTGGATCGCTTAGATTCCTCCGCACGCCTTGACTTGAAGTTGATACAAAAAAGTGTGCCGGCCGGATACGGCGAAGCCATGGATCACCCGGTGGAATATAGTTGGAAAATATATTCCTACGTTCGCCCCAACGAAGCGGCGGCCGGTGCTGCTTTGATTTTCTTTTTATTTTTAGTCGGAGCCTTGCTGCGAAGATCTCTGTGGACTCGTGCCAGCATTGCGGCCTTTTCGATGGCGGTGGTTTTGGGATTGTCTTCGTTGGCTGGATTGCCGGCAAAATCTTTAGCCGTGGTATTGGAAAGTGGTGCGGAGCTTCGGTCTTCGCCCATTGAATCAGCAGAAATTTCAGTGAAGGTGCCTCCGGGAGCTCGGGTTCGAATTCGTCAGACCCGCGGAAAATTTGTTGAAATCGAACGCCCCAGTGGATTCCGGGGTTGGGTTACAAAAACTTCCATTAGCCGATTGCTTTAAATTATTGATTAAAATTAAGATCGCTCGCCAAAGATAACCGTTCCCAGTCGGATCCAATCGGCGCCCTCGTCGATTGCGATCGAGTAATCGCCACTGGTGCCCATGTTTAAAAATTTCCCGGGCAAGTGTTGATCGCGGAGTTTTCTTAAGCGAGTGAATTCTTCTCGAAGATTTTTTTCTCCAACCTCATCGAGCGGAGATGGAAGAGTCATCAACCCCAGCAAACTTTCGCTCAGTCCAAGTTCCTCGCAAAGGGCGATGGCTTCGGGAGTTTCTTCTGGTGTAAACCCGTTTTTTTGTTTTTCGCGGGAAGTGTTGATTTGCAAAAAAAACTTTGGGGTCTTGCCGACTTCTTTAATCATCTCGATTTCTTTGCTCCGCCCAACGGTGTGGAGACAGGAAAATTGAGCGGCAATTTCGGGAATTTTTCGAGACTGCAATCGCCCGATGAAATGCCAATCGATTTTTTGGAGGTCATGTACCGCTAAACTTTCGCGCTTTAAAAGAGCCTCGTTCAAATAGCTTTCGCCGAAGATGGTGGGGGCGTGGGGGGCTTGCAAAATCTGGTGTA
This sequence comes from Bdellovibrionota bacterium, assembly GCA_964202055.1. Taxonomy (GTDB): domain Bacteria; phylum Bdellovibrionota; class UBA2428; order UBA2428; family UBA2428; genus CAXNGS01. Next base: position 6,500 of record CAXNGS010000005.1, on the reverse strand, counting down.
TTTTTTCGGGCCCCTGGCCCTTGCTGACCGCCACGATGGTGATGGGGCGTTTGTGCTTTTTTGAGGCCTGGGTGATCTCTTGATGGATGGACGACCATTTGGCAACACTCATCCCTCTATTTTCGCCAGCTTAGGCCAACTGTCAAAGGGACTAAGTTCTTGAAATATAATTGATTTAGAGCCCAAAATAATGTATAACGCAGTGCGTTATGATAAAGGCAGCCTTATTCTTCTTAAAGGCACGAAAGCGGGAGCTGGGCCTTCTTGTGATGTCCCTGACTCTTTTCCAAAACCAAGCCTTATCGGTCGACCCAAAGAACTGCGAAGAACCCTTAAAAAAAGTCATTCTGCTGAGCGACCATCGCTTGCCTCAAGACCAAAGCTTGGAGCTTTATTCGCTCAGCATCGACTTGATGATGCCCCTCATGATTGGCGATAAATTAGCCATTCACAAAAATTTGAGCGAAATGTCCCTTCGTTTGAATCTGCTGGGATTTAAAAATTCCTATCATCCTTTGCAGCGTGAAATTGAATTTCATCCCGACGAAAAAACAGAAATCGGGCGTTGGGTTTTAGCGATGAGACAGGCCGCAAAAAATCGCAAGCTGCCCAAGCAAATTTTTCGATTGTTGTTTGCGCCCGAACGTTGTCGCCATGAAGAATCAGCCGGATTTTTTGATTCCACAAATCAAGTGGTGGCCCTGGGCTATGATGGTTTCTCAAGTTTGTTGAGAAGCTCCAGGGGCTTGGGCCAGGTGCTGCTTTTTCATGAAATCAGCGGGCACTTTCACCAGTATTTAAACGCAGCTTCGGGCCGCCCGTCTCGTGCGGTTGGACGTGTTTTTATACCCGAAGGATTTAAGCCTCTGCAAATGAGCCGAGTCGGGCGAGTTTACCGCGAAGGATTTTCGATTGATGAACCGAACGCCCAAGAGGTGAGTGCGCTCAAACAAATTGATTTTGGAAATTTAACGGGCGCGATGGAAAGCACCGATCGAGCGCTGGCCTTAAACGATGTTTTGAATGAAGTTCTCTGGATAGAGCTTGGCCGTCGAATGATGGTGACCCCGGCTCGCCCTAACGTCCCTCGGGTTCACGCTGTGAGGGGCGAGGACGAGAGCTTTAGTGATGATGAGCTGCTCACGATGCTTAGCACGATCGCTGCTGACCAGGATCGCTTAAGTAATTTGCGATCGGCGCTGACCGCGGCTTCGCAGTTGCTAGAGAAAGTGACGAGTGAAACGAAAACTTGGATGCCGACTTTGCTGGCCTCTCTGAGGCCCTATCATGAAGCAAAAAAATCATCGCAACCGCTAACGATTCACGAACAAAAGTTAACAATTTATCGAATGATGACTGGTGATCCGGATTCAGTGGCCGAAACTTTACGGCCCAATTCGGCGATCGACGAATTTTTAAAATGGTGGCAAGTCTTGGTCGATCAATCGGGAGAGCAAGAGCTGGCTTTGCTAAAAGATTCGCTGGCAAAATTATTTGCGGTTCCGCGATTTCAGGTGCGAAAAATTAAAGAGTCGACCCGTGAATCAGTTCTTCGGCCATTGCCCGTAAAGACCCGACCGGAAGCCCAATGATGTTGCTGTAGGGTCCTTCGATTCGGTCGACCAGCTGCAAACCCTTGGCTTGAAATCCATAGGCCCCGGCCTTGTCCATCGGCTCGCCGCTGGCGACGTAATTTTTGATTTGCTGAGCACTTAATTTTTTAAAGCGCACCCGAGTTTCCGTGATCCGAGTCAGAAATTTCCATTTTCCGTTTTGAAAAAATCCCAAGGTGATACCGGTCTGGACTATGTGCCACTGGCCAGAAAGTTTTTGAAGCATTTGGCGTGCTTCAGGTCGATCGACAGGTTTTCCCATAACTTCCTTGCCCAAAACCACGATCGTGTCGGCAACCAAGATAAAGGAAGCTTCCGAAGGAGCTGAGAGAGCTTCAATGCCGACACGCATTTTTTCTCGCAGACAAAGTTCTAAATATTCGCGCGGGCTCTGCTCGCGGCTCCATCGGGGCTCATCAAGTGGGGCGTCAATAAATTCAATATTTTTAAATACTTGCGAGATTAATTCACGTCGTCTGGGAGACTTGGAGGCTAAATAAACCTTGTTATTGACTATCATTTTTGGTATATTCTCCCGGCTCAGCGAGTGCCAAAAAACAAGAGCCATGTTGGCTCCTGAAATTAGGGGATTCGCTAGGCGGGGCAAACCTGAGAAGCCTTGGAATCCTTCTGGAACTTTCAGAGGATTACACCGCCTTCTCAATAGGTGCAAGAGTCAGATGAGCCCCGAAAAGGGCGAAGCCTGGCAAAGGATGGCAGCCCTGATCTCTAAGGACGGAGGTTCTCTTGGCTATTTTTAAAGTTGGTGACAATGCAGTTTATCCCTCACACGGTGTAGGTGTGGTTCGCGGGGTACAAGAAAAAAGCATTGGCGGTCGCAAGAAGTATTTCTACATTCTTCAACTCATCGAAAACGGAAGCACGATCTTGATCCCGACCGATAAGGTCAAGGACGTTGGTCTTCGCTCGATCATTGCTAAAAAAGACGTGCCGAAAATTTACCGCATTTTGAAAACCAAAGAACTCGCGGTCGACAACCAAACCTGGAATCGTCGATATCGCGAATATATGGAAAAAATCAAAACCGGTTCGGTTTATGAAATCGCCGAAGTGATGCGCGATTTGTACCGCTTGAAGCACGAGAAAGACTTGAGCTTCGGCGAGCGCAAGATGCTCGACACTGCGAAAAGTTTATTGATCAAGGAATTGTCCTTGGCTCAACAAATTCGTGAAGACGTTGTTGAAACAGAAATTAAAGAAATTTTCGAGGACATGCGCATTACCGCTATGGCGTAACCGCCTTACCTATTAGCAAAACCCTAAAGCCCGGGCTTCGAATGAAGCCCGGGCTTTTTTGTGATAAAAATACCAAATGGCCGCCATCGCAGAAATCAAACTGACGAATACCCTGACCGGAAAGAAAGAAACTTTCGCGCCTAATGGGGGCTCGGACGCTCCGGTGCGCATTTATTTGTGTGGCCCTACTGTTTATGGATATGCCCACGTCGGCAACGCTCGCACTGCTTTGATGGGCGACTTGGTGAACAAGACTTTGCAGCTGGCTGGTTACAAAGTCGACTTCGCGCGGAACATCACCGACATCGACGACAAAATTATTAAATTAGCAAACGATCAGTCGAAGGGCTGGGATGAGGTCGCTAAACTTTTCGAAGAAGCCTACCTCAAAGACATGAAAGACTTGTCGGTGACTGCGCCCACGCGTTCACCCCACGCTACCGAGCACGTGAAAGACATTTACTCGATGATCCAAGGTTTGGTGGATGCCGGATATGCCTATCCATCGGACACGCCTTTTGGCACCGACGTTTATTTTCGAGTGAAGAAATTTGAAGGCTACGGACGCTTGAGCCGTAAAAACACCGATGATTTAGTCGCGGGTGCACGGATTGAAGTGGGCGAGTCCAAAGAAGATCCGCTCGATTTTGCGCTTTGGAAATCGGCCAAGCCTGGCGAACCCTCGTGGACCAGTCCCTGGGGCGAAGGCCGGCCCGGATGGCACATTGAATGTTCGGCGATGATTCACGCGCTCTTTCACGACACCATCGACATTCACATGGGCGGGCTGGATTTGATTTTCCCGCACCATGAAAATGAAATTGCGCAGTCCGAGGCTTTCTCTGGAAAGTCGTTAGCCAAATATTGGTTGCACGGCGGGCTGCTAACTTTTGGTCGTGAAAAAATGTCTAAGTCTTTGGGGAACATTGTTTTGACCAAAGATTTTATCGAATCCTTCGGCGCCGAAACCTATCGAGTGATGTGCTTGCAAAATCATTATCGCGGTCCGATGGATTTTAGCGATGAAGTGATCTTAAGAAGCGAATCGCTGCTTGAGCGTTTGTATTTGGCAAAATTTCGAGCCGCCGAATCCGCTAGCGCGTCTGATGTCGATCACCCTGAGTTGTCATCAATAGGCGAGCAAATGCGCGCATCGCTTTTTGATGATTTTAATGCGGCCAAAGCTTTGGGCGTGGCTTTGAAGGGCTTGCGTCTTTGCTACAAAGAAGAAAAACCCGAGCTCTGGAAACTTTGGGGCGCGCAAACTTTAAATCTTTTGACCGGGGTTTTTGAAATTCTAAAAAATGATCCCCAATCTACGCGCACCAACATGCGAGCGCGGCGACTCAAGCGCGTGGGCATCAGCGAAAGCAAAGCGCTTGAAGTCGAGAAGCGTTTGGAAGAACGCGAACAAGTTCGCAAGAATAAAGATTTTGCGGCAAGTGATCGATTGCGCGCTGAAATTGAGTCCGAAGGTTTTGTGGTCATGGATGGACTTGATGGGGCTTGCTGGACCGTTCGCGGTTAGGCTAATTGCGTGAAAATTCTCATCGCCATTGATTCGATTTTACCGGCAAAAAAATATGGCGGTATCGAGCGCGCGGTGGTGTGGTTGAAATCAGCGCTTATTGAGTTGGGCCATGACGTGAAGCTGGCTTGTCGATTGGCTCCCGGTGGTGCGATAGATCCCGAATTGGCCGGTGCCGAGTTGGTCGAGTGGCCGCAATCAACGGATGATTGGAAGAAAATTTCTCGCTCGATGGACATCGTGCATTTTTTTTCGATTCCGCCAGCCGAATTCCCATTTTCGATTCCCTATCTCTCAACCGTGCAAGGCAATGGAAAGTTGGGCGAAGTTTTTTTACCCAACACTTTGTTCATCAGTCGTGATCATGCGGCTCGCCATGATTGGAGCGAATTTGTTTACAACGGCCTTAACATTGCGGAATACCCGCTTTATGAGGGCGATCGCGATCCGGCACTTTTGTTTTTAGCCAAAGCACGTTGGCGGGTAAAAAATTTAAAGGGTGCGCTGCAAATTTCAGGGCGCGCGCGACGGCCATATTGGGTGATTGGCGGAAAGCGTCCGATCACTTGGTGGGGGTTGATGGCGACTCACGCGAAATTTTTCGGCGAAATTGGTGGCTCGCAAAAATTAGATTTGATCCAACGCTCGAGTGCTCTTTTGAATCCGATTCAATGGGAAGAACCCTTTGGCATTGCGGTCATTGAAGCGATGGCTTGTGGCACGCCGGTCATCGCCAGTCGCCGGGGTTCGATGCCCGAAATCATCAGCCTGGATTCGGGGCGGACCTGTGAAACGCAGTCGGATTACATGTTGGCGATTGCTGATTTGGTCAAATTCAATGATCCCCAAAAAGTGCGGGCTCGCGTGCGCGAAAAATTCACCCACATTCATATGGCCAATGGATACTTGGCTTATTACCAGCGCATCTTGCGCGACGGAAAATTACGCGAGGGCCAGCCCCGAACGCTTGGGCGACCGACCGACCCGCTGCGGAATTTGAAAAAACATGCCAGTCGTTAAATGCCATCGTGTCGATCCAGCTCGGCGTCAAGAATTTTTTAGAATTTTTCGAAGGTGAAGCTCGATGTTCCAAGAGGCCGGCTTTGAGCTGGTCAAAGAGGATTTGATGGGCAAAATCCTGATGCGATTGGTGCTTAAGCGCTGATCCTGTTGGCGGGATTGATCCCCGACTGCCTTTCCAGGTATGAATGCTTGAAATCCGCCCTAAAAAAGGGCAGCTTAGCCCGGTTCCTACGGTATGGTGACTGTAGTTCAGTTGGTTAGAACGCTAGATTGTGATTCTAGAGGCCGCGGGTTCGACCCCCGTCAGTCACCCCAATTATAGGCCGTAGTTTCGGCAGAGCGTCGCACAACCCAAACAAAACCAGATACATATAAACACGAAGCTGGGTTGGCTCGTGTGCTTGTACCTTTCGTGAAATTTCAGCGCATCCTTGCAGAGTGCTACTTTTTTGCTACACGGATGCTACATCCGATTCGGCCAGTTTTTAGAGAACCCCAATTCGCAAACGAAGAAGGAGATTCTTATGAAACTGAAAAACATTACTTTGGCTTTTGGATTGGCGTGGGCGGCTGCGAACGGGATTGAGGGCTATCGCTCACTCAAGGGCGATAACCTCGATCCCGCGGCTGTTTTGCATCGTTGGGTGCTCGAGATCCATCGGCGAGAGGTGGAGATGCTTAAGATTGATTGGGGTAATCCGGGCTTTTGTACGGAGTGGGATCGGGACTTTGATCGGAAGAGCCGGTCGTGTGGTAAGCGAGGGAGACTCATTCAGCGCAGGAAGTTGTTTGAGCCACCATGATGGCTCCCGCGGATCAACCTTTCGGGCTTTGACCCTTGGCAATCTTGAGAGGAGGTTCAGAAAGGCACTCATTCTCAATATCGCGTCGAAAACTCGCGGACTTCGTGACTCGATGTTCACGCGCAGATCATTAAAATGAAAGGCGCGAAAATTCTCAATGATTTCAACAAAAGCCCTGCCGCTGCGGCAGTGATTGAAAAGAGCTGTTCGCAAATCATTACTTTTAATTCCAGATTGAAGTTCACGAATGAGGGCGGGAAACCAAGCTGGAGAAGC
>CAXNGS010000004.1:0-176249 GCA_964202055.1 Bdellovibrionota bacterium | reverse complement strand
GTTGGGGTTGAGGGTTGGGGTTGGTGGTTTGGTTTGGGGTTTGGAAATTTGCTATCGGGGGGTGTGAGGTGAGCGCGGGAGTATAGTGATTTTGGGGTACGAATGGTCTGCTACACTTAAACAATGCCTATACTCATAGCCTTGCTGCTTTTTTCAGGATCAGTTTTTGCATCAGAATCGATCGATGTTTTGGAGATTTCTGAGAATAATGTGACGCTCCTTTCAAATATTGCAAAACATCCAAATCTAACGGTGCTTACGATCAACTGCCTAGAAAATCTAAAGGAACTTCCCGATTCAATTGGAAAACTGAGGAAGCTCAAAGAATTAAAAATTGATAATGGAAACGGCTGCTCAATGAATCCCGTAATTCCAGACAGTATCGGAGATTTGACCGCACTTGAAAAACTGACTTTATATGGAGCACAAGACCCCCGTGGCAAAGGGCCGCAACCATCCGCGCGTCACAGTTTTCCTTCTGCTATGTCCAAGTTAAAGAAACTTGTTTATTTAGATCTGGGAAGAAATGCTTTGGACGAAATACCAATTTTCGTGAAGGATTTATCCCATCTCAAAGAATTCCGATTTCAGTGGAATATGAAACTTAAAAGCATTCCGCAATTTATATCAAACCTAAGGGAACTAACGACATTAAAATTAGACTCGAATGGATTGGAAGATCTTCCAGACTTTTTATCGACAATGCCCAAACTGAAATTTATTTCACTTGGGAACAATTGCAAAATTACCCAGAGCAACACGAAAATGGAAAGCCTTAAGAAACGGTTCCCAAATATTTCATTTGATTTTTCAGATGTATACGACTGCCCATCAATTCAATAATTTCAGAACGGACTATTTGCTGAAATTCCGAAATCGAGTGCAACTATTTTATACTTCTGCTTTCAATATTCCATTGACATCGCTCCCGCAAAACCATACATTTGTATGGTATGAAAAAACTTTCACAAATCCCACTTCTTCCGGGATTTTCTTTTAAGCAAAAACTTTCTTTCGGTGGAAAGATTTCTTCATCAAAAGGAAATCCGAAGAGCAAAAGACCTCTTGCTACCAAACAAGCTATTCATCTTGTATTGAAATCAAGCCGAGCTCAGGGGAAACATTCTTTTCTGCTGTTTTCAAAAGAAATCGAAGCCATTCTTCGAAAGCAGGCTTTGAAATTTGGTGTGAAAATTTACGATTTCGCCAATGCAGGAAACCATTTGCATTTGGTCATCAGAATTCACAGCCGAGAAACTTATAAATCTTTTATTCGGGCGATTTCGGGGCTACTGATGCGAAAAGTTTTTGGCGTTGAGAAAGGACGAGGCGCAGCGACTGCGCTCTGGGACGCGCGGCCCTTTACGCGGATCCTTTCTTGGGGCAAAGATTTTTCAGGCGTGAAAAATTATCTCCGCATCAATCGACTCGAAATGACGGGACTTAAAAGAGAGGAGGCCCGAGCGGTGCTTAAAAAGAGTGGATTAAATCTTAGACTTTTTCCTATCGGGTTCAATCTTGCTTAAACCCGAATCGCGGTGATTTTTTTAATCACGAAAAAGGCGATGGATTGCAACAACAACACCATCGCCAGAATTCCCCACCCCGCCGGGTGGAAGAAAAGTGGTCCCATCAACTCTGGGTCGATGAAATAAAGCAGTAAACCCAAAACCCATGGCAAGGCCGACACGATGGCGGCTGAAGATTTACCCTGGGCGGTCATCGCTTCGATTTTGCTGTTGAGCTTGATGCGCTCGCGAATCGTTGTGGTGATCGTTTGAAAAGTTTCGGCCATGTTGCCGCCGGTTTCTTTCAAAATATTCACGCTGGTCACAAACATTTGGACGTCTTCGGATGGTAGCCGTCTTGCCAAATTATCAAAGCCCGCTTCCAGCGTTTGACCGATGCGGTTGTTATCGAGAATCAGCCGAAATTCTTGAGCAATTGGCCCCTGCATTTCGTCGACCACAATTTTTAGCGACTGCGCTAAGTTCATTCCGGACTTCAAGGCATTGCCCATCAACGTCAAGCCATCGACCATTTGTAGTGAAAATTCGCCAACTCTTCGGGTGCGCACGATGTTGATTAAAAAAAATCGTGGCAAACGCCAGGCATAGAAAAAGATCAACGCGGCCAATCCAATCGCTACTAAAATATTGTCTTTGAATAAATAAATCGCCATCAAACCAAAGGCTCCCGAAATCATGGTTTGCAAAATATAAACCTGCCGCAAAGTTCGTTTAAAAAAAAGATCCTGAAAAATCATTAGCGTTTGCTCGGACACCACTCGCAAGCGGCCCCAAACGTTGTTGTAAATTCGATCGAAGGAAAAATAAACCGCGAAGAAAAAAAGCGCTCCGCTAGCGAGACTAACTCCAAATACGCTCATGCCGCTTTAAAGATTTCTTTGGGAACCTTGATTCCCATCGAAATGAACTTCTCCATGAGGTTTGGCATAAAACCGGTGGCCATATGTCGGCCCATGACTTTATGATTCTCATCCATTCCAAGCGAACGGAACACGAAGATGTCTTGCATGGTGACGATGCCATTTTGATAGCCCGTCACTTCGGAAATGTGGGTGATTTTTCGCGAGCCATCGGCCAAGCGCGATTGCTGAACAATAATGTTGATGGCGCCCGCGATTTGTTGGCGAATCGCTTCGACGGGCAAATCCATTCCGGCCATCATCACCAAAGTTTCAAGTCGCGACATCGCATCGCGCGGCGAATTGGAGTGGACGGTGGCCATTGAACCGTCGTGACCGGTGTTCATGGCTTGCAACATATCTAAAGCTTCGCCAGCTCGAACTTCCCCGATGATGATTCGATCGGGCCGCATCCGCAAAGTTTGCTTCACTAAATCTCGGATGGTCACTGCACCGGTGCCCTCCATGTTGGGTGGTCGCGATTCCAAGCGCCCCACGTGCTCTTGTTGCAATTGCAATTCCGCAGAATCTTCAACAGTTAGAATTCGCTCGGTATCGGGGATGAAGCCGCTCAAAATATTTAAAAGAGTTGTTTTACCAGAACCGGTACCACCGCTGATTAATACGTTGGCGCGCGATTCAATCGCGGCTTTCAAAAAGAATATCATTTCTTGAGTAGCGCTCGCGTATTTAATCAAATCTTCGGGGCCCAAGCGTTTGGTCGGAAATTTTCGAATGGTGACCATGGGGCCGTCAAGCGCCAATGGCGGAATGATCGCATGCACTCGGCTGCCGTCGGCTAATCGAGCGTCGACGTAGGGAGTTTTTTCGTCGATTCGACGACCAATCGGATTGACGATTCGTTCGATGATCGATCGAAGTTGGTCGTTGTTCGAAAAAGTGACTTTTGATTTTTGGGGTTTGCCCTTTTTTTCGATGTAAATCAAATCCGCGCGGTTAACCATGATTTCGGTCACCTCGGGATCCGCTAAAAAATCTTCTAAGGGTCCAAGGCCTAAGGCCTCGTCCAAAATTTCTTTGGTGATTTGCGCGCTTTCCGCGCGTTCTTTCCAAGGATGATCTTCGTTGGCGACGATTTCGGCAATGATTCTTTGGGCGCGCACGCGCAGATCGGCTTTCTTCTGCGAATCCATGCTGCGATCGAGTTCTTCTTTTTTCAAATCCATTCGCTCGACCAACAGCGCGTTCACTCGTAATTTAAAAGTGCTGCGCGGATCAATGACGCCTTTGGCGCGCTTGATGGGAACAACGTTAGGGTCGTCTTGCGGATTCAAAGCCGGTGCGGGCTTGCGGGCTTTCTGATTTTGAGTGACTTGGGCGAATTGATCCAAGATTCGCTTCTCGATGATCAAGCGCGACAAACTGAAGTAGCCCTTGGCCACCGTGGAATTCGGTTGCGACAAACAAAAGGGCGAGCCGCGCGATAAGCTTGCACTGGCGATGGTGGGATCTTCGGGGATCACTGAAATCACCTGGCGACGCAAAGTCGTTTCAATAAATTGGGGATTAAACGGACCTTGTTGAATAAAGCGGTTCACCACCACTTTAACAATTTCGTTGGGATATAAATCAGATTGAATTTTATCAAGGACTCTTCGGGTTTGATTCAAAACCAAAATGTCCGGATTGGTGATGACTAAAATCATAGTGGCGTTGTCGAGCACCGCGGAAACCGCGCCTGAAGGTTCATTGCCACAATCCACGATCGTGATCGGAAAAGCCCGACGCACCATCTTCAAGGCTAAGTTTACTTTTTCAACGTCGGCGGTGGCGAAGCGCTCCATGTTTTGCATCATCTGCAACAACATCACCGGATTTTCTGGAACCGGCGAAACGATCGGCGTGAAAACTTGGATGAGCTTGGCACTGTCGTTGACCTTGCCCTCCATCACTTGATCACCGCTGCCGTTCATTTGCTTAACACCCGCAATCAATCCTAAGTCACCGGTGCTGTGGGGATCGCAATCAAGCAAAGCCACTTTGTGTTTGGCGTCTTGCGAAAGGGCCATTGCAAAGTTCACCGCAAACACCGATTTTCCAACGCCGCCTTTGCCGCCAACAACGGCGATCAAATGACCGCCCTTAGAGGTGGTCGACAAAGTTTTACGCTGGGTGTTTCCGGAATTCATTTTTCAACGCTTCAAGCGAAATTTACGCTTGAGCTCCTCTGTTCCGGGACCAGGTGTTGTTTGTTTTGTCGCGGTCACGAAGATAATGAATTGTGATTTATCATCTAAAAAGCCGTGGTTTCGCGAGATATCAAAGATGTTAACTGAGCCGCCGCCGCTAGGCTTTCGCTCGTAACTTACAGCTCGTGATTCAGTCACCATGCCAGCAATCGCCGCACTCTCACCCGACGAAACAATTAAGTTAGTGTCGGCTGTCGTGTTGTTTCTGCGCGGTTTTCCGCCAACGCTACCTTCGCCAACTGTATCATTAGAGGTCACAAGTCCAAGTCGAATTTTATCGGAGCCTTTGATGCTTTGAGCTTTGACGGTAACGCTGGTTTTGAAAGTTACAGATTCGATGGTGTTAGCCACCTGTCCATTTTGACCGATTTGCTGATTGAGATAGGGCACTTCCAAAGATTCTTCGACCTTTGAAGAAATCGGATCTGGCGCATTTGGATTGTCACGAATCAATAGGGTTGCAGATTTCAACACGCGACCATAGCCATGACTTTGTGCATGGCGAAGTTTGGGAAATAAATTGGTGATGGTGCCAACAAAGGCTCCAATAACCTTTCCGGCATCGGAGTTAAAGCCTATTCCGTCGTCCATATTCAAGGCTGGGTTCCAGCTAAAATTAAATTCTTTTAAATAACTTTTCTTTAAATTCACGAAGTCAACCCGCGCGACGATGATGTTATCGGGATCGGGCGGACTGCCTTGGCGAACCCACATTAAATTCACGCACTCGGGAACCGAGCTGACCACTTCGGCCATGCCTTTTTTCTCGGAAATTAATTTGGGCTGAATGTAAGAACGACAAATCAGCATCGCCTCTTCACGTTGGGCTTTGCGATCGACTGAACCTTCTAAGAAAAAACGCTCGTTGACGACTTTCACGCGGATGTCGCGCGGGCGATCGGGGCCACCAGCAATTTGCTCTTCCATTTTGGAAGCCAAATATTGAAATGAGACAGCCGATACTTGGACCAAATCAACCACGTCTTTATATTGCGATTTTACGCGGACGAATCTTTCGATTTCAGCAGGCACGATGATTTCGCCATCCAAAATAATTTTGGTGCCGACCACGCGAATTCTCAGGCCTTCGATTCCACCAATGAGGGTCTTCAATTCGAGCAGTGTTTGCATCAAATCTTTCGACGTCACGGTGACTCGATAAACTTTCAGCAAGCGACCACGCTCGTCGGATTTACAAACCGTTTGACCGGGCGCACGCTCGGTCACAATCAACATGGTGGTTCCTTCGCTGACCGATTCTAAAGTTCGCGATTTACGCGGAACCTTGGGATCGCCGGGCGCATCGCGCGACACCACGATGTTGCCGATGGTGGGCTCGATACAAATGAAACCAAATTTTTCCAAATCCAAAGTTTCTTTAGAACCCTTGGTCATGAAAATGTCTTCGATGCCAAACTCGGGAATTAAAATTCCTTTGTCCAAGCGATCTTTATAAATGCGATCGATATCGGTATTGGGAATGCTTCCCAATAAATCAGCCTTTTCAGAACCCAGCGCCGGAGTTTCTTGATCTTCTGGCACATTTAACGATTGCGAAAAAGCGCTGCCAAAACTCAGCAGAGCCAACATCAACAGATTTAGGAATTTAAAAGAAGCCCGTTGTTTAATCCGCAATGGGTATTCCTCCCTCAAGGAAAGCCGGAGGAGGCGCCGAAGAAGTTCGCTTAGGCGCAGGAGTTGCCGCAGCGGCCGGGGCCCGCGGTGTTGGAATTTCTAAACCCCTTTTAGAACTTCGCCCCAAGACATCGTCAACCGTGACGGTTGAAACCGGCGCGATGATTTGATCGACCGGATTTCGCAGAGTCAGATATAAATTTGAACCCTCTTCAATCACGAAGATTAGTTTTTGGGCGTCTTGCGGAACCACTTCAACGGTCACGGTGTTGAAGGATCGCGAGCCTCGCAAGTTTAAAGCTTTGCGATTTCCACTGATGGGATCGCGCTCGAAAGCTGCGGGAATATTATTTTGAACCATTTCGCCCACCGCTAAAACGTTTACGTTTTGCATGATGGTCTTCACTTCGTATTCGTTACCCTCGGTGCCCTTGAATTGAATCTTGGCGATGATGTCTACTCGATCACCAGGTCTCAGCAATCGAGTCACGCCCGTGACGTCGTTAACTTGAATCGACATCGCACGACGATGAATCGCGACTTGATTGGCAATTCCCGTCGCCGCGCCTTTTAGCAAAACTTTGGTAAGCAAAACTTGCTCGCCTTCTTTGATGGGAGCTGCTGCGGTCGAGCCCTCGAAAGTGCGGGGATCGGGATCTGAACCGGGTTGAGCAAAAGATTTCGGAATGGTTTTAGTGGTCAACATACTGGTTTGCAGTTCTTCCAATTCGTTGATGTCACGATTAGCGACAACGACCACGATCTCCGTCCCGAATCGTCCCTTGACCTTCTCTTCTGATTCAGAAGTGTGAAGATAAACAAGAAACATTCCAGCGGCGCCCAGCAAAGCACTAATCAAAAAAGCTTTAGACTGATTCATGATCTCCTCGTGATCTCTTCGGAATTCTCCGAAGCAATCCTTAGGCTTTTCGCAGTCTTAGACGTGCAACAGGAACTAGAGCGTTGGCGCCTTGCGGCAAATTGTGGCATAGGTCGTGATCTGAATCGGCGTGGCTTCGCGGGCTCCTCCGTAAACGAAAATTTGACTAGTCGAGTAAAGCTTTTTCCATTCGGGCGGATAGGTCGAAAAACAGGTCACCGTCGGGTCGATAAACACATTGGACTCAACAACCGACGCGCGGCCGCCCTCGATGTCCATTTGCAGAGGCGTGGTTCCCCGATCAGACGGCGTGGTTTGTGCGGGATTCGCCAATTGGCTGGCGGGAGTGGTCAAAGTTCCGGAATTTCCGATTTTAGCCATCATCAAATTGCGGGCAACTTGTTCGCTTTCAACTGCGCCGCGAAAAATTTCGAAGTATCGAAGCGCTGCCGAAATCACCATCGCAAAAATCAGAATGGCCGGGACGATTTCGATCATGGCTTGGCCGGAAAGTTTTTTTGGCCGTTGAATAGCAAAAAAACCTTCACGCTTTAACAATCGTTGTCATCCATTCCGGACCAAGCGTCCCGAACACCATTGGCATCACGATTGGGAATCCCCACCGGTAGAAAGTAATTGTAGAATTTTTTAAAGTAAGCTCGGCATTCGCTGCGCGAAGGCTCGCGGCCCAAATAGCTTTTGGCTTGAAGACTTAATTTTGGAAACAAATCACTAAGCGAAAAGAATGGCAAAACAAACAACGGCACTTCAAAATCAATGCGGACTTCGCGATCGCGCGTTGGGCCCTTCATGCCATAGGGGATGGACTTGGCGTCGGGAATAAAAACCCGGACGTTGGTCGCCAGGGTTCGGCCACCGGCGAAACTCAAGGTAGATCCAGTCACGAATCGAGCCATGACTTTTTGGGCGCGATCAGATTGCCCTTCGGGTTTTTCCGAAGACGCTTGAAGCGCTCGAGCGGACATAAAGGCTGCGTACGAAAAATATTGCTGAATGCCGAAAGCTAATACTGAATTATAGGTGATCGACAGCAGATTTAAAAATATCAAAATCACCAATGAAAATTCGAGCATGCTTTGCCCACTACGACGCCCTTTTCGATTTTGCTTCACTCGCACGATCCGCCTCCTGCTCCCGGCCCAGTGATTGCTGAACAACCCTTCGTTCCACCAACGTAACTTAAATTGGTGGGTCGAGCCGCACTTCCAACTGCGCGACTGTTAAAGCCTGAAAAGAATTTTACCAGATATCGGCTCATCGGCGCCTTGAGCGCGTAAGAAACACCAACCAAAACAGCCACCACCATGATGTATTCCATCACGGTTTGGCCTGACTTATCATTTTGCTTTTTATTAGTTTTAACGGGCTTCATCATCAGGGCCCGCATTTCACGTTGGGGTCAGGCAAGTGCGAGGCGCACACGCTGACTCTTTTGGGCAATCGACTCATGCCCGCCCCAAAAAGATTTGAGCTGAAGAATTTTAGAAACGCAAAAGACGCCAACGAGAGTCCGCCCACTAAGAGCACGTACTCAAGCAGCGCCTGACCTTTACGACGAGATCGACGACGCGTGGAAATGTTTCTCTCCAGCATGAGCGTCGACCTCCCTAAAAGAAACCGATCTTT
This sequence comes from Bdellovibrionota bacterium, assembly GCA_964202055.1. GTDB lineage: Bacteria > Bdellovibrionota > UBA2428 > UBA2428 > UBA2428 > CAXNGS01. The sequence continues at coordinate 167,449 of CAXNGS010000004.1, read as the reverse complement.
TTACAGACGGTTAAAAAATTATTCGCCTGCTGCGCTTCGATCAACGGCTGAGTCGCCCTTATCGAACGCACTGTTAACCAGTTTGCCAACTCGATCTTTCATGCTTTTGCCGAAGATCATAATGACCGCGACCAGCACGCCGAGAATCAGCATGTATTCCATTGATGTTTGACCTTTTTTAAGATTCTTTTTTGCCATAATAAGATGCCTCCCAATTAGAGTCATATCCCTCATCGGGACAAAAATATGACAACTTTAGTTCTCTAGTGATTATAAAAAAAAGAAGGCGCTAACTCTCGTTAAGTTTTGATTAAGAAATGGACTATGAATCCGTGCTAACGATCACAGAAGGATTCAGTTCCACTCACGGTCAGCGATTGCGAGAAGGTCACTGACAAGGGAGATATGCCCGGCACCGCAGCGCCTGAGTCTGATTTGTAGAACTGATTGTAGACCTTATAGCGAACCGTGAAAGAAGCAGCGCCGACATCACCGGCAGTTAGCGGAGCCCGCACGATCCATCCGATGTTTGAAGGAAAATCGTTTTTGGTTGATTTGGCCTTCATCAACTGTGGATTTTTAGAAACTCGATAATCTTGGTGCACATCAAAGACATGAGATTCGGAATCTCCGAACACTGCAAAAGCATCGCGTAAATAGGAATTAGCCGAATCGCCTTCACTGTCGGTTAGTTCCGCCGCACTGGTGGATTGTCCCGGGCTTAACCACGGAATGACTTTGTCATCGACGTATCCCGGGCTTGCGACGTTTTCAATTAAAGTCCCGTTGACCAGGAAGGGCAAAAATCCATCAAAACCATTGGTGTTCATTGCTATTTTGAAATCAAAAATATCAGCGCCCATGGTGGCGGGATTGGCTTGTTCGTCGGTTAAGCCTTTCGAACGAGCTTCCATCACGTGAGTTCGATTGATGAGTTGCGGAAAAATCACCAAGACTTCGCAAGGATCAATGACCCCATCAGAGTTTGACCAATAGCCATCAGCCGGTGCGCCTGAATAAGAAGGATTGTATTCCAAGAAACCAAGTTGATCGTCGGCAGTGACGCCCCAATCATCGGGACTTAAATCTCCTGCGTCGCTGGGGCCGATGCTGTAAATGCGCTCGGGTTCGGTGATGTAAGGAGCAGTGGTCGCGCCCGCAATTTGATCAGGGTACATTTCTTTAAGCGAATAAAGTCCGCGAATTTTTACCAAGTCCAAAAGGTCATCGGCCGGACATTCTAAATCGACTGCCGCTTGGCATTCCTCGACCAATTTTTTTGCGAAGTGATGAAAAGTCGAATGATCAGCGTTCAAAGGATCAACGTCCGTTGAATCGCTGATCATGGTTCTGAGCATCAGCGAGAGCACGATGTCCCAACTGCTCCAGTCCGATTGCCCGGCCACCGTGATGGCGGTGAATGTAGTTTGGCCACAAAGAGTCAAGGCACTCAATTCATCTAAGTCACAGTGGACTCGAACCGATGGCGGCATTGAGCCATCGTAAAGTTTTTTCAAATCGTAAAGCAGGCCCGAGATGATTCGACCACTCATGTGAGAATTTCCCACACTTGGAGCATCGGGATCATCGCTCAAACCAACGAAGTTATCGGGGAATCGAAGGGTGTTAGAAAGATCGCGCTGATTGTTGACCGAACTTCCGGCAAAAGAAGTCGGAAAGGCTGCTTTAAAATTAGCCATCGAATATCGAAACAAACTTGAGTCTTGCAAAACCGCACCCGCGAAAAAGTCAGCCACGCCTTCCAGCAACGCGTCCATGTGACCGTTGGTGCCCACTGGATTTTCCATCGATCGTCCATTCACGATCAGCTGAACCACGTGTCCCATTTCATGATAAATCGTGTCGGCATCATCGGCCGGATTGAAATAAGGGATCGGACTTTGCTGATGCCGATAAAAAGTCATGACACGCTTGATCGCGCCTTCTTCGGCTTTAATCGAATCAAAATCAGTTTCCGAATTGTCGATGCAATAATCCAATCCGTTTGATCGGTGATCGACGTTGAATGAAGGACAAAAATGCGAAGCATCCGCCGTCATGGTGTTGCCATCGGGATCTTTGGTTTCGTCGGCGTAAACCGTCAGCGGCAAAGCGGGTAAAATCTCGTCTCGATCAACACCATTGGGAGGGGTTGGGACATCGCTGCTTTGGCGACGCCAGTAGTGAATGTAAGCCCCGGGAATCAAGGCCTCATCAAAAAGTCGATCAACGTATTCGATGGTTTTTTGGGCGTGATAATAAGTGAAGAGCACTTTGTAATCTGAGTTGTCAGACCACCTTACAAACTTACCCGCCCACTCAAAAAAAGTGGGAATGTTTTTTTGTGAATAAGAATCGTAAACCGTTAAATCGTCGTTTCGAACTTCGTCGCGCAAATTAAAGAGTCCACTAAATGCCAAACTGATTCGAGGCGACCGATCGATGACACTGCGGTTTCCAGTGCTGGCGATCAATCCATTATCACCAGACGCAACTGCCGGTGAACGGTCCATCAATTCAAGAGTTCCATTATCCAAAGAATCTTGCATACGTTGGCCGCTTTGAAATCCAGCCGATAGATCGCTGACCCCACACGAGGATAAAAAAAGCATGGCAAGGACCGTGGGCCCTATAAATAAAAAGAGGCGCAGCAATAGCCGCATACTTATATTGTATTTCGGATGAAGAGCGCCGCGGGTTAAGGTTAAGTTAAGGTTAAGATATTGTGAAACAGCGGCTCTAAGGCGACACCGTAACGTAATAGGTTTGGCTTGAGGGATTACCGTAGCGATCGGTCGTTAAAATCACCAAGCTGTAGGGTGTAGCGCTCGCGGTTAAGGCTGATAAGTTAACAGGAAGGGCGAATACCTGGTTTGCCCCCGCACAGGTTGTTGTGCTGGTAACTCCATTGATCGTCGCTGAGACAGTCTGGGTATTTGATTCGCAGCCCGTTCCGCGAACCGTGATGGAAAGCGTTGCACTTGCCGTTAAACTAAGGTCCGTTGTTGGATAAGTTAAAAACAGATTTGGTCCAAGCTCATCAACGTATGAAGAAATATCGATCGGGTAATAGCATTCAAGCGCGCCAAATTGATTTCGATTTCCAGCAGCGTCTTCTAAAATGATTCCCACTTTAGCGCTGGAATCAAATGCAGCATTTCCCGAAACCCCAGTGAGCTTGAATTTCAATAAAGATCCTGAAGTATTTACCCAAACAATTTGTTGAGAGGAGTCTCCCAAGTTAGCAGAATAAGTTTCCGCACAATCCTCACCAATATAAACCTTGGCGACCGGATTGGTCGTGCTGTTATTCGTTGTCAAAGTCCATACGAGATCTTTAACGTCTCCCGCGGTGCTCAGGGCAATTCCAGTTAGAGTAGGAGCCAATGCATCGACTTTAAAAGCAATGCCCTCCGTATGAGTAGCTCCGTTCGGCTTGGTCTGAGTGATCTTCGCATAATAGAAGGGATAGCTATCAGAAAACTGGCTCGTTAAACTGGCCGTCGTCCACACCGCTACGGTTTCCCCATCCGGAATCTCACAAGCCAATGATCCCGTATATCTAGGAGTTCCGGTCGGAGTCACGATCGCGGCGGTTGATCGATAAAGTTTGAAGGTGATGTTTTGTCCTTCTTCCGTGCAAGTTCCAGTCATTTCAATTCCATCCGTGATGGATGATTTAGTGATTATCGGACTTGCGACATTAAACGGAGCATCGAAGGAAAGCGCGGGAACCGTTGGATCAAAAGTCACCGTGTCACTAGTGCATGCGGACAAATCTGGAGTGCCCGCAGTTCCCAAATTAAAAGAAGTGACGTTGAGAGCGACGTCACGAAATTTTACCCAGGCTTGGCCAGTCCCTGTTAGCGACAAATCTTTCGTCGAAGCAAAGTCTTCCCAATCAGTTCCCGATCCCGCTTCACAAGCTGCACGATCGGTTGCCACAAACATCGACTGAGCGCCGCTTGCCGACAAAGTTAATTCCACATCGACATCAGCAACCTCATCATCGCCCCCGTTGATGCTAATGGTAGAAGCGGTTGGTCCCGCGCGATCGATGATGATTGAAACCGCGCTGCTCGTTTTTACATTTCCCGCCGTGTCTGTTGTTTTTGCGACTAAAGCCACCGTTTGATCGGTTGTGATGGCGTCGGAAAAATCTAGGATTGCTGAAAAAATTCCACCAGTGGCACAGGTAACAGCCGCTGTTGAAGGAATCAGCGTCGTCCCCACATAAAAAGTGATAGTGCGGGTTAAATCCGAACAAGTTCCGTAAATCGGAACGTTCTCGACGTTGGCAATGGTGCTGGTGGCATCGGTCGTCGAAACGCTGCTAGCGTAGGTCGGAAATCCCGGGGGAGTTGCGGTCGAGGCATCGATGGCAATCGACGGAGGCGTGTTGTCGTAAGTAACCGCGGCAGGGCCCGCGCTGCATCCCGAAATCGTGCCACCTGCGTTGCGGGCTTTTACTGAAAAAGTATTCGCGCCCGCTGCCAAGGCTTTGGTAACTACCGAATTATAAGCAACTCCCGCAGTCACAGTGGTCCAAACAGGACTTCTCCAGGTCGTCGTGCCCGCACAAAGAGTTCCACTATAGATTGCAACTTGGGCAGAGGGATCATTAGCTCGAACAGTAATATAAACTGAAGACTCATTAGTCGAAGTTCCTACAACAGAAACTCCTAAGCTGTTTTTAATGGCTAGAATCGATACGGTCGGAGAAGCCGCCGCCATCCGCACGGTCACCGCATCGGAAATTTCTGCGCCATCAGCATCAGCGCCAACCGCCGTGATTTCATAACTGGTGCCCGCAGTCAGCGAGCTATGAATGTTGGTGAATGATTTTGTAAATGCACCCGATTCACAATTCACATTGTCTTCAGAGTTATGAATGCTAACCGTGACTTCATCCACTCCGCTGCAAGTTCCACTGATTTCATAAGAAGCGCCGTTGGTCGAGTTGACCCACGAAGCACTTGCCGGAACTAAGATTTGGATTTCGGCCTCATCGGTGTCGGTCGCATCATTGTCAGCAACGCCTTCGGTTTGAATGGATTCAGAAAATTGAATTGATTCACAAGCCGCGAGCAAAAAAAGCGCAGCAAAAAAGACCGATGTCTTTTGCAGATAAACCATCAATAGACGCAGCCCAGCCATTCTCTATAGAATAAATGTTCCACACAGCCTTTAGTGTGATGATTTGATGAAGAAAGGCAGTGTCTTAACGGATCTTGGCTCTACGCTTAAAAATTTAGATCTCTTCCATCTCAATGAGAATTTCTGATTGCCTAACAAGGGTTCGTCGCAATTCTTTGCGGCTTACGACTCGAAATCGTGTGCCCGGAGGGAAAAGTAATTCATCCTGACCGTCTCGAGTTAAAAAATCGCGAACCACTCGCGCCGTTTTAGATTTAATGCGGATTAATTGATGACCTTCGCGAATGGCAAATCGAGAGGCACTCATCGCTTCCGATGCTTGAATTTCCACACCTGGCTGATACTTCGCTAATTCTTCCGCCGAAAGATTTACACCGCGGACCGCATAGCCCGAATGCTTCGGAAGTTTTTCTAAGGTTGATTTTAAAACGACCAGCACAGGATCCAGTTCGGGCTTCTCGATCGAAGAAGATTGAACAGTCTCTACGACGGTGTCCGGTCGTGCCGCTAAATAAGCCCCTAGAGTCTGAACTTCGACGGCCTCAAGCCCGTAGCGACGAGCCACGAGCATCGTCGACCGAGCCACCGGTCCCGAAAAATAGCGCGAAGCAAATCTCTGTTTCCACGCCGATAGAAAGGCTGGATTCGCCGATAGAGAGTGTTGGCAGCCCACCGTCGTATGCGGACCACTAAATTCCGGAGGTAGGGCATGGGCTGAAAATGCGAGGGCAAAAACAAGAAGCCCCAAGATTCGTATAGCCGACACGGTCCAGTGTTTAACAGTTATAACGCATTGTGTCAATTACAATAATTACATGAGTTTAGCGTAGCCTTGGTCGAGGAGCCCGCTGATAATTTGCAAAGTCCCCAATCTATTTTCTATTAAGCTCGCAAAAACTTTCTTTGACGACAAAGCGGCCTTGTTCAGAATCAAAGCTAACCCGGCGACCCGGACATCCCTTACACGCGGGATCCTTGATCGCATATGACTTCTGATCGATTTCAAAGGGAACAAAGAAGTCATAAGTATCATCATCGGGTTCGGGGATTCTCATCAATTTCACGCAAAGATCAGGATCCGGATAGGGCCCACCAGGTCGCTGGATTGACCATTTTAAAGAGGTTTTTGATCTGTAGTTTGCAGTGACCTCGATCCAATAATCAGTGTGATAGGGGTCTAGTTCAATGGTTTCGAATCGAAGCAAAAAGCCATTAATTTCTTCGCGGATTCCAAAAATTTCTATAGCCGGTTGGGTCGGGACATAGTGGATATAATTACCAATGTTCAGGAAGTGTCTCTCTCCACCAACGCTCAGATAGAGTGAGTGGGCATAGGAACACTCTTTGGTCGGCTCTGCTGGGTCGGGGACGAAATCTTCGCAGGTTTTTTCGGTCCTAAAACCTTCAACGATGCCATCCCCGTTAATATCAGCAGCCTCTTCAAAGTAGCGATTCAGATCCTCGCTTTCGGAAAGATGGAGCTCAACGCCTGGTTGAGAAATGATAGGGGCAGAATTCCGTCCGTTAGTTTCCTTATTGGATTTGGACGTCGAATTCTGATCTTGTTTCAAAAGTACAGGATTTTTGTGAAAGGCAATTGGGTTCGAAGCCGATTTTAATACATTCCTTGTCTTAGAGATTGAAGAATTATGGTCAGTGATTTTCAAAACATAAGAAATCCCACTCAAGAGCAGTAAGCCTATCAAAATGCATTGCCGAATTTTTTTCAGGGTTGCTGACTTCATTTAAAAAATTATAATATATAAATTCTATTTAATGATAACTGAACGAATCTTTGCTCAAACTCTTGATGATTTATTCAAAATTTTAAAAGCGCCTTCACCGTTTCCACGTCGGAGAAATGAGATTTTTGAGTACCGATGATTTGATAATCTTCATGGCCCTTGCCCGCAATCACACAAACATCAATGCGATCCATCAAATCCAAAGTCTTTGCGATGGCTTGTCGCCGATCCACTTCCACAATTTTTAGCTTCGAAGAATTCGCGGGCAAGCCAGATTGAATTTGCGCGAGAATCAATGACGGATCTTCGGTGCGCGGATTGTCCGAAGTCAAAACCACTGAGTCGGCAATGTCTTCTGCAATTTTCCCCATGATCGGACGCTTGCCCGCATCACGATCACCACCACAACCAAAAACCACCCACAACTTAGAAGCGGGCTCTTTTACTTTTTGCAGCGCTCGCAAAACTTTTTCAAGAGCATCAGGGGTATGAGCATAATCAACAAAAACAGTTTTGCTAACACCCAGCACGCGCTCCAACCGACCACGCACTCCCGGGAAGCTACTCATCACAGCCAAAAGCGCTTCGACTGGTTGCCCCAACAATTTTGCCACGGCCAATAGTGCCAGCGAAGTGTTTTCAACATTATGATCGCCAATCAAGGAAGTTTTCACCAATCCAACACCGCTCAAATTAAATTCCAAGCCTTGAACCGAATTTTTCTGAATCAAAACGTCTTTAGCAAAATCAAAACTCACCGATGCAAAAGATTTTTTTTCAACACTCGCAAAAAGTTCACGACCATAGGGAACCCCGATATTGATCACTCCCACCTTTTGGGCCTTGGAAGATTGCGCCAATAACTCTGTAAAAAATCGAGCCTTGGCTTCAAAGTAATTTTCCATGGTCTTATGGAAATCCAAATGATCGCGAGTCAAATTAGTAAAAATAGCACAGTCGAAATCAATCGCGTCGCTGCGGCCTTCAGAAAGCGCGTGACTGCTAACTTCCATCACGACTTCTTGAATCTGCTCATCAACCGCGCGCTTTAAGATCCACTGCAACTGGGGTGCGAGCGGAGTTGTAAAACCAACCTCTTCGCTATGAATGGGCTTGGCTGGCGCAGCAGGATCCCACACCGACAATCCCAAAGTTCCAAGCTGCAAAACGCTTCGGCCATTAGCGCACAAAAGATGCCGCAAAATTTCAACGGTGCTGCTTTTTCCATTGGTACCGGTGACGCCCCAAATTCGCAATTTTTTTGATGGCTCACCCAAAGCCAAAGAAGAAGCAGCAGCCAGCAAAGACTGCTCTTCCGGATATTTATATTTCTTGGTTACAACTCCCGCCGCCACAACTTGCCGAGTGTCCCAAACAAGTTGCTCGTCATCCAAAATGATCTTGGGAAATTTTTCAAAAAAAGCGGCGTATTTTTTGGTCATCTAAGCTCTAACGAACTTTCAAATACACTCGTTGTTTGCCGTCAAAGGACTCGCCCTCGACTGGAATTTGTCCATAAACTTCGGTTCCCCTTCCGATAACTTCAATCGAAGGTTGAGCTTCTTCCAAAACTCGCATGGCCTGAGTCAAAGTCAGCCCCATCAAATTGGGCATCAATTGGGCTTTCAATAGCGAATTTTTCGCCATTAAAGAACGCCGACTTTCATCAACCGCTTCGGGATAATTCATCGGCTCACGAGTGCCTTTGGCATAAACTTTCGGCATCAATCCAACAGTGCGTGCTGCCGCGCGCGCAATTTCCGCAAAGGCCGGCGCCGCCACCACTCCGCCATAAAATCCATTCTTAGTCGGGCGGTTGATCATCACGTAAACCACAAAGCGCGCATGATTGGCGGGAAAAAATCCAACGAACGACGACCAGTAAGATCCCTTTTCATATCCACCGCGCTGATAATCAACCATTTGCGAAGTTCCGGTTTTTCCGGCCACTTCAAAACCCTCGACTCGTGCGGCAATGCCCGTGCCATCTTCTTGCACGACAGATTTTAAAATTCGCTTCATCCGATTGGCGGTTTCTTCTTTCATCACCCGCGGAAATTCCGGAAGCTTTTCATCACCGCGATCAACCACAGTGGGCGTGACTTTATATCCACCATTGGCGATCGCGGCATAAGAAGTGACAATCTGAATGGGAGTGGCCGACATTCCCTGGCCAAAAGAAATCGTGGCTTGTTCTAAAAGTTGCTTGCGACCCGGAGTTTTAAAAACGCCTCTAGATTCGCCGGGCATATCCAGCCCGCTGAGCTTTCCAAATCCAACGTCTTGAAAAATTTGGGCCACTCGATCAAAGCCCATCATGTTTTTCAAATTCACCGTGGCTACGTTGGATGAAAACTTAATTACATCTTTTGGTTTCAGTTTTTCAAACCGATGTTTTTCTTCGGCTTCACGAATGGTTTTGCGGCCAATTTTAATGGAACCGTTTCCACCATCGATCCAACTTTCGGGGCCGACCACGCGATCATCAAATGCTTTGGCCAAAACGAAAGACTTCATCACGCTACCGGGTTCGATCGGATCGGAAATCGCTAGATTTCGCCGAAAACTAAGTGGCGAATAACCCGGCTTCGAAGGATCAAAGCCCGGGTAATTCGCCATCGCTAAAACTTCGCCAGTATTAGGATCCATCACAATTGCAGTGCCGCTATCGGCTTCGTGATAGTTCACCGCTTTTTTAAGTGAATTTTCCGCCGCGTATTGCAAACGCGCATCGATGGTCAGATGAATGTTTTCTCCGCGTTGATCTTCAAATCGAATTTGATCCATCTGAGTAAAAATCGGTCGACCTCGAGCATCGCGTTCTAAATTAAGAGTTTCTTTAGTCCCGCGCAATTTTTGGTCAAAGCGCTTTTCAATTCCCTCAAGCCCCCACCCGTCTATCGAAACAAACCCTAAAACGTGCGAGGCCAATTCAGTCATCGGATATTCACGGCGGTATTCCGGAATCACCCCGATGCCATCTAAGGATTTTAAATTGATACGCTCAAGCGCAGCCACTTGTTTGGCGTTTAACTGGCGTTCCAGCCAGATGAATTTTTTATGCGAGCCATCGGCTAATTTTTTTACAATCTGATTGGGAGTCAGACGCAAAACTTCGCCCAAAACCTTGGCAACTTTTCGGCGTTGAGAAATCATCGGCGGGTTGGCGTAAATCGAAACCGAATTCATCGAAACGGCTAATTCACGACCGTTACGATCGTAAATGGTGCCTCTTCGTCCGACAATTTCCGTGTTGCGCTTTAGCTGACGACGGGCCAGCGTTTCCACTTTTTCATGGGGAATGATCTGAAGCTGAAAAATTCGAAAGACAATGATGGCCGAAGCAGCAAAAAATCCCAACGCCAAAAAACGCAAACGCCATGAAGAGTTCATCGTGCAGGAATCCCCGGCTGGCTACGCAAAGCTTCAACATTGCCTTCTTCATAAAAAAGAATTTGCGAAGCATTCGGCGAAAGAAAAACATTGCCTTCATTCGCGAAATTCGAAACGATGGCATTGAGTCGATCAGGACTAATTAATTTTTCGCGCTCCAAGCGCAACTTGACTCGCTCAGACTCTAATTGCATCACACGACTGCGAGCTTCGCCTAATTTGAAACCTTCGGAAATCACCAGAGTTCGCATCCAAACGTGGAGCATGAAAGTCGCGGCCACCGCGATGACCAAAACAAGCATCCGCAAAACTTCAGAACCCTGAAGTTCTTGAGGTTCGTACTTAATCCGAGGTCTTTGCCTCATGCTTCCCAACTAAGCCCCCAACTAAGCCCCGATCGTCTTCTTGAACTTTGCTCAGCACCCTTAAGTGCGCACTACGCGCCCGGGGGTTTTGCTGAACTTCGGATTCCGAAGGATCGACTGGCTTCTTAGTTAGAATATCGAAGCAGCCACTTTCCGCCAAGTCTCGGAAGCGTCTTTTCACCATTCGGTCTTCTAGGGAATGGAAAGAGATGATCATTAAGACCCCGCCGACCGCTAAATGCTCGGGGGCCCACTTCAACAGTGATTCTAATTCTTGGAGTTCTTGATTGATCGCGATTCGAAAGGCTTGAAAACTTCGCGTCGCCGGGTGACGACGACTGGGAGGCGGATAAGCCAAAATCTTGGCGATCCAATCTGCGAAAAGTTTCGCCTGGCTCAACGGAGGAGCTTCACTCTTTAAGGCTTTGGCTAATTTATGAGCCTTGGGCTCTTCGCCATAGACGCGTAAGATGCTTTCCAATTCACCAACCGGAATCGATTCCAACCATTCACTAAAGTCCGGGCCTATTTCTGGATTCATTCGAAAATCCGGCGCGCGCTCCGAGTGCAGACTCAATCCGCGCTCGGGATCGTCTAATTGAAACGAAGAAATTCCCAAATCGGCCAAAATAATATCGAAGGACTCTTCTTTTAGGGGCGGCTCGGAAAATGTTTTTTGTTTAAAGACGTAAGATTTCGATAAGTTAAATTCGGTTGCGCGTTTTTCGATGCGCGCCTTGGCGAGGGGATCGCGATCCCAACATTGCGCAGTCATTTGTGCAGTGCGAGCGTCACATCGTTTCAATATTTCAAAAAAATGTCCGCCACCACCTGCGGTGCAGTCCAAAAAACTTAGTTTTTCACTCGTAGGCAGAAAAGAAATCACTTCATTTAGCAAAACGGGGATGTGCGAAAGCTTTGTGTTTTCCATCTGTTTACACGCAGCGTCTTTTTGACACGGCGCAAACAGTAAAAATAATTACACTTTCTTCTAAAGTCCAGCGTCAATATTCCGATTGTTGTGATGTACCGCCAAAAAAGTGACCCGGCGGTTCCCGAAAGTTGGTTTTCGGGAAAACGGGAAAGAAGGAGGGCAACGGACGACTACGAAGACCTAACGAAGTGGAGCTTCGGTTCTCTTCGAACGGATGTTCGAAACTACGGATGGATGCTGAGACAAAATTCTCAGTAGTCAAAATAATTAACCATCTAACTTTAACGTTATCTAGAAAACCGGGATGAATGATTCAATCCCCCAATCTTAGGACGGCAATCCCGAGATCGGAAAACTACAAAACACGGAGGTGAAAAAAAAGAAAGAAAAAGGAGATCTAAATCATGGGAATGAGAATTAACACAAACATGTTATCTGTAAACGCTCAACGTAACTTGCGATCCGCACAAGGCAAATTGGCTGACAGCACTGGCCAATTGGCTTCGGGTTCGCGAATTAACAAATCTGCTGACGACGCAGCAGGCTTGGCCATCAGCGAAAGCTTGACCGGCCAAATCCGATCGTTCACTCAAGCAGCGCGTAACGCACAAGACGGTATTTCGTTCGTGCAAGTCGCTGAAGGTGGAATGAACGAAATCGGCAACATGATCATTCGTCTTCGCGAATTGAGCGTCCAATCAGCTTCTGACACCATCGGTGAAAAAGAGCGTGGATACCTCGATCGTGAAGCTCAACAATTGAAGCTAGAAGTTGAGCGTATCGCTCAATCAACTAACTACAACGGAACTAGCTTATTGAACGGTACTGGCCCTATACTCGACTTCCAAATTGGAACACGAAACGACGAGTTCTTGGACCGTATCTCTTACAAACCCGGCGAAACCAACGTCACTGTCGACGCTCTTGGAATCAGCGGCATCGACGTCTCTAACAAAGCTTCTGCTCAAGGTGGTTTGGACGCATTGGACAACGCGCTCTCTGGTTTGAACAGCAACCGTTCTAACCTGGGCGCATTGCAAAACCGATTGGTGTCTAACGTCGCCAACACGGAAGTTGCGGTGGAAAACTTCTCGGCTGCTCGTTCACGTATCAAAGACACTGACTTCGCAATGGTCAGCGCTGATATGTCACGAGACATCGTGAAGACTCAAGCAGCTACATCGGTCTTGGCACAAGCCAACTCATCGACCACTTTGGCTCTTAAGCTTCTCGGTTAATTAGTAATGGAATTCACCTCTCCGTGAGGAGAGGAGGGGCCCTTAAAAAAGGCTCCGATGTTAATTCTCGGGGGGTCAAGCGTTTCGGGACGCTTGATCCTCTTTTTCGTTTTTTGGTTGCTTTTAAAAAATCAGCGAGCCAAGCTTTTCATCGCCGACTGATCCAGCGGTTGAAAAGGTTTAAAGCTATAACCGCTCGCCCCCACTCTCAAAAAAAGTTCATCGCTTTCCATCTTCAATTTCGAATCAAAATAATAATTAAAAATCGACGGAAACAAATTCACCAATCGCAAATTATCCAAAAGTTGAAAAGGCTTCTGATTCTTGATTTGCGGCAGATGAACAGCTAACAAATTAGCAAATCTTCCGGTATGACGAACTTCATCTGGGAATTCTTTGTAGACCAAATGGGGCCCATGATCTGATGACAGAATAATCACGGGTGGGTGTTCGCTTTTTTGAAGAATATCTCCAAAAATTTTATACATGGTCGCATTAATGAATTTGGTTTGATTGACGTAAGAGCGTCGATCAGCCCACAAATTTTTATCGTAACGAAATTGATTAGAAATCGTGGCGTGTTGCAAAACATTGCCTTTGTCATCAAACAAATAGGGATGATGGGGCGACACAATATGGGCAAAAACAAATTTTGGCCCCTTCTCTAGCTCAGGAATCTTCGAAAAAGTTTGATAATTTTCTTTGTGACATTCGGCCAAATCTTTTCCCAAATCGTTAAACACAACCCGCAACAAAGAAGACTCAATCAACACGCGGTAAATTTCATGTTTTACGCCCCCACTGCTGCGACAAGAATAAACTTTATCGGCGTAGGGATTCATCATAGTTTCACCGCCGGTTGACGCTAAATGAATGTAGCGATAGCCCCGTTGGCGTAAAAATTTACTGACCCGATTGTTTTGCAGAAACTGATACAGATGCCCGCGGCTCTTGCGATTTTCGCCGACCTGCTTGGCAAATTCATGTAAATGACTCATGTTTAGCGCGCTGGTCAAAGAAAGATGAGTCCATGGATAACTCGCAAAAGAATTTTCAAGAACTTGAAAATTCTTTTGGCGGAGTGATTCCAAAAAAGGCTGATTATCAAAACCATAAAATTGCTTCAAGATGTCAGCACGCGCGTAACCATCCAAAACAATGAAATAAATATCCGGATTGTACCCCAGCTCACTAATAAGACCGACCTTGAAACTTTCGGTGGATTCGGCCACTTCTTTTTCTGGAGTCAACGTTTCCAATACAAATGTCAGCCCCAGCAAAACGATGAGTGTCGCCGAAATCGACGGTAAAATCTGATGCAATCTTTCAACGAAGGTTTGGCGCTTTCGTGAACTTACGAAAAAAACAGCTGCCAGCAAAAATAAAAACCAAAATGCCCCCAACACCGGATTCACATAGATCAAATTCTTGCCGTTTCCCGATCCTCCACCAATCACCCTAGCCCCCACATAGGTTGCCAAATGACCGTAGGAAAAAAACAAAAACAGCAAAGCACAAGTCAACACTGCGGCTTGTGGTTCATTTCGAAAAATCCGCTTTAAGACAGCAAAAATCAAGCAAGTGAACACTCCACTGAGCAGCATCGGCAAAGGGGCCAAACTCCACGAAGCCTCTCCAGGAAATTTGCTGTAGAGAAATAAAATCGGATAAAAGGCAAAACCCAGCAAATATAGCACCGTGGTGTTTGGCGGCGTATTAGCAGCTAGAAGTTTCCGAAAGTCCCTCATAGAGGCCTCTTCATACCATAGGAGCCACTTTGCTTTCGAACCTCTCAAATTTTTCACAGAATTTTCGCACTTTGCTCCAAAAAAGCCCTGAAGCAATTGACGCAAGAAATGATTTTGGTTTAGAACCAGCCGCTTGTCAGACGGAGGCAAATTCCAAATGAATTCAAAATGTTTTTCCCGAAAAGACTATCTAGTTTTAGCAATCGCACTAACCCTCAGCACTCAAAGCGCATGGGCTTACCTTGACCCCGGAACCGGAACCATCATTCTCCAAGGAATCGTGGCCGGCATCGTTGGTGGATACATGGCGATTAAAATGGGCTGGTTCCGTTTGCGCGCCTTGCTTCCAGGCGCCAACAAAACCACTACAAGCGAAACTACCACCACCCCAGAAACCTCTTCATCCACTGAAGAGAAAAAGTAGTCAGCATCTATGACAACAAACACTGATAAAAAGAAAACTGTATACGTAGGCATGAGCGCAGACCTGGTTCACCCGGGTCACCTGAACATCATCAACACCGCCGCTCAGTATGGCGATGTGACGGTTGGATTACTTACCGACCAAGCCATCGCCAGTTACAAGCGTTTGCCCTACATGGAATTTTCACAGCGTAAAATCGTGATTGAAAATCTAAAAAACGTGGCTCAAGTCATTCCCCAAGAAACCTTGGATTACGTTCCAAATTTACAAAAACTTCGCCCAGACTTCGTGGTTCACGGCGACGACTGGAAAGAAGGCGTTCAAAAAACCACTCGTGAACGCGTGATCAACACTCTTAAGGAATGGAACGGGACTTTAATTGACGTTCCCTACACTCCGGGCATTTCTTCGACCCAATTAGTGGGCGCAATGAAAGAAATCGGAACCACTCCTAAAAATCGATTGAAGCGATTGCGTCGACTCATCGAGAACAAGCCGATTGTTCGCGTCATGGAAGCTCACAACGGTTTGACGGGATTGATTGTCGAAAGCACCGAAGTCAAAACTGACACCGGCACCAAAGAATTCGACGCTATTTGGCTATCAAGCCTTACCGACTCAACCGCCAAAGGTAAACCCGACATCGAAGCAGTCGACGTGACCTCTCGGATGCAAACGGTCAACGACATTTTGGAAGTGACCACCAAACCCATCATTTACGACGGCGACACCGGCGGAAAAACCGAACACTTCACCTACACCGTTCGAACTCTGGAACGTTTGGGAGTGTCGGCCGTCATCATCGAAGACAAGATCGGTCTTAAGAAAAATTCACTTTTCGGAACCGATGTCGATCAAACTCAAGACACCATCGAAGATTTCTGCGCAAAAATTCAATCGGGCAAACGCGCCCAAATCACCGATTCCTTCATGGTCATTGCCCGTTGCGAAAGCTTGATTTTGGGCAAAGGCCTTGAGGACGCGCTCACTCGCGCCCGTGCCTACGTTGAAGCCGGAGCCGACGGCATCATGATTCACAGCCGCGAAAAATCTCCAAAAGAAGTTTTAGATTTCTGCGCGGCCTACAATAAATTTCCACGACGGCCACCCCTGATCGCGGTGCCCTCAAGCTACAACACGATTTTCGAAAAAGAATTGCAAGCTGCCGGTGTTAACATCGTCATTTACGCAAACCATCTTTTGCGCGCGGCCTATCCAGCAATGATCAAAACCGCTGAATCTATTTTGCAGCACGGTCGATCGGCAGAAGTTGATGGCGTGTTGATGCCTATTAAAGAAGTTCTGACCTTGATTCCCGGAGGACAATAATTTGATTTCCTGTGAATTGTTTTACCAAACCTTGAAAAACAGCGGCATTGAATTTTTTGCGGGCGTTCCGGATTCGCTGCTCAAAAACTTTTGCTTTTACATCGCCGATCACGTGGGACCCCAAAATCACGTCATCTGTGCCAACGAAGGTTCGGCGGTCGCCCTTGCCTCGGGCTATCATTTGGCGACTGGAAAAATTCCCGCGGTTTACCTGCAAAATTCCGGCACTGGCAACATGATCAATCCGCTGACTTCGCTTTGTGACAACGAAGTCTACAGCATCCCAACCTTGTTGATCATCGGATGGCGCGGAGAACCAGGCGTTAAAGACGAACCCCAACATAAAAAACAAGGTCGGATCATGACCGAGCTGTTAGACGCCCTAGAAATTCCTTATGGAATTTTAGAGCCCACTAGCGACCCACAATCAGTCGTGCAAAAAGCCTTGGTCAGCCTAAAAGAAAAATCATGCCCCTACGCCATCCTGGTTCGCGGCGACACCTTTGATGATTACAAATTTCAAGGTAAAGAAAAAAATCCGTACGTCATGAGTCGCGAAGACGCGATTGAAGAAATCCTGAAATGCGTTAACCCAAAAGACGCGGTGATCGCAACCACGGGGAAAACTTCGCGCGAATTATACGAGCTGCGCAAAAAGCGTGGAGAAACTAACCGCGCTGATTTTTTAACGGTCGGATCGATGGGACACACTTCGCAAATTGCTTTAGGCGTGGCCCTTGAGCAAAAAAATCGCAAAGTTTATTGCATCGATGGCGATGGATCTTTGCTGATGCACATGGGCGGCATGGCCACGATCGGAGCTTTGGCTCCCTCTAACCTGATTCACATCGTGATCAACAACGGCGCCCACGAATCGGTCGGCGGCCAGGGCACGGGTGCCTTCAAAATTGATTTACCGGCCATCGCCAAAGCCACCAATTACAAAACTGCGGCTTGTGTCGTGGACTCAGCAAATTTAACTCAAGCTCTTCAGGCGCTTGAAAAAAATGAAGGTCCTCACTTCTTAGAAGTGCGCACCAAACAAGGCTCGCGTCCCGAATTGGGTCGCCCCAAATCCACGCCACTCGAAAACAAACAGCAATTCATGAAAGCGCTCGACGCGTGAACAGCTTGGGGACAACTGGCTCTCACAACCCGTGGTCTCAAAGTCAATGGTCCCTCAGTCATCCCACTAAAATTTCATTTGGGATTCGCTTGCTCGAAAGTTTAGCCACCCGTTTTAGCGAGCAAAAAATTTTACTGGTCACTTCAAGCGGCTGGATCAAGCGGGGCTTGGCTAATAAAATTCTAAGCACTCTCGAAAAAAATCGCTGCACCGTAAAAACTTTAGCGCTCGAGAGCTCCAACCCAAATTTTCGCGACATCAAAAAACTATTGGCGGAATTAGCAGACTTTTCTCCCGACACAGTGCTGGCGGTCGGCGGCGGAAGCGTTATGGATTTAGCCAAAGCACTGGCCGTGCTCTGCGCGCAACCAAAGCTAGAATTTTCGGAATTTCAAAAGGCCGTTAAAACCGCTGACAAAACTTTCAATCCTAAAACTTTGCCGCTCATCACGGTCGCCACCACTTCGGGAACCGGCAGCGAGGTCACGCCCTTTGCGACAGTTTGGGATGACGAAGAAAAGAAAAAATATTCATTAGTCGGCCCCCAACTCCATCCGACCGAAGCCTGGCTCGACCCGACGTTGGCGCTTCCACTACCTTGGGACGTTACGCTGGCAACTGGAATGGACGCGCTATCACAGTGCATCGAATCGGTATGGAATAAAAACGCGCACCCACTTTTAATTCCACAGGCCGCGCGCGGAGTGCAGCTTGCATTGACTGCGTTGCCCAAGTTGCAAAATGATTTATCCAACCTCGAAGCTCGCAGCCAAATGATGGAGTCGAGTTTAATTTCAGGTATTTGCATTTCTCACACGCGCACGGCTTTGGCTCATGCAATTTCCTATCCACTAACCGCTCATTACGGAACTCCTCATGGATTGGCCTGCAGCTTCACTCTGCCGGCTCTTTGGGAACTAAATCTCAAGGCCGATGACGGGCGGCTCAATGAATTTTGTAAAATGATGGGAATTCTTCCAACCGAATTTGCCACAACTCTTCGTGAGCTCATTCAAAAATCGGGCTTTGCTGCCGAATTTAAGAAATCCGTTTTTCAAGCCGAGCAAGTTTTCAGCAAAATTGACGAGATGTTCACGCCGGGTAGAGCCGACAACAACTTATCGCCCGTCGGCCATGCTGAGATTAAAATTGTTTTGAAGTCGTCCTTAAAAGATTTGGGAATAAACTGATGTTTAGGGCTCTCAAGGTATTCTTTAAAACTTCCGCCTCAATAAAACGATTTAGCGAGTCTGCCACTCACCAGCGCAGATTAGTGGTTTATTCCGAAGGTTCCCACGACTGGCCCCACCTGGGCCCGATCATTAAAAATTATTTAGAAAAATTCCCCAAAGAATCCGTCAGCTTTTTAAGCTCCCAAGAAAACGATCCCGGCTTAAAATTCAGCCACGATCGAATGCATGGCTATTACATTGGTATGGGCACTGCTCGAACCATTTTATTTCGTTCGCTTGATGCAAAAGTGCTGCTCTTATCACTGCCTGATTTGGAAAATCTGGAACTTAAAAAAAGTTCGCACCCGGTTAAATACGTTTATGCCTTTCACTCGATCAACAGCAGTCACATTGTTTACCGCGACCGCGCCTTTGAACACTATCCAAACATTTTAACGATGGGCCCCCACCACGACCAAGAACTTCGAAAAGAAGAAGAGCTGCGCAAAATTCCCAAGCGCAATCTCATTCCCTGTGGAAGCGTCAAGCTCGACACCATCATCGCGGACTATCGAAAGCATCTGCTGGCACCCGGAGAAAAGCCCGAGCAAGCAATATTACTCGCGCCTTCTTGGGGTGAGTGTTCCTTTGCTGAAGATCCTCCGACCATCAAAACTTTAATTCAAGAAATTCTAAATTCTGAATGGAAAATCTACTTACGGCTTCACCCCATGACGGTGCGCCGATTGCCCCAGTTAATCCCCACAATTTGCGCGCTATTCAATAAGGCCATTGAATCCGGTGCCCTAAAAATTGAGACCGACCTCAACGATAACTCTTCACTTAAAAATTCCGCAGTGATGATCAGCGACTGGTCCGGCGCCGCCACCGAATATGCTTTTGCACTGGAAAAACCCGTGATCTTCATCGATATGCCCCAAAAAATAAACAATCCTCGCTGGAAAGATTTCGGGCTGAATGGCATTGAAGATTCCATTCGACAAAAAATCGGCAAAGTCGTGCGTCCCATGGATTTAAAGCAAGTTCCAACCCTACTGAATGAATTAACTTTAAGTGCTGACATGATGAAGCGCCAAATTAAAAAGGCCTACCAAGAGTCTATCCACAATCCTGGACACGCAGCCTCGTCGGCAGCAGACGCGCTTTACCGATTATTAGATTAAGGATTTTTCTTAGGCGCAATCTTATTGCCAGACACAGTCAAGAAATCAGCTTCTATCACTTTATTGAAAAACAAAGTGTCTTCTGCTTTTTCAGGAACCTCGACCAAATTTTTTGAAAATAATGGGTCTTCGCCATTATCCAAATAGCATCGAAGTTTCCGCCTATCTCCCAAGGTGTAGCACGAACGCTCGCGATTTCGATAATAAAGCTCGCGCGAATAAGTCATAAATGTCCAATCTGAACCTCTGAAGCTTTTATCCGGAGACAGTGGCCGTCCCAATCGCGACCACGGAATATTTTTTCCAATTTCGCCGTTTATGGCCGCGATCGTCAACCCCACATCCAATTCATGAAAAGGCTTTTCGATCATCATCGGCGTTGGCATATTTTTAGAAATAAAAATCACCGGAACCCGAAATCTGATTTCGGTGGCGCGAGGATCCGCCTCAAAACTGCGTGGAATTTCTGCCGGCGTGCTGTGATCTCCGGCTAGCACTAAATAAGAATTATTGGCAGCCGGACTTTTTAAGAAGTCTTCTATAAAGTCGGCGACCTCATTATCGAGCCGACGAAATGAAGCATGAAAAGGGGTCCACTTTAAGTCGGTTTTTTTCTTCCAACCATCCGGCGCCAGCGCACCCTTTACATTAGTAAAGGGCGGATGGGTATTGGTGTTAATTCCATGAATAAAAAAACGACTCCCACTTAAAGCCAATTCATTTGCCTGATCAAGAAAACGACTAAAGTAGCGGGCATCAGGAACCCCCCACCCAGTCCAATCACTTTGATTTTCTTGGTCGTAATCGTACTTATCAAATATTTTTTGGGTTCCATGCTGTTCTTCAAAGGCTCTTTTATTGTGAAAAGTCGCGGCGGTTGCCAAAAACATAGTGGTCTGGAATCCATGATTGCCCAGATATTCCGGCAAACAATCCGCGCTGATTCCGGCATTATTAAGATAAGGCGCCGAACCCATCATATTCGGAAGCACACTACAAAAAGTTTGCCACATTCCACGCACGGTTTGTCCGGCCGTGTATGCCGAAGTGTAGCCCCGAGTTAAGAAAATTCCGTGCTCTTTAAAAATTTTAGTCAGCCTTGGATACAAGAGAGGCGCCTGAACCGGATCGGCTAACTCATAAGATCGAAAGCTTTCTAAAAACATAAACAGGGTGCTGGGCTTGGCGTTTTCTGCAAAGCCCAAAGCCTTCAACCATTTTTGCTGAAGATCTGGATCAATCACAAAATCATCGTTCAAAGGGAATGGATCTTTAAGAAACGAAGTGATGGAAGATGGATCTTGTTCACGATAGGCCCGAAGAACCGAAGCTGGATTTTTTTTCTCGGCGTCAGACAAATAAGTCGAAGTGAAGGCCCCGGCCTCGCCCGCCACGTATGCCACGCGACCAGAAATAGATGGCAACCAATCAATTAGCGGATGCGCTAAAACTGGGCTGCGCAAAAAAACCACGTCATTAGTCGAGCCCAAGAGAACTTGAACCTGACGGCGATGAGACCTGGGCCACTGCTGCATTCCAATCGCGGCCAACACCACAAAAGCCGCCAGCAATAAATCAAAAGCCCCATTTAAAACGGGAAATCGAAGGTTCGGAAATTTCCAGAAGGATTTCTTAAAAGACCAAAGCCCAAAAATCACCGATCCCAAAAACATAGAGACGCTGATCAAAATTAAAGGAGTGAGTGCCAACTCAAGGGCCTGATCCCCCACCACCGTAGCATCTGTGATGTGCTCTAAAACCACCCACCACTGAAGACTGCTTTTAAAAAACAGATAATAGAGGGCCGAGGAAAATGAACTTATATAGAGAACCGCAAATACCGGGACCCAAAAAACCCGCAGAAAAAAATTGTGCGCTCGCTGAACCATAAGTCCTAACGAAAAAGGGATCGCCAAACACAAAACATCGTAGACCAATCCCAAGATCAATCCGTCGTTCAGCGACTTTTGCCAACCAATGTCCAAAGCGATCTCGATTCGCAAAGCCCAAAAAGCAGAGAGAGCAAACAAAGCCGAAAGAAAAAAGCTTAGTCTCGAGCGACTCGAAAAATACTGAAATATACTTTTCGATAAAGCTTTTAATTTACCCATAAATAAAGATACTTAGCCTAGCGCGAATGCCCCTCTAAGCAACAAAAGTTTTCCGCAATTTGCGCCGAACGTAAATAACTTAGACAAGGATTTCGCCCTCCATTAGCTATTTCCCAGTTAGGTTTCCTAAATTTCTGGTGACTTATGACGTTGGCCCTAATCCTGCATAAGCCCCCTTCCGCGTGCGTAAACGCAAAACCTAAGGAGGATACATGACAATTAACAAACACGGTTCTTGGAAAAAATTCCACCGCGCAGTTCTGTTGGGCGCATTGGCAACTATGCCGATGCTGACTCAAGCTGCCAAAATCACTGTCGAAGGTTCGACTCAAATGGTTCTCGGAGTTGCTGGTGCTGCTGATCAAGCCATCGCTGACTCTAAGGGCTTTGGGTATCTCTTCGATAAACCCACCATGGTTGTCACGACCGAATTGGAAAACGGAATCCGTTTCGAAGTTGCTTTAGATCTTGAAAGCATCGTTCGTCGCGAAATCAACGTTAACGATTCTGCTGACAAAAATTCGAGCCTTGATGGAAATC
Organism: Bdellovibrionota bacterium; assembly: GCA_964202055.1. Taxonomy (GTDB): domain Bacteria; phylum Bdellovibrionota; class UBA2428; order UBA2428; family UBA2428; genus CAXNGS01. The sequence continues at coordinate 144,983 of CAXNGS010000004.1, read as the reverse complement.
AAGCTCGTGGCATCGTTCAAGAAGTGGTTGCTAGCCTTACTCGTGGCGCGATCGACTTCAAGGGCGGATACGGCGACGTCGGATTCGACAAACGTCCCCAGCAATTGGCTTTGAGCCGTACTTCACAAGAGTACAACGAGCGATTGGCTGAGCGTCTGTTCTTGCGCGCAGATTACAACTTGGAAAGCGGAACCCGCCTTTCAGTTGCGATCTTCGACGGTAAGAGCCGAAGCGCGATCAACTTAGCAGACGATTACAAATGGTCTGACTTGTTGAACGTACAAGACGGCGATTTGTCTGATCGAATCAGCGGTATGGCTGCAGTTGAGCAAAAGCTCGGCGGCGCTAACGTTCGATTGGCCTACGCTGCACAACAATTGGCTGCTAACGACTTGGATAACAAGATCGCAGCGTCAGTTGACGGCAACGTGACCATCAAGGGTCAAGAGTTCAATGCCATGCTTCAATACATCCGACACTTCTCGGATTCTATGAAGGGTATGGACAGCTGGATGGCGCAAGTCAGCACCAAGCTGAACGATAAGACCACTGTTTACGTTCGTGGAGAAATCACTGACCAAAACACTGTTTCCGGAAAAGACGAAGCTCTTACTGGAACCATTGGTCTGTCTCACGACGTGTACAGCAACAAATCGGTTAAGGTCACTGCAATCGGCGAAATCTTGGCGTCCAACATGGACAACAATGCTGCTCGTCAAACTGCTTTGGCTGCACGATTGGGCTTACGCATCAGCGGTGCGACCACTATCGACACTAGCAAACGAGAATAATTTACGCATAGATGGGGATTCTTGGCGGGGGCCAAGAATCCCTTCTTCATTTTGATCGAAGTAAAAGAAAGGTGACTCACATGAAAGTCGGATTCAAAAAGCTTCAAGAGACTTCTCTGATCTTGGGTGCCCTTCTGCTTTCTGTTTTGGCTCACAATGGCTTGGCTGAAACTTTGGGTGGTCGATCGATTTATTCCAACAAAGCTTATCAGCACGTTAATCAAGCCGACCTGGATTCTGCGCTTTCTTCAATAAACAAAAGTGAATTGACCGCTAATCTTTCTGAAAAAGAAAAAATGGATTTAGCCTACGGCTCGATTCTTTTAGCCGCCCACTTTGATCGCATTGCAATGAATCCGCCCTTTTTCAAATTCACTGAGATTCCCAAAGAACGTCTCAATCATTATTACCGAAGTTATTTCTGGGTTTACCGTATCCACGCTCGCGACACTGACGAGTGTGTTTTAAGAAGAATTGTCGAAGGCTCGTACCAAGATGGCAAAGAATCGGTTTTGGCCGAAGAACGTCAGCAAATGGAAAACGATCCAAGCTTCAAGTGCCGCACAAGCTTCATCAATCCGAAAAAGAACATAGCCTTTCCGTTTGCCGCCAGTGATTGGCTAACTCCATTGCCAGATTTAAGCCACCGCGCGAGCAAGGAAGAAGTCGAAAAATTCCGCGCTGAAAATTCGCCGGAAAATTTTCTCAAAGCCAACCCTTCCATTAAAGATTTAGCGCTGCAAGCGCGCGCTAAGGGCCGCATTGATCTTAGCTTCCGTGGCGACCCCATTCCTTTCTTCTCAAGCGAAGACATGGAGCCCTTGGCCCAAACCGAAGTTCGCATTGCCGATCAAATGCGCCAATACGTCGAGCAATCTAAATTTATCAAAACCAGCAACGGCCTTTATCACGCGCAGCCCTTACCCAGCACTTTCTTGAGCAGCGGATGGGGCGGAGTTACTTTGAAGTTTGAAACGGCGCCTCGAAATTTGGCCGAAGTTCGCGAGCAAATGAAATTGCAATTAACTCAATATTACATCGCGATGAAACGAAGCGAGTTCATGCGTGGACTTTCAATGGGCAAACATAAAAACGACATCGACCCTCGGCCCTCTGAGATGGACCAGAAAATTAAAAGCACTCCGGTAATCGAGGCCAACGCTCGATTTTCGATTTTGCAGATTTCTGCCAAAGAAGCCCTCAATAAAGATCAGCAAAAAAAGCTTCGTGATTTGTTGAGTAACGAATTTAAAAATTTAGTCCCAAGCGCAAACTTAGTCGCAAGCTTAGAGTCCGACATGAAATCACAATTGATCGAAGCACTCCCCGAAGTCGAATGGACAAGTGTGTCGCTTAAAGATTTAGGAAGCGTCCGCAATTTGTTTTCTGAATTGCATCCGATTCCGACCGATCGATTAGGCAACATTCAATATAAGATGCTGAAAAATTCTGAAGCAGCGCGAATTTTTGCTGAGACCCGAATGGGCATGGCGATTCTTTACGCTAGTGAAGTCGTTCGCAGTGAAGCTCGGGGAATTGATCCGCAAAAAGATCAGCCCGATTACAGCCAAGCCGAGCGAGTGATGCGTGATGAAAAACTTTGGAAAGTCTTGTCCTCTGATTTAGTCGCGGTTTTTGGCAAAGAAGACGCCGACAAAAAATTTCAGCCCTCGAACGTTGCTCCCGCAATGATTGAAAGCGGAGTTAATGCCTCGGGACTCAATAGCGAGATAGCTCAAACCTTGAAGACCTTTTTAAGCAGCGCTGAAAAGTCCCGTTTTTTCGGTAGCTTAATCCTCGACGCTAAAAATCTGCCTGGGCGATTTGTCTGCGCAGACCCTGCTAAAGTCCTGCCGACTTGCGAATACACCCAACGAGAATGGGACAAAATGAGCGCGAAATAACGCTCAACGTCCCCTTACTTGAGCCCTTCACAGAAACTTAATTCATATTATTAAATCAGCTATTTAATGGCCATTTTAGGGCCTTCCCAGCCCATTATCGACGCACCGCGCTAAAGATATTTCGCACTGCGTCGATATGAATAGCGTGTGACGAAGTAATGCGGTGAGTCAAAAGAGACTCCCGACCGTCTCACGGTCATGTCGGAATCCGGCGGGCTTTAACAAGGGAGGAACATTTTATGGGATTAAGAATTAACACAAACATTCCTAGCGTTTCAGCAATTCGTGCCTTGAAAGGCAGCACCGGTCAAGTCGACCGCGCAATGGAGCGAATGTCCACCGGACTTCGCATCAACCGTGCGTCGGATGACGTCGCTGGTCTAACCATTTCGGAAAAGATCAAATCTCAGATTCGATCTAGCGAACAAGCACAACGAAATGCTCAAGACGGTATCTCCTTCATCCAAGTGGCTGAAGGCGCGCTGTCGGAAACAACAAATATTTTAACTCGAGTACGAGAACTCTCGACTCAAGCCGCATCGGACACCATCGGTGAAAAAGAGCGCGTATTTTTGAACATTGAAGCTCAACAATTATTGGGTGAGTTGGATCGTATCGCTAAAACTACTCAGTACTCAGGAACTTTCCTGTTGAACGGTAGCGGCGGTAACTTGGATTTCCACATCGGTACCCAAGGTAACAAAGACAACTATCTAACTTTCGACGCAGGTTTGGCGAACTCAACCACTGGTGGTTTGGGCGTCAGCGGCATCAGAGTTGAGAACAAAGACGACGCGCGCGCTGCGATGGATAAAATCGAAGACGCGATCGGCCGAGTCGGAACCATGCGCGCTAACTACGGTGCCTTGCAAACCCGAATGCAATCGGTCATCAACACGGTTGAAATTTCTTCGGAAGCTTTGAAATCAGCTAACAGCCGAATGAGAGACGCAGACATCGCTGAAGAAAGTTCAGCATTGGCTCGAGCTTCAATCATACGACAAGCAGGTACTTCGATCTTGGCACAAGCCAACACAGTTCCCTCGCTTGCATTGAAGCTGATCTAGCTAAGACGGATTTTGGAGCGGGAATTGGGCCGGCGTTGTCCAGCCCTCACTATGTGTGGGGGACCTCCCTTCCTCATGAAGCTTAGCGAAGGCTGGGCAAGACAATCTAGTTCCATCTCGTTCTGATTGAGCGAGTTCCGGAGGCCGATGCCGGCCCCGGGACTCGCAATTTTATTTTTTAAAAGCCTTATCGAAAACTTCGGATCACCGATTCAAAAAAAACTTGGCCCCGTTTAGATTTTAAAAACTCCGGGCGCGCGACTAAACAAATTCGATCTTGAAATTCCGGAGCTCCTGAGACTCTCAAAACATCTTTAGATGAAATCGCTTCCACTACCCGTGTGGGCAAAATCGCAACGCCGGCACCGGCGCTCATCAATTGGGCAATCACCTCAAGGCTTGATGATTCCACAACCCGATCAAAAACATGATTTTTTTTAGCAAGCTTGCGAATGATATCTTGTGATTGCAGAAGGCTGGGCTCGACGATCAAGACCTTGGGGTTTTTGTTTTTCCGAGCGGCCCATAAAGTGACCGTGTCTTTGCAAAGTTCGCGAATCACCAAATCAGGATGAGCCACTGGATTCACTGCAAGCGCCACATCCAATCCTCCTCCAATCACTTCGGCCGTCATCAAACGCGAAAGTCCATGCCGCAACTCCAATTGAATCAGCGGGAATTCAGTTAAAAAAATTGGCAGAAATTTTGGCAGCGAATACTGCGCAACCGCGCTGTGACAACCAAGGCGAATACGCCCTTTAGGCAAATCTCGGTCTTGATGAATGGATTGCTTAAGCATCGACCATTGTTCGGCTAATTCTTTGGCTTGCGACAAAAAAAGTTTTCCGGCCGAGGTCAGAGCCACCCCTTTTTTTCCACGCTCTAAAAGTTTAGCAGCCATTTCTTTTTCGATGCGATTTAAGCTATAGGTCAACGCAGGCTGAGACAGTCCCAAACGTTCGGCGGCCCGAGAAAGATTTCCGGAGGCGGCCACTTCCACAAAATAACGAATATCGGTCGGTGAAATCATAAAATTTAATTATCACAACTAATCATTTTGCTCATTTTATTTATCATCCGAAGCCCCTTAAAATCACAGCAGAAAGAGAGACTTCAAATGAAAAAATTAACTACAACCAAATTCGCACTTTTAACCTCCACACTTTTTGCTATCAGCAACTCGGCCTACGCTTCACAACCTTTTGTTTCGTTTGATGCCTTCGTGCAACCCTTCATACAAGCTAGCGAAAATCCGCAGCCCAAAGAAGTTGTGATCTCAAAACGAGTTGTAAAATTGCCGGTCGAGATTTCTGCGACTCGAGTTAAATTATCCCAAGCCGATTACTCAGTACCGGTTGTGAAAGTATTAGTCCCAGAACTTGCGGCCGTGACTCTTTTAGATCACCGAAACACTGGCGAAGGAGCCCCCTGCTTGGCCACTAGTCAAACCCGACAACCTCATGACGTGATCCAAAATCACCCCCGAATTGAAGAGGTCGAGATGACGATTTACTTAGTAAAAAACTTATCCCCTAATGTTGTCGAAAACAGCTGTGACGTTTCGCTCACCGAACACATTGACACTGTGATTCGCGGATTTCATTTTTCTCACGACCGATACTTAAGTGTGGGTGTTCGCCAGTTAGCGGATTGCCAGTAATTTACAAAATTTAAATATTTTATCTGGTGATCTGGCGAACGGCCCTTAGCAAAATTTCTTCGGTGGGCTCGGCCTGGATTTGCTTCGCTATTTCTTGGGCCTTGGCCTGAAGACTGGGTTGAAAAATCCGATCGATCGCCACTCCCAATGAAGTCACGTTGAGTCTCTTCAACGGCAATCGAATGCCCCCGCCAACCTCTTCAAGATGCCGAGCATTGTCGAGCTGATCATTAGCACTGCCAACAATGATCGCAGGACACCTCGAACGCATGGCCTGTCCGGTGGTTCCCACTCCGCCTTGATGCACCACCGCCGAACATCGCGGCATCAACTTGCCATAAGGCGCGTATCCAAAAATTCCGAACTGATCGCTGGCGTATTTTTTTCGACACTCCAATAAATTTTGTTCACCCACCACCATCAAGGCTCGGCGTTTAGTTTTCGATAGGGCCTGATGAAAAATTTCAAATATCTTTCCGGGCGTGTGCACGTTAGTCGAGCCCAGAGTCACCAATACCGGCGGCTCGCCAAGACTCAAAAACTTTTCAATTTCCGTGCTTAAAACTCCCTGCTCTGCGGGTCCGTCATAAGAAATGAATCCTGGTTGAATTAAATTTACAGGCCAATCCCTCTGGGGCGCTGCAAAATATTTAGAAAACAAAGCCAAGTTCAAAGCACCACTGCTCATCATCTGGGGACTCAACGGATTCATTTGCCGAGACAACCCCCGACGCCGACGCTCTTCATGCAAATCGCGCGACCAATTTTTCGAAGCCGCAAACATCAGCCGATAAAAATTTGCAAGAAAAGTCGGGCCTAAAAATCGAAGACTCCGCAAAAAAGGAATCGGGGGAATTTCCGGGGGATCAATTGCTGACCAATAACCCATCGGCGCCAACATCCCAATTCCCCACGGAACCTTGCACAACTCGGCAAGCGTCGGCACCGCATAGCCGAGCATTCCGGTTAAAATCAGATCAGCATCGCGGGCGATCGGCAACGCCTCGTCAAGAATTTGTTGGGTGAATGGAAAAACGTAACGCCGATGAAGTCGCTCAGGCCCACGAATGGGATCCATGACAATTTTGATAATCTCAGGATCATCAGGATTGATGTCTGGGCCCAAACCATGAGCCTCAAGCCCCGCAGCAGTGATTCGATCAACATAGGCCGGCTGGCTGGCCACCACCACTTTAAAACCACCGCGCTGGAGCATCAACCCCATCCCGATGTAGGGATGAATGTCACCCAAACTCCCCATATTGATGAGCAGAATTTTTTTCATGATCCATAATATTTTTAACTCAATTTTGAAAAGCTTGCTGACAAACCACCAAGCCCAGCTATGATTTTCTCATGCTCAAAGTTAACTCTTTTTTATTTTCCAAAACTTTACTGAACTATTGTTTTTCCTGTTGTTTTTCCTTTGGTTTTTTCTGGCTGAGCCTCTTGAGCCCCCATCAAAGCCTGAGCCAAGAATATCCCTACGAAGAAAAAGCCGCTAAAAAACAACCCAGCAACGCTCTCCCCCAAGAAGACATTCCCGTCGAATCACCCGAAGATTTAGAAAAAGCCGGCAAGTTTCAAAAACGCACTTCGATTTTCCGAATGGCCATTAAAGGCGGCGGAAATTTCAGCTACTTCCAATTCGACGCTCAATCAGTCTCTGGATTCGGCGCCGAAGGCCGTTTGGCCTTTGGTTGGGACATGGCCTTCCAACCCATTTATCTGGAAACAGAGTTCGGATATCGCGGCCAGAATCTGAGCACCAAATCCCCGGTTCACGTCGCCATCGTGCAACAAGGGCTCTATTATCGCGAGCGCCTGGGAAAAACCACACTATGGAAACCCGGACTCTTAAGCACTTTGGATTTTCGCATCGAACCCATCGACGCCACCACCAAACAAACCACCGTTTTCCCCAGCATTGGTCTCACCAGTTTGTGGGAATTTGGCCCGGTGCTTTTTCAGATCAGCGGCTATATCCATCGAATCGGCAACAGTCGCAGCTTTCTGAGCAGCGCCGTTTTAGCGGGATTAAAATTTTAACAGGCTTTAATTAGAGCACTAATTTTTAGAAATCATTCACGCAAAACTAAAGTTGTCTTGCGCGAATTAGACTCATTATTTCGAATCAATCGAGTGATCGATGTACGTAAACGGTTTTTATTGAGTGGCTTCTGAATGACCACATCGGCACCGATTAAAAATGCTTTTTCTTCCAAATCATTGGCCCGCAATCCGCGAAAAGGGTGCATGAAAAAATAGGAAGGAGAATTGGTCATTTCAATCGCCATTTCCAAGCACTTCAAGCCATCGCGACCACTGACCATATAATCAATAAAAACAAAATCCGGACGAGCGGCTTTAAAGTCATTGGCCCAACTTGAACCTTTGTCGGTCCACATCACCACATCGATTTTAAACTCACTCAAAATGGATTTAAGTTCGGCTAAAACCTCGGGACGAGTCTCGATCACCACCGCTTTCATGCTTTCATTGTAAGGTCGGCCCCAAAACTCCACAAGTGGCAGAATTAATTGGGCCATCAGCCCTCCAATCCCTCGACAACCCCACGAGATTGCTTGCGGGGCGCCCCTCAAACATCTAAGAATCAAAGACCGTGAAAAACCTGCGGCTGAAGTCTCTTTTAAGAATCTTGCCCGCCGCGCTTATTGCCTTTTTGCCGCTCGGTTTCGTCGACGGAAAGATCATGGAGCTTTATTATCAGCTCCGTGGCCCGCGATTAGTTTCTAGCAAAATAGAAGTCGTGACCTTGCCGGCTTCGACCAGCGCCATTCGACAACTCCCCGAAACTTTTCAAAATTCACTGGGCCGCTGTATCGACGTGAGTGAAGAGCCCTTGCTGCTCGGTCCCTGCAAGCGCATCGATTTGACCAACAAATTTTCAGTCAGTTCGATTGTTGATCTTCAAATTGAACTCACCGAAGCCCTCAAAGTCCGGCCCTTAAAAAACTTAAGCACCGAAGAGCTTTTGTATTCGGGAACTCAGTCAGTTTTTAAAGAACTAAACTATCGCGATTTATTATCAAAATCCAAAGGCATCGATTCTGATAAAATTTTAGTACTGCTATCTTATGACTATCAAACGGGTCCCCTGCTAACGACACCCTTTGGGCCAATGCACCAAAGCGATGTGTTTCTTAATTTTTTAGCCAACCTTGTAGAAGGCCGCCACCTCGTCAAAGGCACGATTTGGCAGCAAATCGCGCTCTGCGCCGCTACCATTGTGATCACTTCGTATTTTGTCTATTCACTGCCAACCGCGATCACCTTGATTTATTTAGCAGGGCTTTTTGTTTTCTTAATTTTGGCTTCATTCATCTCGTTTGAAACCCTGGATTTGCAAATCTTGATTGCCGCACCTTTTTTATCGGCAATCGTGACTTATCTTTTGGGAGTCAGTGATCGATTAGACCGAAGGGATCGCTCCGAATGGTCGATCGAGCGTGAAAAGGAAAGTCTTCGCCGACTCGATGAAATGCGAAATAATTTCTTGTCGTTGATTTCTCATGATTTAAAAACTCCAATCGCCAAAATTCAATCGATTGTAGAGCGACTAATGAATGCACCAGCGAATTCACCGGACAGCCTCAAATCCGACGACCGTAACGTCGAGCTGCAGAAAATCCTGAGCGCCAACAACGAAATGCACAAAAATATTTCGTCGCTGCTTTTACTCAGCCGAATTGAAGCCCAACAATTTCAACTCAAACGAGAACCCACCGCGCTCAACGAATTATTAGAATCGGTAGCCGACGGACTTGAAGAATTGCTGCTGCAAAAGAAAATCAAGCTGGTTAAAGAATTGGAGCCTCAATTTTTAGTGGCGATGGACCAAACATTGATTCGCGAAGTGGCCTCGAATTTGATCGGCAACGCCATCAAATATTCCCCAGATGGCGCCGAGATCACCCTGAGATGCGGCGACCAAGAAAACGATCAAAGTTTAGTCCCCCCGCAGCCGTCAGTTTGGTTTGAAGTCCGAGACAGCGGCCCCGGCATTCCCCATACCGAACAAGGCCGAGTTTTTGAAAAATTTTTCCGCGGCTCGAACGAAAACGCCCCAGTCGACCAACCCATCCAAGGTTCCGGTTTGGGACTTTACTTGAGCGCCTTTTTTGTAGAGCGGCACCAAGGCCAAATCATGCTTTTTTCCCAGACCGCCAAAGACCCCACCCCAGACCCGGATTCCGATCCCGAAAATTCTAGCGAATATTTTAAAAGTGGCGAAACCGGAACGGTAATGCGGGTTGCCCTGCCCCAGGAATCCCTCTATGATTAGGGCCGATGAATCCCTTGAAAATTTTAGTCTGTGATGACGAACCCGAGCTTCGCGCGGGCCTTCGATCCTACCTTGAACGCGGCAAACACCAAGTCGTAGAAGCCTCTGACGGAATCGCGGCCTTGGACGCCATGGCCAAAGACCGCTTTGATTTACTTTTGCTAGACGTCCGAATGCCCCAAATGGACGGACTCAAGGTTCTTGAAAACATCCGCAACTCCAATCATGTAACTTTAGTGGTGATACTAACCGCACACGCCAGCATTCAAGACGCGGTACGCGCGGTTCAACTGGGCGCTTTCGATTACTTAGAAAAACCCCTTCAGCCCGGCAAACTTGACGAAATTTTATCGCGCGCGATTCAAGCGCGAAGCCTGTTAAAGCAAGTCGCCTTTTCCAATCCAGCCGAAAAACCGCGCAGCGACACACCGGCGGAATTCGTGGGCGATTCGCGACAAATGCGCAAAATTCATGAGCTGATCGATCGCCTGGCCAACGTCCAAACCAGCGTATTAATTCGAGGCGACAGCGGAACCGGCAAAGAATTAGTCGCCAAAGCCATTCACTTCAATTCGCCTCGCAAGACCAAACCCTTTGTCACCATCAACTGCAGCTCTTTGCCAGAAGCTTTGATGGAAAGTGAATTTTTCGGCCATGAAAAAGGCGCAGGCCCCGAACCCGAGTCTCGTAAAATTGGAAAATTTCAATTCGCTTCCGGCGGCACCCTTTTCCTAGAAGACGTCGCGGATTTACCCCAAGCCTTGCAAGTCAAATTGCTGAAAGTCATCCAAGAACGAAAAATCACTCCAGTCGGATCGACCCGGGACTTTACCGTTGATGTTCGAATCATCGCGGCCAGCAGTCGTGACGTTGAGAAGCTGATTGAAAACGGCGAATTTCGCGCCGATTTATATTACAAATTAAACGTGATGCCGCTTTACATCCCATCTCTGCGCGAGCGCAAAGAAGACATTCCGCAGTTGGTCGATCTTTTCATTTCCGGATTCAATTCAGCGCACAGCCGTCGCATCGTCGGCGTTTCCGACGAAGCCCAGGCCTCGCTCAAAAGTTATTCATGGCCTGGAAACATTCGTGAATTAGAAAACGCAATCGAACACGCTTTTGTCGCCGAAACTGGCAACGTGATTCAACAATCAAGTCTTCCGGAAAACATCCACGAAGCCTTACAAGACGAAGAAGAAGGCTGGACTTTGGAAGTTCCTAACAAAGCTTTGAAGCTCCCGAGCGGTGAAAAGCTTGACTACCACGTGGCTAAAGCTGAATTCGAAAAAGAATTCATTTCTCAAGCCCTCAAGGCCAACCACGGGCGCATCAACCAAACCAGCGACTTGGCAAAAATTCCAAAGAACACTTTGCTCCGAAAAATTAAAAAATACGGAATCATCGCCAAGGACTTCGAATAAGTATGTCTCAAAATTTAATTCCTCCATTTTCTGATGATTTAGCTGTGCAACCGGTTTCTAAATTCATGTCCGGGAAAGTGATTGTGGCCAAAGAAACTTTTTCGATTTTGCAGGCCATGGAGATCATGGTCGCCAACAAAATCAGCGGACTTCCAGTCGTGAACACCGACGAAAAATTAATCGGTGTTTTTTCTGAAATGGATGCGATTTTACAAGCCGCCGCCAAACCACTGATGGCTCGCATTGAATGCCCCAATCCAAAACTGCTGACCTGTTATCCGGACACCAGTTTCAAAGAAGCCCTGATTTTATTAATCAAAAATAAATTAAATCGAATGCCGGTTGTGAACGTGAATAAAAACGTGGTCGGAATCGTCACGCGTTACGACTTTATGAAAGCTTACATGGCTGATCATCAAAAACGCCACCCGCCCAAAGCCACTTTGGCCAGCGCCAAAGCCGCTGCGGCACCCTCTAAAAAGAAGTCATGAAAAAAGTACTGATCCTGCACACCGGCGGAACTCTGGGCATGGAGCTCAGCGGCGAGCCCAGTGACGATAAAAAATTTTTAGCCAGTCTCAAAAAGATTTGTCCGGAAATTTTTGAACGCGCCGAAATCGGACTTCAAGTTCTCTTCAACAAGGATTCTTCAAACCTCCATCCTCGCGATTGGATCGACATCGCCAACCGCATTCACCAAAACCTTTCGCTATGGGACGCCTTTGTGGTCATTCACGGCACCGACACCATGGCCTTCACCGCCAGCGCGCTGTCGTTCATGATGCCGGGAATTAACAAACCAGTGATCATCACCGGATCGCAACGCCCACTGATCGACCCACGTTCGGATGCTCCACGAAATTTAATCAATGCGGTGGATTTGGCTTGTGACAGCAAGGTTAACGAAATCATGGTTTTCTTTGATTCAGTTTTATTGCGTGGCAATCGATCGAAAAAAGTTTCGGTTTCCAAATTCGGTGCCTTTGAAAGTCCAAATTTTCCGGCAATCGCAACGGTCGGCGCCAGTGTCGAATGGATGACTCCGCCGCCTTTTAATTTACCCTACACCTTCGACAATCGGCTGGAGACCCACGTCGCCAGTGTTCACCTCTTCCCAGGGCTGAACGTTGATATGCTTTTGCCGCTTATCTCCAAACGCGTGAAGGGCCTGATCATTCATGGCTTCGGTCCCGGTGATATTCCGCTCGGTGAAAATTCGGTTCTTCACTTAATTCGAGCTGCTTCTCAGGTGGGAGTTCCCTGCGTGATTTGCTCGCAAGCCATTTACGGCAGCGTTGATTTAAACCTCTACGCCACGGGCCGCAACGCTCGCGCAGCCGGCGCGATATCTGGAGGCGACATGACCTTTGAATCCATTCTGACCAAGATGATGGCGCTCTTAGGTCGTGGAACTGGAAGCAGCCGCTTTGCTCGGGAATTTGAATCAAATTATGTCGGCGAAAGAAACGCACTTTAACGGATCATGAAGTTGATCATGAAAAGCACCGAACTAGAAAAACGAGTGTCCGAATGTCGTGAGCTGATGCTTAGGGTCGAAGGACTCTTGATGAAGGGATTTTCCTGGACCCCGGGGAGCGATCCTGCGCGGGTATCTGAGCTAGCCACTGAATCCAAAAAATCGTTTCGTGACCTGGTCACCAAATACGATCGATTAGTAGAAGAAGCCTTACTCAGCGAATTGTCGCGGCTCTTCCCCGGCGAAAGCATCGTCGGCGAAGAAAGCATCGCCAGCTCTCAAAACGATCCCAAAAAAATTGCCCAAAAAAGTCCTCTGTTTTGGACCGTCGATCCAATCGACGGCACCACCAATTATTCGCGAGCTTATCCTTTTTTCTGCTCTACCCTGGCGCTTTCGCAATGGAATGCCGATGGTTCCTGCTCGCCTTTATTGGCCGTGACTTTTAATCCGGTTTCACGAGAAATGTTTTGGGCCATCAAAGGCGGCGGGGCCTGGCTCAACCGCGAGCGCCTTAAAGTCAGCCCGGTTAAAAACATGGAACAATGTCTGCTGACCACGGGCTTTGCCTCCCTTCGTTCCACCGAAGACCTTAAAAGCTTCGAGCTTTTTTCCAAGCTGACCCAAAAAACCTTGGGGGTTCGTCGCGACGGATCTGCCGCTTTGGACATGGCTTATGTGGCTTGCGGTCGAATCGATGCTTATTGGGAATGGGGACTAGCTCCATGGGATTTGGCGGCGGGGGTTTTACTGGTCGAAGAAGCTCAAGGAAAAGTCACCAAGCATAATGGCCAAGCCTTCGATGTTTTTGATGGGGAAGTCTTGGCCACCAATGGCTTGATCCATCAAGAATTGATTCAGGCCATTACGGAATAGACCGTATTTGGAAGGCCATGTTTTTGATAAGGATTTTAGGAAATCCTTGCTCTTCCCGAAATTGGGTTTTAAATAGAAGGCAATGAATCAGCATGATATCAAACAGGAATTGATCAACTACAACCGCGAGGCAGACCTCCGGAATGTTCCGATGTGGCTTAAAGACGCCATCAAATCCTGGGTAGAAGCCGTTGAATTGAACCAAAATGAATACAGTTACTACAATGTCGAAAAAGCAAAAGTAACTGCCCGCACGGATTACCTGAGCTTGGATCAGCTCTTGGAATTAGACGAAAATTACGACAAATTCCGCGATTGGTTTAACAAGCAAAAAGCTCGCTTTGATCGCAATCTTAAATAGTAAACAAACTTTAGTTAGTTAAATAAAACCAAGACCTTCTGCTCCGGACTAAAACTGTCGGACTAGAAGGTCTGTTGGTATCCAAGGCTGCCGTAGAGACCATTGATCGAAGCCGAAACTCCCGAAGTAGTCCGAGTCCCACTTCCTGAAAAAGTGCTCGAGGCTTTAAAGTTATGAAGTCCAAGACTCAAAATACGCTCGGGTCCCAGCAAATAATTCACTGTGAAATCGTAATTCCAAAGTGAGTTTTTTGAAGTCGCTCCAGAACTTTCTACTTGTTCACTCAACGAAGTGCCAAAAGCCCGATTGATTTCAGCCTTCGCTGAAAAAGATTCCATGATGGGCATTTTTAAAGCAACGCCCAAAAAAATACCCGAATAAGCCTTCTGCGAAGGGGCCACGGCTGAAGAGCTGGCTGCCATTTTGGCCAACAATCGATCGTAACCACCACTCAAGTGCAGTTCCGTTGAAGCCAAACCTTGCGAAGCCTGGCCCTCTTCAATGATCCATCGATAAGCCCCAAAAACTCGCATGCTCTGCAAACCAGATTTCAAAGAAGTTTCGCCGTATTCAGTCGGCAACGTGGAAAATGAATGAAGGCCTTGGCCGTAATCAAAACCGGCAAACCAATCGCGTGAAATTAAAAGATCGGCTCGGAGTTTCAAGAGATATCCATTTGAGCTGATCAAAAAATCATCAGCGGCCTCGGTGACTTCTAGATGTGAAAGTTTTCCGTAACCCAAATTCACCGACAATTCGACGAAACGACTGTCGATGCCCAGAACCTCTCCTAGACGCTGCGACGAACCCGTCGACTGCGAATCATTGGCCACCGGAGTTGAGCTTGAATGGCCGCCCGGAAGCGAGCCAACGCTGTTGCCGTTTGGACTATTAACAATCATTCGATAACGATCGCCCTCGCGCACTGGATCCAAATCGGATTCATAAGTCAGCTTTACCTTTGAAAAGGGGCTGCCGATGCTGAGAACTTCGCCGGTGCCCACCGCCGAAGAAGTGATTCCGGTTAATGTTTTCAAAACCGGATGGCGCTCCATGGTTTCCAAACGGATCAATTCAATTTTATCGCCAGCTTTAAATCCTTCGTTGTCGGCGCCCTCGATTTCCAACGCTTCCATGTCACGACGAACGACGTAGCCTTGACCAGGAATGCGCGACCAAACGTCTAGCAACCATTCGGTCAATCGCTGCTTTCTTTTTTCGCCTTGCTCTGCAGTTGCGCCCGAAGTGGGAATGTAGAGAGTTTCAAAAAATAAAGGCTGACCATCGGCTGTCGAATACCAATTGAGCTGGATTTCAGAACCCTTGGTCCAAAGCATCAAAATGCCATCGACTTTGTATTTAGCGCCTAAACTTTCAACGGCATCGCCACTGCGCCACGGAAAATCTTTGGGAATTTCAACGGGCACTAATTGGCCAATCGCTCCTGGGCGAGTCACCCAACGAATCCGACCCTTCTTAACGAAGACATCCATAATTTGAGCGGCTGTAACGTCATCGGGAAAAGTTTGGCCTTCGGGTCGAGCCAACAAAATCTGCCGTTGATCAAAGGGCCATTGGCCAGCGTGGCTCTCGGCCGACCACCCTGATCCCACCACAATCGCAGTTGGCAAAATGACAGCGCAAAATTTCTTACAAATACTGAGAAACATTGAGACTAGTTTACGGTGTATTGCGGATTTTTGAAATGGGCTCTAACCTTTCCTTAGCCCCATGAGACCCAACATTCTTTTGCTCGCCGCATTACTTATCCCGGACGGGCCGTCCGATGTGGTGATCAAAGGTTTTTTTATGGTCCAAAGCCGAAACGAAAAGAAGGAATTTGATCTGCGCGCGCAAAAAGCCGACGTTTATCGAAAAGAAGACTTTTATGTTTTGGAGTTACCCCGTTCGTCAATACGATCCGATCGTGACAATTCCAGCTTCGACATTGAAGGCTCGCGCGCGCTTTATTCGTCAGCCGAAAATCGTCTACAAATCGAAGCCAACGCACAAGTCACCACCCCTGAAAATCTAATTTTCAAAACCGACTCGGTCGACTTCGATACTAAAAAAAGAATCGTCCAAAGCGATGACCCGGTAGAAGTTTTTCAGAATTTTAACGGCCAAGAAAAATCACTTTTTGATCTCCGAGGCAACGGCCTGCTAGTCGACATCAAAAAAGGGCGCTACGAAATTCTCCGCAACGCCACTGCCCAAAAAACATTGGGCCCAGGCGATATTATGAAAATCAAATCGCAGTCGTCTTATTACGATACCAATCGCCAACTTTTAGTTTTTTCAAACGAAGTGAAGTTGCGATCCATCAAATACAAAGTTGAAGGCGACCGGCTCATGGTTTCGATCAGCCGTCCATCACCCTCCCCATCGAGCAAAACTCAGAGTTCCCCGGGAATTCAAAGTTTGCGAGTCGAGTCCGACTCCAAAGAATCCAAGGCCGAAATGCGTGACGGCACCCGATTCCACGCTAAGGGACTGCAATTCAAGCTCAATGAAAATGGTGACATTCAAGAAAGTTACGCGTTGGGTTCGGCCTATGCCGAATTGCCCAACGGTGCCAGACTAAAAGCCGAAAAACTACAGTCTCTGGAACGAGATGGCGAGCAAGTGATTTTGCTAACCGAAACCGTTGAAATTCGAGTCGACGATAAAATCGCGACTTGTGAATACGGCGAATATTTTCCAGGCCGCGGAGACTTTGTTTTAAATGAAGTGGCTTCGATCAACGATGGCCGGCAAATCATCAACGGCGATCGAATTCGATATTCGCTTAAAGATGACAGTGTGGTTGTGGAAAGCGCATCCGGACAATTAAACCGCAAAGGTCTCGAAAGTAAAAAACGACCGGGCCCTCGTTAAAGCAAAAAACTTATTAGAAAAATTTGTTAAAAACTTGCCAGTGAAATTTATTAAAAATTAAGCGTCGTCTTCGCTTTTGTTTTTAGTCGCCGCACTTAGCTTTTTTTCTAAAGCTTCCAGTTTGGCTTGAAGTTTCTGAGTTTGATCTTCCACTATCTTAGTTTCAGAATCTGCACTCTCAGCCTCACCGGAAAGACCTTTTTTAAATCCACGCAGAGCCTTGCCCAAGGAGGGGCCCATTTTTTCGATCTTAGAAGGTCCCATGAAAATCAAAATGATGATGAGGAAAAGGAGAATGTGCCAAATGCTAAAACCCATAGACTAAAAGGATAAACCAAGCCCCAGGCAACTTCAACCACTCAATGTCAGTTCCAAACGCCCGGCCCACCACCGCTCAACCATTTCTTTTAATTCGCGATTTTGCGAAGTTTCGAGTTTTGGATCCACCGCCAAAATTCTCTCAGCTTCTTGGCGCGCCAATTCTAAATGTTGGGCATCTCTTAAAATATGAGCCACTCTAAACCCGGGCATTCCGCTTTGGCGGCGGCCCAAAAATTCACCGGGGCCACGAATTTCCAAATCCTTTTCCGCAATTCTAAAACCGTCTTCGCTTTGAACCATCACTTCGAGTCGTTCCAAAACCATGGGCCCCGGACTATTGGGGCCCACCAAAATACACAAACTTTTCACGCTGCCACGGCCCACTCGACCGCGAAGCTGGTGAAGTTGCGACAACCCGAAACGTTCGGCGTGTTGAATCACGATGACCGACGCATTGGGAACGTCAACGCCGACCTCGATGACCGTCGTGGTGATTAAGACCCTGGTTTTTCCCGATCTAAAATCCTGAAAGACCCGATCTTTTTCAGCGCTTTTCATCCGACCGTGCAAAAGGGCAGCTTTATCTTTGCCTAAAAATTGATCCCATTCTTGAAAAGCCGATGTGACGTCTTTCAAATCGGATTCTTCGGACTCTTCAACCAAAGGGTAAACCAAATAAACTTGGCGACCTTCATCGGTGAATTCTTTGATGCGCTCGCGAAGCTTGGCCTGCGCTCGATCTTTGATCAAATAAGTTTCGATCGGTTGGCGGCCAATTGGTTTTTGGCGAATGACGGTCAAATCCAAATCGCCGTAAACGGTCAATGCCAAAGACCTGGGAATCGGAGTGGCGGTCATCACCAGAAGATGTGGCGAAAGCTCTTCGGAATTTTTGCTGAGTCCCAATCGCTGCTCAACACCGAATCGATGTTGTTCATCGATGATCACAAGTCCCAAACGATTGAACATGGTGCTTTCAGTTAACAACGCTTGGGTGCCAATGATGAATCGAACTTCGCCCTTGGCTAAAAGTTCACGCACGGTTTTTTTTGTTTTTGCAGTTAGTGCGCCCTTCAACAGATAGCAATGCTTGGCCTCTTCTGGAAAAAGTTTTTGAAAATTGCTGAAGTGCTGATCCGCTAAAATTTCAGTCGGAGCCATCATCGCTGCTTGATAGTCGTTTTTCATGGCGGCCAAGGCCGCTAGAAAAGCCACGATGGTTTTGCCGCTGCCAACATCACCTTGGATCAAACGGTGCATAGGGGCGTCGATTTTTTTGAAAGCAAAATCAGCGGCCACATCTTTCAACGCATTTTTTTGATCGTCGGTTAATTGAAAGGGCAAATCTTTGGATTTTTCTGCCAGCAAACTTTCATCGAAGTTTATTTTAGGAAGCTTCAGCGAATTTCGATTCTCGCGGCTGTTCCATGAATTTTTTCGCATCTGCATGGTCAGCGCCATCATGAACAATTCTTCAAATGCCAAGCGGGCCAAATGCGCGCCCTCGGGCTGATATTCATGTTGAGGATTGGGCTCCCAAGTCCGGGGAAAATGAATTTCATTTAGGCTCTCGTATATCGATGGCAAATTCAAGCGCCTTAAAAGATCAGGCGGCAAAGCTTCAGGAATTTTTTTAACTTCATCGCGCTCCAAAGCCAGCGCCAAAATTCGGCGAGTGACTCGGGTCGAGAGCCCTGAAATTTCCCGATAAACTGGAACCCATCCGCCAAATTCCCAAGTGGCGAGTGGGCCATCGGATTTTTTTAATTCCGGATGCACGATCTGAAATTGGGCACGGAAGTTTTGAACCTTGCCGCGAAATATAACTCCGCTGCCCGCCGGAAAACGTTTTTGAGTCATGCCGCCGGGATCGTGAAACCAAACTAATTTTACGTAATCAGGGCCGCTGCTGAGTGCGTGACCGGTGTCGTCAAGTTCGCGCACTGAGCACCAGGCCTCGAGCCATTTTCGGCCCCCCATACCCGGCCGTCTCTCGTAGCGCTCGATCACACCCAAACCCATGACCGATTCACCACTCAGGCCAGCTTTTTGAATGTCTGCGAAATTAGCGAGCTTGCGACGGTCTTCGTAAGAGCGCGGCAAAAACAAAAGCAGATCCCATAAACTTTTAATGTCTTCTTTAGCAAAAATTTTTCCGAGTTTATCGCCAACTCCTTTGAGGAATTGGACCGGGATGTCCCACGGTGAAGTCTCCGCGGATTTCATGGAGTCAATGGATCCTATTTATACTCAATTTTAGTGACTTCATAAATCGATTCACCCTTGGGTGTTCGCAAGGTGGCTTCGTCGCCTTCGACTTTGCCCATCAGAGCACGGGCCAAAGGAGCCTTCACTGACAGCTTACCCTTGGTCAAATCGCCTTCGGTTTCGCCAACGATTTGGTAAATGATTTCTTTGCCACTGTCGTCAACTACGGTGACCGTCGCGCCAAAAACAACTTTGTCGCTTTTAATGCTGGCAGGATCAATCACATCAGCACGAGCTAACTTGTCGCCGATTTCTAAAATGCGTCCTTCGATGAAACCTTGTTTTTCGCGAGCCGCGGAATAGTCGGCGTTTTCAGATAAGTCGCCATGAGCCCGAGCAATCGCAATTTGTTCAATCACTTTAGGACGTTCAACGGCCTTCAAATGACGAAGTTCGTCTTCCAAGGCTTTTTTGCCATCCAGGGTCATTGGGACTTTATCCATCATAAATAAGGCGCCAGGCTGCCAGAACTCGTCTAGCTGGTCAATTTGTAGTGAAAACCCCTGCCTTTTGAGCGGCGGAAGGGCTTCTTAGCGATTCGTTGGACTCATCCACCTGTTTCAAAAAATCCTGCAAGCAAAGCGGAGTCAGCGTTCCATCGCGTTTCAAGGTCTGAATCGCCATCAAGGCCATTTCAGCCGCTTCGATGGTCGACAACAGCGGAATGCGCAAACTCAGTGCCGCGCCTCGGATGGTGACCGCGTCGCGCAGTGATTCCAGCGCGCTGGTCGTGTTGACCACCAGTTTGATGTTGCCGTTTTGCAGTACATTCAGCAAATCTTCGCCCAACACTGCTTGACCAATTTTCGGAATAGACGCGCATCGGATTCCGGCGCGCTTCAAATAATCCGCGGTGCCCGGAGTGCCGACCAATTCAAAACCCAAAAGTTCAAAAATTTGCGCGACCGCTTTGGCGCGGTGTTTGTCTTGATCGCGAAAGCTCATCAAAACTCGGCCAGAATTGGGCAGCGAAATTCCCGCCGCAAAAAAGGCCTTGGCAAAGGCCGCTCCGGGGCTTGAGTCCATGCCCATCACTTCGCCGGTGCTGCGCATTTCGGGGCCCAGCACTGGATCGAAGCCGCGGAATTTCGAGAAGGGAAATACCGGAGTTTTCACGGCATAACCGTGGCTAGGTAATCGGTAATTGCCAGGGATCAATTCGCTAGCAACCACGTCTTTAACGGATTTACCCAGCGAAGATTCAATTGCCCAACGTATCATGGGGTAACCGGTCGCCTTGGCTAAGAAGGGCACGGTTCTTGAGGCGCGTGGATTAGCTTCCAACACGAAGACGCGATCTTGGACAACTGCCATTTGAATGTTGAAGAGGCCCTTCACACCTAATCGAACAGCGATTTTTTTAGCGAGCCCGGCCATTTCGTCGATTTTGCTAGCGGGAAGTCTAAGTGGTGGGATCACGCAACTGGAGTCGCCGCTATGGATGCCGGCTTCTTCAACGTGTTCCATCACGCCACCGATCCAGGCTTTTTCGCCATCGCAAATACCGTCGATGTCGAACTCGACCGCGTCCGGCAAAAATTTATCTAAGTAAAGCGGATGATCTTCAGAAACTTCCTTGGCCATCGCAAAAGCATGAACTAAATCATTTTGGTTTGAACAAACTTTCATGGCCGCGCCACCCAAAACAAACGATGGCCGAACCATGACTGGGAAGCCCAGTTTTTCAACGGTCGATTGAGCTTCTTCCAGGCTGGTGACCACGACGCTTTCGGGTGCGGGAATTTTTAGTTCATCTAAAATTTCGGCAAAGGCTTTGCGGTCTTCGCCCAAGTCGATGGTCGCAGTCGAGCTGCCCAAAATTTGGTAACCGGCAGCGTCGATTTTGGATGCTAATTTCAGCGGCGTTTGCCCACCCATTTGCAGCAAGACATAGGCCGGCAGTCCCGCTTTTTTCACTGGATCCAATTCTCGTTTCAAAATTGCGTGCACCGAATCCCAATGAAGTGGCTCTAAATACAAGCGAGTCGACGTGATCGGATCGGTGCTGACCGTTTCGGGATTGCAGTTAACCATGATGGTTTCAAAGCCTAAATCCATCAGCGCTTTCGACGAGTGAACGCAGCAGTAATCAAATTCGATTCCTTGGCCGATGCGATTGGGGCCCGAACCCAAAATCACCACGCGACCTTTTTTGCCACTAACGATTGCCGGCACATCATACAAATCTCGATAGCGATTGAGCGCCCATTCCGAGGTGCCCATCGTCAGCCGTGTCGAATAAAAGAAGGGAGTTTTTGCGCGCGTTTCCGCTGAAGAAGTGTCGATCATTTCAAAGCGCGGTTCCGCATCTGGAAATTTAGTGGCTCGAGGGCCAAGTTTCACGTCCGTTTGGTAGCGACGCATATTTTGTAAGAACCACGGATCCCATCCGGTAATTTTGGATAAATCATCCAAGCTCATGCCCGAAGCCACCGCGTCCCAAACCGCGTAACAGCGTTTGGAGTGAGCTTTCTTTAAAAGTTCGTCGCTTTCATTGAGCCAGGCTTCGACTGGGTTTTTCGAATCTACCGGATCAAAAACCGGCCACTTTCGCTCCAAGCCATTCAAAGCTTTGTGATAAGCCTCGCCGAAATTGGCGCCAAAACTCAAAACTTCGCCGACGCTGGCCATCTGGGGTCCCAGTAAATCTTTGGCGCCCGGAAATTTTTCAAAGTGAAAGCGCGGAATTTTCAGCGCCACGTAATCGATAGGGGGTTCAAAGCAAGCCTTGGTCGTGCCAGTCACCGTGTTGGTGATGTCAGAAAGTGTGTAACCCAAGGCTAATTTGGTAGCGACGTAGGCAATCGGAAAGCCGGTGGCCTTAGACGCTAACGCCGAAGATCGCGACACTCGTGGATTCATTTCAATGACGATGCGACGGCCGCTCACTGGGTCGACTGCGAATTGAACGTTACAGCCTCCGGTTTCGACTCCGATTCTTCGTATCAAATCCAAAGCGTCTCGGCGCATCGATTGGTATTCACGGTCGGTAAGCGTTTGAGCCGGAGCGATGGTGACCGAATCACCAGTGTGCACGCCCATCGGGTCCAAATTTTCAATGGAACAAACCACGATCGCGTTGTCTTGGCGATCGCGCATCACTTCGAGTTCGTATTCTTTCCAACCCAACACTGATTCTTCCATCAGCGCTTCGCCCACGGGGCTCTCTGAAATTGCGCGCGTGATTTTTTCGATCATCTCGTCGTTGCCGAAAACAAAACTTTGGCCAGTGCCCCCCATCGTGAAGCTTGGGCGCAAGATCACCGGGAATCCAACTTGAGTGATGAAGGCCCGGCCTTCTTCGATTGAACGAATGGTTTGGGAGCGAGGGCTGTCGAGATTCATCGACATCAATACTTCGCGAAAAGCCCGGCGGTCTTCGGCCAAGTGAATCGATTTTAAATTAGCACCGATGACATGAATGCCGTCGAGTGCGTGCGGAATTTTCGAAAGCGCGGTGATTAAATTCAGCGCGGTCTGGCCGCCCATGGTGGGCAAGATCGCTTCGACGCCTTCGATGCGAATGATTTTCAGTGCTGTTTCGGGATCGAGCGGTTCAATATAAATTCGATCGGCCGTTGTCGGATCGGTCATGATCGTCGCCGGATTGGAATTAAGGAGAATGACTTTGAGGCCTTCTTCCTTAAGCGCGCGACAGGCCTGAGTGCCGGAGTAATCAAACTCGCAAGCCTGGCCGATAACAATGGGACCACTTCCAAGAACCATTACGTTTTTGAACGGAAGTGTTTTTTTCAATCCCATCTCCTTTTCTCGCGGTCGCACCCTCTGGCACGACAGCGATTCTGTATCGCTGACCAGGGACTAAAACATCGGCTGGTCGGTGTAAATGAACTTCACATCGATGTGCGAGTATTGTTCGGTCTTCAGGCGCATCGTGGCTAAGCGGTGAATCAACTTCAAGCGCTGAGCATAATCTTGGTAGCGAATTTTTTTGATTTGCTTGCGAATGTAGGACTTGCAATCAACAGGGTGGAACACAAAGGAACCGCCGAATACGTAGCGATCATTAAAACGAATCAAGCGACATTCAAAAACATCGCCCTTGGAAAAACCACGATTGATTTCCGAGTCTTCAACCACGTAATTTTCACCGGAAAACAAATCTTTTAAATAAACGTCGTTGTCCTTCATTTTTAAAAATTCAAAAATGGAGTGAACGCCCTTCGTTAAATCGGTAAAAATTTTCAATTCTTCGGGTGGAAGCTTGGTTTTATTTTCGACGACGAACATTTTGACTGGGCAAAGATCCAAACCCACCAAATTGCGGTCAAATAAATACCAATCCACAAAGCATTGCATTTGCTGTTCGAAAGCATCGGAACCTTCGGCAACTTTTCCGGCTCGATGAAAAAATTCTTCCTTGGCTTTTCGAACTTCGTCGTATCGCGGCCCCGTGGAATAAGCCTGAAGAATCCGATCCAGAAACTCTTGCAATGATTGCGCCATTTAACTTCTACCCCTCACCCGATCTATAAAACGATCCAACAACACCCACGAGTCATACGGGCCTGGGCCCGCTTCGGGATGAAATTGAACCGTCTCACAATTTAACTCGGGAAGGCTCAGACCCTCAACGCTTTGATCGTCTCCGTGAAAAAAAGATACTCGAGAACCCTTTGGAAGACTCTGTGCGTCCACTGCGAAGCCATGATTTTGACTGCTGATCCAGGTTCGGACCTGTTTGCCGCTAGCATCAACCTCGACAACCGGGTGATGAATGCCCCGATGACCGAATTTCATTTTAAAAGTTCGAGCGCCAATCGCGTTAGCGACCAACTGATGGCCCAAACAAATCGCGAAAACCGGCTTTTTGCCCAAAAGACCCTTGAGCTCGGAAATGATGCCCGTGGCAGCCGCCGGATCGCCAGGGCCGTTACTAAGCAAAACGCCATCATAATTTTTAGCTGGATCTAAGAAATCGCTCGCCTTGGAATTTGCAGGCAGAACGTCGACTTCCATTCCCAAAGCCGAAAGGATTCGCAGCGTGTTTTTCTTCACACCAAAATCCCACACCGCAATTTTGCCAGTTTTCTTTTCTTGGAGACGGGCCTTGGGAACAATGTCCCAGCAAGTTTCGTTTTTTGGAAATTCAAAGCGATAAGGTTTTTTGCAGGAAACTTCGGTCGTTAAATCAAGCCCATCCATCGCTGGAACTTTTTCTTTAATAAATTTTTGAGCGTCTACTCGGCTCATCTTTGAGGTTTCATACACGATGCCGCGTTGGCTACCCTCTTCGCGCAATAAAACCGTCAGCAGCCGGGTATCGATGCCTTCAACTGCAAAACGGCCGTCACCAACGATCCAATCTTTTAAGCTTTTCAAAGCGCGCCAGTTAGAAGGCTCGGATTCCAGGGTTCGACAAATCAAACCTTCGGCCCAAATTTTATCGGCTTCAGAATCGTCACCAGTGAATCCGGTGTTTCCCACGTGAGAAACGGTCGATACTAAAATTTGTCGGCAGAAACTTGGGTCAGTGAGAGATTCCTCGATTCCGCTCATCGCGGTACAAAATACGAATTCGCCGCCACGAGGCTGAGTAAAATCACCCCAACCCGCGCCTTCGAAAAAAGCGCCACATTCCAAAGCCAAAGTCACTGGAGTTGCTTTTTCTTTAAGGATCACAGTTTTTTTCCTTCCGATGAAAAAATTTCAATCAAAGCGGCACGAACATATAGCCCGCAATTAACTTGATCCAAAATCAAGGATCGCGAATCGCTCTTGAGACCCTGATGGAGTTCAATACCCCAGTTTACGGGGCCTGGATGCAGCAACTTTTGCTGTGGGGAAATAAAATCAGCCGGACCCATCTGATAAGTCGCGATGTATTTTTGAATTTCGCTTTCGGCCGCGCCCGCGGTTTCACGAAAGCGCTCTTTTTGGACTCGAAGGGCCATGACAGCGTCCCACTCAGCTAGCCGTGGCTTAAACTCATCGCTCCAACTGAATTTGCAGTCCCAGCTTTGGGGCTTCCAAGAGGCGGGCGACACGAAATCAACCGCAAGGTCCATTCGCACCGCAAGCTCGGCCCAACTTCGAGCGACTCGCGAGCGTATCAAATCGCCCACGATCGCTACTTTAAGTTTGCGCAGCCGATCCCAATCGCGCTTGGCCATTCCATCCCAGAGCGTGAAGAGATCTAGCAGTGCTTGAGTCGGATGTTCGCGGGCTCCGTCACCAGCGTTAATTATGGCCATCGGAGATTCGGCTGCAGTGTCGCGCAATAATTTTTCGTCGGTGCAACGGATGATCGCCAAATCGCATTGAAGCGCGCCAATGTTTTCCAAAGTGTCTAGCAAGCTTTCACCCTTTTCGAGCGAGCTTTGCTCTGGCTGTAAATTGACTACGGGTTTTCCTAGTTCTTGGCTGGCGCGTTCAAAGGAAACTCGGGTACGCGTCGAATTTTCAGCAAAAACTAGGGCAGTCGCTTGGTGATATCGAATTGGGGCAAAACCACGATCTTTGAGTAGCGCAGCTCTTTGAAAAACGGATTGGATTTGATTGGCTTCGAGGTCTTTAATACTCAAGAGGTGCCGAAGCTGCATCTTGAAATTTCATCCTAGGACCGGGATTCATCTGGCGCAAGGAGTTTCGAAAATTGAGTCGGTCTTTACCTTTTTATTTCGCAGGCTATGATCAAGCCATGGACGCAATGTGGCGGCGACTCTCGAAACTTCCCTTCGGAAAATGGCTATTTACCCGAATTTTGGGTTTTAAAATCCCCTATACCGGGACCATGCGATCAACGGTCCTAAAATTGGAGCCGGGCGACACTGAAGTCCTGCTTCCCGACCGCCGATTGATCCGCAATCACCTGAACTCGATTCACGCGATAGCGCTGGCAAATTTGGGTGAATTCACCGGGGGACTTACGGTTTTAGGAGTCATGCCTCCCAAAACAAAATTCATCATCACCAGCCTGCGCATTGATTATTTAAAAAAAGCCCGCGGTGATTTGATCGGAAAATGCAAAATTCCGGCTATTGAAGATTTTCGCGGCGAGAAAAAATTAAACGTGGTCACAGAGATTTTTAATTCGACGAATGAAGTTGTTGCGCGCGCGACGGCCGACTGGGTGCTCAGACGCGAGTCATGAGTTTTGCCAACGAAAAAACCGCAGCCTTTTGTCAATCACTGGGCATCGAAGTGCCGCTGATTTGCGGAGCCATGTATCCTTGTTCGAATCCTGAATTAGTCGCGGCCGCTTCAGAAGCCGGGGCCATTGGGATTGTTCAACCGCTGACACTTAGTTATGTGAACGCCTATGATTTTCGCGCGGGACTTCGTTACATTAGAAGCCTGACTAAAAAACCGATTGGATTGAATCTTTTAATCGAAGCTTCTTCAAAAATTTATCTCGATCGCATGAACCAATATATGGAAATTGCCCTTGAAGAAAACGTGCGATTTTTTATAACTGCACTCGGAAACCCCCAATGGGTTGTGAGAAAAGTTCATGCTTCAAAAGGCTTAGTTTTTCACGACGTCACTGAAAAAAAATGGGCCCAAAAAGCGATCGACGCCGGAGTCGATGGACTCATTGGAGTCAACCGAATCGCGGGTGGCCACACCGGGACTTTAGATCCGGAAAAATTAGTGGAAGAGCTTCGCGGATTTAAAGTTCCTCTAGTCTGTGCCGGGGGCGTTGGCGGGCCCGAGCGCTTTAAAAAAATGATCGAGCTTGGTTATTCGGGCGTCCAAATGGGAACCCGATTTATCGCTACTCAAGAATGCAGCGCTTCGGCTGATTATAAAAATGCGATTTTGAAAGCAACTTCAAAAGACATTGTGTTGACCGAGAGATTGACCGGCGTTCCGGTATCGATCATCAAAACTCCGCTGGCCGAGAAACTTGGGTTTGAAGCCGGGCCGATCATGAAATTTTTTCTTCGAAACGCACGATTAAAACATTGGGCACGGCTTTATTACTCGTTACGCTCCTTTCGCGATTTGAAAAAAAGCATCAAAAAACCAAATCCGTATAAAGATTTGTGGCAAGCTGGGAAAAGCGTCGATGACATCGAAGAGATTTTGCCAGTCGCCGAAATTGTGAAAAGAATTCGTAACGCCTGAATTCTGATATGAAAAAATTTGGTTCTTTATTTTCCAGCACCGGAATCAAAATCTTAGTTTTTTTATTGTCTGTAGCTGGCCTACTTTGGCCCGCGCTGGTGCAAAAAGCTCCTATTCTCATCGTTGATTCCATTGATATCTTGGCAATTCCGTTTGCTCGCGGATTTTCGGAATATTCGCGCATGATGTATCCGCGCTTTTTGTGGTTAAGCACTTTCTGCGGAAGTTTCAGTATTTTTTGGGCCTTAACGGCCCAAGCAATATTAGTGATGGCGCCGCTCTATATTTTATTAAAGCAGACTCGTCCCCACAAAAATCTACCCCGTGATTATTTAATTCTTAGTCTCAGTCTTAGCATTCTCAGTACTTTGCCCTGGTATCTTTCTCAAATCAGTCCCGATTTTTTATCACTGGTCAGTGGATTGGGTGGATTCCTTGTTCTCATGCACTGGTCAAGATTAAGGATCTTCGAAAAAATCGTGATCTCCATTTCTTTAATTTACTCAGCCTTGGCTCACCCATCAAATCCACCGATTCTTGCGCTGGCATTAATTTTTCAGCTGCTTTTCAGCATTATTTTATTCAAAAAAAATGGAAAAGCCTTGATCAAGCCCACTTTTGTATTTTTAGCCGTTATTTTTTTAACAAGCGCGGCTCAGAGTTTGCTTGGGAAACCCGTCCTATTCGACAAGGTCCCGTGTATTTACTGAGCCGCATGATTTAT
Source organism: Bdellovibrionota bacterium (assembly GCA_964202055.1). GTDB lineage: Bacteria > Bdellovibrionota > UBA2428 > UBA2428 > UBA2428 > CAXNGS01. The sequence goes on along the minus strand of CAXNGS010000004.1, from coordinate 116,836 downwards.
TCGGGACGAATTTCACAAACACTAAGCGAGCGTTGCGCAACACAAAAAACCCCACTCTGTGATTTTCAAGAAAATCTTCTCTTACAAAGACAAAACCCTGATAATTATCTCTGGGGAAAGGATAGCCCCTTGAGAATCATCGGAGACGAAAGTTTAGCCCAAAATGAAGCTCAACAGCTCATTATTCATTCTTGGACTCACCACCCATTGGACAATTTAGCCGACTTAGCCTCGCTGAGTGTTGTTCAAATTTTTAAATTCAAGAGTCTCGACGCCGTGCTTAGTCCACGAAACATCAAGCATTATCAGGAAGCTATCAATCAAATCCTGCCTAAAATTCAAAAGAAAAATCCTGCAATTTATTCGTCGATTATAGAAAGTTTTAAACCAGCAAACTGTTCGTCCGAAATTATGAAAAAAACTAAAAGGCCTCACAATATTTTGAACTGGATTTCCTTAGTGATTTTACTCCTTAGGTGGGCTTGGCTACTCATGATGAGAAGGTGGGATCCTATGGCTAATTATTTTGTTATTTTTTTGATCAGCAATGCGATGGTCTGCAGTTTTTTTTCTGGTCCCTTTGATCGCTACCAAGGACGAATCATGGCGTTGCCTTTGATTTACCTGATTATTTTTGGATTAAATTCAGCGGAAAATTTGTGGCCAAAAATTAAAAGCAATTTTCGCGCAAAGCCCGAGCCAATTTCCTGAAAGTTGGATCTTCCGCGGTTGATTTACGCTTCACTAAATACACTTCTTGTTTTTCCGAACCCAAGCCTCTTGGCGAATTCATCTCTTCCAATCGAAAGCGCGGCTCGACGATTTCATTGTGAAGCTTGACCACAAACGATGGAACATAAGCGGCGGCCAAGCCTTGGCGACAAATTTCTAAAGCGCTTTCGAGCATGGTGGCTTTGAAGGGGACTTTGCGCGGCAATCGATCATCGGGCCATCCATCGAGACCCTGAACCTTATTGGGAGCGCCAACAATCGGTTGAATCGGAATCACAAAGGGCCATTCATTGAAGGGCAATTTGTGATGAGATTTTACAAATTCTTTGGAAGCAAAGATTCCCATCGAAATTGCGGTCACCCGAATGTGGTCGATTCCTGCGCTAGGAATCGGAATGTAGGTGATCGCGTAATCGACTTCATTGGCCAAAAGTGCGCGCTCCATTTCACCTGGGATTAACTCGCGCAAAATCATTTCGCGATCGTCATCCACCAGCGCAAGAATTTTACGCAAAAAATGGGTCGTGAAAACTTCGAACGATGCCAAACGAAACGGACGATTGATCACCAATTCCTTTTTTTGCCTAAAAGACGAAGACAATTGTTCGAGTGAATCAAGCAGCGGTCGGGACTTTGCTAAAAGTTCACGCCCTTCATCGGTCAGCATGATGCCGCGACCCGAAGGAACTAAAAGTTTAGTGCCCAATTCAAACTCCAAAAGTTTGATGGATTTTGAAAGTGCGGCCGGGGAAAGCCGTAATAATTCGGCGGCCTTTCGAACACTTCCCGTTTCACCCACCACTGCAAAGTATCGCAATCGATTGCTATCCATAGGTTGACATATATCACCCATTATTCGCTTTTTTTCAATCAATAGAATCCGTATGCTGAATTCAGAAAGAGAGACCCCATGAAACAAGTTTGCCTGATCATTGGAACCCGACCAGATGCGATTAAAATGGCTCCGGTTTACTTGGCCCTTAAAAACATTAGCAGCATCAAGGTCAGCTTGATTTCAACAGGTCAACATCGTGAGCTGTTAGATCAAGCCCTGGAGCCCTTTGGAATTCGACCAGACATTGATTTAGCGGTCATGGTACCCGGGCAAACGCTGTCATCCTTAAGTGAAAAAATACTCCGCGGACTATCGGCTCAGTTTCAAATTCTAAAACCGGATTTAGTGTTGGGTCACGGTGACACCACCACTTGTTTTTCAGCGGCCTTATCTTGTTTTTACCAACGGATTCCCTTTTTTCACGTGGAGGCAGGCTTGCGCACCCAAAAATTAGACTCGCCCTTTCCTGAAGAGTTCAACCGTCAGTGCATTGCTAAAATGGCCCGGTTTCATTTTGCGCCGTCGACCCAAGAAAGAGATAATTTAATTTCCGAAGGAATCGCCCCTGAATCCATTGAGATCATCGGCAACACGATCCACGACGCGATTCATCTGTTTTCTGACCGAGCTCAAGCTAAACCAAACCCGAGCCTTCGCCCCCATTCGGTTGTGATGACTCTTCACAGACGAGAAAACGGCGAGAAGACTTTGAGTAAAATTTTTTCGGCCATCAGTGAAGTCGCGCAGTCTCATCCACAAGTGCCCTTTATTTTTCCAGTCCACCCAAGCCCCGGACTGAGAAACTTGGCGGAAAAATACCTGGGGAATTCGGGTAATTTTCTCATTTGTGATCCGCTTCGTTATCCTGAATTTTTATCGCTCTTGTCTTGCGCACGTTTAGTCGTGACCGATTCGGGCGGCGTGCAAGAAGAGGCTTCCTTTTTAAAACGCCCAGTATTTTTGCTACGCTCGGAAAGCGAAAGACTCGATGGATTGAGAAATGGCTTGGTCCAATTAATTGGGACGAGTCCTGAAATGATTAAGCGCAGGGTTTTAGATCAATTACGCAATCCATTGTCCAATTCTGCTCGCTCCCAGGAACCCAAATATTTGTCGGCCTCGATGTTGATCGCTAAAAACATCAAAGAGAGAATGGCTTCATGAAAACGGTGCTCTCCATTGGGGCTCATCCTGACGACATTGAAATTGGCTGTGGCGGAGCCGAGTTATCCTTTGCCGAGCGCGGCTACAAAATCGTTCACGTGGTGGCGACTCTTGGAGAGGAAGGTTCTTCAAATCTGCACTTTGATGAAACTAAAAAAATTCGCCGAGCCGAGGCTTTAGCTTCGGCTAAAATTTTAGGCGCGGCTGAAGTCTTTTTTTTGGAATTACCCGACGGGCTGACTCACTTTCAGAAATCGGACAAAATAAAATTGATCGAAATCATTCGCCAGCAAGAGCCCGAAGTGATTTTTATGCACAGCCAGCATGATCAATTTCCCGATCATAAAATCATTTTTGAGCTCAGCCGATCGGCCATCCTGGGAGCTGGCGGACCGTGGTATCCCGGGGCCACGGGTAAAGCACACTCGCCTGGTGCTATTTATGGTTTTGAAGTTTGGAACCCCATCAACCAAGCACAGCACCTGATCGATGTTACAAAGTTTATGGAGCAAAAAATTACAGCCCTGCGCGAACACCGATCGCAAATTGAACACGTTGATTATGTCCGAGCGGTGCAAGGTTTAGCTAGCTATCGCGGTGCCCTGATGGGCCAATGTCTTTTCGCAGAAGCCTTTGAAGTTTTGAAAATTTGAGACCAGTATGGGGCTGTGAAAAATACTAACAAAACTTTTAGCTATGAAGATAAAACTGTAGTTGTGACCGGCGCCAACCGAGGTCTGGGATTGGGTTGCGTTGCTGAACTTTTAAATCTTGGATTTCGAGTGGTGGCATGTGCCCGCAACCCGACTTCGATCAAATCGGATTTGGAGGCTCAAAAAATTTCCACTAAAAATTTAATCACTCAAAAATTAGACGTTGCTTCTGAGGAGAGTTTAAAAAGTTTTGAGGTTTTTCTGAAAAGTGAAATCAAAACTTGTCATGTTTTAATCAACAACGCGGGCATTTACGTCGACGATCCAAAAGGCGGGGCGCTCAGCACTTCGGGTGCTGATTTTTTAAAAACCATGATGACCAACGTTTACGGTCCCTATCGAATGAGCCAAATCGTTTTGCCACTCATGAAATCGCAAAAGTTTGGGCGTATTGTGAACGTCTCCAGCGGCATGGGGCAATTGAGCGAAATGGGTGCGGGTTATCCGGCATATCGGATTTCAAAAACTGCGGTTAACTCTCTTTCTAAAAATTTAGGAGTGGAAACCCACGGCACAAACATTTTAGTTAACTCGGTTTGTCCGGGTTGGGTAAAAACTGACATGGGCGGCAAAGGCGCACAGCGAGAAATTCCCGAAGGTGTGAAAAGCATTTTATGGGCTGCGTTGCTAGCCGATGATGGGCCGACCGGCGGATATTTCCGCGATGGAAAGTCGATGAGCTGGTAATTAAAAATCGTAGTCTTGGAGACCCAATGAAGTTTCAAACCTTGTTTTTTGCAATTTGTTTTTCGGCTTGCGCCAGCCAAATTAAAATCTCTGAAACTCCCGGAGTTAATAAAACCAGCAATGCCGCTCCTGAAGAATGGCGAAGCGTTGATCCCGAAAATTTACTTTTAATCGACACTCGTTATGGACAAGTCGCTGTCGAGTTAGCTCCCCATTTTGCGCCCGCCCACTTTGCGAGAATGCGCCAAGCAGTGCGTGGACATTTCTTTGATGGCTTAACTTTTTATCGCGTGGTCGATGGTTTCGTGGCTCAAGGCGGAAGCGGCGACGACGATTCTTTTCCCGACGCTAAACGCGCGGCTTTGGTGAAGCCGTATCCTCCGATCAAAGCCGAATTCGACGTTGCCATTTCAAAAGATGAAAACTTCACTCCACTGGGTAATTCCGATCCTTTTGCTCCCGAAGTCGGACACCTAGATGGATTTCCGGTGGGTCGTGATCACGCAGAAAATCGCGAATGGATCCTTCACTGTCCCGGAACTTTTGCTTTCGCAAGAGACAGCAAAGCAGACACCGCGAGCACCGAATTTTACGTGGTCATCGGCCAAGCACCGCGCCGCTTGGACCGAAATTTAACGGCCTTTGGGCGGGTGATTTCGGGAATGGAATTTCTGCAAAAGCTCAATCGCGGAGTGCCCGAAATCAACAGCGGCGTCATAGCGAATGAAAAAAAACGAGATCCCATTTTACGAATGAAAATCGCAGCGGATCTTCCAGAAAAAAATCGTCCGGCCTTTGAAATTTTGCGAACCGAATCCGAATTTTTTTCGCAACTCAAAGACAAAAAGCGTCACCCCGGAACTGACTTCCTCGTGCGCGCTCCACCACCTATTTTAGATATTTGCTTGATCCGTGTCGAACATCGTGCGATCGGCAGACTGGATTAAGGCAAGCTATTCAACCTTAAGAACCGCCAGAAAAGCCTCTTGGGGCACTTCAACTGAGCCGATCGACTTCATGCGTTTCTTGCCCTCTTTTTGCCGTTCCAAGAGCTTGCGCTTACGGCTGATGTCGCCGCCGTAACATTTCGCGATTACGTTTTTGCGAAGGGCGCCGATGCTTTCACGAGCAATGATTTTTGAGCCGATCGCGGCCTGAATCGCAATTTCAAATTGCTGACGCGGAATTTCTTCCTTCAAACGCTTGGTCAAATCGCGACCCCGATCATAGGCCTTTGATCGATGCACGATCAAAGACAGCGCATCCACCGGATCACCGTTGATCAACACGTCGAGTTTTACCAAGTCGCTTTCTTCCATGCCGGCCAATTCGTATTCGAAACTGGCGTAACCTTTGGTCGCCGACTTCAAACGATCATAGAAATCGAAAACCATTTCGCCCAAAGGCATTCGGTAAATGACTTGGCATCGCGTGGTTGTGATGTAGTTAATGGTTTCTTGAATCCCACGACGGGATTCACAGATCTTAATGACCGCGCCCATGTATTCCGACGGGGTGTAAATGCTTCCGCGAATCATTGGCTCTTCGATTTTGGCGATCAAATTAGCATCGGGCATATCCGCCGGATTTTCGATCATCTTCACTTCAGTTGAATTTTCGATGGTCACCATATATTTCACGGTCGGAGCCGTGGTGATCAAGAACATGTTGTATTCGCGCTCGAGACGCTCTTGGACAATTTCCATGTGCAAGAGTCCCAAATAACCACAGCGAAATCCAAAGCCCAGAGCCGCTGAAGATTCGGGCTCAAAGGTCAACGCCGAATCATTCAACGATAATTTTTCAAGCGATTCACGAAGGTCTTCGAAGTCCGCCGCATCGGTCGGAAAAATTCCCGCGAAAACTACCGGCTGAACTTGCTTGAAACCCGGCAATGGTTCCTTCGCAACTTCATAAGATTTATCGTGGGACTGCGGACCCCAATGAGTGATGGTGTCACCGATCCGGGTTTCACGAACCGATTTAATATTGCCAACGACGAACACCACTTCGCCGGAAGCCGCGACATCCAAATCGACAGCCTTGGGCGAGAAATATCCGATTCGAATCACCGAGTATAATTTCTTTTCAGCCTCGCCTTCGATCAGCGAATTCATGTGCATCATTTGAATTTTGTCGCCTTTTTTCAAAGTGCCTTCGATGATTCGACACAACAAAACAACGCCTTGGTAATTGTCGTACCAAGAGTCCATGATCAGCGCGCGCAGTGGCTGAGTAGGCTGGTCCTTGGGCGATGGCACGTATTTCACGACCGCCTCTAAACATTCACGAATGCCGACGCCTTCTTTGGCGGAAGTCGGAATCGCCATGCTGGCATCAAGTCCAATGATGTCTTCGATTTCTTGGCGAACCCGTTCGGGCTCGGCCGATGGTAAATCGATTTTATTTAATATTGGAATAACTTCGAGCTTGTGATCAAGAGCCATGTAAACGTTGGCCAGAGTCTGAGCCTCAACGCCTTGTGAAGCATCGACAACTAGTAGCGCGCCTTCGCACGCCGCTAGTGACCGCGATACTTCATAAGTGAAATCGACGTGTCCCGGGGTGTCGATCAGGTTCAGCAGATACTCTTCGCCATCTTCGGCTTTGAAGAACAAGCGAACGGTTTGGGCTTTGATGGTGATTCCGCGCTCGCGCTCAATCGACAACGAGTCCAAGACTTGCTCGCCCATTTCACGTTTCGACAAACCGCCACAAAGTTCGATGAAACGGTCGGCCAGCGTGGACTTACCGTGATCGATATGGGCAATGATCGAGAAATTTCTAATCCTGGAGACCGGAATCTTCTTCATCGTCTGACTTTCGGGTCTCTTTCTGGCCGACTCCAAGCTCGTCGTCACTGAAATTATCAAATAGCGAAACTTGACCGGGCAATCGGTAAGAATTTTTGTCCAAGATCATGTCGATGCCCATCCGGATGTATTCGGCGATGGGGACGCGCGTGCGGTTGTGGAGCTCACGAAGAGCTGCGACCTGAGGCTCGGTCAGGTAAACCGTCGTCGAGATCTTTTTGCGGCCCATATATGGTCACATATAGTAACACGATGCAAAATTTCCTCCAAGCCTCTTTAGGACAAGTTTAGGCTAAGTCCATGGTTTTTCCGGCTTTTCGGAAAGCTGCGACTTTCTTTTCCAAAATTTCGGACTCCCTTGTTAGCCACCAATTTAAAGCCTGGCTCACGAGCTTTTAGACTTGGTCCATAAATTGCTGTGGCCCTCTGCATGGAAAGCAGAATCAGTTCTTTGGAATCTCAAACTGAATTCAAAACGGAATTCAAAAAAGGCTCTCTCAGGTCTTCTCACAAGGCTACTCAAGAAGTTTTTAAAGAGGCCTCGCAAAGGATCAAAGCGCTGGAAATACCGCCGGGCTTTTCGTTCTGGGCTACGCCAAAAAACCTGTTGGCCATCTGGAAGCAAATTGAAATTGCCTCTCGCCATGAGGTTCCGATTTTAATTGTTGGTGAATCGGGAACCGGCAAAGAACTGTTGTCGCGAGAACTTTGGAAGTTGCGGCGGGAAAATCGAGGAATGAGCTTGGCCGAGGCCCCCTTGGTGGCGATCAACTCGGCAGCCATTCCCACCGACATCGCGGAATCACTGCTCTTTGGCCACGAGCGCGGGGCTTTTACCTCGGCACGAGATCGACAATTTGGTCGCTTTGAATTGGCCCGCAAAGGCACCTTGTTCTTGGATGAGATCCAATGTTTGGATCTGGGCACTCAAGCAAAAATGCTGCGTGTGCTTGAAAGTAAAAGCTTTGAGCCGCTGGGAAGCCGCGAAACCAAGAACGTGGAATGCCAGTTGGTCTTTGCCAGCAACATTCCGCTCGAGATTTTAGTGGAGCAAAATCGAATGCGCCGCGATCTCTATTATCGGCTGTCGATGATTCAAATTTTTCTGCCGACACTCAGAGACCAGCGAGAAATCATCGATGAAGTGGCCAAAAAAATGCTCAAGAAAATTCAGTCTCACTACCGAATCAGAAAAACATTTGGTCTTAAGGATTCCGTTCTTGCTCGATTTCAAAAACACGATTGGCCCGGCAACTTTCGCGAGCTCGAGCACGTGCTGCTCTACGCAACTCTCCATTGCGAAAGTGAAAGCATTAGCATCGAAGATCTCCCTCCGATTTTTCAAAGCGATTGGCAACGCAGAATCAGCAACGGCCAGTGGAGTTAGAGCAGTGGAGTTAAAAGCAGTGGAGTTGATATGGAGCTAATTTTGAATCTAAATTTAAATAACAGCTTAATTCACTTCGCGAATCGCGAAGTCAGTGGTCATTTTTTGCTTTTTCAATTTGTCGCCCATTCGCTTGGCCCAAACTGGAGTGGGAAAAGATCCAACGAAAATGCGATACCAAGTTTCACCGCCGCGGATTTTAACTGTCTTGTAATAGGCCTCTTGGAAACCTTCTTCACGAAGTTTAGTGATTTTGGCACGAGCCTCGTCTTCGGTCGCAAAACTGGCAATCTGCACCGTGAAACGACCAGGTTGCGGCTCGAAAGTATCAATCGAAGAAGGGCTGCGCTCAAAAAGTCCGCGCACGTTTTGGCCCGGGCCTTGCTTGATCCGTTCAGCTTCTTGGGCCGCGGCACTCATGGCCCTGCTACGAGCCTCATCTCCGCTGTTGTCCTTTGCTCCGGCCGGCGTACGATTCCACTGATCGTGGCTCGCCAAATGGGCGCGGGAATCTTCAATCGATTTGGGGGTAGTCGAGGCCTCTCGACTCAAAGTTTCCCGATCCAGAGTGTTTCTCTTGTCTTGCAAAAATCCGGCGCGCAAAGCGGCGCCGCCGCGATCGTTTTCAACCACTGCCGCAGGAGCGCGGTTGGCTTCTTCGTGAGATTCGTGTTCCGCATTGGCGATGGCATGAGCCGCGGCTTTTTCCTCGGCGGGGCGAAATCCATATCCGACCCAAAGCCCAACCGAAAACATCAAACCAGAAAGCAAGAAAACCAAAGAGAAAACCCACATTGTTTCTTGGCTTCCCAGATTTTTTTTACGAGACGTTTCGGCCATTAGTTACATTCTACCGTGAATGAAAATCAACCCGCTACAACTCGCCAAATTATTGGCCAATTATTACTAAGGAGAAAAAATGACTCATTTAAGTGGACTCAACAAAAACAATAAATTCAAAGCATTAGCCGGGCAGTCGCTCACCGAGTATCTGATTCTGGTCTCATTGATTGGCATTGGATCGATCGGAGTTGTCCAAACATTGGGCCATAACATCCAAAGCCGACTGGGGGTGATCAGCGATCGGATCATCGGCAAAAAGAATTTATCAGCCGGTCGCAAAGTCAAAAGGGAAGATCTCGCACTAAAAGATTTAAACGATTTTCAAATGAACGGGCGGAGTTCTGAAAATGACTGATCGCTCGGGCCAAGCGGCAGTCGAATCGCTTTTTTATTTGCCGCTCATAATTTTAGCACTCTTGGGCTTTGGGTATTTGCTGGTTAATGAACTCCATCAACATTTGCTTTGGGCTGAGGTGATGAGCCTGCACCGCGCGCGAATTTATCAAGCAGGCAGCTCATCCCCATCAATGATCCAATGTCGAACTCATAGTTTTTGGCCCGCTGAAATAAAGCAACATTTAGAGATTCAATGCGCCAAAAATTATAGCCAGGTTCGCTCAAAAGTTCCGGGATTTGAATCTCGCGACATTCGCGTAAAAGGAAGTTACTAAATGCTTGGTCTTATATTTTTTGGGTTGGTGAGTCTGAGTGGAATTTTTCCGGTCTATCATTTAATCGCCAAAAATCTTCTTCAATTCCGAAATTGGCAAAAACTCGATGAAATTTTAAGCCAAGAATTATCCACCCAAAGCCACGCCATTCAAAACATTTTTAGCGCCAATTTAGCCCTGGGGGTTTTGAGAAATTCGTGCCGAAGTCTGCTCCCCTATCCACCAGCATTGGCTGCGGCTCAAAGTTCGGCGGCGCTTCTGGTCGTCCACCAGCAATGGCAAATGGGTATTTTAGCAAATTCACGAATCAAATTAGCGCTCAAGCAATTTAAAATATCGATTGGACAAAACTTTCAACGTGAAATTAGCAAAAATCTCTGCCTGATTCCTGGTGATTTAAAACTCAAAGCGCTCACTTCAAATTTTAGCCTCCGAGATTTAAAAGCAAAATCCCCCGCGAACAAGCAATCAATCATAGCAAGCTACATTCACCGAACAGAATTCGCCGGTGCCCAATCAATGGTGGCGAGCCAAAAATCCCATTGGCATTTTTACTATGCAAATCCAATCACTGAAACATTGCCAAAAGGACTACCTAGATGATTCAAGAATTAATTCTATTAGTCGCCCTGATGGCGAGTGCGGCTATCGCACTTGAAAAAATTTCCTTAAAAATTAGTGAACAAGAATCCAAACTTCTAAGGCAATTCGAAGAATTGTCGCGAAAACAAAAAAGAGGACTCTCATGATTAAAAAAATTCCCATGCCTTGGATGATCCATGAAAACCCAAATCCCCTGGCGCAGAATCCAGCTGCTGATGAAGTCGATGATGCTAAAGCTAAAAAGGGTCGGGCGCTGTTTATTGGCAGCAATAAAAAATTCGCCATTCCTACCGAGGGATTGCTCGAATTTTTCAAAAATCACTGGTCGCTGATGGTTTTGATTCTGGCGATTCTTTCGCTATTTTCGTATCGATATCAATTCAGCCAAACCCAAGGTGATTCCGCTTCTAATTTTTTAATTGGCATTGCCTCGAAAACTCCGATTTTTAAAGGTGAATATCTAGAACCGCTGGCGCTCGAGGAAGTCAGCATTGCTCGATCCTTGATGACCAAAAACCAAGCTTGGAGCTTGTTGCAATTTAGCCTGGAGCAATTGGGCGATGATTTGAAATTAAGATCAAAGCGAGACATTCCCCCAAAAAAACCTTTGCAATGGGGTGACATTGAAGTGGTCCGGCCCAGTCAAATTGCAGTGCCCGCGCTGGGGAATAAAGTCACGATCACCTACTCGAAATTTGCCAATCAAAAAACATCACCTGAAAAACAAAATATCGAAGAAAGCAAACCATGAAAACACTTTGTCTGACGTTCATAAAAGTTATATCGAGCTTGCAAAATCCCGTTCCCGACAACGTCGATCAAATCATAAAATCCCAGGTGGCCCAGCAATTCCTGCTTAGCCATCCCAACCAAAAGCTATTATTCGACGAACCCAATTGCGAGCTCAAAGGCAGTTACACTTTTTCCAATTCAAGTTTGATTATGGAAGCTGACCATACTGGCTGGAGCGGAAATTTGGAGCTTAGCTTTGATGATTTGCTAGCGGGGAGAAAAATTTCCTTTGCGCGCGTTTCGCCAATTAAAAGATTGTTTCGCACACCAGAAACATTAGGAATGACAACCCAAAAGCCCGAATCAGCCGTGCCCATCTTACTTAAAGCTTCGCTGGCAACTGCTGTGATTATTGGAATTGTTTCCATCCTCAAGAACAGCGTTGAGCCATCAAAAATCAGTCAGCCTAAAAGCAGTCGAGTTAAAAGTGCGCTAAGCAATCCGAAGCAAAATGCGCCCATTCAAATTCAAGAATCTTCAAAATTTTGAGCTCTCTTCAACTGAGTCGTCAATTTTTGGCAGCGGCTGAAGCCGACACTTTTGCAGATCAGCCTTAGGCATTTTCGAAATGGTGCCGGCCGCAAATTCTAAGGCAAATTGTGCAGGCTTTACGGATGAATAAAATGTGCGTTTATTATCTCGAATCATCAAACTCTCGCTAGCCATCAGATAAGACTTCACCACTTTTCCTTGGGCGTCCAAAAAAGCTATGTCGAGCGGAATTTTCACATTCTTCATCCAAAAACTCAGGGCTTCGGGCTTTTTAAAAATAAATAACATCCCTTTACCAGGAGCCACTTCATCACGATACATCAAGCCCTGCGTCCGCAATTGATTGGTCTTGGCAATTTCCAATTGATAGGGCAGGCCACAGAATTTAAAATTTCCAACCGGAGCCTTCGCCGCGTCTTCAGAAAATACCCGAGATGCAGAAAAAAAGCTCAGAACCAAAATCGCAAACTTAATTCTGCTGATTGCGATCGGACGAGTCATGTTGCAATCATAACCTCAAAGTGTTTCCACTGCATTCCACTTAACTCAAGCCATCGCGCGTAGATTTGGCGCATATCGCCGCCACTTAAACTGGGCGGCGGATTTTTTTGCATAAACTTAAAGAGGCTAGAGAAATCGGCTTCATTTCTGGCAAGTGATGCGTGCCACAAAGTCCAAAAATCATTTTCACTGCTGCGTTTAAGTGATTCCAAATCAGCGGTTAAATCACCGAAGCCTTGAAAATGAGCAAACCAGGTCCAAAAGGCCAACGGCAGCCACCAAGAAATGCTCCCGATATTAAGAACATTGGAGTCTCGCATATAGCGCCCCAAAGATCGAAAGAGCGCCTCGTCTGTCGGTCCATCCGGAACCAAGTCGACAATCATTTTCAGTGGGAAAAGGCCCATTTCGATTTCGCGATAGCCCACACGAAAATGATCATAGCTTTGCTTCAACTCGGCACCGTTTAGCGTCCAAAGCATCCCTCCCGAATTTTCCGCTGCACCCCGGGGACTGCTTAAAGTAACTTTCAATAAATTAAAACCTTCGAGCAAGGCCGGAGGAAAGCGCTTCTTTGAAACTGCGGCCGAATGAGCCACGGCCGATACTTTGCCGTGTTCTAAGCACAAGAATCGAACAATCCGATCTTTTTCTCCTAGTGGTTGGCTGGTCAAAAGCAAAGCATGAATCCAAGACGTTGCCGTTCCGAATTTTTTTGAAGCGTCAGGACTTGGCGAGCTTTTCATTTTTCTTTCCCGCGCTGATGAAGAAAAATCCCGACATATTAACCAATATCGAAATTACCTGAACCGCAGTCACCAAAGAACCGCCCATTGCAGCATCGGGCCAACCCAGAACCAGAAAAATGGTCGAGAAGGCAACTTGGCCTACCCCGATTCCAGACGGCGCCAAAGGCATGGCCAAAGTGAGAACCCCTAGCGAGGCTCCCAGAAAAAATTCGGCCGCTGAAAGAGGAGCAATTCCGCCAAACAAAGTACGGGCAATTAGATACTGCGCTCCCACACTCAAAACGTGCATAGTGATCGAAATGAAAATTCCATACCAAACAAAATCGCGACGATTGGAGTAAAGCTTTAAGACCTCGAACAATCTCGAAATTAAAGAAACATTATTTAATTTTTCGCGAAAAGAATTAGCCGGGGCTTTGCCAAAATAATTGATCAATACCGGGAAAAACAACAAACCGATGGTGATTAGAAGCGATGACCCACAAAGAAAAAAACCCATGCTGATCAAAGCCGGCATCAAATGATGGGAAATGGCCTCAAGGTGCTTCAAGGAAAAAAGAAAACTGGCCGCTCCCAAAAAGAGCATCCCAAAAAATCCCATTACCCGGTCTAAAAAGACTGTCGACAAACCGCGAACCTTTTTGTCGGGCGCGTATTTAGCGATGAATAGTCCCCGCGCTAAATCCGACCCTAAAGTGCCCGGTCCCAAGGTCTGGTAAAACTGCGAAGACATTCCCAATTTGATAACGTCGCGCATAGGGATTTCGATTTGCTGGCTATGAAGCAACAGCTTCCATCGAAAAAAAGTCGAGAAGAGCTGGATGTAAACCATCAAAAACAGCGCACCCAATAATAGCGGATTCTTGAAAAGCCGGCTCAAAATTGCCCAGTCGATTTGGCCGCGCGAAATCGCCCAATAAAGCAATGAAGCGGCCAAAGCCCACTTAATAATTTGAGTTAATTTTGATCTGCTCATGATTGAGGAACTTGAAAAAAAACTCTAGGCTTGAAGCCTGAAAATGGCAAACTCTCAGATTGACTCGAAAAAGGGCTTACAAAAAATACTGATCACCGGATCCGGCGGATTTCTTGGGTCACACATGGCCGAATCTTTTCTAAAAGAAGGCGCTTGCGTGGTGGGCGTTGATAACTTCTCGTCGACTAGCAAACGAAACACTGAAATCTTACAGAAAGCCTATCCCAATCTTTTCACGGCATTCGAGGCCGATGTTTGCCAAGAATGGCATTGGGCTAAAAATCTGGGAAAAGATTTCAATTTAGTTTTTCACATGGCCTCGCCGGCATCACCACCAATTTATCAAAAGCTTGGACTCGAAACGATGTGGGTCAATTCAATTGGATTGAATCGCGCGCTGGAATTTGCTGATTCAGCTTCTGCTCGTTTGGTCTTCGCATCAACTAGCGAAATTTACGGAGACCCCGAAGTGCACCCGCAACCCGAAAGCTATCGCGGCAAAGTCAACAGCGTGGGACCGCGCGCTTGTTACGACGAATCCAAACGTTTTGGCGAAGCCCTGATGTTCACCTACAATTTAAAACATCAAAGCCAACACGGCTTGGTTCGCATTTTTAACACCTACGGCCCTCGAATGAACCCAAGCGACGGCCGGGTGGTCATTAACTTTTTAGTCCAAGGTCTGCGCGGCGAAACGCTCACGGTCTATGGCGATGGATCGCAAACGCGTAGTTTTTGCTATGTTGATGATTTGATTTCGGGAATTCGCGCTTACGCCAACACTAAACTCACTGTACCGGTGAACATCGGAAACAACAAAGAATTCACGGTTCTTGAATTGGCTGAAATTGTTCAAAAAGAACTCTTTCCAAAAAAGAATTTAAAAATTGTTCATCAAGCCTTGCCCGTCGACGATCCCCTGCAACGATGCCCGGACATTAGCCTGGCAACGGCTAAGCTAAATTGGACTCCGAAAGTGGCACTACGCGATGGCTTAAAATCGATGAGCCAATGGCTGTCCCAAGAATTAGGAATTCCACAGTGAGTTCCGCAAAGAGCCCCGGGATAAACAAGGAAAATTTAAAAGCTAGATTCGGCGCAAAGGTTGATCAAGCCATGGCTGACTCTTTAAAAACCAAATCCGATTTTTGGATGAATCACAGCCAAAGTTTTTGGCTGGTCGCCGAAGAATTAGTGGCTTGCGTGAAACGCGATGGCAAAGTTTTAATTTTTGGAAACGGTGGCTCGGCATGCGACGCCCTTCATTTTGCAGGCGAATGGGTCAATCGCTTTCGCTTGGATCGAAAGCCATTGGCGGCCATGGCCCTGACCGCTGACACTCCGCTGATCACTTGCATTGGAAATGATTTTGGCTTCGATCATGTTTTCGAAAAACAAGTCCAAGCCTTTGCCCGCAAAGCGGATGTGGTTATTGGCATCAGCACCAGCGGAAATTCAAGGAACGTGATTCTTGGACTCAAGGCGGCCCAGGATTGCGGGGCTAAAACCATCGGACTTTTGGGCGGCAGTGGTGGCAAAATCAAAGAAAATTTAGGCGTCGATTTTATTTTGAATGTTGATGGATCAAACGACACTCCTCGAATTCAAGAATGCCATGAATGGATTCTACACTCGCTCTGCGAAGTGGTTGAAGCCGCCGTACAGTAATCTTTGTTACATAATTTTTGTTACATCGAAAAATAACTTCGTAAAATCTTCACCAGCTCTTCAAAATATCTTCGGTGCTTTGGACTTTTGCAAAAGTCCCCAGAACTTCACACATCACCGCGTGTAGAGCAGCCTCATCGTATGAGGAGCTAGCCTTGGCTAGCGATCCATCTTTGGCATAAGTTATTTTAAAACCCCGATGATACCCGTCAATGATCGTCGAGAGACAACACATGACCGAGTTATATCCCACCACAATAATTTCATAGTCGGCCAATGTTTCCATTTTGGCGCGAAACTCATCACTTGAAAAACAGGAAAAATTAGCCTTAGTGATCGAACTTTCTCCGGGGAGCGGCTCAAATCCTTCGATGAATTTTGAGTACTCTTCGTTAGGCGAAAATATCGCCCCTCTTGTAGATGTTGAACATGAATCACCGGGATTTCAGCCTGGCGAGCACCTTTCAATATTTTACGAATATTCTCTAATGATGAGTCGATTCCTTTTAAAAAAAACGGGCGGCCCGGAGTGCTGTATTCTCGTTGAACATCGATAACTACCAAAGCTTTTTTCATTTTTTTCTTCTCCGCAAGCTAAGCAAAACTCTTTCGAAACTAGATTTTTTCAAATCAAAACGATTTCAAGTGACCGATTAATTTAGAAACTCGCGCTAAATTTTTAGGATCCATTTCAATCAAATGACGAGCCAACAAAGAGGCGGTCGCCACTGCATCGTATACATGAGTGATGCGCTGAATTTCATCTTTGGATTTTTTGTCTTTCTTAAACGAATCTTGCAAGTGTTTTAGGCCCACTTCAGCATTGGCCAATAAGCGCATTTCACGCGATTGCAAAACATTGGCGACCGATTTCCAAATGTGGGGCTCGGCTTCGTAAAAAAAACTTCGCACGCCCGCGATCCGAACCCGTCGAACCACGCCCCAACGCTGCAATTCATTGAGTGACATGTTCAAATTCCCAACACTCATCGAAAGCGCGTTTTGAACACTGATCGGAGAAAGAGCTGTTCCCCGCATATAAAGCAGTGACCAAACTCGACCTAGGTTGCGGTTAAATCCCCACTCTTCGATCAGATCCCCAATGATTTCTGAAAAAGTCGTTTCCTCAGGGGTCAGCGATTCTTTCTCATGCTTTGCGCTCATAGACCGAAAGGCTTAGCATTTCAGAGATCCAAAGACTATCCAAAGAATCAAGCCTAAAGCCTGCAAGGACAATTTCGTCGCCCATTTGACGAGCTGAAGGAAAATTCTCGGTGGATTTCGCCAAATAAACATAATCGCTCTGATCATTAAAAAGTCCCGCCACTTTGGGCATTAAAAAACTCCAAAGCCGGGCAACATTTTTTTGAGTGGGTTTATGAATTTCTAAAACATAGGCACGGCCGCCGGGCTTTAAAACCCGCGCCCACTCTTTAAAGGCTCGTGGGCGATCTTGAAAATTTCGCACCCCATAAGCACAAGTCAGGACATCGAAATGCTCAGCGGGAAAGGGAAGTGATTCCGAAGATCCCACAACCCATTTGTCTAATTTTCGGCCAGCACGCTGTCCAACTTCCATCATCGGAAGAGAGGGATCGATGCCAGTGATTTTTAAGTTGCTAAATTTTCGGCCCAAGCGATTCGCAAGCTCGCCGGTTCCGGTCGCCACATCTAGCAAATGAAGCCCTTGATTTAGAGAATGATCAAGCGAATGATTTTGTGCGAACTTTTTAAGCAGTCGGCGTTTCCATAATCGATGAAAACCCGCCGACATCAAATCATTTGTGAAGTCATATCGAGGAGCGATTCGATCGAAGGGCTGATCCATGACGTAGTTATATTTTTAAGGGTTTGACCGTGTCAAGGCCACTGTGGTTTAAATACTGTACTTTCAGAATTTTCTGAAAGTACAGTATCCGCAGGATACGACGAAACAATGATTACAAAAGGAGATCCCATGAACTGCAATGCTGACAAAAAAACCACCGAAATCACCGAAGATATGATCTATGCTTGCTTCGCAGCGGCCGAGACTCTCAAAGACACGCGCGCTAGTGCCGAATCTTTTCTCGACGTCGAAGAGTACGAGAACCGCGTGATGTATCCTGAATTTGCTCGATGGGCAAAAAAAGCAGGCTACCCCCACCTCTCTCAACTTTTTATGAAGGTCGCGGGCGAAGAAAAAGAGCACGCAGTTTGGCTACGCGCTTTGTACACGGAAATTGGCACGCCAACATCAAACATGGACGTAACTCGTGCCACTGAAGCTTTGGCCGAGATCAAAGCCAACTGCGATCGACTCATCGGGTTAAACCCAAACGGAGTTGTTGAAAAAGCACTACGAGTGGCGCTCAAAGTCGAACAACGTGAGTACAAAGAAATTTACCCAAGACTGCGCGACCAAGCAACCGCTGAGGGCAATCACCAAGCCGCTGAAGTCTATCAAAGAGTCATCGACTCTGAAGGACAACATGCTCAATGGTTCGAAGCCGCTATTGCTGAATTCACTCAGTTGAAAAGCCAAGAGCCGACTGAAAACGTTCGCGCTTAAGAATTGAAAACCATGTCACAGCCCCGAATCGAAACGGATTCTAGTTTTCTCTCGTTTTTGAATCCGCGAATTTATCTGATTTCGATTTTGCCGGCTCTGGCGTTATTTACCCCAAACCAAGCAGGACAAGGGCTTCGCTTGGTTTGGGCAACTTTTTCACTGGTGCTTTTGCAGCACGGAGTGAATTTACTGAACGATCTGGAAGATGATCGGCGCGGAGCTGATGACAACAAAAGTGACTCATGGATTCGCCACTTTAAAAATTCAGCCATCCTTCAAAAACATGGCCTTGCCTTTTTTTTCAGCGGAATTTTTTTAGGACTCCTTTGTCTTTTGCATTTTCAGAATTTGGGCGTCGTCCTATGGTCCGCGCCCTTTGTTTGGGCCGCTTGGGCCTACAACAAGAGTGACAAACCTATTTCCTATTCGCGCTTTTCCGAATGGGTCACCGCCGCTTGCTATGGTCCAGGAGTGGTCGTTTCACTGGCACTGCTCTGCAATCAATCATTAAACTTAAGAACTATAAGTCTCTCGCTGGCTTTTGCAGCACTTGCTGCCGCGGTTTTACTAGCTCATCAAATTCCACAAATCAGCGACGATCAGAAGGTCTCAAAGCAAAGCTTTGCGCTTCGTCATGGGGCTCGCAAATCAAGCCAAGCCATTTGGATACTCATGGCTGGATTTGCTTTTTGCTTATTTTTTGCCAACAGTCAGGGTGCCCAGTTGCTATTCCTAATAGCAACTTCGGCCTTCCTTTATGGCTACCGTTTGATCCAACAAAAAAGCTGGAATCCCGGAGCCCTTTTAGAATTCGGGACTTTCGCCGTTAGCCTTAACCTCTTAACTCAAATTATCTGGAAAAATTAAAGGAGACCCCCATGCAAATCAGCGAACTAGACCTAAGCAACAATTTGCTGCCCTTTAAAAAATTTACCAAATCAAATTCAGTAACCGAAATACTTTGCCAGCGACTGCTTTCAAACTCCTCGGCAAAGGCGTTTAGGGAAGAATCTTTTTTGCTGAATCCAAGCCAAACTTTGGATCATGAACTCAATCAAATCACTCTTGGTTCTGGAAAAAGATTTCGCGCGATTTTAGCTTTTGTTATGGGCGATCTTTTTAATGAATCACTGGAAACAAGTAGAATCATTGCGCGTGCTGCCGAACAAGTTCATGCAGCCTTTCTTTGCCATGACGATGTCATCGATGAAGCCGACGAGCGACGAGCTCGGCCGACCTTTAACAAGGCCACTCACAACCGCCGTGCGATTTTAGCGGGAGACACTTTACTGGCAACCGTGATGATGGATGTAGCAAGCCTCAACAATACCGAGCTTATCGGAAGTCTTTCCAAGTGCATTCGCGACACCGTTTCCGGAGAAATTGATCAAGACTACGGACGCTGGCGAGATGACTTAGGATGGCTGGAAATCGAGTCCATCGCCGCCAGAAAAACCGGAGCGCTCTTCGGCTGGACCGCGTCGGCTCACGCAAGAATGAAGCAAGCGCCCGCCCCCATCATCATCGCGCTAGAGCGAATCGGCGCGCGCATGGGCATCCTCTTCCAAATGGCTGATGACCGGCTCGACTTTCATGCGCGAGGCGAAAAGCAATTTGCCAAGGACTTACGCGAGGGCCTAACTAATTCAGCAACCTTGGCACTTCTCGAACAAAATCCAGATTTAAAAATGGGATTGATCGCAAACTTTCAGCAGCGGCAATTTTTTCGATTCTGGACCGAGGAACAGTGGAAAAATGCCCAAGCGGTTCACGATTCGCGAATCAATATTCACCGCCAATCGATGTTCCAAGACCTTGATTTTTTAGAAATCCAACTCTCGCAGATCAACCAGAAAAATGGAGTCTCTGCCGACACTAGAAAATTGCGCGAAATCATTGAACTGGTCACCCATCGCGAAATCTAGGCTCTCGACTTAATTTTTTAGAGATTTTCTTTGTAATCATTAGAATGCAAGGTAACTTTTAATGAATGAGGCCAACATGGGGAATCGGATTATTTGCCCTGGCCTGCGCTTTTATTTTAAGAGGACTCTGGTTAATTTCTCTTCCCGACACTGGCCGAGTCACCGTGCACGATCGAACTAAAGTTTCCCCTGGCTACAATCTTTTCACTTCCTATTACGACAAAACTGCGTTTCTGATGAACATGGATGGAAAAATCGTTCACACCTGGTCAAGCCCCTTGGGGCCATTCAATTGGTCTAAAAACACCTGCGCTGTGAATCTAAAAAATCACCCGCTCCTTTTCCTGGGCTCTGTGGATGGATGCATGCCGATATGGATGATCAGGGAAATTTATACGTCATTCTTAATCGACAAATGATTTTCAAATTAGATTGGAATTCCAAATTGATTTGGAAATTAGAGGGACAATTCAATCACGACCTTGATATTCAACCCGATGGCTCAATTTACACTCTCGAAAACCGAGAACGAAGCGTCGACTTTCACGGTCAAAAAATTCACATCACCGACGACGAAGTCGTTCAAGTTTCTGCTTCTGGCACTCGAAGCTTGCAGTGGTCGATCTTTGATGTTTTTAAAAATTATCTTCCAGAGGAAAAATTCAAAGGAATTTTAGCTTATGAAAAAGAAAACACAGCAAAACCAAATAAACCTAAGTTACGGGCTGATTTTTATATATTCGATGTTCTGCACACCAACGGGGTTCAACTACTGAAAGAAGCCGTACCGGATCTGGGGCAAAAGGGTGATGTCCTGCTTTCTATGACCAAAATAAATCGGATCGCGATCCTTGATCCTCAATCTAAAAAAATTCGATGGGAATACGGCCCTGGGGAGCTAGACGTTCTTCATCAAGTTACAATTCTCAAAAACGGTCACCTGCTTGTTTTTGATAATGGCATGAGTCGTGGCCATTCTCGGGTTTTAGAAATCGATCCTCGGACAAAGCTTGTGACTTGGAGCTATGATCCAATCGGTAAAGATTCTTTTTTTGCTTTTAATCGAGGCGGTGCAATGCGACTTTTAAATGGGAATACTTTAGTCGTGAGCAGCACCGATGGCCGAGCGCTTGAGGTTACCCAAGATGGAAAAATTGTCTGGGAATACTATCGACCCCTGGTGAAACAGCCACCAAATCCTAACCCTAAAGCTCCGTGGATTCCCCGTGATGCTCTTTATCGCATTCGCCGGATAGAACCTGAGTTGGTCGAGCGTTTACTCAAAGACGATTGAGCGATTGGAATCGACGATCACTCGGTCTTCAAAAATAAGTTTTAAGGCCTTTGATAAAACACCGCGCTCAACATCGCGACCGGCTTGAGCCATGTCCACGGGCGAATAGGAATGATCGACCGGAATCACTGCCTGAGTCACGATCGGACCTTCGTCTAAATTTTGATTCACGAAATGAGCGGTCGCACCAATGATCTTCACTCCACGCTGGAAAGCTTGTTCATAAGGCCGAGCCCCCACAAAGGCTGGTAAAAAAGAGTGATGAATGTTGATGATTTTGTTTTCGAAATTTTTGGTAAATGATTCTGACAAAATCCTCATGTATTTCGCCAAAACAATAAAATCCCAGTCGAAACCTTCGACAATTTTTTTAAGCGCGGCTTCATGAGCCATTCGATCGCCGTCATTCGGCACCGGCGCGTGAAAAAATGGCACGCCGAATTTTTTAGTCAATGATTCCAAGTCGCGATACTGGCTAACGACCGCTTGAATTTCTGCGTTTAAATCGCGGTATTCATTTCTAAGCAACAAATCGCCTAAACAATGAGTTTCTCTAGTGGCAAAGACAATGATTTTTTTTGATTTAATAGGCCCAATTCGGATCCAAGAATTTTTGGGCAGTTCGACAAGAACTTCTTTTTCGATGGCCGCTAGATGGTCGGCACCTTCGAATTCAGTGCGCATAAAAAAAACGTTTTTGTCTCGATCAACGAATTCGCTGGTCGAGACAATGTTGCAATTTTTACGAAATAAAATTCCGGTGATTTTATGAACCAGGCCGACCTCATCCGAACAGCGGATTAAGAGGACCGACCTTTTATTCATAAATGCTCGGCTCAAAAAAACCGGCGCTTAGGCCGCTTCTTCTAAGCCGCCCTTATCTTTAGCCGCCGCCGGAGTTTTATTAGAACCACTCCCGGAAGACCCACCCGTGGTGAAGGTCTTTCGGCGAGTGACTTTACTACTTCCGATCGGATTCAAAAGCGCGTGCTCCAAAACTTCTTCGATTCGTTTTACGGGAACGAATTCCAATTTAGCTTTGTATTCCGCTGGGATTTCGACCAGATCTTTTTCATTCTTGAAAGGCATGATCACCTTGACGCATCCATGTCTCATGGCGGCCAGTGATTTTTCTTTAATTCCACCGATTGGCAGAACCTTGCCAAGAATGCTGATCTCTCCGGTCATCGCGACGTCTTTTCGAACCGGGTTGCCAGTGATCAAGCTCACCACCGCAGTGGTGATCGTGATTCCCGCGCTCGGTCCATCTTTCGGCACCGCGCCCGAAGGAAAGTGCACGTGCACTTCATTTTTAGCGAAGTAATCTTCCGCGATTCCCAAAGACTTCGAATTTGCGCGGATCCAAGACAGAGCCGCGTGGCAGGATTCTTTCATCACATCGCCCAATGAACCGGTTAGAATGATTCCACTCTTACCTTTCATAGCGGTGACTTCGACTTCCAAAACCTCGCCACCGAATTGAGTCCAAGCCAAACCGGTCACACAACCTACTTCGTGTTCGCGGCGCAGATCTTCTCTCAAGAATTTCGGGGGCCCAAGGAATTTTTCGACCAGCGCTTCGTCAACCGTCACCACCGGGAAAGCGGCAGCGCCATCCCAAGTTGCGACTTCTTTGGCGACTTTGCGTGCGCAAGTTCCAATGAGTCGTTCCATGTTTCGAAGACCGGCTTCACGAGTGTACTGATTCACGATTTTCGACAGAGCCAAATCCGTGAATTGCACTTGCTCGGCAGTGACGCCGTTTTCTTCGACTTGTTTATGAATCACATATTGTCGAGCGATGCGAACTTTGTCTTCTTCGCTGTAACCCGCCAATTGAATCACTTCCATACGATCGCGAAGTGGCGCTGGAATATTTTCCAACACGTTCGAAGTCGCCACAAACATGACCTTCGACAAATCAAATGCCAAGTTCAAGTAGTGATCACGGAAGCTCCAGTTTTGTTCTGGATCCAAAACTTCAAGCAATGCGCTTGAAGGATCGCCTTTGTAGTCTTGGCCAAGCTTGTCGATTTCGTCGAGCATGATGACTGGGTTATTGGTTCCCGCTTGTTTCAAAGCTTGAATCAATCGACCCGGCATTGCGCCGACGTAAGTTCGACGGTGACCGCGGATTTCTGCTTCGTCATGAACGCCGCCCAGTGAAATCCGAACAAATTGGCGACCCATAGCGCGAGCCAACGATTTTCCAAGTGAGGTTTTACCCACGCCCGGAGGACCCGACAAACAAAGGATCGGACCACGATTGGTGTTTTTCAATTTACGCACAGCCAAGAATTCAAGAATACGTTCTTTGACTTTTTCCAAGTCGAAGTGATCTTCGTCGAGGATTTTTTTAGCTTCGCCAAGGTTTAATTTGTCCTCGCTTGATCGAGTCCAAGGCAAATCAATCATCCAATCCAAGTAAGTGCGGATGATCGAAGCTTCAGAAGCGTCCGGGTGCATTCGTTCCAAGCGACCCAATTGCTTCATCGCTTCGGTTCGAACTTCGTCGCTCATGTCCGCGTTTTCAATTTTCTCGCGGATCTCGTTAGCTTCGTCTTGTTTTTGATCCATTTCACCAAGCTCACTCTTAATGGCGCGCATTTGCTCGCGCAGATATTGCTCGCGTTGGTTTTTTGCTGGATCATTGGCAGCGGTTCCGGTCTGAGTTTTGGTCTTCGCTTGCACGGTCAAAACTTCCAACTCTTTGGCGAGCAGGGCTTTAACTTTTTGCAGACGATCAGCGCCGTCAACCGTTTCTAGAATGTCTTGGGCCTCTTTAACTTTCAATCCCAAGTTGCTGGTGATTAAATCAGCCAATCTTCCGGGATCTGAGATTTCTTCAATCACCACCAAAATATCGGGGGATAACATTTTACCCAGGTGGATCACCCGCTCGAGCTGTTCTTTCACGCTCGTCATCAACGCATCATCTTCGGGACTGCGCTCGGTGCGGACTTGATCCGACATCTTTTCTACGTTCACACGATAGAAAGGATTGGTCTGATCGAAATTTTTGATTCGCGCTTTGGCAATGCCTTGTGCGAGAATCTTAACTCGACCGTCGGGAAGCTTGCGCATCCGCATGATCATCGCTACCGTTCCCGTCGTGTAGATTTCGTCGGGACCAGGATTGTCATCGCTGATTTGTTTCTGACTGCTCAGAAAAATCAGTCGATCACGCGCCAACGCTTCGTTGACCGCCCTAATCGAAGAATCTCTACCCACAAAAAGTGGAAGGATCATAAAAGGAAATACCACCACATCCCGTACGGGTAACATCGGAAGACTTTCAGGAATCACTATATCGTCCATTTCTTTTGGTGCCACGTTGGCTCCCCCCCTGCTTTGATACTGTTCGACGAGTGCATTGATTTCCTTTAAGAAAAACGCTGTCGGCAATTTGACCCTAGGCCCAGACTTTGCGCAGTGATTAATACGCCTTAATTACAGCCACTTGTATTTATGCAGTGAAGTCATTTTTGCAGAAAAAACGCCAGTTTAAGGTCGCATCCACACTTAATAGAACTTTACGAACGTATTTTATCGAATTGCGGCTTCGTGAACAAAGGCTCCGCGTTTGATTTGAAAAACTTGCAACTCGGCCAAGGCGTCGCGCGAAGAATCCCAACGAATCAACCCCAAGACTCCATCAAGCTCGCCCAAATTAGATAAGCGCGATCGAAAACTTTCCCGAGTGGTGGGCACACCGTTGCTCTCGTACAATTTTCGCAGGCTTATTCCCAAGTCGTGACCGATCGCCGACATAGCAGTGGGAACTTTTCCAAATTTAATTTGATACTGCTCAGAAAAATCGCGAGTCACTTGCGCGCCACGAGCCGGAGCAAACGAGTCTACAAAATAAGCCCCGTTTAGATACTGACCCGCGCGACGGATCAAGTCTTGATTGTTCCACATCGATGGTCCCAGCAAAGTAACACCTGTGATGTTTCGATAGGGAAGTGCCGGTACAATTTGTCCAACAGTCTTTGCTCGATCAGGAATAAACAAGACATCAAAATCAATGACCGGCGGCAACTGGACGCGACTCAATTCACGACGACTTAAATCATGATTAAGCCGAGTTTTTTCGGCCGCCACCATATCTTCCAATTCTTTTTTGCGAGTGTCAGAATAAGAAATGCCGGTCATGTTGTCGATCTGAGTGAAGAAATCCGTTTGCTTCGGTAAAAAAGATTCGGCTGCGGTGACTTCGCCGCCCACTTCTTCAACCGCTTGGAAGAAAGCCTGGGCGTACATTTCGCCGAATTGATCCCGCGGAAACATGATTGCAAAGCGTTGAGCTTTTAATTTTTTGCTAGCGTAGCGAACCAGTGCTGCGGTTTCTTTTTGAGCAGTCGAAGCCAATCGGAAAACAAAGGGACCCTTTTCAACTAAACCCGAGCGAACGCCCAAACTAATATTCGGCACCGCAAACTCAGTGCACCTACTGGCCACGTATTCAGCGGCGTCGCCCTGGATGGGTCCAACAACGGCCAACACTCGTTCATCAAAAAGCAATCGTTCAAAAGCAACTTTGGCAGTTTCCAAAGTCGGACCGGTGTCGCCAAAAACCAAATCAATTTTTCGCGATGGATCCATTCCCTCAAGCGCTAACTTCAAACCATCAGCCACAGCCTTACCAAGGGACTCCAAACGTCCCGAAAGCGGCAACAAAACCCCGATCCGAGATGTGGAAACATTTCCCAAAGACTCAAAGCGCGACAACATAGACTGAGCACTTCGATAAGCTTCAGAGTTGGGCGAAGCGGTGCCTAAGATTTCATTCAGTAAAGATTCAGCACTCGAACGATCGCCGCGCGCTAAAAAAATTGCGACCAGTCGCAAGCGCACTGCTTGGTTTGGAAATGTGTTGGGATATTCCTTAAGCAAAAAATTAAGCTCGGGCTCGCCCAAACGACGATCGACTTGATCGGCCACTAACTTTTCAGAGCTAGCTTTACGTTGTGGGTCGGTGGCTAAATAAAAAACTTTTGAATAAGCCAAAGTCGCCTCAAGCCATCGGCCAGCTTCACTCGCTAAATCACCCCAGAAAAAGAAAATCTCGGGTGAATTCAAAGCATCGACTTCAGTGAATCGAATTTGGGCCAAAGACTCCAGGGCTTTTCCAATATTTCCCAAACGACGTTCGCTAATCGCTCGACGGTGCAAAGCCAGTCCTCGATTTTTTGAAGCCGGACTCATGTCGATCACTCGGTTGCAGTAACCAATCGCCATTTGATCATCGAAACGATCCTGAGCCTCTTCAGCAAATTTTAAGGCTACTAAATCCGCAAATTGCGGCGTGGTGCTGGATGCTAAATATCTTTCCCATAAAGCCAAAGCTTTACGACGATCCCCGGCCTGCCAGGCGCTTAAGCCACTTTTGTAGATTTCCGCAAGCGGCGCGGGATCGTGAAAGTCTCGAAAAGTTTCAATCAACTGTGGAACGGTGACCGCGGTCAAACTTCCAGTGTCAGAGCCCGCAGATTTTAATTCACCGGCTTCAATTTTTTCCACATCAGCGCGGTTTCCACGACGCATCGAAGTAGAGGTCGCACATGACTGCAACAAACTAAATGAAAACACACTAGCAAGGATGATTAATTTGCGAGGAAACATATCCCGCTGTTCTAGAACCCAAAGGCTTAGCTATCAACCGAAGCGCGAATCAAAACCATTCTTTCATTCGTTGAATGAAACTATCGGAGCCCGGATAATTTTTAGAAACCGTGGCATCGAATTCTTGAAGCAGTTGACGCTGTTTGTCGGTCAACTTTGTCGGCACTTCAACTAAGACCGTAACAAATTGATCGCCACGACCTCGGCCACCAACGTTAGAAATCCCCTTGGCTTTGAGTCGAAATTTTTTATGGCCCTGAGTTCCGGCCGGAATCTTTAGCTTAACGATGCCTTCTAAGGTCGGCACATCGATTTCAGCGCCTAGGGCCGCCTGGGTGAAGGAAATCGGAACTTCGCAATGAACGTCGTCGCCATCGCGAATGAAAAAGGGGTGGTCTTCTACGTCTAAATAAACATAAAGATCGCCGGTCGGGCCGCCCTGCAAACCAGGCTCGCCTTCGCCGCGTAGTTTTAATTTTTGTCCGGCATCGATTCCCGGCGGAATTTTGACAGAAATTTTTACGTTTTCAGCGGTTCGTCCGCCGCCGTTACAATCGGTACATTTTTGTTTAATGCGAGATCCAGCACCTCCACATTCAGGACAAGTTTTTGAGAGCGTGAAAAAACCTTGTTGAAAGCGAATCTCTCCGGCGCCACTGCAATGCTTGCAAACTTCAGGATGAGTCCCAGGCTTAGCCCCGGTGCCCGAACAAGTTTTGCAGGGAATTTCTTTTGGGATATTGATAATTTTTTCGACGCCGAACGCGGCTTCTTCGAATTTAATTTTCATATTGTAGCGAAGATCGGAACCGCGCGCGCTGCGCGAACCTCGTCCGCCACCGCCTCCGCCACCACGACCAGCGCCGAAAACTTCTGAAAAAATATCTCCGAATACGTCGCCAAAGCCACCAAAGCCTTGGGCAAAATCAAAACCAGCGCCCGGTCCACCGCCGGGATTTGCCTGATTAGCCGCATGACCAAACTGATCATAAGCCTTGCGCTTGTTGTCGTCTGACAACACTTCATAAGCTTCGGCTATTTGCTTAAATTTTTCTTCGGCACTTTTATCGCCCGGATTTTTATCCGGATGGAACTGAACGGCCAGCTTTCGATAGGCCTTTTTTAACTCTTCTGCCGTCGCAGAACGAGCCACACCCAAGACCTCATAATAATCACGTTTGCCAGCCATAAAGTCCTAAGAAACTATCCTCAAACTTCTTTAAAGTCTGCGTCCACAACGTCGTCGTCGTCTTTTTTCTTATCAGCCTTGGTCTCAGAGTTAGCTTGCGAACCATCGGCTTGTTGCGCTTCTGGTCCACCGGCTCCGGGCTGCTGTTGAGCCTGGGCGTAAACTTTCTCGGCAATCTTAGTGGTCAAACGGCTCAAGCGCTCTTCCGAAGCCTTGATTTCCGTGAGGTCAGCTTTTTCCAAAGCCGCTTTCGCAGTTTTGATTTCCGCTTCGACTTCGCTCTTCAAAGATGCGTCGACCTTCTCGCCCAAATCCTTCAAAGATTTTTCTGTTTGATAAACCAAGCTGTCCAAGGCGTTTCGCGCGTGGATAGTTTCAGTTTTCTTTTTGTCTTCTTCCGCATTGCTTTCCGCCTCACGGACCATGCGCTTGATTTCTTCTTCGCTTAGGCCAGAGCTTGCCGTGATTTTGATCGAGTGCTCTTTGCCAGTGCCCAAGTCTTTAGCGGACACGTGCACGATGCCGTTAGCGTCGATGTCAAAAGTCACTTCGACTTGCGGCATTCCACGAGGAGCCGGAGGAATTCCAACCAAATCGAATTTACCAAGAGTCTTATTATACTGGGCTAACTCACGCTCGCCTTGCAATACGTGAATGCTAACCGCGGGTTGATTGTCAGTTGCGGTCGAGAAAGTTTGGCTCTTCTTGCTGGGGATCGTGGTGTTTTTCTCGATCAATTTCGTGAAAACGCCGCCCAATGTTTCGATGCCTAAAGACAATGGAGTCACGTCCAGCAACAAGACGTCTTTTACGTCACCTTGCAATACGCCGCCCTGAATCGCAGCGCCGATCGCGACCACTTCATCGGGGTTAACGCCTTTGCTGGGCTCTTTGCCGAAGATGTCTTTAACTTTTTGCTGAACTTTCGGCATACGGGTCATCCCGCCGACCAAAATCACTTCGTCTAATTCAGAAGCTTTTAATCCAGAATCCTTCAGTGCAGTTTCGCAAGGCGCGATCAAACGTTGAATCAAGTCATCAACGATTTGCTCGAATTTTGCGCGGGTCAACTTCAAGTTCAAATGCTTCGGTCCGTTAGCATCGGCCGTGATGAAAGGAATATTGATATCGACTTCCATCGATTCCGACAAAACGTGTTTGGCTTTTTCGGCTTCAGCCTTCAATCGTTGCAACGAAAATTTATCTTTGCGCAAATCGATGCCATCAGATTTTAAAAATTCATCCGCCAACCAATCTACAATGCGATGGTCGAAGTCTTCGCCGCCCAAATAAGTGTCGCCGTTAGTCGATTTAACTTCGAAAACGCCGTCGCCCAACTCAAGAACCGAAACGTCGAAAGTTCCGCCGCCCAAATCGAAAACTGCAATTTTTTTATCAGCTTTTTTATCAAAGCCATAAGCCAACGCTGCGGCTGTCGGCTCGTTGATGATTCGCTGAACATTCAATCCCGCAATACGACCGGCGTCTTTAGTGGCTTGTCGTTGAGCATCGTTGAAATACGCTGGAACCGTGATCACTGCGTCGGTAACCGTTTCGCCCAAATAATCTTCAGCGGTTTTTTTCATTTTTTGCAAAATGAAAGCCGACACTTCTTGAGCGCTGTATTGCTTGCCACGAATTTCTACCCAAGCATCGCCGTTGTCGGCGGGCACAACTTTGTACGGCAACACCGCGCGAGCCTTGGTCACTTGCGGAGAATCAAATCGATTTCCGATCAAGCGCTTAACTGCAAAGACTGTGCGATCTGGATTAGTAACCGCTTGGTTTTTAGCGATTTGTCCAACCAAACGATCTTGCTGGTCATTAAAACCAACAACCGACGGAGTGGTCCGAACGCCTTCGCTGTTTTGAATCACTTTAGGTTGTCCGCCTTCTAAAACGGCAACGCATGAATTGGTAGTTCCTAGATCGATTCCGATAATTTTTCCCATATGCAATCTCCTTAAGACTGAGTGACTTTATTAACAATGACCCGAGCTGCGCGCAGCAATCGTCCATGAAGAACGAATCCACGCTGCAATTCGGCAGTCACCGCGTTTTCTGCAAAATTAGTATCTGATGATTGGCCAACCGCTTCGTGAATCTGCGGATCAAATTCTTTTCCAAGCGCATCGACCGCTTTAACGCCTACACGATCCAACGTTTGCTCGAAGTGATTAAAAGTCATCTCAACGCCCTTGAGCAAATTATCGAAAAGTTTTTCAGCCGGCCCAGCATCGCCCCGAGCTTCTTTGCGTTCGGTGCTTTCGCGAATCGAGCGCAAGGCTAAAAACAAATTGTCGTAAACCGGCAAAATGCCCTTCAATAAATCTTCGTTGGCGGACTTGATCACGTCGGCACGATCACGGACAAAACGCTTTCGCATGTTATCCATTTCCGCCGCTAAATAAGCCGCGCGATTTTTCCACTCCTCAACCAGAGACTCTGGTGAAGGGGTCGCAACCTGTTCGACGGCTTCTGGGGCAGCAGTCTCAGGCTCTTTTCCTAAATCTTTGTTTTCATTGGCGTTTCCTTCGCCAGCTGTTTCTTGTGTCATCCCTTAAAATTTGGGATCGAGCTGCTCTAAGTCAAGGCTTGGGGGTCGAAAATTATCTAGTTTTCCAAAGATTTTTTCCAGATGGGTGTTTAAGAGCGGTAGGGCATCGGGGCTAAGCGCCCTAAATCCTTGTTTTTTAATGAATTCTGGGCCCTCTAAAAGGCCTAAGAACTGAGAAATTCTGGCTTCTGAGACTCCTTTTTGAAGGCGAAGTCCCATCATTAAGAGCTCCTCGAGATGCATTTGCCAATCACGGGGCTTTAGCCAAGTTCCCAGCTCAGCTTCGGCTTGACCAGCCCCGGCGCTCCATTTTTCAAAGGAATCCGGGTTCTTTTGATGAAAGCCCCAACGAAGACTTTGGTCGCTTGCTGCGACTGGATTCAACCATCGACCCGGAATCAAGCCTGCCGCGCCTGGCCCCAAACTTAAAAAGCCCTCAAGGTCCCAATATTTTAAATTGTGGCGGCACTCTTCTTCTGGGGCCGCAAAATTAGAAACTTCGTAGGCCGGCAATCCTGCCGCTGCCAAAGTTTTTTGAGTAAATAGCAATTGTTTAAGAAGTTCATCCTCATCCGGCTGCTGCCAATTCTTCGAGCGCTCGGTGGTTAAGGTCAACTGATAGGCCGAAATGTGGCGAGGCTTAAATTCCAATGCGGTCGATAGTTCTTCCGCCCAGCTTTGTTGGCTTTGATTGGGCAGCCCAAACATTAAATCAAGAGACCAACGACCCGGCCAATTTTTGCCGATAACTTGCAAGGCGCGCAAGTTGTCTTCGCGACGGGCCCGTCGCTCTAACCGGTCTAAATTTACATTCTGAAAACTTTGCACGCCCATCGACAAGCGATTCACTCCGGCGCTTGCAAAGGCCTCGATTTTCTCCAAACTCACGGTTTCCGGGTTCACTTCCCAAGTGATCTCTACATTTTTAGAAAACTGAAAATGCTTTTTTAACAGCACCATGGTTTGAGTGATCAGTTCGTTGGATAAAAGCGACGGAGTGCCGCCCCCAAAAAAAACAGTTTCAAAGGCATGGTCTTTCATTTTTGGAGACCAAAACTGAACCTGTTTAGTTAAGCTGGAAAACCAAGCTTGCTGCGGCCCGGGACGCTCTTCAGCCCACGAATTGAAATCACAATATCCGCACTTGTGAACGCAAAACGGCACGTGAATGTAGAGGCCCATGAAAAGGCTTCATAGCCGCTTTTAAGTAAATTTGCTCAATTTAATTACTGATTGATTGATAGAAAACAAAGCACCACAAAGCCTCAGGACTTTGAACCACCCTGAAAGCGACTAAGTTCTTGCTGGTAACGCTCGCGGACTCGACCCGACAATTGGCGACCGGCAATCACTAAAAAAACCGCGGCCGGCAAATGAAAAAAGACCATCCAATCGGGGTGTCCGAAAATTCGCTTGGCAACGATTCCCGAAATGATGAAAACAAAAAACAAGCTGAAGAAGATTGCGCCGATTAGTTGATCGCGATCTAAACTTTGTTTTTGCTTCATACAGTCGTTGAAATTCTTTTTCGCTTAGAAACCATGGCCCAGCAAAAAACCACCACCAATAAAATGGATGTTCCGATAAAAAAAACTCCAAACTCACGCAAAAAAGACAAATTATCGGCCCGTTGTTCGACCAATAAATTTTGAGTTTGTGCTGCCACTTTTACCAAATATTCCCCGGGACTTACCAAAGACACCTCTCCCATGTAGCGAACGGTGTTGTCCTCGGAACCTGGCCCCTGAGCCACCAAATTAATTTGATATTCTTCGGAAAGATTTGGCGAAGATAAAATCCCCACCATGTCTTGATTCTTAGAAATCCCATCATCACTTTTTTCATAGACCACGAAAAATGGAATCTCGGTTTCCAATTTTGCGTTGGGGCTGATGTAAAGTCGATCACTCACCTGATTCACCCGATTTTTTGCGAGTCGACCGAATCACAAAACAAACCACCGCCGCGATCGAAGCAACCAAAGTGAACTCCAATACGTATCGCATAAAATCAAAGCTCATTTGTTTTTCTTTAAAGCGGAATTATCTAAAACAGCCGCCGGAGCCACCACAAAAGCCGCCACTCCCGTGCGCTCATTAATGGGCATCACCTGCAAAGGAGTTCGTGTGACTTTAAATAGCCCCTTTTGATCGTTGGGGAATAGCGCGGTGATTCCCGCCCCGGGAGTCGAGTCGCTATAAATCATCAAGTATTCATCATTAGCGATGTTAAAATTTCCACGATGCAGCTCCAACTTTTCGTAGCTTCGTAAAATTCGATTGAAGCCTCGCTTTTGTCCGTCCGGACGAAAAACTAAAATGTGAATGTTGGCTGAAGTCGGTAATTTATTAAGTACCGAAAATCCGTAAAAACGATCCATTCGACTCATTGCCGGAGCCAATCCACATTTTGACAGCTGAATTTCAGTGCGGGCCTCTCGGTTAGGATAATCAACCAAACTGACCCAAAAAGCTTGCTGTCCACATTCATCGGCACGCTGTAGTCGAGGAACTCCGGGATTAAATTCCAAACGAATTTCTTGCTGAGCATCCTCAGTTTTAGGACCGCCCAAAAAAAGGTTTCGAAAATCATAGGATGAAGCCACCGAAATCAAAATACTTAAAAAAACACCCGCCCAACCGGCAATAGGCTGTGGTTTTCGATCACGCGCTAAACTCAACCACCCAATGGATAACAAGGCCAAAGGCGCCGCGCTTAATAAATGAGAAATTTCTAGCCATCCAAAGTATTTACCCTCCGAGATAAACCACATTTCGAAGACGCCATGTACAATCAGAGTCCCACAAAGAAAAGTTCCAAACCAACTCAAGTTTCGATGACGGCGCAAGTGCCCCCAAAACGCAAAGGCGGGCACAATCCAAAAATCAACTTCCTGATAGCTCAACTGAGAAACCGATGTGAACTTTAGAAAGAGCGGAATCCACAATTTATGGATCGAAGAATAAAGCACTGCAAAAACTGTCAGCGAATAAAGAACCGAAAACAACCGCTCTTCTTTTTGTTGAGGCGTGGTTAAATTACGTTCTTTAGGTTCAGGCAAGTCATGGTCCACCATCTGCTAACAATCCTAACCAATGCTTTAAGTCCGGCCAAGAGTAAGCCACAACATAGTAGATCGAGAAAAGCAGAATCAGGGTCCAAGCCAAACGGATTGGAGCTGGAACTTTGTTGCCCTCATAAACCAATCTTTCAACTTCCGATTTTTCTTCAACTGATGACATTTGTATCCCCGCCTTCTTCGACTTTAATGGGAAAAGACGAAATTTCGTCATCATCCCGAAGTTTCTTGGTACCGATTGCCCAAATCAACCAACAAAGAGTCGCCAAAATTCCGGCACCAATAAAAAATATAAAAAAACGAATCACCGGGCCTGAATCAACTCCACAGTAAAGGCAGGGAAAAAGGCGCAAGCCTCGTTTTAATTTTTCGAACAAGTGATGCCCTCAATCTCCAAAAGTTCAAACTTTGCGCGCTCAACACTTTCCACATAAGTCATCTGGCTAACCACAAAACCCCAAAGCTGCGCGGCCAAAAACACCGTCACCAAAATTCCATATAGCACCACGCTGCCTTGAGCCCCGTCACCCCAATCACCGCCAATGGCATAGCCCAAAAAAATCAGCCCACTACCGACCATGAGAATTAATAAATAGAATATTTTTTTGCTCATATTAAATCCTTAGTGTTTATTCTTTTGGGGGCATCGTCTCTGAAGAAGTGTCATCCAAATTAGTTCGCTGATTTTTAAAGTTAGCTCCCAAAACTTGCAGATAAGCGACTATAGCCACGCCGTCCGCATTGGGAACTGGGACCTTGCCTTTCGTTTTAGTAAAATACCAAGGATAGGCCGGCATCACAGTTTCGGGCACTATGCTCATCGGATTGTAGAGGTGCGCAAAATGCCAATCATTTGATTTTAGCCCAGCCTCGCGACTCAAGTCGGGACCCACACGACGAGTGCCGAACAATTGAGGCAACTGCAAAACAGTGTTGAATTCACCCGGCGTCGAAACTGGACCATAACGCAATTCTTCATTGGCCACCGGTCGAACATATTGGCTGTGACAGTGCCAGCAAGCTTCGCGAATATAAAGATCGCGCCCGCGTAAAATCGCTTTTTGATAATCATCCAAATTTGAATAATACGATTGAAAATCTTCCGGGATATCGATGGGCAATCCGCGACGAGGATAAACTTGATCCACCATCATTGCCGGCCAAATGCCCAGCGACAAAACCGCGCCAGCGAATAAAAAAACTCCGGCGATTAAAAAAACTCCGCTGAATTTTTCAATGATTTTCATGTTGCGCTCCCCTGGAGTTCAAGAGTTCCCGCAGCCTCTTTGTTTCGCGACTCCTGCCAAGTCATGTACATATTAATCAAGAAACAAGCCTCGCCGACTAAAATCACAATTCCAGAAAAGGTTCGCACCCACCAAAAAGGCATCGAAGCTTTCACACTATCGATAAAGGGCGCCATCGATCGCCACATCATTCCTTGAACCACTCCTGCGGCCAAAAGATCGATCTGCATGATCGCGATGCCGATGGTTACCAGCCAGTAATGCCATCGACTAAGGCTCACTGAAAAAATGGGCGTTTTCCAAATCCGCGGCAACAACCAATAAGCCCAAGCGGTGATCCAAAAACTAAAAGTTCCAAACAAGACAAAGTGCGAGTGCCCAACAACCCAATCCGTGAAGTGAATGATTTCTTGCGCCGAAAGAGTCACTTGAACCGCGCACTGAATACAGGTGATTAAATAGGCGAGTGTTCCCGTAAAGATCCATCGCACAGGTAGATTGGTCTGAAGCTGTTTCCAATCACTAGAAATGGTCGCAAAAATATTGAAGACCACCGTGTAAACAACAACGTGCACGCCGATGCTGGCGACCACACTTGCGTACTGCGCCCACATAGGAATCGGAGACCACAAATAGTGGTGGGCACTGTTAAGTGGATAGAAAAAAGCCAAGCCCCAAAAACCAATGATCGACAATGCGTGGCTGTAGAGCGGTACTCGCATCACTACCGGCAGCAAGTAATAAACCGAAGCAATCCCAAGCGGCGTGACAAACAAACCCACTAAATCATGAATGTACATCGACGAAATGGTGGCGCCCGCAGTTCCCGCAAAAACATATTGTGGTAAAAAATTTCCGAACACATAAACAAGCGGCGTCCAAATCATAGCTGCCAAGATGTACCAAAGACTGACATAAAAAGTATTGGCTCGAGCTTTCCAAACGGGAGTCAGCATATTCAAAACAAAAATCACGACCGCTATCGCGATGATGGGATCCAAGATCACCGGAGTTTCTGCCCACTCAAGACCTTGAGCGAAACCTGCCAAAATCAAAACAACAGTAGCAACCACCAACGAGTTGTATGCCCAAAACAGAAATTGACTTAACTTATGAGACCAAACAGTAAAGCTAGTTAATTTAGGCACCACATAATAAAGCATCCCAAACAATCCATTAGCCAGCATTCCATAAGCTATGGCCTGAGTGTGAACCATGCGTATTCTTCCCGGCGATAAAATTTCAATCCCAGGGAAAGGATACTTTTGCAGAAATTGTAACGAATAAGAAAGCCCCGACAGCAAAACAATCACCATGTACACCATGAAGGCGTAGAAGTGATATTTCACCACATCATAATCAACCAGCGATTCGCGCTCTGTCGCTTTTGTAACAGTTTTCGTCTCAGCATTTGTAATTAGGCTCATTGTCCACCTCCGCCGCTGCCAGTTGTTGATTCAGCTTTTGCCTTGGTTTTTAGCGAAGCCACTACTGAGTCATTTAAATTTTCAAAATCATAAAAATTAGCCTTGTTGCCTCGCAGATAAAAAACAAAGGCAACTATGTCCCACACTTGGACTTCGCTATAAACGCCTTCAAAAGCCGGCATCGGCGTTCCATCTAGTCCGGTCCAAATGTCGCGATAAAGATCTCGAGCCGTCGCGCCACTCTTAACGGTTCGCAAGCTTAAATTAGCCGGCTTAATGGGCTGGTTGTCCGCGTCGGTCAAACCCACCGAGCCTGGCCCATCACCCAAACCTTTTTCTCCATGACAAGTTAAGCAAGCTTCTTCAAAAAGTTTTTTTCCTCGGAGTGCCGCTTCGAGATGGTTTATTTTGCTATCGAATAATTTCTCCGGAACAGGCGGCAAGTTTACCGGACGTCCTTCATTTTTTTTCCAATCAGGTCGCAAGCTTTGAATGTAAAGTGCCAGCGCCAATTTTTGATTTTCCGGTAGTAGCCGAAAATTAGGCATTGCTGAATTTGGAATTCCATAATTAATCGTTCGAACCAAATCTTGAAGTGTTGGTAAAGTTCCCAGTGGCGTGCTTCGAAATTTAAAGGCCCCCGAAACTAAATTGCGAGGTTTGGGATCCAGCATTTCGGCTCCAGCCCCGTTGCCATCGGCATTCACACCGTGACATCCCATGCAGTGCCGCAAATAGGCATCACGACCGGCCCTGATCAACTGCTGATCGGTTACCAATTTCAATATGCTTTCTTGGGCTCGAGCCCCGTTAGGCACCACGATTGTCGATAAAAAGAGGGTCGTAAAAAAAAGTCTCGCCCCCGTATTGCGTCTTGGATGCTTCAAATTTTGCATATCTATAAGATTGACTTAATGGGAGATATTTTCAAGCCAGTCAAAGCAATTTCCTATTTTATTTCAATCAATTAACTCAATAAATTGAACCTTTACGAAAGCGTAACTCTTTTAGGATCAACCTCAAAGCAAACTTGGCTCTTTCAAGTCTCGCAACTTCAAGCAGTTAGTGAAAAGTTGTGCGAAAATGCCAAGGATGGCATCGCTTTCAGAAAAACACCCGCGCAAATTGAAATTGAAAAATGGTCTCGAATTGTTACTCATTCAATCGAAGGCCTCTCCGGTTCTCACTCTTCAAGGTTGGATTCGCTATGGCGCGGCCGATGAAATCGACGAGATCGCCGGCATCGCTCACCTTTTCGAACATTTGCTTTTCAAAGGCACTGAGAAACGCGCGGTCGGACAAATCGCCCAAGAGATCGAAGCGCTCGGCGGCGACCTCAATGCCTACACGACTTACGATCACACGGTGATGCACATGACATTGGCCTCGCGCCATTGGGAACGCGGTCTTGATATTTTGTCAGACGCGCTTTTGCACTCAGTGGTTTCCGAAGACGAATTGGCTCGCGAAAAACCAGTGATCTTGGAAGAAATCAAACGACGCAACGATATGCCCGGGGCCATCGCCGGTGATTTATTCCGCGGCGAATTATTCAAAGGCCATCCCTACTCGCGCCCTGTGATTGGATATTCGGAAATTGTGGCAGCCATGCCTCGAGATCGGATCATGAGCGAATACCGCGCGCACTACACCACCGACCAAGTTTTCATCGTGATCTGCGGTGATTTCGATGAAGACCAAATCATTCGCGGAGCAGAAAAATATTTTTCGGGCATGAAATCCGGAACCTATGCTCGAAATCGCAAACCGATGCAAGCGTTGGGCTCGCATCGAACCTTTATTAAAGAGCACCAAACTCAAGACGCGCTTTTACATATCGGATGGAAAGCTCCCAAGCTTCGCCATCAAGACACTCCGGCGCTTGATGCACTTGCGCTGGTTTTGGGCCAAGGCGAAAGCTCGCGGCTTGTTAGAAAATTAGTCTTTGATAAAAAATGGCTGCGAGCGGTGGGATCCTCACTTTGGTCGCCGCTTGACGACGGATCTTTTTCAATCAGCATGAAGGCGCCCAAGGGATTGGCAAAAAATTTTCCGAAAGTTTTGGCGGAAATTGACGAGCTCTTGCAGCGTCCAACGACCGCGAAAGAATTAGAAAAAGCTAAAAAGAATCTTTTGAGCTCTTCCATTTACGCCCGAGAAAACGTTGAAGGCCTGGCTGAAAAATACGCTTACTTTGAATCGATCTCGAGCGACTATCTTGAGGACGAAAAATATTTAAATCTGGTGCGAAGCCTGACCGTTGAGAACATTGAAGAAGTGAAGCATCGTTACCTCAACTGGAAAGACGCTCTCATTGGCGGAATTGTACCGACCGGCGACAAAATTCCCAGTTTTGAAATTCCCAAGAAAATTTCAAAAGCCCCCGTTCCTGCAAAAACTAAAAGTGGATCACAGCAGATCGAGCGTTTTGAAATTAACGGGCTTAAAGTTATTTTGCGTCCCATTCGTCATTTGCCGATCATTAGCCTTCGTTGGGTGGGATGGGGCGGGCAGCGCATCGAGCCCAGCCGCTATCCTGGCCTGGGATCGCTATGGGCCCGAAGCGTCACTAATGGTGGGACAAATCAAAAAGGTCGCCACTTCAGCCGTGAAGAATTTAATGAATTCATCGATCAAAAAAGCGCATCGATCAGCGCCTTTCACGGTCGAAATTCTTGGGGTTATCACCTCGATAGCCTTAAAGAAGATTTGCCTGAACTGTTGGAACTTTTGCTCACCGCTTTTTGTAAACCTGATTTCGACAAAGAAATTGTGGCCCATGAAAAATCGCTGATGCTTCAAGACATCCGATCCACTGAAGATCGGCCCACTAGCATTATGGGTCAGTTGTTTCATGAGTTGATGTTCACCAAACATCCTTACGCGCGGCCTTCGATCGGCACCGTACAATCGGTCAAATCACTGAGCCCCAAATTATTAGAGCAGTATCACAAAACAATGACCGGCAAGCCTCAAATTTTATCGGTCACCGGCGACATCAGCAAAGACGAGCTGAAAACCTTGCTCCAAGATTCTTTGAGCGGATTAAAATTCAAAAAATCGTCTTCGCTCAAAAAAGCTTTGCCCTGGCCAAAATTAAAGAAAACTATAAAAGTTCAGAAATTTCTGAGCAAAGAACAAAGTCACCTACTCTACGGATTCCCGACTACCAATATGTTCCACAAAGATCGATGGGCGCTGGCCGGATTAGCGGCCTTGCTTTCGGGAATGGGCGGCAGACTTTTTAACGAGCTTCGCGAAAAACTTTCACTCTGTTACACCGTGGCCCCCTCGCACATGGAGGGCGTCGACGCCGGTTATTTTTCTTTCTACATTGGAACTTCACCAGAAAAAGTCGACACCGCATTGGAAGCCATGAAAAACGAACTGCGCAAAATTCGCGATCACGGGATCACGGATGAGGAATGGAAAAACGCTTTTCAATTTGTGGTCGGCAATCATGAAATCGAGCAACAGTCCTTCGGCTCGCAAGCCATCGGCATGGCGCTTGATGAACTCTACGGCGAGGGCGCTGAAAGTTACTTTGATTTCGCCAAAGATTTAGAAAAAATCAAATCTTCGGACCTGCAAAACATGGTTAAAAAATACATGGATCCCGACCGTCATCTGTCGATTTTGACGATCGTCGGACCCAAAATTAAGGCCCCAGTTAAGTAGCTCGCAGGGAATCCTGGCGCCTGTAAAAATAGGCTGGAAAATTCAAGGCTTAGGCCTTAACACTTTCTTGACACACTGTGTTATATGTGCTAAATTCAGGAGCTTTTTATGTGGACCCATTGCCGGATCATTTTACTGGGCCTCGCCGTACTTGCGCTTGCAGGGTGGCAACCTGCGGCCCAGGCCTCAGACGCTCCGGTACCTCCGCCCGAATCAACAGCCCAAGATCTGCAATATGATGGAATTTTCCTGTGCTCAAGCCATCTCAGCAAAGCGGTGAGGGCCGCAGGCGGAAGCATCAACTCGCGAACCCTCATGCACTTGCGCTTAACCGACCCAAACACCTTGGAGCCTCTAGCTTGGTTTCAAAATCAAATTTCCAAAACCATTCGTCGGGCGCTGCAAACTCGAATCAATTATTCGATAGTTAACGAAAACGGACTCAAGCCCAAAGAAAATTTCTACGTGATTCAGCAACTTTATTTAAAAGAACTAAACGAACAATTGCTCGATATCGGCGGTACCCAATATTATTTGCAAGCACTCGATTCTTCGATTCACACCATTTTGGAAAACTCGCCGTCACTAGGAACCCTCGTTCACGTGAATTACAAAGACCGCGTGGTGGTTTCCGAATTAAGCCCGGAAGATTTTGAGATAAAAGTTTTGGGCCCTGCCCGAAACCTGACTGAAAACTATATAAATTTTTTGAGCCGTGATTCTGGCGAACGAGTCGATTGGGCTGCATTTTTAAAAAGATCCTTAGCCGTGAACAGCGGGAAAAGCATCGAGGAAGGACTTTTCAAAGTTCGACTTGGTTTGCTTGGACTCAATGAGAATCAATGGCGTGCTGAAATTGCCCAGACCCGAGCCACCGTTCTACAGATGGTGAAGAGCGAAAATGAAATTCCGGTTCTTTTACGAAAATTTCGTTGGATTGAAAATCTACCGGGCATGACTGAAAAGTGGGAGCAAAAAAACTTTGCTGGATTTAAAAAATCTCAGGTTTCGGAAACCCTGCGCCGCTACATTGAATTGCTTTCAGCAGGCGATATGCTGCCCTTACCAGAAGCGATCAGCCCATGGCAGCGCAAATCTTACGACAGCTTAAAAGACGTGATTGATAAAACTCCGCAAGCGGCCCTTGATCGCTTCAAATCTTTAGCCAATCGTATTCCCGAGGCCTGGGCCATTCACCGCAGTTATTTCTTGCGCGCTTCGCTTGGAAAACGAATCATCATTTCCACCGACCTTAGAGGCTTGGGCAATCGTGCGATGGAGGCTCGCGAAGCCTGGGTCGCCGCCGGAGCCAAAGTTTCTGATTTATCAAAAATCTACCAATCCCCTACGGACTTTATGGAAGAGCGC
The DNA here is from genome assembly GCA_964202055.1 of Bdellovibrionota bacterium. GTDB lineage: Bacteria > Bdellovibrionota > UBA2428 > UBA2428 > UBA2428 > CAXNGS01. Next base: position 75,270 of record CAXNGS010000004.1, on the reverse strand, counting down.
CATCAAGCACTCCGCAAAGCGCTGCGCTATGTGGTTGGACTTTCCAGTGGAGTGGATTCCTATGTCAGCGGCGACGATGGTTTGTGGTCGATTCCTATGCTTAACCCGGAAAAACTTGAAGAACTTCGCACGCTCTTGAATAAATTTTCCAAAGACTTCTATTTCCACATAGAAATCATTGAAGACAGTGACAACACCGAAACCGCTCGAAAAAACACCGCGATCGCGATTAATAATGCTTGGCGCGCGCTTTTTGAAACGAAAGTTAAGCTTAAATCGACCCAGCCCGACGACATGATCGACGAATTAAAGTTTGACGCTCTCGAGGGCGAGCGTGATCGCGACGAAGCTCCACCGGAAACTCCTTAAGAAAATTTTCCCACCCTTTTTTATCGATAAAGACCCTGATAAAACTAGGGGTCATGGCTTTAGACAGCGAAAAATATTTAGGAAACGTCAGTGAAGAAATCGGCATCATTGGAGCAGGCTACGTCGGCTTAGTGGCCAGCGGTTGTTTTTCATCTTTTGGATTCAACGTCAGCGTCGTTGAAGTCGATGCTAAAAAAATTCAAACGCTTAAAGAAAAGAAAATTCCGTTTTACGAACCCGGTTTAGCCGAATTGGTTGAAGACGGATTGGCTTCGGATTGCTTGCAATTTTATTCGTCTACCAAAGAACTTTTTGCGGCCTCGCAACCTGATGTGATTTTCATCGCGGTCGGCACCCCGGAAAACCCCGACGGCTCTTGCAACTTGAGTTATGTCGAGCAAGCGGTCAAAGACGTGGTCGCGACCGCAAGCATGGACACAGTGCTTGTTTTGAAGTCGACCGTTCCGGTTGGCACTGCTCGAAAAATGAAAGCACTCATTAAAAGTTTAAACCCCAAGCATCGCATTGCTATTGTTAATAATCCGGAATTTTTAAAAGAAGGTTCCGCGGTCAGCGATTTCTTGCGACCAGAGCGAGTGGTTTTGGGCGGTGAAGATGAATGGGCGCTCGACAAAGTTAAAGCTCTCTATCAGTCGCTGCTCCATAATGGCCGCCCATTGTTTGTCACCGATCATGAAACCGCTGAATTGGGCAAACTCTCGGCCAACCTAATGCTCGCCAGCAGAATTTCGGTCATCAACCAAGTTTCAAGACTGGCCGACGCCTTTGGCGCCGACGTGCGACAAGTCGAATCGATTTTGCGATCGGACTCTCGAATTGGTTCCAAATATTTATACGCGGGAATGGGTTACGGCGGTTCTTGTTTTCCTAAAGACGTTAAAGATTTCATTCATCTTTGCAAAGAAAAAGGCGTGGAGTCGTCGGTTGCTGAATCGATACAAAATTTCAACGAAAGCCAAAAACTTTTTTTCTTGGCTGACATTCGCAAAAACTTTCCAGTAGCAAAATCTCCCGTGATTGCGATTTTGGGCTTGGCCTTCAAACCAGAAACCGATGACATTCGGGAATCGCCGGCCCTAGCTTTAATTGAAGCCTTATCCAAAGATGGATATTCACTGCGGATTCTCGATCCCAAAGCGATGGACAATGTTCGAACTTGGATCAAAAACAAGCCCGCTGAGAAAACCACTTTTTTCGCAAAAAATCTGGCGGAGTGTTTGCAAGGAGCCGACGCATTAGTCCTGGCCACCGAATGGCAAGAGTATCAACGATTGGCACTCGGCGGATTGCGCCGAGTCTTCAAAGGTAAAAAAGTTTACGACGGAAAAAACGTGTTTCGTCCCGAGCAAGTTAAGGATTGGGGCTTTCAGTATATGGGTGTTGGCCGTTATTAAAACGTGCATTTTTAAACCGTTCGTCATTAAACCGCTCGCCATTAAATCGTAGATCATTTAATTGAGCTCCATCTACTTTTAATTGCGCTTCATTTAATTGCAGCGCTTCAACCATTAAATCAAGAGTTCGACGAATCCCGTCTGAGAATTTCATTCTGGCTTTCCATCCGATCATGCTTCCGATTCGATGGCTATCCACGCAACTTCGCAAGACTTCGCCAGGGCGAACTTTGGAAAATTCAGGTTCTGGATTTAATTTAAAATTATTTAATCCCATCGACTCAAGAGCCGACTTCATTTCCCGGTAAACATCCAGGTCCCGAGTTTCCACCCCGGTGCCCACATTAAATGGCAGATCCAAGGCCTGGTGATTCAACCCCTTCCAAGTTGCTAAAAAAGCCTCAATCACATCAGCAACAAAAACATAATCCCGGGTTTTCCCGCCATCGCCAAAAATAGTTATTGGCTGATGATTTATTATTTTATCGAAAAAGATTGGAACGATTCCGGCTTCGCCATGGGCGAGTTGGCCCGGCCCATAAACATTGGCGAGCCTTAGCGAAGCCCAGGAAAAATAATTTTTCGCCTGGGAATCACCAGAAATTTTTAAATCCGACCGCAGCGCGCGGGTCCAGGCTCCCAAATATATTTCCGCCATCGCTTTGGTCGCTCCATAGGGCGCCAACGGATGAAAAGGATCGTCTTCGGGAGTCGGTAGTGTTTCTGCCACTCCATAAAATGCCCCGGCTGTGTTGCAATTGATCAGCCGGCGAACTCCGGCACGCAAAATATATTTAGTTAAATGAGGAATAAAAGAGATGTTGGAAGCAAAATCTAAATCGGTATCGCGAACACTTTGAGTCACGGAAGTTTGTGCAGCCAAGTGAAAAACGGACTCCACATTTGGTATTTCTTCCCAAGATCTAGGGTCTTGAATCGAGCCCTCGATAAAATGAAATTCCAGATTTTTTAGCAGAGCGAGCTCTTGTGCCAGATTCTGTAGGGCTTCAATGTTTTTGAATGAGCCCGAAGATAAATTATCCAAGACCCATACTGACGACCCACTTCGGAGCAAGGCTTCAACGAGATGGCTCCCAATAAACCCAGCTCCGCCAGTCACCAACACTCGATTCATTTGGGCCAAGCTAGCCGAACTTTTGACCATTCTCCAGGCAGCTAAGCCTGCCAAATGGATCCTCAGCCAGATCTGCTTTGCTGGCGTCAAAATTTTGCCAGCGCCCAAGGCCATGCCGTGCCCTTAGTGGCGCCGCGGCAATGGAAAATGCCAGACAAAAATCCGAACAATCATCAAGCTTTGATAGCAAGAATCCGAAGAGTTCTTTGTCATGAACTCGAAAATTGTAAAACTTCCGGGCAATTCAAATACCGATCAACTCGACTGGCTTCAAGATGCCGGCCCGATTGTTCGTTATTTAAATGATCCGGCGATTTCTGAAATCATGGTCAACGGACCTCGCTCGATTTTCGTAGAAAAAGCCGGCATCATTCAAAAAACTTCTGCGGTTTTTCCAGACGATGAAACTCTTTTGAAATTCATGAACACCATTGCTCGTTTTGTCGGCAAAGAAATCAACCGAAAATTTGCCTACATCGATGCGCGATTGCCCGACGGTTCACGAGTCAACTGCGTGGTTCCGCCCATCGCGCTTGACGGTCCGGTTTTGACCATTCGAAAAGCCAAAAAATCGGTCATGACCGTAAAAGAATTAGTAGGCGCTGGTGCCTTTAACGAAAAGCTTCTTTATTTTTTAAACTGCTGTGTGGCCGGTCGCTTGAACACCATCGTGTCGGGCGGTACTGGATCCGGAAAAACAACCCTACTAAACGCGCTTAGTTGTTTCGTTCCTGGCAAAGAACGAATCATCACCATCGAAGACACCCCTGAATTGCGCTTGCAAAGCGAGCACGTCGTGCGACTCGAAGCCCGTGCCGCCAGCCCTAACGATCCCGGAGTCAGCATACGCGAGCTGATCGTTAACTCGCTACGGATGCGCCCTGACCGCATCATCGTCGGAGAATCACGCGGTCCTGAAATTTGGGACGTATTGGTTGCGATGAACACCGGTCACGAAGGGTCCATGACCAGCATCCACTCAAACTCGGGCCGCGATGCCCTTCGCCGAATCGAATCACTGGTCATGATGGGTGGCCAAGAAATGAGCTCACGCATGGTGCGCGAAAACATCGGCAGCACCATCGACATCATCGTGCAAATCGATCGATTGCCTTCGGGACAACGTGCTGTCGCTGAAGTCATGGAAATCGTCGGTACTCGTGACGATCAATTATTAGTTCAGCAATTGTTTGTGTTCGATCACAAAGCGGGCTTCGCCAAATCAACCAATAAAATTCCGCGCTTTGTGAGCAACCCAAAACACGCGCCGATTAAATTCCCTGATAATTTTTTCCATCCAGATTTCACGATCACTCTTGAAGGCTTTTAGTTATTTTTAATCGCTTTCTTCATCAAATCTTTGCATTTCAAATTCGCGCGATTTTTCCAAGCCAAAACGCTTAATATTACTTAAACGCCAAGAAATCTTTACCCAATCTTAACCAAGGCTACTTATGGCGCACTAAATCAAAATGCTATAATGACGATAAGAGTTAGAGATCCTTCGCCATTAGATACGTTTTTAATGATTGGGCAAATTGGGAGAACCAGGACATGACAACAACTCGAAAGATAGAGATTACATCGAATTTGGTTTCCTTTTTTTGCGATCAAGTCGACATCATTTCCAGCAAGCAAGGTTTAAAAATTCAAGAAGGCACCGTGGCCTACCTTGGTCAAATGTTAGCCGGTTTCAGCCGCAGTGAAGATTATTTTTTAAAGTCGAAAGACCCTCTCGAGAAGCGCCAAGAATTCCCGACCATTTCATTGCTTTGGCTCGAAGGTCTGAGCCTAGAACTTAAAGAAAAACTACGCGCCATGAAAAAGGTGGGCGACGTTGCGCTCTTCACATCTGGATTTTTTCCAGAACGACTTAAGCGCCGCTCGGTCGACATGGATTTTTATATGGCCATTGGCGAGCGAGCCTATGAATCAGCCGCTCACCTAAGAGAATCTCACGGTTCGGAACGCGCGCTCAATTGTTTTTTTGAGTTAGCCGAAAAATTTCCGGCGCTCACTGAAATATTGCGAGAACTAAGCGACCAAACCTTACTGGCCACCGAAGCCGATCAACTTTTGCTTTACGAAAAATGGCTTGAAAGCAACAGTCCCCGAATCAAACGAATGCTTGGGGAAAATGGAATTTTAGTTTCCGACAAAACTAAAGGGCGCTCCTAATTCCGCTATATGGCAAAAAGCATCACGCTGGACAATCTTCTCACAGTCCAGCTCACTCTTGAAAATGCCTATGATTTAGAAACCGGACTCGACGTTCGGGATTTTGTACTGCCCGAAAATAACTTCAAAGAACTGGGTAAACTAGAAGTGGTGCAAAAAACTTCGCCACAAAACGATTTGGATTTAGCGTTGATTTTCGATCGCGACATCTTGTCGGCTTTCACTGGCGATTTAAGCGCCGACGATGATTTTCAGCACCGGGCTACATCAGTCGTTTTCGAAGAAATCAGTCACTTTGTTTATTTGGCCTACAATCACAATCGCGGTCAAAACGTCACGCGCTTAGAAATGGAAATTCAATCCGAAGTGGATCGAATCATACTGGCCTTCGACGAACGCATTGCGGTCCCCGACAACATTCGAGAATCGCTGTGGCTTGAGTTTATGGAAAAAAATTATCTGCAGCCCCAATACGAGGAAGCTCGTCGAGCCGCGCTTCGCTTCACCCGTGGATTAAAATCAGAAAACCCCGCAGCTTGGTCGCGATGTGAGAAAGAAAGATTGCTGCGATTTTTTCATGGCGATTTGTCCCAAAAACTTTTCTTGGCTAGCCCTAAAAAAAACAAGCCATGAAAAAAAATACTGTTTTAAGAAAGGATCCCCGGATCCACTTAAATTTAGCGGCCCTTATAATTTTGGACGAAAAAATTTTAATCCCCTGTCGAATCATCAATTCCTCAAAAAATGGTTTTGGCATTGAAGTCGAAAAAAAATGTGCGCATTTATTTAAAGATAATAAAATCCGAACCAGCACTTTACGTTGGTCGTTGGTACCCAGCCTACCCATGGAATCATGGAAAGTTCGAATCCAACGAGTTCATCAGCAATCCATCGGATTAGAAATTGAAAAAGATTCGCAGCACCCACTACGATCCAAAATTTTGGACCGACTTATCCGTTTTCACCTAAATTTGAAAAATTAATTCCAAGTGATTGGCAAACCGCGATCGCCATTTTCATTTTTTTTCGGCAACTCATTTGAAATGACCTTCAGCCGCTTGCGCAGTTCTTGCTGATTCATTTTAGATTTTCCAAACAAACGAAATCCGCCACCACCGCCGCCGCCCCGCAGCCCGGGGCCCTTGTATTTGATCATCAAATAACCCGCCAACATTCCACCCAAATGGAAAATGTGAGCGACTTCGCCGCTTGCCGAAAAAAGTCCCATGCCCATTTCGTAAACCGCTAATGAAATCACAAAGACTCGCATCTTCATGGGTACGACAAAGAATACTAAAATAGAAGCTTCGCCATAGAGCATCCCATAAGCCGCTAGAATCCCAAAAACCATTCCTGAAGCCCCGATGGTGGGTCGGATAAAGAGTTCAGAGTTAATCCATTCGGGATTGATTAAATAAGCGCCAATCCAAAGAAGGACTTGTAGCAAAGGGCCTGCAACTGCAGTGGCTGCGCAAAACTTATAAAAACTTCTGGGTCCCCAAAAGGCCTCGAGATCGCCGGCCATCATGTAGAAAACCAAAAGATTGAAGAGCAAATGAAAAGTCCCGCCATGCAAAAACGCATAGGTCAAAGGCTGCCAGATATAAAAACTTTGAATAAAACTTGAGGCTCGGAATCCGAATATTTGCCCGAGATCGATGCCGCCGAATTTCTCGAGCGACATTTGCAAAAAGTAAACGGCCACCAGAACTATGATCAGAACCTTTACCGGTTTAGTTACCCGAGGCTGCTGAAATCCAAGTCCTGATGACCGCACAAATTAAACGCTTATACTTTCGTAAGGCCTAGAACTCTTTAGCAAGCTTGATGTTGTAACCAGCTCCGCGAGTGTAGAACTTGAAGTCAGCAAGTGTGGTCGAATGATCGATCGAAAAAGTGACCGAATCCAAAGCTCCGCCCGCAATGTCTTTGACGTCGTAGCCAAAGTACAATTCCCAGTTCAACTTGTTAACCCAGTTAGCTTTGGTTGCGCCCGCTTTACCGTTGTAAACGTTCGACAAGATCAATTCCAAATCGATGCCGAATTTTTCAGTGACTTTAACACTTGGGATCGCGCTGAAAGCGTGTGTGAAAAGGTCAACACCTTTAGCAGCCGCACCGCCCACAGTGTATTTTTGAGCCTGTTGTCGCACTAAGTGTGCTTGCAACAAATCGCGAAGAACTAAAGAGAAGCTGCCGAATTCACGCGAAATTTCAGGACGGATGCCGAACTTGCCTAAACCACCAGCTTGGTGAGTTCCCGCTTCAGAAGGAACAAACCAACGCCAACGAAGGGCTGTTTTCCAACCGCCAACTTCGAATGCATTTTTTTGATTTAAATAAATGCGCAAGAAAGCGTGGCTAACATCAAAGCCGCCAGTGTATTGAATGGGATTCAGAGTTTCTGCAACGATGCTGTTATTTGCATCGGCCTTGTATCCAAGAGTTGAATACAAATATCCAGAATACGATCCATCCGCACCATCAGTGGCTCCCAATTTATAAGTGGAAGACAATTCTTGGTAAGAAGACCATTTTTTTGCCGGCGCATCAGCAGACATTGCCGAGAAGCCAACTACTGAAAGTGCCAAAACTGTAAGATTTCTAATTAATTTCATTTGATGATTCCTTCTATTTTGAAGTCGATTTGCGAGGCTGAAATTCTCCCGGACCACTAGTTATGTCAACCTCATTCTCATTTAAAAGCGCGAGAAAACTTAGCAAACGGCAAAGATAAGGACTCTTCCAAGCGGAGGATTTCATTATATTTTGCGATGCGCTCGGACCGCGAAAGCGATCCGGTCTTAACCTGTCCGCACCCGGTCGCCACGGCCAAGTGTGCCAAGCTAGTGTCTTCGGATTCTCCGGAACGGTGGCTCACCACGCTGGCCCAAGAATTTTTAGTAGCCAATGCCATCGTTTGGAGAGTTTCCAGCAATGAGCCGACTTGGTTGAGTTTGATCAAAATTGCGTTGGCGGCGGACTTATCTAATCCCATCTGCAATCGACGCTCTTGAGTAACGAACAAATCATCGCCCACAAGTTGAATTTTTGAACCCAACTTTTCGGTCGCCAAAGTCCAAGATTCCCAGTCGTCTTCAGCAAAACCGTCTTCGATCGAGACGATCGGATATTTTTCCGCCCACTCTTGATAACGAAGAGCCAATTCTGAGCCCTTTAAACGACCAAGCTTGGCATCGCGAAACTGATAAACGCCGTCTTTATAAAATTCACTCGAAGCCACATCCAAAGCAATGGAAACTTGTTTACCGGCATCGTAACCAGCGGCTTTGATGGCCTCTAATACTTTTGCCAATGCTTCTTCATTTCCAGAAAGTCGCGGCGCAAATCCGCCCTCGTCGCCAACCGAAGTAGCGAAACCTTGGGAACCCAAGATTTTTTTCAAGTGATGAAAAATTTCAGCACCCGCGCGCAGCGCTTCGCGGAAACTATTAAAGCCATGAGGCACGATCATGAATTCTTGAATGTCCAAGCCATTGTCGGCATGAGCCCCGCCGTTGATGATGTTCATCAAGGGCACCGGTGATTTCATTTCGGTGCGGTAGCCGATCAAGGAAGCTTGTTTTTGAATCCAGCTCGCAAAAGATTCCGAGCAATGTTTGGCCATCGCTTTCGAAGTCGCCAGCGAGACTCCAAGAATCGCATTGGCGCCGAGTTTAGTTTTATTGGGAGTGCCGTCGAGTTCAATGATTCGACGATCAAAGTCTGCCAGATTTTCCGCATTGCGACCGATCAAGGCTGGCGCAATGATTTCATTAACGTTTTGTACGGCCCTTAAAACACCCTTGCCCAAGTAGCGACTCTTGTCGCCATCGCGCAATTCCAATGCCTCGTGCACGCCAGTCGACGCTCCCGAAGGAACAATCGCGCGGCCTACCACTCCGGATTCCAACTCAACGTCGACTTCGACCGTTGGAAATCCGCGGGAATCTAAAACTTCTCTTGCATGAATTTTGCTAATTTTTGCCATTGGGGATTTCGTAGCACGAGCCCCGTAATTTGGCACTGCTGTTCCAAGACTTTGGCCTTCAAAAAATTAAGTGATGCCGATTAGGCCGCTTGTGCTTTTTTGCGGAAGACATTGAGGTCAAAAGGAACCCCGCTGGTCGCAATCATTTCAGCAAAGCTTGGCATATACCCGGTAGCAATATGGCTTCCGATGATCTTGCCTTTTTCATCAACGCCGGTTTGCTTGAAGATGAAAATGTCGTTGATTTTGTAAGCCCCTTTTTCGTCGAGCCCCGAGACTTCGGAAATATGGGTGATTTTTCGACTGCCATCTCGAAGACGGCTGGCTTGCACCACCAAATGAATGGCTTCGGAAACTTGAGATCGAATCACATGGGCTGGAACGCCAGTGTCGGCAATCATACAAAGGGTTTCACAACGATTCATGCCCTGAACCGGATTGTTGGCGTGCAAGGTTCCCATCGAGCCGTCGTGACCGGTGTTCATGGCTTGAATCAAATCCAAAGCTTCGGGTCCACGAACTTCACCGACGATGATCCGATCGGGACGAAGTCGCAGCGAGGCTTTTACTAAATCACGGATGGTGACTTCGCCCTTGCCCAGGTCGTCTTTATGTTTGGTTTCAAAACGAACCACGTGATTGCTTTTGATCTGCAATTCCGCGGTGTCTTCGATGATTAAGAGTCGCTCGTTGCCGGGGATTCGTCCGCCCAAAACGTTAAGCAAAGTGGTTTTTCCGGAACCGGTGCCGCCCGATACCAGAATGTTTCGCTTCACAATTACACAGAGATCCAAGAAACGAGCCATGTCATTGCTGATCGCGCCGAATTTAATCAAATCTGGCAGTCCCAATTTTTCTTTGGAAAATTTTCGAATCGCCATCGTCGGTCCGTTTTTGGCACATGGAGGAATGACCGCGCAAATTCGAGAACCATTGGGCAATCGCGCATCCAAAATCGGTTCGGTTTCGGAAATGGGCTTGCCCACGAATTGCGAAATGTTTCGAATCGCGGCGATCAAGGCTTCTTCCGAAGGAAATTGAATGCGAGTTTTTTGAATCTTGCCGCTGATTTCGACGAAGATTTCTTGGTGGCCATTGATCATGATTTCACTGACCCGCGCGTCTTCAAGCAACGGCGTGATCGGAGCCAAAAATTGGCTCAACGAATCGGTAAAAAATGATAAGGGGATTTTACCCCCGCCACCACCGGAAGCCATTATGCGTGCGCCACCTGCCAAATGGATCGCGACTTCACTCCTCGTGGAATCAGCGATTCAGTTTCAGTCCAGCACTGCATCGATCGAACCAGAATTTGAATCATCGCGATCGAACGATATGATTCCAATCCATCCAAGAAATTTTTAGTGTCCTCGGAATTGTTTTTTTGAATCAGGCTAAAGAGATTGGCCAAATCGCGAGTGGCGACGTGTCCATGCAGTAGAAGAGCGGCCTTTCGCTCGTGGCGTGGTGTTTTGAAAAAACGATCCAGCCTTCCGTCTGCAGCTAATATTTCGATGACCTTTTCCCAGGTCTGATCCCGTGAGTTTGTTAAACCCGACATGGTGGCTCCTTTCCTTGAGTCCTCACACATGTATTCGGCAGATATTATTTAAAACTTAACACTGGGAAAAAAGACAAAAAAACGACGCTGCTATGCTTAAAAAATGCAGCAAGCAGAAAAAATTAAAGACTTTTGGATGAGAAAGAAAAAACTAACCGCGAGCTTCAGCGAGAGCTTTTTTCAAGCCGTTCTTCGTGATGGTTCGCAATCCCGAAGCGGAAACCTTGATAGAAACCCATTGGCCAGTGCTTTCGTCATAGAGTCTGCGCTTTTTTAGGTTCGGCAATTGGCGCATTTTGGTTCGGTGATTGGAGTGAGAAACGTTGTTTCCCACCAAAGGTCGTTTTCCGGTAATTTTGCAAACTCGTGACATAGTTGGACTCTTTTGCCCATTAGACTCAATAATATCAAGAGGAAAATGCCTAAAGGCGTGCAAAACCTCAGTCTTACGGAAAAGACGCGGCCAGAATTTTTCGTGAAAGCGTCGTCAGCTGGGCCAATTCCACTGGATCTTTGGGGTCTACAAATCGAGTTGGGCGTTCGCCCAAGAGTTCGCGGGGCACCCGAGCCTCCCATCGCGGATAGGCTTCATAGCGATATTTGGTGATTGAATGCCGGATGGGCTTCAAACCCTTTAAATATTTGTTTTTTTTATCTTTTATAGTCTCCAGGGGCAATTCCCATTGCCCCGCTAGCCTTGAAGCCGCCGGAATTTGGCTAACTAAGACTCTTCCTTTCTTTTCTTGAAGATGAACCAACAAAATTTCCTTGATCGCGGTCGCTGATTGTTTTTTTGCAGGGATCAAGGCCACTTGATTCTGGATCCTAGCCTGGCAACCGGACTGGATGGGACAGTCCCGGCAAAGGGCCAGAGCACCCGGCCGACAAAGCAGCGACCCAAGCTCCATAAATCCCTGGGCCACCTCTGCGGCCATGGAGGGCTGAAGCAAGTTTTCAATTTCAGCGACTCGTTCGTCAATTTTTTGGCGATCAAGGCGGACATTGAGGGGATTAAAGATTCCAAAGTATCGCGCGATCACTCGGATCACATTGCCATCAATTGGCAGCACCGAATGTCGAAAGGCAATCGCGCAGATGGCTTTGGCGGTGTAGGGCCCTACGCCCGGGACTTCGGTCCAACGCTGATGATCAATCGGCCACGACACTTCCGCTATTTTTTTTGCCGATTCCAAATCTTCCATGTCTTCCATAAAGTGAGCGGCCTTGAGGACATTGCGAGCTCGTGAATAATATCCCAAGCCCGCCCAAATTTTTAGAACTTCGATCTCCGGAGCCTTCGCTAATTTTTTTCGACTGGGGAAAACCTGCATCCAACGATTCCAATAAGCCACCACAGTCGGCATCGTTGATTGCTGAGACATGACTTCCGAAATCCAAATCTCATATGGATCTGGTGAAGTTTTTCGCCAGGGCAGCGGCCGCTGATTTTTTAAAAACCATTGCGCTAGTTTTTTTAGGTCACGCAAGTTCATGTTACAGTCACTCATATCATGAACTTAATTTTGAAACCTATTCCCGGAGCCCCAGAAGATGGACCCAAAGTTAGCGCTTCGCTAACAACTTTCGCTTCAGAATTAATTTTGCGCTTTCAGGTTGAAGACCCTTCTCATCAAATTGATTGGGGTGAGGACCCCTCGGCCAGTGTTAACAACCGAGGACAAGATCTCTGGAAAAAAACTTGCTTCGAGCTTTTTTTAAGTCGAGCGGGTAGCGACATTTATCACGAATTCAACTGGGCTCCCAATGGAGCCTGGGATGCTTTTAGTTTTAAAAGCTATCGGGAAAAACGTGATGACTTTGTTTCGGCTGGAACTTCTTTTTTCTCTGAAACCGCTTTTGAGTTGAATCCAAACGGCAGCGCTGCCGCCCATATCAAAATTCGCAGCCTTCACGGATCAAGACTCCAGTTTTTAATCTTCACATTGGCTTTTGAATTTCAAATCTCTATGGTGATGAAACTTAAGAATGGTGAAACGATTCACTCCGCCCTTCGCCATAGCGGCGAAAAACCCGATTTCCACAAAAGAGACGCTTTTATAGTTTTTTCTTCAAACGAGATTCTTTAAGCAACTCATCTTGAACTCGTGCCGTAACCTTGCCTTCAATGCAGTTTCTGAGTTCAGATTGTTTTGGCAAATTGTAAATGGAAGTTTCAGCGTTCAACACTGGACCACTAATTTTCACGGCTAGCGAATCACTACCCCGAATGGATTTTAAGCAGCTGCGCAAATCACCCTTCAAACATCGGGTATTGGGGTCTAGCCTTCCGGTAAAACTTAACTCACCACTCAATGCCTGGACACCGCTTAAATCCAAACGATTTAAATTGGCCGACCAAATTTTTAGCTGATCAAAGCGCAATTCTTCGGGCAAAATCTGGGCGTCAACTTGGGCCTGGACGGTGTTCATTTGGCAGGCCGCTGCGAAAAAATCTTTCGTGGCGTAATCACGCAACTCCGGACTCATCAGCGCTCGCTCAAGTGGCCGTGAAAAATCTTTGGAAAATTGCATAGAAGAATTCGTCAAATCGCCCTCCAGTCGAGCCTTGAGAGTTTTCTTCCATTCAATCCCATCAAAACCATCTGCAGTTAAAGTCAGCCGGCCCCCAAAAGTTCCGCCCGAAAACAAAGCGGTCGCGCCGTGCCCCAAAAGCGATTCAAGTTCGGGCCATGAAACTTTTTTCAATTCTAATGTTGCCGAATGCTTGGGTGATTCAAGGCGATCCAAGTAATTGGAAAAATCCGATAGAAAACTTCCCGAAAAAATTCCGCCAATTGCCAAAGTTGCGAAACGTTGAATCCTTAAACTTCGGCCGTTCCAGTCAACCGAAGCCATGAATTTTTTCAAAGGTGTTCCCAACCCTTCGACTTCATCGATCGCCAATTTCAAATCAATTTTGCTACCCTTAAAAAAAGCAGTTTTAAACCACCATGGTGGTATCACAGTTGGAATCGCCAACATGTTGGGAGCCATGTCGACGTTGGCATTCGGACCCAAGAGATCTTTAAAATCGAGTTTGCTAAGATTCAAAGTTCCGCGAGCGTCCCACTCTTCTGCATTGATCAATTCATTGAGCGTCAACTGCTGAGATTTGCGATCTAAGGGTTTTAAATCTCCTGAAAAAGTGCCCGATTTTCCAAGATAGGAAAAATTCACCAAGGGCAAATTCACATCATGATCTCCCAAGTTAGCTCGGGCTTCAGAAATCATGACTGGACCTCGAAGCGCGGGATTTTCGAACTCAGCATCTTTTAAAACCAACGTTCCCTGAAGGGCAACGTCACGCCAATCGAAATTTTCTTCCATCTCTAAACGCGCCGGCAACAAAAGTGATCCATCCCAATCCAAAATTCCGCGGGTGATTTTTTTGCTAGCTTCGTCCTGCAAATAAAAATTCGACCATTTCGAAAAATCTAGCGAGCGCTTGGTCAAAGCCCTCACTCGTGATTGCGGAGCTCCGCGAACCAGCGACCCCTGAAGTGAAACCTCAAAATCATTCAAAACTAAGCGAGCGGATCTCACTTCGGCTCGGTTTCTCATTTGATCAACCGACATGCTGATTTCAGCAGGAACCCCGACCGGTTTTCGAAATTTTTCATTGAAGTAAATGACTGCATCACGCAAGTCGACGTTGCCGATGAATTTCGCTTTGTCCGCGATGAAACCTTTGCCGCGGCCTAAGAAAACGATGTTGGCAGAGAAAGGCCCCGAAACCGAACGTTGGCGAGCACCGCCTGCCTGACCACGCGACAATCCCAAATCATCCAACGAACCTCGCAGATTCGATAAATTCATACGATCAAAGCGCCATTCCAAATCTTCAAGCCAAGAATGCTGGCTTCGAGTTTTAAAATTAAAGCCACCGGCCGCCTCTACGAAACCTTGTAAAGGAACGGTTTTGAAACTTTGCAAATAGGAACTCCAATCGGAAAGGTTCACTCGATTGGTCTTATAAATTAGGGATAATTTCCCAAATTTTTCAGGATCGCTGCCCCAGCTTGATAAATAATCCGCCCAAGTTCCTTTAGATTCCAAATCAAGGGTGTTCATCTGCAGCTTGATGTCCTTAAATCGAATCAAATCTTTTTTTATGCTGTAAAAAATACTGAGAGTCAGCAAGTCGCCTTTAGGTTTTAAAAATTCGCCTCGCCCCAAAGTAAAAGCCGATGCCGTGCCATCAAGATGTAATTCCGAGCGATCAGACGTTAAATCACCGTCTTTTAAAAATCCTTCGAAAATACTTGAGATCGCAAAACTTCCAGACGCGTTTTCAATTTCAATTTCGCGCCCTAATTCAGACATATCAATTTTTAAATTATTTAAACCCAAACGCCATCGTCCGCGCGAAGATCCCGGACGATGGTCGATCACCATATCACCCTGTGAATCGATCACACCTGTCGCACCCACGGCCCGGAAGCCCCGAATCGGCAACCGGATGTCTTGGTGAGCTAGCTTGGGCAAATTCCAAGTCAAACGATACTCCGGAGAGTCGGCCTCATTTTTCAAACTAAATTCGGTGACCAAAGGGGGATAGAAAATTTTCCCGCCATTCAAATCGATCGCCATCAGTTCTGAGAAAAAAATGGTGTCACGAAACTGAACGTTACCTTTGAACTCAACCGCCAAATGATTCTTAGGACTTTTTTCAAAAGTGTTTTGATAACTGAAACTTACGTCGTCTAAATTAAGAGAGGCCTTGGCGATCTTAAATAAAAAGACTGCTTGAGAATTACCTTCCGTGTGGCCCTGGAGAGTGCCGTCCATCGGGCCCACCATCGTGAGATTTCGCTCTTGATCACGAATGGCTAATTCCGAATCAAATTCTACATTGACCGGACCGGGGAAACCTGAAAATTTTATTTTTGCATTAATATCTTCGACGGCGTAGTTCGGCTCTTTGCTATCTCCATGAGTTCCCCAATCAGATTGGATCAAGGTTCCTTTAACAATGGAAATTTGAGTTCCGCCATTTTTCTTCAAAGCATTCATCAACCAATTTGGAGCATGGCCCCAGGCAAATTCCTGAGGAGGCTTGCTCGACTTAGAGGATGGGGGAAGAGAGGGGTTTGGCTTGTTGCTTCGTAATTCTACGATGGGTTTGATCAATGTGATGGAAATCGGCTCGGCACCAAAAATCAATTTCCATAAATTTACATAGGCCCGAAATTCGGGAATTTCGACCCGTTGAAAGGTCCCGGCTTGATATATTTTGAGCCCCGATATTTTAAGTCCTAGTGAAACGTCTTTGATCGCAAAGCCCCAAGATATTTTTTCAATGGTGGATTCTTCCGATTGAAACAGATCGTCAATTTTTCCTAGCAACCAAGCGCGATGCTTGTTGGGATCATGGCTGTTGAAATAATAAGCCGCCGCTCCGACAACCCCAGCCACCAGCAAAACAATTGTCCCCAAAACAATTTTAAAAGTTTTATAAGCACCCTGGCCGCGAGCTCGTCGTCTTTTTATTTGCTCTTCAGTTTTCTTTGGAAAAATTTTGGCCAGCAAAGGACCGGCTTTTTCACTAACGATTCCACTTAACTTAACTATTAGTGCGCGTAACTTTTCCTTCAAGGTTCTTACATTTTACAAGAGCAACAAAGAACGCATCACCCTTGAGGCTGCCAGAAACATGGCTGTTAGAAAGACTGCTGCCAGCTTTGGGCCCCCACTGCATAAATCCCATTTGTTTGGTGGGATCAATTTGGTCAATGAGCGACAAGCGGTAAGAAGAGCTGGACTTAGCCAGTGTCAAAAATTCGTTGGCCCGTTCAATGCCCATTTGGTCTTTCAATCGATCTGGGATTGAAACCACTTGGTAATTGTCGCGAACCATAAATTGTCGCATGTTTTCTGCAGCTCGAACCGAGCAAGTGACATACAAAATTTCAGTCGAAGGGTCGGCAATAGCCAACGCTTGGTCGATCAAATTTTTCTGAGTTCGCTCGATCGCTTCCGAATCTTCTCGGGTGATTCGAAACAATCGCTCGGGCGTCCTTCTCAAAGTACCCAAACCCAAACAAGGAGCGTCGATCAAAATTCGATCAAAGTTTTTATCCTTAGCCGGATCCCAAATTCTAATATTAGAAATTCCAAGTCTGCGCGCACGTTTTTTCAACTCTTCTAAACGTTTAGAACTCACATCGTTTACAAAAATTTCGCCACGAGAACCCATGATCGACGCCAATTGAAGAGTTTTTCCGCCAGCTCCGGCGCACAAATCAAGGACTCGCATACCGGGCTCTACTCCCAAAATCCGCCCGACGATTTGGCTATGCTCGTCTTGAATCTCAACGGGCCCGCCCACTTCAGACTCCAATTGCACCAAATCTCGAGACTCATCCATCACGAAGGCGCCACTCAGCCACTGCGAGGGTTTGATATCCGAATGAGCCGACATTTTTTCCCACAAAGATTCAGAAACTCGCAGGCCAATCGAAGCTCGCGCCATCGAGTCATGCAAGTAATCGTGCCAAGCACTGCGCTCGTGCTCAGAAATTTCTTTTAGAATGAATTCCGGCAATCCGTGGATTTCGCGCAAATGCCGTTCGGGATCCTTCGAAAAAATCGGCTTTGCACTCTCATGTCTTTTGACTAACTCAGAAAAAATATCGGACGAAGATTCCAGCGAATCCACCAGCCCATCAAGTTTGCGCAAATCATCGGCGTCTTCGGGGTTCCAGCGCAAACCCAAAAGCATTGGAAAAAATCGCAGGACTGCAAATAGAAAATCTCCGGTCATGCGCCGTTCACGGGAACCCAGTCGATGTTCTCGAAAAGCCGATGAAGTGATGCGATCAAAGGCCATGCCTTTGGAACGTTTCCACTCAACCAAAACTTGGCGCACCACCCGACGATTTATCTGCGATGACATGAAGCTCTCACCCGTGGCCGCCCATCAACACCGGAGCGGCGTCGCGCGCGCTGTCTGACTCGGTCCCCATTTGTTTGACCGACTCAAAAAATTCCAGCGCTTTAGCAATCAACTCAGGAAAGTCTTCGTGAGTAAAAATAAATTTACGAAAGGCACTCGATCCGGGATATCCCGCACTATACCAAGCCAAAAATTTTCTAAATCCAAACTTCACTCGCTCTTCCAGCAAATGTTCACGCATCAAACCCAAATGAGTATCGATCATGGCCGCTGCGTCGCGATCGGCGCGAATGCGAACCCACTCGGCGGTCGAATTCAGCGGACCGGGTTGCATTTTTTTTACTTTTTTCGTGTAGTAATACTCGCCATCTTTGAGCGTGGGCTCGGGGTTTGGATTTTGCAGTTGAATCACATGATCACAGAGCGCCATTTTTTCAAAAGCTTCAACATTGGCAAGCTTTGCCAGTGCTTCATTGGCTTCCGCAAAAATCCACGGATTTTTTAAAGCTCCACGGCCAATCATCACGCCTTGGCAATTGGAAGTGATCAGTCGCGCTGCGGCCAGCGGTCCAGAAACAATGTCGCCGTTTCCTAAAATCGGCAGAATTTTTTGGTCGGCCACGTTTCGAATCGCGTCCCAGTCAGACAATCCGGCATAACCTTGAGTTCGAGTCCGTCCGTGAATCGCGACCCACTCGATGCCTTCTTCTTTGGCGACTCGCACGATTTCATCACAGTTGATTGAATTAGAGTCCCATCCCGTGCGAATTTTAATCGTCAGCGGAACTTTGATCGAAGAACGAACCGTTCGAAGCATAGAGGCCAATTCAATCGGACGACAAAGCCACGCGCTGCCGCCGCCGTTTTTTGTAACCTTAGGAACCGGACAACCCAAATTGATGTCGACGAAATCAACGCCGGTGCCTTCTACGATTTTTGCTGCTTCGGCCAATACTGGCGCGTCGTCGCCGAAAATTTGAATTCCAACCGGACGCTCTTCTTCATGATATTGCAGATAGCGACCAGCACGTTTGGGCGAACTGACAATGGCTCGGGCAGATACAAATTCTGAAATCACACAACCCGCGCCCATTCGTTTCATCAAACGGCGAAACGGCATATCGGTGATGCCCGCCATCGGCGCCAAAACAAAGGGATTGTGGATCTTTAACACCGGTCGGTTGTAATGAATTTGGGGTGCGGTTTACAAGGACGTTTTCATTCCCACTTGCACCCCAAAGGATTTGAAAAGATTGTAGTCCAGTTCGACCAAGAGCTCGCTCTCGCGGCCCACTTCAAAATCAAAGCCCATAGAGAGCATAGGTCCAAAAGCCAATGAATTTAGGATATTGGAGCTGGGATCCGACTGCAGGCGCGGCCGATCGGTCCACAAAACGTAATTCAAAAAAACACCGCCGCCGCCCCAACTACGAACACCCTCCATCAGGGGCAGCGCATTTTTAAGCAAAAAAGCGACGTGAAACACGTTCATCGCTGATTCCAACGTCGAAGGATCCGAGGAATTTAAGAAGACTGGGGTGGGCTCAATTTTACTGCGCAACAGCCCAGCCCGCACCCTAAGCGAAGAATTGCTGGGTTGAGGAGAGTCTGGTCGCTCGACCCATGAAAAATCCATCTGCACACCCAAGCCCATCCCCGAATCTTTCATCGAAGAAATTAATCCGCTGTCTTCGGAGGATCGGTACAAAGCTTTGGCCAAAACCGAAGAGCTGTAACCCGCCCACAAGCCAAAACGATGGGCCGGGCGATAATTATTTTGGATGCCAACATTCGAGACTAGTAAGTTTTCCACACGCTTTTGAGTTTTGAATAAAAAATCATCTTCTTCTTCGTTTTGAATTTGAGTGGGCGGGGCCTGGGGATAATCACGCTCGAAGGCTTGTGATTCAATGGACGGCGGAGAGCTTTGTTCGCGCTCAAGCTCATAGCGCTCTTCTTGGAAAAGTGCCGGGGGCAACTCCGAAGTGCCCGGATTGCTAGCGCTGGGCTGAGTCGTCGAAGGAGCCGAGGTGGGAATGTTTGCCGTAGCTGTAGCGCCATCTGTAGCGGCAGCCTGCGGCTGCTCATTGTTTTGGGCGTTTTGGGCAACATCCTGAGCAAGAGCTTTCGGTGCGTAAATCAGCAAGCAAACAAAAACTATTTGGCTAAAAGAAAATAGAGAACAAACACTACGAGGAAAATAATGGCAAAACTTAAGACGTAGCATCAACTTGCTATTTTAAGGATTTAATTTCGATTGCGGGAGTCAAGAAGCTATCAGGGTTGATATTTTTCGCCAGGAGGCGAAAAGCTAACAAATTCGGTCGGCTCGCCTTCAGTCACAAAGCGCACCACTCCAGGGTGAGCCGAGCTAATGCGGCCACTGACCTCCACTTGGCGCATATACAGCGGGTCAATTTCCAATTTCTTGGGTGACCATTCCTCAAAGGGCCGAGCGCCTTGAACGCGTTGACCGGCCACTGCAAAAGATTGAATTCCAATTTTTTCAAACGCCCCGTCCAATCGAACATCAATGGCGATCGAATAATTGCTGTAGCCCGGCGAAGAAAAAATAGGCCCGGCTGCGAAAAAGGGAATCGCGTTTTCTTGGTTATGCAAAGTTCCGAACGATTCAAGTTGGCCTAAATTTCGAATGAAAACTTTTTTATCTAATCCCAATTCTGCTTCACTGGTGACTACCCAAACACTTAAGTAAGAAGTCAAAATAGTGAAGAAGAAAAAGCCAATTCGCTCAAACCAAGTGACTGTGCTTTTCAAATTTTTTTGAACTCGCAGCTTCACCACTCGGCGCTCTTCGACGGCTCGCTTTCGGGGCGCGACGGCATAGCTCAGCGGATTGTTTCTGCGGTCCGCGGAACGCCGACCAATGGCTCCGGACGAGGGAAGTGGTACACTGGGATAGGGGCTGAGCAGCGTCGGACGCTCACGAGAAATTCCGAATTCTTCTACCGAACATACCGGCCGCCATTCTTGAAAACCTTGGCGCCAACAGAAATCACCTGGGGAAACTCGCAGCGAATCCAATTCCACGACCAACTCTTCGAATAAAAATGGGCCGCGCAGATTGTTGCCAGAGGCGACAAACCAAAGTCCCATTCCGCGTGCGGCGGGGACAATTCGCGGAGCTGCCGAAGAGTTCATGTATTCTTTTTCGACAGAGAGCGGTGAAATCTTTATAAATTTTGCAAAGATTTTAATTTAGCCAAAAGGGCTTCGACTGACTGCGTAACAGTTCCCAGCTCTTCGGGGCTCAATTTCGCAATTTCCAGGTTTCGCGACCAGACTCGAATGCGCCCATCTTTTTCTTCAAAAAAGGCCTGCTGACGCAACGAGCCATCGAGAGCAGCTTCGCCGGGAATTCTCTTTTTTTTCAAACGTTTCTCTATGCCCAGGGACTCAAGTGCGCGCTCTAATTCAACCACACTTAATTGGTGTTCGATGGCCTTGATAAAATACTCGCGCAACAGCTCGGAGTTCTCCAAGCGGCTGAGCACCCGCCAATGTCGGTGGGTGAAGTGGCTGCCTCGTTTATGAAGATGCTTTTGCAAATCTTCGGGAACTTCTGCCAATTTTACCTTTTCGCTCAAGGTGCTCTTATGAGAACCCAAAGTTTCAGCCAAAGATTCAAGAGTCATCTCGGGATTTTCTTCCAAGATTTTTTTCAAGTAATGCGCCTCTTCGATAGGCAATAAATCTTCGCGCTGCACGTTTTCGACAAGCGCCAAGAGCCGCGCTTGCTGATCATTAACGTCTTTGATCACGCAATCGAGGTGAGTGAGTCCTGCTAACTTAGCAGCACGATAGCGGCGCTCACCGCTGATGATTTCATAGCCATTGGTCGTGGCCTTAACGGTGATCGCTTGAGCTTGTCCGAGTTGGCGCATGGTTTGAGCCAAGTCTTCCAATGCTTTTGGATCGAAAACTTGTCGCGGTTGTTCCGGATTTGGATAAATGTTTTCAATGGGCAAGCTTTTCAATTTGCTGGAGGCCCCGTTGTGATCTCCGGACAATTTTTCCAGAGCGCTGCCTACGCCCGTTAAGCCCTCTTCAAGGGTTTTCGAGAGAAGCCCTCGGAGTCCCGAAAGCGTTCCCTTGTAGGAAATGGGGTTCGATGGAGTTTCTGCGCTCATCGAGAATAAATTTACGGCGGCTTTGAGAAAACCGCAACTGGCAATCGGAACTAAATATCGAAGATCATTGATGTTGCCCCAGTCGTCCGCCCAAGAAAGTCTGGACATTAGTACCCGAACAATGGAAAAACAGCTCTATGAAAGTGGCCCTCCTCCAATTCAATTCGCTGGTCGGTGGGGTGGCCCAAAATTTAGAAAAAATTTCCAAAAAGATTCGTGAAATTTCAAGCGTTGCTGATTTGCTTGTGCTTCCGGAATTAGCGCTCTTAGGTTATCCGCCGAAGGACCTGCTGGCCCTGCCTCATTATCTAGCCGCCGAAGAAGCGGCTCTGATGGATTTGGCGAAGCTTAGTGGCGAATTAAAAATGGGAATTTTAGTCAGCCATTGCGAGCGTTCGGTTGAAGCTCCCAAGGGCCTGTGGAACTCAGCAACCCTTTTCGACAAAGGCCAAAATTTAGGAAGCGTTCGAAAATCACGACTGCCTTTTTACGACATCTTCGAAGAAGAACGCTTTTTTTCGCCTTATGAAAAAACCCAATCGAACATTTTTTTTCGTGGAAAGCAGCTTGGAATTTATATTTGTGAAGACGCTTGGGATGATTTTTTAGGTTTTGGAAAAAACGACCGAAGACATCATCCGACTCACAACTCTTCTATCGCGCGACTCAAAGAAGCCGATTTAATCATCAATCTTTCGGCGTCGCCCTTTTGCGTTGGAAAATCTTTTCAACGCCACGAACTTTTTCAAAAGACTGCAAAATTGCTGGGCAAACCTTTGCTTTACATCAACTCTTGGGGCGCCCAAGACGACATCATTTTTGATGGACGATCCTTTGCGGTCGATTCCGAAGGCCAGCTGATTGCCGAAGCCAAAGCTTTTGCTGAAGACGTTTTAATGGTTAAGCCTTTTGAAAAAAATCCCGCAGCCGAGATTCAAGTTCCAGAGCGATGGACCGAAATTTCTGATGCTTTAATTTTAGGAGTTCGCGATTATGCGCAAAAAAGTGGCTTCAAAAAAATAATTTTAGGAATGTCGGGCGGCATCGACTCAGCCTTGGTTTGCTGGATCGCCGCCAAAGCCTTGGGACCAAAAAACGTTATTGCCGTCTCTATGCCAACTCAATTCAACTCGGCAGAAACCCGTAGTGACGCTGCTTCAATTTCTAAAAACTTAAGAGTGGAATTCCGCGAAATTCCGATTCAAGATTCGGTCGACCTTTATGCCAAGACTCTTCAAATCCCGAACAGCGGTTTAACTTTTGAAAATCTTCAAAGTCGAGTTCGAGGCACGATTCTGATGGCGCTATCAAACGAATCAGGGGCTTTGCTTTTAGCTTGCGGAAACAAAAGCGAATTGGCGATGGGCTATGCGACGCTATACGGAGATATGTGCGGCGGACTTTTGCCGATTGGCGATCTTTTCAAAACCGATGTTTTCGGATTGTGCCGCTGGATAAATCAGCAGCTAAATCAGCAAAAAAATCAATTAGACAATCTCGCTCCCTTTCCTGATTCAATCATCACCCGCCCGCCGTCGGCGGAATTAGCACCTGGTCAAAAAGATTCGGATTCGCTTCCGGATTATTCCATCTTGGACGCCTATTTAGAGGACTTCATTGAAGACCAAGGTCGCCACGCAATTGAGTGGAAAAATTTTCCCGATCCCAAAACCAACGGCCATGACCTTTACAAAAAATTTGCCCGCCAAGAATTTAAACGACGTCAAGCGGCTCCCATTTTAAAGGTCCGCACTCGCTCTTTTGGTTCGGGATGGCATATGCCGCTGGCTAAATCAGATGGAATCCCTCCCAAAGGAAATGGCTGAATGCGAATTTTGGCATTTGATTCGGGAGTCGGTGGCTTAAGTGTGGTCGCTCCACTTTTTCAAAAATTTCCTAATCTTGAAGTTCATTATTTGGGCGACATCGCCAATTTACCCTATGGAACCAAGTCCCCGGAACGAGTTCGAAATCTAACCTCTAAAAATTTGAAGTGGTTGCTAAATTCCATGCAACCCGGTCCACAGTCTGGCGATTTATGCTTGATTGCTTGCAACACGGCTAGCGCTGAAGCACTTGAAGCTTCGCAAAAAGAATTGGGAGCCAAGCTTCCGGTCGTTGGCGTGATTGAGGCCTCGTGTGACGACGCCATCGCCCACCTGACCCGTCGACAAAATCCCCAGAATTCCATTGCGGTGTTAGCGACCGTAGCTACCGTTCGCAGTGGAGCTTACGAGCGAGTGCTTCGCAAAAAAGGCTTTACCGGAAACATTCAGCAGATTGCCTGTCCGCTTTTCGTGCCGTTTGTAGAAGAAGCGATCCTCGAAGGTCCTGCGATTTCTTGGGTCGTTGATCGATATTTGGGGCCTAAAATTAAACCCGGGGACTCGATCATTTTGGGTTGCACTCACTATCCATATTTGTTGCCTTTGTTACGCGAAAAATTTCCGGAGAGTCACTTCACTCAAGCTGGAGAAGCTTTGATCAATAGTTTCGATTTTGAAAAAATGCGGACGCTAGACTCCAAAAACCCAAGCCCGTCAGCTGGAACTTTGCGCATCACCGTGACCGATTCCAATGCCAATCGCGAACAAATTTCCTTTTTTCTGAAGCAATTAGGAATGGCAAATTTGTCTTGGTCGCTTGACGTGATTCAGCCGCTTTAAATTTTTAGATCCAATATCCGTTTTAATGATCGGCGACTTCGTTCATGACTTTGGACAATTCGTTGCTCTTCATGAATTTGGCGCCTAAATCGATCAAGTCATAGCTAAAAACCGAACGGTTTTCACCGGTAGCGCCGGGGCCCTGGCCCAATAATTCTTCTGCAACCATGATCTGATTTCGCATTTCCGTGCTGCGTTCGCTTCCAGATTTGCGCTTTTCGTATTGATTGTATTTGTCGTTAATTTCGGCCCAGCGTTTATTAAAGTCAGCGGCTTGTCCCAAATTAAACCAACCTTGGGATTTAAGATTCGCCAAAATTCGCAAACGTCCCCATTGCTGTCCCCTGAATTGAGGTTGCACCAAAATTTGTTTGCCATGAACCATGGGTCGATCCAAGCTCGACAAATCACGACTTCCGATGATGACCATGGGAATTCCGAAATCGCGCGCAAGCAATCGCTCGTCTTCTTGACGTCCCAAATCAGACAAGACCACCAATAAATTAGCGGAGCTGCCCTTGGAAATAACTTGTTTGAGAGCTTCATCCACTCCGCGCAACTTTAAAGTAGCGGGCAAATCTTTGCGGCCGGCGGTCAATCCGGTTACCCGAATGTTCATCGAGGAAACTTGTAGATCGATATAAGGCGAAAACCATGAGTCGCCAGTCGGATCCTGGGAAATGAGCGAGGCCGAAACAAAAGGAGTTTTGTATTTACGGGCTTCGGATTTTAAAAAGTCTAGGCCACCACCCAAATCCAAATAACCCACATTAAAGGCACGAACTCCCATGGTCTGGGCTCCCTGCAACAAAGCTGAGGCTCGTTTTTTCAGGAAATCGACGCGAGCCGGATCTAAATTTTCACTGGAAAAAAGCGCATTGCCGGCATCCAAAACCAAGCGATCACCAAAAGAAGGTTCCATACGCAAAAAATTTAAGCGCCGGTCAAGTCCACCTTTGGGACCTGAAGCACAGCCACAAGGATCGGTTTCACCGAAAACATTCGCCGAAAAAACCAAGTCCAACTTGCTCAAGCCGCTGGATGGATAGTCTTCAAGCGTGGTTTTTGCATAAGCCGCAAAGGGATTGCTTTCAGGCCAATCAAAAGAAACATTGGAGGCACAGGCCCCCAAAAAAACCACACCCGTTAAAAGGTAAAGATAACGAGTTCTCAAATGCTCCTTAAAAGACTGCACTTTAGATTGCACTAACCCCTCCGTATTGACTCAGACCAGTTTACCGAGACAATGGGAGAGCCACAAGAGCGTGGCGCCAATGGCTAAAATCAAATTTCAAATCGAAAAAGACGGCGGAACATGGGTAGAAACCGATGCTGAAGTCGGGGAAACCATTGTCCAGGCCGCATTCCGGGCCGGTGTGGTGATTCAACAAACTTGTGGCGGAACACCTTCTTGTTGTGACTGCCGCGTCAAGATTTTAGAGAATTGGCAAAATGCCCTTGAACCCATCGAGGGGCCCGAGATGCGTTTGACCGGAAATACCTACTTCATCACCAAAGAACGATTGGGGTGCCAAGCTGTCATAAAAGATTCTTGCTCGATTTACGTTCCTTCGCCTAAGCTTCCGAACTCGAGCAAAGTAAAAAGATAAAAAATTTTAGAATCATTTCTAGAACTATATTCAAACAAAGGAGCAAGAGAGATATGGCGAAGAAAAAGAAAAAAGTAGCAAAGAAAAAGACAGCAAAAAAAGCGGTGAAAAAAGCCGTAAAAAAAGCTGCTAAAAAAACCAAAAAAGTCGCAAAAAAAGCGACTGTTAAGAAAGTAAAAAAAGCAGTTAAGATGACTGCTAAAAAAGTTACTAAGAAAGTTGCCAAAACAGCAGCTACGAAAAAAGCAGCTCCCAAGAAAACCGCTAAACCAGCTGCTGCCGCAAAAACAGCAGCTCCTGAAGTGAATCTACTAGGCCACACCGCTCCAGCCCTAACCCTCCATGATCAAAGCGGTGAAAATATTTCGCTGAGCGAAGAAACTGAAAAAAATCCCTACGTCGTTCTTTATTTCTATCCGAAAGACGACACCCCGGGCTGCACCAAAGAAGCCTGTGACTTCCGCGACAACTTGGATCGTTTAACTTCCAACGGCGTTCGCGTTTTGGGCGTTTCTCCGGACACCAGTGAAAGCCACACCAAATTCGTTGAAAAATTCCAAATCAATTTCCCACTTTTGGCTGACACTGAAAAAACTCTCAGCGAAAAAATGGGCGTTTGGAAACTTAAAAAATTCATGGGCCGTGAATACATGGGCGTTGAACGCAGCACCTTTTTATTCGCTAACGGCAAAGTCGCTAAAGTTTGGCAACCGGTGAGCGTTGAAGGCCACGTCCAAGACGTGCTCAACACCGTTCATGAATTGCGCGCTTCGACTGCCAATTAATTTTAGGAATATTGAATGTTAAAATCCTTGGCAAATAGTTTGCGGCTCAGTGGACCCAGCGTCGTTACCGATAAGGTACCGACGCGATGCTTGGCTTGCGATTGCAAGGATTTGTACCAGCAGGCCGACTTTAAGCGCTCCATTGGAGTCGGCCTGATGATTTTCGTGACCATTGTCTGCACGGTCTTGTTTGCGATGGATTACAACTGGTTCTTGGTCTGGAGCCCGATGCTAGCGCTTTTGTTTCTTGATTTGTTTTTTAGGAAAATCACGCCCCTTGCGGCTCTTTGCTATGAATGCGGAACCATCCACCGCGGCGTTGATTCCAAAGACTTGCTTAGTTTGCCTGCTTTTGACCTAGAAACGTTCGACCGCATTCAATACAAAAAAACTGAAACACAAAATCAAAGCTTCTAATAACGTCCCTCTTCAGAAAACCTAAGCCGTAACGATTCATAATATTCACGGGCTGAATCGAACTTCTGATTTAAAAAAGAATCCCTCAAAATCACCGCTTCCGTTTTGAATTCTGCAATGTCTTCGAGCGGCGGAAAGGCTCTTGCCTCAAAAAGGGTTAACCAAAGTTTTTGCAAGGTTGCATAACTGTAATAGCCCTTACGAGCGCCGCGCTGAGCAGCTTGCAATAATTTACGTGGCTCAAAGTCATAGTGCAAAACCATTTCTCGGCCAACGGTGCCCACCGCGCGCTCACGAATCAAGCCACCTTCAAAAAGCGCAATGGCGACTTGTAGTGAGTTTTCGGTTGCGAATAAATGAGCCCCATATTTCATATAATAATTGGCCTGTGATCCGCTCGCTAAATTAATAAAAATGTAACGAACAGGCGAAAAGCATTCGGGCCCCAGTTGCTTCACCAGATTCATAATTTTTTGAGTTTCTTCTGGAAAGACCTTCAAATAGCCCAGCATTCTTTGCAACATTTCACCGCGCAAACGTCCCGATAAAATTTCTTCAAACAAAGAATAAATCACCGGATCACTTTCGGAATCGTCACCAAATAAAACCAGCTTTGATTTTTTGGGCGCCTTTAACCAGAGGCTCAAAAGGGCACTGGTTTTGTAACCTATTTGTTCACGCAGTTTTTTAAATTCACCAGCGCGCACGTATTCAAGTTGATCTTTAAACACGATGCCATCGTGATCCACCCCATCGATCTGCATCTTTGACAAAAGCGCGTCTCGCATTTGTGGAGGACTGGCGCTTACAAAAAAAACTGGAACTTTAGTTGGGGCTTCTTCTCCGCCACGGCGCAGCGCCCGCAAGATGATCGAGAAACCCGGGACGTTGTCTTTACTTTCCGGAGTTTCAAAAGCGGTTCGAAGCAATCCACCGATCGAATCAATTTGAGTAGCGAGATAAGTTTTATCAATGTCCGAGATCACAATGAAACCGTCGTAATTGCGGTTCAATTGTTCCAGCACTTTTGGCAGCGTGATGTTCGGCACCTTTGTTGACATGGGCTGTTCTCATTCTATAACGTCCCTAAGATTATTGGAAAAAGGGAATCAAATGAAAAAAAATGTTTTAGCCAAAGTTTCAACAGTTGCGTTACACACCCTCGGTCTTGCCGTTTTGAGCATTGCTACTTTGGGAATTTCCAGTCAAGCACAAGCCGGACTCGCCACATCCTTGATGCAAGATTCTAGCGTCATCAAACCCGGCAGTTATGAAATCAAATTTCAGGGCGATATTATTTTTAACGGCGGTGGCGGTTTTGAAATCAGCCCCCATTTTCGCTTTGGCCTGGACGAGCAGCTTTGGGACGTCGACACCTATTTCGGCGTTGGAAAAATCGACTTTGTAATTGGCGCAATGGCTAAATTCAATTTACTGCCCGACATTGAAGGCCAAGCCGGCCTCTCATTTCTAGGCGGCATTGGCTACATGCGCGACGAAACGGTTAGCAACGCGGTGATCAGCCTTGGAGTTTTGGTCTCTAAGGAATTTCAGGCTGACTTTGGAACCGTGACTCCCTACTCGGCATTGATGCCTGAATTGTACATACGAGCAAAAAATTCCTCGGTTCCAACCTCTTTGGTTTTGGGCAGCCGTTGGTCGCTTGACACAATTAAGAGCTGGAATTTCTACAGCGAATTAAGCTTTAGCTTCTACAAGAGCAATTTTTATTTGGCGCTCGGTGCTGGCTATCCTTTCTAGTTTGCGAAATAATCATAGCTAAATGTCATCAAGCTCGTTGTCGGCCTCAAAGACTCATTTAGGAATTTGGGCTTCCAGCAGCCCAGCCAAGACTTCTGAATTTCGACGAGGCCTTAAAATAATTTCCCAATGGGGAATTTTGCCGATTTTGCCTTCGAACGTTGAGAAATTTGCGTGTAAAAAACAAAGTCCAAGCCTCTCGTTTTTGGCCGGTCCCGACCAAAAAAAAATCGATTCACTGAAGTGGCTTTGGGGAAACTCCAAAGTTGAAAAAATCATGGCGGTCCGGGGCGGAGCCGGGAGTTTGCGATTATTAAAACTCTTGGAACAAAGTAATTTTCTAAAAAAACACGAAAAAGAAATTTGGGGCTTCTCAGATTTAACTTCAATTCAAAATTATTTATTTTTTAAATATGGCTATTCCTGGGTTCATGCTCCGATGCTGACCTCCAACGCCTTATTAAGTGCCAATGCTGCGGAAATGGCGGCATGGAAATCCTGCTTGGCTCCAAAGTCCAAAAGTACCGAAGTTAAACTCCGGCTTTTAAGTAAAAAAACTAAGAGACCAGCTGTCTTCAAAGGAAAAATTTTCGGTGGGAATTTGAGCTGCCTGACAACTTTAGCGGGTGGACCTTGGATCAGCCGACAGCCTGCGAATAAAATATTATTCTTAGAAGAAGTGAACGAACGCGAATATCGAGTCGACAGAGTTTTGACTCAACTCTCAAATTCCCAAATATTTTCAGACGTTGCGGCAGTGGTATTAGGACATTTCACCAATTGCCCCAAAGCTAAGCAGATTTTAACGGATTGGGCCGCTCGTCATGAGATCGCGCTTTTTGATGGAGTCAAAAGTGGCCACGATCGTCCAAATCTTCCACTTTCGATGGGCGTCGATGCCCGCATTGAAATCAGCAGTCAAAATACTGCACTTCTAGAACTCCCGTCTCCGTCGCTACGATGATAAATTAATTAGCTATGAAGGTAAAAGTTCACGGCTGCCGAGGGTCACACCCTTGCGCCACCACCCCATCACGAGTTACAGAAATTTCAGAATTTTTATGGAGCTACGCTAAGAAAAATCCAAATTTATCTTGGGAGGAAGCGCAAAAGAAACTCGCCCAAGACACTGAGCGCAGTGAATATCAAATCTATTCGGGCAACACGACTTGCATTGAACTCACTAGCGATAAATCGCCGCTGCCGATTTTCATTGATGCCGGGACCGGCATGAATGCAGCCTCGATGGATCCGGATTCTTGTCTTCAAAGTGAAAATTTTTTATCGGGTCGAGGCGAAGCGGCGATCTTCATGACTCACACTCATTATGACCACGTTTTGGGGTTGACGACTTTTCCACAACTTTTCATGGAAAAAAATCAGTTCTATTTTTACGGAGTTCACAAAGATCTAAAAAAGCGGGTCGAAGGAATTTTTGACCCACTTTATTTTCCAGTGCCTTTCAGCATGATTGATCCACGCCTTCATTTCAACACCATCGAACCAGGTCGCAGCGTCCGATTAGGGGGCGTTAAAGTCGACCATTTTCCCCAGTCGCATCCGGGCGGAAGCTTTGCTTATCGATTTTCGGACGGCGTGAAAACCGTGGTGGTCGCTACCGATACTGACCTCTCCAATACCGACCCCCCCCACTTAAAACCAGGCGATAATATCTACTCAAATGCTGGGCTTTTGATCTTGGACGCTCACTTTTCACCTGAAGATTTTGTTAACAAGGAAGACTACGGTCACACCCATATTCACCGTGCGGTGGATTTTGCGGTCCGCGAGAATGCAAAAAAAGCACTGCTTTTCCACCAAAGCCCTTATTACACCGATCGCCAAATATGGGATCAAGAAGTGAACGCTAGAGCTTATTTGAAGAAACAACACCCATCGTCGGTCATGGAAATCATCATGGCCCATGATGGACAAACAATTCAGATTTAATCGCTTAAGCCCAGTTAACACATCGTCACATTGATTCGAGCTGACGCACTTGTCATTAAAAGCCTTCCGCCGTTATTCTGTCGTCACCTTAGGGAGGGTACTTAAAAATGAAAAAAATCATCGCTACTGCGTTTCTGATGTTTGCACTCATTCCATCCATTTCAAAAGCCACTGAAATTGCCACCAAAGCAACAACTGATGGCACTAGAATTGTTGAAGTGAAAATCGCTTATGCACGAGCACTCACTGCAGCCGATTCTAACAATTTCAACGTCTACATGGCAGCCATTGGCGGCCAAGTGGTGTTCGAAGGTAAAGCACCGGTGTATGTAACGATCAAGGCCGGCGGCCAGATCTATACATTTCCCTGTGACAAAGAAGGATTCTACTCAACCTTCATTTACACCAACGGTTATAACCAATTCACAGTTGAAGGTTGGTCGCCCGACGAAGCCGCTGGACAACGAGTTATGCCCATTGTTGAAGGCATGATTAAATAAATAGTTTTAATTTAACTGGCCATTTACCCAATTAAGCCCGGTCTTTGCTGGCAAGCCCAGTAAAGACCGGGCTTTTCATTTCAAAATTTGCAGAATTTTATTTCGCTCATCCTCGCTTAAATCAACGCAAGCCTTAATCATTCGCTGAAAGTAACCTTGGAACTGGGAATAATCAGCAATGGCCGGCCCCTCGACCGCCGTCAGCTCTTCTTCATTTTCATCAGCGCCAAATTCAAAATTCTGATCCCAGTAAAAAACTCGGCCTTTATTGGGTTCCCAGTCCATCACGTTGCCCAAAATTTTAATTCGAAGCTGCAAAAATTCTAGCGTGTTTTCATCAACCACAAGGTAGATCTCTAGGTTCGTGCCCGATTGAAACCACTTTAACTTTTGCTCAGGCTCAATTCGAAGATATCGGGGATTTCCGGCGGCCCACACCGCCCCTGCAATCGTAGACTCTACAAATGCCAACAATGAATTTTGATAAGACTCATTTTTTTCATGAAGCGAAACTCCAAAAGATTTAGCGCTTCGATGAGTCACGGAACCGGTGAGTAAAAAATTCTGAGCTTCAATGGCTAATTTTAAATTGAGAACCTGCTTCTCCGACCATTCCGAATTCCACGACTCTCCAGAAAAACCCAATCCGCTTCCGGAAACGTTGATCAGCAGCAACTCTCGTCCAGCTTCATCAAAACAGCGCAGTCCCAAAAGGCCCGAGGCCCAGACGCGGGGCGACAATCTTCGAGATTCTTCCATAAGCAGAGGTTACGAGCTGGGAAAGAAGGGCGCCAGCCCCAAAAAGAGTCTCTAGGCACGCCGCGCAGACCCGGCGGGTCATCCCTGTTGTGCAAATGAAAGTTGAGGATAAAGGGGAAAGCTCGCTGGGAAAGTCTTCAAAAGCACGTGTTAATCAAAGTGTGCAAAAATATGAATAATTAAATAATTTCAATAGTTTAGGCCAGCAACCCAGCACGGCGAGCCCCGGCGGGAAGGTGCGTCGTAAAATATGTGGATAACCTGTGGATAACTATAAAAATTTTAAATCTTGGGCCCTGGGTTCTTGACAGAATTTTGGCAGTAACCAGCCCTTCGGTCGAACGAGAAGCGCCGTCGAGAAAGCATCAGAAAGTGACCCAACAAGTTTTGTTTGCTTTAAGTCGGGATGCGTTAATTGATATATATCAATTTTATTTATTTCCACCCAGCAATAAACCACCGATTGCCCAGCGATTTCCCTATGAGGGCTGGAACGATCAAATATGTGTTGTTTACCATGTTGCAAAGCGCCCGATGCAGAACGGAAGACTATAGAATTAATAGAATTGCTTGCCAAAAATTCTACCGGACGAAAGGTCCCAGCAAAAACTTGATTACCACCGCCGCCGTCGATCGAAAAATTCACAATTTTCGCTTGAAGAAAAAGTCCAACCAATTCTCCCAGCACATGGCCCTTGGTTATGCCTCCAAAGTCCAATCCTCCTGGGCGATAAATATCAAAAGCTCCCTGCGTTTGCGCATAGGCCAACTTCGCAAATTCCAATCCTTCCAGAAAAAGTGGCGAGGCTTTTTTATTTGGTGGAAGCACAAATGCTCTCAACTTCATCAAGGGCCCCAGCTTTGAAAGCTCGCTATCTTTTCGCCATGAACTAAAAGTTGCATCGTAATTTTCGAGAATGACTTGAGCCTGATTTTTCATAGGCCACCAAGTGTCTTCATTGAAGGATGATTCTGGAATTCGAAAAGACCAGACCGATCCCATGGCCACCAAATCAAAGCCAATGGATTTCTCAGCGACCGGCAAGGGGCCTCTGCTGGCGCATGCTCCGATAAAAATGAGCGCGATCCAAATGTTGAATTTATTTAATTTCACGCGAATATGTTAAACGTAATCACGCCTAGCACGTAGGCCAACAAAGAATAAAACACAAGAACTCCTATAGCGGCCTTAGAGCTTCGAGTTTCCTTATGAATCACCGCAACTGTTGAAGCACATTGAAGTGCCACTGCGTAAAACACCAAGAGCGCCATGCCAGAGGCCAAGGTCAAGCCCGAATTTTTCAACACATCGGCCAGACTTGAAATGTGTTCGTCTGCGGCCTCAATCCCATAGAGAGTTCCCAAGGTTCCCACGAAAACTTCGCGGGCCAAAAAAGAAGTTAAGATCGCAACTCCAAACTTCCAATTCAATCCCATCGGGCTGAAAACGGGTTCAATGGCATGACCCACTCGGCCCAGGTATGAAGTTGCCAAATTTCCCGACCCGTCTGGGAAATATCCCAAGAACCAAATCACTACGGTCACCACAAAAATAACTCCGCCAGCTTTTTTCACAAAGGAAAAAGATTTACCCAACGAAGAAAGCAAAATGGGCTTGATCGAGGGCCATCGGTAGGGCGGCAGTTCAATAATAAAAGGGGTGTCCGAATAATTTTTAGCGGAAGTTTGCGAAATGATTCCACTGACTATCAGTGCCAACAACAAACCAAATAAATAAAGCCCCAAAAACACCAAGCCCTGCAATCCAACCAAACCAAACAGTGCGGTTTTTTTGGGGATCAAGGCTGCAATCAACAAACCGTAAACCGGAAGGCGCGCCGAACAGGTCAAAAGCGGAATGACCAAAATTGTAAGAAATCGTTTTTTAGGAGAATCAACCGCACGAGCCGCCATGATTGCCGGAATCGCGCAGGCAAAACCAGAAAGCATAGGCACAAAGCTGCGCCCCGAAAGTCCAAATAAACTTAGCGGTCGATGGGAAATGATCGCGGCTCGTGCCAAATATCCACTGTCTTCCAAAAACCCAATGATGATGAACAAAATAAAAATTTGCGGAACAAAAACCAAAAAGGACCCCACGCCGCCAAACAGAGCCTCATTCACAAAATCTCGATCGGGTCCTTCTGCAAACCAAGAAGCGCTCCAATTCCCCGAACTCAAAATCAAAGTTTGAATTCCATCCATCAAAGGCGAAGACCAAGAAAAAATCGCCTGAAATAATAGCAGCATCGTGGCGATGAAAATCAATCCGCCAAAAGCTCCCGATAAAAAAACTTTATCTAAGCGATTATGGGTTTTTAAAATCACATCCGAACGAGGACCATAGCGACGGGACAGTCCAGTCGCGTGTTCAGCAATTTCTGGCTGAAATTGGAAAAGAGCGGCGTCGAGCGGTCGAGGAGTCTCGGCCACTGCCGGCGCAAGACCAGCGGACTTTTCTAAAATCAACTCACGCATTCGTTCAAAACCAGTTCCGTTTCGAGCCGAGACCGGAATCACAGGCAAATCAAGAGCCTTGCTCAGCCCCTCTACATCCAGCAATTCTTTGCTGCGAATCACTTCATCAATCATGTTGGAAACGAGGATGATCGGAGTTTGGGTTTGACTGAGAATTTTTTTCAAATGAAGCGCCAGACTCAGACCGCGCTCGAGTCGAGTGGAGTCCATCACGCATAAAACCACATCGTATCGAGCCGTCGAAAGAGCGGTCTTTAAATTTTCAATGGCAACTTCTTCATCGCGGCTCATGGCCCGGAAAGAATACAGACCCGGGAAATCCACAACGTCGAAATTTGAGAGGTTGCCTTCACCAGCACCAGAAAGAACCTCAACAGTGATGCCTGGGAAATTAGCAACTTTTTGCTTTAATCCAGTCAGTCGATTGAAAAGCAAACTCTTTCCGACATTAGGATTTCCGATAATAAGAATTTGTGAACGCTTACCCACAGATCATCCAACTAAGATTGCATCTCAAGGGTTTCGACCGCGATTCCTCGGGCCAAATCGCGAGCTAATGAAAAAACAGAATCACCAATTTGAAAAATTCGGGGACCACCAAAGGGGGTTTCGCCCAAGCAAAAAACCTTCTGACCACTTCGAAAACCAAGCGCCGACAAGCGCCCTTGAAAGGCCTCGGTCATGCTTGTTGAAAAACCAGAAACCACGGCAACTTGATTGACCTTTAAGGTCCACAGATCTCCCATAATGATAATGATTCTCATTTTTAAGGTAGCAGTCAAGCCAAGAAACCGTATCCCGGCATGATTGGCCAAATTAGCGAACTTTGATGCCTAAAAAAGGCGACAGAATCCGTTAATCCAAGGAAATTTTGCTTTTTCGATGAGCTTTCGTTTGGGCCCGCTTATTTTTATTTTTGAGCCGCTCGCGGACCGAAGAATAGGTTTTTTTGGTAGCGATTCGACGCTTAGGTCTAGCCATTGCAGCAACGATCATGGCTGATAATTTTTCCAAGCAAATCTCGTAATTGTCTTTTTGCGAGCGCGTCTCTTGGGAATTAACAATCAGCTCATCTTCACCGTTGATCATTCCGGGATGCAGCAATCGCAAACGCTCGCGCGCATAAGCGCTGAGCCAATCGGCGTCGGCCAAAACAAAGCGCATTTCCACCTTTGATTCGGTTCGATTGACGCCCTGGCCTCCGGGTCCACTCGATCGCGAAAAACGAACGTCCAAACGATCGCGAGGAATCCAACTTAAAATCTTATAGGCCACGCCCCCAGTATAACGGAAGATGCTCGGCAGCAAAACCAGAGTCGACGAAAGCTCCAATGAGCGCTAATTTTTTAAAAGTGAAATCGAAACCCACGCGGCTAACGTATCTTCTTTTATTCGGACTCATCGCTGGATGCGCCAGCAACCCTTTTCCAGAACATTGGTGGCACTCCGATTCGAATGCACCGGCTGCCGGTTGGGAAATATTGCCGGAAGCCGCGCAAAACGGCGAAGTCATCCTCTCAAAACGCCATGAATTAGGGATTCTCTCAAATTTTTCAGCCACCCCCTTTGAATATCGCAAGCGAAAGTACGCAAGTGTTGAAGGATTCTGGCAAGCCATGAAATTTCCCGAGGGTCCGAACGATCTGCGATTAAAAAACAACAAGATCGTCTGGAGCCACACTCGTGAAGAAGTTGAAAACATGACGGGATTCGATGCCAAAAGAGCTGGCGACGAAGCCTCGGAAAACATGAAACTTTTAAAAATCAGTTGGGTGACTTTCGAAGGGCGCCGCTTTCCCTATCGTTCGTCCAGCAAAGGCGAACACTACCGACTGATCCGCGAAGCCATGGAAGCCAAGCTCGAGCAAAACCCCAAAGTCCGCAAAACATTGCTCAGCACTCGTGATTTAAAATTACTTCCCGATCACCATCAATCAGCTGAAGATCCGCCTGAATGGCGCTACTACGAAATTTGGATGGAAATCCGCGAAGCCCTCAAGGTGAAAATTTTCAAAAATAGAAGCCGCCGAAGTTGTAGTTAAGCCTTAGCTTTCTATAATGGGCCTATGGAAATATTTGGAATCTTTCTGGCGCTCTCGCTGCTGATGATCGGGGCCTATCGCGGAATCAGCGTGATTTTGCTGGCGCCACTTTTGGCGTGGCTAGCGACCGCCTTTCAAGCCGGCACTCCATGGACCGCGACTTACACCGAAATTTTTATGAAAGGCATGGGCGGATTCGTGATTTCCTACTTTCCACTTTTTCTTTTGGGTTCGTTGTTTGGATCTTTGATGACCGATTCGGGCGCCGCCGCCAGCGTTTCACGCGGACTCATGAAACAGCTTGGAAAAAAGCACGCGATTTGGGCGGTGATCATCACCGGAAGTCTACTCACTTATGGCGGAGTCTCAGCTTGGGTCGTGGTCTTCACGATGTATCCTTTGGGCCGCGAACTCTTTCGTGAAGCCAACATTCCCAAAAGAATTCTTCCAGGCACCATCGCGACGGCAGCGCTGTCTTCCGCGATGGTTTCTTTCCCGGGCGGGATGCAAATTCACAACACCATGCCGATGGCTTATTTCGGGACAACTCCCTATGCCGCGCCTATTTTAGGGATTTGGACCGGCTGCGCGATGTTGCTGCTCTCTTGGCTTTGGCTAAATCGACAAGCCAAACTGGCAGCGATCAATGGCGAGGGCTTTGGAAAAGAATCAAATTTTGGGCTCGATGAGCAGAGCAAAAAACAAAAATTGCCTCCTTTTTTATGGGCCATTCTTCCTCTAATTCTTGTGTTGCTTTTAGTTTATCTTTTTTCTGAAATTTGGATTCCTTCTTGGGATCTATCCTATTTAAAAAACGCTAATTATGGCGCAAAAGATCCAAGTCAAATCATTGGAATTTGGTCAGTGCTATTCTCGCTACTTTTCGCGGTAGCCTTTTCAATCATTATTTTTTGGAGGTATTTGGAAAAACCGGCCCAAACCTTAAACGAGGGAACTTTAGGGTGTTTGCTTCCGACTCTTAACACTGCCTCGGAAGTTGGATTCGGAGCGACCATTGCTTCACTCGCGGCGTTTGCCGCAATTAAAAGCAGTTTACTGAGCGCTTTTGCAGGACATCCCTTGGTTTCCGCCGCGTTTTCGATCAACCTATTATCGGGCATCACCGGATCGGCGTCGGGTGGACTCAGCATTGCCCTAAGCTCTTTAGGAGAAACTTATAAAAACATGGCGATCGAATCCGGAGTCAGCCTTGAAACTCTTCACCGAATATCAACTCTGGCCTGTAGTGGACTGGACTCACTGCCTCACAACGGGGCGGTCATCACCTTGCTAACGGTCTGCGGACTTACGCATAAAGATTCCTACAAAGACATTTTTGTCACCACCGTGATCATTCCACTATTCGTTTTGATTTGCGCGCTGCTAGTGCTTTAGGAGAGTCCACGACATGAACCCAAATGTTTTAATGCCCGTTCCAAGCACCGACTTCGACCCTAGCGAAACCGGCATACCTTGGAAAATTTTGCGAAAATCGGGAATCAAAGTCACGATTGCCACCCCTGATGGAAAAGCCGCCGAGTGTGATGACCGAATGTTGCATGGGACCGACCTGTCGATCTTTTCAAAGCTGCTGAAAGCCGACGATTTCGGCGTCGATGCTTATCGCGAAATGGAAAAATCCGCTGAGTTTAGAAATCCAATAGCCTGGAAGGACATTCAATCCGCCCAATACTCCGCACTGCTATTACCCGGCGGCCATGCTCCCGGAATGCGCGAGTATTTAGAATCCAGTATTTTGCAGAAAGTAGTGTCTGATTTTTTTGCCAAAAAATTCCCAGTTGCAGCCATTTGTCATGGAGTGGTTTTGGCGGCGCGTGCCAAACGAAGTGACGGAAAAAGTGTTTTGCACGGCTATCGCAGCACCGCGCTTCTAAAAAGCCAAGAAATGAGCGCTTGGGCCATGACCGCATTGTGGCTCAAAAATTACTATCGAACATATCCAGAAAGCGTACAATCAGAAGTCTCTCGAGCCTTGGCCAATCCAGAAGATTTCGTTACGGGACCAACGCCTTTAATGCGCGACAATCCCCAACATTTATCTCGGGGATTTTTCGTTTATGATCGGCACTATCTTTCAGCAAGATGGCCTGGCGACGCCCACGCATTTGGCAAAAAATTCGCCGAAATCATCAAGGGCAGCGTTGATTGAATTAGCTGTTTTTCTCGGCCAATAAAATATTACGAATATAAATCCGTTTCATTTTAATGCCCAAAACCGAAAAAATAGCTCCGGTCATTTTCAGAGTCATAATCGCTATTTTTTTCTTTATTCCGTTGAGTCCCGAATTAGACATTCCGTGACGAATCTCGGCCATTCCTAAATTCATAAAAGCCGCCAAGCCAATCGTGCCTTGCTCGATTTTTTTTACAGTAAAACCATTTTTCTTTAAAAAATCGATCACCCCCACCGAAGTGAAGCGGCGAAAGTCATACGGCATCTCGTGTTCGCCCCAAATAAAGGGAACGGTGATCAAAAGTGACCCTTTAGCTTTCAAAACCCGCGAGATGTCTTTAATGAGAAAATCTAAATCTTCGACGTGTTCGAAAACTTCGGTCGATAAAATCATGTCCACTGATTGATCGGCCAAGGGGATGTTTTTTCCATCAAAAAACATATCCGGCTTTTTGTTTTCGCGGCCACTCTCGACCACATCGATACCAACGTATTTGTGACCCGCGAATAGGTTTTCGTAAGCTCGGCTGCCGCAGCCAACATCGACGACGCTTTGGCCTTTGGGCATGGCCCGGCTTGCGTCCTCAATAAACTTCACAATTTCCGATTTAATCGCCATAAGCTGTCCGGAAGTTACCCCAAATAGAGCCTGTTTGAAATGACCACCAGAAACTGGGGACCTGCCGACTCTACGCTTTACAATTAGCCCCCCCAACTCTAAAAAAACTGGAAGGAAAAACCGTGGCCCATATTTTTAAACATCCTAGTAAAAACGCCAAAGGAATCCTGGTCTTCACCCACAAAGAATGGCGCCACTTTACGATCTTTGACAAGATCGGCACTCGAAGCGGGCTACGATACCTTTTCAAATCGGGGCTTTGGCTAAAACCACTCGAACTTTTCAGCACTCTGAAAATCAATCGAGAGCTAAACGAGATCGCGAAGCATTACGTATTGGGAATTCATCTTGGATGGATCGTTCCAACTTTTGATGTCGATTCGCGAATTTCCTTCATCATGGCGTCACCCGACAATTTAACCAAGTGGCAGCCTTTGCCTGGCCAACGCCAGATACCACTGGCCTCAAGAAACTTCATTCCAGAATTTTTTGCACCCGCTGGCAATTCCCAATCCCAAAAATTTTGGGACATCATCAATGTTTCGCGTAACAGCAAGTTCAAACGAATTGACGCCTTTTTTAATAGCATCCGAAAAATTTACGACCAAGGGCACAAATTTCGTGTGCTTTTAGTCATTGCAGCTGGCGACGAAAGTTCCAAGACCGCATATCTCGACATCGAAAAAGATTTTTACCGAATTTTTAATTCCGAAGAACGAAATCTCTTCACCCTTATGCGTTTAGGTCCCAAATTATCTTTTCCGGGATTGCCTCAAGAAACACTGGCCTTCTTTTACCGATCGTCAAAAGTGTTTGCGCTCTTTAGCGAAAAAGAGGGCGGCCCCAAAGTTCTCTCCGAAGCGATGGCTTCGGGACTTTCGGTCGTGATTCATAAAAATTTAGTCGGCCCAGAATACAACTCACTTTTGCCCGAGCAAAACACCTTCCGCTTTGCGGATTACAATCAAGCCGCTGATCGATTGATTGAGGCGGTCAAATCTCCCGAACTAAGCAATGAATCACTCGAGAAACTTCGCAACGAAGTGTGGGCCCCGCGCACGATTGAGAAACTTAAAACTCACTTCCAAAGTGTCTTTGCTCAAATGCAAATGGAGTTTGACGGCCAGCTAGAAAACCTTGATCGACTGCACTTGCGATTACCGGCCCACACCCATGACGGGGTTGCTTGGGGACGAGTCGGAACCAACGAAACCGCCGACGTGCTAACCCAAGAACAATTCAAGCAATTAAGAAATTGTTTGCGCCTTGAAGGCGGAAAGTCCCCCGAGTGAATCACAATGATGTCATGAAGCTCGTCAACTCGATCGAGCGCGATTTACCGGTGGATCAATGGACTCACCGGGGCGTTCAGATTTGGCCTTTGATGCGCTTTGAAATTTTTCGCCAAAGCGAAAAACGCATTTTCGACGGCGCCAATGGATGGAGTGGAATTTTTATAAAATTTCCTCCGGCTCTTCGATCATTTTTAGACGCTCTTAAAGTTTGCCTCGTACGCCCCTCAGTTTTTTTGAATCTCTTTGGAAAAACTCAAGTTTTGGTGGCCTCCCATTCTAGTTTTCAAAAATACGCTTATTCGGGAAAAATCTTTGACCCCTATGCGGATCGCAACATCTTAGAAGAACGCGAGGCTGGCCATAAAACACAGAAATGGGAATTCAACGGACTCTGTCCGCTTAACCTCTCGGGTAGTCTTTTAGGATTTCCATGGGCTCTGTTTTTTTATCCGTTAAAAATTATTTCTAGACTTCGCGATAAAACTTTAGGCACGAACCTGAATCACCCTGCCTTTTTAGAAATGGCAAAAAAAATTGGCACTGATCCAGCCCAAAAAATGCAGTCATCCGTAATGGCAAGCGCCAACACCATCTCTTTGGTGAGCAAATTTTTAGTTCCTATTTTGAAATGGAAGTCGGTGAAGAAACTTTTGGTGACCGCCTATTACAGCGAGCCCCAAATGTCGCTTATCTTGGCCGCGCGCCATTTAGGAATCCCCAGCATTGACTTGCAGCACGGGGTTCAAGCCCGCGACCACAAAGCCTATGGCTCATGGAAAAAAATTCCGCTCGATGGTTTTGGAATTTTGCCCGACCAATTTGCGGTTTGGTCCAATGTGGAAATGCAAATTCAAAAAGAATGGAGCCTTTCTCCTATCCAAAAACCAGGAGCCCTGATGATTGGTCCCAGTCCCCTGGTTTTGCTTAAAAAATTAGGCGCCAACGATCCCATTCCCGAATGGTTAAGCCAATTACGCCTGCAAAATTCGAAAATTGCGCTGCTATCGGTACAACCCACCGTTGATTTCGTTTCTTTTTTAAAAGAAAGTCCGCGGGTGAGCGATTATTTTTGGCTCATCCGCCTACACCCTCGGATGAAAGGCGAAATTTCCAAAATTGCCGCCGCACTTGCGGAAATTCCCAACTTACAATTTGAGGTTGTAAAATCGACCTCCGAGACCTTATTTCCGCTGCTAGAAACTTGTGATATGCACGTTACTGGTTATTCTACGGTGGCAACGGAGGCTTCCTGGTTCGGAAAAAAAACCATGACCATACATCCCTTTGGACCCCAATGTTTTCCTGAACTGGTAGATGCCGGATTTTTAAGCCCCTGGGAGACCGGATTTTAAATGTTGTTCGATTCACTCAGCTATCTGGTCTTTTTGCCAAGCATTCTTTTGCTATATCAATTTCTTCCCAAACTTTTTAATCCTTCAAAGAAATCCAGAGTCCGCGGACTAATTTTGCTGATCGCAAGTCTTTATTTTTATGGAAGTTGGAATTACCACTATCTTGCCCTGTTGGTCGGCTCGATCATCCTCGATTTTTATGTAGGCATCCGGATCGAGGGCACTGCTTCAAAATCAAGCAAGCGTTTTTATTTGCTGTTGAGCTTATTCGGAAACTTCGGGGCTTTGATCTTTTTCAAATATTACAATTTTACGGTCGAGTCCCTGGGACTTATCGGAGTCCAGGGACTCACGCTTTCCAATTTCTTGTTACCG
Source organism: Bdellovibrionota bacterium (assembly GCA_964202055.1). Classification (GTDB taxonomy): domain Bacteria; phylum Bdellovibrionota; class UBA2428; order UBA2428; family UBA2428; genus CAXNGS01. Next base: position 32,772 of record CAXNGS010000004.1, on the reverse strand, counting down.
GTGGGGATTTCCTTTTATAGTTTCCAAACCGCCTGTTACTCCATCGACGTTTACATGGGGAATTTAAAGGCTGAGCGCAATCTCCTTAATTTTTCGCTTTATGTTTCCTATTTTCCGCAATTGGTTGCGGGGCCGATTGAGAGAGCCGGCAACTTACTCCCGCAACTTCGCGAGCACTTTGATATTAAGCGCGCTGACATCTATGAGGGTGTGCAAAGAATTTTTTGGGGCTTGTTCAAAAAGATCGTGATCGCTAATCGCGCTTCGCAGATGGTGGGCGGAGCCTTTGCGGAAATGGAAACCGCATCTACCTTAAAGTTAATCATTGGGGCTTATGCCTTTGCGATTCAAATTTACGCAGACTTTTCGGCTTATTCGGACATTGCGATTGGAACTTCTAAAATTATGGGCGTCACGCTCATGAAAAACTTTGACCGACCCTATTCGTCCACCAGCCTTAAAGATTTTTGGCGGCGCTGGCACATTTCACTATCTACTTGGTTTCGAGATTATCTTTATATGCCACTGGGCGGAAATCGCCGGCATCCGGCCTTTAATCTTTTTGTAGTTTTTGCGATCAGTGGCATTTGGCATGGAGCCAATTGGACTTTTGTGGCCTGGGGTTTGTGGCATTTCACCTTTCTGATGTTGGAGCAAGCAATCACCAAGCTTCAATTTTTTAAAACCATTAGCCAAAACCGATTTTCAAAAATCTGGGGCCACTTCATCACTTTTCATTTAGTTTTAATCGGTTGGGTCTTTTTCCGTGCTGAATCGATTAACGATGCTTTTTATTATTTGCAACGAATGTTGGGCTTTGTTCGCAACCGAGAAGGGTGGCTGGAGCCGGTCAACATCGCCCAGCTTTTGATCCTTGGCGGGACCTATTGGTTCATGGATCGCCTTGAGGCCGAGCAGTCTAAAGCAAATTCAAAATCAAAATTTTGGTCGCTAAAGAGTCCACAACTTCAACTGCTCGTTTGGGCCATGATCGTTTATTTGGGAGTGTTTGACGGCGATGTTTTCATCTATTTTCAATTCTAAAGTTGGTCAAAAACTGCACTTAAAGTTTTTTGCAGTGGCCACGCTCATTGCCCTTCCCGCAATCGTCATTCTCAGGATTCGCGTCCCCAGAAACGTCGAGCCTTATTATGTTCGCTTCACAACTCCTCCTCGACCGTCTTTAATTTTGGGAACCTCACGAGGCGCCCAAGGTCTGGTTCCCTCGGAAATTGAAAGTGGGGTGGGCGAGCAATTTGCAAAACCTTTGCTAAATTTTTCATTCACCGCATCTCATTCACGCTGGGGACCGAGTTATTACAAAGCTTTTTTAAAAAAACTGAGCAGTGACTCAAAGCCTGGACTTTTTATTCTTGAAGTCTCGCCGCTATCGCTAGTTGTCGACAAATTAAAAAAAAGAACCTTTGGCGCCCAATTTTCCACCTTGGATCGCGAAGACTTGCTTCCAGAAAGCAACAAAGGGCTCTTGAACTGCTTGAAGTTTATGAACCTCAATCCAAATTTGGATTATGTCCGATGCCGTCATTCGCGCGCTTTGTTTGAGCTTTTCTATCGCCCACTTCCTGATCGCAGTCCGGTTTATAATTTGCGGCAAGACGGTTGGCTAGAAGTGTCGCTCGACAGTCTATCAAAACCCGAAGAACGAATCGCCAAAGCCCGTAAGCATGAAAAAATGTTAAGGACCACTCAATGGTCAACCGTTCGTGAACATTGGCTAAAAAAATCGATTATAAAGCTCAAAGAGTATGGATCAGTTTACATGGTTCGACTTCCCACCGACTTAGCCTTTAAAGAGGCCGAAGATGCGAGCTACGGCGACTTTGATCAGCGAATGCAAGAAATTTCAAAGGAGTTAAACACACCTTATTTTAATTATATGCTTGATGCCGGCAAGTATCGGACTACCGAAGGCAGTCATTTATACCGAGTCAGCTCTCGAATGTTGAGCGCTGATTTAGGCTTGAAAATTTCAAAAGAAGCGTCCCAAACGCTGATTGAATAATTTTGTTCACCGATAAAGTTACCTAATTTGCTACAAAGTTTCTTGATAGCCCCAGTCAGCTGGCCTAATTTAATCATTCATGGGCTTTTTCTTTCTCAGCAACCAAGCTTCGAAAACCCAATCAGCCCGTCGTTATTTCGAAAGCATTGGAGTCCAAAAATTAAGCTCAGAAAAGCTTGGGTCCCTTCACTTGATTCATGCGCCCCGAACCGCTTTGCCTGATGAAAAATATTTCCACACCGATGGAACTTCCAAAATTTTCGGAATGGGCACTTATTATTACAAGGGCTTTTTTGCCGGTGCAGCGCTCCCTGCGCTGCTTGAGGACTTTGAATCCAACCCGTTTTCAAAGGTGCGCGGACATTTTGCCTTTGTCATTTCCACTCCCAACGGAGTTTTCGCGGTCAGCGATAAATGCGGCCTGATCGCGCTTTACACCGCAACGGATAGCGGCGACCTCCTACTTTCAAGTTCCGTGCTTGCGGTCGCGGCGGCCCTTAATAAAGTCGAGTTAGCGAAGCAGCAAGTTTTAGAATTTGTGCACACCGAAGCAACATACGGTGGCGCTACAATATTCAAAGGAATCCATCATTTGGATTCGGCCAAAGTTTTCACGCTCACCGAAAGCCACGCTGTCGAAAAATACCAATATCTTTCGCTGGAACCCGTTCCCTCCACCGAAGATGACTTGATGCATGAACTCAAAAACTATTTCAAAGATTTCGAAAACTGCCCGGTGCGCATTAGCTGTGATTTATCGGCGGGCTTTGACACTCGAACCATCGCCGCGATTTTAGAAAACACAAAAGCTAATTTTACCTACAACACCAACACCAACATCGAAGACCCCTTAGACCACCAAATCGCTCTCAAAATTGCCGAAGCCCAGAAGCGCCCGATTCGATGGTACGACGTGCCCGCTTCAACCAAAGATTATGTAAATCATTCCGATTGGAAAGAATCCTTTAAGCTAACTGAAATGGCGCGCGGTTGTTACCGCAGTGCCGCTAGCCTGGTGATCGCTAAAAACAAAGCGGCCGATGCAGAACTCTTTTTAGGGGGTTACGGCGGCGAGATCATGCGAGACAAGTATTCCAAATACAATTCGGTAGCCCAATATATGCGCGCTTATTACACCTTGCCGCGCTTCCCGTTATCACCCACGGATTTCAGCGAATACTGCTCTAATTTGTTGAAAAAATTCTCGAGCTATTTAAATCTTCCCGAAGAACGCAGCAGCGTAGAGCGCATTTACTTTTTCGAGCGTATGAAATATTGGGGCGGTTCAAGAATCAGCTTCATGAACACTTATTGTTATTTCAGCAATCCATTAATGGATTACGACATCATGCGAATCATTCTGGGCATTCACTTTTCTAAAAAGAAATTTGCGGATTTGCAGAAGCGTATTCTCGAGCGCTTTTCTCCAGAATTGGCCAAGTTACCATCGGGATACGGATACAGTTTTGAAAGTCGTCCGAGTCTAAAAACTCGCGCTAAAATTCGCTTCAATCTTTTAAAGATTAAAGTGAAACTATTGATCAAACCTTTCGTGCCTCAATCTTTGGATCCGCGTCTTAAAAAGAAAACGCCACCCTTCGCTGAATTTTTGTTAAACCGGCCGCTCCATAAAAATGTCCGCGAAATATTGGGCTTTGGGGCCTCGGAATTAGCTGCCGGAACTTACTGGCAAGCCTTGAGCCAAGCCTACACCATCGATTGGGCACTAAGGAGTCTCGAGGAACTTAAGAAATCAGAAGTTTCATCGGCGCGCGATGAGCCACTCGGCCAGCGCTAGGTCTTCAGCGTCGTCAATGTCGATGCTGTCAAATTCTGACATCACAAAGGGAAGCGCCGGCGGCACGTAAAAGCGATCGCTTTTCAAAAACAACTTTCGATTCATCACATAGATCGCACCATTTTGACGATACACCGGCTCTAGACTTTGGCGAGGAACATTCAAACTGCTCTCGCTCATAAAGGGTTTCAAAAAACCGTCATTCACTACAAAAGATCTTTGGGGAGGATGTTTTTCGAGGCAAACACTGATCGTGCACTCAGATTTTTTTGTAAAATGGAGATTGAGGCATTCGATCAAATGCAGATGACTGCGAAGGGGCGAGGTAGGCTGCAAAAGCACAAAGGTTTCGCATGAAGCTTTAGGGTCAGCAGTTTCTAGGGCGTGGCGCACGACTTCTTGGCTACGGCTTGAATCTTGGGCAAACTCGGGTGGTCGATCCACCACGTCGACACCCTCGGCCTTGGCACAACTTTTTATGACAGCGTCTTCAGTGCTCACCACAATTTTTTGCAATTTTCCGCATTCTTTAGCGGCTCGAATGGAATGAACGATCAAAGGCAATCCACCAAGCATCTTCAAATTTTTTCCAGGCAAACCCTTTGAGCCGCCCCGCGCCGGAATGATTCCAATAACCGAAGTGTTCATACCTCCTTTTGACCTCACAAATCATCGATTTTCAATGGGAAGGGCGTTTTGACTGGATTTCGCTTTTCTCGTAGCGTCGAGCCATCCGTGGAAAACTGGAAAAGCACGATCGTCAAATCAATTGAAGGAAGTGTCGGCGGCGCAGTTGCCGGCTACCTGCTGCGACGAACCAGAAACGTGGTCAACGGAATCGGCGACAAAGTCTCCTTACCCAGTAACGATCTGGAACTTGCCAAGGAAATCAATGAAAAGGGCTACGCGGTCATCCCCAATTATTGGAGTGCTGAAGAATGTTTGATCGCCCGCAATGAGATGGACCGACTGCTTCGAGAGTTTCCGCAATTCATTCGCTCCGACAATGTCGATTCGGATCACCGTCTTTTCGGCGCCAATGTGAATTCGAAAACTTTAAACCGATTCTACCAAGACTCGCGGCTTGAAGGCTTTGCCAAATATTACATGGGCAATAAAACCACCAATGCCTTTACCCTAGGAGCCCGTATGGATTTCGAAAAGGGTAATCCAGGTTCAGGTGGCGGTTGGCATCGTGACTCCTACCTTGATCAATTTAAATCAATTATGTACTTGTCCGAGTGCAACGCCGAAAACGGACCCTTCGAATATCTTGAAGGCTCACACCGCCCCCGAGAAATCATCAATGGACTGGTTTCTTTAGGCCGCAAAAAACTTTACCCGCGATTCACTTCAGAAGAAATCGTCGAGTTAGTAAAGCTCCGCGGATATAAATGGAAAACATTTACCGGGGAACCTGGGACATTGATTTTAGTTAACACCGCGGGCATTCATCGCGGCAAGCCCATTGAAAGCGGCAGCCGTTACGCACTCACCAATTATTTCATGACCCTTGAAGCGCATCAGGACCCTCGATCCTTTGATTTGTTTCGACCGGTCATGGGCATCGACAATCCACCTAAAAAGCAGGCTTAAATGACAAAAACCAATAATCCACTCCTTTCCATTGCTGATTTGCTTCTTTGGATGAAATCGAAAAAATCTTTGTGGATTGTTTTCATCTTAATTTTTACCGCAATTTTCTTCGTCAGCGGGCGTAATAAAATGAGCACCATTCGGGGTGAAATTGTTTTTCGAAACGTCGATTTGGATTCGACTCTTTTCATCGATTACTTGCGCGAAGTTCTCGAAAGCAAAACGGTCTCGGATTTTTTGGGTAAAACTTCAATCGCCGGCATCAATGACGCTCGCGGAGTTGTGAACGTTTCAAGCACTTTACCCAAAAGCCAAGGACTCACCCGCGCCAGCGAGTGGGCCGCCTCTGAACTTCTGCCGCTCGTTTACGAGGTGCGTTTGGGCGACGTCATGAGCTATTCAAAGCGCTTAATCAGCGCTCGACTCACTCGAATGCGCCAGCAATTCGTCGACTTGCAAGACCGGATTGCACTGCTGGCGCCGAACACTCTGGGCGCTGGAAGTTCGTCGGTGAATGCTGCGCCCTTGAATGCAGGTCAAACCGTCCAAGCTTTGGTGAGATACAAAGTGGTGCTCGCCGGAAGCAACGGAGCCCTTGAAAATTTCGTGCGCCTCGACGCCCTCGACAAAGACGCTCGCATTGTGCTTTTTCGCCGCGCGATTCCGCTTTTAACCCAATTAAAAAATCAAAGCCCGCTCACGACTGATGACTTGCAATGGCTACGCGCCAATCACTCTGCTATTTGGGCTGAAGAATCTACGCCGGTCACGATGGACACACCCAAATTTCGGGGTCCCAATCTGATGGTCTTGTTAAAATTAATCGCCTTCTCCGGAGCGCTGGCCATGTCGATGACTCTTCTCGTAGGATTTTTTACGTGGAAGCGCTCGCCCTGAACTTCGAAATTCCCGCGAACACTTCGCGCTTTCGACTGTTGAGTCTCGGACTTTTTTTCTTTTTAACCTTCACAAATTTTGCAAACCTTTGGATGACGGTTTTTTATCTGATGTTTGCGCTTGCTTTGATCGCTCCGCAATTTCAGGTCGCCTTGCCTAAGAAAACATGGATTATTTTTCTGCTGCTTTTATCTCTAGCATTTGGGACAAGTCTGATGTCGATCAACGCAGTTGACCCGTCGGTCATTGCCCCTACTGAACTTTTGAGATTTGCGCGCTACGATTTTAAAAAATATCTGCCAAGTGACGAAAGCCTGTTACTCCGTGCAATTGCCATCCTCAAAGTAGCGGCTTCATTTTTAGTAGCCAGCTTTGAACTCTCAAGACCTGGCTCAAAAAAGGATTTTCTTTTTGCTTTTGAAATGATCTTTCGCACTCTTTTGCTTTTCTGGTTTTTTCAATTCGGATTTTATCACTTAACCGGGATGGTTCTGGATCCCAGCGGCGCTGGCCGATTCGTGGGAACGTCGTCTGAGGGCTTGCTTTTTCGGGCGACTGGATTTTTCAACGAGCCGGGAACTTATGGCAATGTGATGTTTGCGTTAGCGGTGATCCGATTCTTGCTGCTTCGTAAGGGTTTTGATTTGTGGAACCGAGTTTTATTTGTAAGCCTTCTCGGCAGCTTCTCGCTCTTCGGCTGGTTTTTTGCCGCTCTTTTAGTTTTGGTTTTGACCCGATGGACGAAAGAATCCGTTATTAAATTTCTGAGCATTGGCGGAGTTAGCGCCATCATCATCGGTCCAATTTTTGCTCAATATTTTGCCTATAGACTCGATCGAGAAGTCAGCACCAGCTATTCATTGGCGACCAAAGTTTGGGCTTATGATTCCTGGCTTCAGCAAGGGCTGTGGCGGCAATTTATAGGAAATTGGGGATGGAACGATTGCGGTTGTCTTTATAATGACTCCGGGCTCTTCTTTGTAATTTTAAATGAATTCGGTTTAACCGCTCTTTTACTTGGCATAGGCTTTATTATTTATAATTTCAAAAAACTACGAATCCGCCTAGGATTTTTATTAGCCGGCATAATGCTTCTTAAAATGGGATTCCTCCAACCGCTGATGGGAGTTTTTTGGGCGACTTATCTGTCACGATACTTAGAAAGAAGGCCCGGGCATCCGACAGAGCCATTCACCACGAGATGGGAAAAATCTAATGTCTAAAACTCCAGTCGTTTCAGTCATCATGCCAACTTATTTTTCTGCCGACTTTGTTCGCCATACGGTCGATTCGGTTCAAAAGCAAAGTTTCAAAGAGTGGGAATTAGTCATGGTCGACGACGCTTCGACCGATGGCACCGTTGAAATATTAAAAGAGCTGGCAAATTCAGATCCCCGTATTCGCGTCTTCTTTAACGAAAAAAATTCAGGCCCGGCTTTCACGCGAAACCGCGCAATCCAAGAAGCCCGCGGTCGCTACATTGCCTTTCTCGATAGCGACGACGAATGGCTACCCAACAAATTAGAGCTGCAGTTAAAATTCATGGCCAGCGGCCCCTATCCGCTGAGTTATCACAGCTACGAAATCTATGACGAATCACTCAAAAACAAACTGAGCGAGTTTAAAGTCCAAGGATCGGTCAGCCACGCGGACATCTTGCGCCAATGTCCCATTAGTTGTTGTGCCGCGATGTACGACACACAAATGATCGGCAAGCGATTCATGCCCAACATCATCAAGCGCCAAGACTACGGGCTTTTCCTCGATATCTTGCGCGACGGCCACCGAGCCTATGCGATGCCCGAAATTTTGTTAAAAGTTCGGATCCGTAGTGGCTCTGTTTCCAGCAACAAATGGGTTGCGGCCCAATATCAATGGCGAATTTATCGCGGGCTCGAAAAAATGAGCATTCCCACCGCGACCTATCATTTCGTCAATTATGGATTTTTAGGCGTGCGCAAATATCTGCCTGTGTTTTTAAAAAAAATGGGACTAATTAACTCGTAAAAGTAGCTAGTAAGTCAGTCGCTTATCGAGCAACTTTTGTTTGCTGATATCGACGGTCTCAAGAAGCTTCACGATTTTATCCGAGGCTCCCATGCCATAGGGATTTTCACAGCGCATAAGCTTTTCTCGATAAACTTTATCATTCACGACTTTTTCCAAAGTTTCTTTGATGACTTTGCGATCATGCGGGATGTCCAAAATATTTTCAGCGCGCAAACGCCCAGTTTGGCGGCTACCGATGTTAAGAGCCGGGAGTTTTAAATAGGGGGCTTCCAAAATTCCGCAACTGGAATTTCCAACAATCGCCGAGGCGTTTCGCAATAAATTGATGAAAATATTTCGCTCCAAATTTTCCGAGCTTCGTAAGTTTGGTAAATGCTCGTACTTCTTAATGACGTCAATCACCTTTTTCCCACCGGAATCATTATTGGGATAAATAACCACTGTTTGGATGCCAGATGCCTTGATGGCCTCCAGTGTTTCAGTCACTTGCGCTTCAGCTTTTTCGACATCTTGCAAAACCGCGTGCTGAATCATCACCACAACGGGTTTCTTGAAATCAAAATTAAAGTACTTAGCCAGTTCCGCTTTTGAAACAATCGGAGTTTCTTCGATGACATCTAATTGAGGGGAGCCCACGTTGTGAATGCGCCAAGGTTCAAAGCCCATCTTGCGCACGCGCGCAGAGGAGTCTTCACAAGAGGTCAGATACAGGTGACTCAAGTGAGTGATCGCGTGACGAGCCGATCCATCAATGTGCCCCGATAAATCACCGGCCTGAATATGAGCAATCGGAATGTTCATATAGGCCGCGGTCATCGCCGCCGCCAGCATTTCGCCACGATCACCGGTCACCACCAATAAATCAGGCTCCAGCATCGAATAAACTTGGGCCATGCTGCCAATTTCAATACTTAGTGATTTGGCCCATGCAGCTGGGCTGTCGCCGCCCACCATCATGTCGACGCGCGCGGCAATGGGGATTTGATCCTTTTCAATTTCACGAACCGAAAGACCATGCTCGGGCAATAAATGGATTCCCGTAACAATGTATTGAAGGTCAATCGAATCAGAAGCCAGCATTTTTTTCAGAAATTTTCGCTTGTATCCATAAGAGGCTCGGGTCGAGCCAATCACTGCAATTTTTCGGCGAGACTTCATTGAGCTAAATCATCCCACTTTACTTGCGAATCAGGGGCAATGTCGCGCAGGGCACGTTTACCGATAACTTGCTTTAAAAACTTGGCCGGGATCGCGCCATTAGAGGGACCCGGACGTTTAACCCAAACCATTTTTTCGCCGATGGTGGTTCCCGCCTTGATGAAACATTCGGTCACTACACTTTCGCGCGCCCAAGCCACGATTTCTTGTTCTTCGGGGAAAATCTTACGCTCGGTTCCGCGAGCCAAAAATATCGCTCGTGCACCCTTAGACAATTCGCCCAATTCGTAAGGTTCAATGGAAACCGGATGATCTGGACCCTTTTGCATACGATCGAAAGTGAAGTGTTTTTCCAAGACACAAGCCCCAAGAGCCACTGCGCCCAAGACTGTGTAGATGCCGCGAGTGTGGTCAGACAAACCAATCGGACACTGAAATTTATTTTGATAAATCGGAATCAAATCCAAGTTCACACGCTCATAGGGCGCCGGATAAGCCGACACACAATGAGTCAAGATCAACGGAGTTCCAATGGACTTGATCAAATCGACCGTTTCTTGAATCTCATTCATCTCGCACATGCCGGTCGAAACAATCATTGGTTTCTTTTTGCGAGCCACGTGTTCCATTAACGGCAAATTTGTCATTTCGCCCGAGCCGATTTTATAAAAATCGACGCCGACTTTTTCTAAAATATCCGAAGCATCTCGGCTAAACGGAGTGCAGGCATACATGATGCCGATTTGCTCGCAAAGTTTTTTCAATTGCTTGTGCTGATCCAAAGTCAGCTCGGTTTTTTCCAAGATATCCCAAAGCGGCTCATCGAAGTTGTCCGAATTGGGGACCTCGCGGAGCATTTCGTTTTCTGGAACGTGCATTTGAAATTTAATGCAATCCGCCCCCATTGCATGGGCGCTATAAACCATTTGCTCGGCTACTTTGAAATCGCCATTATGATTTACGCAAGCTTCTGCGATCACAAACGGAGTGTGCTGGGGTCCAACAAGTCGGTTTCCAATTTTTACTGCTTCAATCATATTCACCTCTTCAATCACTGAAAAAATTGCAAGAAATCTGTTTTGGCTCTTTCGAAATCTGAAAGCTGCCCAATGTCCATCCAATATTCCCGAATCGGGAAAGCGACGGTTTTTCGTTTTTGGTCAGTTAAAATTTTAATCAATTCGGTCATATCGAATTTGCGGTCGCGAGGAATCAGTTCAATCACCGAGGGTTCGAAAACATAAACACCCGCGTTCACGAAAAAATGATGAACCGGTTTTTCCTCGATCTTCACCACGCGTTCACGATCTAGTTCAACGACGCCGTAGGGAACTTGAAACTCGTAATCGCGCACACACAAAGTCGCTTCAGCTTTTTGGTCGGTGTGAAAATCTAAAAGTTGGCCAAAATTAATATTGGTCAAGATGTCGCCGTTCATCACGATGAAGGGTTTGTCGGGACGCTTAGGCAGCAAACTTAAAGAACCCGCCGTACCGGTTTGAACCCCTTCAGTAAGGTATTCGATCTCAGCATCAAAACGGGAACCATCACCGAAATGATTTTGGATCATTTCCGCTTTGTAATTCACCGAGATAAAAAACTTGTGAAAACCTTTGTCAGTGAAGTTTTTCACAATGGTTTCTAAAAGTGGCTTATTACCAATCGGCAACAAGGGCTTCGGGCAATCGTCAGTCAAAGGCTTCAACCGCGATCCGGTTCCGCCCGCCATCAAAATCACCGAAGTGTCTCGCGGCTTCATTTCTAAAAGATCTTCTAAAATTTTGAGCGCTACAAAAACTCCAGAAGCATCGACCACTGGAATTTGTCGAACTTTTTTAGCCTGCATGATTTTCAAAATTTCAGGAGCGGTGGCTTTGGGGCTAACCGTGACCGGAGTTTTGTTCATCACTTCTTCAATGGGCGATTGCAGGGAAATTCCTTTAAGGATGGCGCGACGAACGTTGCCATCGGTCACCACTCCCAGAAGTTTAAAATCAGCAGAAACCACCGCCGCAAACGAAAGTCGATTTTGATCCACAACTTCCAAAGTTTTAAGGATCGAGGTCGAAGGACTAACGCTGATTTTTTTGATGTCTTCCATAGGGGTTTCGGCGAGCGCGATCCTATTACAGGCCCCTACCTAAAGCAACGCTTGTGGCCGCCAGCAATAGCCAACTTCCTTGATAAAATTCAAGGACTTTTGCTAGACGATCAAAGGGAAGGTATCACAGGACTATGCGGATTTTAATCACCGGCGCTTCGGGGTTTATTGGTTGCGAATTGACCGATCATTTCAGCAAAGCGGGCTTTGATGTCATTCCCTTGGTCTTTAGAAATCAAGACCGCCTTAAAGCCAAAAAGCTACCTGCCGCTAAGGTATGTGACCTCAATGATCTTAACGCAACCCGGGCAGTATTTTTGGACGCTCGGCCTGACGCCGTGATCCACATGGCCGCTAGCCGCGCCGCCTCGTCGAGTTGGGAAATTTTAGAAAACAATCTCAAAAGCAGTTCCCATGTTTTGGAAGCATGTAAAAATCTGCCCAAAGAAACCAAGATTATCATGACTGGATCTAGTGCCGCCTATGGCAGCTCCGGGGTCGCCAACCAAAATCCGCTCTTGGAAAGCGAAGCCTTTCGGCCAGTCAGTCCCTATGGAGTGGCCAAGGCTGCGGCGGATTTAATGGCCTATCAATCATATATTGAAAATGGCCTCGCGCTTTTTCGAGTGCGGCCCTTTAACATCATTGGCCCCGGACAATCGCCGGGATTCTTCTGCTCGGACATTGCCGAAAAAATTGCAGCTTTAAATCCGCCAGCAAGCGCGTCACTAAAGCTCAGCCATTTAGATTCTTTTCGTGATTTTCTCGACGTCCAAGATCTTTGCCGTGCCTACGAAGCAATCTTGAAGTCAGGAAAGGCGGGCGAGGCCTACAATGTTTGCTCGGGAAAAGCAGTGGCACTTGGCGATGTGGTTCAAAAGTTAATCGGGCTTTCCGGCAAAAAAATCCAGCTTGAAATCAGCCCAGCTACTAGACGGCCAAACGATATTGCTTATCAATGCGGCTCTCATGAAAAACTATCAAAAGAAAGCGGCTGGAAGCCTTTGATTTCCCTAGAAGATTCTTTAGAAAAAATCATGCAACACGCACTGAAGAAGCACTCGGGCACTTCGAAATAGAAATATAGCGAAAAAATAACGCGAAATGTGGTACAAAAAATGACCGTGAGTTCAAAAAAAATTTTAGTAACCGGGGCCGGCGGATTCATTGGATCCCATTTGTGCGAGCAATTAGTCAAAGATGGAAATCAAGTCCGGGCCTTTGTTCACTACAATTCAAACGGAAGCTGGGGTTGGCTCGATCAATCTAAAATCCGCGATCAAATTGAAGTCGTCTCTGGGGACTTGCGCGATTCGGACTCGGTCCAAGGCGCGATCGATGGAATGGATCAGGTTTATCATTTGGGAGCCTTGATCGGCATTCCCTATAGTTATGTATCACCACTGGCTTATCTAAAAACCAACATCGAAGGAACCTACAACGTCTTGGAATCTTCGCGACGTTCTGGAAAGGTTTCCAAAGTTTTAATCACTTCAACCAGCGAAGTTTATGGCACCGCACTTTACACGCCGATCGACGAAAAGCATCCGATGCAACCGCAGTCGCCCTATTCGGCAACTAAAATTGCGGCCGATCAACTTTCACTTAGCTACTTCAATTCCTTCAACACGCCCGTGGTGATAGGTCGCCCTTTCAACACCTTTGGGCCGCGACAATCGGCGCGCGCCATCATCCCGACCATCATCACTCAGTTTTTGGCATGGCAGCGAAATCCCCAAGGCAAAGTTCCGACAATCACCGTCGGTAACACCGATCCGACTCGCGATTTAACCTATGTTGAAGACACCGCCCTAGGATTAATTAAAATTGCCAACACCGAAAAATTTGTGGGCACGGCCGTCAACATCGGCGTCGGGAAAACCGTCTCGGTGGCTGATTTAATTCAAAAAATCGCACGGCTAATGAAATTTGAAAGGGTTGAAGTCGTCCAAACCGAACAGCGAAAACGCCCGGAAAAATCCGAGGTCATGGTGCTCTTAAGCAACAATAGCAATTTAAAAGCCAATTCCAATTGGGCCGAAACTCACACACTTGAGCAAGGCTTAGAGAAAACCATCGCGTTTTTGGACAAGAACCTAGAGCTGTATCGTCCGACTCATTACTCGATTTAGTAGATTTTTTTTAAAGAGATTCGTAGAAGGCCAAAAGTTTATTGGCTTGGGTTTTCCAAGAATATTTTTGGTCTGCAACTGCCGGCCCGCGCTCACTCCACTGTGCAAGTTTTTTCAAACCCTCTTCGCTCTTAAACAACTGCTCAATGCGATCAGCAATGGCCATTGGATCGGCTGGCGACCCACAAAATCCAACGTCGTTTTCTTCGACGAAAGTTTTGTAAAAAGGAAAATCAGAAGCAATCACCGGCATAGCTACCGCCATGTACTCGAGCAATTTAGTGGGCAGCGATTCCAAATAATTTTTCATGGGATGCAAAATCGCCAAACCTAAATTGCAATCTTTGGCTCGGGCATAGCCCTCTTCCAAATTTAATCGGCCCCATAACTTCAGAGCGTCACCTAGTTCGCTTTTTAGTTTCAAAAATCGCTCGCTCTGTAAAAGTGATTCGGGAACCTGTCCCACCAAATCAAGAGTGGCCGCCAGGCCTTTTAGGCGAAGCCGTTGAGTGATCTCAATCATTTCAAAAAAGCCGCGGGTTTCGCTGATGCTTCCAATATAAAAAAGTTTGGGACTTTCAAAGTTCCGAGCGAATTTAACTTTGTCGAAGCGGCTTAAGTCTGGATAATTCAAAACCGTGCATTGTCGGCGGCCCAAGTTTTTATAAAACTTTTCATAGGACGTTTCCGCCAAAACTAAGCTCATGCGAAAGGTTAGTAATTTTTCGAGCCGTCGATAAATCCACGCCACTTGTTTGCGGCAAACTAGCCATTCTTTTTCGGCCAAGCCTTCGGCCAAATTTTCATGAATGTCGAAAACCACTTTGCGGCCCAACAGCGAAAGCAAAAACATCCCGGGCAAGAGTTCCGGATCATGGAAATGCACTACTTTGCTACCTAACTTAAAGGCACGGAAACAAGCCAGCGGTCCCGCATAAAGTGCGCGCTTCCACCGACTGCCAGTCATCGGCAGGGCAATCAAGTGAAGCTTTTCCCACTCAGTGGCATCCAGCGGCCCTCGAATCAAAAGTGTGGTGTCGTATCCATTATTGGCCAAGGTCCAGCACTCGCGATAACGAATGCGAACGTCGTTTGCCGGATGAACCGTGGAAACATGAACGACTTTAAACTTTGTCATGAATAGCGTTAGCTTGGGTGAAGTCTGCCACAGTTTCAGCCGGCAAATCTCCGCCCAAGAGAATGGTCGTCGTGGCCACTGAATTGAAACTATCTTTGTGGCTGATCACTATGGTCGCGGTTTCACTTAATAGCGGTTTAATTTCCGAAATGAATTTCTGCTCGGTGACCGGATCTAAGTTCGCAGTTGCCTCATCCAAGATGAGAAGCTTTGGCCTTCGTAAAAGCGCGCGGGCAATTGCCAAGCGTTGCTTTTGTCCGGTCGAAAGTTGAGTCATCTCTGACAAAACTTCGTCTAAGCCGCCTTTAAGTTTTTTAATGTCGGGCGCCAATTGAGCGCGGTTCAAGGCCGTCCACATTTGATCGTCTAAATTCGCGGCGTCGATTAACTTGGGATTCAAACCATAAAGCAAGTTAGTTCGAACCGTTCCCGGAATCATATAGGGGTCGGGGCCCACGTATCCAATGTGCTGGTACAAAGAATCCCGACAATTTTGAGAATCAATGCCGTTGATGAAGACGCCACCCGATTGGGCTTGATGCAATCCTAAGATAATTGTTAACAGCGTACTTTTTCCAGAACCCGAGGGACCACGAACTAATAAAACTTGTCCCGTCGAAATTGTGAAAGATAGATTTTCAAACAAGGTCCGACCGCCGGGATAGGAAAACTTTAAATTACGCCCATCAAGCACTAATTTTTCCGCGCTGCCTTTTTCGGAAAGACCCAATGATTGCTGAATGGGGGCGGGGCCACCGGTCAATAAATGCGTTTGGAAAGTTTTCTGATCTTCGTGAAATCGATAAATCGCCCGAAAACCCGGCGCGTAAAAATTGATGATCGAGAGACAATGACTGGCCTCGCTCAAACCTTGCGCTATGCGAACGAAGACATAAAAAAACGAAAGCAAAATCGCGCCCGAGGTGTTGCCACTATGAACGCTGGTCCAAGTAATAACGCTGATCACGGTCACGCCCGCCATCATCGGGAAAGCCGCCTTGAGTGACGATAGGAAATAATAAGTTTTGTAGTGCTCGTAATAGCCGCGCAAGGCATGGTTTCCGCGCTCGATTTCTGAATCAATTAAGCCATAAATTTTTAGCAGAAAATGATTTCTAAAACCTTGGACCAAAGTTTGGTTGATCAACTTCCACTCTTTGAAAAGTCCGCCTCCGGCCTTTTGCAATCGACCGCTGACGTAGCGAAAGGGCACCATCGCCAAACCCAAAAGCAACATCCCAACAATCAATTGTTGGGGCGCCAGCCGCAGTCCGGCCAAAACCAGCAGCATGGTTGAAACCGTAATGTTGATAAATTTCGACCCCTGAAACAAAGTTTGCCCAGCATCGGTGATTCGATCGCTAAAGAGCGAGAGAACTTCGTGGCCTGTTAAATTTTGAGCATTGCCCAATCCGGAATCAAGAATTTTTTCGCGTTGAATGCGAATGAAGGCTTGGCTGGTGATTCCCGATACATAATTTTTTACGCCATAAACAACGCTGCGAAGGATTCCCAGTGCCAGCAACAAAAAAACCGACACAAAGGGATCTTCTGGAAAAAAAGAAGGCAACAACGCTGTTTCTTTAGTCAAAACCCCTAGCGCTTTTAAGAAACCTTGGATCACGAAAATAAAGGAAGCTTCGATGCCAAACCAAACAAAACCCAAAACAATCGCACAAACACAAAGGAGCATGATCTCGGGACCCAAAAATTCTTTGAGCTTTTTAAATTTGCGATAGTTGTCTTTGACCGAAAATTTGAGAGAGCCCATCAAAAATCTACAATCTCCAGAAAACGGCTTTGGCGGGTTTTTCCGACGGATTCAAAACACCTTTTAAGTCAGCGACCACCGACGGAGCATCGCCGGTCAGCTTTCGAATCAAGGCCCAGCCTTCGGATTTATAAGCCCGGTGTCCGACCGCTAAAATCACTATGGAACTAGGCTCAAGCTTATCAAGCGACTTCAAATCGATGCCGTACTCTTCATGAGCTTCGGCCGGATCAACTTTGGGATCGGCGATTTGAATGCGCACTCCAAAACTTTTTAACTCTTCAGCAATGTCGACCACTCTGGTGTTTCGCAAATCGCTAACGTCTTCTTTAAAAGTCAGCCCCAAAATCGTCACTGGAGATTTCGTGATATCGATGCCGGCGGTTAAAGCCGATTTGATGACTCGTTGAGCGACATAAGCGCCCATCCCGTCGTTGATTTTGCGTCCAGCTAAAATCACTTGAGGATGATAGCCGTATTTTTCAGCTTGAAAAGTTAAGTAGTAGGGATCCACACCAATGCAATGGCCGCCCACTAAGCCTGGGCGAAAAGGTAGAAAATTCCATTTGGTGCCCGCGGCTTTTAAAACTTCCAAAGTATCAATTCCCATGCGATCAAAAATGATCGCCAATTCGTTCATCAAAGCGATGTTCAAATCACGCTGGGTGTTTTCAATAACTTTTGCGGCTTCCGCAACACGAATCGAAGGCGCTTTATAAATTCCGGCTTCAACGATGCTGGCGTAAACGCTAGCGACGATTTCCAAAGTCGCGGCGTTCATCCCTGAGACCACTTTCACGATTTTCTCAACGGTGTGCTCTTTGTCTCCGGGATTCATGCGCTCTGGCGAATAACCCACGAAGAAATCAACTCCGCATTTAAGGCCGGATTCTTTTTCCAAAACTGGAACACAATCTTCTTCGGTGGCGCCGGGGTAAACAGTGGATTCGAAAACCACCACGGTTCCGCGGCTCAAATTTTTACCAACCGTACGCGAAGCGGCGATCAAGGGCGACAAGTCCGGGCGCCGAACGCTGTCGACCGGCGTCGGAACCGCCACGATGATGAAGTCGGATTTTTTCAAATCTTGGGGATCAGCCGAAAAGGAAATTTTCTTTTCTTTAAGCGCGTCTTTTAGCAAAGATTCTTGGACTTCTTCGGTGGCATCATGTCCAGAATTGAGTTCATCAATGCGCGCCTTTTTAATATCCACGCCCAAAACCGGAAGTTTAGATTTGCGCGCTAAAGCAACTGCTAAGGGCAGCCCCACATATCCCAAACCGACAACCGCGATCTTTTTTCCATGTGACATATACGACTCTCCAAAAGAGGGAAGCCTGTCATAATTGGGCATTGCTGTCGAGGGTGCTATCGAGAGTGTGCAAGGAGTTAACCCAGCTTAAACCTTATAGAAATCCCGGTACCATTTCACAAATGCCGTGGCTCCCGCTTCGACCGAAACTTGGGGTCTGAAGTTAGTGACTTCATAAAATTCTTCAAGGTCCGCGTAAGTCGCGGCCACGTCCCCGGGCTGCATCGGCAGAAACTCTTTTTTAGCGGTCTTCCCAAGAGCTTTCTCAAGCGTTTCAACCATTCGCATCAAGCGAACGGGCTCGTGATTGCCGATGTTGAAAAGACGATAGGGTGCAGATGAAGTCGAGGGGTCGGGTTTAGCCGCGTCCCATTGGGGGTTAGGACCAGGAATTTTAAAGGCCACACGTACAACGCCTTCAGCCACATCGTCCACATAGGTAAAATCCCGAGCCATTTCGCCATGGTTAAAGATTTGAATGGGCTGGTCCTTTAAAATCGCGTCGACAAAAAGAAACATGGCCATATCGGGGCGGCCCCAGGGTCCATAGACCGTAAAAAAGCGCAGGCCAGTGGTCGGCATGCGATAAAGGTGGCTATAGGAATGGGCCATTAACTCGTTAGCGCGTTTAGTAGCGCCGTAAAAACTAACCGGATGATTGGCGCCGCGATGAACCGAGAATGGCATGTCGTTGTTGAGGCCATAAACTGAGCTGGTCGAGGCATAGACCAAGTGCTCGGTGCTTTGATGACGGCAGACTTCCAAAATGTTGAGAAAGCCTGTGATGTTAGCGGTCACGTAATCTTCGGGCTTTTTAAGCGAGTGGCGCACGCCGGCTTGGGCCGCCAAGTGAATTAATTTTGCGGGCTTAAATTTTTTGTAGCAAGCCTCCAAGGCAGCTCGATCTGAAATGTCGAGTTTTTCGAAAGCGAAGCCCGAGGCGTTTTTATGAGTGTTGATTCGCTCTAAACGTCCGAGCTTTAGTTTTGGATCGTAATAATCATTGAGGTTGTCGATTCCCAGAACTTCGACCCCGCGATCCAACAAAAATTCGCAGACCCGCGATCCAATAAAACCTGCGGCTCCGGTGACAAGAATTTTTTCGCTCATGCGCCTTTAAATAGCCTCGCCAAAGGCATTTCACAACTTAAAGTCTAGGCGACATTGGTCTTGGAATTGGCCGAGCGATTTCGCTGCATTGAAAGGTAAACAAGGGTCATTAATAGAAAACAAAAGAAGGAATTAGCCACCCGTGAATTAAAAAAAATCGCCTCATTAAGCCCGCCAATAGCGATGGCCGCCACAAAGGGAAGGCTTCGACGATCAATCAATGCAGGCAAAAATAACCAGCCCAAAAACAAGGCAAAGCCAATGATTCCGGATTCGGCCAGCGACTGCAGGAAAACATTGTGAGCGTGATAGCCTTTCAATTTAAAGCGATATTTGCGCCCCGGAAATTCATTATCTTTGTAGCGCTTAGCGACCATGCCGTTTTTCTTATAACCAACTCCGAGCAGTGGATTTTTTTGGAACAAATAAAAATTGTAGTCCCAGATTTGGAGCCGGTACTTTACCGATGGAATGCTGAGCGGTGCCAGAATTCCGGAATAGCGTTTTTGAAAGGCTGAATTGTTTTTAAATTGATAAACGATCAATCCGGAAAAAAGTGCCATTCCCAACAATGTTGCACCCAACCACACCCGGTTTTTTAAAATATACCGTATTCGTTCTGCGAATAAGAAAATCAGCAAGATCAACCCAGTAAAAGTCGCGCCCCGCGATCCAGTCAGGAAAATTCCAAGAAATGAAAGCGCCGCTAAAATTCGTGGGCCATATTTCCAAAGACCCCCTTCTGAAAACGGATAACAAATCATCAACGTCGACAGCGTGAAAATGGGTAGCAAATTATAAGAGGTGTAAATGCTACTTCGCATGACACCAGTGCCCTCTTGGTCCAGCATCATGGTTTCAAAAACCAAAAAAATCACCGAGTAAAAGGTGCTGGCCATGCAAACTAAAAAGGGCATTCTTAGTTCTTGGGGACTTAGTGAAATATCTCGCCCAAAGCTTGGCAAAACCGCCAATGTTGGAAGCAAGAAAAGCGGGACTTCTCGAATGTGGATAAGGCTCTTGAGCGAAGGATCCCGAATCAAAATTCCCAACATCAGCCACAGCACATAAGCGAGAGAACAGCCGACCCAGGCTTTTGAAAAATTAATGGGAGCGGCTTTTAATTCTTGAAAACTTCGAAGCAAATGAAAGCCCCAAAACACAGTCAACAGGGTCGAGGCGGTGGACATCAGGGCTTGGCTAAAAGGGGCTCCAAAACAATAGATTCCAAGGAGAAAAAGAAAGATCGATTTTTGTGAAAATTTCACTGATGGCTTCCCCTGAGAAAACCAAGTCTACACTCCTTTTTTGAGCAGTTGAATTTATTTTTCAAAGCCTAAGTATCTGCTAAGATCCAAGCCTTCATGATTCCCAATATCGCCACCGATTTAGATCAACAAGAGGGCTTTAGTTTAAAGCGCTCGCGTCGGGCAGCCCGTAAAAGTTTGGCGAAGTTATTATTAGGAAACAAATCGACTGTTTGGATTTTCATCACCCTGGCGATTATCCCCTTTCTTTTCTTATTTTTCGCTTCGTTCGGCAGACAAGCCCACCTGGCTAGTGTCGCCTTCGAAAACCGATTGGCCTGTGTGTTTTTTACGGTTTACTTCACCCTGGCCATCGTTGGATTTGGCGCCCATGAGCGCGACGCACGCTTTAAATTCGGCGCATTTTTTTCGCGATCGATTCTATCGCTGTTAACTGCGGTCGCGCTTTCGAGCTTGACTCTTTACTTCGCTTTTTTCATTCAGGTCGGCCGCTACTCATTGGTCTATGGCGCGTTGGGGTCGTGCGCGATTTATTCTGTTGTATTGGGACTAACTCATCGATGGCTGCGTCGATATGCCTATCGCTACATTGTATTGGGACCTGAAACGGAATTGACCAAGCTATTAAAGAAATGGGATTTCCGCGAACAAGGCTCTGCCAAATCCGAGAAAACCGCACCCACTGCTTCAAAATTTGAGCGAATTGAATTTGACTCCAAAACTTTTGAAAACACCGACAAAGATTCCCTCACTAATAATTCAGTTGAAAGCTTTGATTCCTACCGCGCTTTTTTTCGAGAAAATTCGCTCTGTGATTTGGTATTGAGCGACAACTTGGATCCCAACGACCGAGTGCTTGGGCAAGCCACCATGGCGGCATTACAAAGTGGAATTCGGGTGGTTTCGGCGCCGGAATTTTACGCAGAATTTAGCCAGCGTTATCCCGTGGAAATTCTGCCTCTGTCGTGGGCGGTTCATGCCGGATTCGACGTCAGCCAACCCATTCGAAATCTTTTAAAGCGCGTGGTGGACATCTTGCTATCGGCGATCATGATCGTGGTCTCGATGCCGTTTTTGCTTTTAATCGGGCTTGCGGTTTGGGCCACTAGCCCCGGTCCGGTGCTTTATATCCAAGAACGCCGCGGGCGATTTAGTCGAAGTTTTCGAATGCTGAAGTTTCGCACCATGGATGCCCATCATCAGGGCCCGGAAACCACCGATCAAATGGATCCTCGTGTGACGATGGTTGGAAAAATATTGCGGCCGCTTCACCTAGATGAGCTTCCACAATTTTTTAATATTTTTGTGGGCGACATGTCTTTTGTTGGACCTCGTCCGGAATCACGCGCGATTGCCGATATGGCTCGTGGATATTCGGTGCTCTATGAACTGCGTCACATGGTTCGTCCGGGGCTAAGTGGCCTCGCCCAAATTCGCCAAGGTAAGACGGGATCAGAACCCGACGTCATTCTCGAGAAGCTTTCCTACGATCTATATTACATACGCAATCATTCCATCCCGATGGACTTGTGGATCATGTTCCGAACGATTTTTGTGCTCGCCAAGCGCGCTTGGTAGCCAGAGCGCTTGATGGCAAAAATCAGAAATAAAAATCAAAAAAACACCAAGCGGATTCTGGCATTACTGGGACTCAGTTCGATTCCCCTGAGTATTTGTTTTCTGAGTCTTCCGGCGATTTTGCTTGGAGGCAATCGCAGCGAAATACCTTTTGCAGGACTTTTTTATTTTTACTTCGTCATCGCGGCTTTGCTAATTTTGGGATTAATCGCGGGACTGTATCTGTTTTTGGGAGAGAAGAAATCTCACTTGATGGCCTCGTCGATGGCGGCAGCCGGAGTTTTAGTTTACTTGTTTGATGTTTGGGCGCCGCTCGAAATCGGGCCGATGATGACCGGCGAAGAAAGAGCGCCCTTGTTGTGGTTTGCCGGAATTATGCAAACCTTGCTTTTCATCTTGCTTGCTCGCGGAATTTATAAATTAAATTTACAAAATATCGGGTCCATTGGCTGGGCCATATCGGCGGTCTTCGCGCTTTTTAGTCTGCCAAATATTTTGCCGCTCGATTTAACTCGAGAAGAGAATAAAGAATCGGTCACCCGCCAAGCGCCCGCTCAAGCTTCGAAGGCCGCGAAATATTCAGCTATAAAGGGCAACGTTTATCATTTTATTTTCGATAGTTATTACGGACCTTGGCTGCAATGGTCTACCAAAGAAGGCCAGATTCCCAAAAATGCATTCCGCGATTTCACTCACTACAAAAGTTCGCGATCTAATTACAATTTGACCGAACCTTCTTTTAATTCCTTTTTTCGCGGAGCTCACGTGGTGGGCGATCACCCGAAGCCATTAGAGGGGACTCTAATGAGTGACCTTAAAACGGCAGGATTTGAAACTCACGTTTGGGCCGCGCTTGATAAAAAAATATTTAAGGGCGTAGATCACCTCGAGGTGGCTCAAAGTCCGCCGCTATTATTAATCGCCGATTATTGGGTCTTGAGAATTGTGCCGGTGCTTGCGCGGCCCTGGGCACTCTTTGATGGCAAAGGTTTATTGAGTCGAATTTTCACCGGCCGAGCCGGCGATTTGCGAAGTTTCAATTCCTATCAGCATTTTAAAAAAATCATGAAGAATGTGATGCCAACCTTGGCCCATGAGGGGCACTACTATCTTTTTTATTTTTATCCGCCCCACGCGCCCAGCCAACTTGACCGCGACGGAAATTTCGTGGGGAAAAGCAGTTATTCAGAACAACACATTCTGGCCACCCGGATGATCCATCAATTAATGGAAAAGCTGCGTCCCACCCCAAGCTTTGATCAAAGTCTTGTCATCCTTCAATCCGATCACGGCAGCCCAGGCGGCGCAAAGTTTTTGGGAAGCCGTGATCCACTAAAAGACACAGTTACTTTGGACCCAAAGAACGCGTTGGTTTTGACCGCAGACAATCCCGCGCTTTCGAATGGCTATCGAATGGACGCGGCTTATGCGAGTTTACTTTTAATTAAGCCGCCCAAGGGATGTGGACCAACATCCTCAGACGGCGAAATCATTCGCGAAGAGATGGTGCAACTTTTAGATCTTCGGCGATACCTTAAGGGCGTGGTGTCAGGAGAATCAAAAGATTGCCGATACCCAGCAGCTGATTCGGTCCAAATATTTTTGCCGGTGCTCGCCGGCAAAAGAAAATCTGGCCGTCCCCGCATTGAGTATCTGAACTTCGAAAGACTGAAAGATGGAAATTGGCGGCGTCATCCGCGAGTTAAGGAATAGCATTGATTGGATTGTGATTCAGCTAAGGTTGAACTGCCTTGAAAACTAAAGGCCATTCAATATCGGTTACCGCATACCCAGAATCAAAATCTAATTTTTTATAAACCTCAGTGACACAAGTTTCGATTTCCTTTGAACTGTTTAATTTTTAGGAACAACTTGGGTTCGGCTTCAAAAGATTTGATGGTGAGCATCGATCTTTATCACTTCCAAACCGTTCATATACGGCTGCAAAATCTTGGGGACTTTCACCGAGCCATCGGCCTGCTGATAGTTTTCGAGCACCGCAATCAGCGTGCGACCCACAGCCAAGCCTGAGCCATTTAGGGTGTGCAGAAATTGCGTGGTTTTAGCCCCCTTGCTTTTGAAACGAATGCTCGCACGGCGCGCCTGAAAGTCCCCGCAGTCTGAACAACTCGAAATTTCACGGTAGCATCCCCGCTCTTCGCTACCGTGCACTGAGCCCGGCAGCCAGACTTCAATGTCGTAAGTCTTTTGTGAATTCGGGCCCATGTCCCCAGTGCACAAGTGGATCGTGCGGAATGGAATTTCAAGTTTTTGCAACACGCGCTCGGCATCGCTGACCATTTGTTCTAGCGCCTCTAAGCTTTTTTCAGGGTGCGTGAATTTTACCATTTCGACTTTGTGAAATTGGTGCTGTCGGATGAGTCCTTTGGTGTCCTGACCGTGCGAGCCGGCTTCGCTGCGGAAGCATGGCGAAAACGATACAAACTTCACGGGCAATTGCTCTTCGTCCAGGATTTCTCCAGCGAAATACGCCGTCACAGGCACTTCGGAGGTAGGAATTAAAAATTTGTCCTGGCCCTCGATCTTGTAGACATCTTCTCTAAATTTTGGCAACTGGCCGATGTTGTACATTGTGCTTTCGGTGACCAGGTACGGCGGAGAGATCTCCCGGTAGCCATTCTCCCGGTGCAAATCAAGCATGAAGTTAGTGAGCGCGCGCTCCAATTGCGCCACCCCGCTCCTTAAAAACGCAAATCGGGCGCCGCTGATTTTTCCGGCTCGCTCAAAATCAATCATCCCCAGCTGCGTACCAATTTCATCGTGACTCTTTGGTGTGAAATCAAATTTGCGTTTTTCGCCCCAAGTACGCACGACCGGATTGTCGGCCTCGCAGTGCCCCACCGGCACACTCGAGTGCGGCCAGTTGGGAATGACTTCTAAAATTTTTCTGAATTCGACTTCCGCAGTCTGGAGCTTAGTCTCTAGGCCCGAGATCGTCTCGCCCAGCGCTTTTCCCTCGTCAATCAAGCCCTGCGCGTCGGCCCTGCGGCCTTGCTTTATAAGGTTGGCGACGTCTTGCGAGATCTGGTTGCGCCGCGCTTTGAGCGCTTCGCTTTCTTTTTGTACAGTCAAGCGGGCGGCCGATACTTGGGAAACGCTTCGGCCCACTTCCTCACTTTGCTCTACCTTCATGCGACGGTTTTGCAAGGCCTTCTTAAATCCTTCCAGATCACCTACGACTCTACGCCAATCTAACATATCTCAAACTCCTTAATTTTTTTCTACCACCAGTTTAACTTACTGGTAAAGGGACCCGAGAGCTTGGAATATACGGGCCTTTTCAGATTTCTTCCGCGCCGGATACACTTGAGACAAACGCACCTGCTCCTAGGAATATTGGAGTGACTGACATTCGGACCGCGAGGTCCGTGCCCCGAAGCCGCTTCAAAGTTTGAATATACAATTTTGCAATGGCTGAGGGGGACCGCGAGGTCCGTGCCCGGAAGTCGCAACAGTGTTTGGGTGAGCAATATTGGGGTGACTGACGGGGGTCCCGTCATCATCCTGTAACCATAGGCCGAATCGTTTCGGTATGTAGCAATTTGTAGCCACCTTCTGCAATGCGGCGAAATTTCGGGGGATTTCATTAGCTGATGCCCCCATTTCCGCCCGCCTTGAACTCAATGACCCGAGCAAGCTGCTCTTGGGGTAGCGAGAACCCGAGTTTATCGGTGACGCCATCCAGATCGGTTCCCAAAACCCGCAAGTAGCGGTTCGTAGTTTTGAGTTCCGAATGCCCGACAATGGACATGACCTGCGCTAGCGGCACACCCCTCAGCAAAAGCTGGGTGATGAAAGTCGCCCTGAGATCATGGAATTTAACCGGAGTGATTCCGATGCTGCTGCAAAAGCTTCTGAGAACTCGGGCCTGTTCGCCCTTTTCCCATTCCCACAGATGAGCGAGCACAAATTCCGATTCAGGTTCTTTCTTCACTTTGAGTTCCAGAAGAAGCTTTCTCAAGCTTGCGCTGATGGGCACAATTCTGTTTCGTCGAGATTTCGTAGGACCGAAACCTCCAACATTCGACCAAGATCTCGACACATAAATGCGTCCACTCTCAAGGTCTACATCGTGCCATCTTAAAGCGAAAAGCTCTCCTGAGCGCATCCCCGTGAATACTGCCGTTGCCCAGATCTCATAGAAACGATGACCCAGGTTTTTAGCTTCTCGGAGTAGCTTATCGACCTCACTTTGACTGAGTACGCTTTGCTTAGGTTCAATGACCTTCACTTTCAGGCCTGCGCAAGGATTCTTAGTGAGTACGCCTTCTTCGATAGCAACCGCGAACACTCTTCGAATCATCCGAAGAATCCCCTTTTTCGAGAAGGGCGATTTCTCCGCAAGATCCCGGTGCACGATTTCATGAATATCGTGAGGTGCAATCTCATCTATGAATCGGCCTTGGAAGTGAGGAGTTGCCCACTTCTCAAGACTCGTTTCATAACCATGAATCGTATTAGCCCGAAGAACAAGTTTCTCTCGCCTTAGGTAGTGGCGTAGCCATTCTTCCCAGATCCAGCGAGGACCTTCTTCGCGTTCGTTGAGTGCTTTCGCTTTGAATTTTAACTCAGCTTCGTGCGCAGCTCTGAGTGAAGAAAATCCTCTCAGACGCTTTTGAATCCGCATGCCCCGAGCATCGCGAAGGTTCAAGTAAACCTCATAGACCTCGTTGCCATTGATTTTAATTTTGCGAACTGACATGTTCACTTCCTTTCCTTTCCACGCAAGAGAACGTTCTCGTGCGGGATCAGTTTTGGAAGCTCAGCCAGCTCGTGTAGCTTGTAGCGAACTCGACGTCCTACTTTGTAAACCGGAATGTATCCTCTGCAGGTTGCAATCCGTAGAGCATTAACGCTCATCCTCAAGTAGTACGCCGCTTCGATTGCTGTTAACCAACCATTCGATTCGACCAAATTTTCAAAGAACCCCGTATCTCTCTCAGTATTACTCATTCCCCGTTCCCCCTTCCAGTCTCAATATTTTTGTTTTGTTCTTTATCTTCTCCTTCCAATTCCCGTTCATTTCCTTCCCAACACCCCACATCCAAGGTCCCGGCCGTGACCCCTTTCTCACACATCGTAGTGAGAGAGGGGTCACGGGCGATCAGGACCGCAGGCATTGGGGTGTTGCCGCGCGTGAAACGCGCGGAATCCGAAGGATTATCTTCTTCTTCGTCCTCGTATTCAGTCTCTTCAGGATTGATGTCGGCTATATCAGCCGGTGTATCGGTCAAGCTTTCCAGATCAAGCTGTTCGCCGGAAAGATCTTCGAGTTCTAAACAAACACCATCTGCAATCGAGCGTGCTCCAATCCAAATCCTGGGTTCTACGTTTGTGGGCGTTTCGCGGAAGATGCGCCCCATCCATTCTTTGCGCCAGAAGAGCCACAGGTCTGTCATCTTCAAGTGCGTGCGATATTCGAAAAGCATCTCGTTGATGCGCGTTCGTGATTTGAGCGAGTTTTCTACTTCAAGCCCGATGGGGCCTAGAATTTCTTCTCCAACTTTTAGACGAAACACGGCATCAGGAATGTGTCGTTCGCGATCATCCGTTCCGAGTTCGATTTCGTAGGCGCTCATCCAGTCGTGTAGGAGTCCCAAACGTCTGAGCCTTAATCCAATCTCCGCAACAGCCAGGTCGTGCGGAAGAGTGTTTCGATTGGGTGGCCTGCGAAATACTTTGGGGGATCTTCGGATGAGCCGCGCTCCGTCCGAAGTCAGCGTCCAGGCAAGCGTCCCCGAATCGCCAAACGGAAAAGCCCGAAGGTACCCTTTGTCTCTTAGTCTTCCCAGGCGTCGCTGAACCAGTGGTCGAACGAGACCGTTGAAGTAGTGTTCCCTGATCTGTGCGAGCGTTAGCACTCGGAAAATTCCAAGGCCTTCCAAAAGATCCATATCGCGTACGGTAAGACTCATTTACTTTCCTCCCTGGCGGCGACGACTAAGTCCGAGCAATGAACCCAAGGCTGTCCTAGGGGCGCCTTGATCGAATTCTTGGCCTCTTTTGAGAAGAGTTACTTGCTGTTCGAGTTCCTTGATCCGTTTAGTGTTCCAATCATTTTCTCGATTGCGAGGTTCTTCGAGCTCTCGAACTTTTCGATCGAGGTATTCACCCCGCTGTTCCGCGTTCTCCCGGCGACGCTTTTCGTATTCACAATTACTTTTCTCTTTAGTGACCTGCGTTTCTAAAAATTCGCGGGCCCATTTTGCATTGATCCATTTCAAGACAAGAAATCCATAGACCGCCCATGGCCAAAGCAACGAACAAAAGACATTCCAAAGTTGGTTAAGTACAAACATGCAATAGTTATCCTTTCCCTCATGGGAGAGTTTTCAATCCGCAGTCCGCAAGATCGACGCGAGCGCGCACGAGGGCACGCCCACACCTGTCTCCGGCGCAGACATAAAGTTGAAATTAGAAAATGAATTTCAGAGCGCGCGAAATCACATCACGCAAAACACATGACGAAATTTCTATTCTCTGAAAAGTTTTATATTGAATTCGTATTTCGGTTGACTACCGGAGGGATCGAAATCAAACTGAGTGTTATCAAAGTTCCCCAGCGCCGATCTTACATCGCGATCTTCAGTTCCGAATCTTTCTAAACTCCTTCCTCAGGCAAAGCAGCCCGAATAGTTTCCAACCCCGGATTATACTAAATATCGACTATCGACCGGTAGGAAAATCTGAGTCTTTTCAGATGTTTTAAGCTGATTTATACTTCGATGAATGTCGAAGTCTCATGCGTACCTCTATAAAGTCAACGCCACACCCGCTCCGAAATTAGCCAAGATCTTTGCGGCTCTAAGCTCCCCATCCAGGATTCGAATTCTTAGGAATGTAGCGAGGTTAGGGACTTACGGCGGCGATAAATATCGACATGGCCCCGGCTGTACCATCACAGCGGCAGGCCTGGGCTTGAAGCTCGGGCTCCCAACGCTTTCACATCACATCCAGGAACTCGCAAAAGCAGGACTTCTTGTTGTTGAGCGCAAGGGCCGTGAAAAGCGCTGTTGGGCGATTACAAAAGCACGCAACGAAATCGAAAGCTTTCTTAAAAGCCTCGGACCCAAGAAGTGGCGCATGCCAACAAAGGAAGAGGACGAAGAGATGGATCGATTGGCTGAACAGTATTACGAGGAACGGGATGCCAGAGAGGCCCAAAAATTGCTTCGAAAATCGAAGGCTTAGACATTCGACCAAGGGACTTAGAAATGGTTTGCAATAAAATTGTAACTGAGTTACATTATTACTGTGAGTAATAAATCTCCTAAGGTCGTAAACCTGCTGGAGCTTGTCGCGACTCACATCGAATCGGGCAAGTATTTGGATACTCGCCACTCTGAGGCGCGACAGGACCAGCGAAAAATTACTCGACCTGAACTGCTGTATGTTCTGAAGCATGGTCACCACGAGAAGCGAAAAGATCGATTCGACGACCACTACAAAGCTTGGAACTACTCGATACGGGGAAAAACCGTCGACAAACGGGATCTGCGCGTGATTGTGAGTTTCGATCCAGCAGGAATGCTGATTATCACGGCCATCGAGATTGAAAGGTAGAGAAGATATGGAACGCAAGATTCAAAAAGTTTTCGTGGATACAGGATTTGGCTTCCCGGTGTATCTCATTAATGCGCCCATGCTCAAAGTGCGAGGTCAATGGACGCCGGACGTGGATTACAACAAGCTTCAAAATTTGGTTCTGCAACAGCTTGCTTACAAACCTGGACGCCTCACGGGAGCACAGATTCACTTCATTCGCCAAGCGTTCGACTTAACGCTTCAACAGTTTGCTAAACGATTCAACGTCAGCCACGTCGCCGTCATGAAGTGGGAAAAGACGGAAAGCGCAGCGACCGTAATGAACTGGGCAACCGAGAAAGATATTCGTCTATTCATTCTCTCAAAACTCGCCAAGTCATCGGATGAAGTGCTGCGCTTATACGCGTATCTTGAAGAAGTTTTGCCGACCAAGACGGTCAAAATTCAGGTGCCGCTGGGCAAACTTGCCGCTTAAGGCAAAGATTACCGAAATGCAGGGACTTTTCGATGCATTCGAATCGCGGTAGTCATTGGTCAGATTTACAATTAAATTCGGTTGCGAGCTTCAGCCTCTTTGGACAAGACATGCAGCACAATGATGAGGCTTAAATAGCTGATATGCACGCGATCTGAGTTATAATTAAGAAATTATTTAAAAAAGGGTATTCCATGACTGCAAAGATGAAAATCCCAGAAAACATTTCAGCAATAATAAAAGAGCACAAAGCTGAACTCTTAGGCTGGGATCCCGACATTCTAATTCAGGCCAAATCCAAGCACACTCATGAACTCATTATGAACGACATGAAGGCACTTGGGTGGAGTTTTGATGCCGACGAAAGCGAAACAGGAGATGGCTTTCTTCACTTCACGAGGGGGAACAGTGCTTCAAGTAACGTCCTTTCAGAAAACAATAGTGATTCAATAAAAAAAGGCTGCATATTTTTCGCATATTTGGCAGCGGGAATCGGTATCGTCGCCTATGCGGTGAGCGTTTTTGATGATCGTGGTGCGTCGGTTAGCTATATCGCGTTATGGACTATCGGCGCATATGTTTTCTTATGCTTTATTTTAGGGCTAGCTTATTACGAGCTGTTTATCGACGGAGCAACTATTCGCTATCGATCATTTCGAACTCTTTTCTGTCTTAGAACAATTCCTTTTGAGGATGCAGGCAGTTTTTCTAAAAGGAAAGAAACCTACGATGATGGAGACATGAATTATCTAGAAATCTGGTCAAAAAAAGATGAGCGGCTTGCAAAAATTTATGTTGGAAATCCCAAGCGAGCATCCCGAACTCTAAAATGTCTTGGTTTAATGAGTAAACGGCCATGATTCTTGAATTCGATTCCATTCGCGCCCGTTAGAGCTGGCGGAAACCGCGCAATAGTGGCGGGACGTCAAAATCTTGGCGGCTGCAGCTTCAAGTCTTAAGATTTCGAAACGCCAATCAAGCCAAATTCAAGGGATTCGCTCTGCGCCCCTTAGATCCCTGAACGCGTTAACGGAGCCTTTTTTAATCCCAAACCCCCTATCTACTGTTGGCCGCCAAAATGATGACAGAGTTTACGGCTCAAGGATCAAGGAGAAAGATCCGAAAACATATGAAGCAAGTATGCGGAATTGTTTTTCATTCGCGATGATCTTGATAAGTCTCAACGGCTGGGCCGGCAATGCATTGGAAAATATTCTAATCGAAGTTGAGAACCCAAAATCATCACTGACCTCCATCGATCAAGTGATCGCACTCCACCCAAATCCACGTGGTGATTTTACGATGCGTATGAAAGCGAGTGACTCGAATGAAGACGCTTCATCGCTTTATCCTCGTTACTTAAACTCTGATCCGCAAAGCGGACTTTTGTTCGGATTCAACGGGCATAAATCACAGGCGGGTTACGAAACGCTTCAGCTGGCTTTCCCGTCAGGATCCGCGTGGGAATGGGCCGAAGTTCGCGAAGTGAATGGAAAGCTCAAAGTTATCCGTCGTCCGACAAACTGTCTTAAGTGTCATGGCGACAATGGCAAAGATTCGACGAAATTTGTTCCAATCGTGCAAGCCTATCCGGAATGGGATGGTGCTTACGGCGCGGATTCCGACTTTCTTGACGATAAAGAAGTCGAAGAATACGCGGCTCATGGAAAGATTGCGAAGAACCATCTGCGTTACAAGCTTTTCTCGAAAGATCCAACTGGCGACGGACCTTTTTTGGAGATTCTTAAAAAAGAATCGCTCTCCGATTACAAGCTTTATCATTCATCTTTCACCAATAAAGCGGGCAATGAGCAATTGTACTCGGATAGGAAAAACGAAGAAACGGGCAGACTCTTTCGCAATAGACGTCCTAATCTTAACTTTGGAAAGTCTGTTGGTCTTTCCCATGCACGCGTGATTGCACAACGAAGTCTCGACCGCAATCTCGATGACTATTTAACAATACTTTTACTACGTAAATGTCGAAGCTGGGTCGGTCGAAGTCTGAAAAAAAAGATAGACGCACTTCATGGTGATCTAGGGCGAATTGCAAGACTTAATAATAAGCCTCCGGTGCCCGATAACTTTGATTTCTTTTACGGAGATTTCTGGAAACACTGGCAGTTCGTGCAGGGCTATTTTCTAAAAATCTCACCGACAGAGCTCAATCTGCGTGGGCCCAAGATCAACGAAGATAAAAGCTCTCCCTACTTTTCTAGGTATTGGGATGGTGCGTATGAACTTTCTGATCTCATTGATGCTGCAATCATTGGAGCATTGCCTGCCTCGTCTAATCCCCGCATTCCTTCTAAGCTCAAAACCGGGCCAGACTTCAATAAGTACGGAATGAGCTCTCCCGATCTCAAAGACTGGGACTTGAAAGCGGACTCAAAAGCTACAGAGAAATGCACTGCCGCCGTTGAAAGCGGGAAAGAGATTCTCCAGAGACATCTGAAAATTCTCAGTGCGGTCGCTATGGAAAAACCAACGGAGAAAACACATAATTAATCCAATGACCAAGAGCCGCCCGCGACGCGGCAAGTCCATGCTTTACGGCAGTTATAATCTTTAGCCCGCATTTAATTGCAGACTTTAAAAAACACGACACGAACCCAACTTTCGGAATTACTTCTTTGCGGGGCTACGCTTCCTAGTCCGAAAATCAGGAATTGGATTTTTCGCGAGAAATTCCTCTGGAATTTATGGAGAAACTTGCCGCCCTCGTTCCTCCGCCTCGCATTCATCTCACCAGGTTTCATGGAATCCTGGCGCCTCATTCGAAATGGCGAAGTTTTGTGGTGCCCTCAAAGCCGGAAGAAAATTCGGCCAAAGACGCTGA
>CAXNGS010000003.1:0-227241 GCA_964202055.1 Bdellovibrionota bacterium | reverse complement strand
GAATAGGTCCTATCAAGAACGGCGAAGAAGTCATCGGCTCACGCACTCGAGTCAAAGTTGTTAAAAACAAAGTGGCGCCTCCTTTCCGCCAAACTGAATTCGATTTGATGCACAACCAAGGCGTCAATCTCTTCGGAGAAT
Organism: Bdellovibrionota bacterium; assembly: GCA_964202055.1. GTDB lineage: Bacteria > Bdellovibrionota > UBA2428 > UBA2428 > UBA2428 > CAXNGS01. Next base: position 227,100 of record CAXNGS010000003.1, on the reverse strand, counting down.
TGATCGACCTCGGCACTGAAAAGAAAATCATCGAAAAAAGCGGTTCGTGGTACAGCTACGCTGGCGAGCGAATCGGCCAAGGCCGTGAAACAGCAATAGAATATTTGAAAGCTAATCCCGACTTGGCTCAAGCCGCCCTTCGCGAAGTTTACAAAGCTTATGGCATCGACAAAGAAGTCAATCTTCCCGGCGCTGGCCTTAAAGGCCAAGCTGGAAAAGTAGACACGGAAAAAACCGAAGCTACCGAAAAAGCCGATGCTAAGAAGCTGGTTGAAAACTCGCCGCTGGCTGGAAAATCCAACCCCAAAAAGGGCGGAACCCAGGCTACTGCCTAAGGATAATCCTTAGAGCTGCCGCTTAAACTTAAGAATTGTTTGTAATTTAAGAAAAAACCCCGTCTGAAGCAAAGAATTGGCCTTTGCTTCAGACGGGGTTTTGCTTTTCAAAGCAACAAAATCAAAGCAATGAAGTCGAAGACACTTCCCTAGACTCAAAGGAACATTGCCTCTAAAAGTTTCGCATGGATCTACTGACCCATTCCAAAATCCAAGAGCTGGTGCTTTTTATCCCGGTTTTTATTTTAAGCCTTTCCATTCATGAATACGCTCACGCGTGGACCGCTCAAAAACTTGGTGACCCCACCGCAAAATATTTAGGCCGATTGACCATTGATCCAATGGCTCACATATCAGTACTGGGCACCATTATTTTCCCCGCCATAGGGCTACTGACTGGTGGATTTTTATTTGGCTGGGCCAACCCCGTCCCAGTCGACCCTCGTCATTTCAAAAAACCTCGTCGAGGGATGGCCATGGTTGCCGCCGCGGGCCCGGCGATCAACGTGATCATCGCGGTTTGCATTGCCGCGGGGTTTGGCCTGAGCACTCACTTTGTGCCCGCGGAAAAATTCTCGTCGGATTCTGGAATTTGGCAGGCCATATTGCGGATGGCGATGCTGGGAATGCAGTTGAATTTATTCTTAGCTTTTTTCAATTTAATTCCGCTGCCCCCGCTCGATGGGTCTCGAATTTTAGCAGGCATTTTGCCCCCCAAATTAGCTAATGACTTAGACGCATTTGAGCGCTCTTCCATGGCCTCTTGGGTTTTGCTGATTTTAATTTTCAGCGGTGCTTTTAGTTTTCTAGGCAAATTTGTACTCGCTTTTCAGGCTTTCCTTTTTGGTATTTTTACTTAGATAAAGCCGAACAAAAGCCACCCTGCATATGCCCGCAAAGTGCTGATTCATTTGAAGATTCAGAAGAGCCCGCGCAGCGCGACATTTCGGGAATTTGACTCGCCCTCCTGGGGCCTCACGTGCTAAACCTCAGCTGTGGAAGCTCCCAATACTGACAAAGTCCCGGCCTTTATGAAAAGAAGCGGCAACGTTCTCATCGATTGCCGAGTTCAACTGGATGAATTCGAAGGCCCGCTTGATTTGCTTTTGTATCTCATCAAAAATCACGAATTCGATTTAGTGAATCTGCCCATTTCTAAAATCACACGCCAATATTTGGACTACTTGGATTATATGCGCGAAATGAACTTGGATTTGGCCAGCGAATATTTAGTCATGGCCGCGACGCTGACTTTTCTTAAAAGCCAAGCCATCTTGCCTCGCGATGCTGAAGAAGAAGGCACTAGCCTTGATCCCCGCACCCAATTGATTCGACGTTTGATCGAACTCAAATGCTATAAAGAATTAGCCAATCACATTGCCAAACTTCCGCGACTCAATCGTGATTTTTTCTTGTGCAACAACACTGGCAATGAAGAAATTGAAGCGGGCATGGAACCCGAAATCGCGCTGGGCAATCCTTTCCAAATCACCAAAGCTTATCAAGATTTGATCGCGCGCCGAAAAACTCACGTGCACCAAATCTACATGGAAGAAGTTCCGGTCGCTAAATCCGTCGAAAGACTTTCCAAACTTTTGGAAAGCAAAGAAACTTACAGCTTCCAAGAATTATTGCCGACCATCTGCAAAGCGCCTGATTTTGTTTCAACATTTTTGGCCTTGCTGGAATTAACACGAATGCAATTCACCACCATGACTCAAGAAAGTGCCTTTGGCCCGCTGGAAATTTCCCGCAAGGTCAACGCCGACGACATGGTTCGCGCTAACAACATGATCCGCGGCCTGAGCTGGGGTTGAAAAGGTAATTTTATATGAAGAAAAACAAAGCAAAACACAACACCGAAAACGCGACTCCTGAAGCGGCCATTGAGACTGTAGCAACAGAAACTTTGGTTACCGAAACCACGATCGCCGAAACAGTTACTGCTGAAGAAAACAATTCAGCTGACGCCATTGAAATCAACTTAGTAGCCGACGCCACCAGAAATGCCACTGATGATGCAACTAATGCTGCCACCGTCGATGCCACTAATGAAATTGTAAGCGAAACAACAAACGAAGTAGCCATCAGCCCCGAAGCAGTGGACGCTCCTGCGTTGAACCTGGTCACTGATCGCACTGAAATCAAGCGTGCGCTTGAAGCGATGATCTTTGCGTCGCCCAAAGCCATTTCGATCCGAAAAATTAAATCGATTCTGACCTCGAATCACTTCGACGTCAGTGGCACTGACGAAGTGCTTGCAGAAATCGAGCAAGACTTCTTGGGCCGTGGCTTTGAATTGAAACGATCCGCAGGATCTTGGCAATTTCGCAGCAATCCAAATCAATCGGACATTTTGCAAAAACTTTTAGAAGACCGCCCCGTGCGTCTGTCGCCCTCTGCTCTCGAAGTGTTAGCGATCATTGCCTATAAACAACCGGTGACTCGCGCGGAAATCGACGCGGTTCGCGGCATTGACTCAAGCCACTTAACTCGTGGTTTGATGGAAAAAAACCTAATCCGCTCAGTGGGACACGCTGAAACTCCGGGTCGTCCTTTGCTCTTCGGAACCACCACGCAGTTTCTGGAAATTTTCGGACTCGATTCGCTAGACGACTTGCCGAGTGCTGAAGAATTCGAAAGAGAATTGGCGGTGGCTTCAGGATCTGACAATGAATCAGCGGTGATGACCGGAGACCAAGCCGAATTGTTGGCTGGTGCTGAATTCCATGATCGAATTTCTGGACTGTCTGCCAATCCCGATCGCGGCAACTACGACGAGCCCGTTGAAGAGAGCTCGAACCCTGCTGACTTCGGAGTCGCGGAACGCGCTCTCGAAGAGGCGAAAGCCTAATGAAAATTCGACTGCAAAAAATTCTCGCTGACCATGGCATTAGTTCTCGTCGCGGGTCTGAGGCCTTAATCGCCAGTGGCGAAGTCACGATCAATGGAAAAGTTGCTCGAGTGGGCGACAAAGCCGTTGCCGGCGTGGACCACATCAAAGTGCGCGGCAAACTTTTAAAAATGAAAATCGAACGCGTGATGTTCGCGCTCTTTAAGCCCCGTGGTTTTGTCTGCCAGATTTCCGAAGGCGCCCAAAGTGCCGAAGGAACCATTTTCGAATTGCTTTCGGGCGTAAACGAAAAACTTTTGCCGGCTCCCAAACTCGACAAAGACGCCGAAGGATTGGTCTTGATGACTAACGATGGCGACCTTGCTGAACGAATCAATCGCCCTAAATATGAAGTGCCAAAAACCTATGAAGTGAAGATCGACGGCAGCCTTGATGATTCTCGGCAAAAGCGTTTACTCAATGGCGTTCAAGTCGAAGGCAAACGCATGAAAGTTCTGGAGCTAAAAACCTTGCGCACCAGCGAAGGCAAGCAATGGGTAATGGTCACCACCACCGACTCCCAGAACCGCCAAATTCGAAAACTTTTCGAAGCGGTCGGTCGCCCGGTCGACAAAGTGAAGCGCATTCAAATTGGCGAAGTGAAGTTAAGCGGACTCGATCGTGGGTCCTTCCGCAGATTACGCAAAGATGAAATCGACAAGCTTTATAGCTTTGTTGGCCTGAGCACAGACTCAACCAAAGGAGAAAACTGATGAAGCAGTTTTACAGTACTTTTTTCTTAATTTTTTTCATGGCTTTTGTAGCGACGCTTTCCAGCTGCTCTTCAACCAATCTTAAAGAATCTAATAACCCCGAGGTGGTTTACAACGAAGGCGCGCGCCTCCTTAAGGACCACGATTATTTGATTGCTGAAGAATATTTTTCAGAAGTCCGTCGCCGTTTTCCCCAATCGCGCTTTGCGGTTTTGTCGCAGTTGGCATCGGCTGATTTAGAATACGAACAAGATAATTTTTTAGAGGCCGCCACCGCTTACGGTTTTTTCGTCGATCAATTTCCGCGCCACGAACAAGCGGCCCGCGCCCAATACCTCCGCGCAGACTCTTTTTTCAAAGCCGCGCCTGAAAAAGTCGCGCGCGATCAGACCCAAGTATTCGACGCGATCATCGTTTCTCGCGAGTTTTTAAAGCGTTACTCGGCTTCGCCGTTCAAAGAACAAGTCGTGAAGATTCTCGAAAAAAGCCGCCTACGTTTGGCCGAAAAAGAAGCCTATGTAGCGGCCTTTTATGAACGCAAAGACAAGACCCTAGCGGCCTATCGCCGATGGAAGGGACTGAAAGCGGATTTTGCTGACATTGCTTCTACCAAAAAAGGCGCTACACTTTTGAATAAGGCCGATGAACGTTTGGCCATTCTTCAAAAGGAGATCGATAAATAGTGAGCACAGAGAGCATCTCAGGCGACCGCATTCGGGACGAGTTCCTGGAAAAGATCCAGGAAGCTTTGGTCTTGCGCGACTGGGAACGGCTCGAATCCTTTGCCGGACAATGGCTGAAACTCGATCCCCGCAATCCCAGCGCCTTTAAATGGTTGGCTCGAGCGAGCGTTGCCCTCAACAAAATGCAGCGCGCGGCTTATTCTTATGGACGTATCCTCGATTTCCATCCCGACAACGAAGAAGCCAAAAGATTCTTCACCGATTATCCGTCAACTCTGAACGACGCTCCTCAGTCCGTTTCGAAATCGCTTTCAAAAAACCCATCGCAAAACGCCAACAAAGAAGTTCGCGATCCCGACGAATCAGCTTTCCTGAAACTTCTGCCTAGCGAACGCAAAGAAGTCGCCGATAAAATTTCAAAATTAGCCTTTGATTTGCTCCAAAAAAACATCTGCAACAAAGCCGCCGAGCTTTTTAAAATTTCGATCGACCTGTGCCCCTCGGCAGAATCCGTTTTAGGCCAAGCCCGTGCGCTCCAGATGATTTCTCGAGCGCCCCAAGCCATTCACCTGCTTAAAGCAGAATTGCGCAGCCAGCCCCAATGGGCTGCGGGACGTTTGCTTCTCGGAAAAATTCTTTTAGAGACTGGCCAAACTCAGGCTGCCCAACGCGAATGGCAAATGGTTGTGCGCCATGATCCCAACAACAGCGAAGCCATGGAATTTCTCAAAAGCTTGGCTCGGAATTCAATTTAAAGCCCGTCGACTCCACAACTTAATCAAGGCTTCGGAATTTTTCTGGCGATCAGGCTCTTGCGGATTTTTGCCTTTCCAAAAATATCGACTGATCGATGGAGATTCCAGATTTGGATTTTCCATCACGATTCGACCTAATTGGGGAAAGTCAGCGGCCCATTCTTCAGGATAAAGTTTTTCGGTATGAATGGGAATAAGCAAAAAAGTACGAGTCATGGTGCGCTGACTAAAAGCTCCAGGATTAGAAATAGATGGCAATCCATAGGGCATTGCCGAGCCATAGGGACCAAAGAGTTTATTGATTTCTAAACTGCATCCGTGAGTTTCAAAACGAGCTCCATCGACAATCGAATAAAGCAACAAAACAGAATTCGATGTCTCAAAAGCAAAAGGCGCCACATCGCCATCGACGTGTTGGAAAAGATGCAAGGCTCGCACCAGCAAATCACACGCAGGCTTTTGCAAGTTACGCTGATTTAGTGAAAGTGAAAAAACAAAGCGTCGTGCGACCTCTTCGAGAATCAATTGCTGGGCCAAAGTTGACGAAAAGGCCCGACGAATCAGCCGCCGATCCCGAATCGGAGGCTCTTCAATTTCAGAAGTTTCTACCAAATTGGAGATCAACTGACGCAAACTTTTTAATTGAGATTCATTTTTGGCGCCTCTCGATTTCAAGTGTTCTTGATATTCTTTAGTGGTTTTTATGTTTAACAAATTTACCGCATTGGAAATTTCAGCAAGCACCGGAAAATCAGCTGATAATTTCTGGCGCTCAGCTGCCGACAAATCCACGGCAAAAGTTTCGGCTGAGATTTTTTCGGATTCTTGAATTCGGCCCGGATCGCCACAGGTATGAATCAGCATTTTATTGATTCGTTGGCCAGGATCATTGGGTTCCTCTAAAAACTCTAGGAACGGTTCGCGTTGAAAACTCTTTTCCAGCGCACTGAAATCCAGTCGAGGATTGGTGGCTTTGATTTGAGCAAAAGTTTTCTCTAATTCTTTTTGATAAACGGACTTTCCCCCGTCAACGCTCAACAGATCTCGCGAAGCCTCCACTCTTAAACTTAACAGAGCCCCAGCTTGGCCGCAGATGCCTCGAGCATCTCGATATTTTAGTTCGAGTTCAAAAATCTGGGTGCCCGCAAATTCGCGGGCTGTTAAAATTTTCGCCAAACTCCGCTGCGGAATGTAGATCAACTGTGGCCCGGTCTTTGAACCACGATTGTCGTTTAGCCGCGCAGAGGCCATTCCTGAATTAAAAAAATAAACTTGGGTGCCGATTTCAAAATTAGCTCGCGCGCCCCTTCCAAGAATGAGCGTCGCTAGAAAAAATAGTGTCTTCAAAGTTTTACTCATGGAGTTTCCTTTGAAAAGGTTTCGTCGAGCCTTCGATAAAAGCGAATCACCGAATGAAATTTAGCGCGCGTTCGTCGCTTCACCAGCCATGAAGAATCTGCGGAAACTCCTTTTAAAAAATCAGGAACTCCGCAAGCAAATCCCATCCAAGACGAGGCCTGAATCTGGTCGCTAGAAAATTTGGAGCCGAATTCCGGATCAAACATAACGTCAAGGGTCGGATTCCACCCTTCGGTCACAACCGGTGCAACTTCGGGAAATAGCCCACGCTCTTGGCAATCATTGGTCGACAAATAGGAAAACAATTTCAAAGTCGTGTGAAGCGAGCGATTGCTAGAGTACATCCGGCGAGTCGACTCGTTGACAAAATTTTCCGGCCAACGAAGACGTGTCAGATTTTCACTCGGCATCGCCATCAATTCTTCTCGCCATTTTTCAAAATTTTCTTCGCGCGATTTTCTATAAACCTGCAATAATTTTTTGTATTCGGCCTCGTCAAGCACCGGGTAAAGCGCATTGCGTGCGGCGATTTCTAATACAATCTGAATCCACAAAACATTAAACTTGATGAAGGTATTGTAGCCATACTTGTCTCCATAGGTTTTGTTGGAATAATTCTTAAGGGGATTTTCAAGACCCAGCTGTCCGAACTTAGGATCGCGAGGCGAAGAGAAATTCGAGGTCGACAACCATCCCCGAGTTTCCTCGTGAAGCTTGGCATAGTCGGCACGAATTTGATCGCCATAAGTTCCACCCGAGCAAAACTTGCCTAGTGCGTAATCTTGTCGAAGTTGATTGAAATCACCGTGATTGCACTCGATTAGTTTTTCAAAAATTTGAGTGGCCCGTTGGTTAAAATCATAAATCAACACCAGGTCTCCGACTGTTTCAAACTCGCGAGGTCGCGCGTTGATCGGAGACCAAAACAATTCCAAGTCGGCTGATGTCTGCTCAGCAGGAATTTTCCACTCTTTGGAAATGGGTGCATAAATTTGCGAACCGTCTTCGTTTGATTTTACGGTCGCGAAGTTAGAAGAAGAATTTGGAGCCGCAGGTTTTTTTGAGCCCAAAGCTAAAACCAGTCGTGGACTTCCCAAACCACCAACGAAGAAGCAAAGCAGTCCCAAGCGCAGCAAAATTCGCATCGCGTCAAAATAGCGATTTGAGATGTTGATTGCAATATTTTTTTCTTTAAATTTCATATGTTAAACCTATTCACTCATTCTAACTTGGCGTTTTTATATCGACATTACAAACAACTTTATCTAACAATAACGATCCGAAATGGCCGACATCAATCGGGAGCTTAGCTGGCTCCATCGAAATTTAGTTTTTTCAAAAAGAGTCGCGATCTTTGGCGCGGACGAAAAGCTGCGCGCTAAAATCCTGGGCGAATGGCTACTTCAGGTGGCCTCCCCCCGAACGATCCGCATTGAATTCAAAGCGCTATGCCATCCATCAGTCGCACTAGCCAACGACGAAGACGTGTCTTTCGAAAGCGCGTTGTCCACCGCTGAACTTAGATGGAACACCGGACTCGTCATCATTTGGGAAGGCCTGCAATTCCTGGCACCCAAATCTTTGGGCATCCTCAACCAATTTTTATCTTCGTCGAATTCCAACGCTCTCCATATATTATGTGGCGATCGAAGCTCGCCCAATTCCGAATTCCCCTGTTTAATTTTAGGCGAGAATAAAAATCAAAACCCAGGCCCTTCAATTGCGCCGATGCCAACTTCCGAGACTCTCCAAATTTCCTCTAGCGCGCTCGACGCCCTTCCGCGGTCGGATCTGATAGAGCTCGTCAGCCAAATTCAAAAGCTTCCAAAGAAAAGCCTTAAAGACGTTTTGCTTTTAACTCGTGCTCGTTTCTTATCAGGCCAACGCCAAAAAGCTCTCGAAGAGTTACTCCAATTCATTATGGACACGCCGATCAGTTCCTATTTGCCCGAACGCGATGGCCAGGAATTATTTTTAGAAGCCCTCCGCCAATCCAACCGCGCTGCGAAGTTTCAAGAATCTAAAAATCTGTCGGAATTGCTTCGAAAGGACATCAGAATTTCTGATGAACTTCGGCCCTTTTTTAATTTGGAAATCACGCTGGCCCAAGTCCACTCTCAGGGGCTTTCTTCCATTGCACCACTTGATTCATTGATTGAAAAACTACAGGATTCAGAACACCGGCGGGCACTTGCTGAATCCATTTTTCAGCGCGCCCGAATTTTCGACGCCAAAGGCGACGCCTCGCGAGCGCTTTTCGATTATCAACGAGCCGGAAGAATTTTTCGCGAGCTAAACCTTCACTACCAAGCCTGCACTGCTTTTCTTAATTCCGCCTGGCTATTGGCCAATGATTTGAGATGGCCTGAACTCAATCCAATTTTAAATGAAACGCTATTAATCTGCTCTCGCTTTGGATATCCGCATATTTTAGCAAGCCTTGAGACCATTCAATCGCAAATCATGCGCCTTCAAGGTCGCCCCCAAGAAGCTCTTTCGAAAATTGATCTGGCAATCGCCCGGCTCGAAACTTCGGACTGTCCTTCATTATTAATGACCGACACCATCATTGAGCGAGCTCGAATTTTGTTGATGCTCGGCCAACGAAGCCGCGCGGCACTTTCCATTCACCAAACGCTCAGCAAACTCAACGCCAGTGACCAGCTATCTTTTTCTCGACTTCGCGCCCTTCAAAACGAGTTGAACGTGATTCAACAAGGCGCCATGGCGTGGCTTGAAAATCAAAGTATCAATCTCTCAAACGCCAGCGCAGATTTAGACACCCTTATTTTGGCTGCCGAGCACGCCCTACTTGATGGCAATGCCATGGAAGCCTTGCGCTTAGAGAAATTTTCGTTCGGCAAGTTAGCACTTCAGCAAAGTGCTTTGCTAAAAACTTTGAGCGAAGAAGGCCCTACTTCAAACGCGGTTTTACAGGAATCTCACGAATTGATTCGCGCTGCCGAGGTTCTACCCGAATGTCGTCGTAGTCGAGCGCTCAGCCAAACCATTCGCGCGCAATTACTAATGAAAATTGATGCCCATGAAAGCTCGCAATGCTTGGCCAAAGCCAAAGACTTGGTCCTCTCATCGGGCGCAGAAGAATCCGCAGTGACCGCGCTAAGCCTGTGGATCGAAGCCATTGAAAAAGATTCGCTAGAGGACTTGCCAAGCGATTCGCGATGGCAAAAAACCTGCGCGCTTGACCGCGAGCAGTTTGAGAATTGGATTTTTAGAATCAGCCCTAGCCTTTGCGAAGTTAAAAATTGCGTTGAATATTTTTCGATTGCCGAAGGTCGGCTAGCCGAAGTCCCGACCGCCAACGAGCTACAACGCTTTCAAGAATCTTCGCTCTTCATCGATGATCAAAAAGCCGTGGTGCTTTACAAGGGTCGCAATTTGCGCGGACTCAATCGCAAAGGCGTGCTCTATGATTTCATCAAAGCACTGATGCAATCTTCACCCGATGGTTTGGCCAAAGAAGAAATGGCGGCCTTGGTTTGGGGTGAAAACTACAACCCGAGTCTTCATGATCCACGTATCTATGTCGCGACCCAAAGACTGCGAACGATTTTCAAAGACCCTCGATTGATTGTCCAACATCGTGGCCGCTACGGAATTAATCCCGAGCGAGCTGGGCTTTTGATACGCGAAAAACGTGGTCGATCGCAATCACTCACCGGCAACGAGAAAAAAATTCTCATGACCCTTCAATCGCGCAGTCGCTCGGCCAAGGCCCCCAGCCCCATCAGCCGCGGCGAATTGCAAAATATCTTGGGTCTTCCCGAAGCGACCTTAAAGCGCGGTTTAAAATCACTTTTGATGAAGCGCGAGATCTCGGCCCTGGGTGCCGGAAGATCAAGAACTTACAGACTTTAAAATCAGATCAAATTTGTTAGAGCTAGTTTCTTCTTTTGTTTGATTGCCTTCCGCTATGGATGTTTTCACCGGGAAACATTCCCACGGAAAGGAATCTATAAATATGAGAAATTTTCTCAGCACACTGATCATCCCCACCACTCTAATTTTGAGTTCGGCCAGCTTTGCCCACGACACCAATAACTCGAGCGAGGCTCATTATCGCAACGGTCATAGTCATGGGGGACAACGAAATCATGGCAATCCAGTTAACGGACACATCGACAGCCGCGATTGGTACGAGAGCTGCTCTAATGCTAGCCGCGAATTAACTCGCGCGCGTCGCGACGCCAGCTTCCACGCCGTTCATGGTCGCTTGGCCGAAGCTGCCAGTGAATTAAAAAGTGCGGTTTATCGCGTAGCCGATGGCGACCTACGTATCATCGGCCGCCAAGCACCCGGACCCCACTTGGCATTTGCTGCCTTGGAAGGGCAAAAGATTTTGCAAACGGCCGATGGCGCACTAGGAGCCTTGCCCGCAAGACTTCGCGTTCAAGTCGATTATTTAATCTCAAGCGAATTGGTTGATTTATTAATTCAAGCTTTCGACGATTTAGATAATAAATACGTGAAGCAAATTTCCGACGATTGTGGATCTTGTTGGTTCGACAAATTGCCCCTCGAATATTTCGACGGCGTGCGACTGCTGGCTCTTCGCTTTGTCGAATTGCAAATCAAACTTCAAGAAGTTTTGGCTTCTGATTTGGTTGAAATCAAAATTGCTAAATCAGTGACCATCGCCGCCACTAATTTTTTAGAAGCATACACTGGTCGTCGCGCTTATTGCTCGGCGCTAAATGACTTGATTGATCTGAAAGATTGGATCTGTGGATATATGCAGCAGCCGAATTACCCCAGCTACGAATTGATTCCAGCGATTCGTCATCGCCTGAAACACATAAAAAACGAACTAAATGTGAGCAAGCGCGGCTGCTAATCAAGCAACGCGTTTGTTTTAAAAAAGGAGTCGGAGTCATGAGAACAATAAACTTTAAAAACTTGAGTCTGGGATTAATAGCCCTTTGCGCCCAAATTGCTAAGGGCCAAGAAGCCCTGCCTCGAGCGGATCTTCAAGCCATCTTCAAGGTCGGCACGGAGCAGCGCTCTGGGATTCCAACAGAGTTGCTCGATGGGACCTACGTGGTCGGCCCGATTACTGGCGATGAAATCCAAGTCGAACATTATTTGATGATCGAAAGTGACATCAATGATTCAGAAAAGTTTTTTGCGCTCATGATTCCGAAGCCACTTGCGAAAGAAAGCCCCAAAGGATTGGCTCGACTTTTTCAAGGTCGAAAACTTAACGGGTCTTCGTCGATCATGCTGAGCCCGCTCCGCATTGATACCAACGGAAATCTGGAAATCACATCGGAAACTCAAACCAAAGCTCCGGTTTTGGAAATTTCATCACGCCCCGGTCGTCACAAATATCCATACGTGATCCAAGGTCGAAACGGTGCAATGGGCGGCCAAATTTTAGGAATGCGCGGATACGGCGGATTTAAACCTTCACTCAAAGCACTCCCGCAAGATGGAGTCTTTGTTTCCGGCGGCAAAAGCGCCGACGTGGTCGTGAATTTTCCAGAAATTGCTTTTTACGACGGCAGTGCTCGTGGCTCGAGCTTCACCATGCTTCAAATGAATGGCGACGAAGGGAAATTTTCGATGATGGTCGACAATAGTTTAGACACGATCGCCGAAAGCAACATTGCCAGCGAAGAAATCAAGCGAATTGCGATCTTCGTCAATGGCGGATGTTTTGATTCCGAAGTCCTAATCACGTTGCAACCCTTGACTGGTGCAGGCGAATTCAATGCTACGATTTTCCGCCCGGCCAAACGTTCACTATGGGAATTTGTATTTCCGGGTCGAAGGATCCCACTCAATGCTCAGTCAAAATGACTTTGCATAACAAAGGTGATGTATGAAAAAAATAATCGCATTAACAACTAAAACCATATTCTCGACTCTCACCCTTATGATGACGAGTAACCTTGCGTTGGCGCAAAATAGAAATGCTTCGCGCAGCAATGAAAACCAAAGCGAGGAGCGATTAGCGCCCGAAACTCTTGGAAATATTTTGGACGCGTTGACCAACCAAAAATTGGAAGCCAGCCCCGATAGCTCGAAGTTCGTCAGCCCCACTTTAAATTTAAATCATTTGGGCTCTCAAGGGCTCAGCGGTTCGGTCATTAAAGACGGAATTCCCGGCGTCCATGGCGAAGGCAATTCGATGATCGTCGATGACGTGGTGGCGCGAGCCTACAACAGCGTGCAAATGATCGAGCTTATTTTAGAAGAACGAAAAACTTATGCGATGGGACCCCGTGTGCTTTACATGGAAAACGGCATTCGTGGAGTTTTGAAAATTTCGGATAAACGCAGCGACGAAGAAGCTCTGCGCGAAACTTTGAATCGTGGACTCGACATCATGTCATTGGTTTTGCCGATCACGGGAGCAACACCAGAAGCCTCGGCTCAATGGGCCAGCAATTTTTATCGAACCGTTTTAACTTTGGCGGCTGGTCTGCAAAACAACGATCGCCAAAAAATCTTGCGCATCAACCGAAGCGAAAACGACAACAATGAATTAGTGGAGAATCCCGAGCGTTACGTTTCTGGATTAACGTCCGCGAAATATGGCCAAGTTTACGCCAATTTGCTTTACAGTTTTTCAACCACTCCCGGCACCCGAGCAGCCAAAGCAGTTTTGTTGATGCGACTTCTCGGATATTTGGGTCACGATTTGAACGAAGATTTAGCGCGACGAAGTGACGGCGTGGCTCGCACCATCACCGACATTTATCGACTGCAAAACGATCCGGTTTATTTGAACATTGTTCAAGCCTTGCGCCGTGGATTCAGCCCTTCTTCAAGTGAGCTGGCGACCCTGCGCTCGAGGACTTATTCGATCATTAGCAAACTGCCGGAACGATTGGGAAAAGCTCCTAAATTTGCCGGGCTAACTTCACCCTAAAAGGGTCATGACTTTGCCTTGACTCGACCCGGAGAACTAACTATGTTGCGATGCGTTAAGTTAATGAATTTTAGAGGTAATTACTTGAATAGCCAAATGACGAAGCCGAGTAAAAAATGGAGCCAATTTAGAAGCTCGGCTTTGCTCGTTTTTTGCTTATTTTTTAGCCTAATTTTTTTCTCATCACCTTTGATGAGTCAGGCTCAAGACTCCGACGCCGCAATGCTTTCCAATCTCTTGCCGAAGTCCGTGTTGAACGAAATGTCGGATGCTGGTCTTCCGATTTTATCGATCGATGTGGTGGGAAGCCGCGAGCATTCCGAAATTTTGCGCTTCTGGAAAACTCTGCAAAGCCGTCCGATCAACTCTCAAGTGGTGGTCGATCAATTGTTCGGCGCTGAACTTCGATCCTTCAGCTCCAAAGAACGCGAATTATATTCCATGAAGTATTTGTTGCTGCGGCAACTCGTCGAAAGTGCCGATTCAGATCCAAATTTAAAAATTCTCGCCGACACTTTCAAGCGCCGCTATTTATCAACCTCTTCACTGATCATTTCTCTTTCTGATTTCGAAGAGATCAAAGTCATTTCCGCTGAATTTTTCAAAAAATTAAAAAATAACGAAATTAAAATCGAAGATCTCTCTCCCAAACTTCGCACCAACATCGACCAAAGCCGCGAAAGCTCGCACGGAATTAAACTTGTCGAACGCCTGCCCAACTCTCGACGTTTCCAAGTTTCCGGACTTTATCAATCAAGCACCGGAACCTTGGCCGTAGATTTTTCTCGAAGTGTGGAAGAAAATTTGGTGACGCTCGTTCACGAGATAGTCCACGCTGCCGATCCCAGACTAAACGTATATCGTGCCGAATTTAAAAAACTATGGCCCGAAGTCGCGAAAATTTTAGTGCGCTACACCGACGACCCCAGCCAAAGCATTCCGCTTGGATCACTTGATCATGCCTTTCAAAATTCGGAACTTGGAAAACTTGAAAGCATTTTACTCGAGGCGAGAAAGAACAAATCCAAAAAACTCGAAGACTCCGTGCAAATCGCCAATCTGAGTGACGCTGAAAAAACCATTCTTGAAAAATGGACTCGCACCGCGCTGGGGCTAACCGTTGAAAACGAATTCCGGGCCTATGCCCTTTCAATCGTGCTCTATTCCAAACTCAAAACCCGCTACCGGCTGTTCGTCGACAACCAATCAGTGTTGCGTGAATTTTCCGAAAAATTAATTGCCGGCGACAAATCTTTTGCCCTGAGAATCAGCTCCGAAACCGGCGCAATCGATCGAATCGATGGTTTCATTAAATCCTCACTGCGAGCCCGCAGTGATCAGGAACGCTTCATCCTGCAAATTTTAGAATCCTTTTATTTGAAGTCGATGGAAGACTTCATTCAAAGCTTGAGCAACGAATACTCGCGCGAAATTCCGCGCGACTCTCTTGACCAAATGGATCGCCACTCAGTGTTGCCGGAATGGGCGCGCCCCGGCGGATTTGATCTGCCATCCAACCCTTATCAAATTTTAACCGCGCGGATATCTACGTCGTGGACTTTGGCCTTTGCCAACTCGCTTAAGCGCATTCATCAAGAATTGATGGATATGAACGAGCCTTTGTGGCTTTTAAACGCCGGCATACTCGATCTCCACGACATCAACGTCGGCGAGCTGAAAATTTTGGGACTTCACTTTGTCGACTCACCCTTTTCCTCCTATCCCAAAGAATTGCCAGAACGTTTGCGAATGGACGTCACCGAGCTGCCCAAAGATTTGCAACAACTGTTTGAACTGCATCACTTCAGCCCTGAAATTCGATCAGATGGCGACAGCATATCGGGTGCTGAATTGCGCGAAAAACTTATTGGTCTACGATTGCTGAAAGCCAATCTATGGATTGATAGCAGCCTGCCCCCACTCAGCAATTCGATCATGGGCACTCGCGGCTTCATCGAAAAATTACGAAATGGAATCGCAATCGATCATGCGGAAATTTCAGAAGCTCGGCAAACAGAACTTCTCAAAGAATTAGATGAAGCCTTAGCCAAAAGCCATGAGGTCTATGATCAAATGGCAACTCTGCGAACCATCGGCACTAAGCTTGGTAATTTTTCGCTGCTGGCCGAAAGCAATCGATTGCTTGAATTGGGTCGCGATTTCCAGAAAAAAGCCCGCTACATTCAATCGGTCATGGAAAATTACGGGATCATGAGCCAACAAAACATCCCTGAAAATGTGGAAAAGCAATTAAGCCTATCGCGAGCGGCTTTCTTAAAACAACTCGGAAACATTAAATCCAGCTGCAAAGATTTAAATCAACGAAGACAGCTCGGCTTTTTCCCCGCTAGCGGCCCCTATAAAGTCGAGGGCTATAGCTTTTCGCCGATGATCATTTGCTGGGATCAAAAAATTTACGTGGTCCGTCAGCCTGGAGATTATTCCAAATTCATGACGACCACCCTTAGAAACAACAAACCACATTCACGAATTTTCATGGGCGCACGGCCGATCGAATTAGAAGCGATTGGGTCGGTCAGCGAAATCAAATAGAGGATGCAATTTATGAAACTCTTTAAACAACTCTCCATTTTAGCGATCTTGATTTTAGTAAACACCAGTGCCCATGCCGACCGTAAAGGTGGCGGGGGCTATGACTTTGAAGACCGAAAAGGTGGCCCGGTCATCAACGTCGCAATCTTAAAAGAAGCAGTGCAATCAGCACTTAACAAAGATGGTGGCTGCAATGTAAAACTATTGGTTCGCGCAATCGGCGCGGCGATGTTTGAAACTCCAGATGTTCCAGAAAAAATGGAAGGCTCGCAAGAGCTCAGCAAAAGCGAATTGGCTTGCTGGAACTTGGCGATCAACCACATCACTCGTTACAACAAATCATTAGAAAGCATCTTTAAAGTCAGCGCCGATAAAGAATAATTTAAAAGAAAATCGCACGCGCTTTTCTTTTTTGTCTGCTGCTTAACTCGAGCCCTGGCTGGGGATTTGGCGCGCGTCGAAAAACAATAGACTTTGTAGTCGATTATTCGAAGGATCCAAAATATGGCGAACTTCGTTTTATAGCCGAGGATAAACAAGACCCGCTTTTTGTATCCGACAAAGCCAGCCTCAAAGCATTTATCAACGCCGAAGCCCTTAGCCCGACTCATTCCGCAATTCTTTCAAGCCTTGAAATGACTGATTGGACCCGTCACTTCAGTGATGGAGTTTCCGTCGTGCAACAAAAGCTAGCCGGAAACTCCAGTCCCTTTGGCGGCGACATGAATGCGGTGACTGAATTGAATATGCAGGCGGCGCGAACTTGGAAACGCATTCTCGAAAATTATAGTGGCAACAGCAATGAAGCTCGCCGCGGTTATTTGATGGATAGAAGACTCGGAAAATCACGAGAACAACATCAAAGTGCCCAAGCGCTTTTATCGGAACTTAAATCCAGCATTGACGCTTACTTAACAACTTCGATCATCGACGGCCCGGGACTCTACAAAAACTACGCCCTGATTCCACACTCCCTGCCGATGCACCCCCTATTAGTTCAACTTTTAGTTGAGATAATAGGGAATCAAAGCGTTTATTCGCTGATTGACGATCGCGAAGTGGTTCGAAAAAATATGATTTGGGAAAAAGTCGACGGCAAAGCTTTTCACAAAGAACTCTTCAACCAAGACCTAACAGATTGGCAATTGCAAAACGACACATCGCTACTAAATGGTCGTTGGGTTCCGGTCTTGACCGGTCCTAAAATTTTGAGAAACTCACTTTTGCTTTTGGGTCTTCATTCCGCCCGTGATCCAGGCCAACACCAGGGTAATTGTTCTAATTGGGGACTATTTCCCACATCGAATTACGAAATTCTTTTTTACGTGGCTACTTTCGCTTTCAGCTTTGTCATTGGGTCTGACATGGAAATCCCTCCCCAAATTCGCAGCGGCTATCGATTGTCGGTCGGTGATTTGCGAGAAATCAGCAGCAAGTACGTTTACGATAACATCGCCAGCAGCTGTCCCCGAATTCCGGTTCAAAGCTTTGCTTACCAACAATCTTCCAAGATTATTAAAAACTATAGGGACCTATGGAACGCCTTAAAATAATTTTTGCTTTCGCGATTATGTGGCTTGTGAATGTTCAAACAAGCTTTGCCCAGGATTCCTCAACAAGCACCGAGATCCCACTGAAAAAATTAGAGTCCTATATTGAAATCGCCTCTAAAATCTCAACTTACTCCCAGTTTTCGCTGCCCCGTGATCAACAAAATTTTGCGGCCTATCAAGCCAACCAGAGCGCCGAACTCATCCTCAACTGGATCTTGTTAATGGACGCCCTAAAAGACAATCCATTTTACAGTCCAAAACTATTAGATTTCTATCGTCAGCACCGAAGCTGTGTGCATTTAATTTACCTGCAAAGCATTGAAGCCAGAATTCAAGCAAATGAAGATCGTGGGCCCGAGTTTATGCAAGCCTACCTGGCAAATTTAGAAAGAAATCTCCAAACCGATCCTCAACTTTTCAAAGGCGAATTTTACGAAGGAACGGAAACTTATAAATTATCCGAGGCTCGCGGCTTCATGATCAGCCGACCGACCCCTGCTCTAGAAGAAGAATTCAAATGGGTTCGCTACGCCAGTCGTCGCATGAATTACCGACCCAAGCCCTCAACTGAATCCATTGCAGAAGCTCGCGGATGCCAAGCCCTGAGGCAGGATCTCTTTAATGAAATATTTCCGTGGTTGGACTTTGCGGCCTTTGAAGAAGTTAATAAAGGTTATCAGGGCACCGCGGATCAATTTACAAACCTTCAAGCGCTGATTAAATCCACCGCCGTTCCCAACGTTCCCACTCACAGCGGAGCGGCACCCGCGCTGCACCCCAAATTAGCTCTCACGCCGGTGAGTGGACTCACTGAAATTTTTGCTCGGGATTTATTATCGATAGGCCCGCAAATTTTAAAATCGCGCAAAGATTTTTTTAGCAAAGAAACCTGCAAAGCCCTCACGCCGATTGCCATTGTGTCCTCTATTTTAGGAATCGAAGTTTCGTCCAAGAATGCTGAGCTTTGGAAAAGCTGGATGGTTATTAGACTTAGTAGCATGGCCGCCTCGACAGCGGGACTTGAAGATTGCACGACTTTGCTGTCCTTTGTAGAAAACATAAGCCCAAGCGCTACCGGATTCCCTGGACTTTATTCATTGGTGCAATTTTCAACGAATTACACCAGTGAAAAATTTGAAATCAGCTCCTTAGGCAACCCACTCGTTATCAAAGGATCGGTTCGCCGCAAACTCGAAAGCCGCAAGATCAATGACCAAGAAGAGTTCGGGATTCCAGCAGCAAAACTGCGTTAACTTATTAGTCTAGCTTGTTAAGTCACTCGGTAAGGGGACGGACGATACTTCCACAAAAAATTGCGCACGGTCTTTGGCAGGGGATTTGCCATCGAAGTGAAAAAACGTTTAATACGCTGAAAACTTTTTAAACCAAAGGGCCAGCGTCCCAAAACAATCTCGGGATCTAAAACTCTAAAAAAATAATCGCCAATCAAGGCGATCAAAACCAAATCATCGAAAACGCCAACCATCGGGATCCAATCAGGGATTAAATCAATCGGAGATATGATCAAAACCATCATCACCAATAAAATTCGCCGATCCCACAAGGGGATTCGTTCGTCCTTATAGAGTCCGCGAAAAAATCCCCGAATCGAATTTAGAATGCCCATTTCTAATGTAAATCCTTATGGAATCAGCTCGAGCCGAAGAACCAATCCATTCTTTCCAACCTGGGTTGGAATTTCCGCAAAGTAATCGCCTGACTCAGTGGTCATCGCATTTCCGTCTGAATCAAGTCGCGCGTGCAAAGTAACATCACCCTCAAAGACTGTGTGCTGTGCCATTTTATCAGCCGCGGACAAACTAAACTCAACGGGGAAAACCGGTGATTCAACACGCTTCACCGCCAGCGGAGGCCCACCCATTCCATTGCGCACAAATATATAAAGAATGCGACCCTTGGGCTTGGCTTTGGGATCTATCTCGACGCGGCCAGCAAGGGTCGGGCCATCTGCAAGAACTTCACCGCTCATCGGTCGTCCCGCCAGCGGATTGTTATTGGGATCGAAGCCTCCCAAAACTGCTTTTTGAGTGGCGGCCTGTAATACATCAGTGGTGCGGCCCTGGCCTCCCGGAAATTTTTCGTGGGACGGCCGATCGGAACATCCGATCACCGCAAAGATCATTCCCAGTTTCAGAACTGCTAAAGTTACTTTTGATTGCCGAACCATTTAATAATCTCCGATGTTCCGATTTCTGACTGGAACTGGCCTTGTGCCGTTCGAGCTTGGCCGCCGCCCCGTCCCCCGAGTGCTGCGGTCAATGATTTTAATATTTCACCGGCGTGAAGTCCCGATAGTTTCTTCTCGTCCAAAGTAACGACCACTGATTTGCCAGCCATAATCACATGGACTCTATCAGCCGCGCGATCACGCAAAACGTCGGCCTTGTCTTTTAGTAAAGCCGCTTGGTCTTGTGGCAACAAATGAATGTTCACCGCGTGATTAAGATATTTAGTTTCTTCAACCTTGGCACCGGAATCAGCACCCGAAAGCATTTTCTTTTGCAAAACCTTCACCTCGTCTTCAAGAGATTTTTGATTTAGCAAAAGTCTATCGATCCGATCTTCCAATTGAGCGGGCGCAGCCTTTAAACGGTCGCCGATTTTTGAAATCAAGGCTTCGTTTTCATGAACCACTTTCAAAAACCCTTCACCGGTTATGGCCTCGATGCGACGAGTGCCGGCCGCAACGGCCGCTTCATTGATGATTTTGAAAAAACGAATCTGGCCGGTGCTGCGCGCATGAAGCCCACCGCAAAGTTCCGCGGAAAATCCCGGAATCGAAACCACCCGCACGCGATCGCCGTATTTATCTTCAAAAAATGCGAGTGCGCCTTTTTTCTCGACTGCGTCCTTAAATGAACACTGATCAACGTCAAGCATCACATCATTAGCGATCGCGTCGTTAACCCATGCCTCGACCGCAGCAATGTCAGCCGCGCTCAACGATTTGTGATGAGAAAAGTCAAAACGCAATTTTTCTTCGGTAACTAAAGAACCCGCTTGCTGCACATGAGTGCCCAAAATTTTTCGCAAAGCTGCGTGCATCAAATGGGTTGCGGTGTGATTAAGTCGAACAGCCGAACGTTTCACTGAATCCACTCGGGCGTCGACTTGAGCGCCAACTTTTAATTCAGAAGCCGGTGCATCTACCAGCAATGCAAAGCCACCGTCGTAAGCTTTGATGCAATCCAAAACTGCAAAAGATTTTTTGGCAATTGTAAGAGTCCCGCGATCCCCAACTTGGCCACCGCCCTCGGCGTAAAAAGGACAGGGATCAATCGCGACCCACGAACGAGTGCCGCTACTGGCCACGCCCATAACTTTTGCGCCCAAAGCTTCGCCGCTTTCATAAGCGATCCACTTGGGCAAAATGCCTTTGTTCTTCCACTCTTTGACTTCTTCTGGAATGGCCGAGGATCCCGACCCCTTCCACGAAGCGCGCGATCGTTCTTGCGCGACTTCCATCAATTTTCCAACCGCTGATTCATCGACTGAAAAATGATTTTCGCGAGCAATCAACGCCGTTAAGTCCACGGGAAATCCAAAAGTGTCGTAAAGCCTGAAAACCGTTTCGGGTTCCAATGTTTTTTTAGATGATTTTTTAAAAGCGTCTTCCAACAAATGAAGACCGCGATCCAAAGTTTCAAAAAACTTGGACTCTTCTTGTGACAAAATTTCTTTAACGACCGAAGCACGGTTGCCAAGCTCTGGATAAATCGAACCCATTGATTTTTGTAACTCAGGATACAAATCAGCCAAGAAAGGCTCGTTCATTCCCAATCGCTTGCCGTATCGAACCGCGCGCCGAAGAATTCGTCGCAAAACGTATCCACGACCGTCGTTTGAGGGCAAAACTCCATCGGCAATTAAAAAACTCGTCGATCGCAAATGATCCACGATCACGCGCAGGGCAGATTCTTTCCAAGTGCCTTGGATTTTTTTCAAATCCAAAACTTCGCTGCCTCTTTTAGAAGCCAGTTGTGCGGTGACTTCAATCAAAGACCTCATCGAATCGATGTCGTAATTGCTGGGCGAGCCCTGCATCACCGCAGCCATTCGCTCTAAACCCATTCCGGTATCGACCGAAGGCTTCGGCAATTTTTTCAAAACTCCGCTGGCGTCGCGATCGAACTCCATAAAAACGCAGTTCCAAAATTCAAGCCATCGATCGCCGTCGACTTCTTTGCCTTGATCCCAAAAAATTTCAGAACAAGGTCCACAGGGCCCAGTGTCGCCCATGGCCCAAAAATTATCTTTTTCGCCATAGCGCACGATCCGATCCAGAGGCACACCCTCTTGTTTGTGCCAAATTTCCGCGGCGTCATCGTCTTTTTCAAAAACGCTGACTCGCAAACGGTCTTTGGGCAATCCCAATTCTTTAGTGACAAATTCCCAAGCAAAATGAATCGCGTCTTTTTTAAAATAATCACCGAAACTAAAATTCCCGAGCATTTCAAAAAAAGTGTGGTGGCGCGCCGTGAATCCCACATTTTCCAAATCGTTGTGTTTGCCGCCGGCTCGCACACATTTTTGAGCCGTGGTGGCCCGCTTGTAACTGCGAACGTCGCTGCCCAAAAAACAATCTTTGAACTGAACCATACCCGCGTTGGTAAATAGCAAGGTGGGATCATTGGCTGGAACCAGACTTGAACTAGCCACGCGGGTGTGACCATTTTTTTCAAAATATTTAAGAAAAGATTCACGAATCTCGGACACTAATTTCGGATTGGACATGATCGAGAAAGATTATCCCAGCGGATGAAATTCAGCAAAAAGCTTCTTTAGTTCCTGGTCGTCAATTTTGAGATAGCGCTCGGTGGTCGTCAGGTTCTGATGTCCTAATAAAAGTTGCACCGCCCGAACATCGGCCCCCCCCTGCAAAAGATGGGTCGCAAAAGAGTGTCGCAAGACGTGGGGATGAACTTCGTCGACCCCCGAAAGCAGTGACCGACGATGAAAAGCCTTCCAAGCCCCCATTCGAGTGAGCGGGCTGCCTCGGGCCGAGATAAAAACATGGTCTCGAAATTTTTTGGTGGCCGCAAGCGCCCAATCCTTCCAAGCCAGATCTCGATAGCGCTGCAGCCAGGTGAGCGCCCTTTTGGAACTGGGAACCCAGCGCTCTTTCGAGCCCTTGCCCTGAACGAGCAACAACTCATCTTCAAATCGCACCGCACCCCAAGTTAAACCTAACGCTTCGGAAATCCGCAAACCCGAAGCGTAAATTAGCTCAAAAAGCGCACGATCGCGCAGAAGAGCCGCGTCCAGTCCTGGATCAAAATCCAAAAACGACTCGACTTGATTCAAAGCCAAAGCCTTGGGCAATGGCATTTCTTCGCGGATCGTAGGCGTGATCGTCAATCTTTGAAGCCAATCTTCAGCATCCGCACTCGATAGTAATGATTTATAGCGAATGAATAACCGCAAGGCCGACAAGCGCCGGGCTTTGCTGGTCGAGGCCATGTCGCTGGCTTGAAATTTTTCGATCATCGATGAAAAGAATGAAAGACTTGGAGGCTGACTAGTTTCCAAATCCATTCCCACCGAAACCCAGAAATTCAAATCGAAGCGATAGGACTCAACGGTGTTTTTTGAAAATCGCCGCTCGCCCTGTAAATACCAGAGAAAATCCTCTAGCGATGGCGTCATTCGCGCCCTTGAATTAGTAAATCGACTTTGTTGATCAGGGTTCGCTTTTCCGTGCCTTCACCCTGAAAGAGTCGTCCGTTTTGCAGTGCCGATACCCGAAGCAAGCCAAGCCCCGCCCCCCGATGAACGCTGCTGATTTTTCCAATTGGCTTTTCGGGCTCGTCGCTGTTGTAAACAAAACCAACGCTCAAAACCTGTGACGGATCGGCTTTAAATTTGGCAAAAGCCTTGGGCAATGTGCCCCGATAAGTGCCGCGCGCCACCACTTCTTGGCCTTTGTAGCATCCCTTAAAAAACGAAATTTCTGGGCCGTGCGGGAATTCCAAAACAAAAGAATCGCGATCCCAGTCCACGCCCCACTGAGGGACCCCTCGATCGATGCGAATTTCTTGAAACTCAGAATCGGAAAAGGGCTTCAAATCAAAAGTCGCTTCCAATTTTTTCAAGTCATTCACCCACAATTGGAAAAAATCAGCGCCCCATTCGGGCAATGCCAACGAATAACCCCAAGCATGAGTTTGCAATTCAAAAACTCGATCATGGGCGCCGTCTCCCGGGCCCGCTAGTGGGCTTGCGGTGAAACCGGTGTCGCTAGATTCGGCTTGTACCAAAATCTGGGCCAACCATGGACGCTGTGCTGGCTTTAAAATTTCTAAATCATCGGCCACGTGAAATTTCTCTAACTCCATAGCAACAAGTTCGGCGCTGGATTTCGGCAACGAGACTAAAATTTCTTGGGAGTTAAATACCCAATATTTACTCGGCGCAACAATTTTTGCTTTTTGATCTAGCAAAAAAGAACCGCCGCCATAGGGAATTACTTTGCTTTCACGAAGCCCGCGACGAACATCAGCGGTAAACATACCCTGTATAAATGCGAAAGCATCCGGCCCGCGGATCATTAGCGCATCTGCGTCTAAAGTAAGAGTCTTTAAGCATTTTTTTCCCATGTGACTTAGCTAATATACGCTGTAACCACTATCATGTCAGTCTTGATCGGGAGGATCGTAATGAGAGACACGAAATTATTTAATTTATTCGCAACTGGTTTAATTTTAACTGGTGCATCACTGACTGCGACATCGGCAATAGCCGCGGACGACCCCTTTGGATCGTTCGACTTGACCGAGCCCAGCCACTACATTGAAGTTAAGGCCGCTGACCGAAAATCTCGCTCGGCCATTTCGAACTTGGGATTTGCGATCGACGAAATTCGCTCGGACGCGGTTTATTTCCCTGGCGATTTGCAAGATTTGCGCAAACTTCGCGAAGCTGGCCTAAAAGCCAATGCTTATCCGTTCCGTAAAGAATGGACCCAAGAGCAATTCGGCATTTTTGCCGAGCGATTCATTTCAACTGACGACACTTATAAAGCTTTGGGCGATATGCAAAAAAATTACCCTGGCTTGGCGACTCTTTTTAGCATGGGCAAAAGCGTTGAGGGCCGAGATCTTCTGGTCCTTCGTTTGAGCGGCAAAACCGTAGCTCAAGCGGAAGAGCAAAAACTTCCCGTTGTGCTTTACACGGGCTGCCATCACGCGCGCGAACATCTGTCGGTCGAAATACCGCTGCGATTTGCTAAATACATGCTCGAAAATTACGGCAAAAATGCCGATGTGACTCGATTGCTCGACTCGCGCGAGTTGTACGTTTCGCCAATTATCAATCCGGATGGACACAAGCACGATTACCGTGACGGACTTCAAGGTCGTATGTGGCGTAAAAACCGCGCCCGTAACCACGATGGTTCTTACGGCGTCGACTTAAACAGAAACTATGGATTCGGATGGGGCACTGGTGGTTCTTCAACCAACCCAACTTCAGACGTTTACATGGGACCTTCCGCTTTTTCGGAACCGGAATCTCGCGCGGTCAAAGCCTTCGTTGATTCACAACCGCGAATGACTTCCCTGATTAGCTTTCACACTTTTTCGGAATTGGTTTTGTACCCCTGGGGACACACCTATGACAAAATTGGTCAAAAATTAGGCCGTGCTGAAGACCTTCCGATTTTCGAAAAGATGGCAAAAGACATGGCATCGTGGAATCACTACACTCCACAACAAGCTTCCGATTTGTACATCGCCAGCGGTGACACCACGGACTGGGCGTATGGCGTGCATGGAATCTTTGCTTTCACTTTCGAATTGAGCCCAAGTTCAATGTTCGGTGGCGGATTTTATCCAAGCCCTAACGTTGTGGAGCCGACCTTCAATGCGAACTTAAAGCCCATGCTTTATATGCTGGAGTACGCAAACGATCCGAGCCGGGTGGTTCGTGAACCCCGCCCCGATTTCGACGTCACTCCGTCGGAGTCTGGACTTGGGATTGCTAGCTTTAACGATTTGAAATTCTAGAGTTTTCTCTAGTTTTTAAAAAACAAAACAAACGCCGCTGGATGCAAATCCAGCGGCGTTTTTCTTTTGACTCAGTTGCCATAAATCAACAAACTCCGCCCGTGAAAAACCTCCAGCAGCTTAGCGCTAAATGGATTTTGTTTTTCTCGACAAACGCAAGCCTGGCAGCGACACCTTTGCCTTGCGAAGTTTCGATCACCAATTCAACCAAGAATACTCGCGCCCCAAGGATTTTAGTCCACCAATTAGCGGTGCCTTTTTTAGCCAGCCAAATGTCGAAGAACTTTTCGGTGAGTAGCGAAGGCCAACTTAGATACAGGTTTAGTAATAACAACGTGATTTGGGCCCGTGACCGATTTCCCCTTCGAATCATTAAAGCTGATGGAAAAATAAAGCTACTAGCCTACGCATCGCTTTTGAATTTACCGAATCAATTGTTTTTTGATGGGGGTTCCACCTACATCCCCGTTCATCCTCCAAAAGATTCCGGCCCAAACGCCCTTCCTTACTCGCTTCCAAGTGGGGGCTATGAGTGGCTTGAAGTCGAAGCGCTGCCCCTTTTTTTAGAAGGCGGGAACATTCAAATCAATGATGGCGTTATTTTCGTTGGAGAAAAAGTGTTTCAGCAAAATTCAAAGAGCCTTGAAGAATGGATGGCTTTAATTCAAAAGCATCTTGGCGGATCAAGCTCCAAGCTACGACGGGATTTGATTGAAAAGGGATACCGGCCACGCTCCGAGACTGAAGTCCGATTGGAATTTTCCGCTAAAACCGGTGTTTCCCCAGACAAAATCATAAAAATGCCATGGCTCCCGGGCGAAAAAACCGGGCACGTGGATGTTTACCTGGGCCGACTCAACGAAAAAACTTTAGTGATTCCGCAAATTCAAGACTCTGAGATCAATGCCTTATCAATGAATCACGAACGCGAATTCGCTCAAAAAACCAAAGACTGGCTAGATAAACAAAGTGCGGAAGTTTCAAGGACGGTTTTAAAATTGGGAATTCGGGTGATTCGAATCCCCATGCTTCCGCCGCGAAACCTGGTCCCGAGCTCAATCAGCCCCTTGGGATGGGACGCTCAATTTCCAAGCACCGTGAATTTCATCGTCGATGGCTCTCGGATTTTAGTTCCGGATTTTCCCAATTTCGCTGATTCTTTGCAGAAAAACTTGAGCCACCAATTGCGCGAGCAAATCAAAATCACGCTTGAGGCCGAAGGCTTTGAAGTCGTTTTTATTAATTCTGAAGAGTTACTGTCGCACAACGGACTTCTCCATTGCATCAGCGGCGAAATCTAGATTTTATTTCTCGCTGCTTTATTTTTCTAGATGCAGTGACAAGGGACCCCAGTTTGTAAAACTTAAATTCATGTCCGCGCCAAAATCACCAAAGATGTGGTTGATGGAATTTTGATTTTGAATCGCCTCAGTTTTTTTAACCCATTCTAGAAATCGCACCCGCGCCAAATCTGGCGCCATCGCATCGGTGAAGGATGGCCGGAAACCCGAATCCAATTTCCCGGCTAGCGTGAATTGCGGAACCCAAAGAATTCCGCCTTCGCTTTTGTGTTCTTTTAAATAATCAGCCAAAGACAAATTCATGCGGTCATTGGAATCCGGAAAAATCCGCAGGCCCAGAGCCCGGGTAAAAAGCCATTCTTCGGCGGCGGCTAAATCGGTGCGAGCGGCATCAAATTGAGTCCATCCCAACAATACGACAAGGCCCGAACCTTTAAATTGCGCTGATTTTTTTTGCTGGGGAGAAAGTTGACTCTCAATGCTGGTCAATCCGCTAACTCTTTGAACAAAAATTTTCATCGTTATAAATTCCGCTAAAAACCCATCAAATGCACATGAGCCAGCGACCGCGTTCGATAAAGTTTGCGAACGTAGCGCTCTAATTCATCGGCCAATTCTTTTTCCATGTCGATTCGCTTGGCATCATGGCGCGGCCAATCTTTAGCCAGTCGTCCACGATACCGGTCACGACCCCAATCTTCCAAATAAGTTTTCAACTCTTCAAGTTTTACAGTTGAAGCTTCGGGCAAAACGCCGCTGGCCTGGACTTGAACCGACCCTTCGCTGTGAATCACCATACTGATAACTCCACCCAAGGCCGCGCGCTTTCGAGATTTTAAAAAGGGGTCCAAGCTTTCGGCAACAAAATTTTCAAAACGTAACAGTCTTGGAATTTCCGGAATGTTTTCGCGCAAGGTTTGGCGCCATTCGCCATCCATAAATTCGAAAACAAAAATGCCGCCATTTTCAGTCAACAAAACCTTTGCGGGATCAAGGCCCCAATTTTTACCTTCATCGCGGGCTAATTCCGCGCAACTCATCAACTGTCGTAATTCGCCGTGAACCGGAATGATATGCCGTGGTTTCACAAAGCGCATGACTTGGGCCAATTCATCGCGCCGAGCATGGCCACTGGAATGGATCGGACCCCCAGCCTGAATTTTCGCATAATCGCCCATGTAAACTTGAGCGCCCCTTCGCATCAAACCATTCATCATGCGCGAAATGGATTTTTCATTTCCGGGAATCACTTTGCTCGACAAAATGACCGAGTCCCCTGGTTGAATTTGATAATCGGGATGCACCCCTTGCGCGAGCCGCATCAAAACGCTGCGCATTTCACCCTGGCTGCCACTACAAATGATCAATTGTTTGTGGGGCGGAAAATTCGCAAGTTGACCGCCATCCACTAATTCAATGCCGGAAATATCGGGCGTGTATTTGTGAAAAATCTCGAGCCCGCGCGCGATCTGCACGGTGTTTTGCATACTGCGTCCAGCCAGCGAAACCGCTCGGCCAACTTTTTTTGCCAGTAAAACCGTGTTCGCCAGTCGCAACAAGTTCGACGAAAACATCGAGATAAAAATTCGTCCACTCGTGCATTTTTTTAACAAGCGCTCCAACGGTTCAATGATTTCGGCTTCCGAAACGGTGTGACCGTCTCGCTCCGAATTGGTCGAATCGATTAATAGCAAGTCGGGACGCGTGCCTTCAAAGGCGTCGAAGATTTCCAAATTCTTGACTCCATCGCGATAGGGCCGATGGTCTAATTTGAAATCAGAAGTGTGAATGACTCGAAAATCTTCGCTATCTTTAACCACCCATCGAAAAGCCAATGAACAGCTCTGCACAATGCTGTGGCGATTTTCGATAAAGCGAATAAAAATATTATCGTGAAGCTCGATTTCCACATCGGTGTCGACTTCTTCTAGATTCTGAAGAGCCTCGTCGCGGTTAAAAACATAGCGAGAATCATCCAAGACTTTGGATTTGATCAAGCCAATGACGAGTGAGGGCGCATAGATTTTTGGAACCGGGGCGCCTAAGCGTTGAGCTGCTGCAAAAATTTCCATAGCGGCGCCAATGTGATCTTCATGACCGTGAGTGATCACCCACTTCGAAGGGAATTTTGATTTTCCAAAATAGGCCATGTTGGGGTGAACCGCTTCGATTCCAAAATCATTGGCGTCTGCGAACAAAACACCGGCATCGACCGGCACCGTTTGATCCCCAAAGTTAAAAACCAACAAATTCATTCCGACTTCGCCGGAACCGCCCAGAGAATAAAAACTAAACTTTTGCGCCATCGATTGAATTAAGCATACGGCCCGATTTCATGGATCGCAAGCTAGAGGTCCTTAGGCGGTGATTTTGAGTCAGCCTTCACTTCAATTTTCGGCTGATCTAATTCCGGAATCACCGGCTCGTAATTAACCAAAAGTCGGCCAAATTCATCGTTCCATGCTCGACCGCTTGGTACCCGACCATCCGCCGCGTTGATGATCGCGGCAAAACTTAATAACCGGCCGCCCCGAGTTTTTAAAACGCCCACCAGCGATGAAACACCGTCGATGGTGCCGGTCTTCCCGCGCAGTCGACCAAAAGCCGGATTGCCATGCATCTTTTTTTCCAATGTGCCATCGATTCCCGCAATCGACAGTGAAGACAGCCACTCGGGAAACACATCGAAATCTTTAAAGGCTTCGATAAATAGTTTGGTAAAATGAGCTGGACTCATTCTGTTGAATCGAGTGAGCCCAGAACCAGAAACGAATTTAAATCCAGCGTTGTTAATCCCCAGTCGAATCGCCTCTTCGTTGATAATCTGCAAGCCGCGCTCAAAGCGACCGCTTTCATTGAAAACTTGGTGGCCCAACATTTTCACAAGGGAATCGGCGTAGACATTGCTAGAACTTTTGTTCATCTCGGCCACCAAACTAAAAAGCGGCTCAGAGCGCGTGATCGCCACCCGATCGCCGCCCCTTACTGACGAAAGCACCAGTGGATCCTTGCGCTTCATGGAAATTCCCATGTCCTTTAGAATTTCCACAAAAACTGCGCCCAAATAACGGGGCGGATTTGCCACATTGATTTCTAAAAAAACGGGGGTCTTTTGATTCTTGGAAATTTTTCCATTGAGCTCGTAGCTTTCCTGATCCTTATTTTGGGCCACTCTTTTTTGAGAAACCCCAGAACCTTGCCCTTCTGAAGCCTGTTTAACTAAATTTTTTATGTGGATGTAATCGTTTTTCGGTTCCACAAAAAATCGCGTTGCGGTTTCGGAATCAGCGCTGAGTCCCAGCCGAAAAATATTTTGATTTAAATTCAATGCCGAAACCGCCGCATTGAAGGGCCGAGTGGAGTCGCTGGAAATCCTCGTTGAGTCGACCTCGGCCGAATCAAATGCGCTGTCATCCAAAACAATCCGGCCCTCGATTCGCTTGAGTCCCTGACTTTTCAATGAATAGGCCATGGCTATCAAATCCTTGGTCGACAACGAAGGATCTCCCGAGCCTTTAATTTGTAGATCACCATGCAAAACCCCGGCACGATCCCAGGGTTGCGAAACGTAAACACTCGTTTCAAAACTAAAATCCATACCCAAGCGCTTCAAGGCAACATAGGCCGTCAGCAATTTCGACGCCGACGCCGGCGATAAGACCCCTTGCTCGTTCAACGAAACCAAGTGACTTCCGCTTTGCAAATCAACAATAGAAACGCCCAAAGATCGCTCGCCAACTCCCACTTTTTTAAAAATTGATAAAACCGCGGACTCTAAAGTGGCGTCCCTTCCGTCAGCTCCAAAAGAGCAGAAGCCTTTGCTAAAAATCAGCAAAAACCCAAGAGTCCTTAAATAAGAGTTGTATTGAATTCTCACCGACGACTATCCTAACTTTGATGCGACCTTCTCAACACCAGGCTGATGTCTTTTTTTTGGCATTCCTAGTTGCATCGCTCGTTAGCTGTAGTCCTAAAATTAGAACCCCGAACGACACTCTTATCATTGGAGTCGAGGCTGAAATACGAAACCTCGACCTGCGCAGCACTTCGGACGCCAACACCTTTCACGTGATTTCACTTTTTTCGCAGTCCCTAATTCGCCCCGATGAAAATTTGTTGCCCGACACCGATCTGGCAACATCGTTCAAAGCGATCGACAATCGCCTCTTCACCTTCACCCTTCCCGAAAAAGCGTTTTTCCACGATGGCAGCGCTTTAGATTGCGATGACGTTTTAGCAAGCTTCATCCAAGCCTCGGGCCCCACGTCTCGAATCAAATCGAGTTTTGAATCGGTTAAAAGTTTTCAATGCAAAAGCCCGCTGATTTTTGAAATTGAACTCAAAGAACCGCTCAGTCGATTTTTAATGGCTGATGTCGCATCGGTTCGAATCATGCCCAAGGAAATTGCCAATTTTAAAGGGATCGCTGCCCCGATTGGATCGGGCCCTTATCGTTTCGTTCGCCGAAATTACCGCGATTTATATTTCGAAAAATTCGATGGTCTTCACCGATATTCAAAAGGCCGGCCCGAAGCACCTTATTCCTATAAAAATTTAGTGGTGAGAACTTTGGCCGACACGTCGATTCGATGGCTATCGATCAATTCGGGCGACATCGATGCTTTGATGAACGCGTTGTCGCCGCTAAGAGTTCGCGAAGCCCAGCAATCTGATCGGGTCCAAGTCGTCACCTCTAGTGGCACTAGCTTTCAATATTTAGCGATCAACATGAAAAACAAAAAATTCCAAGACTTGCGAGTTCGCCAAGCCTTGGCCTCGGCCATCAATCGCGATGAAATGATTGAACACAAATTGTTTAACATGGCAGTCAAAGCCAATTCGCCGATTTCGCCGGTGAATTTTTATCACAACCGCGAATTGATTGATTTGGTTTTTGACCCCGCCCGCTCAAGACAACTTTTAAAAGAAGCCGGTGCTGAAAACCTAGAAATCGAGATCAAAACCTCGACCGATCCCGACGCGGTTTCCAACGCAATGGTCATGACCCGCCAACTTCAAGAAGCGGGTTTTAGGGCCAAGGTCCGGTCCTTTGAATTTGGAACTTTTTTCAGCGACATCACCAAAGGCAACTACGAACTTTATTCACTCAAATGGACTGCGGTGACCGACCCGGACTTTTTACAGCGAATTTTTCATTCGCACGAATTCCCCCCGGGCCGAAACCGGGTGTTTTACGCCAATCCAAAGGTTGACAAGCTCTTAGAAGCCGGCGGTCGCGAGGGGAATATGCAAAAGCGCCAAAAACTTTACAATGAAGTGCAGCAAATCGTGCTCCAGGACCTGCCCTATGTGCCTTTGTGGTATCCGGCCAACATTGCGGTGTTGGGAGCGTCAATTAAAGACTTCCACCCCAACCCTACGGGGTCTTGGGAAAGTTTGCTAAAATCACACAAAGAATAAAACACGATGAGAACCGGATTGTTTAAGGGCTTGCTCCCGATTTTAGTGGTCGACGACGAAGTTGAAATCACCAAATCGCTTGCCCGAGATTTGCGCCGCCACGCGGTCGTTGAAACCTTTACAAATCCACTGGAAGCGTTGAAGGCTGTTGCTGAAAAAAGTTACTCGCTGATTCTTAGCGATTTAAAAATGCCCCAAATGAATGGCTTGGATTTTTTAGCTGAATGTCGCACCCTGCAACCCAAAGCCCAAAGGATTTTGCTGACGGCGTACATCGATTTGGCGAGCTTGCCTGACTCTATAAATAAAGCTAATTTAAATTTTTTTCTCACTAAACCCTGGGAACCCGCCGACCTTCAAGAAGTTGTCGAACGCTTTCAACGACTAGGCGAACTCGAGCGCGAGAACGAAGAGCTTCGGAAATTGGCGTTGACCGATGGATTGACCGGAATTGCGAACCATCGCTATTTTTGGGAGCGGCTTGATTCCGAATTCTCGCGCGCCAAACGATATGGTCGCCCCCTTTCTTTGATCATGTCGGACGTCGATAATTTTAAAAAAATCAACGACAGCTTTGGCCATCCCAAAGGGGACGAAGTCTTAAAGGCTTGCGCCAATGCTCTGGTCCAAGGCCAAAGAATTTCCGACACCGTGGCCCGCTATGGCGGCGAAGAATTCGCCATCATCTTGCCGGAAGTCACCCGACCAAAAGCTCTAGAGATCGCCGAGCGCCTTCTCATAAAGGTCGATGAAATCGCCAAAGTCGGAATGAGTTTCGGCGTGGCCTCATACCCAGACGACGCCACAAGCTCTACTGAATTAGTCGATAAAGCCGACCGCGCGCTTTTAAAAGCCAAAGCCACCGGCAAACACAAAGTTTTAACGGCACTGGACCTTAAAGAATAAAAAAATGGGACATTCTCACGCGTTGCTTTCCCCGAATTTAGAATTGAAAGTCGGTGAACATTATTCGACCGCTGTCTTGGATTCTGACAGCCAAAACCATTTACGAGTCTTAAGAATTCAAAGTGGCGAAACCCTTTCTCTTTTAAATGGAGCCGGGTTGATTTTTGAAAGCGAAATGATTTCCAAAAATGAATTTCGAGTTCGCGAATTGATTAAAAAAAGTCAGCCCCAACCCGAAATTCATTTGTTCATCTCGTTGCCTAAAAAAGATTCTCTTTGGGAAGTGATCGCACAAGCCACTGAATTAGGCGTCAGCAAAATCATTCCAATAGCGACTCAGCACAACCAAAACCCCCAAGCGACACGACAAAAAATGGCAGAAAAATCTCAAAAAATCGCCGACGAGGCCTGTTGCCAATGTCGCCAGCCTTTTCGAGTTTCGGTTAGCCAAGAATGGGCTTCACTCGATTCAATTTTAAAAAACCCGGCCTTCCCCATGATTTACGCCGATGAAGGGACCGCCGATCAATCTTCCAAACCCCACATCGCTAAAGCAAAGGATGGCGTTCCCTCATTAAACACTGCTCCCAAATTGGGTCTCTGCATCGGCCCCGAGGGTGGCTGGTCCGAGAGCGAAAGACAATTGCTTAGCTCTCAAGCACTAGCCATGAATCTTGGCCCCAATGTTTTACGAGTCACCACCGCAACTTCGGTCGCGATTTATCATCTTCGCTATTTCGCCAATTGCTAAATCACAGCTCCATTTGCTAACCCTTGATCTATGAAAAGCCACATTAGTTGGGCCGATGCCCGAGTTCTGGCAGACGCGGCAAGAGCCAAAGGCGGGACCGTGGTCACCACCAATGGTTGCTTTGATATTTTGCATCGCGGACACCTCAGCTACCTGACCGCTTCGCGAAAACTTGGAGACTTGTTGATCGTTGGCATCAACAGCGATGCCTCAGTCAAAAAATTAAAAGGCCCCGATCGCCCCATTAACAATCAAGAAGATCGCGCGCTGCTTTTATCAGCGTTGCGGGTGGTCGATGCGGTTTGTGTTTTTGACGAAGACACTCCGGTTGAATGGCTCCAATCGATTGAAGCAAAAATTCACACTAAAGGCGCCGACTACAAAGGCAAAGCCATTCCCGAAATCGAAGCCGTTAAAAAATGGGGCGGCAAAATTTCTTACATTGATTTTGTCGCAGATTATTCAACCACTAAAACTCTTCAAAAAATGAAAGGCCCTTTAGTAAAATAATTAGGGAACATAATTTATGAGCGGAAAACTAATTCTCATTCGTCATGGACAATCTCAATTCAATTTGGAAAATCGCTTCACCGGATGGTTGGACGTTCCGCTCACTGCCAAAGGCGAAGAAGAAGCCAAAAAAGCCGGGCAAACCTTAGTTTCGCTAAACATTAAACCGGTTGTGGCCTTCACCAGCGGCCTGCAACGCGCCCAAAAAACTTTGCAAATT
The DNA here is from genome assembly GCA_964202055.1 of Bdellovibrionota bacterium. Classification (GTDB taxonomy): domain Bacteria; phylum Bdellovibrionota; class UBA2428; order UBA2428; family UBA2428; genus CAXNGS01. Next base: position 192,228 of record CAXNGS010000003.1, on the reverse strand, counting down.
GTTTTGGAACAATTGAATCTTACAAATTTGCCAATCATTAAAAACGAGGCGCTTAACGAGCGCCACTACGGGGCACTTCAGGGGAAAAACAAAGCTGAAACCGCCGAAAAATTTGGCGAAGCTCAAGTTTTAGTTTGGCGCCGTAGTTTCGACATTGCTCCGCCTGAGGGCGAAAGTTTAAAAGACACCGCCGCGCGCACACTCCCCTATTTCAAAAAAGCAATTCTGCCGCTCATCCAACAAGGCCAAGACGTTCTGATCGTGGCCCACGGGAACAGCTTGCGCTCGATCGTGATGGAAATTGAAAAGATGACGCCCGAGCAGATTTTGAAAACTGAAATCGGCACCGGCAATGCCTGGATTTACGAGTCCACTAGCACTGCTGAAAAAACTGAGTTCAAACTTAGCAGCGGACGTTGATTCTAAAAGTCTTTTTCTAAAAGCACGGCGCCTGCGGCCTTGGTTCCAATAACGTCGAGCTGAAAAGACAATTTCGCCAGCAAATCAATTCGAGCTCCAACCGAAAGTTGGGGGCTTACGACGGTGTATGGCCCGCGCTTAATTCCAGTATCAGCAACTGACGAAGAAACCGTTCCATTCCCGATTGCTACGCCGCCCAGAAAATAGGGCTGCCAAACCAAAAGGTCTTTGGAGGCACTGAACAAAAGCGACATATGATTTCCGCGCAAATCAGAAAATAAATCAACGTAGCTATAATTGAAGGCAAACGAGAGTTGGACCTCGCGAGATTTATCGTTTTGGAAAACCCATTGCACGCCCGCACCACCGACTTGAATCCCATCGTAGACTTGGCCGGGAGCATATGATCCCGAAAAATAAATGTCTGAGGAATACTGAAAGCCAACCCAAAAACGCGGAACTGGAATCACACCGGGCAATGTGCCATTGCCGTCGCCTATTTTTTCAATCTTGCGCGCAGGAATGAAAACGCTTTCTAAACCTAAGTTCATACCCAAGCGTCCTTCATAAGGCTGGCCATGAGCGGTCCATCCCCGGTGCAGAGCCCCCAAAGAAATCGTTCGCATTGCATCGTGAATGTTGTCGACCGAAAGCCCCGATGGAAGCGAGGCGGCGTTGGCTTGGACCGCAAACACCAGCGCCAAAAGGCTGGCCAAAAGAGACTTCTTACAATGGGACCGAAAGCTTAAAATGGAATTCATGGGGAAAAGTTTATCATTCAACACCCCGAAAGAAAAAAGCCCCTCGCCTTTCGTGAAAGAAATAATTGAGCAGTTCCTTTTAAGGCATCAAAACAGCCTGGGCCGAAGCAAAAACACCTTGCGCTCTTATCGCACGACTTTGAGCATCTTTTGTGAATTTTTGGAACTGCGATCACCCATACCAAACCGCAAAAGTTTGGGCCAAGCCTTAAACGGTCAAGTTCTGCGTGATTACTTTCGAGAAATTTCAGAGACCCTGAACGCTCGCTCTCACGCTCACCACTGCAGCGTGATTAGAACTTTCTTGAAATGGGCCCAATCAGAGAGCTTGATCGAAGAGAGTCTCGAGCGCCACATCGAGAGCCCCAAAAGTCCCAAAAAAGTCCTGCGGGTCCAAGACGAAGCGTTCACAAGTCAGCTTGCGATAGAGCTTCAAAAAGGCTCTTGCCGCGAAGAAGAACTACTTTTTCATCTACTCTATGGTTCGGGGCTTCGAATCAGCGAGGCCAGCAGCTTGACGGGTAAAGACGTCGATCCCGAGAGGCGGCTCGTCACCGTATTGGGCAAAGGTCGAAAACGCCGCGAATTGCCGCTAACCGAGCGGGCTTGCGAAATTTTAAAGGCCCTATTGATTGGCGAAAAAAATACCGTGCGAATATGGACTCGTGGACTCAGTTCGCGCACCCATCGGCGATGGGTTGATTCTTGGAAGCGCTTTCAACTCGACCCCGAGGCGCCTCATTTACACCCTCATCAGCTGCGCCATTCAATCGCGACCCATTTACTACAACGAGGGGCCGGACTTCCCCAAATTCAGCGCCTTTTGGGGCACAGTCGGCTTGAAACCACTCAGAATTACACCCATTTGGACCTCAAGGACCTTCAGAAAATCTATGCCAGGTCACGGCCTCGATTAAAAAAGGGATAAAAGGTTTGAGAATTTGAAAAAATTCTATGATATTTCAATCTTATGCTAACCGTATCGCTGCTTCCGGCAGCCCTCTTTGTCACCTTACTTTTGATTGCCTTTCCGGTGCTCGTGATCGCCGGTGTTCGAATCTACAATTTTGTAGCCGGGCAGATTTCAGTCAAAATCGTTCGCTGCAATGATTCCGAAGCGCCGCTCGGACTTTTGGTTTCCTGGGACAACGAAGCACACCCGCTTAAAGTTGTGCGCGTGCGCATCGAATACAACGAATTGTTTCGTTCGGGCCAATCACTAGCTTTGTCTTTTACTTTCGAAGACAAGTCCGCAAAGAAACGTCCTTTTTTAATTCCCTTAAAGCTAACTCCTGAGCAGTTAAAATCTTTTTCGGAATCGCCATCGAATGCTGCTGCTCGCCGTTCTTCGATCGTTGTTGAAGTGGAAAGTTTGGGCGGTCATTCCATTCGCCGTAAATTAAAAAAGACTTCGGTAATGAGCGCTCTTCATTCTTACACTTTCAAAGCTGAAAAAATGGGAGTGGAAGCCCTGAATCCCACCGCCCCCGATAACTGGAGCGTTTTTTCTCGAGTTTTCCCATGGAAGAAAATCGTTGAAGCCGCTCCGGCGGAAAAAGTTAAAGGCGCAGTAAAAGGCTCAAAAATTTCCGCTCCCCAGATTTTTGATTTCATCATCAGCAAAGTTTGGATCGAACCCGGTTGCATTGTTTGCGACGCTTGCGAAAACGAAGCGCCGGATGTTTTCCAAGTTTTGGCCGACACTTGCATCGTGCGTCCCGCCGCACCACTCGACAACACGGGCTCAATTGTCGCTGCGGCCGACGGATGCCCGGTCGACGTCATCAAGTACGACAAAGCTCCGAAACCCGCTGCTTAATTTTTTTTGAGATTTAGTTAGCTCAAATAATCTTCAGAGAAATTTACTTCCACCACTCGAAGGCAAAGCCGCAACCTACGTAAAAACGATGCTTTAATTTGGTGTCGGTGTAACCAATTTTGAAATAACTGCGGAAAGGCAAAAGCTCGTAATCAATGAAGGGATAAATTCCAAAGCTTTGATTGAAATCAAGAAGCAATTTTATCGAGGCGTTGATCACTGGATCGATGACCTGAGTCGCGTTGTTAAAGCTGGCCTGTTCAACCGCGTTGAGTTCGACCTGGGATCCATTGAGAGCCAAGTTCATGGCCTTGCCGTAATAAGCGCCCACACCTATGGCGTAATAAAGTCCGGTAGAGTTTCCGTCGTCGCCAAATTTAAAAAAATAATCTTCGTAGCGCATGATGCCGCCCACATAAACGTAAAGACTCGCGCCCGATCCAGTGATCGTGAACTGGCTGGAATTGGGAAATTCCACGCCCAGCCCCGCCAACATATTCACCACAAATGAAATATTATTTTCCAGCGACACTGATTCAAAGCGATCGCCAACCAAATAACTTGTAGTGGCAGCATTGCTGTTGGAATCCAATCCAAAACCCGCAAAAGGGCCGATGACCCCAACATAGGATTCCATCGATGAAGCCTTTGAACCGAGCAAGAACGTCGAGCCCATCGAGGCAATCAATCCCATTTGAAGACAGCGATTTTTAAAATTCAGCAATCAACGATCCTATCGTTCGATCTCGATGGCCACTCCGATTGTGCCCACAAAACTATTGGTGAGTTTGTCGAGCCCCGTCGGGCTATCGCCAAAATGATACACCGCCACGTCGTAAGAAAATTCCAGAAACGGCGCGATCCATCCGTTAAGGTCGTAAAGCACTCGGGCAAAGGGGCTAATTAAAGCGCGGCCATAAGCGGTGCTCGATGACAGACCGGTGACTGCCGCCGTCATTTCCGAAGTGTAGCGAGCGCCCGCGCCTAAGCCGTACCAAACCGAAAGCTTGTCGCTGTCGGGCAAAATCTCGCGCCTTCCAAACAATCGCAAAATCGCTCCGTAGTCCGAATAACCCAAACCACTTCCGTAAATCACATTCAAAGAAACGCCGGCGGAAATCCGCGCAAAATCCAAAGAGTATTGGGTGCGCGATCCGCTTTTCCAAGATTCAGAAATTTTCTGTAAACCAATCCCCGGCCCGATAACCGCCTCGACGCTCCCCTCGGAAAAAGCCGAAGGGGCCCACGCCAACAAAGATAAAGCAAAAGAGCCTTGGACTAAGAGTCGTTTCATCTCTCTAGATTAAACGAGGCTTTGGAAATTCCAAAGGCCCCTAAAAATTTAGCCTTATTGGATTCAAAGGACTGAAGAAAATTGGCTCAGTTTCAGCCTAGTGACGAGTGTCGCCACCAGCCGATATGTGTTCGCGAACATCGGCTTCGAGCGCGCGATAAAGCGCCAGGGCTGTCAAACGGCGCATTTGGCTAAGGCCAACAATGGGGTCGGCCGATCGAGCCGAGCGCTCAACGATGTCTTCGAAAAGTATGTGGTCGACGACTCCACGCTTCAGTAATTTTAAAAGAAAGCTAAAAGCCCCGGGTCTGATTTTCAAACGCTCGGTAGCGGTCATCACTCGATTCACTTCCAAGACGCGACCGGAGTGATGGCTGGCGACTTGGTAAACTTGATCTTCAATCAACTTAAAGGCGTTGGAAATTTCTTGCTGAGAAAATCCTTGGTTCATTAATTCTTCGTGAACTTCGTTTTGGCCATTAATGCTTTCCCAATGATTGGCAACGAATTCATGGATTAGGCCAACGGCGTCGATAACTCTGGAGTTCATAACTAGGCCCCCTTTCGTATTCCGTATCAGGACTGGTCTGGAGCTTGCAGACGGGAGTCATTCCCGAGTGATCCCCATACCTTAATTATAAGAACGCTGGCCCGAGAGGACAACTAAGCTTTTTGTCAGTTCCGTCAAAGATACCACTACATGGCCATATCCTGCCGAAATCATTGAATTAGTTCCTCTTGAAGATTCGTTTAAGATGGAGCCCGGAATGAGATATGTCTCCTTAGCAAATTCAAGAGCTTGGGACGCGGTGTTCCAAGTGCCTGATTTTTCGTGGGCTTCCACCACCACCAATGCATCAACATCGGCCGCCAGCCATCGATTGCGCTCAAGCCAAGAGTGGGGTCGAAGAGTGTGTCCCGCTGATGGGTCCAACATTTTTGGAACCAAAAGTCCGCTTCCTCTTTGATTCTTCATTTGACGAAAAAGTGCAGAATGAGAATGAGGGCTTGGTTTTTCAATCGGACCCACTAACCACGCTTGCGTTTGCAGTTTCAAATCCAAAGCAACACGATGAACCTCGCCATCGATTCCAAACGCCCCGCCCGAAACCCAAATCCAATCGGGAAAGCCGGCAAGGCTAGCCATTAATTTTTGAACCACTTCTAAGCCATAAAGACTGGGCTTTCGGGTGCCTACGACCCCGACCTTGAAGGCTTGTTGGCGAGCCTTGATATCGATTTGGCCAGCCATCAAAATTTCGTGATCTGCTAAATCGAGAGAGCCTCCGCGAGCAAAAACTTCGGCGATGTGGGGAAAGTCTGCCTTCAAATCATGCTGGCTAAATTCAGTTTGGTTATTTTTTTGGTTAATTTTATCAGGGCCTTCGAGCGGTGAATTCATATGCCAAGCCCTTACAAGATTCGGGCCATTGAAAAATTAAACAAGATAAGTCAAAAAAATTAAAGAAGCTTGTCATCGAAAATCACTTCACGCTCGGCAGACAACAACCACAAAGTTCCGACCCGTTGATCGCGATCGATCAAAAGTGCTTTGCCGGTTCGTCGATGGCCCAAATCCAAAGTGAGAATCGCGCCGGGTCGCGGACCGGAGTCTGAATAAGGAAATCGAACCCCCAAAATTTGATTGGTCGAAACCAGAAGCGATGCTGATTCTTGAAGCGGAATCAATTTAGTTTTCTTGGCGACCACTGGTCCCAAGGTTGATTCATGAATAGCGAGGGGGGAAAGCGAAAAATCACGCTGCACAACTAGATTGCCTTCGGTCAACTCAAAGAAGGTGCTGGTGACTTCGGCTTGGCGCTTTTCAACTCGGAGGGTTCCACGCCATCGCATTTTATATGCGAAAAACAAATCTTCGTTGTATTCGTCAATGGAAACTACGTTGTAATTCCCGTCTTCCATTTCTGTTTTGAAAAAACTACCTTTAACGAAATACATCCGGCCTTCCATGTTTCGCTTCGGAAGCTCGCCGTAAATTCGTGGTTTCTTTTCTAGCAAAAAATCTCGAAAATGCGGGCTGGCTGATTTAAGTGCGTTGCGCAGTCTACGATCCACGACTTCCATAAAAGTCGTTGGCTCTTCGCCTTCGGATTTCAAAAGCGGCAAAACTAAATTAAGCGGATCGGTGTTGCGATCTGGTGAATAGGCCATCTCAGGCGCCGATTGCGGATTGCCGGGACTAAAGCTCAAAACGGTTTTGGCTTCAATGATGTTGGGGTTAGTGACTCGCGCATTTAAATGCCAAATCTTGGGCCACAAATAAGGAGTTCCAAAAAGTCTGGTCGAAATTGTCCACAAATTATCTTTTTTGCGAACAATGTAATTTTTCTCAATCATCGGACCGGCCCACTTAACCCAGTTCTGGTCGCTCATGGGATTTCGCAAGGGAATGCGCGCAAAAATTTCCGAAGGACTCATCCTCGCCAAGTCTCGCTGTAAATCTCCGCCATCTGTTCCGAAAACTCGCTTGTTATCCAGCTGAGCCTCCAAAACATCGACCGCGCTAACGCCATCGGCCCCCTCGAGCGAATCTTCTAGTGGTGCGTCCAAACCTTCGGACAACAATCCAGAATCATCAGCGGGGGCTTCGGCTTCGGTGGGCTTGGCCACTTTTGCTCCGGCGTTCAATTCATCTTCAAGACTGCTTTCGAGCTCTTGATTCTCTAAACTCAACTCATCAGCATTGCCCGCCTCGGCGGCGTTCAAATTTTCTTCTTCAAATGTTGGCGAAGAATCGGGCTCGCCTTTGCTGTTCAAGGCACTTTGTTCGGCGGCCTTGGGCTTAGCGCTTGGTTTTTGCACGGGCTTGTCTCTAGCTAATTCGGCGTCGATTTCTTTTTCGATATCGCTCATCTCATCGCCCGAACCAGCAGAATCTGACGAACCTTTTAATTCATCAAAGGGCGCTTCATCGGCATCGGCCGACCAAGCCAATTGAGAAATCGGCAGCATCAAAAATAGCGCTAAAGTTTGATACTTTTTCATTTCTGATTTCCCGACTTCATCAACCCTTCAATCAGCAGCTCGGCGCGATCATGATCCTCGCCCTTAGCAAATCGCCGACGAACCGCTTCGAATTCAATGAGCGCCGCTCGATAATTTCCAAGTTTTTGTTGGGATTCGCCGACTCGCAAATAGGCATCGGCCAAACGGTCGCCCTTTTGATAACGGGCAACTTTACGAAATTCAATGATCGCTTCGGGAAATTGTCGGCGGCGAAAATAAATTTCACCCATTAAAAACTGAGCATCATCGGCCAACAAATCTCCCGTATGACGTCGCAAAAAATCACTCAAAGAAACCAAAGCTTCGGTTTCTTTTCCGGAATCAAAAAGTGATTTGGCAATTTGGTAATCACGTTGAGCCAAAGAATCAGCTTGGGCAAAAATCGGAAAAAGCACGAGGCTAGCCAAAATCAAAACACGATGCATTTTGCTTGGAATTTCCCCCATCTCTTTATTGTGGGTGGCGGCGAGCAAAAGCTCAAGGGCATTGGCCCGGCGCATTACGCCAGAAGATTTTCACTCATATTGATCACTTAGCGATTCACTAAGCCTGTTCAGTTATCCATGCAAAAGTTCCAGGCAGCGGACTACGATCCGGTAGACCGATCAAAGCGCGGCTACCGCGAGTGAAGAGCCACAAAAGCTGATCGGCGCTGAGCCTTTCTGATTCTCGTTCGTCATTAAGCACGCTTTTCAAAACCTCTTCTGGGCGACAGGATCCAATGGGCCCGTCGGAACTTAAAACGGCGGGCAAGCCCCCCCGATTCAAAGACCCAAAACGATAGACATCGTTCATTCGATCGGGACCCAGTCGATCTTTGATAAAAGATTGATCCATCACTCGATGATAGGGCTGTGAACAAATCATCCAATTTTTACTCTCGGCCAAAATCTCGAGTTGCTCAGGGCGAATCAATTGGCCGTGCTCAATGCGATGCCACGTTGCGGGCAAGCCTTGTTGCACCGACATTCGCCGCCGGCTCGACACAATGTTTTGCAACATCTCTTCAACTTCGATGATCCGATCGATCGCCGAATCCCCGATCGCGTGGAACGACAAATGAAAACCCGCGGCCATTGCCGATTCAGCTTCGCCAATCAATTCTCGAATTTCACATAAATCTCGGCCGTATTCGTCGGGCGCGTCGCTATAAGGTTGCGACAACCACGCAGTTCGCGCGCCGAAAGATCCGTCCAAAAATTTTTTCCAATGCCGACAAGTCACAACCGTTTTTAAGCTGGTCACCGAATTTTTGATTCCGGCCTCGTTCCAAAAAGGTCCCTTGGCCTCAATCTCGGGGGCGCGACCCGCCAACAAAACACCTGCAACGTCGATCAATAATTTTCCGTCTTGATGCAAATTTAAAATCGCAGCCACTTTGCCCGAATCCCACGCCATATCGGAAACTCCGGAATAACCCGACAACAAAAGTGATTCTTGGGCGCGCAAAACAAAATCTGCAATTTTCGGAGCGCGCTGAACTTCAAGCCATCCATAAAGTTCAAATATTTTTCCGCCATCCACCCATTCGCAAGATTTGGCCTGCGGATTTAGCCCCGACCGTCGCAGCACTTCTTCCGAAACTAAAGCTCGGTGGCCGCACAAACGAAACAATATCCAAGGCTGAATTTTAGGCAGTCCTGCCAATATATTTTGCGGAGTCTGCGCGCCGTTGAGCCACAGTGATTCTTGAAAATTGTAGGCAATCTCAATCTCTTTTGTCCCGTTTTGGAACCTCTTCGAAAACTCGTCACGAAGAAACTCCGCCGTCGAAAACGAGGGCGCTTGGAGACTGACCAACTGCTCGCCCATCCACGACAAATGAATGTGGGCATCGACAAACCCGCTATGTAAAATCGGCAAACCCTTAATATTCGCAGGATTCTCATCAAGAACTTTAAGCTCTTGGATCCAGTGCCAGCCCTTCAAGGAACCCGAATTTTGTAAGACTCCCTGAAATTCACAGAGGCGATTTCGCGGCTTCAGCATATCGCGCGAAAAATCCTGGACCAAAACCTTCATTCCCCCGTTATAGCGAAATTGACTGCTCTTGAGAAATCCGTCAGATTCTCTCTTCATGACTCAAAGAGTTGCTGTCCTCACCGGCGGGGGCGATTGCCCCGGCCTTAACTCGGTTATTCGCGCGGTCACCAAGCGAGCCCTATCCCACGGATTTGAAGTTCTCGGCCTTTTAGACGGTTGGGAAGGACTTTTAGAGCAGCGCTATCGCACCCTGGGCCACGCCGAAGTCAGCGGAATCATCCATTTGGGCGGCACGATTTTAAGAACTTCGCGCACCAACGTTCTTAAAGATGAAGACACCATTCAAAAAGCCTTCAAAAGCTACAAAGATTTAAATTTGAACGGGCTGATTGCCGTCGGCGGCGAAGGCACACTGACCGTTTCTTCAAAGCTCTTTGAACGCGGAATGAATTTGGTCGGCGTTCCCAAAACCATCGACAACGACATCAGCGTCACTGACTTCACGGTTGGATTTAACACCGCTGTTGAAATCGCCACCGAAGCGATCGACCGACTGCGCACCACTGCTGAAAGTCACAAACGAGTGATGGTTGTTGAAGTCATGGGCCGTCACGCCGGATGGATTGCGGCATATTCTGGGATCGCTTGCGGTGCCGATGCGGTGATCGTTCCGGAATTTTCTACAAAAGTCGAAGACCTTTGCGAAACCATTCGCAAGCGATTGCAGCGTGGTAAAAATTACGCGCTGGTGGTGGTTGCTGAAGGCGCAAAAATTTCATTTGAAGGCAAAGAATTTTCGATTTCCAAAGATCGCAAGGATGCCTTTGGTCGTCGACAATTGGGCGGCATCGGCCAAGCCCTTTCTAATTTAGTCGAAGACGAAACCGGCATTGAATGTCGAGTCACCGTGCTTGGCCACATTCAACGGGGCGGATCGCCAACCGCATGGGATCGAGTGATTGGAACACGATTGGGATCTTTCGCTGCAGACTTGGTGAACGAGAAGAAATGGGGCCACATGGCTGCCTTCACTGGAAACAATCTGCAAGCCGTCACCTTGGCGTCAGCTGTGGGAAATCTTAAAGGCGTCGACAAAGAAACTTGGGCTCTTTTACAAAGTTTCATTGGCGAAACTTAAAAAAAACGGTTTCCAAGACTCTCTTCAAGACTCAACAAGCACTGTTTATTTTTGCAACGGAGCTTGTTGGCCGTCACAATAACGCGCCGAGCTATTCTCAACCAAATCAGTTTAGCGCGCCGCGCCATCTATAGAACATTCAAAACTTCTCTAAAAACTTAATGGGCTTTTCCTGATTTTGTTTCTGCGCCAGAGTTTAGAATTACACAAATATTATTAGATGCTTAATGCGCAGCATCTATTTTTAAATCTTAAGTTATCCTTATGTAATCCTTAAAAAGTAAAAAACAATTAAGTGTCTGAATTGCTGCGCCAAGCCTACTACGTGCGTCAGAGGGTGAAGAAAATGACACGGAGTTGGGTTCCGGTCCTATTGGACCATAAAAAAGTCACATTCAAAACACACAATGGACGCCTTTCTTGGCTTCGAACCGGATTGATTTTGGGCTTATTGGCGGCCTCATCAGGTTGGGCGAAAAAATCGCACTTCCGCCCCAAAGATCGTGGGCAAAACAGTGGGCAACGTGGCGGCGACAATTGCGAATCGACCCTCTCGAAGATTCGCAATGAATTCGCAGCAGCCGCACCTATTCAAGAGCGCAGCATCGAAAGCATCGATTCATTACGAATCGGGACCTACAACATCTACAGCGTTTTCAAAAATCCTTATGCGAAAAGCGCGAAGTCTCCGGACCAAGTTCGAGAAATGTTCCGGATCATTAACGAAGAAGATCCTGATGTATTGTTCATGCAGGAAGTCGAATCATTGGCCGCCTTGGAGCGCGCCAATAAAGAATTACTTGGAGATCGTTACCGCGTGATTTTGAATCCAGGATCCGATCCAATTCATGTCGCCATATTAATCAAAAAAGATTTACCCTTCGAATTTAAAGTTGAATCCCAAGGCAATCGAAAAAGCAGCGAAGACCTTGGCGGTGGCGAAAGACTTTTCACTCGCGATTTCCCAGTCATCAAAGTTTTCCCAAAAGGCCAGTCCCAAGCAGGCGCGGCTCCGCTGATGGTTTTGATGGGCCATCATTACAAATCAAAACGGGATCGCCCGGGCGACCCGCAATCACGTCGAGTGGCCGCCGCTCAATTTGGTGCAACTCGTTCGATTGTTGCAGAACTTCTCGAGCGCTACTGCCAAGAGTTGCCGGTTTTTTTGGCCGCCGACTTTAACCGCGACATTCGCAGCGATGTCGAACCCCAAGTGCTAATGGATTTGATGAAAGACACTCTTAATTTGGCCAAGGAAACCGTTCCTGCCGATGACCGAGTCACCCAAACTTTTCACCCGCTCACGGGAGGAGCAGTGAACAATCAGCTAGATGCGATCTTAGCGACCAAAGCGATGAACCAACTGGTGATGAGTGGACACATCCCGAAGTATCGCAATCCCGATGGCAGCGAAAAGCCTTTGCCCGAAACTTTTTCAGAGCGCAGCCGAAATCCATCAGATCACTTTCCAGTTTTCATCAGAATTGACTTCAAGAGCATGATTAAGCATTTCGAAGAGAACAAAGATTCATGTGTTGATCATGCTCCCGCGAATAAGCGCGCTGCTTAATTGCTGCTTAATTAAAGAAGATCAAAGAAAAGCCTGGCTCTTCGCTTTCAGCGGCTGCCAGGCCGAATGCCACCCCAAATCAATGATTGGCCCTGAGAAATCATTCAGGGCCTTTATCCATTGCGGCATTGAAGCTTCATCAGGCAAGTAAGGCCCCAACACCACACACTCGGCCTCGCCCAACGCACGAGACCAATCTCGCTCAGCATAACGGGTGACCGGCAAGGCCATGGTCTCTAATTGCGCCAAAACTCGTGGCCGATCCAAGACTGATAAAGATGGTTTGCGTCGATAAAACGGAGTTTGCAGCGCGCGCTGTAGGATTCGCATCAAAGGGCTTTCGCGAATGTCATCGGTTGCCGCCTTAAAGGCCACACCCAAAAACAAAGTTCGCTTATCTAAAAAAGGCTCAATGAATAATTGAAATCGATGCAAGTGCTCTTCGTTGCTTTCGCGCACCGCGCGCAGCAACGGCAATTGCAAGCCGGCTTCGGCTGAAAAATTCTCCAGGCCACGAAGATCTTTATTTAAGCAGGGTCCCCCAAAGGGAAATCCAGGTCTCAAATACTTTTCTGAGATGTTAAGTTTTTTGTCTGACAAAAACATCGAGAGCAATCGATCAGAATCTCCGCCGAAAACCTTGGAAAGCGCGCCCATTTCATTGGCAAAAACCACTTTCAAAGCATGAAAATGATTACACGCGTATTTTAGTAATTCCGCATCTTCATAAGTGCAGAAATGCACGGCAGATTCACTTGCAAAAAAGTCACGCGCCATTGGAAAGGTTAACTGGCCATCGGCACTGCCCAGCGCCGCTAAACTGGGATTCATAAAATCATTAAGAGCCATTCCTTCGCGCAAAAATTCAGGTGAAAAATAAAAGTCAAAGTCTGTGCCCCGCTTTTTCCCGCTGCGTTCCTCTAAAACTTTGAGAAGCTCTCGAGAAGTTCCCGGAGGAACCGTGCTTTTTAAGATCACTAAAGCTGGTGTTTTAGAATCTTTGATTTTTTTCGCAATTTTTTGGAACACGTTTTGAACTTGGGACAAATCGACTCGACCCGAAATGGCAGAAGGAGTCCCAACGCAAACCAAGTGCACATCAGCAGCAATATGATCAAAAGCTGGATCAGAATCTGGACCGGAGCCGTCCAACACTACGTTCCATCGACCAGTAGTTCCCGCAAACGTGAGCAACTCTTGAAGACCTGGTTCATGAAAGTGCATTTTTCCGGCGTTTAAACTTTCAATCTTTTTGGGGTCAACCTCCACACCGGTGACCCTGGAGCCCCGCTTTAGCAAGCCCAAGGCAATCACCGCACCCACATTTCCCAAACCGTATACGTTTACATTCATAAGATTTCCAAACATAATAAACTACCTAAGCCCGGCATGAAACCCATCATACATTTTGTTATTCCCGCAAAAAACGAAGGACGCAGCATCGGCGAGGTCATTCAAGGGCTAAAAAATCAATGTGAAAAAAATCAATATCACTGCGGCCAAATCTTAGTGGTCAGTGACTCTGACGATGACACCTCGGCCCGAAGCCTTGAAGCCGGTGCCACCGTGCTTGAAGGAGCTCGCCGAGGTTTGGGCGTGGCCATGCGCAATGGTTTAAGAAACGTTTCCAAAGATTGCACGGTCGTGGTCAGCTTGGACTCTGACGGCCAAGTGGACTTAACTGAAATGGCTAAATTCATAGAGCCGATCCTTCAAAACAAGGCTGATTTCGTCGTCGGGTCGCGCTTCAAGGAAAGCAATCTTTTGCGCTACCAATATCGAATGATCAATCGATTTGGGATTTTTCTATTGGTGAATTATCTAAAAAATTTTGCTGATAAAAACCTCACCGATTCTCATGGCGGTTATCGGGCCATGACCCCGAAGCTTGCCGAAAGCCTGACGATTCTGGGCTCGCACACTTATGTTCAAGAAACCTTGGTAGACGCCGCTCGAAAAGGTTTTCGAATTTTTGAAATCCCAAGTGCCTGGGATCCTCGAATTCACGGGGGCTCGAGAGTTTTAAAATCAATTCCTCGCTATATTTACTTTACGCTTCCGATTTTAATTCTTCGCGCGTTCCAACGGGTTTTTATCCGATGACCGACTCTCAGCTCTCCAGCCAAATTTACACTCAAAGCGCAATAGCCGGATTACCCAGATTAAACGGTCTGATGGATAGCCATCCTTTTTCAAAAACATTCGGCAGCTTTTGTCGCGCTCATTGGCACCATCGTCTGCTTGATTTTCCGTCAGCCATCAATCAATTGGGATTTCACACTTTGGCTTTGGCCTGGAAGCATTCTCTAGACGCCGAAAATTATCTTCATCAAAATCCTCGCGCGCTTGAGCACATTAAAGCCGCCGTACTTTACTGCATTGAAAGACAACACTCCGATGGTTCATGGGACGAATGGTATCCCAACGAGCGCGGATGGGCGGGACCCACTGGCTACCTTGCCCATGCGTTGGTTGATACCTACAAATTAATCAAAAACCAAATTGATCTGGATTTAGAAACTAAAATTTTTGTTTCATTAAAAAAAGCTTGTGATCATTTGATGCACTTTGAAGAAAGTCATGTTTTAGCCAATCACCACGCCATTGCGTATCTGCCGGTGCTTGAGTGTGCACAACTTTTTAATTCAGAAAAATTATTCTTGGCTGCCGAAAAACTTTTGGCGCGGCTCGAATCTTTTTTTGTGACCGAAGAGGGCTGGTCGCTTGAATACGATGGAGCCGACCCGGCCTACCAAAGCGCAACCCTTAGCTTTCTTTCTCGAGCACACGCAATTTCAAACGAGCCAAGAATCGAAAAACTCTGCCGATCGATGCTTCCTTTTCTAGCTAATTTTTGTTTCCCCGACGGCAACTTTGTCGCTAATTTGGGAAGTCGCCAGACCTCAAACTGTTTTGTTTTTGGAATAGAATACTGGGCCGACAAAGACCCTATAGCTGAAAGAATGGCCCAATGGGCTCGCCAATCATTGAGCCAGCATTCGATCATCGAACCCACTGATCATGAGGATCATTATTTTCTTTATCGAATGCCTGAGTTTATCGAAGCAGCCATTTTAAATCGAAGTCTTACAAAAAATTCTCAGCAAATATTAGCCTGGGAAAAAAATGAAGATTCGACTGTTGAATTGGCAAAAGCAAAGTTTTTATTTATTAAAACTGCTCGAATTTATGCCGCAATCGACTTGGGCCGAGGCGGGGCTCTGCGATGCTTTGATTTGAAAAGTAAAAAGCGAATTTGCTTTGATGACGGTTGGTGGGCTCAAGACTCGAAAAAAAATCTAATCACGCCGCTATACCCTCATTCAGCCAAATCTTGGGAATGGCGAAGCGGCGAAAATCAACTAGTCATCAATGGCCGGGCCCAAAAAATGGGGGCCCGAAGAACGCTCACCCCTTTAAGTTTCATTATTCATAGACTGCTGCAACTGATGTTTGGATGGAACCGCCCTGCAGCTCGCCAACTTAAAAATCTCTTTAGGCAAATATTAATGTTCGGCGCTGAAGACTCGGGCATTGAATATCAGCGAAAAATTCAACTAAGTCCTCAATCCATCTTGATCGACGACACGATCACAAGCACCCGCTCGACACAAATTTCCCAGGTGGTGTTTTATGACCTTTTTGAGACCCGTCATGTTCCGCAGTCTCGCTATTCTCAAAATTTTCACTGGGAAATTCAAAGCCAAAACTCACCCGATGCGGTCACCTCAATCAACCAACAAAAATCTTTTAACCAGCGAAAAACAGTCGAGCTTTAGTCGATGTGTGGAATCAGTGGTTTTTTAGATTTTAATAAAAACCTGGGTTCCGACCTCGACCAACGGAAAGCATTGCTCCAAAAAATGTGCGACGCCATGGCCCATCGGGGACCCAATGGATCTGGCTATTTTAATGAAGGCCCCCTCGGACTTGGCCATCGTCGGCTGGCGGTTTTAGATCTCAGCGAAAATTCTGCCCAACCCATGCAAAGTGCTGATGGCGAATATGCCCTGGTTTACAACGGAGAAATCTACAATCACCTTGAGCTGCGCCGAGATTTAATAGCTCAGGGCTGTCGCTTTAAAAGCAGCGGCGACTCTGAAGTATTACTTTGGGGTCTAATTAAACACGGCAAAAAATTTCTTGAAAAAATTAATGGTGATTTTGCCTTTGGATTCTGGAACAAAAAGACTGAAACTCTTTTATTGGCTCGTGATCGACTAGGGATCAAGCCACTTTATTGGGCGCGGATGAATTCGGTTTTTTATTTTGCTTCGGAAATGCGGCCACTACTAGCGGCTGGCGCCTCACGAGCGATTTCCAAAGCTGCACTCTCTAATTACTTTCGTCTTAGATATTGTCCGGGGCCGCAAAGCATTTTTGAAAACATAAAAAAAATTCAGCCAGGTCAATGGTTAGAAGTATCTGCTGATCATGAAAACTCTGGCTCCTTTTGGGATCTTAAATCCATTGGATCATCAAACACTCAAAATCCGGAAGACAAGGTCTATGAACTACTAGTGGATGCTGTCAAAATTCGGGGCCAAGCCGACGTTCCAGTGGCAACCACCCTGTCAGGTGGAATTGATTCTTCAGTCATCTGCGCACTCTTGAAGAAATCAAGCGAGCATCAAATCTCAAGTTACACCTATGGAATTGGTGGAAACACCGACGAAAGCCAAGCCGCCGCCCAGTTTGCCAAGTCAAACAATGTCGATTTTCATTTGGTGCCGCATTCGCCAGATTGTTTTAGTGATTTCAAAAATGCAGTCGAATCCGTTGAGGAACCCATTGGCGATTCTATCTTGCTAGCTAGCTTAAAATTGCTACAAGAAATATCCAAAAAATTCAGAGTCAGCTTGGTCGGAGAAGGCGCAGATGAAATTTTTGGAGGCTATGTCCACCACTCGGTGTTTAGCGCCGGAATTCAATTTCGAAATTTATTTCCGGCTCAGGCTGGCTCTTGGATTCAAAAAATACCGTTGGGCTTCTTTCAAAAAATTTTCCCCCACCCGGGAAAACTAGACACTCGATCCATCCAACGGTTGAGCAATCATTTGGCTCGAAATTTAGACCATGATTTTTCATCGGCCTATCTTGATTTAGCTCAGCTTTTTAACGAGCAAGAAATTAATGATTTACTGCAACCTGAATGGCAAAACTCAACGCCACGGCATCTGGAATCAATGTTTGCTGATTTTATAAAAGATTGCGCGGACTCAGAGCCTATGAACAAACTCTACAAACTTGATCTTCGCTATTGGAACACCGATTACTCGCTACTAAGAGTCGACAAGCTCGCGATGTCTCAAGGGCTAGAGGTTCGCGTTCCCTACCTAGACCACCGGCTAGTAGAACTTTGTCTGGGGCTTCCTGAAAAATCAAAAAATGGGTTGTTTGAACGTAAAACGTTGCTTCGAAAAGCTCTGAAAAATCGCAATCTAATTCCTGAATCAGTTCGTAAAGCCAAAAAAATTCCCTTTCAATTACCCATCATGGAATCGTTTGATAAAACTTTTTTCGTTCACGTTCAAGAAACCTTGGCCCCCAAACAAATTGAAAAATTCGGAATTCTTAATCCAAGAGTGGTTCTTGAAATATCGCAAAGACCCATAGATAACATCGAAAATCAGAAAAAGCTGATGGCTCTATATTTATTTCAGCTTTGGTGTGAATCTTTTTTGAACTAATTAAATTCCAAGTGCTTTAATCTTATTAGCAACTCTGCCATGTCGCGAAGCCACTTCAGGAAGCTCAATGAAAAATTCTTTTATAATCTGAGCCACAATTTTTTGGTTTATCAAGTCGTGATCTAACTCATAAAGAATGAACTGATATATTTTCAATTGTAAAATAATTTCAACCCGTGCTGGATCTTCTGCAAGAATTTGTTTTTCCAAGACACTTAAGAAATTGAGTAAATCTTTTACCGTTCCTTTGTTTTTCTTAATTTCGTAAACTTGAAAATCTCCAAGATCTCGAAATTCCAACCGCGGTATTTCTGATTTTATTCTTTCAACAAATGATTCTGAAAAGCGCAGGACCGTCCCCCATTTATAAGGCAACGAAACGATGTAAATCGATTCAAATTGACGATTATTTTCTTTTAGTAAATCTTCTAGCCAATCTTCGACATAGTTCGTACACCAGCCGGCATCGCAAATCTCTACGTTACGGGGCTCCGGATAATAAAAACTGGCCGACCAAAATGAAGCAGGAACAAATTCAGAGGTCTTTCCATAATCTAAAAGCAACGCAGTGTTGGGCCCTGGCCCCTGGGCTCGAAAAAAGCGGTAAAGCAACGGCCAATCAACATCATAGTGACGATCATAGGAGCGTGGAATGCTAAAGATTGAAGCCAAAACTAAAACGGAGGCACAACTACCAATCAAGAAGGATTCCCGCCGCAATCGGCTTTGATTAAAGTGCCTAGAAATTTCTTCAAAGGTGAAGCTTAACAGGATCAAGAGCGGGATAAGCCCAATCAACATATAACGATCTCTAAACGGCGTGTTGATGATGGAGTGATAAAAAATCTGGAAGATTGTCGGAAAGATAATTGAAAAGATCCCAAGCCCCGCCACCATGGGCCGCTGCACGCGATTTTTCCAGGCAAACACCGCTGATCCCAACGCCAAAACAAAAAAAACGACACCTTGAATTTGAACGGGCTCAAAAAGTAGTCCGTAAAACAAAAAGAAATCTCCCCAGCTCCACTTTTGAAAAATTCCTAAAATAAGCTCTTCCGGGCTTTGGAGAATAAATTTCTCAGAGCTCGCACCAAAGTCCGCAGTTAAAAAGACCGCTGTCAACACCGAGCTAATCAGTAAAAAAAGAAAGCAAATGGCAAGCTTTTTAAAACCGTCTCGATCTTTTAAAAAAGGAAGCGTACAAATTCCCAACACGCCCAAGAAAACCTGAGGCTGCAAACCAATCGTCAACGATAAATTCATAATGAAACCAAACAAAATAAAAGCGCGGACCCTAGAGGGCGGAGACATCCAAAACAAATAAAGCGCCTGCAAACAAAGCACCGCAGCCAAAACCGCTGCCGAATAGGGCCGAGCATCCTGAGAAAAATAAATGAATGACGAGCCTACCGTTAAAATCAAAGTACCAAAACTCGCCGACCCCACCTTTAACCTTAGACTGCGGAGCAAAATATAAAAAGCCGGGACCGCCACCACTCCACAAAGAAACGACTGCAGCCGCATGATCCAGGGCTTAAGCCCAAGAATTTTTAAAATCATTCCCTCAAAAATGTAGTTTAAAGGTGGCTGCTGTTGTCCCGATGCCGCATGAATTGGCCCCTTTGGATCTTTAAGCGCACCAATGACCTGCATTTGCTCATCAAGCCATATCCCTCGCCCATCTAAATCCGAAACCCTCAGCAAAAAGGCAATGAGGGTTAAAAATCCGATGATCCAATATTCTGAGCTCTCAAGATTTTTTTTTGCTTTGCGCTGAACATTTAATTCATACCAACAAAAAAAAGGAAGAAAAAAAATGCAAACAAAAACCAACGACATTAGATATTTTTCGTTGGTTGGAAACGAAACCCACAAATTAAGAACAAGCGCCAAACTAGTCGTCAAACTACAAATTAAAAGTGTCGCTGCGGATTCCATAGAATCCCCCAATTATCCCCTAAAAACCCAGGCGAACAACCTCTGGTTCAAGAATGATTCCTGAGTTTTCTTTGACTCTCGAAATAATTTTATGGATCAATCCGTTAATGTCGGATGCTTTAGCATGGCCTAAATTTAAAATAAAATTAGCGTGCTTCAAAGAAACCATAGCCGAACCCTGGCGCAGTCCCTTAAGGCCAGCGGCCTCGATCAACCGCCCGGCGCCTCGTTCGCTGTTCAGCGGATTTTTAAAAACGCTGCCACAGCTTGGATAATCCAATGGTTGTCGGATGCCTCGATACATCAATATTTCATCAATCTTTTTGCGAGATTCTAAAAGTTCAAGCGCGCCTTGCGCCTTCGGCAATTTAAAATCAACTGACAGCACAATCGCCCCATCTGACATTAAACCTTCACCATGGCCGCGATATTTGAAACCCATTTGCTCAGCCGTGCGCTCAATTTTTCCAAATTGGGGTGAATAAAGATAAACCCGTTCGACCACGTCGGCATACGAGCCCCATTTAGTTCCCGCGTTCATATAAACCGCGCCACCCATGGTGCCCGGGATTCCCGCCGAGAATTCCAATCCCAGCAATCGATTCTTCATCGCCCAGTCTAAAACGTCAGCCTTGGCGTCTTGCGCTTCAAAGCGCACGCGCAAATGCGCGGAATTTTCCGACAAAACTTTAGGTTTAAAAATTAGGTTTGGGCCCAAAAATATAGTCAGCCCCGAAAGTCCCCGATCGGAAACCAGCAAATTGGTTCCGGAACCTATCACCTGAAAGGGAATTCCCTCATCACACACCCAATTAATGGCCGCGATTAAATCATCGGAAGATGGATTCATCAGCAAAGCTTCGGCCGGCCCGCCCACCCGATAGTACAAAATTTTAGAAAGCGGAAAATTTTGGTGCAACTTTTTTGGTTGCTTCAGGATTTTTTCCAGCGCCGGACGACTCACATCAATCCCTTTTCAATAGTCCGGGAATGGCTTTGGATACATCCCCGGCTCCCATCACCAAAATCGGCGAACTTTGAAATTTTTTCTCGCGGGACAACTCTTGAATCTTTAGAATGGCTTCGTCAAAACGCGAACAAAAATGAGCCTCGGCTTCTTGCAGATGCTCTGAAAATTTAATCCCGTCATAGGCCTCGACCCATCTTTCGTGCGCTTCCGAAGCGGCATAGATCGGCAAGTTAACCACCGCGCCCACCCCGGCAAACGCGCTAGCAAAGTCATCCCAACAATCTCGGGTTCGAGAAAAACGATGCGGCTGAAACAAAACCAGTGGCGGACTTTTAAAAACTGTTCGACAGGCCGCGATGGTCGCACGGATTTCCGTCGGATGATGGGCGTAATCTTCGATGACCACGTGGCCATCAATTTCGCCGCGACGCTCAAAGCGTCGACGAACTCCGGTAAATTTTTCCAAGGCACTCACGATGATTGATGGTGAAATTTCAAGTTCAAGGGCGACAATCGCCGCCGCCGCCGCATTGCAAACGTTGTGAGCGCCGGGCACGCCAATCGTAGCGCTCAGTATTTTCTCAAAGCTTGCGGCGCCATCTGCACTAACTTTTCTTCGATGAAGATTGAATTTTGATTCGGCTCCCAAAGAAATGGTTTCAACCCAAAAATCTGGATCGAAATTTTTATCAGTGCCGTACCAAAATCGTGGTTTGTTTAATTTCTTTCGCAGCGATCGCAAATTCGGACAATCGGAACATAAAACCGCTCGTCCATAAAAGGGCAGTCGATCTAAAAATTCTTCAAAGGCCCCCATCGCCGCCTCAAAAGATCCGTAGTGATCCATGTGTTCGCGATCAATGTTAGTAACCACTGCAATTTCCGGAGTCAGCCGCAAAAAAGAGCCATCGCTCTCGTCGGCCTCAGCCACCAACCACTGACCCGCGCCCCACGCCGCATTCGAACCAATCGCGTCGAAGCGCCCGCCGATGATCACGGCCGGATCCAGTGCCGCCTCTTTAAGAATCAATGAGGTCACCCCGGTCGTGGTGGTTTTACCGTGACTACCAGCCAACGCGATTCCGCGGCGAAGGCGCATCAGTTCGCCCAGCATTTCGGCTCGGCGAACAATGGGAATTTCGCGCTGTCGGGCAAAAACCAATTCAGGGTTGTTCATTGGAATCGCGGTTGAATAAACCACCACATCAGGCAAAATTTCAGAAATTAATTCTTCAGAATGACCCCTTTGAACCCGGGCCCCTAATTTTTTTAAATTTTCGATGGTGTCGCTTGCGCCCAAATCAGATCCGAAAACTTGATGGCCCGAACGAAGTAAAATCTCGGCAATTCCCGACATCCCAATCCCGCCAATTCCTACAAAATAAACACGGCGGGTCCTCTTTAGTAACGACATGAGATGTTTTTATCAGAAGCTCCCTCAAATGAGGAGCCTATATCTAAAGACTCTATTTCAATATTCAGAGGGACTCTAAAATCGCCGCCGAAATAGCCTCGGTGGCTGCGGGACGGCCCCATTCCCTCATCCTTAAAGCACGAGAGCGTCGCAACTCCACATTATCAATGAGCCTGGAAAGCTCGTTCTCTAGGTTTTTTTGAAATTCACCTTCACGCTCATCAACACATTTTGCGGCTCCCGCATCTTCTAGAAGCTTTGCGTTCACTCGCTGATGATCGTCGGCGGCAAATGGAAACGGAATAAAAACCGTAGGCAAAGCCGAAATCGCCAATTCCGCTACGGTCATAGCGCCGGCTCGGGCCACCACTAAATCAGAAGACAAAAGTTCAGCATCCACTCGATCAACAAACGCTTTGACCACAAAAGTTTCTTTTAATGACAATTCCTTTTTTAAGGCCAAAGAAAATTCTAAATTCGCAGCCCCGGTTTGTAGCAAAACTTCGATTCCACTCTTTTCAAAATTCAGCTTAGCGGCGGCTCGGATCATGGATTCGCAAATGGCCCGCGCCCCCTGAGATCCACCCAGCACAATGATTTTTTTTACTTGATCGCGAACTTCACAAACTTGAAAACCAGAACGCACCGGATTTCCAAATTCTTTGACCGGGCATTTAAAAACTTTTGCGGCATCACTTCCCGGAGTGGAAAAGGCTAAACTCGCCATTTTTGAAACCAATCGATTAGAAACTCCGGCGCGAATGTTTGGTTCGATTAAAAAGATTTTCTTGCCGCGGACAAAAACCGCAAAAGCCACCGGCAAAGATACATACCCGCCAACGCTGATTAATGCCGAAGGAGTTTCCCGAAAGGAAAAAGCCAGAACTTGAAAAAAACCGATCGTTAAATCAACGAGCGCGTTGATACGGGCAATCAAACCTTTGCCCTTCCAGGGACTGGCGCTTAAAAATTTTATTCGCCGGCCGTGTTTGGGAATGATTTCGGATTCCAAACGTAGGCGACTTCCAAAAAAACAGAACTCAATGTCTGAAGCACTCTTTTCCATAAACTCGGCCACTCGAAGTCCCGGGAAAATATGTCCGCCGGTTCCCGCTGCGACCACCCAAATATTTTTCTTATTAGCCACGATTTTTAATCTCACTGCGCTCGCTGCGAATGTGCTTGCGAATTAGACTGACGAGCCACCGATAAAATAAACCCGCAGGCCATTAAAGTTGAAATCAACGAGGATCCGCCATGAGAAACCAGCGGCAATGGCAGCCCCTTGGTCGGCAAAAGTCCGGTCACGACCGCAAGATTTAATACAAACTGATAGCCAATGATGCACGTGCATCCGGAAGCCAGCAAATAACCCGAATAATCTTTAGCATGGCGAGCGATTTGAAATCCCCGATAAACCAGTAAAAAAAATGCCACCACCATTAAGGTCGCACCCAGGAAACCCAATTCTTCTCCGACAATCGCCCCAATGAAATCGGTGTGCACTTCAGGCAAGTAGTGAATTTTTTCTTGGCTGTTGCCCAATCCACGGCCCCACATACCGCCTGAAAAAAACGCGGTGAAAGATTGAACGATTTGATAGCTGGTGTTTTGAGGATCATCCCAAGGATTTAAAAAAGCCAGCAATCGGCGACGGCGATAAGCTTCACCGGTCATTAACGCAAAAGCTATTGGCGCCAAGGCCAAAACCAATCCGGCCAAATAACCAATTCTTCCGCCCGCTAAAAAAATCATGGTCAAAGCAAGCAACATCAAAATGGTCGCGTTGCCAAAGTCTGGCTGTTTCAAAACTAAAAAGGCCAGCGTTCCAGATATCAAAAGCATCGGTAAAAATCCGTAGTAAAAACTTCGGATCGCGTCGCCCTTTCGCGCCAATGCCCAAGACAAATAAATCACTAAAGCTAGTTTTGAAAACTCTGCCGGCTGCAATCGAAAACCCGCCAACGTGATCCAACGCAAACCACCGCCCACCCGCACCCCGATTCCCGGGACGTAGACTAAAATCAACGACAAAGTCGCGGCGGCCAAAATCCACGCACCCTTGGCCATCCAACTTTCGTAATTGGTTTCCAAAATGATCCAAAGGCAAAAAAATCCGCCCAGTAAAAAAGTGAGCTGTCTTTTAAGATAAAAAATCGAGTCGCCGTATTTATCCAACGCGACCACGCTTGAAGCCGAATAGACCATGACCGCACCAAAAGAAGAAATGAGCAGAACCAAAAAAAAGAAATACAAATCCGGAATTTGGATTCTTTTAAACATCTTATTTAATTGTAGGGGATACATCAGAGACTGGGAAGCCAGCCAAAAAACTTAAGCCGAATCTTACGCCTAAACTTACGCCAAGCTTACGAAGTCTTCACGTCTTGGGCCCAACGTGACAAAAAACCAACAAGGCTTGATTCAGCTTCGTCTTGGTTCATTTCAAATTCACGGCCAATAAATTCGGCCACGGTCCTCAAGCTCCGCTGGCCATCGATCAACTCAAAAACTCGCTGAGGTACTTTGTGCATCATTTCAGAAAATGCGACCTGTTCGTTTTTAGGAATCGGTCGGTCAAAATCCAACAACCAATCAGGGGTCCCCAACGCCCTCACGGTTTTTCCAACCGGATGAGCGTTACGCCTTGCGCTCAGTGCCCATAGTGACTCCACTCGATGATGGGCGCTATGCGGCGACTGTAAATATTGAATCTGTGGAAAAGACTCAGCCAAATTTTCAAAATTGGCTCTTTCCGCCAGCATCTTCACTTCTGCTTGTGAAAAACGAAAAACTGGCGAAGTTTCGGGAGGTATTTGAAAGGACCCGAAATTCACCCAAAGCCCGCGTTCGGAAACTAAAAGAGTGCTCAAGTTATGAATGAGCTGAGGAATTTTTTGGGGGATCAAATCAATGATCCACGGCGTGATGATCAAATCAAAAGATTCCGGCTGAAAGGGCAGATAATTTAAATCGCCCAAGACATAGTGCAAATTCTGCGGGCTCTGAGAAATTTTTGAAACTTGGTGACGGAAGGCTTGGTCTTGATCGCTTTTCGGCGCTGCTGGAAATTCGCTAATAGTTAGCCCTTTTTGAAAACAAATACGATCAAAGCATTCTGCAAAAAAATAAGAATTATCAAGCGCCACCGTGAATTCCGGCTGAAAGTGTTGATGCAAATCCAAAGCCAATCGCCCACCACCGGCCGCCAAAACCAAAATTCGTTTTGGCTTTAGGCCAGAGGCGATCACTGCATTCTTACAAATTTCGAGATAGTGCTTATTTTCAACATCGCCCCAAACCCAGTCTCGAAATAAGTTTTGAGGATAGCCGATCAACGGCTGGGCCAGGGGAACGGTCAAACCTAAGCTTTGATGGGCATTGCTGGCGAAAGCATGGCTTTGTTTCTCATGATTCGGCAGGGCCGCAAAAATTTCGCTGAGTTCTTTTTTAAATTCGATGCGCGATTTTCGATAAGCCTCTATACGAACTCGGCTCGCGAGCTCCAATCCCTGATGCTTAGTCAAAAGCTGTTGATGCTGATCAATTTCTTGGTCCAATTTTGAGAGCAACAATCGCCATTGCGACAAAAAATGCGAAAGCGCCAACTCTGGATGAGGCAACAAGCACAAGGTTCGCTCAGAAAGCACTGGATAGCCCTGCTTTTCAGCATTGAGCAAAGCCTTCCTGATAGGGTCCATCGACAACGACTCGCCACTAACGGGATCACAGAGCGTTGCTAAAAATGACGGGGAAAAAACAGCGGCCATAAAATGAGTATAAGGGCGGCTTTAGGGTCTGTATAGATCTTGAATAAAAGCAGCCCGCCATCAAAAAGTATTCTGATGGCGGGCTGTTATTTTTAATCTACCGAATGTTCTAAAAGTTATTTACTACAAAACATTCAAACGACGAGGCTGGGCAATTTGCGAAATCAAGACTCTAAAAGGATCCACTTCTTCGCTAAGTTCGCTAGCCTTGGTGTGATACTCCTCAAAACCCGCACAACCTGGCGAGAACAAGATCACATCGCCCGATCGTGACTTTTGATAAGCCAACAAAACAGCTTCTTCAAAAGTTCCGACCAAGAAGGTCTCGGTAAAGTCGCCAATCATACGATTGACCTTTTCTTTAGCTTCACCGACCAAAATCATATTCTTCACTCGTTGCCGAATGAGTGGTGCTAGCGGAGTGAAGTCCAATCCTTTGTCGCGGCCACCGGCGATCAAAATGATCGGCTCGGCAAAAGCTTTCAACGAAATCGTCACGGCATGAGGAACGGTCGCTGCCGAATCATTATAAAAAGCCACCGAGTTAATGCGCTTCACGAATTCAAGGCGTCCCGTCAAAGTCGACAAGTTATCAATCACGTGTTGCACGTCTTCAAACTTCGCGCCCAAGGTCATCGCAGTCAGCGCCGCGGCCATCAGGTTTTCGCGATTGTGAACGCCGCGCATTTTATAATTCTTAAGCGACGCTTGATGATCTTTTTGAACTCCACCAGTCGTGATTCGAACGTGTAAATCAGTTCGAGTCGACCAAGCTCCAGAAAATCCTTCAGGAACAGCTGCCGAAAACAGCAGCTTCTTTCCAGGAACCATCGCCATCCAATTTAGCAAAGTGGCATCGCCCGCATTCAAAACTGAAATGGTTTCTTCAGTAGCGTTGCGGAAAATTTCCTTCAGCAAATTTTGATATTGCTCCGCCGTGGTGTATCGATCCAAATGATCGTCGTACACGTTGGTGAAAACCACATAATCCGGAGCCAGTGCTTTGCAGCCTTCTAATGACAACGGGCTTATCGTGCCAATCACCATGTCCGGCGCCTTCGAAAGATTCAGCGCCGATGCTAACGGTGCTTCGATGTTTGCGAAAACATCTTTGCCCGACTTTTTAAGCATCGCACGAATCAAACTTGCAGTGGTCGACTTGCCCTTGGTTCCAACGATCGCCAGCAACGGAGCCGCCAGGTGAGTGCTCACGAAATCCAATTCGGTTTCGATAATCACGCCCGCGCTTCGTGCCACTTCAATCGCTGCAAAATTTGTCGGGAAATTTGGAGAGACAATGATTCTCTCAACATCGACAAAAACTTTAGGATCAATTTCATTTCCGAAAAATGCTTCGTATTTTCCGGCCGGTAATTTTTCGTCCAATTGTGGCTGAATTAATTCAGCAGCACCTTGGTCCACTAAGGAAACTCGAGCTCCTTTTTTAATGAGATATTTTACAATCTCGATCGCGCCCTTTTGCGCTCCCAGAACAACAATTTTCTTATCTTTCAACCCAGCTGTAACAGCCATTAAGTTCCTTCCTTTTTCCTCGCCCACTGCCCGCTATAATGGAAATCTATACTTAGCGCAATTTTAAGGTGCTAAGTGCTAGAATTCCAAGGATAAATGACACGATCCAAAAGCGCACAATGACCTTGGGTTCCGGCCACCCTAAGAGCTCAAAATGATGATGAATCGGTGCCATCTTGAAGATTCGCTTGCCGGTCAATTTAAACGAAATTACTTGAGCTATGACCGAAACGGTTTCCATAACAAAGACTCCGCCCATGATCGCCAAAAGGATCTCATTCTTAGAAGCCACGCCCAACGCACCCAAAGAACCACCCAAAGCAAGCGAACCAACGTCGCCCATAAAAATTTGCGCGGGATAAGTGTTGAACCACAGAAAAGCAATGCCACTGGCGACTAATGAAGCGCAAAAAACTCCGAGTTCACCAGAGCCCGCCACATGGGGGATCTGCAAATATTCGGCGTACAAGATGTTTCCGCCCAGGTAAGCGAGCAAGAAAAAGACTCCACCGCAGACAATTGCCGGGCCAATTGCCAGTCCATCCAACCCATCGGTCAAGTTAACCGCATTGGAAGTTCCAACGATTACGAAAACCGTAAATGCCATGTACCACGCACCAAAATTCAGCGTGAAATTTTTAAAGAATGGGAAATACAAAACTCCATCAAGGGGCGTGTCTTTTTGCACGACGTAAATTCCCCAAGAAAACATCAAGGCAAAAATAATTTGGAGTCGAAGCTTCCAGCGGCTCGAGAGGCCTTTGGAATTTTTCTTAGTGACCTTTTTCCAATCATCAATCAGTCCGATGCCGGCATAAGCCCAGGTGATAAAAAGCACGAGCCAAATATAGGGATTAGCCAAATCGCCCCAGAGCAAAGTGCCAATCGACAATCCCAAGACAATCAAAAGCCCGCCCATTGTGGGAGTGCCCTGTTTTTTCAAATGGCTTTGGGGGCCGTCGGTGCGAACCGATTGGCCATATTGCTTTCGCTTAACCCATTCGATGAAGGGCTGGCCCAAAACAAAGACCACCATAAAAGCAGTCAAAGCGCCCATCCCAGATCGAAAGGTGATGTAACGAAAAACGTTCAAAAATGATAGTTGTGGCTGCAATTGTAACAAGAGCCAGTAAAGCATTGGATTCGATCCTAAAGGGTAAAACGAGCGCTAGCAAGAAAGCGGTCAAGATCCTTGCGAAAGAGTTTTGGATTCTTGCTTTAAAAACTGTGCGCGATAAAAAACCCAAATAAGTAGAACCAAGCAAAACCAGGATCGCAGCAAAACCTGAGTCGACGCTATCCACAAAAGCCAGAGCACGGGTGGAGAAATTTTCGCTATTGAAGACTGAAATCGGCTTGTCGAAATTTTTGGAATCCGGAGCCATAAAAAAAGCGCCCAGCCCAAAACTCCCACCACAACAGAAAGTGAAAAAAATCGATCGTCCGGCATCAGCGCCCAGCGAACCAAAAATTCCCAAATAGAAAAAAAGAGGGTGCTTAGCGTCGCAAAAAAGAGCGGGGGCCAAAGCGGATCGGGACTATGAGCCTTTTCTAAATATATCCAAAGCCGACGAAAAGATTTCTGGCTACGCCGCCGATAAGCATTGCGTTCAAGACACAACCAAACAGCCAAAAACACTAAAAGGGCAATGGCTCGATGCATAGAAGGCTAAACTAGCTTCTTGAGGGCATCAGCTTTATCGGTTTTTTCCCAAGTGAAGTCTTTGTCTTCTCGTCCGAAGTGCCCATAGTTAGTGGTCTTCGCAAATATCGGCCTTCGCAATTGCAGGCTTTCAATGATTCCACCCGGAGTTAGCGAAAAGGTTTCGCGAATCGCGGCGTCTAATCTTTCATGAGAAGCCTTCAAAGAACCATAGGCCTCAAAATGCAAGCTCACGGGATCTGGGCGGCCAATCGCATAGGCCAATTGAACCATAAAACGATCGGCCAATCCGGCAGCCACTACGTTTTTAGCAATGTAGCGAGCCATGTAAGCAGCCGAACGATCAACCTTTGAAGAGTCCTTGCCGCTGAATGCGCCGCCGCCATGAGGCGCATATCCACCATAGGTGTCCACGATGATTTTGCGACCGGTCAGACCACAATCTCCATCGGGGCCGCCAATGACGAATCGACCAGAGGGGTTCACATAGTAACGAGTGTTTTGGGTCGACAAATTTGAGGGAATCAAACCTGGCAACAATTCATTTTTAACGAAAGCTTCGATGGTTTTTTGATCGACTGTATCAGAATGCTGAGTCGATAAAACAAACGTGTGCAGAGCGACCGGTTTGTCGTCTTTGTATTGAACGGTGACTTGAACCTTGCCGTCGGGGCGAAGCCATGGAACGCGCTTGTCTTTGCGGGCTTTGGTCAAACCAAAAGCCAAACGATGCGACAACCAAATCGGCATCGGCATCAAAGACTCGGTGTCGCGACAAGCAAAACCAAACATCATGCCTTGATCACCGGCGCCAAGCTGACCGGTAACGGTCAAGCCCTGGTTGATGTCACGACTCTGCTCGTGAATTAAATTAGTGATCTTAAGTGTGTCGGCCTCGAAGCCCGAGTTTGAATCGGTGTAGCCGATTTCGCGGACCACCTTGCGAACCAAGCGATCGTAGTCAATGGGGGTTTTCAAACTGGCGTTCACTTCGCCGGCAACGATCACGGTGTTGGTGGTCACCATCGTTTCACAGGCGACCTTTGACTCGGGGTCTTGTGATAAAAACGCGTCGAGTACGCTGTCTGAAATTAAATCGGAAACTTTGTCTGGATGACCTTCGGTTACCGATTCAGAACTAAAAAGATAATTTCCATTCATAAAAAAATCTCCTGATACCTAAGAGCCGATGCTCTTCTTTATTGCTGTCCTATTGCTCTTCTTCAACTTCCAAATCATCGTCTAAAGAATTAGCTAAAGAATTAACTGTTGGATCTACCGAAGAACCATCGGTGTTGTGATGACCCTTGCCAGCGTGATCAGTCTGCTTTTCTTTGTATTTGCGCGTTTGATGAATCATTTTATCCACGACCTCGTCGATGGAAGCGTAAAGAGATTCATCGTCAGATTCAGCACGAGCCTCGAAATCACCCGACACCACATGAAGTTGCGCGATCTGCTTGGTTTTTTCGACCATGAATACAAATTCACACTGAACTAATTTGTGCAGGTGTTTGGAAATTTTCGAAATTCGTTTTTCGGCGTAAGCCTTAACCGCGTCCGATGAATCAATTCCTTTGAAGGTGACCTTCAACTCAATTTTTGAAGATAGGGGCATAACACGATCCTTTCGCCCAGAAGAATTAGCTAAAAATCTTCTGCGGTAACGAAGGACTAGAAGCTGATTAGAAAAACTTCTTCCGCTTGCTGGAAGGAAGAATTCCCATAGCCTCTCGGTACTTAGCTACCGTTCTGCGGGCGATAGTGATGTTGTGTTCCTCAAGGAGCTTTGTCAACTGCTGATCGCTGAGGGGCTTCTTGGGGTTTTCTGCTGTGACAAACTCTTTAATTTTTTGCCGCACCGTCTCGCTGGCAACGTCGTCAGTCCCATCAGATTTACCAATTGCAGAGTTAAAGAAGTACTTTAACTCAAAGATCCCCTGGGGCGTGTGAACGTACTTATTGGTGGTCACCCGAGAAATCGTGGACTCATGAAGGGTTAATTCTTCAGCAATGTCCTTTAGCACCATGGGTTTTAGATGGGCCAAGCCCTTTTCAAAAAAGTCCATTTGGCGCTTTAAGATCGCTTCTGTGACTCGAAAAATCGTGCGCTGGCGCTGATAAATACTACGCATCAAAGCCACTGCGTTTTTAAGCTTTTCTCGAATGTAGGAACGAGTTTCACCCTTCAAAGCGCCGGCTGAAAGTTGATCTTGGTAGATCTTTGAAATCTTCAAGCGCGGGATACCCTCTTCGTTCAAAACGATGTTGTATTTGGTGCCGTCAGAAGTTTTTACAATGTAAATATCTGGAACAATGTAATGGGAATCTTGGGTCGTGTAGATTCGCCCGGGCTTGGGCTCCATGCCGTGAACCAACTTAGAAAGCTCGATCACGTCTTCCAATCGAGTGTTCATTTTCTTCGCGATCAATTCGTAGTTTTTAGTTTCCAATTCGGGCAAACATTTTTCGATCAACTCAACAACGTCGTCGAAGTAATCCATTTGACGAGCTTGGATCATCAAACATTCTTTCAAATCTCGGGCCGCCACACCGGGGGGATCCATTTTTTGAACGTGTTTCAACATCGTTTCTACCTGGGGGATCGAGACATCCAGGCTATGCGCCAACTCTTGGGTGAAAACCATCAAGTAGCCGTCGTCATTCAAATTTCCGATGATGTTTTCCCCGATTTCAAATTCTTTGGGGTCTTGAACGGTCAAGCGAAGCTGCCACATCAAGTGTTCATAGAGGCTGGTGGTCTTGGAAAGAATTTGCTCAAAATTCGGCAAATCATCGGGATTGAAATTTTTAGTCGAAGGTAAAAATTCGCGATTGCCGCTCGATTGTTCTAAATAATTTTCCCAATCAAAATCTTCTTTGGCGTCGGTGATGCGATCTTTGTCAGTTGAGGATTGGCCAGGATCTTGATTGCGATCTTCGCCTTCGCCTGCCGCGCCCATATTGGAAACGCTGTTGTCTTCATCGGCGCCACTGTGTTCTTCTTCGAGCGTAGGATTTTCGACCAAGGCGTTGGAAACTTCGGTTTGCAATTCCATAACGTTCATTTGCAAAATCTTGATGGCCTGTTGGAGCTGGGGAGTCATGGTCATCCCCAACGACTGCTTCATCTGCTGTTTCATTCCCATGCGCTACACCATCCCCTCAGTCCCTATCCATTCGCTCAATCCATTGTCACTCAAGCGAGAAGTCCTTGCCCAAATAAAACTTCTTTGCTTCTTCGTTGTTCGCAATTTCATCCGGAGTCCCAGTAAAAAAAACTTCGCCCCCGCGCATTAAGTAGCCGCGATCACAGGTGCTTAGCGTTTCGCGCACGTTGTGATCGGTGATCAGCACTCCAATGCCGCTGTTTTTTAAATCAGCAATGAAGCTTCGGATTTCGCCCACCGCAATCGGATCTACCCCAGCAAAAGGTTCGTCGAGCAAAACAAAATTAGGCTCGATCGCCAAACACCGGGCAATTTCACAACGGCGACGCTCGCCGCCCGACAATGTCGCCGCGGCATTTTGAGCTAAAGCATCCAAACCAAATCTCTTTAATAAATTTAAGCATCGGCGATCCAAAATCTCGCCATCGTAGCCCCGAGCTTCGAGCGCCATCGCCACGTTGTCGTAAACCGAAAGTTTTTTAAATAAGCTGCTTTCTTGCGGAAGATAAGCAATCCCGCGATGAGCTCGCTCATGAAGAGGCAGAGCCGTGATCTCTTCTTTAGTGATCTCAATTTTTCCGCGAGTTGGGAAAACCAAACCGACAATCATATAAAAAACTGTGGTCTTGCCGGCTCCGTTAGGGCCCAAAAGCCCGACCACTTCACCCGGGCGAACATATAAAGAAACATCGTTTACAACCGCGCGCTGGCCGTAGACCTTGGTAAGTCCACTGGCTTCTAATCGTAATTCGGCGTTGTTTTGAATCATCTGCAAGATTCATTCTAGCTCTGCGGACTTTGATGTCTCAATGATTCGTTTTTGAAATTAGTGCAGGGTTTTTGACCCTTTTTTAGATTTACCCGACGAGCCCTTGCCCAATTTTTTGACGCTCACATTTTCCAAGTAGGCAATCGACTCCACATGAAGCGTTTGGGGGAACATATCAACGGGCTCTAAACTCTTGAGTCTTAAGGATGGATTCCATCTCATAAGAAGTGCAAGGTCACGCGCTTGGCTTTTGGGGTTACAAGAAACGTAGATAATTTTGCCCGGCATCTTTTCAGCCAAGAGTCGCAGCACGTCGGGATCACAGCCTTTGCGGGGCGGGTTCAAAATCACCCAATCGGGAACCCCAAATTCTTCATGAAAAGTTTTAATCCCATCAGCCGCATCGGAACAAAGCTGCAAAACATTGCCGAGTTTAGCGCGGCGGGCGGCGGTGATGGCTTCAAGCGCAGCAGAGCCCACTTCTTCAACCGCAAGAATTTGTTCGGTGTTTGAAGCCATATGAAAAGCCATCAACCCCACGCCTGAATAAAGATCGAGCCCTTGTTTATGGTGGCCCTTCAACAATTGCGAAACTCGCTTGTAAAGATAGGAAGCTTGGATCGAGTTCACCTGCAAAAACGATAAGGGACCAACCGGCACACGGTAGCTTCCCATTGATTCGGTAAGCTCGCCTTTTTTAAAATGATAGCGATTGGCTTCGCCCAACAAAACGTTTCCTTCGCCGTCGTTAATATTTTGAACAATGGTAGAAAGCTTGGCTTCATATTTTGCGAGCAAGTCTTTAACCAGTCCGGCAAAACCGTTGACGGCTTGTGCGCCGGTTACAAAAACACATATCAATTTCTTTTCTCGAAATGAATAACGAACGATCACATAACGAAGCACTGCTTGCTTGTCGAAAATTTGGCCAAATTTCAAAACCGGAACTTCGTGCTTATGAATCAACTCTTTGATGAAAGCAGAAATTTCGTTAATTTCGGGCGCGTGCACCGGACAAGTCGGAATGTCGATCACTTCATGAGATCCCGCTCGGTAAATTCCCATTTTCAAAGTGCCGTCGGCTGATTTTTGGAGAATCCATTTTGCCTTGTTTCGATAAGCCAACGTTCTTGGCGAAGCGCGCACCGCTTTTAAAATTTTTGTAACATTCGCCATGTCAAAGGAGCCTTCGTCTTTATAGGCGTTAAAGACGAGGTCTCGCTTGGTTTCCAATTGAGTTTTGTAAGGATGTTGAATCAAAGGACACCCACTGCACTCGCGCCAGTGGATACAGGGAACTTCTCGCTTGGGGCTAGGCAAATTTTTATTTTTCATCATTTAGCCTTTATAATTCCTTGGCGCTCGGCTGCATCGTCTTCTTCCGCTTTGGTGTCTTGCTCCGAGCGCTCACAAGAACGTCCCACCAGCAAAACCGGGGGCGCTGAACGACCTTTGTTCATCGAAAAATTAATTTGCAACTTAGAAAGTCCACCATAACTGGGGATCACAATCACACTGCCGCCTTCTTGATTCACAAATTCCAGAACCGGACGGTCAGTCATGGTTTTCAAAGATCGCACTTCGGCAATTCGACGCTGGTTGCCTTTTTGTAGAATCCGATTGTAGGAAACTTCTTTGGTAACGATGGCTTCTTCAATTCCGTCTTCACGAATGCGTTTAAAAACATAGGCGACATAGCCACTGCCATCCAAGATTTGATGGATTTCCCAAACTGAAAAATCAGGCTGAGTCGTCAGCCTTAAGCGATCACGGATTAGAAAACGGGATTGGCGCTTGCCCTTGCGAAAAGTCCAGGGCACTTGATCAATCACCGAACACGAAGCAATGCTTTCAATGCTGTGGCCTTTTTTATTGTCAGGAACTTCCGCCGAAAAAGCGGGGGTCGTCAGGAATAAAAACAAAGGAGAGACAAGTAAGATCAACGCTGCGATTCCGCTTTTGACGGAATCATTTGGCAACGCCGATTGAGCCAATCGATTCATTCGAACATTCAACCAAAATTTCCAGATTAGCGAAAGAGCCATAGCTAATGGATTTTTAAAAACCAAGGCGTGAAAAATCGTAGCCACCAAAAAAGCTGCCCAAGCCTCGTTCAACCAATTTGATTTGAAATAGCAAACTAAGGCCCACGACAAACAAGTCGTCCAAAGCAAAAAAACAATCAGGACCCGATTCAGCGGGGCCGAAAAATCGGGCAGAGGCATCACCAACATCACTGCCAAAGCCAATACCGTGGCCAAGGCCTTGCTGCGTTGATCGATTTTCATAGCTTTAATGTATCAGATGAGGTCGCGAAGCACACGGTTTCGCGCCATAAGTCTTTGCTTGGCTTTGTATTCTCGGTGACGGCTGCGGCCACCAATCGCGTCTAAATAGGAATCTTTATCCATGATTTGAATTTCAAACGGATAAAAGAAACTTCGCCGCTCGCGAATGGTGATTGGGATTTTCTGAAGTTTGGATTTCATCATTTTCGACGAACCCAATTCTTTTTTCATGTCTTCCCAAAAACGAAAAGTTGGGTCCGGAGCGGTGACCAATAAACGACAGGTGAACTGTAATGTGCGGTACCAATTGGAAGTGAATTGATTTTTTTGGCCCCTCGCAGAAGCGTCCGCTGAGTTGACCGCGTTTTTAAATAAATGGCGAATTTCTACTGGCGAAACTCGATCGGCTTTCTCGACGATTTTTTGTTTTTCCACTTCAGCCCATAAAGCCTCAATGTTGACCAAGGTATTGATCGATCGGTTCGGGAAAATATTGGCCGGACAAATCACGCCGTGCTCAAAAAACTGCTGCAAAAGCTCAACCGCCTCAAGCTTGGTTTCTGTCACGAAACGAAAACCCAGACGATCGTAAATGGCCTCGACCGCCGCCGAGGGCTTGGAGAGAAGCTTGATCAATGTAGAGTTGCGATCTTTGCGTTCTTTTTTCTGATAACGGAGCAAAGTTACTCGGCGATTGCCCACCCCGAAATATTTAGGGCGGCCGGACTCCACTTGAACGAGCTTGTCGAAACGTCGAAAAATTTGTTCGCGGGCGGACTGAAAAAAGTCGTGCCGCACGTCGTTGTCGAGATGGGAAATCGTGTGCATCACTCGCAAAAAAGCACAGGCCCATTTGCCACTGGCGTCCGGGTCGGGCTTGGAGGCCTCCACCATCAAACGCAAAACATCACTCTGTGGGCCGCGGCTCAAAAATTCGGTCGGAATGCTTTCGCCCGGTTCCAAAAGCGCGTTTCGTAAAAACGATAGAGCCTCAAAATAAATTCGCCAAATCTCTTCACGAATCACTGGATCGTCTAAATCATAACCATATGCAGCCAGGAAGCGCCGCGCTTCTTGTCGAGACTGAGTGTTGAGCTTGGGGATGTCGATGAAGGAGCTGCCAAAGACAGCCGAACGCAGCGAAGACCAGTCAAAGAGCGTCGCTGCTTGATGAGCATTCATTTTATTTTTTTAGGATCAATAAGAATCTTTACTATCCCCGCCGTCGTTCCAATCATCATCTTCAGTCCATTCATCGGAATCGTCGACCTCGGCCTTTTCACCTTCGGCCTCTTCGGCTTCAATCCCTCGGGGATCGTTCTTCCACCATCCGGGCAAACCCTCGTTATCTTCGTCAAACTCTTCTTCGTCCAATTCAGGAGCGCCTTCGAGGCCTTCGGCCTCTTCGTCGTCACTGAACACAATTTTATCGCGATCAATTTCTTCCTCTTCCGGATAGAGGGATTTTAAAGGCTTCTTTCCGCCACTTTTTCCTGGCGCATAAGGCGACTTCATCAGCTCGGCGCTTCCGTTTTTTCCTTTTGGCGCCGGTCCCTTGGCCGCAGGAGCTTTTACACTCGAAACAGCTTTGGCTTTCTTGGCCGAAGTACTTGCCGAAGAAAGAGTTGGGGCTATCGCCTTCGGACCTGCTGCCTTAGGCGTCAGAGCCTTTTTAGGCGCAGGAGTCTTTTTGGCAATGACCTTTGAAGGTTTTGCGGCTGGGGTGGTTTTAGTTTTCTTAGCTTTAGTTGCCATTAATCAAGAACCTTTCAAGAAACTAC
This sequence comes from Bdellovibrionota bacterium, assembly GCA_964202055.1. Lineage (GTDB taxonomy): Bacteria > Bdellovibrionota > UBA2428 > UBA2428 > UBA2428 > CAXNGS01. The sequence goes on along the minus strand of CAXNGS010000003.1, from coordinate 155,230 downwards.
TCTAAGATCGGTTAAAATGGGATTCGAAGTAGTGTCAAGCGCTTGTTCCTGAATTATCTTTGAAGGGGTTCCGAGCACCATGAAAAACAGTCCCAAAGTCCTCTTTGAAGACTCAGAACTTTGCCTTGTGTCAAAACCAGCCAAGCAGCATTTTGATGAGCTATTTCCAGAAGATGCCCCCTGGAAGGCAGTCCACCGCTTGGACTTTGAAACGAGTGGATGCCTACTTTTTGCGACCGAAAAAGGCTTTGAGGCCTATCGAGAACTATTTTCCAATCAGTCCCAAGATGCCAAGCAAATCAAAAAAATATACCTGGCGGGGTCCACGGCTCGTCCCGGTCCTTTTCGGCACGGTACTTTTGTTGAGGGTTGGATTTTAAGCCGTTATCGCTCCTCCAAAAAAGTCCAGTTCAAAGAACTCGACGCTGAAATTGAGCGACTGTCTCATCGCACGAAAAAAGAATCCGAGCACATTGTTGAGGGGCCTCTTCCCGAAGACGACCCACGCACTCTTCTGGCCCGCAAGCAGCTTGGCTTTACCGGAGCGATCTATCAGGTTGAACTACTGACTGGTGCTCGTCATCAGATCCGTGCTTATTTTGAATCGTTGAAAGCGCCCTTGGTTGGGGATCCAATTTACGGGACCGCCGCTGAAGAAAGTCGGCTAGAACTTCACTCTTGGAAGTTGGAATTCAAAAGCCCAATTAGTGGCAAGGATTATAGTTTTTGCGACGAGTGATTTAGCTAATTAAGCTTGAGCTTTAGCTTTTAAAACCAGCGCAACCGTTCCATTAGAGGCCTTGCCAGTGTCTACCTCAATGGTTTCGCCTTCGACAAATTCACCAAGCAACAAGCGCTTAGAAAGTGGCACTTGTAGCTGCTTGTAAATCACTCGCTTCAAAGGTCGCGCGCCGAACAATGGGTCATAGCCCAACTCGCCCAAGTAATCTTTGGCTTTGTTGGTCAATACCATGCTCAAGCGCTTGTCGGCCAAAATTTTATTGAGCGACTTCACTTGGATTTCTACGATGTCGCGAATCAATTTTTCGTCGAGCGATCGGAAAACCAAAATGTCATCGATCCGGTTTAAAAACTCCGGAGTCATTTGTTGGCGCAGCAATTCAAAAATTTTTGCGCGCAGTTCTTCTCGCGAAGCTTTGGTGTTTTCGATGATCATTTGCGAGCCCACGTTGCTGGTCATAATAATGACCACGTTTCGAAAATCAACCGCGCGACCCTGACCATCGGTCAATCGACCGTCATCCAAAATTTGCAACAAGACATTCAAAACATCGCGATGAGCTTTTTCGATTTCATCTAGCAAAACCACCGAATAAGGTCGGCGCCGAATGGCCTCAGTCAACTGTCCACCTTCGTCGTATCCAACGTATCCCGGAGGTGCGCCGATCAAGCGCGACACTGCGTGTTTTTCCATATATTCGCTCATGTCGATGCGAATCATATTTTGTTCGTCATCAAATAAATATTGAGCCAAGGCTTTTGCGGTTTCGGTTTTGCCAACGCCGGTTGGACCTAAGAATAAAAAAGAACCTATTGGCTTAGTGGGATCTTTCAACCCGCTTCGCGCCAAGCGAACCGCATCGGCCAGCGATTCCAAAACTTCGTCTTGGCCCAAAACTCGCTCGCGCAGTTTTGATTCAAGCTGCATTAATTTTTCATTTTCGCCTTTGACCAATCTTTCGAGCGGAATTCCGGTCCATCGCGAAACGATTCCAGCAATGTCTTCGCTTTCGACTTCTTCTTTAAGCATCCGCTTGCTGGTTTGAATCTCTCGAAGCGCGATTTGAGCCGCTTCGATCGATTTCAAATTAGTCGGAATTTTTCCGTATTTAATTTCCGCGGCTTTTTGCAAATCCGAATTGCGCTCGGCCAAAACCAAGTCCGAATTGTACTGTTCGGATTCGGCCTTCAATTTGCGAATTGCGGAAATTTGTTCTTTTTCGCGCAACCAATGGACCTTGAGCTTTTCAGTCGATTTGGAAAGTTCAGTGATCTTTACTTGAATTTCTTTGAGCCGACGTTGGCTTTCCGCATCGGATTCTTTTTTCAAGGCTTCTTGTTCAACTTCGAGCTGAGTCATTTCTCGAACTTTCTCGTCGATTTCGCTGGGCATCGAATCGATTTCAATACGAAGTTTAGCGGCGGCTTCGTCCATTAAATCGATGGCTTTATCGGGCAAGAATCGATCCGCAATGTAGCGATGAGATAACTGAGCGGCCGCAATGATCGCGCCATCTTGAATTCGCACGCCATGGTGAATTTCGTATTTTTCTTTGAGCCCGCGCAAAATCGAAATGGTTTCTTCAACCGAAGGCTCTCCGACGTAGACTTGTTGAAATCGACGCTCAAGGGCCGGATCTTTTTCAACGTACTTACGATATTCGTCAAGAGTCGTGGCTCCGACGGCCCGTAATTCGCCTCGAGCCAATGCTGGCTTTAGCAAGTTCCCCGCGTCCATCGCGCCATCACTTTTGCCAGCACCGATCAAAGTGTGAAGCTCGTCGATGAAAACAATGATCTCGCCGTTGGAATCTTGGACTTCTTTTAAAAAACCTTTGAGCCGTTCTTCGAATTCTCCGCGAAATTTTGCGCCGGCTACCATTGCGCCTAAATCCAGCGACAAGACTCGTTTGCGCCGAAGCGTTTCCGGAATGTCGCCTTTAATAATTCGTTGAGCTAGCCCCTCAGCAATCGCGGTTTTTCCAACTCCGGGCTCGCCAATCAATACTGGATTGTTTTTAGTGCGACGGGACAACACTTGAATCACACGGCGAATTTCTTCATCGCGTCCGATTACCGGATCCAACTTTCCCTGTTCGGCGAGCGCCGTTAAGTCTTTAGAATATTTTTCGAGCGCACCGTAGCCTTGTTCCGCACCCGCGGTGTCGGCTTTTTTATTTCCGCCACGGAGTTTTTTAAATTCTTTTAGGTAGTCACCGGCACGGATGCCCTTTTGCCGAAAGACCGCCGAAACCGAACCGCCATTTTCTAAGATGCCTAAAAACAAATGTTCGGTCGTTACGAATTGGTCGGTCATTTGATTGGCAAAAGTTTCGGCACCTTGCAGAGCCAACTGAAAGTCATTCGAGATTCCAACACCCGCGCGCTGGCCATGAACCACTGGCAAAGTTCGCTTAGCAGATTCTGCGACATCTTTAACAATCGGGGCTTGTTCTAATTTTTTAACCGCGCGATAAACCGGCCCGTCCATATCTTCCATCAAAACCTCGAGCAAATGCGCGGGTTCGATAACGGGGTTCTTGGCTTTCTCGGCGCGTTTTTGCGCCTCGGCCAAAGCCTGTTGCGAGAGTTCGGTGTATCGTTCGAAGTTCATACTTAATAGCTTGGTATTGTTTTAGGAAAAGACAAGACTTGATGCAGGTTCAATATTTTCACATCCAGTAAAATCGTCAGGAAAACGGATAGGGCGAATACCCCATGTGTTTAATAAGACCCCGTCTTTTTGAACCGTTGACTAAGTCTCGGATTCTTCGTCTAAGTCCAAAATTTCTTCCGGATTTTCAGACAAGAAAACTTCAGCTTCTTCCATGGCTTGGAAATCACCGTCGTCTTTGAGTTGTTCTTGAATAGCCTGAGCAGCTTTTTCATTGCCCAGTTTTTGATGGCCCAAAAGTGCGTAGCGAAATTTTCCGAATTTTTCAGCGTTTAATGTGCATCGACCAAGCGCTGCTTGATCCATAGAGGCATCGCCGATCCAACGATGAACTTTGAGCCACAAAAAAACATCGCCTTCGGATTCTGCGGCCAATAAAATTCGGCGTAAATCCTCGGTCGACTTCAGCTGATTAAAAAATTCCGCGGCATCGTTCAACATGTCGGAAGCTTCGTAGCCTTTAGCAAAAGCAAGAAGTTGGGCAGGCGTTACTTTTTTGACACCGAAAAGGATGTCTCTTTTTTCTACAGCATTTGGAATATTTTGAGCGACCATATTCAAGTTCCTCGCGTTCTCTTCCGATGCATTCAATACAAGATTCAGTCTTGTCTCAAGGAGGGGACATGAAAAAGAACAAGAAGTTGGACGAAAAACGAGTCAAAGTACTTTATCAAAATCTGGCAGGTATCTGGTACGCCTTCGCTCAAGTGGGCGGCGAGATTTTCTACAGTGCGGTGGATTACAAAACCATCCAGCAAAGTCCCCCCAAAACAAATCCGACGACCGCAGCGATCATCGGCAAAAAAAGACGCGCGCCAACCAAAGAAGCGACCTGAAAGGGTTTCTTTTTAGTGGTGTCTTGGAATCGATTAGTTAGCGTTCAACTAGTCTTTTAACTAGTGGCTAATGGCTAAGCGAATTTGCGGGCTTTAGAACCGCTGGCTCGTCGACGTGCTTTGACGAACTTCTTTTTAGCGGAAGCTTTTTTACGAGCGGTTTTTCTACGAGATTTTTTGGTACGTGTTGCCATAGAGATTCACCCTACTATTTTTTTGGCATGAAAAAAAGCCTAATGCGACGCGCTAAACCCAAGAACGTCAAAGAGTTATTCCCCTATAGGCTTCCACCCCGACAAAGCCTGTGTTGAAATAAAGAGTTCAAACTATGAGTGGAGAACGAGGACCAGTGGAAAATTCAGCGGCTACTCAAAAAAGAAACAAAGCCCGTTATGCGGCCAACATTGCCGTAGAGATGTTCACCCAAGGCTTAAATTATTTCCGAGCAGAGCGTACGGCCAACATCTCTTTGGGCGGACTTTTTGTTTGCACCGAATACGACGGCAAAATGAATGAAAAAGTTCATATTCGAATCATTCTCTCTGACCGTGATTCCTACTTTGACGTTAAGACCCGCATTGCCTGGACCTGTGATGGCAGCAGCTCTCACCCTAAAGGCTTGGGTTTAGAATTCATCGAAGTCACCGACATTCAAAAAATGGTTATCGAAAAATTTTTGAAAGATTACGTTAACATTGCCCAAATCTAAACCGCCCGCCATTCCAAACAATCCATTCATAAGTGAACCGTGGCGAGTTCACGCTCTTTCCAAGGTTCCGATGCTGGCCGGCTCGCTAGCCTATAAAACCATTCTGGCAATTGTTCCGCTCTTGGGTTTGAGTCTTTGGTATTTGCGAAGCATTGGATTCATCAGCAAATGGGCCGATGGCTTTAAACAATTTATCTTTGATCAACTCAACGTCACCAATTCCAACACTCTGATCGTTAAAGTAGAAAAATTTATTGGTGGCGTGCAATCCAATTCATGGGGATGGATTGGGCTTTTGATTCTGGTCTACACCGCGCTCAGCTTGATTTTCACGCTGGGCCGATGCTTCGACATTCTTTTAGAAACTCGTGGCGGCAAAGAAAAATCACGAGGGGTTTGGGCCGGACTAACTTTGGTTCGCCGAATGATTGCCTTGCCACTCATTCCACTTTTACTTTCAGCATCGGTGGCGGTGATGGGATGGTTAAAAAAAGATTCGTTTTTTCGTTTGGTTTTGAAAAATCAAGAAGTCGGCCCCTGGATTGCCAAACCATTGCCTTGGGTTTTGGACTGGTTGGGATTTTTTCTGATTTATTATCTGATTCCTCGCGAAAAAATTGCGTGGCGCTATGCCGCACGAGCAGCTTTGCTGGCGACTCCGCTTTATGAATCGGGAAAATATTTAATGCAGATTTATGCTAAAAATTCTTTTGCGACCGAAAAACTCTATGGAGCCTTGGCCGTCATTCCAATCTTTATGATTTGGATTCAATGGGCCTGGATGATCATCCTTGGCGCGGTGGCTACTTTCCCAGGGCCACAGAAAAAATTGTTTTAGCAATCTTGGCAATCGCCCGAGCCAACGATTCCAAGGGATCTTTAATCATGATCGGCAACAAAATGTTCATACAACACCTATCGGCAGGCTTGGCTGCGAACTAAACCGCGTTGCATTAGCGGCAAAGGAACTGGGAATTCCCGGCAAGATGGCTATGGATTTCTTCGACCTCTGATTGGTTGCTACCATTGTGAAAACATCCAAGTCGCTTTCCTCTACTGAATCTTCATCGGATTCAGTAGTGGGACTCTCAATGATCGGTGGATGCTTAATGGCAGACTTCTCTCCAGTGTCTTGATGACTTTTGGGCGATTCCTTCGTTGTGGTCACTTCTTTTGGAATCAATCGGTAAACGTTGAATAAAAAATCGGCTACCAACAGATTCCACCCCCCCATTCCCATAACGAGAACCAGCACTAGCAACAAAAAAGACGGTTTCGAAGACTGGCCCATAATCCCTCTCCCGGGAACCCCGACTCTCGGGAACCCCGTATAGAGATGACACCGCCAAGTTTCCAATAGGTTAAGAAAATTCGTAATGAAGGAGCAGGAAACGGCTTAAATAAAATTAATTTTGAAACAAAAGAGCGTTGTTAAAAGTTTGCGGTTCTTGGAATCGATAAAAGAGCTGGTCCATCGCCATAAAATCACGCAAACCTTCCAGTTTTTCGGCCGCGCTTTTAGATAATTTCAAGACCAGCTTTAGCTCTGCCGCGCTCAGGGGTTCGCCACCATTGAGCAAATAATCCGACAACATCGTCAAGTTCATCATTACCATTTCAGGGAAATAACTAAGCACTTCTTTTTGGGCGCTTAAAAAAGTCGCGCGATTTGCTTGGCTTAATTCTTCGGGCAAAAGGTAGCATCGATAGAGTTTTTCATAGGCATTCACATAATTGCTGCTACTGGTTTTTAGTTTAGCGCGACACTCCTCTAAAACTTCCACCTTTAAGAACGCTTGTTTGGTCGTTGCGGCAGCGGCGGATCCTGAGCCATGTGCCGGAATCATCGCGAGGGGTGCGTTGGCAAAAATCGGTGGCAAACTTGGCGTTGGAATTTGTTCGTAGCTTGTTTTAAAATTCTGAAAAGCCGCGCTTTGGATTACCCAATTGCCCATCCGGCGCGCCAGCTTTAAATACTGGGACAAGATCACCGTCATAAACAAATCATCTTTTAAAAGGTCAGGACTGATTCGCTGCAAACCATCAGGAAGCAGAGAATAATGAAGCATAAATTGATTGGCTTCTTCCATCCGGGTGATTGTTTTTTTTGCTTCGAAAACATTAGGAAGAATTCCGCTGATTGCATAAGATTTTTCTCGCGCAGCCGGCTTATCGCCGCAAAGGAACATCCCTTCGGCTAACTTCTGTGGGACTTCATTCAGCGCTTCTTCTGATGCAAGAGGGTTAAAGTTTGGATTTTGGGTCACTCCGCAAAGCCCAAAACTGTGACTTACTGAAAAATATATTGAAAGAAGTCGGGCAATTGACCCCACATACACCCGGGAAGTCAGCGTCCCGTCTTTTTTCATTGAGCCGTGATCCGTTGAAATCGCCAACGCCAATCCAGTCACCCGCCCATCTTGAGTGACGACCGGACCACCGCTGTTGCCTGAAATCACCGCGCCAGCGCCCGAGAACATCATTTCGTCACCAATGGCCTGGGGACGAAACTCAGAAAATTTTAGGGATGCGCCCATTGGATGACCAACCGCCCAATGACTTTGACCCCATCGCGGCGATCCAAAATCAAACTTTAAAAATGGCAGATTTTGGGGCTTTTCACCCCCCCGAAGAACTTGCAAAAAAGCGATGTCGGAAATTTTATCAATAAAAAGCGGACGAATCTCATTGAATATTTCGTTCTGACCACCGGGACGACTGTCTCGAATCAAGGCGATTCCAGTACAAGAATTTATTTGGCAACGAACTTTGCTGATAACATGGGCGGCCGTCATCAAGACTCCATCAGCGCTGATAAAAAATCCGGATCCACTGCCCCCCGTGACTCCGTCAATCACATGAACAACGGCATCGCCGACTTTGGCAATTTTTGATTTCATTTCTGCGCGGTCGTAATACTTGTATTGAACGCCCCAAGAATTTTCAGGAACTTTGAGAATTTCAACTTCCCGAACGATTTTAACTTTTCCACAACCGCTCAATCCTTGAACGAAAAACATAGCCGCGAAAAAGAAGGCAAAACTCGAAAGTTTTCTCATAGAGCGAAGATACATTAATGCCCCGCACTAAAACTAGTGAATTTAGCCCATTTAAGACTAATTAAGGCAACAAATCCAAGCAATTAGCCGCCCATTTTTTAGTCATTTTGACCTAAAAAGTGTCTATTTTTTAGACATTGTATTGCCGTGCTTTGGCCAAATATTGGAAAAGCAAAGAGGGCGTCCCATAGATTCAAAGACTTGCGTCAGTTTCTCCTGGCACTAAGCCTGCAAATTAAGATTCTATGAAGTTCGCGCTAAAAGCCCAGAAAACCAGCCTGTTGTTAGCCTGCACGCTTTTGAGCGCTTGCGGTTTGCAGGTCAAACTTCAATGTGGCGAATCAGGCTTCAGCGGAAACGCAACCACAGGCGAAGACTTTGCCTGGAAAGATGGAACTTCTGTGCAATTTCGATTTGCCGAAAACGTCCCCCAGTCTTTTCGCACAACGGTCACAAGCGCGGCTCGAACTTATAACGAAGAATTTCAAAACACTCGCATCACCTTCCTCAACAAGGTGGCTCCCACTCGAAAATCAACCTCTAAAGAATTAGGTGGCGATGGGGTGAACGGCATTTACATGGTGAGCGAATCTGATTGGGATTTCTATGATTCAAACCCTGGCGCAGTTGCTGTGACCTACAATCTTTACTCAGCGAACGATATTTTAGAAACCGATATTTTTTTCTTAGTCAAAGACTCCGCAGTGGCCATCAACACTTCAAAATCTTTTAAGATGAGCGCTGATTTAATAAACACGGGACTCGCGAGCCTTGGTAACAATCTTCTAACGGCGTTGTCACTCCAAGCAATTGGCTCTGAAGCCACTGATATCTTCGACTTGAACGGACACCACAATACCCAAACAATGGCGCTCACGGAAACTCAAGGCGCAGAGGCTGTTGGCTTGAGTGTTCCTGAATTGGCTAGCGTCAAGGCCGAAGCCTATGCAGTTCATGAATTTGGACACTCGTTGGGCCGCTGCCACACCGACAACAAAACTTCAATCATGCAACCGGTCATCCAAAGTAGCAAGTATCCCAGCCAACCGATGCTCTCCACTTTTGATCTCGATGTGTTGTCCGAGCATTATTCATTGAGCAAATAAATTTGAGCAAGTAAATTGTAAGAACAAATTACTTAAATAAATTTTTGAGCTTCTTTAAATTCTTGCCCTTGGGTTTTTTCAAAATATCGCCAAGCGCCGAAGCCTTTTTATCTCCAATTAATTTTATGACCTGGTCAGCGGCCACGCCCATGGCTTTGTCTTGTAATAATTTTTTGCCGATGAAACCTGCGGTGTAAGTGTAATCGGGCATGGGTTGATCAATGGTGCCCTTGATCTTTACCGGGATTTCCGCCAAGCCACTTTTTCCGACAAAAGCATCTGCCTCGTCGAATTTTAAAATTTTTCGATCGATCAAAATCATCCCAGTTAAATTAATTTGCTGATCAAAAGCCACGGTTCCCTTGGCCTTGAACTGAACACGACCACCAAATTCTTTGGGATCGTATTCAATGTCTAAATTATCGAGCACAATTTCTCGGCCAACAATTTTAGAATCTAGCACCATGGTTTCAAAGCGGCCGCTAGCATTGCCCTTCCCCACTTTTTTGGAATCCAAGCCCGCAGATTTTGCAGTCTTAGCGATTTTTGGCATCGAATCAGCTAATGTTTCGACCACTTTTGTAAGCGGTAATTTAAATGAGCCGTTCGAAATTTTTCCCTTGAAGGCTCCTCGTAAATTTTTCTCGAGATCATTTTTCGAAACGCCGCGACCGGAAAGATTAGCAGAACCCGTCATTGAGCCGGTGAGAGTTTCCTTCCAAGTCGGCATATGAGTGCGCATGATCTCGCCAAAATCCACTCCAGTGAGTGCCGAGTCCATCGAATAACTAAAGGCGTCTTTTAATCCTAACTGTAACGATCCCAGCATTTTTCCACTGTAAGCACTAAGTTCCGCACCTTCGACTTTCAAGGTGCGCGCACGATAAGTAACGCCCGATTGAATTCCCGAAAAGGTGGCGCCCAACATCACCAAGTCTTCAATCTTGGCTTTGAAGTTTAACTCAGCCAAATCCAAGGCTGGATTTTTAATGGCGTCTTGGATCACAGGTTCCAGTGCTGCCAAACTTTGATCGAGAGGAACGGGCTTAGCATTTTTCGCAGCTCTGGCTGCTTTAGCTGCCGCGGCTTTTTCTTTGGGGCTCAGTTTTGCGTCTAGCTTCAAAGCCTCAAGTCCTAGAAGTTCGTCGACATTCATCAACTTCGAATTAAGTGAAGCCTCAACACGCGTGGGATTTAAACCTTTGGCGGTCAAATTAGTATTGATGTCCGAAGAACCTAAATCCATATTGAGCGGACCCAAGATAATTGTTGGATTTTTTGCAGTGCCCGAAATAGTAATTTTTCCTGAAAGATTTTCTAGCGGTCGTTTCAATTCGGGAGTTGAACCTCCAACGTTTTTTAATACTACGGTCAGAAGTAGTGCTGGATCGAGCGGCGATCCCAGAGCTGAGATCGCCACATCGCTTTTGCCCTCTAAGTTATAAGCGGCAACCATCGGAACCAAGACTCCAAATCCGGCTAAATCAATGTCATTTGATTCCAACTTCAAATCCAAGTCGCCCATCGATTGGGCCGATAAATTTCGAAGCTTCATGGTTCCGCCCAAGCGAGTTTTGTCTAAGCGCGCTTCGAGGTTGGAAAGATCAATGTTGAGAGCGCCATCCACTGCCGTCACTTCGCCGGTGATCTTTGCACCGAGTGCGCGACCTGCAGATTTTTTAAACAAGTTGCTGAACTTCAAATCAGTTTGATCCAAGGATTCATCCAAATCCATTTTTAGTTTTATACCCTTTGAGACCGGCACAATTTGCAGAGTTCCGGTTCCGACAAAGGGGCCCTTAAGCGAGATGTCACCGAAACTGACATCAAAATTAATGGCCGATTCAATTTGCATCGGGGTATCGAGCCCAATGTTTTTAAGAGCGAACTTCATTTCCGACAAAGCCACGTGGTCGTTTTTCCCGAGCAAAGTAGAATCCGAAAAAGCTAAGGAACTTTTATCAACTAAAACTGAAAAACGAGCCGCATAAATAAAACCGCGAACCCAAGAAGGCAAACCTTCAAGCACTGATTTGGGATCAAAACTTTGGGAGGACGCTACAGGCGCATCGGCTGGCGATCCCAAAGATTGCGCCGATGAAGAACTGGATCCAGCGCCCTTCCGAGGAACTAAAAATTCTTCGAAGTTAAATTTACCTTCGGGACCCTTTTGTGCAAAAATTTTAGAACCATGAACCACTAGTTTGGCTTTGGGCCCGGTTAGCAGCGTCCAAAGCGCAATGTCGACATCTAAACTTTCAATCTCGAGCCACGCTGCCGGCTGATAGCCCGCCTGTGATGCCTTCAAACCCTTCATTCGAAATCTAAGAGATGGAAAAAGCCTAAGACTTAATTTTTCAATAGAGACTTCGCCCGAGACTTGGGCGTTAATGGCTTTCACGATTTCCGGTCGCGCCGAATCTATCGAGTAGAAAACTGGAATCAGCAACAGCAATCCTGTGAAGAGCCCTAAACTTGCCACGATCCCAATTAATATTTTCTTTTTCATAATCTCTCCTTCAAGAAATTGTCCTAAAATTAACAGCGAAAATTAACACTAAAAATTAACCCGGTGGCCAGCCCATGGGCCGTCCGCCCAAAATATGAAAATGCAAATGATCCACGGTTTGTCCTCCGAATTCGCGGCAGTTGCTGACCAAACGAAAGCCCTCTTTGGCAATGCCGAGTTTTTCAGCAATCAACGGAACCACCGACATCAAATGGCCAAGTAATTTTTGATCGGCCTCGGTGACTTCCGCCATGGATTTTATTTCTCGTTTAGGAATCAGTAGCACATGAACCGGGGCTTGGGGATGAAGGTCGTGAAAGGCCAAGCACTCGGCGTCTTCAAAGCAAATTTTTGCGGGGATTTGCTTGTCGATGATTTTTTTAAAAATCGTCATATGACTACGCTAACAATTCGGCCCTTCACATAGACGAATTTTTTTAAGGGCTTGCCTTCCATCCACTTCACAATCAATTCGCGATTCAAAACAAATTCTTTAATTTCTGCTTCTGAAATTTCGAGTGGAACTTCGATGGTGTCCCGCAACTTGCCGTTTACTTGCACGCCTAAAGTTTGCACATCCGAAACACAAAGCTTGGGATCAAAGGCTGGCCAAGTTTCTTGAGCTAGTGAACTTTTGGAACCTAGTTTTTGCCAAATTTCTTCGCAAAGATGCGGAGCAAAGGGTGACAAAATCAAGGCAAAGCTCTTCACAAATTCCCGAGGCCATTTGCCATCGGGAAATTTTGCGCTGGCATCGTTCAATAAAATCATTAGCGCGGAAATCGCCGTATTAAAGCTGAGCGACTCAATGTCTTGGGTCACTTGGCGCAACGTTTTATGAAAAAGATGACGGAAATCTTTGGGCCACTCGTTTTCAGGCAGTGACTGCAGACTACTTTTTAAATTCAACTCGTCGTCAAAGACCGCTCTAAAAAATTTAGAGAGGAATCGATAAACACCCTCGATGCCACCGGTAGACCACGGCTTGGCTTTTTCAATAGGGCCCATGAACATTTCATAAACACGAAAAGTATCGGCGCCGTATTTTCCAACCACTTCATCGGGGTTGATCACGTTGCCGCGAGATTTACTCATTTTCTCGTGGTTTTCGCCCAAGATATAACCCTGGTGAACCAGTCGCTTAAAGGGTTCAGGATGAGAAACGAGTCCCATATCAAAAAACACTTTGTGCCAAAATCGGGAATAAAGCAGATGGCCGACTGCGTGTTCTGCGCCACCCAAGTAAAGATCCACTTGGCCCCAATATTTTTCAGCGGGCTTAGACCAGGCTTCCTGCGAATTATTTGCGTCCATGTAGCGCAAGAAATACCAAGACGAACCCGCTGATCCCGGCATGGTGTTGGATTCTCGACGAAAAATTTCGCCGGTTTTTGGGTCTTTGAATTCGATCCAATCTTTAGCAGTCACTAGCGGAGATTCGCCGGTGCCGGCCGGTTCGTATTTTTCAACGGCCGGTAAAGTTAGCGGCAATTCATTTGGAGCAAGTAATCGAGTCGCGCCATCTGATTTGCGATGAATGACGGGGATGGGCTCGCCCCAGTATCTTTGTCGCGAAAAAATCCAATCGCGCAATCGGTAGGTAATCTTGGCCTCTCCCGCGCCCTTGGATTTAAGGTAGCTAACGATTTTTAGACCGCCCTCTTTGGCAAGCATCCCATCGACTGACAAACTAGCCGTCGAAGAATCCATAATTTTTCCATCTTCGGAAACCACGACCTTGATTGGCAATTGATATTTCTTGGCGAATTCTTGGTCGCGCTCGTCGTGAGCGGGCACGGCCATGATCGCGCCGCTGCCGTAATTCATTAAAACATAATCGGCGACCCAAATCGGAATCTGGAGGCCGGTGATCGGGTGCAAGGCAAAACCGCCCGTGCTGACGCCGCTCTTATCTTTATTCATTTCGCCGCGCTGTAAATCAGTCTTATTTGCAGCCTCATCGCAGTAATTTTTTACGGCGGTTTTTTGGGCGGCTGATGTGATTTTTGATATCAGCGGATGCTCAGGCGCCATCACCATAAAAGTCACACCCATCAAAGTGTCGGGACGAGTCGTGAAGACTGTCAGCTTTTCGGTAGAGTCCGCCAGCGGGAAATGAATTTCCGCGCCTTCGGATTTTCCAATCCAATTTCTTTGGTGATCTTTGGTCGACTCCGGAAAATCAACCAAATCTAAATCATTCAGCAGTCGCTCAGCATAAGCGGTGATTTTTAACATCCATTGCCGCATCGGACGGCGCTCGACCGGGTGACCGCCTCGTTCGGATTTGCCATCAATGACTTCGTCGTTGGCCAAAACCGTTCCCAATGCCGGGCACCAGTTCACCGCGACTTCGTCTTCATAGGCCAAGCCCTTTTCATAAAGCTTTTGAAATATCCATTGCGTCCACTTGTAATAAGAGGGATCGGCGGTAGAAATTTCCCGGCTCCAGTCATAGCCCAAGCCAAGCATTCGTAGTTGGCGCTTATAGGTCTCGATATTTTTTTTAGTGGTGAGCGCCGGATGGATGCCGGTTTGAATCGCGTATTGTTCAGCAGGCAGACCAAAAGCATCCCACCCCATTGGATGCAAAACATTGAAGCCGTTCATTCGCTTAAAGCGACACAAAATATCGGTGGCCAAATATCCCAATGGATGCCCCACATGAAGACCGGTTCCCGAGGGATAAGGAAACATATCTAAGCAGTAAAATTTCTTGCGTTCAGATCCGGGCTCTCCAGGATTAGCGGCGCGAAAATTATGCTGCGACTCCCACTGGTCTTGCCATTTTTTTTCGATCTTTTGGGAAAACTCTTTAAGACTCAATTCTGCCATAGCCACTCCATCAAAATTAACTTTAGAATTTATAAGTCGACCCAATAACCGCACCATAAAGATAAAGACTGCGCGGGGTCTTGGTCGTGTTCTCTGGATCAAAGCGCCGAGTCCATCCTTGGCCGCCACTTGCCCAGCCCCCAATGCTCAAATCGCCATTTTCGGTTCGCAACACAATGGCGGCGGTTCCAGTTCCCATGTGAATTTTATCAACCACCGCGCTCATCCCCGGCGGTAATTTTCGCGAAGCTGACAAGTTGCTGTTAAATCCCAAGCGAAAACCCAAGCCCTTAGAATAAAAATATTCGGCGCCAATTCCAAAATTGGCAATCGGACTAGCGTCAATTTTAAATTCGTCCTCACTGTCGGGGCTCAAATTTCCGGAGTAACCCGGATAAAAATGCAAATCAAAAGCCATTAAGAAATCATCCGAAAAACGATAGGCAATTCCGGTCGAGATTCGAGCCGCTAAAGGGAAAAACTTGGGCACGAAATCCGATCCAACCCCGGTGTCATTGCCGGTTTCAATCAAGCTTCGTTGGCCAGTGCCACCCCACTGCCAAACTCGGGGACGAAGACTCCATCCTAACGTCAGGTGATCGCTTAAAATATGAACTCCTCCTAAGATGACGGACATTCCGTTAACCGACCAATAGCGCTCCTCAAATCGAGCATCGATGTTTCCGCCCGAGCGAACTGCAGTCGTGAATTTTTCTCGCAGTTCCTTAGACGCATAAAAAAAAGAAACTCCGAAGCGAGTTCGCTCGTTGTATTTAAAGGATCCAAAAGCATTCAGCCAAACGTCTTGACTGTTGCCTTCGTAAGAAAAGAACTTGTCGCCGTTGTCTTGAGTTCCGGCCGTCGAAAAAGAGGTGGGAACAAAAACTCCCCCGCCCCAAACCCAGTCACCCTCTTGCAAATGGCCACCAATCATCGAAGGAATGGAGTCGAAGCCGCCGCGCTTCACATTATCGAGGGCTGATTCAAAAACGCTCACAAATTTTCCGGTCCGCGAATCAATTCGTTCGTAGGCAGAAAGCGACGCACACATTTGAGAGCCCTTAGACCAACTTAAGACCGCCGGATTGAAAAAAGCATTGCCGACATCCCCCGCCAGCGCCATCGAGACTTGGCCCATCCCCGAAGATCGCTCACCAAGAGCAATGTCTTGATAATTGTAAATTCGCGAAAAAGCCGGGACGCTCGTTAGCAGGGTCAAAGAAACAGCTAAAAACAAAAATGATTTATAAATATCAGATCTCATTTTTAAGATCCCTTCTTTTTAGATAAAATTGCCTTGAGGGCTTGATTGACGATCTCTGGAGAGGCAATGCCCTTGGATGCTTTCATGATTTGACCGACCAGATATCCATAAACTTTCTCTTTGCCGGACAAATATTCCTGAAGGGTCGAGTCATTTTCTTTAAGCGTGTTTTCGATAATAGCCTGGATCGCGGCGGTATCGTTTAACTGCTGTAAACCCCGAGACTCAACCAAATCACGGGGCCGATGGCCCTCGAGTACTAATTCTGAAAATAAATCTTTGGCCATTCGACCAGAAAGAGTCCCGCTTTCAATCAACGAAATCAACTCAACTAATGATTCTGCGCTTAGCTTTTGCTGCGAAAACTTAATCCCGGTGCGCCCCATTACTCCGCCAAGCTCTGTCAAAATCCATGAAGAAGCCATTCGAGCCGGAGCCCCCAGCTTTACCGTGTGCTGAAAGAATGCGCAGAGCTCAGGATCTTGAATGAAAGTTTCAGCTTCTTCGGGGCTCAATCCCCACTCGTCGCAAAAGCGCTTGCGGATTTGATCGGGCAGTTCGGGCATCGACGCTCTAATTTTATTGAGCCATTCAGCACTCACTCGAAGTGGTGGCAAATCCGGATCAGGGAAATAACGATAATCATCGGCCTCTTCTTTTAGCCGCTGCGAATATGTTTTACCCACCGCCGAATCCCAACCGCGGGTTTCGCGAACGACACGTCCGCCGCCACTTACCAATCCAATTTGTCGGGCAATTTCATACTCCAAAGCCTTTTCAACAAAGCGAAAGGAATTCAAATTTTTCACTTCAACGCGAGTTCCAAATTCTTTGGCTCCCACCTGGCGAACGCTGATGTTCACGTCGCAGCGAAAATTACCTTCTTCCAAATTTCCGTCACTAACGCCGGCGTGAATTAAAGTGGCGTGTAAGCTTTTCAAATAAGCGCTGGCTTCGGGTGGCGTTTTCATTTCCGGGCGGGTCACGATTTCCGCCAATCCCACACCGGCCCGATTCAAGTCGACCAGTGTCGATCCGCCCAAGTGCGAAGATTTTCCGGCGTCTTCTTCGACATGAATTCTTTCGATGCCCACTCGACGAAAGCTTCCATTCGGCAGTCGAAACTCAACAAAGCCATCGAAGCAAAGGGGCTCGTCGAATTGTGAAATTTGATAACCCTTTGGCAAATCGGGATAAAAGTAATTTTTGCGCGCGAATCGACTGACCGGACGAATTTGGCAGTTGCAGGCCAAGCCCGCACGAATCGCCAGCTCAATGGCTCGACGATTGATCACCGGCAACGAACCGGGCATTCCGGCAGCCACCACATCGACATCTAAATTGGGCTCTTTGGATCGGGCGACTGGCGCGTTGGAAAAAATTTTCTTTTTTGTCAGCAGCTGACAATGAACTTCCAAGCCAATGGTGGCTTCATACAAACTCATGACAGAAGCCCTCCGTTATTTTGGTTGGTCACGGGCAACACAGAACTCTCCGCACGATAAACTTCGTTGAGTCGCACAAAATTTAATAATTTTTCCTCGCTCCAAGCAGCAGAAATAACCTGGACCCCCAGAGGCATTCCATCAGAACCCAATCCCATCGGGAAAGAAACTCCGGGCAATCCGGCCAATGCCGAAGGCAAAGTAAAGATGTCCGACAAATACATCGCCAATGGACTCGCGGATTTTTCGCCTAAGCGAAAAGCAGTCGACGGAGTCGTTGGTGAAACAAAAAAATCAACTGTTTTAAGAGCCGAAAGATAATCATTTAAAATCAAACGCCGAACTTGAGCCGCGCGTTTGTAATAGGCATCGTAATAACCACTCGACAGTGCAAAAGTTCCCAGCAGAATTCGACGCTGAACTTCAGGACCGAAACCTTCCGAGCGACTGCTGGCTACTAAATCTTGTAAGCTTGCTTCACGCGAAAATTTTTCGCTTCGATAGCCCTGCAACAAACCTGAGTAACGCGACAAATTGCTCGAGGCTTCGCTAGAGGCGATTAAATAATAGGCCGCCAACGAATGCTTAGCGTTAGGCAAAGGAGTTTCCAAAACTTCTGCGCCGCCCAAACGCCAGTCATTAAGAGTTTCTAAAAATCGGGCGCGCACAGATTCATCAACTCCATCGCCAAGCTGTGAAGGATCAAAACCAATTTTGATTCCGCTAAAAACTTCGGATGCGGGCAATGTTTTTGAAAGGGCTTCAAGCTTAGAAAAAATATCGGTGCCTTCTTTTTTTGCGCTAGTGGCATCGCGCGGATCAAACCCAGAACTTGCATCCAACATAGCAGCCACTGTCAGCGAGGAATCCGCAATCGGTCCAATTTGATCGAGCGAACTAGCAAATGCAATCAAGCCCCAGCGACTCAATCGACCATAAGTCGGGCGCAAACCAACCAAGCCACAAAGTGCCGCTGGCTGGCGAATGGATCCACCGGTGTCAGAGCCAAGCGCCATCGGAACCACGCCGGAAGCGACCGCCGCTGCCGAGCCCCCGGAGGAACCACCCGGAACACAATCTTCGTTCCAAGGATTACGAACGGCGCCATATGCCGAGTTTTCATTGGACGAACCCATTCCGAATTCATCCATGTTGGTTTTTCCAACAATGACCGCACCGGCGGCGCGCAAGCGATCAACCACTGTTGCGCTGTATTGGGCGCGATATTTGGCAAGCATTTTAGATCCCGCAGAAGCCTGAGAGCCCTCGATTAAAATATTGTCTTTAATTGCCATGGGAATTCCCAAGAGCGGCCCGCGCTCTCCGGCAGCGATTCTCAGGTCGGCGAGCCGTGCATCACTCAAGGCTTCGGTCTCACGAAATTCTAAAAAAGAATTGAGCTTTGGGTTACGAGTGCGCGCCAGAGCCAAACAGCGCTGAGCCAGAGTTTCTGCACTAATTTTTTTTTCGATAAGCGCTTGGCGTAAATTTTGGAAGAGGCTCATTAATTATTCTGCGCCCCCCAAAATTCGGCCCAAGCGGAAATTCACATCATCGTGATCAGGCGAATTAGCGAGCAACGACTTGCGGGGAAATGATTCCGCCTCTTGATCGTCGTCTCGAAAATTATTTTCATCGACCGCGTGATAGAGCGGTTCGACTCCGCTGACGACAGCGGCATTAAGCGATTCAAAATGCTGCAAAAGATTTTCAAACTGAATTTGGTATTTTTGAAGATCATCAGTGTCCAAATTGAGTCCGCTTAAACGCGCGATTTTTTGAACATCTTCGATGGTGATTTTGGCCATTAGGCCGGGCAGTCTAGAACCGCTTTAGAGGGAGGTCGAGCCTCTCCTTTGAATCATTCAATTTTTTCTAGTGGCGCGTATTTCGCAAGAAATTTCTTGGTTCCACTCTTTTGAAACTGCACCGATAATTTCAATTGATCTTTGTTGCCCTCGCGCTTCACGACCACTCCATCGCCGTAGTCTGGATGGCGAACCCCGACGCCCACCCCAAAACCATCGGTTGACGCCGCAATTTGCGCAGGCGAATCCGAATCAATGCCGCCCGAATCAAAATACGCATCAAAACCATCGGACTTAGACCAAGTGCTATCCGAATCATCGGATTTTGCGGCTTGTGCCCGGAATCCCCAACTAGAAGTCAGGGCCTTGGGCGCATGATCAACCACCAAAATTTCATCTTTGGGTAACTCGGCCAAAAACCGCGAAGGTTGGCGAATTTTTTTAGCTCCGAAAACACGCCGCACATGAGCGCGGCTCATAAAAAGACGTTCTTCTGCTCGGGTCATTCCGACGTAGCAAAGCCGTCGCTCTTCCTCGACCTCATCTTCATTCACGCCCTCTAAAGCCCCGCCGCGCATACTGGGAAAAAGCTCTTCTTCCAGCCCCACTAAAAACACGACTGGGTATTCCAAACCCTTTGCCGAATGGATGGTCATCATGGTGACCGCCGATGCGTTCAAATCCGAGCGGTCCATGTCGGTGTATAGCGAAATTTCCTCAAGAAAACCTTGAAGAGTGGGTTTCTCCACTCGAGTTTCATAATCGCCCAATGCTGATGCTAATTCTTTTAAGTTTTCCAAGCGGCCTTGGGATTCTTGGGTGTTTTCAGCCTCAAGCGATTTTAAATAACCAGTTTCTTCAAGCATCCACGAATAAAAATCACGCAATTCAAATTCATTAACTTTGGACCTGAGTTTTTCTAACAAGCCATAAAAAGTTCCCAGCTTTTTGCGCAGCGGAGCGGCCACCTCGAACTGGCCATCAACCGCATCTCGAAGCGTTTCAAGCATCGGCATCGAGCGCGCGCGCGCCAAATCTTTCAATTGATCGATGCTGGTTTTGCCGATTCCACGAGCCGGAACGTTGATGATTCGTGACAAAGAGAGATCATCAAGCGGGTTCGCGAGCAAACGCAAATACGCGATCGCATCTTTGATTTCGGCGCGCTCGTAGAATTTTAGGCCGCCGAAAATTCGATAGGGCAAGCGCTCGGAGCGGAGCATATCTTCAAACAAACGTGATTGAGCATGAGTTCGATAAAAAATCGCAATGTCTTCTGGGCTGTTGCCGTCTTCGTTAATCACAGACGATATTTTGCGCACTACCCATCGAGCTTCGTCAAAATCGCTTTCCAAATGATGGACTTCGATGGGGTCGCCATCTTGATTGTTAGTGAAAAGATTTTTTTCTTTGCGTTGGGTGTTGTAGGCAATCACCCTTGATGCCCCGCGAATGATGTGACCGCTGGATCGATAATTTTCTTCGAGCTTCACGACTTGAGCGTCGGGATATTCTTTTTCAAAATCTAAGATGTTTTGAATGTCAGCGCCCCGCCATTTGTAAATGCTTTGGTCTTCGTCGCCTACCACACAAATGTTGCGATGCTTATTGGCCAGCAGACTGAGCAAAAGATACTGCACGCGATTAGTGTCTTGATATTCATCGACCAAGATAAATCGATACTGCTCTTGGAAACGCTCGAGCACTTCGGGATTGTCCCGGAATAAAAAATAAGTCTTCAGCAACAAATCGCCGAAATCGATCGCGTTGTGTTGGCGCAATTTTTTCTCGTAGAGATGAATCACCGGTTCGATTCTCCGAAGTAAAAAATCACTGCCGGCCTTAAATAGCGCAGGATCTTGGCCTTCGTTTTTTAATTGCTGAATTTGAAAGTGCACTGATTTAGGGTTGAGAACTTTTTCAGCAATTCCCAAATCCCGCATCGCTTCTTTAATCAAAGACTGCGAATCACCATCGTCAAAAATGGTGAACGACATTTGCAGCCCCAAATAAGGCGCGTATTGCCGCAGTAAACGCGCGCCGGTGCTGTGAAAAGTGGAGATCCACAAATCATTGATCGGGATGTTGGAGCTTTCTAAAAATCGCTCGACCCGGTTTTTCATCTCCTTGGCGGCTTTGTTGGTAAAGGTGACCGCAAAGATTTCGCCGGGCAGCGCCAATCCATCCAAAATCAGCCGAGCAATTCGCATGGTGAGAATTCGAGTTTTGCCCGAACCCGCGCCGGCCAACACCAAAAGAGGGCCTTTAGAGACTTCAACGGCTTGTTTTTGCTGAGGATTTAAGTTGGCGGTCAAGCCCTCGGGGGCCAGCTGAGAGCTCTCCATAACCCTCGGAGCTAATCGAATTTTTGGGATTTCTCCACTCTGGCTTCATTCTTAGAAAAAGCGTCAAAATTTCAACACCCCTGAGAGTCAAAGGTGATTCATTGGCCAAAGAACCAGATTGGCACTGATTATTGCAATGAATCCTAAACAAAAGCTCGCGCCCGAAAAATTACTTCCGCCTCATAAGATTGCTGCTAAAAGTATCTGCAGTTAAGAAAAAAACTTCGAGGCTCGTTGCAAGACCCTCCCCTCCCCCCCCTCAAAGTGGCGGGCTTTGAAGTTTAAAAAAAGGGTCCCTCTCAAAGAAGAGAAGGACCCTTTAATTTTTTCAGGCCTAATTTTTTCAATCCAAAAAGCTAGAGCTAAATCCCCAATTAAAACGAAGCGGGCTTTAAACTTTCCCAGCATTGTTGATAATTTTTTTGGAGCAATCCCGATTTTTCCAAAGCCCACCGACTGGGGATCCACGCATAACGACTTTCAAACATAAAAGCCAAAGTGCTATCTATTTTTTCGGGCTTCAGCGCAGCTTGAATCGCGGCTTCGTAAACATCACGGTCAGGCCCGTGGCCCGACATGCAATTGTGGAGACTAGCGCCCCCCGGTGAAAAACCATCAGCCTTGGCGTCGTAGCTTCCAAAAATTAATCCCATCCATTCACTCATGACATTGCGATGAAAATACGGAGGTCGAAACGTTTTCTCGGCCACCATCCATCGCGGGGGAAAAATTACAAAATCCATATGGGGACAACCCGGAGTTTCCGACGGCGCGGTTAGCACTGTGAAAATCGAAGGATCCGGATGATCAAAACTTACGGTGTTGATCGTGTTGAATTTGCGCAGATCGTATTTGTAGGGCGCATAATTTCCACTCCACCCGACCACATCAAAAGGCGAGCCATTCATGGAGCCCGTAAAAAATTTTCCGTTCATCTTGGAAATGATTTTCCAAGAGTCGTCGTTTTTCTCGAAACGCGCGACCGGACTTTCAAAATGCCGCGGATTAGCCAAGCCATTGGCTCCAATCGGTCCAAGCTCTGGGAGCTTAAAAGGCGAACCATAATTTTCGCAGTAATATCCAAATGCCGAGGAGCCTTGCGGATTGATTTGCACGCGAAAGCCTCGGGGCACGCAAACAATTTCTCCGGGCTCTACGTTCAAGTCGCCCAATTCAGTGCGGATTAAAAGATTGCCGTTTTGGGGCAAAAGCAACAACTCTCCATCGGCGCTGTAAAAAGCCGAATTCTTCATCGACTGATTCATTCCATACCAGCCAAGTGAAGCCCCCCTTTGTTCCGCAGGCGAACCGGCACCGACCACCGTTCGAACGCCGCTCAAAAAATCTCCCGAAAATTTTAATGTCGCAGCGCTGTCCCAGCGCAGCTGATTGGGATCAAGGTCCTCATTGGAAAAATCGCTCTGCCACAAGAGGGCCACGTTTGGTGATTTTTCAAAAACTCCGTGCTGAACGGATGGTCGAATTCGATAAACCCAGGTTTTGAAATTTTCAGCACGAGGCGCGGTGAAGGCCGAGCCGGTGATTTGTTCGGCATAAAGACCCATCGGATGTTTCTGCGGAGAATTTTGCAATTCAGGAATCGCTCCCGTAATAGCTTCGCTTTGAAAAAAATTTCGGAATCCAATGAGATTTTTTTTCTCCATAGAGAAAACTTAAGGCTGGCTGGCTCGATCTTCAAGGGCTGAGAATGACTTTTAACGCTGAATTGATGCGGGCTTTTTGTTTTCAGCAACCGCGGTCGCAATGGCCAAACTTGGATTCCATCGATGAATCATCACTGCCCAGTTAACAAAGGACACTACCGGATTAGCCCAGGCATAACATTCGCCCCCCAACGACCAATCCATTGCATCCAGTCTTGCCGACCAAGCCCAAGAGTCTCCGTCTTTATTAAAGGCAGTGAAGTAACTCCACTCAACGGAAGTTTCATTGCGTTCCCAATCTTGTAATTTAGAGGGATCAATCAGCAGCACGGCCTCGTCAGGATAGGAATCGCCATCGACATCCCAAAATTTTGCTACACTTTGCCATTCAGCTTTTCCAGTAGCCGCGGGCAGAAGTTGCTGCAGCTTCCACTGATAATCAGTGCCCGACCACGCCACCCTTAGTGAGCGCGAAAAAGTTTTATTGTCTTCGAAGATTCCGTTACCCGGAAGTTGGACGTTTTTAGCTAAGTTAGGATAAATTTCCATCGCGCGTTGCGAGCAGCTTCGTATCGCCGGAGGAATGGTTGAGTCTTCACTCCATACCGAACTCGGTCGACGAGTCGCCATCAAAATCGGCCGATCCAACACGGCCCAGGCGCCCCAAACCGCGACCATGAAAAAAGCACCTTTCAACCAAAGCCAGCGACTCATGGAGGACCTATCGGCCTAAATCGTCAAAAACTCGACCCCCCTTAACCAACACTTAACGAGAGTCCGGCCCCTGAAAAGCCCATAATGATATTGCGGCCTTAGGACGATCTTTTCTTATTTCCATCCAAGGTCAAGGCCTAGACTTAAGTAGCCGATAAGTATTGGTAGAGGAGTCTTATTTTTTGCTGGGACTTTTAGGAGCACTGATTATTGGTGCAGCAGTTTTTTTCTTTCTCTTCACTGCGTTTGTTGCGCATGAGTCTTCTGCTGTCGAAAATCGGCTGCGAATTGACTGGAACACCGAAGATACTTCTCGCGACCCCATTTATATAAAACTCACTCGTCCGCTTTTAAAAGGCGCGTTTTTAGAAACCGCTACCGGATTTTGGAATCAAGAAAAACTAGAGGCCTGGAAAATTAAACTGATTTCCGCAGGCATTGGTCGGACCATTCAAGCCGAACATTTTGTAGCTGCGAAATTTTGGCTCGCCGTTTTCACCCCGATGGTGGTTTTAGTGATGCAACTTTTCTCTGGGGACGGCGTGTCTCCCGGGATGATTGTTGGCCTAAGTTTCGGTGCCTTTTTTCTGCCGAACATGGACCTGCAATCCAAGCGCGACAATCGACAACTCGAAATTAGATTATCTCTTCCCTATGTTGTCGACTTGCTTACGCTGAGTCTGGAAGCCGGTCTCGATTTTATGGGCGCGATCGGCAAAGTGGTCGAGCGCGCGCCCCCAAGTCCCCTGGTTGAAGAACTTTCTGGATTATTAAAAGACGTTCAACTTGGAAAAACTCGCTCGCAAGCTTTGCGCGCGATGGCCGATCGAATCGACATGCCCGAGATGTCGAGCTTCGTGGCGATTTTGATTTCATCAACCGCGATGGGCGCGAGCATCGGCACGGTCTTGCGCGCTCAATCAGATTCAATGCGAGTAGAGCGATTGAACAAGGCTGAAAAAATGGGCGCTCAAGCCAGTCAGAAAATTTTGATTCCTCTGGTTGTCTTAATTCTGCCCGCAGTGGGTTTGGTAATTTTAGGACCTTTCATTTTGCAATTCTTCCTAGGAAATGGCGGTGGTTTGTGAAAAAAACCCTGCGGCTTTCGAACTCTCAAATTTCGTGTTTGGAAGCTACCGGATTTTTTCAACGTGCGGTTGGTCTTTTGAGCCGTTCTTATCTGGATCCAAATTCTGGATTGATCATCAATCCCTGCAAACAAGTTCACACTTTTTTCATGCGATTTCCGATCGACGTGGTTTTTCTTTCCAAGGAAAACGAAGTGGTCGCGGTCGAGTCACTCAAGCCATGGCGAATTTCGAAAATTCACCTAAAGGCCCAAAAAGTTTTAGAAATCGAGCATCAGAAGGCCAAGCAACTGGGATTAATGACGGGACAACGACTGGAGTTCACAAATGATTGAACTCATCGTGGTTAAGGGGCCCTCAAACGAAGGCACGATTTTTCCGCTTTCGCTCGGCCAAAGTTACACCATTGGTCGCTCATCAGAATGCGACATTAAGTTACAAGCCACTGGCATTTCAAAACAACACTGTTCTTTGACTCCGGTCTCGGGCTTTCGAGTGGAAGTGGAAGATTTAGGGTCGGCCAACGGGACCTATGTAAATGGACTCTTAATTCGTAAGCACGTTTTGAAACCAGGCGACACGATCAGCATCTCGCAATACGTGATGCAGGTTCGAAAGCAAGCGCCTCAATTAGTTGTGGCTAGCGCGCCTCGATCTTCGACCCGAATTTACAACATGAATTCCATGGGCGGTGGCGGATTCTCGGGCCCCGCCGGGATGACCAACATTCGTTCGGCTCCCAACGCATCGGCGGCGCCGCAAGCTGAAGAAGCCCAAAGCAGTCCAATATTGCTTTGGTTTGAAAATAATATTTTTCCGATCGCCGACACTTTGCTCAGCAAAAACAATTTAGTGGTTTTGCTTTTTGCCAGCGTCTTCTTATTTGCCTTCAGCGTTTCGATTTTATCGGTCAATCCCTTTAAAGATCGCGCTAACTTCCGCGTTCAACAGCAAAACATTGAAGTCGCCAAACTTTACGCCCGCCAAGTCGCCCGCATCAATTTGGACGCCATGATCGACGAACGATACAGCAGTTTGGTTACCAATTTAGACGCTCGAAAAGGTCAAACGCCCGGGATCATTGATGTCCTAATTTTCGATAAAGTTCGTTCGCAAGTATTGGCGCCGCCTGAAAAATTAGGCCATCAAATTCCCGACGACGGACCCGCCGCCGCCATCGCGCTCTCCAAAGACACTGAATACGTTGGGGTCGACGAGAATTCGAACCTGGCCTTCGTCAGCGTTCCGATCATTGTGGGAACTCAAGACGGCAACAAAGCGGTTGCCACGGTCTTTGTTAAGTTCAATTATTTACAAAATCAATTCACGATCAGCAGCGTGGTCGACCAAGTTTTAAACTCCGTGCTGTTGTCTTTAACTTTTGGTTGGTTTCTTTTTGCGCTCATTTATCGGTGGAGCGAAGGCTCGCTACAACGAGCTGCCGACTCCATTCAAAAAGCACTCCGCTCCAATGAAAATTCGATCGCTCTTAATATTAAATCGCCAGGCGCCCAAGAATTGGTTCAAGAAATCGGTTTCGTCTTGGCGAAAGCAGGAGCTTCATCAGGCCAAAACAGCATGACCGATAACATCGGCGCCAATTCGGATTGGGCAGTTTCTGCCGTCAACAACACTTCGGGAGCCGCCGCCGCACTGGATGGTCGACTCACTATTTTGGCGTGGAATCCCAAGATGGCTCAGCTTTTGGGAATTCAAGAGAGCGTGGCCGTTGGCGCGGAAATGGCGCAAGTCAGTCGCGACGTCGCCTTTGAATCAACGGTTCGAGATTTGGCTCAAGAGTCCTTGAGCTTGCCGTGGAGAAATTCGTCTAAACAAATTGAGTTGTCCGGTCGACCCCACATGGTTTCAGTGGTTTGGGGTGGCGCGGCTTTCTTGGTGAACATTGATTCGCTGGGCGGTGACTCATGAGCGGATTGTTTTTAAGAGAAGTCAGCTCCGGCAAGTTATATGAAGTGAACAAGGAAATCATGAAAATCGGCCGTTCCAGCGACGCCGAAATTTCCATGGCCGCTCCCAGCATTTCCCGCCATCACGCCACGATTTATTTAAAAAACAACGGATTGATTGTCGAAGACGCCGGATCACAAAATGGCGTGCGGGTTAATAAAAAAGCCATCACCGTCGCAACCTCATTAAAAATGGGTGATCGAATTGAAATGGGCGGCATTGAACTAGAAGTGAGCGACGGCAATCCGTCTTCTTCGGCCAGTGCCCGGCTTTCTTCACAAGCAAGAGTCGAGCGCGCGCCTGAGTTTAACGAAAACGTTCGCCCGAGCGGAAGCAAATCCAACCGAAAAAACCAAGACGTCGACTCCAACAAGCGGATGATGCAAATTACGATCGCCGCAGTCGTTGTGATTGGCGCTTATTTTTTAATGCCGGCCGATAACGCAATCCGAAATCCAGCAGGCGAAGGCCCGCTGGCTCCACTCAGCCAAGACGAGCTGACCAAGGCCTTGAACTCGGATTCCTATGCCAAAGGCAACCACATTCCCAAAACTCCTACCGAAGTGGAGTCTGAAAGCCGTTTTCGCCAAGCCATGCGCGATTATTACGATGGAAATTATTCACGAGCGATCGTGGTCTTAAAACAAGCCTTGGTGGCCAACCCTTCTCACGAAGCAGCCAATGAGTATTTGCAATTCGCGGAAAGTCGGCTGAACAATCAAATCGATGCATTGATGAAGAGCGGGCAAAGAAGTTACTCGGTTCTGCAATACTCGCGAGCTCGATCGGAATTCAGCCAAGTCTTGAGCATTTTATCCGAACAGATTCCCGGGTATTGGCAGCGAATTTCAAGCGACCTCAACGCACAAGAGTCCGATCGGCGCCCCGCCCAAGAAGAAGTGCTGCTGCAAATTCCCTGTGAGAAAACTAAGCGCAAGGATTCCTGTAAATTATCCGTCGACATGATTCGACTCTGTCGAAAATTACTCGGAGAGGAGGACGTGCTTAAATGAAAACAGCTGCCAAACTGCTTTTAGTAAAAAAAGGCGACGAAGAATTTTCAGTAGCTTTAGATAAAGAGCGCGTCGTCATTGGCCGAGATCCAAGCTGTGACCTGGTGCTCGACGATCGATCAATTTCCCGCCAACATTTGGCGGTGGTTTCGCGTTACGGCGCCATTTATGTAGAAAACATTTCGCCCACTGGATATCTTGAAAAAAACGGCCAACAAACCGAATATTCAGAGCTGCAACCAGGCGATGAAATTCACTTTGGCCCCTTCGTTCTTTCTTTGGGCAGTGGAAAAAGTCAAACAGATTCTATTTACTCACCCCCAAAAGCCAGCGGCGCGGAAGGCGACCGACTGTCGACCAATTTAAGTGCACAAAACTTTGGTGAAGGCCGAGACCCCAAGACCAAAGTTTCCTCACAAGACGGTCCGGCAGCGTTATCCAACGCTTCCGCCGAAGCTGATCCGGATATGCAGCTTGAGGGCGATTCGGAAGATTCAAACACCCATCCTGAGGCAAAATTCGACAATGAAGGCCACACCCAAACCGGATTTATCAACGCCGCCCCCAAGAGTGAAGATTCCTATCATCCGGTTTCGGCCTCTGGGGACGGAGCTTCAGTCAGCGCTGATTTCTCGATTCCTTCGTCGAGCACCGGGCTATCAAAGGTTGCCACAAAAATTGTGGGCACCGATCCAAGGCCCAGACTCCGAATCACTCGCGGCGAAGAAGTTGGTCGAGAAATCAAGCTTGAAACAGGTAACTCATGGGTTATTGGTCGATCAAAGCGCTCGGGAATCGTCATCAATCACCCCAGCATTTCGCGCCAACACTTTAAGATTGTAAAAATTCAAGACAAATACCGCGTGCAAGATTTGGGTTCTTCGCGAGGAATCAAAGTCAATGGAGTCAGCGTCACCGATTCTCCGCTAAGTCCATTTGATTCAATTTTAGCAGGCAAAGTCGAAATGCAATTTCTGCTGGTCGACCAAGCGCTCGCCCACATGAGCAGCGAAGAATTATTGGGCGATCAAAAGGGTGGTTTCGCCGGAACCGGACTGCACTTGGCTGCCGAGACCAATGCGAATTTTATGGGATCGCAGAACGAAACGCTTCCCCAAATGAATTTGCCCGCACTGCAAGGGATAATGGGCGGCGCGGAAAACGCTAAATTCGATTATCAAACACAAAAAGACGATCCTCCCGATTTATCGGACGTCGAATCTTCGGGCGACGCCGATGACATCGATGACGACAATGAAAATGAAAAAGTTTCGATCATCACCAAATTAAAAAATTTACCGCCGCGCCAACGAGCGATTGCCATTGCCGCCGTCGCCGTTTTAGTCATTGGCTTGGCTGCGCTTGGATTGATGGAACCAGAAGCAGACGCTCCAGCCATCCCCGCTCCAAAAATTGCCCAGACCAGCACCGGTGCGGCAACTGTTGGCTTAGGGCAAAACCCCAATGCGACCGCAAGCACCAGCTCCGATCCTTCGATAGATCCCAAATTTTTTGGATTGCCCCGCGCCGATCGCGAGCAAATTGAAACTTGGTACGCTGAAACCGAGAAAGCTTTGCGCGCTCAAGATTGGAATCGAGTGATTTCTCGCGGCAGCGACATTTTGCAAAAAGTCGAAAAATATCGCTCTACCCAAGACTTCGTGCTGCAAGCCCAAAGTGAATTGAACACGCTCCCGGCAACCGATCCCATCGACAGCGCTAACATCGATGAAAAAATTTCAGCGCTCTTGCAGAATTCTCGCGATGCCTTAGCTCGCCAAGATTGGGAAGCGGCGGAGACCTACGCCAGCAAAGTTTTAAATCTTGCACCCGACAACATGGAGGCCCTGGATTTAATTCAAGCCGCCAAAACCAAAGGCACGGTGACTCAAGCTCAAGTAGGGACCAACACCGATCTAGCTCCGCCTCCTCCTGAGGATCCCGCCAAACTCGAAGCTTTTGATTATTTGGCAGTGCTCACTGCCCAGTATCGACAAGCCACCGATTATTTGAGAGCTGGCGAATACTCAAGAGCCATGCCGGTCTTGGTGGATCTCGATGACAAAATTTACGAAAAAATTCAAGAGCACCGTTCCGGTCGCGAGCCCGCGGCGTACACTCAAGAAATCGTCGGAGAAATGCAAGCGCTCGGCGATCAAGTCAAATCCAGTTACGACAGCGCTACTGAGAAGCTCAATTCCGAATACATGACTCAACTGCAAGACGCCTCGGCATTTATGCAAAACCGACAATACATTCAGGCTCGCGAAGTCTACGATTCGATATTGCTAAAAGAACCCTTCTTTGACGAAGCTAAAAAAGCCCGACTGAAACTTTATGATCAAATCATCGTTGAAGCTCGTCGACTTTACCAAGAGGCTTTGATTTCTGAATCGATCGGCGACTTAAAAACCGCTACTGATAATTTGCAAAAAACTTTGGATCTTTTGGCTAACGTCAAAGATATCAAAGCCATTGAGTATTTCCAGAAATCAAAAGAAAAGATGAGTAGATTGCAGCGATGATTTTGTCGATCCGCGAGTATCAGCAAGGTGATTTTCGCGGGCTTAACTTCATGCTCAGTTCACTGGCTCCGCAAGTTGTGAAAACCCAATCCGACTCTGCCAATCTCAGCTTTCAAGAAGCTTTGCTCGCCGTTCACGGTAACGACAATTCGACACTTCCCTTTGCAAGCTTTGACCAAGCCTCCGCCGAGCTAAAAGTTGCCAAATATCGCGCTGAGCGCAAAATCAAAGATCGACTGCTGCCGCAGCCACGATATTTCTGCATTTGCTTTTTCATGGGGATGCACGCGATTTATGCCAACGTGCCAAATTGGATGAAAATTTATTTTTTGAAAAATTCAGGCGAGTTAACCGAAGCCAAATTCACCTCGGCAACTGCAGAAAAAATTCCTGAAGAGTGGACGGCCTTTCCTCTCGATAAAGAAGTCGTCGGATTGGGCATTTCAGTTTTTGAAGATCCTAAAAAAGAAATTCAAGACTGGAGCCGGCTCCAGAAGCTTCCCAAAAACGGAACCATGCTGCGGGTTTCAGAATTCATTGAATCACCGAAATTCGGCGACGACGGACGAAGCTATATGCCGATTTGGTCGCTCAATTTAAAGAGTTGAAAATTTAGCTGGAAATTTAATAACTAATTAATCGCGGATGGGATTGCGATTGGCGTCGACTTTTTTCTTCAGCTCTTTGCCCACTTTGAAGAAGGGCAATTTCTTTTCTGGAACGTCCACCGAGGAACCGGTTTTCGGATTACGACCGGTATAGGATTTATAATGCTTAACGTACCAACTGCCGAAACCGCGTACTTCAATGCGGTCGCCATTAACCAGGGCTTCGAACATCGTATCAAAAATACAATTGACGACGGTCTCTACCTTTTTCTTGGTGAGATTACTTTTTTCAGTAACGACGTTAACTAAATCCGACTTGGTCATACATTTGATTTTGACATGATTTTTTTTTATTTAAAGCTCAGGCATTTAGATAAGGGTCGAAAATTTGTCGCCGCGCCGCGCCAACCGCTAAATCAAATGAGCAAGCGAAAGCGCAGGAAGCTTCGTGCGAACTTCACTCTGAGATTTCAAATCCAAATCACACAAAAGTATTTGATCGCCCTCGCTTGGAGCCTCGGCAATCAAATCACCCCATGGAGAATAAACTAATGAATAGCCAAAACATCGTCGAGTCCCGCCATCGGAGTCAAGGTGAGTGCCCCATTGTCCGGGTGCAATCACATAGGCCAGGTTTTCAATCGCCCGCGCCCGCAGCAACGCGTGCCAATGGGCCAATCCGGTTTCATAAGTGAACGCGGCCGGAACACTTAAAACTTGGGCGCCTCCTTTGAGGGTTAAATGCCGGAACAATTCGGGAAATCTTAAATCAAAACAAATCGAAAGACCCACCGTGCAACCATCAACCTGAGCACAGGCAACCTCGTCCCCCGGACTAACAATTGCAGATTCTCGATAAACTTGACGGCCACCAAAATAATCAAAGAGATGAATTTTGCGATAAACAAAATCCATGTGCCCCAAGCCCATTCTAAGAGTGGAATTGTAGGGCCGCTCAATATTATTCGCAGCCTCCAACACCGAGCCCAAAAACACAGACACCTTCCAAGATTCAGAAAGGGCCCGCAAGGATTCGTAAACTTCGCCACCTTTAGACAAAATTGCAGTTTCGCGTAAATTTGCCGGGCCTCGAAACAAAACGTTCTCAGGAAAAAAAACCGCAGTAGCGCCCATCGAGGCGGCTTCATTCACAAAGGCATCGATCATTGCCAAATTTTCCCAAACATCAGAGCCCGATCGCATTTGAACGATCGCGTAGCGCGGATTCGATTCCATAAGTCTGTGCTACTATAATCAGCAGATCATGGAAATCGTGCCGAGACATCAATGCCTGGCCAACTCACCTTGCGAATCCGTTCCCCTTTCATTTAGCGATTTAGACGTCACGATTTTGAATTCCCTGGAGCCGATTAGAAATCTTCGTTTCTTAGAATGGCTGACCTGGATCACCAACGGTTTGCCGGGATTGACGCTGATGATTTTAGCGGTGCTGCTCTTTTGGCGAGCCTCGTCTGAACGTCCGCTGCACTTTAAGAATTTATTACGAAATTATCCGCTGATGATTTTCACGCTGATAGCCATGGGCCTTAGTGACTTAAGTTCCTCGACGCTCAAAAAATTAATCGGACGAATCAAGCCTTTGGTCGAAGATTTTGCAGCGCACCCACGGCTATCCTTTCCCTCAAATCATGCGTTCAACACCGCATTTGCAATGAGCCTGGCCTTTGTCCTGCTGCAATCGGGGATGAAAAAACCCCAACGATTTTTATTAATGGCGACCGCATTTGCAAGCTTCGTTGCCTTTACCCGTATGTTGCTCTGGGAGCATTTTTTGAGCGACGTTATGGCCGGGCTCATTTTGGGCGCAGGATACGGTGCCCTATTTGGACAGCTTGGCCTTCGCTTCCCTGGTCATCGTTTTGACGTTCCTGACGACGGTCCGTCGGCGCCTGACGATGTGAGCTGATTTTTAGACAGTGCCTTTCACTATGTCATTTCCATCTT
Organism: Bdellovibrionota bacterium; assembly: GCA_964202055.1. Classification (GTDB taxonomy): domain Bacteria; phylum Bdellovibrionota; class UBA2428; order UBA2428; family UBA2428; genus CAXNGS01. The sequence goes on along the minus strand of CAXNGS010000003.1, from coordinate 122,354 downwards.
TCTGACTCCCCCTAGTGGATTGCCCAGGGAACAAAGCGGTTCTATGATAAATTTCTCATGAAAATCGCAAGAAATTTAATTCTCGGAATGACGGTCATCACACTGCTTGGAATGCTCGGAATTCTAGGGGTACTGGGCTACTACTCAACAAAAATTCCCAGCATCGAATCGTTGATCAATTACAACCCAAAATTAGTGACCACCATTTATTCGCGAGACAACGAAGTGATCGCCGAATTAGCCCGCGAGCGTCGAAAATTTTTACCAACTCAAGACATGCCGAAAATCGTGATCGATGCATTTGTGTCGGCCGAAGATTCAGACTTTTTCCATCATCGTGGGATCAATCCACTGACCATCATGCGCGCGGCCTATCGAAACTTTCGGGCCGGCGCCAAGGTCCAGGGTGGTTCGACCATCACCCAACAGGTCGCTAAATATTTTTTATTGACCAAAGAAAAAACCATCGACCGAAAAGTAAAAGAAGTTCTTTTGGCTTTCAAAATCGAAAAAGCCCTGACCAAAGACCAAATTATCAATCTTTATTTAAACCAAATCTTTCTCGGAAACGGAGCTCACGGAGTAGAGGCTGCCAGCAAAATTTATTTCGGAAAATCCGCATCCGAATTAACGGTGGCCGAAGCTGCGATCTTAGCAGGACTGCCCCGAGCCCCATCGCGCGACAATCCGGCGACCAGCCCCACTAACGCAAAAAATCGCCAGAAATATGTACTTGGAAGATTGCTTGCCACCAGCCGCATTTCCAACGAGCAATATCAAGCCGCACTCACTGAGCCAGTAAAAATTTTGATCACCCCAACGGGACTAACCACTCAAGTCCCCTATCTGGCGGAATACATCCGTCGCGAGTTGCTACAAAAATTCGGTGAAGAATTAGTCTATGAAGGTGGACTCAGCGTTTACACCACGGTCAGCCTTAAGAGCCAACTCGCCGCCCAAGACGCGCTTAACCTGGGACTACGCGCAGTCGACAAGCGGATGGGGCTGCGTCGTCCGACCAAAAAAATTACCAAGGGTCCAGACACCGACACTTATTTAAGCCAAGAGCATCTGCGATTGACTCGTGATTTTTACAATTATCGCTTGTTGCTGCCTGATGAAAAAGAACTGAAGGATCCAATTCCGCCCAATGAGCCAACGCCCTTACAAATTGGCAAAGATTACGCGGCGATGGTTTCCGGCAAAGATCCCAAGACCAAAGCCATTCTGGTTAAAGTTGGAACTCGCAGCGGCCAAATTCTTCCCGACGATTATGTCTGGGCATCACGAGCCAATCCCGAAGAAATTTATTCGGAACGTGTCATTCGAAATCCTTATAACGAATATCGCGAAGGGGATTTAATCACCGTGAAGTTACGGCTGATGGACAACGAGCAATTGCTATTCACGCTCGAACAAAACCCACTCGCCCAAGGCGCGCTGATGTCTTACAACACCAAAAGCGGGGCTCTTGAATCGGTTGTGGGCGGCTATGATTTTGAAGTCACCAAATCAGAATTCAATCGCGCAACTCAAGCCATTCGCCAACCCGGATCGACCTTCAAACCTTTTGTTTACGCGGCGGCCATCGAAGCAGGGCTCACCCCCTCGACCATCATTGTTGACTCACCCATTGTTTTTAACAGCAGCGGGGAACAAGAAGGCCTGGAGAAAGTTTGGAAGCCCGGAAATTATTCCGACAAATTTTACGGCGACACCACTTTGCGGAATGCATTGGCACTTTCGCGCAACATTCCCACCATCAAGCTGGCGCAGTATTTAAAAATTTCAACAGTGATCGACTTCGCCCACCGAATGGGACTCACTTCGAATCTGCAGCCTGATTTATCTTTGGCGCTGGGAAGTTCTGGGGTTGGGCTCAACGAAATGGTTCGGGCTTGGATCCCCTTTGCTAACCAAGGAAAAAAACGCCGAACTTATTTTCTGACAAAAGTTTTAGATCGCAACAACACTTCGCTTTTTGAAGAAGGCGTCACCTCAGAAGTTGCGAGCCCTACCGACCCAAACGTCGTCCCCCCAAGTGATCCGGCAATCGCCCCTCCACCAGTGGCGGCTTCTCCGACCGCGCCCAGCACTGCAGCTCCAACTGAAGTCGTAGAAGAACAAGTCATCACGCCCGAAGTTTCCTATCTCGTCACAAGCCTCTTGCGTTCCGTCGTGGAACACGGAACCGCCATGAGCGTGCAAGCCATGGGCCGACCGGTGGCCGCTAAAACCGGAACCACCAACGACTTCAAAGACGCGTGGTTCATCGGCTACACCAGCGACATGATCACCGGAGTGTGGATTGGCTTTGACGAAGACCGGCCCATTGGTCGCAATGAAACCGGTTCCGTCGCGGCCGCTCCGATTTGGATGAATTACATGCAAATCGCCGATCCCAAACAGGAAAAGTCCTCGGACATGGATTTTGAAATGCCTAAAAACGTCATTCGCGTCACTGTCGATGCAAAAACTGGCGACATACCGACGGCTCGCACTGAAAAAACCGTACAAGAGTTGTTCATCGACGGAAACGCTCCGGGCCAAGCACCCAAAATCAGCGAAAGCACCACTCCCCCCACCAACAGTAATGGCACGGTGGGAACGTTGGACCAAAAAATTCGCACCAAAGTCATCACTGGAAATCCTGATTTCGTTGGAAATCAGCAACAAGAAGATCCCTCGGGACGCGACGAAGGATTGGACGAAATGATCCGAGAAGATCTATAGGGGAGTGGCCATGATTGTTATCAAAAACGAAGAGGAAATTGCCGCGATTCGCAAAAGCAGCCAATTGGCCGCGCGAGTTTTGCAATATATAGAACCCTTCGTCACAGCCGGAATTGAAACGGTCGAGCTCGATCGGCTTTGCCACGAATTCATCGTTAAAAACGGCGCGATCCCCAGCCCACTCGGTTACAACGGCTTTCCCAAAAGCATCTGCACTTCGGTCAACCATGTGGTCTGTCACGGGATTCCGGATTCTTACAAATTAAAAGATGGCGACATCGTCAACGTCGACGTCACCACTTTTTTAGGTGGCTTTCACGGCGACACTTCGAAAACTTTTTTTGTCGGCAAAGTTTCGCGCGCCGCTCGCGACTTAGTCCAATGCGCAGAACAAGCGCTTTATTTGGGAATCGAAGCCACTAAGCCCGGTGGCCACATCGGCGACATTGGCGAAGCCATTGAAAAATTCGTGGTCGCCAAAGGTTATTCTGTGGTGCGCGAATATTGCGGACACGGTATCGGCCGAAAGTTTCACGAAGATCCCCACGTTGTTCACGTTGGGAAAAAAGGCACCGGCCCCGAGATCAAGCCCGGCATGGTTTTCACCATCGAGCCCATGATCAACCAAGGCAGTTACGACATCATTTTGCTTGATGACAATTGGACCGTCGAAACCATCGATGGAAAACTTTCCGCGCAATTCGAACACACCATCGCGGTCTTTGATGACCACGTTGAAATTCTAACAAAAGTTTAGGCCTGGCTCGACGATCGGGCAATAAAGAACGATTCTCCCTCGACCCAGCTACTAAAGGTTAAACTAGTCATATAGAGTTCCCTAGTGACGCGTTCTTTCCATAAATTTGCTCGCTTTCTCACTTTGGGGTGTTGTGCAATCTTTGCCTCCTGTGATCAGCAGATTGAAAGCTTAGATCCCCAGAAAAGGTCGCGCGTTCTTTTGGGTTTTGCGCTTAGCCCAGAACCCTTGAATAATGATTCTCGCTATCGTGAAATTTTAAAGAAGAACGCCCAATCAATCACTCCTGACTATTCACTTAAATGGAGATATCTGGAAAAAAATCATGGCCTACGCGACTATGCCGAAGCTGATAAAATTATTCTTTGGGCAAAGGAACATAAGATGTCCGTTCGGGGACACACCCTTATGTGGAGACAGGGACTCCCCGACTGGCTGATGAATTCGAAATTTACGAAGAGTCAATCCGAAGCCCTAGTTGAAAAGCACATCACAGAAACGATTGGCCATTTTTCAAAACTCGCACCCGGAACTGTCGACTCTTGGGACGTATGGAACGAGGCCTTTGCAGATGATGGGAAACTTTTCGATTTACCTTGGGCCAAAGGAGAAGCCGAAGTCGAAAAATTCATCCAACAGGCTTTCCACTGGGCCAGAGCTGCCGATCCAAAAGTTAAACTTTTCTACAATGATTTTCTTCTAGAGCGCAGCACCACTCGCACTAACAACATCTTCGCTTTCGTTAAAAGAATGGTCGACGCCAAGGTTCCGCTCGACGGTGTGGGCATCCAGTTCCATATGTATGAACTGGACAAACGAAATTACAAAGAAATTTATAGCAATCTAAAACGCTTCACCGATTTGGGACTGGATATTGAGTTCACCGAAGTGGATTTTGCTTTAGTCAAAGAAAGTCCCAGAAGTCGCCGACGTCAGGCCCGCACCATTGCCAAGCTTTATGAAATTTGTGATTCATTGCCGCGGTGTCGGCGAATGACTTTCTGGGGAGTGACCGATCGATACTCTTGGTACGACCAGGGGAATTGGGAAAACTACTTCAGTCCTTTTTTATGGAACAAAAACTATCGAGAGAAGCCCAGTTTCTTCGCTTTGAAAGAATCGATTTACAAGAGCTCGCTTAAAGGGCGCTAAAACCCCAGCCCTGCTTAATAACGCTTAATTAAGAACCCTTCATTTGACTCTCCCCGTCTTCTGAACGATTTCCATCTGCGAGAGAGATAATTTTTCCTTTTGAGAGAAGGAAAGACAATTGAGAGGGGGAACTTATGTTCCATTATATTCGCACGGGCGCGCGCGCCTTGCACAACACGAATTCATTCGTGGCCGCTATTATTTTTTCACTAACTTTTACCGCTACTGCAGTGGCCGATGAACAGCGCGATTGGGACGCGAAATACAACGATGCCATGAAAGCGTGCATCGTGAAGCCGCTCAAAAACCGGGCCTGTGTTCACGTAGTGGACGGCAATCCGATGAAAGTTTCACCGGAGTGGAGCCAAGTTCGCTACAAAGTGGGCGAGATTGGAATTGGATTCGTCATGGGCGAAGGGGCTCGCACAATTTCTGCGGGAATGGTTCATTTTCAAGGCGACGACGCTCCTTATTGGAAGCGCTTGAATTCAAAATATAACTACGATGCTTTGAAACGATGGGCGCTTTATCGCGCCAACCGCGATGGAATGGAAGACTGCCAAAAGGCTTGTTTAGCGACTTGCATTAGCTCACGAATCATTAAATACGACGATCGCAATCGGATCACCAATTGGCGAGACTCCGTCGAACGAGAGGCGGGCGTGTGTCGCGAATTCAGCGCTATCGCCGCTAACATCATGAAGCACCTGGGACTTAAGGCTCGTGTTTTAGAAGGCGAAGTCCACGCGGTTTCGGATGGCCAAGTTCCGGAACTCGAAGGTGGTCACGTGATGGTCCAAGTCCAATTGCCCAATGGAACTTTTCACATGGAGCCGCAAAACGATTCTTGCGAATTTTACGACAATAAATTCACCAAGGAAAAGCGCCATTATGAATTTGAAGGACTGAACCTTAAAGAGCGCGGAACTCAGGGCACGCAATCGCTTACTCAAGTAAATTAATTTAACGATTTAAGGGCCAATTAAAATTTTTAGCTAAAACTTTAACTGAGCTAAAAGCCCCGCGCTATCGGGACCGACCGCGGGGGCCCATTGCAAAGAACCTCGAGTCGGTGCCGTGGTTTGCGACACTGTGTAAGTCATGAACAAAGCCGCCGAGATCATTCCCACACCGGCGCCGATGGTGATGTTTCGAATGTTGTCTTGCGGTCGATCGTAAAACGACAAAGTCGACAATCCCAAGACCCCGCCGACCAGCCCCGACATCAAAATCACGCTCACCGCGTTTCGGGGTTCGATTTGCGACATATTGCTGCCCCCACCCTGTTGTGCGAAAGAGCGCCCCGACATCGTCAAAACGGACACCGCCACAAACAGAATCGATTTGAAGCCAATTTTTTCCATCTTTAAGAGACTTTATCAGCAGTTTTTCTTGCTTTGAAGCCCTCGTCATATTTTGATGCCCCCCACATGGAAACTTCGAGCCCCGAGCGCTTGATTGACCACACCCTTCTGCGCCCGGACGCCCGGGAAAGTGAAATCCGCCAACTTTGCACTGAAGCTATAACCCACCGCCTCATGGCCGTGTGTGTGAACCCCTTTTGGATCGAATTGGTCGCGGAACTTCTAAAGGGTTCACATTCCTTACCGATCACGGTCACCGGATTTCCGCTGGGGGCCTCGACCTCGAAAAACAAAGCCATCGAAAGCGCGGAAGCCATTTTGTTAGGCGCGCACGAAATCGACACCGTCATGAACATTGGTTTGGCCAAAGAGGGGCGATGGCAAGAGGTCGAAAAAGATTTGCGCGAAGTTGTGAAAGCCTCGGGGATCATTCCAGTAAAGGTCATCATTGAAACTTGTTATTTAAATCCCGAAGAAATCGTGGCGGCTTCGCAAGCCTCAGTCGCGGCCGGCGCGGCTTTTGTAAAAACTTCAACTGGATTTGGTCCACGCGGAGCCACCGTCGAAGACATTAGGCTGATGCGAAAAACCGTGGGCCCCTTGATCGGCGTAAAAGCCAGCGGTGGAATTCGTGATGCAGAATTATTCAAGCGCATGAGAGATGCGGGGGCTTCCCGCATCGGCAGTTCTTCGAGCGTGAAAATTTTGGGGGATCTAAAAAAATGAGCAAAATAAACAGGTGCATTTTAATCGTCGCCGATTCGGTCGGCGCCGGAGCGGCTAAAGACGCTCATCGCTTCAACGATCAAGGCTCAGACACCCTCGGCAACATTGCAAAGTGGTGTGTGAATAACAGCGTGGATTTTCAGTTACCGGTCATGGGAACTTTGGGACTTGGAAAAATCGCCAATCTGCCGCTTTTAAAAAACTCGAGCCTCGCTAAAGAAGCTTTGGCTCAAGCGCTGCTCGAAGAATTATCGCCGGGCAAAGACACCACAACCGGCCACTGGGAAATTGCGGGAAATGTTTTAAACGTTGAGTTTCCGATTTATCCCAACGGTTTCCCCAAGGAACTTTTAGACAAATGGGCCCTAGAAAATAATTTGCCGGGATATCTCTGCAACCAACCCGCATCGGGAACCGAGGTCATCGAAAAATTTGGGCCCGAACATTTACGGAGCGGCAAGCCGATTGTCTACACCTCGGGTGACAGCGTCTGGCAAATTGCGGCGTCCGAAGAAACCTTTGGTTTGCAAAAATTATTAGCCATTTCTAAATCCGCGCGCAAATACGCTGATGAATTAGGATTAGGTCGAGTCATCGCGCGCCCCTTTACAGGAAAAGATTCCGCAACTTTTAAGCGCACCGAAAATCGCAAAGATTATTCAACGCCGCCGCCCTCTCCCAACTTGCTAGATGCGTTGGTTGCATCGAAAAAATTTGTAGCGGGCATCGGCAAGATCGATGATATTTTTGCCAATCGCAGCTTAACGGATTCCGATCACACCGGACGCAATGAAACCAGCATGATCGCCACTCTCAAAATGATGAAAAAAACCGACGGTCAGTCGGGCTTGATTTTCGCCAACTACATCGACTTCGACATGTTGTGGGGTCATCGCCGCAATCCGGGCGGATATGCCAAAGCCCTGATGGAGCTTGACCAATTTTTGCCATCCGTGATCAATGAATCAAACGAAAATGATTTAATCATTCTCACCGCCGATCATGGCAACGATCCAACTCATGGCGGAACCGACCACACCCGCGAAGACGTTCCTCTGCTGGTTTTCTCAAAAAATCCCGCGTTGCGGCCGATTGGAAACTTGGGGCAACTCAAAGGCTTTCACACCATTGGGCGTTTAGTTTTGGAAGCGCTCGGGATTAGCGTCGAGCAATCTAAAATAGTTGGACTGCAAAGCGCACCGAAAATTTGGTCGGCTCTAAACTCTACAGCAACGGGTTTGGCATGATCGTTTCAGAATTGATCAAAACTAAACGCGACGGCAACGCGCTCAGCACGACTGAATTAGAATTTTTAGTAAACGGATTTAGTCGCTCTACCATTCCAGATTATCAAATTAGCGCTTGGTTAATGGCGACTTTTCTCAAGGGCATGAGCATTGAAGAAACCGTGACCCTAACCCGTTTGATGAAAAATTCTGGGGACAGCATGGACTGGCGGAGCCTGAGTAGCGATTTGCAAAAGTCACACTTTGCCGACAAGCACTCGACGGGCGGCGTTGGCGACAAAGTTTCGCTGATTCTTGCGCCGCTAGCGGCTCTATTGGATTTAAAAATCCCCATGATGAGTGGCCGGGGACTCGGGCACACCGGCGGCACGGTCGACAAGCTCGAATCCATTCCGGGATTCTCGCTTTTTCTTGAAAAGAAAAAATTAATCGATGGATTGGTGAACGTGGGCGCGATCATGATGGCGCAGTCTCCGAATCTTTGCCCAGCCGATAAGAAACTTTATGCGCTTCGCGATGTCACCGGCACCATTGAAAGCGTGCCGCTGATCACCGCATCGATATTCTCCAAAAAATGGGCCGAGGGCGTCGACGCGATTGTTTACGATGTGAAATGCGGCAAAGGCGCGTTCATGAAAACGCCCGCCCAGGCAAAAATTTTGGCCTCGTCACTCGTAAAAACTTCGATCGGCGCCGGGATCAAGGCCTTGGCGCAAATCACCCGAATGGAAGAACCGTTGGGTTCGCGCATTGGCAATGCCCTTGAGGTCAGCGAATGTTTTTGGATCATGAGCAATGAATTTCCGCGTCCGGAATTAAAAGAAATCGCGCGGCCTTTAATCAACCTATGCTGCACTTTGACTGCGGAAATGGCCGTTTTGGCCGGCACTCGCAAAAGCCTGGCCGAGGCTCGCGAGGAATGCGAGAAAAATTTAAAAAATGGGCGGGCCCTAAAAAAATTCGAAGACATGCTCAAACACCAAGGCGCAGTTGATGGTTGGTTTGAAAAATTACCCAAGATCAAACACTCCAAAATGATCGAATCGCCGGCCAGTGGCGTTCTTCAAGAAATCGATTCTATGGCTTTTGGATTAGCGGGACTCGAAATTGGCGTCGGCCGTACCCGCAGCGAAGACTCGATTGATCCCTCCACGGGTTTTGAGTTGCAAGTCAAGGTCGGCGATCGTGTCCAAAAAGGCCAGCCTCTTTGCAAAATTTACACTCGCGAAGCTTCGTCGGCCGACGAAATCGCCCCGGCAATTTTACGGGCCTTTCAAATCAACGATGCCACTCGTTTGCCCGAACACAATTTAACCTTAGAGAGAGTTTCCGAATGAGCAATATGAACAATGGAGCCACTTCAATGATTACTGAAAAAAGTTATTCACTTAAAACCATTTTGGAGAAAAACAAAATTCCAGCGCCAGCCGCTCATTTTGTTTTGGGCTCGGGATTGGCTCCGGCCTTTGATCAACTCAAAGAAATTCCCAAGAGCTTTGAGTTCCTTAAAGAAATTTCCTTTAACGATGTCGAAGGCCTCGTTCCCTCGACGGCGCCCGGTCACCGAGCGCGCTTTCGTTTTTACTTAAACAAAGAAACTAAAAAATCCATCGTTTTCCAAGTCGGAAGGCTTCATGGCTACGAGGGACACTCGCCCAAATTAGTGGTGCAACCGATGGTTCAATCGGCACTGGCGGGTTGCAAACATTTTGTCTTAAACAACGCAGCCGGCTCACTGAATCCGAAATTTCTGCCGGGATCATTAATGATCATTCGCGATCACGTGAACATGACGGGGCAAAATCCGTTCACCGGCCCCAACCCCATCGACCCGCGCACCGGCGTGGCCCCGGGCCCCAGATTTCTTGATTTGTCGGAAACTTATTCCGAAGAATTTTCAAATCGTTTGAAGAAATCTTTGGCTGAAGAATTTACGGTCCACGAAGGGACTTACTTGGGCCTGAGCGGTCCGACTTATGAAACTCCAGCGGAAGTAAAACTCTTCGCAAGCTGGGGACTGGGCGCGGTTGGGATGTCGACCGTATGGGAAAGCATGGCGATTCGTCACTTGGGCGGCACCGTTGCCGGATTCTCGCTGATCTCCAACATGGGCTGTGGGCTTGTTAGCAAAGCCGCGCTTAGCCACACTGAAGTTGAAGAAGAAGCGTCGAAAGTCGCGCCCAAATTGTTGCTTAAACTTTTCCAATTTGGCGAATCGCTTAAATAATATGGCGCTCGTCCCTTCAAACGTTTTCTTGCGGAGAATGACAGGATCCGAGTTTGAAAAATATCTGTCGACGGCGATTCCGGGTTTCGCCCAAGAAAAAATGCGCGCCGAGAAAATGAGCGCCGCGGAAGCCGAGCAAGTGTCCATCGAGTCTTATAAAAATTTGCTCCCAAAAGGAGTTGAATCCCCGGACCAATTTCTTTTCACGATTGTTGAAGCGCAAAGCAACCAAGGCATTGGCATGATTTGGTTTGCCAAGAAAATTTCGGCAGCCCGCAAACAAGCCTTTGTTTATGACTTCGAAATCGAAGAATCTTTCCGGGGCCGGGGCTATGGCAAAGAAGCGCTTTTATTAATTGAGACCGAAGCCCGCGCTCTGGGCCTTGATTCAATGGGGCTCCATGTTTTTGGCCACAACAAGGACGCCTATGCACTTTATAAAAAATCGGGCTACCAAGAAACCAACATCGTTATGGCCAAAAATCTCTAGATTTTTTAGAACGAATCCCAGGGCTGACAGTGGACAAGTCCCCACGATTTGTATGAACTGGGCAGATGAACGAATTTTCCATTGGAATTCAGTGTCGATACCTAAGCACCCTTGATCCGAAGCGCCCGCAAGTTGAAGAAAACGTCTTCATCGGAATCAACGATCACGAAATTGCTTTTATCGGCAAACACGATCCCAAAACTCAAAGCGTACGCCATTGGATTCAAGGCGAGCAACATTGGGTCACGCCCGGCATGGTAAATTCACACACTCATTTGCCCATGACTTTGTTGCGTGGAATGGCTGACGACGAGCCCTTAAAAGAGTGGCTCGAAAAACACATTTTCCCAGCCGAAGCACGTTTAGTGAGCCCCGAATTCGTCAAGATCGGAACTAAGCTTGCTCTTTGCGAAGCGATCCGCAGTGGCAGCACAACTTTTTGCGATATGTATTATTTCATCGGCGACATTGCCAAGGTTTGTGACGAAGCCGGAGTGCGCGCTTATTTGGGCGAAACGTACATTGATTTTCCCGTGGCCGATAACCTAAAACAAGACGGCGGCGAAGAGCGAATTTTGAGCAAAATGTTAGTCGATTACGCGAACCATCGCCGGATTCGTCCGGTGGTTGGGCCCCACGCACCCTACACTTGCTCTGATGAAACATTGAAAAAAGCTTTTGGCTTTGCTCGCAAGAATAAACTTTTGGTTTCTATTCACGTCAGCGAAACCGAATGGGAAAACGCTGAGTCGATTTCCAAATACGGCAAAACTCCGACCAAGCGAATTGCTGACTTGGACTTGCTGGATGTGCCGACTTTATTTGCTCACGGAGTGCACTTAACCGAAGAGGACATGGAAATTTGCGCCAAACACAAAGTTTCGGTGGTTTACAATCCAGAGTCGAACATGAAACTGGGATCGGGCGCGGCCCGCGTGCCTTTGATGCTCGAAAAAGGCGTGAACGTAGCGCTGGGCACTGATGGCTGCGCTTCGAACAATGACTTAAACATGATTCGCGAAATGGATTCGGGCGCGAAGTTGCAAAAGCATTCGGCGAAAAACAACGCGGCTATTTCTGCTTGGCAATTGTTGCAACTAGCGACCATCAACGGCGCAAAAGCATTGCGCGCCGAAAAAACTTTCGGCTCGTTGGAAGTCGGTAAAGCCGCCGATTTGATTTGCATCGATTTAATGCACACGCACCTGCAACCCATACACAATGTCACCAGTCTGATTTATTCATTGCAAGGATCAGAAGTTTCGAGCGTCTTGTGTGACGGTCGAATTTTAATGGATGAATACGATTTAAAAACCCTCGACGAAGACGCAGTGATTCGCGAGCTTGCCGAATACCGTCAAAAGATGTCATTTTAGAGGTTTGCAAATGAAAGAAATTTTTCACGCCGCCAATAGCCGCGGTTACGCCGATCACGGTTGGTTAAAAAGTTATCACTCGTTTAGTTTTGCGGATTATCACGACCCCGCAAAAATTCGCTTCGGCGCTCTGCGAGTGGTGAACGACGACTGGATCGGCGGCGGCTTCGGCACCCATCCGCACGACAACATGGAAATCGTGACCATCGTTTTGGAAGGCGCTCTCCAACATAAAGACACTTTGGGCAACGAATACCAAATCACCGCCGGAGATGTTCAGCGAATGTCGGCCGGAACTGGCATTGCCCATTCAGAATTCAATGCGTCTAAAGACCAAGCCGTGAACCTTTTTCAAATTTGGGTTTTTCCCAAAGAAAGAAACATCACTCCAAGTTACGAGCAAAAGCGTTTTGATGTTTCTAAAAGCAACAACCGCTTTCAATTTTTAGTCAGTCCGGATGGAAAAGATGGCTCGTTAAAAATCAATCAAGACTCGTGGTTCTCGCAAGCGACCATTGACACTGCAATTGAGTACCCGCTACACGCGCCAAATTCCGGAGTTTATTTGATTTGCGCCAGCGGCAAAGTGAAAATCGGTAGCCGTACATTGAGTCCGCGCGACGCGATCGGGATCAGCGAAGTTGAATCGATCTCAATCCAGGCGCTCGAGAAGTCCCATTTAGTGGGCATCGAAATTCCGATGATTTAACCGGGAACAAGCCCCCCAAAAACCTATTAAGTGCTTGAATTTATTGTCTATTAATATCTTAATTTGAAGCCCATAGGGAAGGCTGGAATAATGATCAGACCTAGGGAATTTCACGCTAGTTGTTTTTTCTGATTCCCGGGTGCACCGATAAAGCACAAGGATTTTACCGATGAAACGTTCCCTGACATCATCCTTCTTAACCCAAGCAATTTTATTTAGCACCATCATGATCAGCCTGGAATCTCAGGCCGGTTGTTTAGTGGTTTTCACTCGATCACGAGTTGGAGCGTTTCAAACTCACTCATGCTTAGCCGCGGAAAAACGTGCAGAAGAGCAAGAGCGGGCTCGCCAAGCCGCAGAAGCCGCTGCAGCAGCCGTTGCAGCAGCCGCAGCCTCTGAGAGCAATTCATCAGACGAAACTAGCAACATCGATCAAGGAAGCTCTGTGGCGGTTGAGAATCTTTCCACGGATATTCCAGCTATAAACAATGTTAATTTAGAAGAAGTGGCCCAGCAAGTGAGCCAAGCCATGGCCGAAGTTTCTCAGCCAACAGAACAGGCCGCAGAAACCACGACCAACGAATCGACTCAAGTAAACCAAGAAAGTAGCGCTTCAAATTCCGAAGAAGCGGTCGAAGCTCCAGCCGAAGTTTCGCAGGCCCACCAAGAAATCAGCTCAGACGCTTCGGAACAAAATGTAGTTGCTGAGGTTTCTTACGATTCTACGGATTCGCTTCAGTATTAATCCTGTAATTCTTGAAAATTTAAACTTCTATTCCTTAGCAGCTAATTCCACGATCCAGTCGCGGAAGATTTCGTGGATTTTTGTTAGCGAATGACTGCGCCACGCTACGTACATAGTGTTTTGCAGGGCTGGGTATTTTTTGGAATCGAGTGCGCACAAGCTTTGGTCTTCGATTTCATCGACCACTACGTGACGAGGCATCACACAAACGCCCGAGCCATCTTTCAGTAGGTTTTTAATAACGGCGTACGAGTTACAGGTGTGGCGATATTTGAAGCGACGGTTGACGAGAGTGCCAACATTTTCCAACCATCGTGTCGCCCAGCTTTCCGCCGAGATTGAATCGCCGTATCCAATCCATGGAACATTTTCCCAGTAACGTTCGGACTTTTTAGTGAGCAACGCCGTCAATTCTTCGATGCGGTCTTTGCGACCAACCGGCACGAATTTTTCGTTCATCAAAACTTGGGAAACGATTCCGGCTTCTTCGATTTTTTTGGGTGTGATCACCAAAACTTCGCGGCCGGTCATGAGCCGGCTGTGAAGCACGTCGCTATCGGCGATTTCCAAAAACATTCGCACGCCGTCGTGTTTTTCCACGAAATCATTGAAGCGTTTTAAGAGCCAATACTCGCCAATGCCCTCGACCGAGCCCACGAATAGCTTGGGGCGCTTGGCCGAATCAACGTCTTTGGAATCGAGAATAATTTGTTCGAGCTGTTCGAGAACCGGCAGAATTTTTTGGTAAAAATCTTGGCCGCGAGTTGTTAAAACATTGCGACGGCCGCTGCGCTCAAAAAGTGGAAAGCCGCATTGTTTTTCGAGATTAGAAATTTGCAGCGACACTGCCGGCTGAGACAAGTCCAAAGCTTCAGCGGCTTCCGCAACCGAACCCATCGAGGCCACGTACGAAAAAACTCGCAGGCCTTGAAGACTGAAATCCGACAGGTCTTTAAGAAACATCGATCAGAGTCCCCAGAAATCCACAGGACCATGGGGCCAAAACAATTCATTGCGATCGGCGCCGGTGCCGATAGCCGCAACCGGCACGCCCACGAAGTCTTCGATGTATTTAATGTAGTTCGCCAATTCGGGAACCAATTTATCTTTAGAAGCGCCGTCGTAAATCGTTTTCCAACCTGGAAACGATTTGTAAACGCCCTTGGAATAAACTTTGACTTCTTTTTCGCCGGACAAAATATCGGCCTTCGTCATCACGATGTGCGAGCAATCGCTTAGTCGAACCGACAATTTCAATTCGTCTAAATTTAGCCAGCCTACTCGACGGGGACGTCCAGTAGTTGCGCCGAATTCACCGCCGTTTACGCGAATGCGTTCGCCGTCTTCGTTTTTCAATTCGCTTTCAAAGGGGCCTGAACCCACACGAGTTTGATAAGCTTTCGCCACACCCACCACTGCGCCCAATTTCGACAGCGGGAACGGAGTTCCGACTGCGGCGTGTGAAGCCAAAGTGTTGCTTGAAGTGACGTAAGGATAAGAGCCGTGATCCAAGTCAAGAAGCACGCCTTGAGCGCCTTCCAAAACACATTTTTCAGTTTTAGCGATGTCCCAGAAGGGGACTTGCTCGGTGCTCATGTGAGCGCGAAGCATTTCGCCGGCTTTTTCAGCAATGACCATGTTGTCGGCCAAAGTGCTTTCGGGCAAACCCGCCGCTTCCAACAAATGGTTATAAGTTTTGCAGAGGTATTCCACTCGTTGCGGCAAATCTTTTTTGAACAAATCTTCTACGCGAATTCCGCAGCGATCCATTTTCGTGGTGTAAGTCGGACCAATGCCCTTGCGGGTGGTTCCGATGCCTTGAACGCCAACGCTTTCACGTCCGCCATCCAGCGCCAAGTGAATTGGAAGTGTGATGTGGGCGCGGTAGTCGACCTTGAGTCGAGCGCCGTCCATCACCGAGCCGGATGTGGCGATTTCTTGTAATTCGCGTTCCAAACTTTGAGGATCGATCACGCAGCCCGCGCCGATAAAGTTTTTAACGTGGGAATATAAAATCCCAGACGGGACCGAGTGGGTGACAAGTTTTTTGCCATTGAGCCACAGGGTGTGGCCCGCGTTGGAGCCCCCATTGAAACGAATCACGTGCTGAGCCTGACGTGCGAGGTAGTCCGTGATTTTGCCCTTACCTTCGTCGCCGTATTGAAGTCCTAAAACGATTGGATGTCTCACGGGGTACATAGCTAGCCGCCCCCGGAAACAGAGTCAAAATGCTTTATCAATAGGCAGGCTTTAGCGGCTATGGGCCCAAAAGGGCGCGGCTGAGCGCGTTAGCTAGGCGATCTTTGAAGAATGGATGGCTCAGGAGAGCCCAAATTCACTCGGATTCAAGCTCGAAAGCGGTGAAGATGAAAAGACAGATGGCGGCTACGAAATGTGGAGTCATTTTAAAAATCCTCGGGAGGCGCCGATGTTGGAGTTCAAGATGGATTTTCTAAGCGCGGTTAAGAAGGTTGAGAGGGCGTTGAATATTTTTTTCATAAATCGTTTTTGCTCAACATTTATTGCTGAACTTCTCTGTCTATGAATGTGCTCTTGAAGCGTTCGTAATCCCCGATGGTGTCGCTGGCGGCCTGGCGAGGGCAAACTCGTGGTTGAAATTTGATTTTGGGATTAACTTCACGCAGCAGCCAAACAAGAGATTGGAGATCGGAAATTGTTTTCAACCCGCCAATGTTCCAGTTATCCGAACCTTCGCCGTCCGGGCATACAACATACGGAATTATATCCTCGTCTTGAGTGCGGGGATTTCTGGTTCCCTCTGCGCCTTTAAATAATCGGCTAGCACAAACTCCAATGGTCGGTTTTTTACATTGCTGGACCAAAAGAAACAACTCATCACTTACCGAAGCAATCGTACGACTGGGTCCTTCTTTGGCCTTGTCTTTGGCCAAAGCACTAACCGAAATAAAAAGTGCTAGTGCTAATACAACTCGTTTCATTTTCAGCCCTCTTCATCCGAATAGAGGTGCTCTTTTAATTTTCCGCGCAGACGTAAGACTGCTTGGGTGTGAAGTTGGGAAACTCGGCTTTCGGTGACTTGCAGAATGTCGCCGATTTCTTTGAGATTGAGATCTTCGTAGTAATAAAGCGACAAAACCATTCGCTGCTTTTCGGGCAGGTCTTGGATTGCGGTTGCTAACTGCCCACGAAGTTCCGAGCCCGCGATTTGCACCAGCGGATTGGTTTCTTTGCCGGCTTCCAAAAGTCCCATGAGACTTTTGCGATCGCCATTCGAAAACGCGCCCACTTCATCAAGACTCAAGAGCGCCACCGATTTGCATTGGTGAAGCGATTCTTGGAACTCTTCGAGCGGCATGTTCAATTCGTAAGCGGCTTCGGCTTCGGTGGCTTGGCGTCCGAATTTTTGCTCGAGGCGCACGAAAGCTTTTTCGATGCCTTTGGCTTTTTCGCGCATCGATCGCGGAATCCAATCTTGGGCGCGTAGTTCGTCCAAAATTGCTCCACGGATTCGGAACTCGGCATAAGTTTTAAACTTATTGTCGCGTGCCGGATCGTATTTATCGATCGCGTCCATCAGACCGATCACCCCAGCACTGAGCAAGTCATCGAGCTCAATGTTAGCGGGCAAGCGAATCGCAATTTTCTGTGCGATAAATTTTACCAAGGGAGCGTACTCCTGGATAATCTTTTTCTTTTGCGCGTTCGTAATCTTTTTTTGATTCGACTTATATTTCTTGATGAGCGCTTCGGAACTCATGTCCAACTCCCCCAGTCGCTGGGATTAAACCCGCACGACCTTGCCCCTTATTTTTACCCAAAATATCCATGGAACAAGCCAACAGTTTGTCTGCGACTCTTTCGAGCGCCATTGAGAACACGGCGCGTGGTGCGGATTTAGTGACAGGTTTTTGACTTCGCACCGCCGCCAAAACACTGGGGTCTTCGGGAAGCGCGCCGAGATAATCGATCGAGATGTTTAAAAACTCGTTCGACACGTCGGTTAGCTTCGCAAAGGCTACCAGACCTTCTTGTTGGGTCTGAGCGCGGTTGACTAAAAACTTGAAGCGCTTTTCCTTGCGCTCAATCGCCATCACTTTAATCAAAGCATAAGCGTCGGCCAACGCAGTGGGTTCAGGATGAGCGATCACCACAATTTCATGGGCCGAAGCGTTGAAGTTTAAAACGTGAGTGCCGATTCCCGGTGCGGTGTCATAAAGAACCACATCGTAATCGACCATCGCGCCCGCAAGTCGGTCCATCATCGCGCGTTGCGCGAATTGATCCAATTCTAAAATTTTTCGCATGCCCGAAGAGCTCGGCAATAAATCAAAACCATAATTTGATTTGACGAAAACATCAGCAAACGAAGAATTGCTAAACAAAACATCGTCGATCGATTTGGTAACTCGACAACCTAAAATGAGATTCGCATTGGCGAGTCCCAAGTCAGCATCGATCAAAAGAACTTTCATTCCTCGTTTCGAAAAAATACAGGCCAAATTCGCAGCGATGTTGGTTTTACCCACGCCACCTTTTCCACTGGTGATGCTAATGATGCGCGGCTCGGATTTCGCCCCATCATTTGAAGCTATCGCTCTTAAACGGTCTGCTTGGTCCACGTTCTCTCCCCTCCAGCAAAGTGCAATATCAAATCAGCAGCTCTTTCTTTAGATGCAGTTTCCATGTCTTCAGGAACCCGCTGGCCCATCGTGAAATACGACAGCGGAATTGAAGTGCGAGTTGCGACGTTCACGATGCTGCCGAAAGTTCCGGTTTCATCGAGCTTAGTGAGGACTACGTAATCAGGATTGAAAAGCGAGAATCGTTTCAGCTGAGCCACCATGTCTTGGTCGCGAGTGGTTGCCGCCAAACACAAATGCACTTCAGTGCGAACACCCGCAATGATCGTGTTCAGCTCGTCGAGCTTTTCATTGTCGCGGGGGCCGTATCCCGCAGTGTCGACCAAGATCACATCATCAGGACCAAGATTGGTGCCGAGAGCCGCGAATGATTCCGCGTTGGGGCAAACTTCGAGAGGAATGCGCAAAATGTTTGCATAGGTTTGCAATTGTTCAACCGCCGCGATTTTATAAGTGTCGGTCGTTGCCAAAGTCACCGGGCGCTTTTGGTTGATCACCAACTCCGCCGCGATTTTTGCAATGGTCGTGGTTTTGCCAACGCCGGTCGGGCCGACAAAAGTGATCACCCGCGGAGTGTTCGGGCGACGCAGACGTTCTGAAAGTGGCTTAGCAACACGAATGCGCGACATCAAAATGCGACCCATTTGCAGGCGCAGCAAATCTTCGCGGGTGATGTGCTCGCGAATCATGATCATTTTCAATTCATCGGCCAAACCCTTCACGATGTCTTGCTCGATGCCTTGGTCGATCAAGTCGGCAATGATCTTCGGAAACACATCGGTGCCGGGACGGCCGGTCTGATTATTTTGCTGGTGATTTTGTTGTTGATGATGCTGTTGCGCTTGGGACTGTGTGGCGGTGCGCTCGGCGCGCTGAGAAAACTCCATGCGATCGCGCGAGTGCGAAGTCATTTGCTCGGCGGCGGATTCATCATCGTGAATATCGATGTAGCGGCGCTGTGTGATATTACCGGTGCGTGATTGAGAGTTGGACTGAGTGTTATTTTGAGCGGCGCTCTGGCTAGAATTTTGCGCTCCGGGCTTTTGATTCTTGAGCAAATTTCCAAGCACGGTTTGCGAAGATGCAGCACGTTTTTCTTGTGGCGTGCTTTGGGTTGCGTATTCACCAGCGCGATTCATTTGACGATTGAGTCGGCTGCCCGAGAAAACGTCGTAGGCTTGCGCAGCTTTAGCAGCCGATCCACGCGCATAGGCGTCGCGCTGATCAGTGGTCATGTTTTCTTCGGCGGAGCGTTTTCGCTCCATGGCTTCGGGACTCACCGCTGCGGTGACTTCGACCGATGCTTGATTCATCAAACCCCAACCCGAGCGAATATTTTTCGTCGACAAAATGACGGCCTCGGGTCCAAGCTCGCGCTTCACAACCTGTAATGCCTCAGCGAGCGTCGGAGCTTCGAATTTTTTCAGTTCCATCTAGCCTCACTTCCCCAAATCAACTTCTATTGTGCCAACGGACCTGACTTTTAAATGACTCTGGATCTCGTTATGGGACAATACAGTTATGTGAGGCAAGAATCGGTCCAGCGTTCTCTTGACGTGGTGACGAATCATCGGAGTCACCAATAAAATCGGAGAGATCCCATCTTCCGTCAATTTTTCAATGACCTTGTTCGCAGCCGGAACCAGTTTTCTGACGACCGAAGGATCGACAAAGAATTGGGTCGCGCCGCCGCGTTCACCCGCCTGCACCGAGCTGATTAATTTTTCTTCAAGCTCGCGCGACAAAGTCAAAAGCGGCAACTCATAGGCATCGTCAAGCAAACGTTTGGTGATCGAACGCGAAAGTGCAGTGCGCGCGGCCTCGGTCAGTTGGTCGGGATCTTTGCCAAGCGGAACGGCATCGCCAAGCGCTTCCAAAATCGTGACCAAGTCACGGATCGGCACGTTTTCACGCAGCAAATTTTGCAGAACTTTTACCAGCACTCCAAGCGAAACTTCTTTGGGAATCAATTCGTCGACCACTTTGGGGTGAGTTTTTTGCACTTGCTCGATCAAAGTTTGAACTTCTTGGCGGCCGATTAACTCGTGAGCGATCTCTTTGATTTTTTCGGTGATGTGAGTCGCAATAACGGTCGCCAGATCAACGACTGTGTATCCAGCAAGCTGGGCAAGCTCGCGGGTGTTTTCGTGAATCCAGAGCGCGTCTAGGTTAAACACAGGCTCTTTAGTCGGAAGTCCATCAACCGCTTCGGAAACTCCGCCGGGATCCATCGCTAAAAAATGATCCAGCATCAAATCACCGCGAGCAATCGGCGAGCCCTTGAGCAAAAACAAATATTCGCCGGGTTTTAATTGCAGATTGTCGCGAATGGAAATCGTGGGAATCACCACGCCCAAATCTTGGGCGAATTGTTTGCGGATGGCTTGAATGCGCTCGAGCAAATCGCCCTTGCCGCTGCCTTCGACCACACTGATGAGTCCGTAACCAACTTCCAATTGCAAGGTGTCGACCGCATGACCGGCCTCGACTTCTTTGTCTTGGCTGTCGAGTGCTTGTGCCGAAGCTTTACGAACCGCTTCACCGGAACGATACTCTCGAAGTGATTTGACCAAGTAACCGCCGACGCCAGAGAAAACCGAGAGGATGAAGAAGGGCAAGAATGCGCCGGTTAGCATCACGCCCAAACCGAAAAGCGCACCGGATAAAATATAGAGAACTTTTTCGTTTAAGAAAAACTGCGCGCCTAATTCTGAGCCCAAACTTTTCCCTGAAGACGAAGATCGAGTCACCAATAAACCGGCCGCGGTTGATATGATCAACGCGGGAACTTGCGCGACCAGACCATCACCCACGGTTAACAAAGTGTAGTTTTCTGCCGCAGTCGCAACATCGAGACCTTTTTGAGCCACCCCGATGATCAAGCCGCCGACGATGTTGACGATCACGACCAAAATACCGGCGATCGCATCCCCGCGGACGAACTTCGAGGCACCGTCCATGGCTCCGTAAAAATCTGCCTCGGCTTCAATTTCTTTGCGACGTCGTTGAGCTTCCGTTTCGTTGATGATGCCGGCATTTAAATCGGCATCAATCGACATTTGTTTACCAGGCAAAGCGTCCAAGGTGAATCGGGCCGCGACTTCTGACACTCGACCAGAACCCTTGGTGATAACGACGAAGTTGATGATGACCAAAATCACAAAGACGATCAAACCCACGACGTAATTGCCTTGGACCACAAACGACCCGAAGGCGTGGATGATGTGTCCCGCGGCCTCGGTTCCCATGTGACCATTGGACAAAATCAAACGCGTGGATGCCACGTTCAACGCTAGTCGGAAAAAAGTCACAATCAAAAGCACGCTGGGAAAGGACGAGAAATCGAGTGCTTTTTCGGTGTAGACCGCTAACAACAAAATTCCGAGCGAGATGGCAATCGACAAGACCAAGAAAAGATCTAGGAAAAAAGGGCTGAGCGGAATCACGATCAAGAGCATCAGTGAAATAATGCCGATACCCATCGCGGCCTCGGTGTTTTTCAATATTCCATTCACGCGTTCTAAAAAAGGATTCTTCTTCATGACAAGTTACCTTTCATTCTATAAACGTAGGCCAAAACTTCGGCGGTCGCGTTGTAAAGATCGCGCGAAATGAATTGGCCAATTTTCAAGGCACGATAAAGTGCGCGCGCTAACGGCACGTTTTCCACACAAGGCACGCCATTTTCACGAGCGACTTGCTTGATTCTTTGAGCCATGAAATCCACGCCACGTGCCACCACTTTAGGCGCAAACATCGACTCGCGATCATAAAGAAGCGCGACTGCAAAGTGCGTGGGGTTTGTGATCACCACGTCGGCTTTTTTCACGGCTTCCAACATTTTTTGATTAGCGACTTTGCGCTGGAGGGCACGGATCCGACCTTTGATTTGCGGATTACCTTCCATTTGCTTGCGCTCTTCGCGAACTTCTTGACGAGTCATTTTAATTTTTTGCTCAAAGCGAAATTTTTGAAAACCAAAGTCTGCGAGTGAAATGATCAACATACAGCCCGCGATGACAAAAAGAATGTGAACCAATTGCTTAAATAAAATCAAAACTATGGTGGAAACATCGGCGGTCCACAAATCACTAGCCTCGCCGATCCGCTGGCTAAGCGATGAATAAAGAACGCCGCCGATGATCGCAAACTTCACGGCGGATTTTGCGAACTCGAAAACGACTTCCAAGGACATCATCCGACTGATGCCACTCAATGGATTTAATTTTTCAAGGTTAGGAGACAGCGGCTTAGTGGTCCAAACCAACCCAGATTGGGCGATGGTTCCTAACACTCCTGTCGCCAAGCTCGCAACCGCAACAGGGAAAACCGCCATGCTAAAAGTTTTGATCACAAATTTCGTGATCGAAGTCATGGTGCTGATCGACCAATCACCCTTACTCATCGGCACCAGTTCGGACCAAGAGTTTTTGAAAAGTTCAGCAACCCCGCCGAAAAACCAATTTGAGGAGTAATAAAGAGTCCCGGCCACTGCAAAAAGAACTAGCGCAGAAACCAATTCGCGACTTTGGGCAACCCGCCCCTCTTCACGCCAATCGTCTCGGCGCTTCTGCGATGCCTCCTCTGTTCTTTCTTCTAAGCCTTCGTCAGCCACTCATCCCCCTATCGTGTTCCCATATATCGAAGGAGTAAATCTTGCGCCTCGCGCGCATCGCCGAAGAGACCATTTAAAACATCTGTGTAGTTGTTAAGAATGACGATCGACATGAAAACGCCGACCGCCAGGGTTACTGGAATGCTGACCGTCCAAATATTAATTTGTGGAATGAATTTCGAAAGCACGCCCATCGCAGCCTGTAAAACCAGAGTGACAACCACTAGCGGCCCCGAAAGTTTTAACATCCAAACAAAAAAGCTTTGGCCAATCTGAGTCCAAAACTCAAAGCCTGCTTCTTTGGAACTCAGGTTCACAAAAAGGTTTGTGAAATCAAAATTGTAACTATCAACCAACGCGCTCAACGTAAGAAAATGTCCGCCCAGAGCAAAATAGATCATCAGCCCAATCCATCCGTGAAATTGGGACCACGCGGTGTCCCCACTTTCGAAATCGGGATTCATCAAAGCCGCGGCCGAAAAACCAATTTGCATACCGACCCACTGTGCAGCCCCTAAAATAGAAGCGAAAAACCATTTGGCCACCAAAGCCAAAGCCACTCCGATCATCACTTCTTTAATTCCAAAGGCGATCACCTGGGGGAAAGTCGGAGGATTCATCGAAGACCAAAGCGGAAGCTTCGAGCCCACAACCGGAAGCAACGCCATGCTCAAAGCAAGCGCCGATGACACTCTTACAATTGTAGGAATCGTCAACGCCAAAACCCATGGAAAAAACATCCAAAAGCCGGCGACCCGAAACAGAATCATCACAATTTTGATGATCGGATCAAATAAACCGGCAATGTCCATCGATCATCTCCCCTATCGAACGTGTAAGTTTAAGTTTTCATATAAATCGATCGTGAAGGTCGAAAGAATTCGAAGCATCCATGGCCCCAAAATCAACAGAGCGCCGCCCATCGCGAGAATTTTTGGAATGAAGGTCAGCGTTGCTTCGTTGATTTGGGTGAGAGCTTGAAAAATACTAACAATCAAACCAACAACCAGGGTCACTCCCAACAGTGGCCCGCCGACTAGCAACATGGTCTTGAGCGAAGTTTGCGCAAGATCCAATACCCAATTTTCATCCATGGAATTTCCCCCCCGAGAAATGTTTAAATTTTTAGCCCCGAAAAATTAACGCTTAAGCAAAAAATTAGCCGAAACTTTTAACAATGGAGCCCACCATCAACTGCCAACCATCGACCAACACAAACAACATGAGCTTGAAAGGCAAAGAGATCAGTACCGGGGGCAACATCATCATTCCCATCGCCATCAAGACGGATGCAACAATCATGTCGAGAACCAGAAAAGGTAAGTAGATAATGAAACCCATTTGAAATGCGGTTTTCAGCTCAGAAATCATAAAAGCCGGAACCAAACTCATGAAGGGAACGTCTTCGATTTTTCCGGCCAAGGGTTGGTTAGTCATTTGCTGAAAAAGTTCAATGTCACGTGGTCGCGTTTGCTTAAGCATGAAATCACGAATCGGCGCTTTGGCCCGATCGATTCCAACTTCTTGGGTTATTTGCCCCGCTAAAAATGGCTGGATTGCGGTCTCGTTGATTTGTTTAAAAGCTGGACCCATAATCACAAAAGTCAAAAACATCGCCAAGCCTACCAACAATTGGTTAGGAGGCATGGTGTTGGTTCCCAATGCGTTTCTTAAGAATGACAGAATCACAATGATGCGGGTGAAGGAGGTCATCATTATCAAAATGGCCGGCGCTAAAGTTAGCACGGTCAAAAGCACGAGCACTTGCAGTGTGCTGACCACCTCGCTGGGATTTTTCGCATTGGTGATGCCCATTTGAATGGTCGGAATCGAAACTTGAGCAACCGCCGTTGCCGATAAAGCAAAGACCGCCCAGAGACAAGCCAGATAAATAACGACTTCGCGAAATTTCATACTCGAGTGATCGCTCCCAATCGGTTTCTGATTTGTGCGCCAATTGATTCTTTATTTTCAGACTCATCGAGCGAATCAGTAAAATTAGTTTCCATTGCGGTTTCATCGTCGAGTTCTTCTTCAAGATCCGCAAGCTTGGTGATCTGCTGTTGGGTCGTTCCGATTAAATACCGCTTGCCCTCGACCGATATCACCATAAGTTGTTTACCGGGCGCGATGCTTCGCACGCCAACCACATCGATCTCAGATCGACGAGCCGCGCCTTTGGCTTTTTTGGAAGTTCCAAACAGTGAAGCCTTGCGGGCGATGAAAACTGCAGCGGCAAACACCAGCAAAACCACCCCAAGTGCTGCGGTCATCTTTAGCGCAATTTCAATCATTGATTGGTTCACTTTAAATCACCCTAACTTTTCAATTCGTTCAATTGGAGAAATGATGTCGGTTAAGCGGATTCCGAATTTTTCGTTGACCACCACGACTTCGCCGCGCGCCACCAGTTTTTCGTTGACCAAAACTTCGAGAGGTTCACCCGCCAGCTTATTCAACTCGATGACTGAGCCTTGGCCCAATTGCAGCAAGTCGTTTACCAGCATTCGTGTTCGGCCCAATTCCACGCTGACTCGCAGGGGAATGTCCAAAATCAAGTCGAGTTTCTTAATCTTTTCGTCAACCGCCGACCCAACGTCCGGTGTGGCACCTTCTGGGGCTGTTGTTTCGTCTAATGCTTCGTCGCTCATGCAATATTGTCCTTTCTTAATGCCGGTTAATTAACCCAACTCATCGACCACTGCGGGTTGTTGAGATGAATCTTCTTCGCTACGTTTCTTGAGGAATTCTTTATTCGCATTTTCGACAATTTCAGTGACTTGGACCGCTTGGCTGCCGCGGCTGGCGCCGAAGAGTCCACGAAAACGAGTCACGCCCTCGACCGCCACCGCGATTTCTGCAGAAGCATCGGTTTGCAGTGGGACCACGTCACCTAATTTCAAATCCAATAACTGGCGCATACTCATCTGAGTGCGGCCAAGCTCCACTGAAATGTTCAATTCGGTTTCTTCTAAATGGCGAACCATCATGTTCACCCAATAATCATCGGACTCGACGACTTCTTGTTGGAAGCCGCTGATTAATTTTTGCCGAATGGGTTCGAGCGTTGCAAAGGGCATAACGACCGTCAAAGCGCCTGATGCGTTTTCTAATTCAACGCTAAATGTTGTAGCGATGATGATGTCGCTGGGGGGCACAATGCCCACGAATTGCGGATTGGTTTCCGTGCGCACAAAGGCAATGCGCATCGGGGTGACCGGCGCCCAAGCCTTTTCCAAATCATCAAGCGCCGCAACCACCACACGACGAATGATGCTGAGTTCTATTTGTGTGAAATCTTTGCCTTCGACTTTCGTATAAGGGCGGTCGGTGCCGCCCAAGAAGCTTTCGATCAATGCATAGGCAAGTTTTGATTCTAAAACGACGATGCCCGATCCGCGCAGAGTTTCAAAGCGCACCACGCTCATGCAACTAGGCAGCGGCAAGGTGTTAATGAATTCACCGAATTTCATAGTGTCGGTTGCTGCAATGCTTAGCGTGGCTAATTTTCGAAGCTGAGAAGTTAAGTTCATACGGAATGCGCGAATGAATCGTTCGTAAACGATGTCGAGCGTCGGCATTCGGCCACGAATGATTTTATCTTGTGACGTTAAATCATACGTGACTACGTTATCTTCTTCTTCAGCCCCTTTCTTGGTTTCGGTCGGCACAGCGCCACCGACCACCGCATTCAAGAGAGCGTCGACTTCTTTTTGTGAAAGAACTTGGCTCATTTTTTTCCCGAACCTCTCCTATTGAATGATGAACTGGCTGAAATAGACGTTTTTAATTTGGCCACGTGAAAGGTAGCCGTTGATTTTGTTTCTAATTTCTTCGCGTAAAAAATCTTTTCCATCAACCGTGATGATCTGGTCGTAGGTTTTGCTGGATAAAACGATCACGATAAAATCGCGAATTTTGGGAACCAATCGCGTGACTTCTTCTTTGACGAAGTCGTCAGTGATTTCAATGTCTACGTCGACTTTCGCGAAATGATTTCGCCCAGGGTCGGCCAAGTTAACGGTGAAACTTTCTTTAATAAAAGAAGCCGCACCTGGAGTCGCGGCTGTGCCGGTCGCTGGGGCCCCGTGCTCTCCGGCTGCTGGGGCGCCGTGCTCGCCACCGCTAGCGGCGTGTCCGCCTGATTCACCAGCAACAATTTGTCCTGCGTCCACTTCGCCCTGCTTAGGCGATAGTTTCATCACAACAAAAGCACCTACTCCGATTAAGAAAACGACGTTGACCAACATCGCAATGTATACGAATTTTTGGGTGGATTGAATTTTCGATAGAGCACCAGCTCCATCATCATCGACGCGTTTTACCGCTTCATCGGCTTTGGCGTTTTGTTCTCCGCCTTCTTGTTCTTCAGCCATAGATAGTTCTCCCCAGTGCATTGCCTGCAAATTCGAGTCCAATGGATCATTGGCTCTTCTCTCTATGGTAAAACTTTGGGAGAAATATTTCGCGGACGAAATTCTGGCGCTCACTCTAAAAGCGTCAAAAATAAGCGCCATTATTTTGCGCAATTAAAAGGCTAAATAAGCAAAGGAGCCCGGGTCAAACCCGAGCTCCCTCTTTAAATTAAACCAGCTAATGAAAATCAATTAATCAGTTCGCTCATTAACGCTTCAATTGGATAACTTCTTGAAGTAATTCGTCGCTGGTCGTTACGGTCTTGGCGTTCGCTTGGAAATTTCGTTGAGTTTTGATCATGTCGACGAATTCCGAAGCGATGTCGACGTTGGAGTTTTCCAAAGTCTTCGTCAAAATTGCACCACGTCCACCTTCGTTAGCCGCGCCCACTAGCGGAGCACCCGACAAAACCGCTTCGCCGAATCGGTTTTGACCCATCTTGAACAGACCTTCGTTGTTCTCGAATCGAGCCAATGCAATTTTTGCGAGAGGGCGAGTGATTCCGTTAGTGTAAGTTCCCGAGATGGTTCCCGACTCATCAACACTGAAGTTGGCGAGAGTTCCGCCTGAGTAACCATCTTGAACTTGTTTGAAAACTTGACTGGGCGATCCGTAGTGAGTCGCGCCTTCAGACCCAGTGCCCTTACGAGTTTCAATCGCATCACCAAAGAAGAAATCTACTTTTTGATTGGGAACAGCACCGCGGAAGCTAAGATTCGAATCAGTTAGGTCGTCTCGCAGAAGTTTGCCGTCCGTTGAGAACGTCAACTTTCCGCCGGCGATTTTTTGCATAACGCCTTCTTGGCCGCCCGATAATACCGCGCCGTCCGCCGTTGCATGCCAATCCCAAGTAGTTTCACCGGTTTTATAGAAATACATGTTTACGCTTTGGGCAGTGCCTGTGGTGTCATAAATACGGGCCACGCTGCTCATGTCGGCTTGTTGATCGACTTTGGCAAGATCAAACGGGAAAGTGTTGATCCCGGTTCGCGAATCTAAGTTCAAATTGATTTTCGCTTGCGCGGTGCCTTTGGCGGGAATCGTGTTGGAGCTAAAAGTGATGTCGGTCATTTCGCCTTTAGCTTTCAGGCTGGTCGGATCAATTTTGTAGCCTTGGATCATGTGACCGTCGGAAGTGGTCATCCGGCCTTTATCGTCAAAACGCATACTGCCGTCACGGGTGTAGTTCATCGCGCTGGTGTCGCGGTTTTTCAAAACGAAAAATCCATCACCACGAATCGCCATGTCGGAATCGCGTGAAGTGGCTGACATGTTACCTTGGCTGAAAATTGAAGTGACGCCGGCCAAACGAGTGCCGCGACCGATTTGGTTTCCGCCCAAGATGCCTTTGAGACTGGCCGCAACGACGTCTTGAAATTCACCACGACTGGCTTTGAAGCCGGTGGTTCCGGCGTTGGCGATGTTGTCACCAATGATGCCCATAGCGGCGCCGTTAGCCTGGATGCCTGAGACTCCGGTGTTAAGACTTGCTAAAATACTCATTAAGATACCCTCCTAGTTTTTTAGACCAATGTTTACGGAGAGTTTTTTGTGGCGAGGCTTCAATCAATCCACCCCGGCCGACTTCGCGGATCAATCAGATCCGCGTCCAGTCTTACTAACAACTCTCCTAGTTTCTAAACCATTATCATTTACAATTCATAACAACACTTACAGCAATATCGTGCTGTCGATGTTCGTAAAGATGTTATCTTTTAACGACTCTCGATCGACCGCGGTTATCACCGTATCGTTTTTCACACTCACAACGAAGGCTGCCCTGTCGGTAAGTATGAGACTTTCCTTAGCTCCCTTGTCCCGCATTCTTCCCACTGCATCTTGGAGCTTGGTCATTTCATCTGGGCTCAACTCAAGTCCTCTGCTGATCATCCGCGCTTGCGCGTGAGCTGAAAATTTCAGCTCGCCCTTGACTGGGACTTTGCCCAGTCGATCTTGCAGAACCTCTGAGAACGGAACTCCACCCTTGTCCCCCTGGACAGGATCATTCCGCTTTTCCGGTCGCAGCGCATCGGTTGATCCTAAACGATCAATCAGAAAATCTGCTGCACTCCCGGCCCCTTTAACTCCCACCATAATTAAGTTCCTACTTTCTACTCCTCTCTACCTCGTGAAAATTGGCATCATGGGATTTAACATATCTGCCAAGTCCTCAACTCTAGGCCTCTCTCCTGAACCCATTAATTCGTTAGCCACGTCGCTGCCGATATTGAGCTGAGGCCCATTACCTTTTGACGTCGCCATGTTTTCTGGAACAGTAGTTTCACTTTTTGTGCCAACTAAATTTTTGGCATCCATACCTGCAATCAATGGCTTAGCGGCTTCGATCGGCGCTTCTTTGACCATGCTCACCTCTAAAAGGTCAACCTTTTGTTCACCGACGTGAACCATGGTTTTTCCACCCGAAGTGCTGACACCTGTCACCTTTCCGGTGAGCTTGGATTCAACATTGATCGGCTGGCCTTTTAAGTCAGTGGCTTCAACGCTGTAGAAATATTTTCCGGTCTCTGCGGGTCTGCCGTCTTCAGCCGAACCTATCCACTTGGCCTCAACGTCGCCTTCCATGCGTGAACCCAAATCTAATTGGTCCACCACATTTCCGGCTTCATTCAATATGCTGACCTTCACACTCGAGGCTTCTTGTCCCAATTTAAAATTGAAACTGCTGGGCTCGTTTTTATTGTGATGCAGAGTCAGTTGATCCACCGAAATTTCTTTGCCCATCAAATTAAGAGCCATTAAATGGGTGTTGTTTTGTCCGGCGATCATGGTCTCCAAATTTTTATTGGTCAGCATCTGTTGTTCTAGCTGCGAGAACATCGCCATTTGCTGAGCCACTTTTTCATTGTCGACCGGCTTGGTTGGATCTTGGTACTTAAGCTGTTCCATGAACATTTTGAGAAAAGCTTCTTTATCGAGTTTTTTGTTTTCCTGGAAAAGATTCTTGCGAGTCTCCACGCCGGCCAAACCATTAAGAGTCTGGCCCATCGACTTAGATGGCGCGGCCTCTTGCTTGGGTTTTGGCTCAAGCGGGTTTTGAGCCCACTCGGTTTTCACCATTTGCTTGGGCACTGGAGGCGAAGATCCGATTTCCATGATTCCCTTTCACGATTTCACGGGGCCCGGCACCGGCGCCCCGATCACAATTATTGTTTAGGCCGTTTTCTTTTGTTGACGAGAATTCCACTGCTCGCGTGCGAATTCGCGTCGCTCATCACGGGACCAAGAATCAGAACCACCTTCGCCACCTGCTGCTTGCATATCCGAACTCGACGGAGCGGATCGAACCGCTGAAGAATTTTGAGCTTCAGAAGTTTTGCCCGAGCGATCGAGGCTCATCATGTCGAAGCTACTCATTCCGGCTGCGCCCTTGGCTTGCAGCAACGAAGAAGAGTTATTAGCGCCACTCATGTGTCCTTGATCCACGGTCAATTGAGTTTGGATTCCCGAACTTTGCAGTCGAGAAAACAAATCTGATTTATTCTGAGTCAACAATGCTGCAGTTTCCGCTTTCTCAGCCACGATTTCGACCTTGGCGACTCCGCCGCGCGAAGAAACTTTAAGCATCACTGAACCCAAATCCTTGGGGTCCAAATGAACGCGCAAAGTTCCGCCACCGCTGGCTCGCAAAGCATCAATTTTCTCGGCCACGAAATCAACGGCCTGGTGCGACACCCGGCTGTCTTCAACAGAGCCAAGATTGGTGCTGTTAACAAGGGCCGGTGCAGTTTTGGGAGCCAACTTCGAGCTCTGATCAGACAAGCCCATTTCATTTTTCAGCATGAATTCTTTTGCTGAAACTGGCTCGGAAGCCATTGAAATTTCGGACTGAGCGCTAGAAAGTTTTTTCTCTCCGAGCACTCGTTCGCCGTTTTTGATTTGCGGAAGATCCTTAGTAACCATTGCCACGAATCCTTCAGCAGAAGGCTTGGCTTTTGAGTCCATCAATTTAGCGTCCGCTGTTTTCGCGATGATCAAATCCTTATTCGGT
The DNA here is from genome assembly GCA_964202055.1 of Bdellovibrionota bacterium. GTDB lineage: Bacteria > Bdellovibrionota > UBA2428 > UBA2428 > UBA2428 > CAXNGS01. The sequence continues at coordinate 91,166 of CAXNGS010000003.1, read as the reverse complement.
TCAACGCTTCGCAGAGCTGCTAAGTTAGCTGACAAAATCGCGCTTCGCTCCGGCGCTTTTTCAGCGCGCTCAGAACCCACCATCGAAGGCTCGGCCTTCCACTTCAAAACATCGCTTCCAGTCATTGCTAAATCGCCGCCAACTTTGGGGGCCTCATCAGAAATCACTTCAACGCTCTTCATGTCTCCCGAAGCTACGGCCTGAGCCCATTGGCTAACTGCAAAAGCAGTTGGCAAATTTTGAGCAGGCGCATTTTTTTGTTTCACGGCTTCTAGCCCCAAAGAATTCATCGCCCAATCATTAAGCAATTGTGTTTCAGAAGATTCGCCTAACGGCATCTTCTGTCCAACTTTCAATTGCTCAGAGCTAACGATTTCTTTTCCAGACTTGTTACCTTGCAACAAAACATTTGCGTTCGGAATTTGCTGTGGATTCATTCCCAAATTTAGTAGCGAAGACATTTCCGCACTCAAAGCACTCGCATCAAGCGATGCGTTTGGCACGACCAATGAATCTTGCTCTTCACCCAGCACCGTAGCCCCGCCCAGACTTTCCAATCCGACCAGTAGGCTTTGCTTGGCTAGATCCAGATTTTTAGAATCGCCGGATTGAACCTGGTCCAACATCGACGCCATCCATTCTTCAGCACTTTGATTTTGAAACTCTCCAACTTCCATTTCAGCCGCCATATCCAGCAAATTTACAAATTCGCCATCAACTGCGCCTTCCACTTGAAGTCCCTTTGGATTCGCCAGTCCCGCATCAGCCATTGCTGCCGGAGCTCCGAATCCCATCAAATTAAACATATTCATATTCATTTCCATTTTGTTTTCCTCCTTTCTTTCAAACTTGGACGATTTTTTTCGTCACAAGGGCTCTCGTTCCTGAGCCTGGTGCTCTACATACCCTGAGCCTGGACCTCTCCGACTGCGGGCGATGCCGGTTTCCTGCGCCCCGCAATCATTGACGACAATTCTGCTGCTTTTCCACTATCCATCACGTCTAAAATCGCCGCGACTTTTTTAGGTTTCATCATCATCAGAAAGTCTGCAGCCAGATCACTTTCCATAATAACGAAAACCTGCGAAGCTTTTTTCGCGCTCATGGTTTCATAAGTCTTAATTAATTCTGCGGTTATGTTTTTGCGGCGCTTCTGATCGACCTCAATCAACGCCGCATGAGTTTCTTGCAAACTTCGCAGCTCTTCGATTTTTGCTTTGATAGTGTTTTCTTGAGATTGCAAACGCAGTTCCCAAGCCTTGAGTGAATCTTCTTTTTTCGAAAGCTCAGCTTCACGACTTATTAAAGCACTGTCGAGAGCATCAACGCCGGGTGCGTCTTTTTTTAAGAGTGACATTTCAGGATCTTCGATGGTTTTCATTCGAGGATCTTCTTCAGCAATCGCTGGCGAACGTTGAAGAGCAACGATGATCACCAACACGCTGGCTCCACAAAAAAACCAAGTCCAAAAGTTTCTCACCGATCCGCTCCCTCTGTATCTTCAGGATCTCTTGATATACTCCACCTTTCAACTACCCATGCGTCTTGAAACCGTCGCTCGTATTTGCGCATGTCTTCGTCGAAAGCTTGGCGTTTTTTTTCTTCTAATCGCTCAACGGCCTTCAGTTCTTTTGACAGATGCGACACCCAAGATCTGTGCCGCTCGATTTCTGTCTCTATTTGTGTCAATTCTTTTTTAAATTGGTCAATTTTTTGATTTTGCCCAGAGGCCAAGACTCCCATCAAGGGCAGCATCTTGATATCAGCAGGATCAAATCCCAAAACTGAAAGTCTTTCGCTCTCACAGTGCCGCACTTTTTCGGTGGTCTGCTGAAAACGCGATTCGACTTCCATCAAATCTTTTTTGGCCACTAGCAAACGCCGTTCTCGATATTTCTTCAGGGCATCGAGTTTGAATTTAAATTTCGGCATTTATTTTTCCTGTTTAAACCCTAAAAATTTCTTCTAATGTGATTCGGTTTCTTTCAAGCGTTGAGCGATCACTGGTGGATTGTTTCAAAAATTCAATGATCTTTGGATAAACCTCGATGGCTCGATCCCACTTCGGGTTGTTGCCTTTGCGATAGCCGCCGATGTTGATCAAATCTTCGGCCTCGCGATAAGTTGCCACGATTTCTCGCAATTGCGCGTTTAATTTAATGTCTTGCGGACTGGCCACCGCGTGAGTCAAACGTGACACCGATTCCAAAACATCGATCGCAGGGTAATGGTTTTTGTGCGCCAGCGGCCGCGACAAAACAATGTGTCCGTCGACAATCGATCGAACCGCGTCGGCAATCGGATCATCGAAATCGTTGCCTTCGACCAAAACCGTGTAAAGTCCCGTGATCGATCCGCTGCCGCGCTTGGCGCCAGCGCGCTCTAATAGTTTGGGCAAATGAGCAAAAACGCTGGGGGTATAACCTTTAGTGGTCGGAGGTTCGCCGGCAGACAGTCCAATTTCTCGCAGCGCCATCGCAAAACGAGTCACCGAATCCATCATCAACAAAACGTTAAGCCCTTGATCGCGGAAATATTCAGCAATGGTCGTGGCCAAGTAAGCGCCGCGCACCTTCAATACTGGAGCCTCGTCAGACGTGATCGCGATCACGATTGATTTTTTCATCCCCTCGGGACCCAGGTCACGCTCCAAGAATTCCGTGACCTCTCGCCCGCGCTCGCCGACCAAACAAATAACGTTTACATCTGCTAAAGATTGCCGAGCCACCATACCCATCAAAATGGATTTGCCGACGCCTGACGCCGCCATGATCGCCAGTCGTTGGCCCATTCCCACGGGAACCACCGCGTCGATGGCGCGCACTCCGGTGAACATTCGCTTAGTGATTGATTCACGATGAAGAGGGTCCATTGCGCCCGAGCGAATCGGACGGGTTTCCACGGGGCCGATGTCGCCTGATGATCCCGCGGCCAAGACATCCTTACCAACTTCGCGACCATAACCGTTGATTAGCTTTCCGATCATCCACGCGCCGACTTGAACATTGGCCACGTTTTCCACTTGCTCGATGCGAGCACCCATCGCGATACCCTGGGGATCACGAAGCGGCATCAACAATGCAGTTCGCCCACGAAAACCCACTATTTCAGCTTCAATTTCAGGCTCGTTTCTTTGCAAAATTTTGCAAATTCCGCCCACCATCGCACCTGGCAAAGTTCCTTCAACGACGGGACCTAACACTTTCGAAACTCGACCCGATTCTCGAAATAAATTTACATACGCCAATCCACGCAATTTTTGATCAAAGGTAAATTCAAAACCCGGAGAACCGGGAGCCACAGGAGCCGCAGCTTTTGGCGCTTCATCCATCTCTAACTATGTCCCCGTCTGCTTTTTAATGGTGTCTGGGTAAATGCGATTGATTTCGTCACGCAAGCGATTCAATTTTTCGCCGATAACCGAAGAGATTTCACCACTCACACTTTCCACGATGCAATCACCGCTCGCCAGTGTGGCGTCCATTTCAAAATGGACTCGACCATTGCGGGCAACCGCCGCCAATTCAGCTTCAATTTCTTTGATCGCACCGAATTCTCGGTTGGCGAGCCGAATGCGCACGTCGTCGTCGCGCGAAATGCGATCTAAAATTTCTTTGATCGCTTTAGCGACTTGCACGGGACGCTGTTCAATCTCGTGATTCACCACAACACCGGCCATCCGATAAGCCAGTTCAATCACCGCACGCTCGTACTGATTGGAAAGTTGGATTTTTGCGCTCACTAGCGATTGAGTCGAGGCCGCCAAACCTTCCAGCAAACTTGCAAGGCGGGCTTTTTCTTGAGCATAGGCATCTGCCTTCCCGGCTTTTTCGCCCGCAGAATATCCTTCTTTTCGAGCTTGCTCTTCGGTGTCTTTTTTCAGTTGTCCGACTTCTTCATCGACTCGTTTGCTAAATCGACGCTCTTCTTCTTCTTCAACCGACAATTGGTTTTGCACGTGCTGCGAAAGCATGAAACGTTCGTCACGGGCTTGAAGTTTTTCACGATCAAAGGTCGATCGAATTTGGCGATAACTAGGCAGAGTCGCCGAGTTCAACTCGCGCATTGTAAATTTTTCAACAACGGCACCTTCCGGCACCAATCGATTACGTGAACGTTCGGGCTTTGGATTAGACAAATCCGTCTCCTCCTCCGCCTCCGCGGTCTATGAACAACTTGCCTTCTTCTTCTAGGCGACGCGCAATTCCCAGCATTTGTTGCTGAGCTGCTTCGACATCGGAAACACGCACAGGCCCGAGAGTCTCCAGATCGGCACGGATAAGGTCGGCTGCTCGCTTCGACATGTTGCGGAATATTTTTTCTCGCAACGGATCGGGCGAACTCTTGAGCGCGCGAAGCAGCGTCTCGTTGTTAACTTCTTTAAGAATAAGTCCCATGCCTTTGTCGTCGACTTTGACCAAGTCATCAAAGACGAACATGAGTTTGCGAATTTCTTCGGCAAGTAATGGATCTTTTTCTTCGACTCGAGACATGATCGATTGCTCGGAATTTTTGTCCATAAGGTTGAACATTTCAGCAACCGGCTCGACGCCGCCGAGTTGGGTCATTTCCATAGTTCCCATGGTCGCTAAACCAGTTTTCAAAACTTCGTTAACTTGATCGATCAACTCTGGCGAAATGTAATCGAGGTTCGCCATTCTCAAAACGACTTCGCCCTGAACCTGCTCGGGCAAGCGGCGAATAACATCGGTTTTCTTTTCCACCGGCAAATGCGCCATGATCAAGGCAATCGTCTGCGGATGTTCGTTCATCAAGTAGTTGGCCAAGGTTCGCGTATCGACCAATTCCAAAGCGTCCAAAGACTTTTGCTGGTTACCACTAGCAGCCGCTCCGAAAATCATGCGCGCGCGGTCTTCGCCCAAAGTCTTCATGAACTTGTCTTTAGCGCCATCGCTTTCGAAAATGACTTCGCTTTCTTCAGACAGAATTCGGTAATACTCCTGCAACACGCCCTTGATGATGGGCACTGGCGCTTTTTTTAACTTCGCCATCGCGCCGACGATTCGACGAATGTCGTTATCGCGCAAACTTTTAAGGATACTAGCAGAGGCTTCTTCACCAATGCTGTTCAGCAAAATGGCGGCTTTTTGAACACCGGTCATTTTCCCAAGAGTTAATCGGCCTTCGCCAACAGGCGCTTCGGCATTTTTTTTAGCAGCCATTAAGCAGATCTCCCCTTCTTAGCTCCGGCACCGGAAGCGGCGTCACTAGCCGCGATCCAATCAGTAACAATTTGTGCGGCTTTACCTGGCGACATTTCGATCAAGGCCACAACTTTTTGCTTGAGCAACTCGCCTTCGGCTTTTTCCAAATCCACGGTTTCTTCTAAGACTGGCAGACTTGATAAGCCGGGAAGCGCGTTGGTTTCAGAGGCCTGCATTTCCTCAAGCTCTTCAACAGTTTTCGGCAGTATCGTTTCAACCTTAGGAGTCGAGATTCCCGTGACCCAGCGAACAAAGGGACGAACCACGAAAGAGAAGAACAACAAGATAAAGAGTCCGACCGTTCCGTAACGAACCAAACTGAAAACCAAATGGCGCTGCTCTTGCTTAATGTTGGCTTCGTCAGCCATATCCATGTCTTCTTTAGCAAACTCCGAAGACTCAACCGAAATCATGTCGCGGCCTTCAACAAATCCAATTGAGTTGCGCACTAATTTTTCAATCACGTCTTTTTGTTCTTTAGTAACAGGCTGTAGCGCTGATGTTCCATCAGCGCCAACGACCTCTTTATTACTGACTAAGACGGCAACCGAAAGTCGCTTGACCATGCCCAAGGCTTTTTCTTTGCGACGTAGTTTTGTAGAGACTTCGAACTGAGAATTGTCGCGAGTTTTCGCCAGATTTTGCCGAGCTTCCGGTGCGGCACTTGCTGGCCCGGGCAACGCTCCCTCAACACCAGCCACTCCTGCTGCTGTGGGACGAGTTGATTGAAGATTGTCTTCGGTTTTTTCTTGGGAGGTGACTGCGGAATTTTCCGGGTCCACGATTTTTTCTTCTTCTTGCAAGGGATCAAAATCTAGCTCGGCCGATACTCGCGCAACCACTCTTCCTCGGCCCACAATGCGACCGACGATGTCTTCGATTTTTGCGGACAATTCATTTTCAATTTGTTGCTGGCGATCGGCCATGGTGGCAGACAATGCCGACAAGGGATCTTCGGTTTTAGAAAGTGCAACTCCAGTTGTGTCGACAACCGAAACGCGCTCGGGGCGCAAGCCTTCGACAGAAGACGCCACTAAATTTTGAATGCCTTTGACTTCTACTTTGCTGAGATTGCGTCCCATGTGCAAATCAACCACGACGCTGGCTTTGGGATCTTCGCCCTTTTCAAAATAAGACGATTTGGGAGGCATCGAAATGTGAACACTGCAGCGCTTAATGCTTTGCAGAGTGTTGATGGTGCGGGTCAGCTCGCCTTGCATCGCGCGAACGTAATTGATTCGTTGAACGTAGCTTGAAGTTCCGAAACTTTCTTTGTCGAAAAGTTCCATGCCGGGCTTTTGGCCCGCCGGCATTCCTTTAACTGCAAGCTTCATCAATGTTTGCTGGACTAGTTCTGGGGGAATGGAAATCGATGAGCCGTTTTCAGTCACAGTGTAGGGAATGTTTTCGGTTTGTAAAATCTTAACCAAGTTAATGGATTGGTCGGGCTGTAAGTCTGTGTAGAGCGGAGCGTATGATTTTTCGCCAACCCAAACTCCCAAAGTCACAAGACAAGCAATGATGATCGTGCCGATGGCGATCGCCGCCGTTTTTTTGGCGATCGTGAAGCGTCCCCACTGGTCTGCTAATTCACTAAGAATTTTTAATATCGACTGCCACATATCTTCAACACCCCTAAATCGGCATCCTTAACACTTCTTGATAAGCCTCGATTAATTTTCCCCGAACCGAATTCAACGCGCGCAATGAAACTTCGGCCTTTTCCACTGCAATCATCACCCCATGGAGACTTCCGTTTCCTTGGGCGAATTCTTTGGTGCTGGTGTCGGCGTCCTTTTGAATTTGGTTCACGTCTTGAATCATGCTGACCAAAGTTTCCGAGAAGGATTTTTGTCCCGGAGCTGTGGGCGCTACTGAATTTTTGCTTTCATTGCCATCAGCCATGCGATTGTTCATCAAGCGCTCTTGGGCCATTGAAGTCAGGGAAGACAAACCGCTACGGTTTAGTAAAAATTCAGACATCTATTTCTACCTTCCAATTTCCAGGGCTTTTAACGCCATTTGTTTAGTGGTTTGAAAGACGTTGACGTTGGTTTGAAAAGCCCGATCGGCCGAAATCATATTCGCCATTTCGCTCACCGGGTTAACGTTCGGATAATAGACATAACCCTCTGCATTGGCTTCGGGGTGATCGGGGTCGTAAACCGGACGTCCGCCGCTTTGATCTTCAACAACTTCAGCCACGCGAACTTCGGTGTTTAATTTTTTTTCTTCTTCGCTCAAAACTTCGCCGAATTGCGATTCTTGGGGAACCGCTTCGAGCACCACGTCTTGGCGTTTGTAAACTCCGTTGGGGCCCTTGATCGTGTTGGCATTAGCAACGTTGCTGGCGATCGCGTTCAATCGAGTTCGCTCGGCAGTAAGGGCCGAACCGACCACGTCCATCGTTTTAAAAACGTCCATTATCTACCCCCGTCCGAAAAAATGTATTTTTGTAGGGCAAGTCTCTTATTCACCAAAGAAATCGCGGCTTCATAAGCGATGGTGTTTTTTGCCAAATCGGTTTGCTCGCGCTCCATACTGACGGTGTTTCCGTTTCCGTTCATCGGCGCCAATGGATCCTCAAAAACATCGGCCTTGATTTGATCGACCGCTTTATCGAGTTGTTTTTCATAAGCGCGTTCGACGTCTTGACGCTCGGCACTTTCCAGCGCTTGATGAACTGCGCTTTCGAATTCTAGTTTTTTTGCTTTGAAACCGGGAACGTTGGCATTGGCAATGTTCGACGCATGGACCTGGTGAGCGTCCATCCGAATATCGAGAACTTTTTCAAGAAGCTTGGTGGTCGAATCAATCATGCCATTTTTTCATCATCGAAAAATCGACGTATGCCCCCCCGTAGGAGTATCAGCACGAATCATGCCAGCATTGTGGAGCAGAATTATGGCGGATAGCTTGACCACCCGAACCGACGAACAAGCACTTAGCTCGAATGACTCAACGGCTTTTGACGGTGACAGGTTTTGTACGAATCAAGATTTTGTCGGAAAGGTCTTTGGGTACACGAAGCGCCAATATTAATGGAGCTTGGATTTCATTGTGCATGCCGTGCCACCCTTAACCCAATCTTCATCCTTTTCGTCCTAAGTTCTCTATAAAATAAGGGGATGCGTAAGCTTTTTGTGATGTCTGCGCTTATCTTGCTTGGTGGATGCTTTAAACAAAGCACCGCGCCTGCGGCTGTCGTCGATCTCGCTGATTTATCTGGAAAACAATTTGCATTAATCGATCTCAATTATTCTGGAATTAGCGGCGGCTGGGGAAACGCAGAGACCTTTGTTGTGGGCCTGCGAAAAATCATTTTCATCAATCAAGAAAATGACGAAGTTCGGGTTTCGATTTCTGCGCTCGAAGGCAACGTGGTCGACCCCATCAACAGTCCCGAAAACTCCATCACCATTCATGATGACGGTCGAGAAATCAGCTATCAAAATGAACGATTCACCCAGTTTAACGAAATCGACAGCAACGACGTTTCACTCGCAGGATCCCAATGGACCTTGGCGCTTCCTTCAGTCGTTGCGGCGGCTTGTCCCTCAGGAGCCGCGGCCGCTTCTACCACGATCAATCTTTCGCGTGGCACGGGGAACGTATTGCTGATTCAAAACACTCAGCGCAGTGTAGGCTGCGAAGCCCACATGATGAACTTTGGCGAGCATCCGATTTCAAATGAATCGATTCGCAAAATTTCTGCAGATCAAAAATGGCTGTGGCTCAGTGAAGGCATTTATCAGCGGGCTTCGAACTAGCTAAATTCATCCGCCAGCCAACCTCTTGTTTTGGCGAGTCGAATAATTTTTGCCTTTATTTCTTCCCGAATGGAAATCATTTCTGCGCGAGTTTTACCAATGGGATCTCTTAGGGGCCATTGCAGATGTTCGGTTGCGGAAATATTGGAGTTCGTGCCGTCATCACCCAGAGTCACCAGCAGCGTTTCCGCACCCGCCAAATCAGCCGCAACGACACTGGCCCGAAGCATTGTTAATTCAACACCAACCTCTCCCATCACATGAGCTAAACCGGGATTCACCTTTGGCTGTGGGGCGGCACCAATAGCAACCGCACGAATTTTTTTGGGATCACAGAGAACGTTAAATAACGAAGCGGCAATTTGTGAGCGACTGGCACTTTGAGTACACGCGAAAATAACTTGTTTCACAATTTCTCTCTTTCATTCAATCCCACCAAGCTTCCTGGTTGCGTATAAACAAATTCATTTGGGTGGCGAAACAAAAAAAATTTTGCTTCCAGTGTTTTTCAGCGCGCCACTCAGTGAAGTGGTGCAACTTTGGGTAGCTTAAAAGATCTTTCATTATTTCCTCACGCATTTAATAGATCGCCGGCCCGCCGGAACGCTGCGTCACCAAATAATTCTCACTTAATCGTTTGTAGAAAATCAAAACGCTCGCTTATACGTCTGCGCAGAGGAGAGATTTAAATATGAAAAATACTTTATCACTAAAGCTAACAACCCTTTTGGCGGTCGCGGTTTCCAGCGGAGCCTTGGCAAGCGAAGCTGTTTGCAAAGAAATTCTGCCCGTGGATGCTTAAAACATTCGAGTCGTTTCCGCAGAAAAAAAAGAAGTCCCCACCGGTAAATACAAACAAGTACGCAACTTAAGCTACAACTCTAACAACGAAGATGATTCTTGGAACACGCCCTTCAAAACTGTTCCGGTTACGGAATTGGCTTGGGTTGTGACCCTTGGCTACTACACCCGAGTAGGCGCGCGCTACGAAAACAATCCAATAACCGATCAAACGGTATTGAACTCTAATTTGGAAAAGAGCTGTGCCCTGAGCGCGGCTGAAGGCGAAACCTTTTTAGCGAAGTATCTTTCGCTCAACACCGTTCAACCCAACAAAGTTGCTAAATTGAAAAGAATGTCCGCCAAATCACTCAAGGATGTTTTTGAAGTGACCTCAAACTCAAGAAATCATTCTTACGTTCAAAAATTATCGGCCAGCCAGGTTTGCTACGTTCACCCCAGCGACCTTGAAGAGAGCCGCTCTTACTGGGAAATGTGGCAAAAGCGTTGCCTAGCTGAATTCGACGTCAGCAATCCCCCAACTCGAACCGTTCAAAACGACTACACCTACGTAGAAATTTTATTGTAAATTTATTTAGTTTATTTTTATAATATTTATTTGCAGGCACCTTGGTTAACTTCCAAGGTGCCTTTTTTATTTTCCCGGCAAAAGATCAGAAAATCTCAACCCTTAGCCGATGTAAGGGCTCTTAAGTTGGCCTCACCCAACAATGCCTCTATTAAAGTCCCGGTGAAACGATGGCTGCTCATTCTGCTTCAAATTTTGGCAGCTCCTGCGGCTTTTTCTCGTCCTGGATTTTGGAGTCTCAAAGACGCTCCTGTCACGGATGCCGTGAAAAACGCCGCCCGCTCGGTCGTGCGCATTTCGATGTACACCGATGACCCGACTGAAATCATTTCTGCTCAGCATTTAAATGATTACATTGAATCCTACTGTAAAGCGGACGCTGATTTTGGAGATCAAATTGCCTGCAAGCTTTTAACTGCTTGCAAGAAACAAGCTCCAGCCCAGGACTGTCCCATACCCTACGTCGGCGTCGCCAGCGCCGTGGTCGTTGAAGATGAAAAAACTTTATGGACCGTGGCTCACAACTTTCACTACCTACGAGAAAAAAACCCAAGCGGGATCCTCAAACAACAAGAAATTAAAATTGTAATATTCGATGGCAATGATCGTGAGATTTTTAATTCATGGACTGGAAACGATCGGGCCTCGGTCGAAATTTTAGCCGATCAAAGTCAGCTGGAACCTAAAGACTTAGACGCCCACCGTGAAGTCACCGTTGATTTTGGAAAACTTCTGCTGAGTCGAAGCTTAGGGATCAAACCCATCACCGTTAGAGACTCCCCGGCCACTAGCAAAGAAAGCTTAGCCATCTTAGGATTTCCGGGATCAACTGAAGGCCGTCTGGAAGAATACAACGCCCCCGACTCAACGGGGTTGGGACTCCAAATGAGTCTGGGCCGCCAAAAGAAAATTTCGCAGTTTCTGTTCGATTGGTCCTCTAAAGAAGCCCCCAACTATCAAATCATGGCCATTGATGAATCGGCGCTGGCCCTTGATGCTGATGGATCATACGGTGGCAGCGGAGGCGCCATTGTGGACATGGACGGAAAGCTTGTGGGGATATTTTCTAGACACGCTTCATTTGAAAACTTTGCTGTGAACGAACGCTACCATCATGCAGGAGCCCTGGGCTTAAAGATTTCTCGAATTAATGAATTGATAAAAATTCTAGATCAACCCGCGCTGCGATAATCCTTGAGCCAAAAAATCTGCCCCAACCCAGATTTTAGCGCAGATTTTTCTTCTGCTCGTTATCTAAACCCTTAAGCTCGGTGCTGGCCCGACGGGCCCACAATGAATCCGGAGCCATCGTGATCACTCCTTGGAATTCTTTTTTGGCTTCTTCCGCCCGGCCCCACTGCAACAAAGTTTCAGCTTTTTTGAAGACGATCATTTCATCGGGGAATCCGATTTCTTTTTTACGCGTGCGTTGGCTCAACAGAAAATCAAGAGGCAGCAGAGCCTTTTCTCGGGCATCAGATTTACGGAATTCAAACAACCGCATCAACAACTCGGCGCCGGGCTGATCGGCTGAACGTTGCTCAGAAGAATCGGCGAGCCACGCCCCCACGCTGGCTTCTAAAACTTCGCCGTACTTTTTATTCTGGTTTTCTTGAACCAATAAATCTAAGTAGCGAGAAATTTCCGGCCAAGTCCCGGGAATTCGCTCAAGCAATTCTCCATAGGACTGCATTTCGCCCCCCGAATTTTCTGCCACTTGATAAAAACGAATCGCGGCGCGAAGGGCTCTCAAATTTTCCCGAGGAAGAAGCTTTAAATAGGGAGCCACCTCTTCGGCTGAAACTTCCTTGCGCGCAATTTCTTCGGCTCCCACCTCAACAAAGGCAGTGGCCCATTCTTCCAGAGGGACTTCAAAGGGCCTTAACTCCGATCGATTTAATTTGTTGCGTAAAATCTCGGCTGTTTTCAGGGTGTCCCAAGCTTGTTTCCAAAGTCTCAAATGGATATAGGCGCTCGCCAAATACCACAAAATTTCGTGACGGTTTTGTTTGATTAATAAACGATTCTTATATTGATCGTAGATTTTTGGAACTTCGCGAGACTCTCCGGCGGCAACCTTGGTCTTCATCCATCCGGACAACGCGGTCAGCGTATACTCGCGCCGCCAGGTCGCCAAAAATTCCGAGGTCTCCAAATTCTTAATTAAATTCAGCCGCTCCAAGGCTTGAAAAGGTTGATTGATTCGAATGAAGGAATCCGCCAGCAAAATTTCTAAATATCCATTGATTTCATTTTTCCATGCTCCGCGGAATTTTGGATCTTGGTCAGTCGGCCGCGCATTTTCAACTCCGGCAATGACCCGTGACCATCCTTCTTTATCATTGGCATTGAGCTCGGATGCTCGCGACCGCGCAGCGCAAAGCCTGCCACCCAAAGTGTTGCCAACTCGAAACTGACATTCGCGCCAAGCCACTTGAGCTTTGTCCGAATCCGGATCCATCGTTTTCAAAAGTTCACCCAAGCGAAACAAAACCAAGCCTAATTGAGGATGCGCCCCTCCGAAGTTAACAAAGGCCCGCAAATCTTTAAGCGCATTTTTTTCGGCGCCCAAGCGAATCGACGCTTCCGCTCTATGAACAAAAACTGCTGGGTAGTAGGCGACTTCTCCGGGATACCAACTTTGTTCAAAACTCGCGCGCTCAAGACTTGGAACCGAAGCCAACGATTTCGTATAAGTCTCCACCGCTTCTTTAAAATTTCCCAAACGCAAATCACAATCACCCAAACGGAAAGCCGCATAGGGAACCAGCCGGCGATCTTCAGCCGCGCTTAGTGGTAGATTTTTTCTGGTTTCTAAAAATTCGGAAAAAAGACGGCGTCCTTCGTCATACAACGCTAATTGATAATGGGATTCGGCCAGCAAAAACCCCAGACGTTCTTCGGTTTCTGCTTTCCATCGATAGCGCTGCGACCAAACCACAAAAGCGGCAAGCGCATAATATTCGTGGCTTTCATAAAGCAGTCGCGAAGACTCTAAGGCCATGAAGTCGATGTAATCTCGAGACAAACCGCCCTTACCCGCAGTGAGCCTCAATCCATCCCGCCAAACGCTCATTCCAAAGGCTACAAACTCCGATTTTTTTTGATCTTTGCCGAGCTCTAGATAAATTTGACCCTTTAGCGCCCACCATTCTGGTTTTCCCAATGGAACCGCTTTGGAAAATTGACTCTTTTCAAAAAGGTCCAAAGTTTGTTGGGCCTTGAGCCAGTCTTTGCTTTTATAGTGACCCTTGATCAGGGCGATCGCCAAATGTGCGCCGTCAATATCGCGCTCGCTTAAACCAGGTCGCTGCAAATCTTCTCTGGTAAAATTTGGAACCTTTAGTTTTTTTGGTGTGAATTCCGGACCATCATCAAGCATCGGCAAAGGAAATAGCGGCACCCTCAATTTTCTTCGCTCAATCGAATCAATGGGAATTCCAGAATTAACTTCGGCACGACCCAATCGAAATCGATCGAGTTCTGGGGAATCAAAAGAGAATGCAGTTCCCGAATCCCCCAAAATCGCTTCCCAAGAATTTTGATCTAAAAATGCATTGGCATTTTTGGGATCCAAAACAATGTTGCCGTTTTCCGGAACTAATTTTACCGCGCTGGATCCACTGCCATTTTTAGCGCTACCCGTTTTTTTTAGTTTTGTTTCTAGCCAATGATCAGCCACAAAATTTCTTGTGGTTTGATACACGTGCGTTTTCAAAACTCGAGTACCGCCCGGATTGGCATAATGAATCCGCAATTCCCAAATTCCATCGGTCCGCGGTTGTGAAGAAATGTCACAAAATTTTTCGGAAAATTTTTCAATCGCCAGCCAATCATCCGGCTTAGACTCGAAAACCAACATCAAATCAACGGTTGCCCGATCACCGCAAGGCCCGGCCATTTTCGGGGTCTGAGAGACTTCGACCCTCAATGGAGCGTTTTCAATCGGTCCGCTAAGTCGCTCAATGGCCGAGATTTTCTCAATTCGAGCCACGGCATAAACATCTGTATTTAATGCTGATATTAATGAAAATGTGGTTAAGCCCTTAAGAAATAACGCGGTGCGCCGATAGGTTCTACATGAAGCCGAAAAAGCAGCCAAGCGAGTCCCCCAAAGTGGCTCCGTGGCAAGATCGATTGGGCGATGATTTTCGGCCAAGTCTCCAAAAACTGGAAGCTGCCCAATGGAATCCGGAAGTCGCTTTTTCACTTTTTTATCGCCCCCTCAGCGAAGTCATTTCGAGACTTCATTTTAACAGCCATCAGCGATGGGGCCTACTGCCTGACCCGGAAGAAATTCGACACCTGTCAAAAGAGTTTCTCCAATGGATGAACCGCGCGGCTCGATGGGAAGAAATGAAGAGCGCGCTCAGTGAAGCGCCCACCAACGCTCCCGTTAAATACTTTTTGGCACGTTATTTCGTCCGCTTTCAAAAAGATTTACCGCTCAAAGGTGAGTTTTCAAAAAACCAACCTTCTTATTCATCTAAACGAAGTTTGTTGGACATGAGCCAAGCCAGCGACCTAAGCCGCCAAGTCGCCGAATCGACCATGTCGGCCTTTGCCAGCATGACCCAGCAATTGCCTCAAAAAAATCGCCTTCCTTATGACCTTCATCTTGAGGGACTTTTAAACAACGAGATTGCTTGGATCATTAACCAAGATGCCAAAGTTGTGGAAGCGTTG
The DNA here is from genome assembly GCA_964202055.1 of Bdellovibrionota bacterium. GTDB lineage: Bacteria > Bdellovibrionota > UBA2428 > UBA2428 > UBA2428 > CAXNGS01. The sequence continues at coordinate 76,116 of CAXNGS010000003.1, read as the reverse complement.
ATCAAAGAGGCCAAAGAGTATCTTTTAGGAATTGCTTCAGGAGGAGAGAGCCGTCGTGAAGGAACTTGATTTAAATTTCAGCGATCCCGATTTAGACACTTTCATCCTGCGATGGATGGAAGATGGAATTAGCGAAGCTGAATTGCGCGAGTGGCGAAGTATCTTGTTGTTCAATCAACAGTTTCGAGAAGATTACTGCGACTTCATCAAGGCATTCCGGGATCCGCTAAAGGATAAAGAATCTGGGAGTATCCAATGAAATCACTCATGATGTCGTCACAACTTTTTTACCGCGATTTTGTTGAGATGATCGATCAATCTCGCAATTCCATTAACGACGGCGAATCGCTTTTTCAACATCGAAAAACTTGCATCAGTGGTTACATGGCTCTCGACTGCGCGATGAGCGTTTTCTGGAAGGAAGTCGTGGTTCCGGACTGGGTTAATTTAATGGGAATGTGTAACGAAATTTTAGGCAGCGATTCCGACCTTGAAGAACTGGTCGCAAAAATGGGCACCGCCCTAAGCCGCGGCCAAGTGGTCGCGTCTTTGCGATTTTTAGAAAACACCGGAGATCCCCAAAGATTTTCGCCATCACTCGTGGACTTGGGAATCATGATGATCTTGATGCAAGATCGCGCGCAACAATTGCCCTTCATTGAGATCGGCCACAAGCTTTGCCGTTTGCAAAAATTTCGCAACTGCGTGTTTCACACTGGTAAGAATTTCAGCGAAATCGAAGCCGCTACTTCAATGAAAGGTCTGAAAGATCTTTTCGTTGAATTACCGAGAATCAGTCCGGTTTTTCGCGATGCCTTTAATGAAAAACCCCAGGCCGCCAAACGGGCAGCCTAGGGTTTAAAGTATTCAATTCTATTAAATTTATTTAAACTTTGTGCTCACTGCCTTTGCGCAAGAACGCCGGAATGTCTAGGTCATCCGAACTAGTCGGACGCAATCCCAATTCTTGAGCAATTTTTTTGGCTTGCAACAAGCTCAGCGAAAGCTGTTCGCCATCATGGTTGTTGTTATTTTCAATCGGAGCCGCGCTCACGGTCGGTTGATGCGTTTGATAAGCCGCCTGATGAGTCGCCTCATGAACGGGAACTTTTACTCGAGTAGAAACCGCATCTTTTTGCATCGAAGCCCATGAATTTTCCACACTCGGAGCCGGCTGCATAGCGGCCGCTTGAGTGGTGTGCAAAGGTGCTGATTGCATTTGCGGAGCAGGCGTCAGAACTTCAGGAACTTCAATCGCAACCGGTGCGGTTTTTAATTCAGAAACCACGCTAACCTTGGGGGCTAAATATCCCTTCGGGGCTGCGAAGAGTCCGCGCACGTCCTTTTTTTCAGTGGGAAACCCCGTCGCGATGACCGTGACCTTCACGCGATCATCTTCGCTGCTGTGAAGAACAGATCCGAAAATCACTTCGGCATCGGGATCGGTTTCTTCTGTCACTAAGGAAACTGCTTCGTGAATTTCGTGCAGAGTCAGATTATCTGGACCCGAAATGTTGATGATGATTCCGGTCGCACCCTTAATCGAAATTTCTTCGAGAAGCGGACTGGAAATCGCAGCGTGAGCCGCCTTGATCGCGCGATCATCACCAGCCGCGATGCCGGTTCCCATCAACGCCAAACCTTTAGAGGTCATGACCGTTCGAACGTCTGCAAAGTCCAAGTTGATGTGGCCCGAAATGTTAATCAAATCAGAAATCGATTGGACTGCGTTGAGCAACACGTCGTCGGCTTTTGCAAAAGCTTCCAACACTGTGGTGCGCTTATCAACGATGTTCAAAAGTCTTTGATTTGGAATCTGAATCAAGGTGTCGACGCTTTCACCCAAGGCATTGATTCCGCCTTCGGCTTGGCGAGTGCGCTTCGGAGCTTCAAAGAAAAACGGTTTAGTCACAACCGCGACTGTCAGCGCGCCCAATTCACGCGCAATTTGCGCGATCACAGGAGCCGCTCCGGTTCCAGTTCCGCCGCCCATGCCGGCCGTTACAAAAACCATGTCCGCGCCTTCGAGTGCTTTGATGATGTCTTCACGGCTTTCTTCAGCGGCATTTTTTCCAACATTGGGGTTGGCACCGGCGCCTAAGCCCTTAGTTAAAACCGCGCCCAGCTGAATTTTTTTAGTAGCCAAACTTTTATGCAAAGCTTGGCGATCGGTGTTAGCGGCAATGAATTCGACTCCGTTGAGTCCGGCGCGCACCATCGCATTCAAAGCGTTGCATCCGCCCCCACCCACGCCCACAACTTTGATGCGTGCGCCGAGCAGAGTTTCCATATTGGCTTCGTTTTCCGCTGCAATTTGCACTGCAACTTCTTTTTCAGCCGCGAGAACCGTTTGATTCTCGGGCTGAGTTTCAACAGCCGTTTCTTCTTCGATGATTGGTTCAAAAGTCATATTGTTTCCTCCCAGATGTTCCCCATTATCAATTAGACATTAAATGATTCTTTAAAACATATCCGCAAACCACGAACGCACCGATTCGGATACTCGACCTAAGCTAACGTTACGCAATTGGCCTTTTTTCTCCTGGCTTTCTTTGCGGGCAAGACCCCAAAGAGCCAATCCCACTCCGGTCGAATATGCAGGATCGGCAACCATGTCCGAAAATCCCACCACGCGCTCAGGAGCCGCGCGCTTCACCGGCAAATCAAAAACAAATTCGCCCAACTCAGTAATCCCGTTCAACAAAGTGCTACCGCCGGTCAAAACCACGCCGCCGCCCAATAAATCGGCACAGCCGCTAGCGATGATTTCGCGATTCACTAATTGCAAAATTTCTTCCAGGCGCGGCTCGATGATTTCGCCTAAAAGCTTTCGATCAACGATTCGTGCCGGTCGACCGCCCACGCTGGGGACTTCGATGGTTTCATGCGCCGAAATCATTTGCTTCAAAGCACAACCCTGAGCAATTTTAATTCGCTCGGCCTCATTGTGCGGAGTTCGCAAACCAATCGCCAAATCTTGCGTGATGTGAGATCCGCCGACCGGGATCACCGCCGTGTGAATCAAGCATCCATTATGAAAAATCGCCATGTCGGTCGTGCCGCCGCCAATATCGACCAGCGCCACGCCCAATTCCATTTCATCCTTCGACAAAATCGCGCGTGACGAGGCCAAAGGTTGCAACACTAATTCTTCAACGGCCAAACCCGTGCGTTCGCAGCATCGAACGATGTTTTGAATCGCGGAAAGCGCCGCGGTCACAATGTGAACGCGCGATTCTAATCGAGTGCCCATCATTCCCATCGGATCGCGAATGCCGTCTTGATCATCGACTTTAAATTCTTGGGGCAAAACATGAAGTGCGCTGCGATCGGGTGGAATCGCCACCGCTCGCGCCGCATCGATCACTCGCGAAATATCGCCGGCATCGACTTCTTTGCCTTTGATGCCCACCACGCCGGTGGAATTTTGTCCTCGGATATGAGCGCCGCCAACTCCGACAATGGCGCGGCGAATGGTCACACCCGCCATCAATTCAGCTTCTTTAACCGCTTTTTTAATTCCTTCGACGGTGTCTTCAATATTAACGACCACGCCTTTTTTAATTCCCATAGAGGGCGCGCGGCCCACCGCCAAAACTTTGAAGGAATCTTCGGGCGCTACGGTGCCGGCCGCCGCATGGGCCGTCGACCCTTGAACATATTGTCCAACAACCGCACAAATTTTTGTCGTTCCAAGATCCAGCCCCACGACAAAGTCGTCTTCTCTCATGATGCCCCCCCGCTGTTTAAAGAAACCCTTGCAGGCCCCAATATTCAGTATAACCAAGGACTTGCAGAAGCACAGCCGGGACAAGCGTGACTTGTTAAAATTTTGGCGTCAAAAAACTGTATGCGAACTTTGGTTCGCACTGTTTAAGGAAGAATTCGAAATGGCGTTTGAATTTGGATTTGAAGTGGCAGTGAGAGAATTATCCGCCGACAAAATCACCCGGCGCAAATTATTCGCATCAACCCAATTTGCAGTTCGCCCACGTTGATAAGAATAAAAATAAGCTTTCTGAGCACGATCCCACTTGGCATCAAAGTCCGTAAAACCCATCGTCACCCGCAAATCCAAAGAAGCACTTCGAATGACCAATCCATAGCCGCGGCTCCAAGAAATTTCATCGATTTTAGAAAACGATAAATAACTTGGCTCCCCGGCGCTCTGAATAGAAAAAATCCAATTACAAATTTTCTTGATCGGAAACTCTCGATCATCGGCGCCCACTAGAAGCGGCAAGCCTTTTGGGCTTCGGAGTTCTTCGATCCAGTTTCCATCGCGATCCACCAGCATTAAAGTGGTGCCTCGAAAGGCCATCGCCACCGGAGCGCGCTCGATCGCATTGACGATCAAGGTGTCGGGCCAGCGCCGATAAACTTCAACTGATTCAACTCTTGGGATTTTTACCAACTCGGCTTTAATCTCTTTCAAGTTCAAATCAAAAAGTCCGTAGCCAATTTTCTTTTTCAAGCCCTCGCGAACTCTCGCTTCAACATCGGGACTTTCTGAATTCACCCGCAAGTCCTGCAAAACAAAACGCTGGGAAAACCCTTCGCGCACTTCTTGATTAGCCGCAACTTTCCAAGCCACGAATAAAAACAGCATTAACCCCAGCCCAAGAAAAAATTTTTGCAAATTGCTCATGCTTTTTTCCGTCGCGCGCTTTGCCGATCAAAAGAATAACAAACTAAAAATTCACAGAAAGTTTCATAGCTAAAGCCACTGGCCACTGCTGATTTCGGAACCAGTGAAGTGCCGGTCATTCCCGGCAAGGTGTTCATCTCTAAAATCATCGGACCATTTTTTCCCAGCATGACATCGATTCGTCCGTAATCAGCACACTTCAAAGCTTGAAATGTTTTTTCACAAATTTCTTTAATCAACCCCGTCTGCTCGGCACCAATTGGAGCCGGGCAAAGATATTCAGTCGCCCCGGCGGTGTATTTACTAGCGTAATCATAATAATGACTTTTAGGTCGGATTTCGACAATTTCTAACGCTTTGCCCGCTAAAACAGGCACTGTTAATTCCGGTCCCTCGATCCACTCTTCTACGACTACGTCTTGATCGAAGCCAAAAACCTTGTTTAATTTTTCGCGGAAAAGCGCTTCTGGGTTGGGGTTGCCGCTTGGATCAAAACGTTCAATTCCAACGGTCGAACCTTCGCGTGCCGGTTTGATAAAAAACTTTTTAGAAAAATCAGCATTCGAAAAAGTTCCGCGACTTCTGAGCGACTCAAATTCTTTGGTGCCGGAAAACTCAAATGACTTTGGCGTCGGCAGCCCCACCGCGCGCAAGGCAGTTTTTGTTAGCCCCTTATGAAAACAAAGCGCCGAAGAAAGCACGCCGCTTCCGACATAGGGAATTCCTAAAGTTTCTAAATATCCTTGAATGACTCCGTCTTCAGCCCAAGTTCCATGCAGCCCTAAAAAAATCAGATCTGGTTTTTGGGACCAAGGCAAAGCTCCCAAAGTTTCAGGACGAACGTCAAAGAGTTCCACTGAAAAACCGCCAGCTTTAAGCGCGTCGGCCACGCCCTTGCCACTTCGGAGACTGACTTCACGCTCCGCGGATATTCCGCCATACAAAACCCAAATGTTTTTGGGACGACTAAGTTTTTTGAGCAATCCGAAAAAATCCATTGCTGTCATTTTAGATCCCAACTCGCCCAGGCCCAAGGGCTTGGCCTCAGATTTTTTGGCTATTTCAAATATTCTCCGTCAAAATGAACGCAGCTGCCGAGCACCATTCATTAGTTGCGAGCGGCTTGCCGTTTTGCGCGGCTAGATTTAAAACAGTCCCCATGACTTCTTCGACGGCAAACCCCAAGTCTTCTGGTTCTTCTATAAAAACCGCTGATTACTTAAAAGGCTTTTTAGTCACCTCTTTACTTGGATGGGGCAACGCGCTCTACACCTTGTGGCACCGACAATCGTTGATGTATGGAACTCCGTCTGGAAAATCATTTTGCAACATTTCGGCAACCGTCAATTGCGACGCGGTGGCAATGGCTCCGGAAAGCGCGATCTTTTTCGGCTACCCCACCTCGGCCCTTGGTTTGATGTTTTATTGCTTCGGATTTTTCTTAGCCTTAGCCCTTTATTTTGAAAAAAATCGCCAGACTTCTAAAACTCTAGCCAAGGCTTTATTGCTGGTGACTTTAGTCGGACTTGTCCCCACTGTTTTACTGGCTGGACTTTCGATGTTTCGACTCAAAATGCTTTGCCTGATGTGCTTGGCTAGTTATTTCTTAAACACGATCATGGTTGTGTTATCGGTGTTGATTTTGCGTCGATTTAAGAACGAGTCCGCGGGCTCGCCGCTTGATGCTTTTCCCAAAAAACTTTTTTTAGCCGCCGCTATCGCCGTCGCCATTCAGGCGCCACTGCCCTGGGTATTTAAATCAGTGGCCGCGGGGCAAATGTCCGAATCAGAAATTGGTCTTTTGCTTTATCAGCACTCAAACGCTCCAAAGTTTCGCTTCCGCACCGAGGGCGCGGCACTAAAGGGCAAGCCCGACGCCAAAGTCCAAATCGTCGAATTCGCCGATTTTCAGTGTCCCACTTGCGCCAAAGCATCGGAAGCTTTGCCCAACGTTTTAGCTTCTTACAAAGAGGATGTTTCTTTAATTTTCAAAAATTTTCCGCTCGATTCAAGCTGCAACAGCAATCTCGATCGACCGATGCATCCGGTGTCTTGCACGGCGGCTCTGGGCGGCCTTTGTGTTTTGAAAAAAGCGGGCAGCGAAGCCTTCTATAAATACGAAATGAAAACGTTTGAGAACTACCAATCTCTTTCCATAAATATGGTGGAAAACCTGGTCAAAGAATTCTCGGGAATCAACCCCCAAGAATTAAAAACCTGCATCGAATCTTCGGAAATCAACGAAGAGCTTCAACGACAAATCAGCGAGGCCCGCGCCGCCGGCGTTCAAGGCACCCCCTCGATTTTTGTGAATGGCAAAATGCTGGAAGCTGGATTTCATCCGATGGTTTTACGCCGGGTGATCCAAGAATATTTAAAACAATAATTTTAAAAATTTCGAACGTCTAAATACCAAGTTTGTTTGTCACTTGTGAAAGTGTAAAGCCCAGCATCTCTTGGAATTTTTACTTGAAAGCGATCTTCAATGGCTTTGTCGAGCGTGGTGCCGATGTAGGGGCGCCCCAGCCAAACAACTGCCCATACCCGATGAGTCGCCATTTCCATCATTTCCCAGTCACCGGTGCTATCGCCACAAACCATGTAGGGCACAATGCCCCTGGACTTAAGAAGCTTGGCCTTTAAATCAGCCCAAACAATTCCGGGAGGCTTCATGGTCGAAGTTAAAATTCCATCGACGTCTTCGAGCTCAGTCGCGATCACTCTTTTTTCATCAATGCCCAGGCGCTTGGCCATTTGCGCGACCGAAACTTTCGGAGAGCCACTCACGATCCAAGCATTTTGTTTGAAGTCTCGCGCCAAATCACAAGTCGGGTGAATTTCGGTCAAATAGGATTTTTGAAAAGCCTCGTTTAGTCCGCGCAAAACATAACTTTCGGCCATGTCTTTGGGTAAACCCGTTAAAACCAAAGTTTCCCAATCAAAGACTTGTTGAAATCCAACTTCATCGGCCAACTTGTAGCGCAAATTTTCAAAGCCGTGGAAATCTAAACTGGCCATCACCTCGGGCTTCCAACAACTCGGAGTTTCCTGAGCACTAGCCAATCCAGCCTTTAAGATCGTGTACGCGGCAACCGTTCCCACGTCACCTTCGACCAAGGTTCCGTCGCAATCAAAAACCCAGACGGAAGAGGGACTAGCGCCCTTGCGAATTTCAGAAATCGCCACGGTTTTTTCAATTTTTTCTAGCTTACTCACCCAATAACTCCTGATGGACTTTCAATCACTTTAAATACTTTCCAGCCTTTTTTCAGCGGCGATTGCACGAACGCTTTACATTTTTCAGCGTCCGGAAAATAAACATAAAGACATCCGCCACCGCCGGCACCACAAGCTTTTCTTGCGGTCGCTCCGTGTTTCTTTGCAAAATTCCAGGCATCAACCAAAACCGGCGCATTCACAGCTTTGGCCAACTGCTGGCGCTCGGCCCATTCGGCATTGATTAATTTTTCAAAATTTTTGAAGTTACCCACTCGCAAAGCTTCCGCCATCTGTCCCGATATTTTTTGAATTTTTTGCAGTCGTTTCAAAGGAATTCTTTTTCCCTCATGAGCCGCACGAAAAATTTGCCAATTATTAAGTCCCGAATGATGGGGCTTACCGGTGTAAATCAACGCCGAACGATCTGATATCGTTTGAGCCACTTCACTCGACAATCTTTCAATGTTCCGACTTCCCGGCGCCAATTTAAAAACTAGAAGTCCGCCGAAAAGTGCGGGCACGTAATCTTGATCACCCGCCGGATGCTCGATTTCAATGGCCTCTAAATCGCGAATGCTTTGTTGCAAGACCCACGGATTTTTTGCCAAGGGATCATTCAAGGCCTCTGCTAAGGATTGTCCCATCGCAATTCCCAAAGTCGAAGATCCCCCCAAACCCGATCCCGGAGGAACTTCGCTCGATGTTTTCAGAATTAAAGTTCCCTGATGTTGGCTTCGACTCAAAAAAAACTCAGCCACCCGACACAACCATCGAAGTGGATTCGCTTTGGTGGTTTTTTTAAGTGACTTACGCAATTCCAAGAGGGAATCAAAAGTCATGGAGCGACTGTAGTCGGCACTCTCAATGACGATTTTTGTTTTCGCTGATTTTTCAACGGTAACAATAGACTTGGCTTTTAAACTCAAAGCCATTTGCACCAATTCCAAATTTCCCAAATATAGATAAAGCGGCCACAAATCTATGGTGCCGCCCGCCAAGTCAATCCGACAGGGCGCCTCGCGCTGAACCACGGTCATACTAACCAATTCAAATTCATCTTTAGATAAATCGCCATGGCTTCGCCCACCAAAACCATGACACTAGCGGCGTAGTAAATTCCAGTGGCCGACTGAGTCGAACGAAGCATGGTTGTTCGATAAATCATGTAGGCCAAAACATACAAAGGAATCAGACCCCAAATTGCGCGGATTCCATACAACAACCAAGCATCGCCACTAGCCTCGGCCAAAACGCCCCCCATTAGTAGCGTCCAAAGATTGGTAAAGGTTCGCAAAAACAATGAGAACAAAAGAATTTTTACAATTCGCACGAGCTCTCTAATGTTCATGCCTGGGACATTTAAAAACCAGTGACCCAAAAATTGGCCCATATAAATCGAACCCAACAAAAGCACACTTCCCGAAAATTCAATGAAACCCAAAAATCCGCCGTCTCGCCATCCCAAGACAATCATCGAAGAAATTAAAAGCAGCGCCCCGATCGCGCGCCAGGGTCCCGGCAAAAAATACACGTACAAAGTCAGCCCGACCCAAGCCGCCACCACAGAAAAAATTGATTGGGTATGAGCGGCGAGGTTACCCATCGACAACGCCAACAAAACGGCGCAAAGAGCGATCCCCGTGCCGATTCGAAACGCAATCTTTACAAACTTCTCGGACGTCTCCACCCGAGAAACGAAAAGGAGACAAAAAAAGGACCCTAGGAAGAGTCGAGCAAGTAATTCAAAACCAACAAGAGCCATGGTACCTTAGTAACTAGCAGCTCTTAGAGGAGACATCATCTTGGAAATTCATCCCGCGCTCGACTTCAGGTTTTTATTCACCGCCATTTTAGTATTGGGCTCGGTCGCCATCGCCTCTAAGTCTTTTTTGCGACTTTATAAGTTAGCTCGATTAGCCAAACCGGAAAAACTAACCGGAGACTCAGCAACGCGCTGGGGGCTCGTAGCCAGTATTTTTTTCGGCCAAAAGAAAATGTTCAAAGACTTCTGGCCCGGATTGGCCCACGCCCTTTTGTTTTTTGGCTTCATGATTGTGACTTTGGGCAGCAGCGAACATTTGATTGAAGGCTTTCTCCACGGCTTCACTTTTCATTTTTTGTTTGGCCCGCTTTATCCGTGGCTGATTTGGATCCAAGACGTGTTTCACTTCATCGTGATTGCGGTCGCTCTTTATTTTTTATGGCGCCGGGTGGTCTCTCATCCGTCGCGATTGTCGCGAGACCCCAAGCACAGCAAAGATGGCTTGATTGTTTTGGGCTTTACGCTCGGCCACATGGTGGCAGGACTTTCTGCTTTTGTTTTCTTCGTGCTCGCGGGCGATGTGCACCACGGTTTTGCGGATTATCGTCCGGTCTCTTCTTTTTTAGCCAACTTATTTTTTCCGAATGGATTGGATCAAAGTTTAGCGATGAATTTGGCGTGGATCAGTTGGGGCTTCCACATCGGCACCGTAGCCGGATTTTTAATCTACATTCCTCACTCCAAACATTTGCACGTGATGACCACCGGTCCCAACATTTTCTTCGCGCGCCTCGACCATAAAGGCGCGTTGTCCACCATCAACTTTGAGGACGCAAACAACACAAGTTTTGGTGTTGGTAAAATCACCGACTTCACCTGGAAAGACGTGCTCGACACTTACACCTGCACCGCGTGCGGTCGCTGCAACGAATATTGCCCAACCGCTTCGACCGGCAAACCCCTGAAGCCCATGAAGCTAATTCAAGATATGAAAGTTCATTTGCTGGCCGTTGGCGATGCAGCTCTAGCCGCCAAAGCCAAAGACCCAAGCGCGTCGCTTGAAATGTCGAAGCCCTTAATCTCCGAAGAAAGCGGAATCTCTGAAGAAACCGTTTGGGCCTGCACCACTTGCCGAGCCTGTGTCGAGGCCTGTCCGGTGATGATCGAGCATGTCGATAAAATCATCGATATGCGCCGCCACTTGGTTTTGATGGAAGGCAAGATGCCCCAAGAGCTACAAAACACCATGAAGAATTGGGAAACCCAAAGCAACCCCTGGGGGATGTCCGCTGATTCGCGCGACGCCTGGGCTGAAGGGTTAAACATTCCTCGTTTAGCTGACAAACCCAATGCTGAATATTTGTTTTATGTGGGCTGTGCTGGAAGCTTCAACGATCGCAACAAGCGAATCTCGACGGCGGTCGTGAAAATTCTGCAGGCCGCAAACATGGATTTCGCGATTCTCGGCAAAGAAGAGCTCTGCAATGGTGAAACCGCGCGCCGGGCCGGCAACGAATACTTGGCAAAAACCATGATCGACGCCAACATCGCGGTGCTCAGCAAATACAGCGTTAAAAAAATCATCACGACCTGTCCCCACTGCTTCAACACATTGAAAAACGAATATCCTGATTTTGGATTCAAGGCCGACAAAATTTTTCACCACAGCGATTTCATCAATTCGCTCGTCAAGGAAGGAAAAATTTCAGTCAACCAAGGCGCCCACTCTCAAAGAATCGTTTTCCATGATTCATGCTATTTGGGTCGTTACAATGAAATCTACGACCAACCCCGCAGCGCGATCGAAGCGATCAGCGGCCAACCCGTAATAGAAATGCCCCGAAGCAAATCGAAAGGGCTCTGCTGTGGTGCCGGGGGCGCTCGCATGTGGATGGAAGAAACCATCGGCAAAAGAATCAACGTCGAGCGCGTGGAAGAAGCCTTGGCTCAAAAACCCACAATCATCGCCGCGGGCTGTCCGTTTTGCCAAGTGATGCTTGAAGACGGCGTGAAGAGCCAAAACAAACAAGACGAAGTGAAGGTTCGCGACGTCGCTGAATTGGTTGCTGAAAACTTAAAATAATTTTTTTAAAAAAAGGCTATTTTCCTTCAAGCTCAAGGTTCAGGCCGCTTCGGTGGAATAATCCCCAATCGAACTTCAAATACAACGACAACTCTCGCTGTCTGGCTTGGTTGTAGCCGATGATCATGGCCTTCATCCGATAAGGCTCTTGGGGGGTTGGCTGCACCTGTACGGTGTGCACTTCGAGTTTCTTAATTGAGGTTTTTGTGGGATCGCCCACAATTAAATGATCGGCCCAGTTTGGGATTCCAAAAGCCGCCAACTTAATGGGCTTGTCGAATTCTAGATAAAGATCCGCGCTCATAAAATATTTTAAAAAATTATCGATGATCGCGTAATACTCAACAGCCATCACCGGCAAAATCAGACGACGACGCCATCGCTCGTAAAAGGTCCGGTTCGGCTGAAAAATTTCCGTAGGCCGCAACTCTATGCGCATGGTTCTCAAAGAATCATCCGCGGACGACCCCAACATCTCCACGCTGGTTTCGACGACTCCGCGATAACTTGCGTTGCTCATTCCGGCCTTAACCTGTTCAAACAAACAGTTGGTCAAAAACTTAGAATTGAAAACCACCTTAACGGTCGGGGCTCCAGGTTGAAAACCACCCACCGGCGTCGGAATATTTTCCAACAAACGGCACTTGATCGGATTAAAGCCCAGGCTTTCACGCGCAGTCTTATCCATATCCAAAACTCTCGCGCGGAAAATTCGGTGAATCCATCCATCTTCCATTTTCACCTCGGAGCTTGCAGGGTTGCCTCGGGCCAAGGCCCCGATTGAAGTGCCTAAGCACAATCCAGCAAACAAAGCGGTGAGGATGGTTTGTTTCATAAAATTTTAATGGCTACTTTATTTTTCCTCAGTCAAAGAATCGTAATCAAACTTAAAGCGGTATCGGCCCGCTGATTTGTCATAAACGAATTCATAAACACATTTAGCGTCAATCCATTTCTCGGTGATCAACTCGGCGGATTTAACCATCGCCTCTAAAACCAACTGTTTTAAAACGCAATTACCAGTGATTTTTAAAACTGGCGTGGCGCTGGCCACTCCTTGTCCTAAAAATTCAATTTCAGAAAAACGAAACTGCACGCCGGGCAAACTTGAGTATTGAATGGTGCTTTCTAAATCAGTCTTCGCTCCCAATTTTTCAAACCAAACTTTGCCATCGAAATTTCCAGCAGGAGTCAAAGCCAAATCAGCCTTCATAAAAATTCCAGCCGACATAAAGATCACTTCTCCGGCTTCTGGTTTTTTCGGATCCATCGGAAAAGTTAAGTCGCTTTGAAAAGGAATCATGACTTGGGCTTTGCCTTCTTTTAAGGGTCCCAAGTTTTTAGCTTCGCTATCGAATTTTAATTTCACCCGAAAAGACGGGCGACTTTTAATGGCCTTAATGATGATCGGCAAAATGTCTTCGGTCGCTTTAACTTCGGGAAGGGCTTGAGCCTTCTCGCTAGCAACCGCGTCCGTGATCGGCGCAGGTCGCGAACGGTCGGGATCAATTGCTCCGGCGGGAATCGCGAAAGTTCCGATCAAACCCAGTAAGCTCAATCGGCCAAGCATTCCCACAAGCTGCTGCTTTCCCTTAAGACTTTGATTCACGTTCTTTTTCGACATCATAAAAATAACCTTCTAGGCCGATCCAATGGTGCAAAGCTCGATCCACGGATAACTACTTGAATTAATTAAGCTCACAAGCAGGTCCGGGACAAAATGAGCCCCTTTTTGGCAATCCAGTGTCTAGTCGATCGACAGCCAACTAAAAAATGATTTCGGGGGCTTATAGGCCCACCAAAGCCTCTTTGATATTTCGACCCTCAGGATTGCTGCTCTCAACTTCAGCTGAAAGGGCGCGAGCCCTTTGCGCTAGCGCCTGATTTTTTGTTTTTTCGATAGCAGATCGAGCGGCCAACAAAGCCTGCTTCATGTCACCGGGGCTTCGAAATTGGGCCCGTCGAAGCTCCTCTAAAGTCATCATGTTTAGCAAAACTTTTTCGGACTTTTCCACCGCCACATTAGTTGGCAAAAGCGCAATGGCCGCACTCCATCTCAAATCCGCCTCGGCATTATCAAGCATCGACTCAAGTGCTTGGCGCTCGCTTGGCCGAGTCAAAGGCCCTTGTGCCAAAAATGCACAAATGATTTTCCGCAATTCAATGTCCCCAGTTTTCATCAACACCAGCAAACGATCGCTGCGATCGTCGCTGACTAAATCCCAAGCCTTCGAAGAAATCACTGATTGTGAAAAGGCCCACACCGAATAAAAAACCAACTCAGGATCCTTTGCTCCCTGTAAACTTTGCAAAATTCCCAAGGACTCTCGCTCGCCCAACTGGCCCAATGTCACCAACAAATAACGAGCCACTCGGGAATCGCTTTCATTTGAAGAAAGCACTTTTGAAAAAGTGTGATAGACCGCCTGCTTTTCTTCTTGGGGCAAAGCCTGCCATTCGCCGCGTGATTTTTTCTTATGAATTTCTTGGGCCACGCCATAGGCTTCTTTCCATCGTTCACCGGCGTTCGATGCTTTTTCCAAGCGAGTTAGCCGTGACTGCAAAGTTAAAACCTCTGGGTGAAGCAAAGAATTGCTGAGCTTCCAGGTCGCAAAAACAATCAGCGCCAAAATCGGAAAAATAAAAAACCAAAGCATATGAGAGGCCGCCGGAGAGCCCGGTCTAGATGGCGTGTTCTGAGACATGGACTCGGTATCCATCCAAACAGGTCTCCCAGTCAAGAAACAGCAGCAGTTCCCCTCGCTTAGACCCATCGCTAACCTTTCTTTTGCGAAGCCGGGTCTAATTGAGGCGCAATGAAGTTGGAGTTTTTATATGTTGGTGAATTTAAAAGGCAGCTTAGCTCTTCAGACTCTTAAAATGACTCTGGGGAAAGCCCTGCGATTAAACAAACTCCGCACCGCCCTTTTAACCGCAATCCTATCGCTTTTTGCTTCAAGCGCTTTTGCAAAAAAAAGCCAAATTCTCATTTTCCGCGGCGAAGCTTTCGATGGCAGCTCGGCTCACAAAAAATTATTAAAGTCGGGCCTTCGCTTTCGCCGGCTTAAAAAAAGCAAAATGGTGATGATCGAAGAAACCGATAAATTATTAGCGACTGATTTTCGGTCGGACTCGGAATTTTCATTTGTTGAAGAAGACCGTCAATGGCACCGCACTGATTTTAGCGCAAGCAATTCAAGTCCCGACAACGACAGTTGGGTTCCCGATTTTTTCGAAGGTGCCAACCCAAGCCCCGCCCAAAACCTAGAAGCTGAAACTTCGGTTGTACTCGGAATCATCGATTCTGGAATTCGCATCAACCACCCCTACTTTCAAGGGCTGCTAGCAAGCAACGCGACTGAATCGAATGGCCAAGCCGGAGTCGACGACGATCACAACGGATACGTCGATGACATCAACGGAGTTAACACTTATTCCAAAACTTTATCGGTTCAATCAGGCGGAATTGAGCACGGAACTCACGTCGCAAGCCTGGCCGCGCTTTCCATCAAACAATCGCCGCTCGACTCGGCAGGTGCCGTGAAAATTCTGCCTATTAATTTTATGGGCAATGGCGAGTCTGGCTCTACCAGTTCGGCATTGCTAGCCATCGATTACGCGATGGAACGTGGCTCGCGAGTCATCAACCTTAGCTGGGGCGGTGCCGGTATCGAATCTTATTCTCAAGCCCTTTATGAAGCGATGGAAGATCTTTACCGCCAAGACATCTTGGTGATCACTGCCGCGGGAAACGATTCCAACAACAATGATCAAATGCCTTTTTTTCCAGCCAATTACAATTTGCCAAACTTGATGAGCGTGGCTTCGGTCACTCCTGAATACGGCTATCAAAATTTTCTTATGGGAATGGGCCTAAGTTTTTTCTCAAACTTCGGCAGCAGCTCGGTCGATGTAGCCGCGCCGGGAGATTTAAATTTTAGCGGCAGCTCAATTGGGCTCTTGGGCGCGAACGGTGGCTCGGATGCCTCGCAAAATCCCTTCGTTAGAATGATGGGAACTTCAATGGCCGCCCCAGTCGTGAGCGGAGTCGCCGCAGTTTTGCGCGCGCTCAATAAAGATTTGTCGGCTTACGACACCAAACAACTTTTGATCGAGAGTTCCAAGCAAAGTGGTGAACAAATGGGACTAGACATCATTGGTGGAGTCATCGCGCCCACCGCAGCCTATGCGATGGCCCGAACAACAAACGCGAGCGGCACCAATCCCGCCATTCCCGCCGATCCCGTACGTGGGATGGGCAATGAAAGCTCGCTGAACACCGAAAGAGCTGGGGGCTGTGCTCAGGTTTATCGCATTGCCTCTGCGGGACCTCCTGACGGTCCTCTTGATGGTCCTCTTGATGGTCCCTTGGGCGGAAACTCGCTTCTCTTGTTTTCGAGCCTTTACCTGATTAGTCAGCTTCTGCGATCGCGCAAATCTCTGCTGAGAAACTTCGGAAACTGTGTTTAAAAGCTCGGGTGCTTGAACAATTAGTTGCGTCTCTTGGTGCCACCGCGACGACCGCCATTCTTGGGCCCTTTTTCGTCTTGATCATTTGCGGCTTGGGACTTCCAATTCCCGAAGACATCGTGCTGATTGCGGCCGGAGTTTTATCGGCCCGCGAAGGTGTGCCATTTATCCCAGTTTGTTTTTTAATGTATTTCGGAATTATTTTGGGCGACTCGGTGGTTTTTATTTTGGGAAGCAAAGTAGGGCTTCGAGTTCTTAAAACTCGTCTGGGTGCGCGCTTGATCGGCCAAAATTCAGTCGATCGCGCCAGCGATTACATTCGCCGATGGGGCTCGCCTATTTTGTTCGCCGCTCGATTCATGCCGGGACTACGCTCTCCGGTTTTTTTCACAGCAGGGTTGCTCGGCTTTCGTTACTATCGATTTCTACTTTTGGATTCCATCGCAGCAATTGTGAGTGCACCGGTTTTTGTTTATTTGGGATACTGGGGTTATCACCGTTTTGAAAACGACTTCTCAGAAATTGAAAACAAGATTTATGAATGGCAGCCGATGATTCTTTCGGTTGCTTTACTGTTATCGCTGTTTGCCTTGCTTTTCTTTTTGCTCCGTCGCCGATCGCTCAGCACCAACGCTCCGAAAGGACCCTAAAATGAAATTCGGACGCCTACCTAGAAAGGCACTTTTCGGAGGCACGCTGTTCTTTTTAAGCTTCGTTTTAAGCTTCTCATTAAACGTAAGTTTTGCCTCTACAAAACTGGCCTCGCAAAAAATCAACATCCTCACCTACTCCTCGCTGCTTGGCGAAGGCTCGCTTGGCGAGTGGATTCAAAAAGACCCAAACAGTCCTTGCGCAAAATTGGAATGCAATTTTATCAAGCCCCATCCCAATCGCAGCCTTTTTGAAGAGCTCCGATTTCAAAAACAAAACCCCAAAGCGCCGGTCGATTTAGTGATCGGGATCGACTCAACTCAATTGAGCTGGGCTCAAGAGGCATCTCTCTTGTCTTCCACAAAAATTCTCTTGGGCGAATCTCCGCTAGTGCTTTTAGTTCACCAAAAATTTCCAGCTTTATCTAAAGAAGCTAAAGGAGCCGCCAAGGAATCAGTTGGAGCGCTCGTTAGGAAATTGAAAAAGCAAATCATCATTCAGGACCCGCGATTTTCAGCGCTCTCCCAAACTTTCTTAAGTTGGGGACTCCAAAACAAAATCTTTAGCTTGGAAGAATTCAAAAACTCAACCGCTAGAGTTTTTCCGAAATGGAGTGCAAGTTACGAATATTTTCTTAAAAGCCCCGACCTGGCGTTGCTAACCTTCGCAACCAGCCAAAGTTATCACGACTGCCATCCGGGCTCGCCGGCCACTCGGATTTTAGAAGTCGACGGCGACTTTCCGAAATACCAAGAATGGATTTCGCCAATTGCAGCTTCGGAAAACCAAGCAGCGATTCGTGATTTACTAAAATTTTTCCAAACTCCAAAATTTGAAAAAGCCGTTTCCGAATTAGACTGGCTAATTCCTAAAAACGGACTGGCCACAACTAGTGACTGCTTCAAAAAACACATTCCCGAGCCTGCCACGGAAGCCAAGGCGCCTAACTTTAAAACCTATCAACAGTGGATGGACTCATGGGCCCTTTGACCAAGAATATCCCCTCTCAAGACGAGGGTTTTTCTTGGGCGCGTAATTCCTTGCTGACATTGCTTGTGGCGGCTTTTCTTCTTCCAGTGGCCCAATCTATTTTTCAGATTTTCTCAGAAGAAAGTTCGCTAGACTCTCTCTCCGCAGACTTTTTCCTACTGGTTCTGCGGAGTCTTATTTGGGGAACCCTCATGGCACTGTTATCGGCGGGGCTTTCCATTGCCGCCGCTTTACCGTCTGCAATTTTTTTAGGGTTCTCACAGAATCTCGGCCCTAAACTTCAAAAAACACTGCGCATGATCGGGCTGATGGTTTTCTCGCTTCCATCATCGGCGCTAGCCTTGGCTTTTTTATCGATAACTCCGGCAACCTTTCCGCTTTTCGCTCAGCGCGGAATTTTTCCAATTTTAGTCGCTCATGTTTTTTGGAATCACTTGATCTTAGTTTCGATCTTTCAATCAAAGATCAAACTTTGGCTGGGCAACAGCGGCTCGCCTCAAATCGATTCGGCAAGATGCCTTGGAGCCTCGCGATCTTCGCTCTTAAAAAAAATCATCCTCCCCGTTTTGGCCCCTGACATTTCTTTTTTCTTTTCTGCGATTTTTTTATGGTCCCTCAGTTCTTTTGGGACGGTTTTAATTTTAGGCGGTGGACCGGGTTCAGGGTCTCTTGAGACCCTGAATTTTTATCACCTCTTTGCTTCTTTCGATCCGGCCCGGCTGGCGGTGTTGCTGCCCATCACCATGGTTTTTAATTTGGCGGCTTTTCTTTTTTTCCAAAAGTATTTAACAAAATTTTCGACTCCCTCGGCGCTAGCTAACGAACATGACGAAAAAAATATTGCGGAGAATGCCACTAAAAATCCTTTCGCCTCTTTTTTTCCTGCAACGCTCATTCCGCTGGCCTCGGCGTTTTTATTTTTCGTCATCGTGTTTAATTCACTTCGCGGAACCGCAGAGCTAATCAGCACGGGCATCAACAGCGTTCTTTGGGCCGCCATCGGAAACTCAACGCTGGTCGGCCTTTTTTCAAGCCTCTGTATTTTTGCTTTTAGTTTTTTAAGCTGCCTTTCACCCAGCTCGCTGCATCGAAAAGTTTTATGGGCCATCGGAATTTCTCCGGCGCTTTTGAGTGTGGCCTGGGGGCCGTGGATGCGGCTAAATTTATCAGGATATCCCCACCCACTACGCCTCCTGATGATTGGACTTCTTATTGGCCTGAGCCTTTGGCCTTTGGCTGATTTTTGGATCGCACGACGTAAAACTCAAATTCCAGATTCACTGATTGCCTCTGCCGGCTGCCTGGGAGCCTCGCTCAGCCAACGCATATTTCGCATTCGCCAGCCCTATCTGAAAGACGCCTTGATCGTTTCTGGACTCTTTGCATTCCTCTGTGGTTTCTCGGATCTTTTATTTTCGCCGCTGCTTCTGGGCGACGCCTCGACCCTAGCCCTTTTGGCCCAAGAGAAGGCCGCGCGATACCAAACCACTTACTCACATTTTTTTCTTCTTACCCTTTGGCTCCTATTAGCAGCAGCCTTTTTACTGCGAAATTTTTACGAAAAATTCCGGAGGGTTCATGCTAGTTCTTAAAAACCTTGAGCTTCAAATTCCTGCTAAGAACCGAATTCGAATCAATGGCCGAGTATTGGCCAACGAAATCATTTGTCTCCAAGGTCCCTCGGGCTGCGGCAAAACCACCACGCTAAGAACTTTGGCCGGATTGCGGCTGCCTCTTTCTGGAGAGATTTTTCTTGGAAGTGTTGATCGCCAAACAAATCTAAGCAACGTTGCATGCGAAAAAAGAGGTGCCGGTTTTTTAATGCAGGGGTCCCAGCTAATTCCCTCGATGAATGTTTTCCAAAATTTAATCTTTGCGCTCGAGATCAAGCGTCCCGAATGGAGCCTTGATTTGCGCAAAGAAAGCGTATTGAAAACTTTGGAGCGCTGCCAACTCACTTCATTGGCTCAATCCACCATCGGCTCGTTGAGTGGAGGCGAGGCTCAAAGAATTGCTTTTTGTCGGGTGATCTTGGCCGAGCCCGCTTTTTTTCTGCTCGACGAACCATTCACAGGGCTGGACCCACTGAGCCGACAACTCTTTCGCGACTTATTGAAGGAAGAATTGAAATTGCAGCCAAGGCCGACTGTAATGGTTTCCCATGATGTCGCAGATTCTCAAGACCTTAGCGCAAGAGTGGTCCAATGGCCGCTAGCCGAAAGTTCCTCGCTTCCAAATTTTTCGCAAACTTTAGAATTATCTTTTTAAACACTTGTTTCTTTTTCTTAGCCGCAAGCTGTTCCCCCGAAAAACAAGGTCCCGTTAAAAACTTGCCAACACCTGGCCAAGAACGCTTGCCCCAAATTTATATTTTTTGGGATTCCAACAATGGAAACTTAAAACTTCCCTGGGCGCCACCAAGCGCGGATCAATTCTATGGGGAATCTTCGGCAGCTTCGGGATTTGAAGCTCGCGTAGTTTTAGAAAATTCCTCGGATCCCGAATTATTGGAAGCAAAAGTTCGAGACTGGAACAGCCGCCCCAATGATTTGTTAGTGGTCGGGCCCAGCCCTGCTTTTTTGAAAAAACTTGAAGGACTCAATCTTCCCTCGTCTAACGTCAGCGGAACTAGAATCTTTATTGGCAATCATCAGAGCCTCTCTGCCGCAAAAAATTTGCCGGGTTGGAGTTTTTGGGAAATCGACGAAGATCCCGCCTTGGATTTTTTAAGCGCAGCCTGTACTTCAGAAATTAACGGCCTAAAAAGTGGTTGTCGTTTTTCTGAATCCGCTAAAAAACGCCCGGCACTTGCCAAACTTCCTATCGGCCAAATAAGTGTTCAATTTTCTGATTTTAAGAATCCTGGCAACGTCACCGCGCTCGCCGCCGATACCGAGATGCTTTCGCTGGCGATCGCGTGGGATCATTTGTTTCGTGCGGCCATCAAAGCCCGAACTCAAGCGACTTCGCTGAATAAACTTCCAAGCGCCATTAAATTTTCGGACGGAACTATCCGCTTAAACTTAAGCCGAGCCGCCCCCGAAGAAGTCAGCAAATTGATTAAGCTTCTCACCCTTCAGTTTCTATTGAAGGACGGGGACTCTCTGTAACTCCAATGAAAAATTTTGTAATGGTTCATGGATTTTTGGGAAGCGCGCTGAATTGGGGTCCTATCATCACTCGCCTTGACGCTTCGTCGGTGGGGCCTGATTTGAACATTTTTGCCGCCGACCTCCTGGGTCATGGTGGCAGAAGAAGCAGCCCGCTCGGTCCCTACACCTCTCTTGATTTAGATTTGGTGGCCAGAGACTTGTGGCTTCAACTTAAAGACAAGACGCCCTTTGTTGCGATGGGTCATTCTTTTGGACTTCGGCCCCTGCTTCGGCTTTACACCCAACACCCAGAAGCTTTTAGCGGACTCATTGTTGAGGACTCTTCGCCGGTTGTTGATCCTCAAAACTATCAGACCTTGATGAAGATTTTAGACGACACTCCACGCCCCTTTGAAAACCGAAGCTTGGCTCAGCAATATTTTCAGGCCCAATACCCTGGAAAAATGGGGGCCTTTTTGCTGTCCAACATTCGACTTGATAGCCAAAGTAATTTGTACGATTGGCGCTTTGATTTGACCGGTCTTCGCGACCTTCTGGACAATACGTTTAGGGAGTCTCAATGGAAAGATTGGGCCGGGCTGCAAGTTCCGGTTTCGATCATTCGGGGGGAAAGATCCGAATTCCTGAGCCACGAACGTGTTCAAGAAATGCAGCAAAGATTAAAAAAACCTGCGACTTTCATGGAAATCGAAAATGCTGGTCACTGGGTACACTCTGACAACCCTGACAAATTTACTGACGTTTTGATTAGTTTGCTTAAAGGAAATTAATTCAAGGTATGACGAGAGGTCACACCAGTATGAGAAGTGCCGGTTTTATCCAAAATATCCATATTGAGCGTAATTTCCTTTTCGCCCAAGTTGGTCTTATTTTTATTTGTGCTTTTGAATTTACCTTTGCGGGTGCGCAACAAATAGATTCCAGCTCCCAATCCACACGATACCGCTAACAGTAAAAGTAGATTCGAGAGGTGGGCTAGTAAAAAGTCTTTGGCCCGAGAAACAATAGAAGCTCCTCCCCCAAGGGCTAGGCTCTCGCCCGGCGCGGCCTTAGCAGAATCACCAGAAGCGGCGGCTTTATCAAGTTCGCCCTCTAAATCTTTATTTTCTTGGTCCGAAAGACCTTGGTCATCTCCACCATCTTGAACACTTCCAGCAACCTGAGCACCCTGAGCAACCTCTTTAGCTCGCTCAACAAAGGCTCGAAGAATGGGCTTGGTGTTTAATTGAACCGGAAGAACCTCAAGCTCTTGGCCAACTTCAATTTTGTCGGGAGAACTGAGCTTATCTCTATTAAGTGATGCAATCTCGCGCCAGCCTTCAACGCTGCCGTATCTTTCGCCAGCAATGGTTGATAACCAGTTACCCTTTTGAACAACCACTCTTTCCGTGGGGATTCCAAAGTCAGCGGCCAAGTTTTTCATCTCAGATGAATCGTCAGCACGAAATGGTGAGTTGTAATAAACCAAAGCTCCGGCCTTTAAAGCCACATCGGGATTCCAAGCCGCAATTAAAGAAGCTCGATCCGAACGATCATAAATCAAACGTGACACATCTTCCCAAGATTCGTTGGCGCGGATGAAGTGGTAAGCATTCATCCAATATCCATTCTTCTTAAAAGGCGTGTCGGCGATTTTTGGAAAGTGAGCGCCTTTATAATTAGCAAAGTCGACGCCATCGGGAAGTGCTGCGCGCTTAGTGTTGCCTAATTGCAATTCACCATCCGCGCTCATTTCGTCCATCGAAAGCTCATCGGAAGAGTCTGCGTTCTTAGACGAACTACAAGATGCCAAAGCAAGCGCGGCCAATAACCACACTTTGTTTTGAACTTGATAGCTACGCTTAAGTAAAATCAAAACACACCCTTCCTTATGTATAGTTTCGGCTCGGCTTGAGCCCGCCACAATGGGCGACAAATTTA
Source organism: Bdellovibrionota bacterium (assembly GCA_964202055.1). Taxonomy (GTDB): domain Bacteria; phylum Bdellovibrionota; class UBA2428; order UBA2428; family UBA2428; genus CAXNGS01. The sequence goes on along the minus strand of CAXNGS010000003.1, from coordinate 53,260 downwards.
CACTAGACACGTTGAGTCGCGAATTAATTGTCCCAGCTCGTATCTGAGCCCTTATATCGATTTAATAGAGTCATGACCGAAAATGGAATTGATCGAATTTTGGCAGATTCCAAGGCCCTTAAGGCTTTGGGTAAAAAACGCATAGCACTGCTTGGGCATCCGGCCTCGGTCACCCGTCAACTCGATCACTCTTTATATGCACTTCAAGAACAGGGCATTTTAAACTTGAGCTGTGCCTTTGGTCCGCAACACGGAATGTTGGGTGAAAAACAAGACAACATGATCGAGAGCGATGATTATCGCGACCCCAAAACCGGCATTCCAGTTTTCAGCCTCTACTCCACCACGCGGCGACCAACTGCAAAAATGATGGATGCCTTTGACGTTTTATTTGTCGACCTGCAAGACGTCGGCTGCCGAATTTATACCTACCTCACCACGCTTCGCTACATGCTTGAAGCGGCGGCGAAATTTAAGAAAGAAGTTTGGATTCTCGATCGCCCCAATCCAATCGGCCGTCCGGTCGAAGGCTTTATGCTCGATTTAAAAAAATGGGAAAGCTTTGTCGGCGCCTCGATTTTGCCGATGCGGCACGGACTCACCATGGGCGAATTAGCAAAGTGGTTGTGCGCTGAATTTAAATTAGACGTCGAATTAAAAATCATCGAAGTCAGCAACTACAAAATAAATGCCGCTCCGGATTTTGGGTGGCCACAGTCGACCCAACCTTGGGTCAACCCAAGCCCCAACATGCCAACGCTCGACACCGCTCGATGTTACCCAGGAACCGTTTTGCTTGAAGGCACCTTGATGTCGGAAGGCCGCGGCACCACTCGCCCCCTGCAAATTTTCGGAGCACCCAACATGAAATCCGAAGAGGTGATTAAAAAAATGCACGCGATGGCTCCGCAATGGCTCAAGGGTTGCGCTTTGCGTCCCTGTTTTTTTGAACCCACTTTTCACAAATTTCAAAAATCGCTTTGCTCCGGGATGCAAATTCATGTGGATGCGGATCTTTATTCGCACCTAGAGTTTCAGCCCTATCGCTTGATGCTTTTAATGTTCAAAGCCTTTCACCAGATTCATCCAGAATTCGCGCTCTGGCGCCAGCCGCCCTATGAATACGAAACCGAAAAACTCCCCATTGACCTTTTAAATGGCAATTCTTTTGGCCGAACCTGGGTCGATGATCCATCACTCAACCCCCAGGACCTCGATCGGGTCCTCGAAAAAGACGAAAAAGAATGGCTTGATCTCCGCCGCCCTCATTTGCTTTATTCATAGATGTGAATAGCCAAAAGGTTCGGGTTTTAAAATTCGGTGGCAGCAGTGTAGCCACTCCCGAACTCATTCGCCAAGTTGCCTCCATCATTAAGAAACAACAGGCTCTCACCCCAAAATTACTGGTCGTGGTTAGCGCCATGGGAAAAAGCACCGACCAACTTTTGAAGCTAGCACTTGATGTCTCGCCCAACTCCACCCGCTATCGTCGCGAGGTCGACATGCTTCTGACCACCGGCGAGCGAGTCAGCATGGCGCTCTTGAGCATGGCGCTCGAAGATCAAAACATTTCTTCGATTTCTTTCACCGGCTCACAAAGCGGAATCATCACCGACGAAGAACACGGTGAAGCCCACATCGTCGAGATTCGCGCTCAAAGAATCATTGAAGCTCTGGCTTCCGGCAAAGTGGTGATCGTTGCCGGCTTTCAAGGAGTCAGCCGTAAAAAAGAAATCACCACTCTGGGCCGCGGCGGTAGCGACACCAGCGCCGTTGCCCTTGGCGCCGCGCTCGGCGCCGATCAAGTCGACATTTATACTGATGTGGACGGTTTCTACACCGCTGACCCTCGTAAAATTCCCGCTGCAAAAAAAATAGTCGAGATTCCGCTTCGCACTGCTTATTTAGCGGCCAGTCGCGGAGCTAAAGTTTTGCATCCGCGCTGTCTTGAAATTGCTTATCGTCACAAAACCCGAGTTCGGGTGCTGTCGACTTTCCAACCAGAAAACGGGGGCTCTATGATCGTTGAAAAATTATCGAAAACTTTAGAAGGACCACAAGTCCTTCAAATCTGTCGCCAAGACTCGCTCTGTCTTTTAAAATTTCCAACTACGCTTTCTATCGAAGCCCAAGAAGTTATTAGCTCTGATTATCTTGAAATGAAGTCTGACGAACACGGAACGAGTGTCCTGTTAAACGAAGCTCAAAAAAATCGTTGGGCAACGCGGCTAACCGGACATCCCGCCCTTCTAAAAGTTTTAGACCAATCCCAAAATTCACTGAGTCGGGTTTCCATTTTGGGCTCAGGCTTGGATCAAGCCTCTGATATGTCTCAGAAAATTAGCAGCCTTTTTAGAGCTGCCGAGATTGACTGTTTGACCGGCCATCAAAACGAAAGCCAATTGGATTTTTTGGTAAAAACTAAACCCAGCATTGACGCTCTAATGCTGAACTTGCACGAAGAATTTATTGAGTAGCGCTTAATCTCAGCATAACCTTTATCTATTCATGCAGACTTATCACAACCTATTGAAGCGCATCTTAGAAACCGGCACTGACAAATCAGATCGCACGGGCACCGGCACTAAAAGTGTTTTTGGTCATCAAATGCGCTTTGATTTGCACGACAGTTTTCCGCTACTAACCACTAAAAAAGTTCATTTGAAATCTGTGATTCACGAATTGCTCTGGTTTTTGTCCGGCGAAACCAACATTAGCTATCTAAAAGAAAATGGCGTTTCGATTTGGGACGAATGGGCCGATGAAAATGGAAATCTCGGGCCAGTCTATGGCAAGCAATGGCGCTCGTGGGCCGGCGCTGATGGCCAAGTTTATGATCAAATTTTATCGGTGATCGATCAAATCAAACACAATCCCGACTCACGTCGTATGATTGTTAGCGCTTGGAACGTGGGCGAGCTCGACAAAATGGCGCTGCCTCCTTGCCATGCATTTTTTCAGTTCTACGTAGCTAACGGCGCCCTTTCTTGCCAACTCTATCAACGAAGCGCGGATGTTTTTTTGGGAGTTCCCTTCAACATCGCTAGCTACGCACTGTTAACTCAAATGATGGCCCAAGTGACCGGGCTTGTTCCCGGAGAATTCGTGCACACCTTGGGTGATGCCCACCTTTACAACAATCATGTTGAGCAAGCTTACCTGCAGTTGAGCCGAGAAATTCGCCCGCTTCCCAAAATGGTGATCAACCCCGCTATCCGCGATATTTTTAAATTTAAGTACGATGATTTCTCTTTGGTTGATTACGATCCGCATCCGGGCATTCGCGCTCCCATTGCTATTTAATTTTTCGTAATTAGACAAACGATTGGACGGCACATGAACTCAATTTCAACCGCCGAAACCGCGGTCTCAAAAATTTCACTCATCGTTGCCATGACCCGCGATCGATTGATCGGTAGCCAAAATCAATTGCCGTGGAAACTTCCGGCTGATCTAAAATATTTCAAAGAAACAACCGGCCAAAGTCCCCTGATCATGGGACGAAAAACATTTGATTCGATTGGTCGCCCTTTGCCGGGACGAAAAAACATTGTTGTTTCGCGCCAGCCAGAAAACATCAAAGAACCCGCGGTCGGCGTAAATTCCATCGAAGCCGCTCTTCTGGTCGCTGTCGCAGAAAAGCAAAATGAAATTTTTATCATTGGGGGCTCACAGCTTTTTATAGACTCGTTGCCCCGAGCCAACCGACTCTACATCACCTGGATCGACGCTGATTTTAAGGGCGATGTTTTTTTTCCAGAATTTGATTTAAGCAAATACAAAGAAATTTCTCGCTTCAGCAATCAAGAGCCCTTCCCGCATCACTATTGTGTTTACGATCGCGCTTAATTAACTGGCCCGTATTCTTTATCGGCGAGAAGATTTTCAAACTCCTTACCTACGATTTCATGGGGGAATTATTAAGCTTAGGTTAAGAGGCTGTCCGCCATCCCCGTTTCTGTCATTTTTTTGACAGATAAGTGACTCCTTACGATAGCTCTAAAGAGTAGAAATCAATCCGCCGATAAGATCAGCATGGGATTTGTCGGATTAATCATCCTATTTGCAACGGTCTTTGGTGGCTTCATGATGGCCGCCCATTGGGACTTTTCGTTCTTCGGGGTTTTCTTACACCCAGGGGAATACATCACAATCGGAGGTGCATCGCTCGCCGCGATCATCATCGCAACGCCCACTAAATATTTAAAATCAATTTTCACGCTGGGAATGAAAGCCCTTTTCATTAAAGATCCCGGCAAAAAAGAATACATGGAAGCTCTGCAATTATTGTACGACCTCTTCCAGGCTCAAAAGAAGGACGGCGTTCAAGCGATCGAAGGCCACATTGAAGATCCTGAAGCTTCCGCAATTTTTCAAAAATATCCTGGGGTTTTACACAACCACCACGCAGTTGAATTCATTTCCGATTCGATGCGAACCTTTATCTCGGGAGGTCCTTCTCCTTATGATATGGACGATTTGCTGACCCTCGATATGGACGTCATGCACCAAGAAGAACATTTCATTCCTTCTGCAATTCAAAACTCGGCCGACGCCTTTCCCGCGATCGGGATCGTCGCCGCGGTACTTGGGGTTATCATCACGATGGGTAGCATCGCGGCTGGTCCAGAAGTCGTAGGCGCCAAAGTTGCGGCCGCACTGGTCGGAACTTTCTTGGGTATCTTTGTCGGTTACGGAATCGTCGGCCCTATCGCGAAACGATTGGAATATCACTTCGCCGCCGAAGGCGTTTTGTTCACAGTATTGAAAGCGGGAATCTTAGCGAACTGTCGCGGATTGCCTCCGCAAGTTTCCATTGAATTTGCGCGTCGAGCGGTGTCGCCCTCTGAGCGCCCGACCTTTAAAGAACTCGAAGAACTTCTCAAAAATGCCGCAGCCGGTGGAGCTGCTAAAGCCGCTTAACTAGCAGCGAGGACGTATGGCTGAAGAACCGCAAGCGCCGATCATCGTAAAGAAGATCAAAAAAGGTGGCCACGGCCATCATGGTGGCGCATGGAAAGTAGCTTACGCTGACTTCGTTACTGCGATGATGGCCTTCTTTCTTGTGATGTGGATTGTGGGCATGAGCCAAGAAGACAAAGAAGGCGTTCAAAAATATTTCAACGATCCTATCTCTTTCTTAATGGGCTCGATGAAAATCAACACGGGTGTTTTGCAAAGCACTTCCGGCAATCAAAACATCAACGCGACGGCCAAGGGCGGCGTGCTGGAAAGCTACAAGAGCGGCGGATTAACTCGGCTGCATTTATTAGCTCAACAAATCGACAGCGGAATGACTCCCTTTAAATCAGAAGTGTTTGATTTCAAAGTTTTCCCTGATCGCATTCAATTTGCGATCACGGCACAAGCTTTGTTTTCTCCAGGCTCTTCGCTGTTAAGGCCCGAAGCCGAACCCCTGCTCAATCGAGTAGCTGACGTTTTGAAAAAAACCGATGCCTACATCATGATCGAAGCCCACACCGACGACTTGCCCTCAGAAGACGCGTCCTATGAAACCAATTGGGAATTATCTGCTGGTCGTGCCGCCAAAGTGGTTCGTTATTTTGTGGATGGACACTTCTTTGATCCAGCAAAAATGACTGCAATGGGTGCGGCTGAGTTTCAGCCGATCTCCGACAACGGAACTCCCGAAGGTCGTGCTAAAAATCGTCGAGTTGATTTGTACATCATTCCCGCCAACAAATCGCGATTTGGATTCCGCTCTCCGGCCGGCCAAGACGCTCCCTCAGAGTAAATTTCTAGCGGCGAATGACTTCGCTTTTACTTTCCCATCGCAACAATTTTCCCGAACGAAAATCCAAACTCAAAACTCGATATTCATCGCGCACATTGGCGTTGGCGATTTGAATTCCTAATCGTTCGGCACCCAAATCTTGGCCAGCCGCCACTCGAAATTTAACGACACAACGCTGGGGCCCAGGAGAATTACCCTGGCACATCAGCTCTCTCTGATTGGCTAAAAGTTTTTCGACCGCGGCTTTGTCTTGGCCTTCTTTCAGGTTTTCATAGAAAGATTTCAAGGCTTCAAATTCTGCCTGGTCACTGGGGCTGTTTCCGGAAACCGGGTGAGAGCAAGATCCCACCCAGGCCATTGCCATAGATAAACTTGCTAGCTTCAGGATGGTTTTTAAATTTTCCATCCCTTGGATTTAGCGGAATTAATGAAAAATTAACATAATTACGTATTGCGTCATGGTAAGATCAATGTAACCCGTTGTATGTGCGCCGAGTAGTTGAACGTTTGCGAGGAGATCTCAAATGGGTCCGTCACCGTTAGAAGCTTGCCAGGAATGGTACGTCTACAATTCCCAAACCCAAGAACAATTAGGCCCCATCGATACCGGAAAAATCCGCGCCTATCTGCTGCGCCTCGATTCGGTCAGCCAAAGCGACACTTTGGTTTGGTGTCCTTACTGGAAGGATTGGAAAAGGGGATCCGAAGCCCTTACAGATCTTGGAAACTTTCCCTTGCCACCCCTTCGTCGCCCTCCGCCGCTTGATATTTCCAAGCTGCAAAAAGCGGGTGCAAACTTCAACGTCGATCGTAAATTTCCGCGCATTCCCGGCGCGCTCAATGTGACCCTGCTTTCAAAAGGTCGCTGTTATCGCACCAAAACTCGCAGCCTTTCTATGGGCGGAATGGGATTTGTCGCCAACGTTCCACGCGATTTGTTTTTGCCGACCTGCAAGGCCGTGCTGTCGAGCTCTCAGGCCAGTCACGGCATCGTTGCATCACTTAAAGACGTCGCAAGCTCGGGCGGTGATGGGCCAATCAAATGCGTGCGCTTTGAAGAACTACGCGGTTCGGCGCTGACGACTTACATCGACTGGCTCAAATCTTTGACCGTCGAAGAATCCGTTGCGTAATTTTTAAGGAGACGTTGATGACGACCTACCCAGGAGAGATTCTCCCTGGGTTGTGGCGGTGTCTTTGAATCCAAGCAAATCAAAAAGAGTGGCGCCGGCGTCGCGCGCTAAGCGCGGATCCGGAAAGTCTTGGGCTCGGGTTTGATTTTTGCCCAAGCCAGAAACTACAAATGTTATTTGGGATTCCGCCAAGCTAAAAGCTCCGTGATCGCCTTCGGTCATTCGCGAGCTATTAAAATTAAAACCCATGTTCGCGGTCAAAATAAAATCCGGAAGTTCCGCTTGGCGGATCACATTTCCTGAAAGTCTTGGGGCGTTGCTCAGAGCTTTAACCAAACCAAAGAGGATGGTGGGATTCTCTGTTTTCTCGGCCAAGCGCAACCACTCTTGGTCATTGCGCCACTTAGCCGATTCATCCGAAGTAAACACTTTACCAAGATAAGAAATCGGGTCATCAGCAGGATCCATCGACAACTGTCCAGAAACACGGCCATCACGGTTTTGCGAAAAGTTTTTCACCACAAAATATCGGAAAAAATCTTGGCCATGGCTACGCTGCGTTTGAATCAAGCCACAGCGCCAAGGATGAGCACAAATCAAAACCGGAGATCGATCCCCGCCATCTTCTGGCTCCTGGCCATTGGCAACCAAAAACTCTACCGATTCGCGGGCTACAATTCCGGCCAATGCCATTGCGAAAAATTGGACCGGTCGACCACCCGTTTCTGTTTTAATTTTTTTAACGACCAAGGGATCGGTGCTTTCTAAGTTTTCAAAAGACAAATTCAGAAGACGCTCGGGTAGATTCACGGAAAATTTTTCCTTGGCGCCCCACTCGGCTGATTGATAATTATTAAGCTCCGCCAAAGACATCCGATCACCCAAATCAAAGACCATTCCTTTGCGCATAAAAATTTGTGCCAAGCGATCGCCCGAGTAATCCACTAATATATTTTTTTCACCTTCGTTTTTCTGGGCGCCACGGTATGTATAGGTAAAGGGGTGGATCAAAAATTCCTTGATGAATTTAAAATCAAACAAGGGCTCCGGCGATTCAGCGGCGGCAACTACAAAGCGTAAGTCTCTATTCTTTTCAAAATCCCCGGCAAAAAACTTTGTTAAATTAAATGCGGTGTCGTTTACGTACCCTTCGCCCGATGTAAAAGGCCGGTCGATGAATTTGGGATCCAACCCCCCTACTGAGCCATGATCGGAAACTAAAACTACCGCCGCATCACGCAATTCAGGATCGCGCTTGGCAGCAGCAATGACTCGACCCACTGCTTGATCCACCACTTTATAGGCTCGAAATTTAGTGGCCGATGATTTGTGGGTGTGAGCATCGATCGTGGCGTACCAGTTCAAAACCAATTTAAACTTTCCTGGATTGGCTTCTATTTCGCGGGCAGTAGCTTCGGCCGAAGCTAAATCCAAGGCATTTACATTTTCAAAAGTTCCAAACATAGCCTCTTTAAAATCTGTAAAAAATTGCTTCATAAGTGAAGCCATCGGTGGATACGCCCCGTCGTTAATAGGCGCGAAATTTAAAAGCACCTGATCACGCGGCAAGGCCCGCGGCAACCAAGCCACTCCAGATTCCATAATTTTGCGATGACTTCGCCCTTCTTTAATGTATTCCGGCATCAGCAAATCTTTTCGGGCATCGGTCAAAAGCTCGGGCTTGAATTCAATTTTACTAACCACTGCATTGCTACGAAGGCCGTGTTCATCAGGATCATATCCAGTTAAAATCGTGCCCCAGGAAGGCATGCTGATGCTTCGCGGAGTGAAGACATTGAATTTTTTTCCCGCGTCGACAAAAAGCGCCTTTAAATTGGGCAGTTCATATTTTTTTAAAGCTTCTTCAAGCTCGCCCCGCGCCAAGCCATCCACCATAAATAAAATCAAACGCCGATCTGGCTCTCCGCTCTTAGGTGGAAAAACTCCAACGGGCTCTTCGGCATTGGTTTTTTTCTTCTCAGTTAATTCTTCGAGCGCTCGGTTTTTTTCTGCAAGCAAACGAGCCGCATCTTTCTTCTGGGTTTTTTCTTTGAGCTTGCGAATTCGACGTTCGGAATCAAACCAATTCATGAATTGCATAGATGAAAGTGTGCGCTGAGGCTCCATTCGACTTCGGGCTGCAAATAACCACTCGCCGGTTTTCTTTTCTGCGTCCGACATCTCGCGCATCGCGCTCTGGATAGCTCGATTCATCCGCTCTGGATCGGCTTTGGAATTTTGAATTTCAGAGCAAAGCTGAGAAGCCCTTTCTTCGGAGGCTCCCCACGATTGTAAATCTGCACAAAAGGAATCGACCGCCACTTGCTCGGCATCAAAGGTGACAAGCCCGCTGTCGAGCAAAACATCAAGCTCGGCATAATTACTAATGTGATAATCAAACCAGGGCCGGCCCGACTTCCGGAAAACCCATCGAACCCCCGCTTCGGTGACCCGCAATCCGGTGGACATTAATCCGGACAAATAAAAGGCATAACCCATATCCCGCGCCAACTTGTACGACTTGTACACTTTCGCCCGCAAGCCAATTTTCAGCGGATCGGAAATGTCGGTTAATTGCAGCGGCCCGGTCGAGCTCGATAAAACGTAGATTCCAATGGGAACCAGCGAACCTTTAGTGATTTGTGATTTCTGACGAGCTTCTTCAATTTCGGCTGGTGATTTTGAATCGATGTTCAAGGATCGCCAGTGTTCTTTCGGCGCCAAATCATTTCGGTCATAAAAAAGCACCGCGATGTTGGGTCCGAAGGGAACCAAGATCAACCCCTGTTCATTGGCGACCTTTACCATCTGACCAATGTTTTGCTCGGTGTCGCCCTTTTTTAGTCCCCGATAAACGTTAAATAAATCTACTTTGTTTTTGCTGTTTTCCGACGTGAGAATCCCTTCCCAACGCTCACTACCAAATAAGTTCAAAGTCCAGCTGCGATTAAAACGAATCGATAGGGCAAAACCTATGTTGATTAAATCATCTCGAGAAAACACTTTTTCAAATTCAGGCATGGTTCCCGGATTGTCCAAAGCTTGGTTGATCCAATTTTCCCAGTACGTTGCGTGATAACGTGACCAATCCAGAATCTCGCGATGCTTGTGTCTCCACAAAACCGACAGTGGAATTAGCGGCGTGTAGGTGACCATCGACATCGCCAATTCCGCCAGCGTGGCACGGAAGAGCTGCCCTCTTGCGGCGCCAACTTCGATCAACTCCGGTGGCAGGTCCGCGTCTTTAAATGTGTCGATCGAAATTTCTTGTTTGTTGCCATAAAACTTATATTTGGTGCGTTCCTGACGACCTTCAAAAACAAAAATTTTCTGCGGCCCCATTCGACTACCACGAGTCAGCAAATATTTCGGAGTGATCCAGGCCTCTTTGGGCGCTTCAAATCCAAACTCCGCCGGGTTAATGGCCACAGGCTTATTGGGTTTGCCGTCTCGTTGAATGATTTCCGAACGCCGATTTTTGCTAACCTCAAAACGTTCTTCTGGGTCGGAAGCATTTTGCCCGACCAAAATCATCGAAGCTCCTCCACCCAAATCTCTGGAGTAAGCACGAACCACATCTAAAGCTGCAGGATTTCGATCCAAGTGCGCGCAAGTTTGCAGCAAAAATGATACCGCTAAAATCAGCAGCCCATTTTGGAAAGTTTTTTTGCGCGAAGCCATCCCCTACTTTTCGACAAAACACAGAAAATTCTGAGGGTTAAATCTGCTTCGTCAAAATTCTGACGAATGCTCTTGGCTATTTTTGGGGCTCATTTTTCAATGTCTTGAATCGAGACCGTTCGAAGCGACGGAAATTTGACGGCCATCGCCAAAACAACCAACAAAGTCATCACCCCACCAACCACGGTGGCCACAACAGGACCCATGAATTTAGCAGTCACCCCGGATTCAAAAGAACCGAACTCATTCGACGAGTTGATAAAAATGCTGTTGAGCGCCGAAATCCGCCCCTTGATGTGATCCGGCGTCAGAAGCTGCAACAAAGTACCGCGCACCACAACCGACACCGCATCAAAGGCTCCTGACAAAAAAAGAGCCGCGAAGGACAGGTAAAAATTCGTACTCAACGCAAACATAATCATGCACAAGCCAAATCCCGAAATCGAAGAGAGCAACCAAAAACCTGTCCGTCGTCGTGGCGGACGCTTTACTAAAACTGCCGCCAACAAAAGAGACCCCACCGCGGGCGCCGCTCGTAAAACTCCCAAACCAATCGCGCCCGTTCCCATTCTTTCCGCAAAGATCGGAAGCAGCGCCACCGCTCCACCAAAAAACACCGCCAACATATCCAGCAAAACCGCGCCAAAAAGTCGCGGTTCGGCGCGCATGAATTTCCAAGCCAACTTCACACCGTGAACAAAAGATTCCTTGCGGCCCGACGCCAGCGCGGCCTCTCCCGGTATAATTTTTTGAATCAATAAAACGGCAAGCAACTGAAGGACAGCGCTAAAAATAAAAACTGTTTGGGGCCCGCCCGAAGCGTAAATAAATCCGCCAACCGCTGGGCCAATCGCAATTGCGGCTTGCCACGTGCTGGTCATCCAAGCGCTGGCTTGTACCATTTTTCCCCGCGGGATGATTTCACCGGTGAGCGCGGCACTCGCCGGAGATAAAAAGGCTCTCGCGATCCCAGAAACGCCCAGTGAAGCAAAAATCAAAAACAACACGGTGGAATTTCCACCCTGGTGATCTCTCAAATTATGAATCACAAAAAACAACATGATCGGAACCATCGCGGACAATAAAACTGCGTTTCGATAAATCATTTTGCGACTTTTGCGATCGACCAAAGCGCCGGCATAAAAAGCCATCAACAATGCGGGCAAAAATTCAGCAAGCCCCACCATCCCCAAAGAGAGTGCGTCTTTTGTTAGTGAATATACAAACCAAGAAATCGCGACGGCCTGGGATTGATTGCCAATGGTCACCAGCGAGCGCGCAATGGTCAGCAAATAGAAGTTTTTTTGCGGTAAATTTTTTTGATTTGATCCCACGAAAGATTGGTATCCAGTCCTAAAAAGTGGCGCACTCAGCTGGGATCGAAGCAACGCTATTTTTAGGGTTGTTGGTCCGATCCCACAAACCATATCCTAAAAAGTGGCGCACTCAGCTGGGATCGAACCAACAACCTTCGGCTTCGTAGACCGACGCTCTATCCAGTTGAGCTATGAGTGCAACCTTTGTTTGGACGGGGTGTATTTACACAAATTAACCGAGCCAAATCAACCACAAACAGGGACAAGCCCTCTATTTTCCACGCTTTTTCTTAAAAAAGGAGACCAAGGTTTCTCGGCAAAGCTCTTCCATGAGGCCCGGAACAACGTCAATTCGATGGTTTAGTCGAGCATCGTCGTGAATCTGATAGATCGAACCCATAGCGCCAGCTTTTGGATCAAAGGCTCCAAAGACGACCCTATCCAAGCGCGACAACGACAAAGCACCCGCACACATCACACAGGGCTCAAGAGTCACAACCAACGTTGATCCCTGAAGTCGCCATTGTCCCAATGTTTTAGCCGCCGCTTGAATCGCTAAAACCTCTGCGTGGGCCGAAGGGTCTTTTAAAATTTCGCGCTGGTTATGACCCTCGCCAATGATTTTCCCAGAAGCATCGACCACGACCGCGCCCACGGGAATGTCGCCCTTTGCTTCGGCTTCACGCGCTAGTTCCAAGGCCCGCTCCATGTAAGGATTCCAATCACGATCGGGCGAAGTTTTTAGTTTCATCTGTTTAGTTTTTTCTGTGATCAGCCCTTGATCAAAACCATGTCGCCAAAAACCGATCCGGGCAATGTTTTTTTGGAAACCTCTTCACTCAGCCCGCGATTCGACAACGCGGCCATAAATTCTTCGCGATTTTTTGTGATTCTTCTCCAATCAAGCATTTTGATTTCCTCGTTTCTAAACCATTAATCCGCGCTAAAGGGCGGATGGGAAATTCGTTCTTGAATCTCTTCCGCATCTGAAGCTCCCGGATTCAGCGCCAAATATCGCTGAAAATAAGACCGGGCGGTGGGGAACTCTCCCAGTTTCTCAAGGGATTGTGCAAGTATCAAATAAATTTCGGGGTTTTTGGGATCAACGTTCATCGCATTCGCCGAGCTGATTCGTGCGTTTTCGAAATCACCCATGGCAAAATAAGCCTGGGCCAATCGTAAAAGCGCGCGCGGGTCTTGCTCAAAACCCCCACCTGCAAATTTTCGATAAAGTTCCGGAACCAATTTGGGGTTGTTATTTTTCAGCAAAAAAGTCGCGGCTTCGACAAAAGTTGCCAAAACTGCCGGTCGAAGTTCAATTTCACGGCCATACATCTTGGCGGCATCTTGGGGTAATCCGGCCTTATCAAGAGCCCTCGCCGCTCGAAGAAAAACCTCAGGCATTCGAGGATTAACAATCGCCGCAGACTGATAGGTCCGCGCAGCTTCTATGGGCTTGCCGGATTCTTCGAGCATTCGTGCCAACTCCAACAGTCCGCGCCCATCACCCGGGATTCTCTGAGCAATCGACTGATAAGCTGCGATCGCTTTTTCTTTTTGCTTTAAGTTTTCAAAAACTTTTCCCAAGGCCAGCAGCAATTCGCCGCTCGCGCTGTAATGTTCCAATGCTTTTTCCAAATACTGCAAAGCATTCTGTGGCAACTCTAGCCCCAAATAAGCATCGGCAATCAAGGGAAGATAACGAAGTTCAGATCGTTGCTTTGCCATGTTGGCTTGAATTTCCGCAACGGCTTTTTCCAAAGAATATTTTCCTTGAATCTGACACTGAAAGTAAAGGATTTCCGCCGAGCGACCCAAGGGCCCACGGCTTTGTAGCCGCGCCAGATTAGCCGCGGCCATACAAGCCTTGGGCTCGCCTTGAGCTAATTTCATTTTCGCTTTCCAATAATGAGGCCATGAATCTTGGGGCCGCGCTTGAATTAAATTATCAATTGAAGCACTGGCTTCTTCGAATTCGCGACCAATCACCAAAAGAGCGATGCGATACTTCTGAGCCAACTGCGGAGCCTTTGATAAATCCCGCTCCAAAATCGACATCGCATCGAAAAATTTAAACTGTATGGAGGCAACCCATACCTTTAAACCCAAAGCCTCAGAATCGTTTGAATTTCGGCGCAGCATTTGGTCGATCACCTTATCGGCGGCCTCGTATTTTTCGCGCAAAATTAAATCTGTCGCCACAACCGCCAGCATTTCACTTCCATTGGACAACAATCTGCCAAAAACTTTTAACGCCGCTAATTCCCCGGGCCCGAGTTCTGCTGATTTTGCTTTCTTGATAAGACCTTCGGAATAAACCTTTGGGTCCACTCCTTCGGAACCCAAATCCCACCATGACTTGGCTTTGTCGGGTGTAGCAATTCCTCCTTGAGCAAGCATTTCTAAATTATGGGTCCCAGCATCAAGCGAGGTTTTTCTGCCATACGCTTTTAAAAACTCGACGTATTCGCGCCAAAAATTAACTTGGATTGCCGGAGGAGCTAATGACAAGACCTGTAGTCCGGCAACAAAAGATTGCCCTGCCACCGCCACTCCAGTTCCACCTTGCCCTCGCCAAAGCACTTCCCCCGAGGCGAACCACAACAATTCTGAAAATGGATTTTGCTCGGCCAACACTTCCATCGAGTCATTGATTTCCGGGTCTCTCATTGCGTAAGAACGACGTACGCGACTTTCCTGATCAATCACTGCCTCTGCAAAAGCCCGCGAGCTTCCAAAATATGGTTTCTTTTGCTTTTTCTCCCAATAGAGAATCCATGAGCAATTTTCAAAAATCCATCGCGCAGCATCGTCGGGCAATTTTTCAGCCAATTGCGCGGCGGCCTCTAAATCGCTAACTCGAAACATTTCTAAGGCCGAAAACAAAGTCACATCGCTTTCACTCAAAAGTGTTTTACGCTTTAGCTCGGAAAGAATCGCCGTGGATTGTTCTAAATATAATTTAGCATCGCCAATGCTTTGAACTTGAACGGTTGCTCCCAATGCCGCCAAATCCCAGGCCAGTTGAATCCAATAAGATTTATTTATTTTGTTTTCCGCGGGTGCTAGCGGCGACAAAGACTTCTGCAGAGACTCCGCCCACATCGAGGCATTGCCCCCAACCCGCACCGGCATCACATCTGCAATGATTTGGCCGGGCATGGAGGGAATCGCGCGACTGGTCCAACTTTCCAAAGCTTCTGATAAGGCTTCGAAATATTTTAAAGGGACCACGCTAGACTTATGAGCCACTTCGGGATTTTTGCCCCCGCCGTCTCGAATCCATATAATTGCAAAAGCCAAAACCGCAGTGACCACAAGGGCGCCAATACCAGGAAGTTTAACTTTGGCTCTGGCTGTTTTTGCTTTCGTTTTTACGGAAGAAGATGGCGAAGATTGTGGCCGTACCGCATGGTCCGGAGTCCAGCCACCGGAAAGAGCTGGGTCTGAAGCTCGTCCAGCTTTTTTAGTTTTCTTAGGCGATGAAAGCACCTTAGCTTCTTCGACAGGGAGCTCATCGTTTTCTATGCCGCCAATTTCAGTAGCTCGAGTTCCGCCTTCTCCGGGATCATCGCTTTGAACAATTCCACCTGCGCTGATCTCGGTTTTACCAACCACAAAATCATCGCCTAGCGGGCTTTTGACTGAGGTTGCGCCGTCGCCGGTACCGGAACCTTCATTGCGCACAGCTTCGGAATGAATGGGCGCTTTTTTTCCTTCTAACAATGCGTGCAAAGCATCGAAAAATTCTGGGTCCGAGGCAATCGCCTGCCATTCCGCGCTGCCTTCGAAAAGGATTTCTTCCTCGCCCCGAATTTTACGGCTGCTGATGAATCCAAGAATTTCTGCTCGTCGATAGGGGCCATAGATTTTTCCAGAAAGCATTCGTACAGAAACTCGCCGGCTAGCGACCTCGGTCTTTTCCTTTTTATAGCGGAATTTTCCTTCATCACCATCGGATGACATATGCCAGCCCCTGCTCTTCTATTAAGACTTTCTCTTAAGCAGTTTAACGCAAGAACAAAGAAGTATCGCCAACCAGGTTGAAATATCCCGCCAAAGAAAAGCCCGCTACCATCAACAGTAGAGTTGCAAAATAAAAACCAGCCAAAGAACCCGTGGAACTTGGCCCGGCCAATGCAGCTTTTTTGCCATCAATGGCACCGGTCTCGAGTGCAATCGGCACAAAAATTTTCAAATAATACGCCAGAGATAGCAGTGAACCCAAAAGCAAGGCTCCTGCCTCAATGAATAAATCGGCGCGCAACAAATCTCGAATGATCAAAAATTTACCAAAAAATCCGGGCAGCGGAGGAAGGCCGACCAATGAAAAAAGCACAATCCCCAAAGCCGTCATTGCCAAAGGCTTTCCTCGAATGGCGCGAGATAAGCATCCAAGATCCGCTTGTGAACTACTAGGCAATCCATTCTCTCGAGCCGCCCATTCAAAAAGTGCAAACAAAGCAACTATGTTTAACCCGTAAATCGCCAGATAAACCAAAACAGAATTCAAACCAACGGGCCCCACCGCAAAAACCAACGCAGCATTTCCAGCACTAGCGACCGAGGCATAGGCAATCATTCTTCGTAAATTGCTTTGTCGAAGCGCCATTAAATTTCCAACCAAAATGCTTAAAATTCCAAAGGCGCTCATCGAGGCTTGTAAAAAGGGGATCTGCAAAATTCCAGTTTGAGAAAAAGCCGCAAAGGCCGCAACAAAAACCGCAAATTTAACCGCGCTTGCTAAAAAACTAGCCATCGCCGCCGGGGCTGACTGGTACACATCTGGGGCCCACATATGAAAGGGTGCCAAGGCTACCTTGAAACCAATGCTCACCACGATCAAAGAAAATCCCGCGTATAACAATCCAACCGGGCTTTCGGGATTGGCCGATCGAATGGTTTCTAAAATCGAAAGAAAATCAAAAGATCCCGAGAACCCATAAACCAGCGTGATTCCCAGCAAAAAAATCGCCGAAGAAAAAGCACCCATCATGAGGTATTTCAATCCCGATTCAAAACCGCCGTCTTTCTTCAGACGCAGGGACGCCAATACATAGGAAGGCATGGAAAAAGTTTCGAGATAGATGAAAAAAGAAACCCAATCCCGAGCTCCAACGAGCAAAGATAAACCGATCACCGCAATGGACAACAACGGTAGCCACTCTGGGTGGTCTTCTTCATCAACAAAAACACAAGCCGCGGCCGCCAACACGCCCACCACGATCGAAGAAACTTTAGTCAGCATTCCCACAAAAAGCGAAGTTCCCAAAATTGCAGTGTCCGGATAAGGCAGATTGATAAAGTTAAGGATTACGAAAACAACAAAAGAGAAAAGCCCCAAACTTCTTTGCAGTGATCCACGAATTCTATAACCAGAACTAACCAGCGAAACTAAAACCATGGCACAAAGAAAAAAAATCGGCAGCAGTGCTCTCAACTGCGCTCCGTTTAAATTTAGCTCTAGCGTTTCCATTCAGAGTCTCCTTATTTAGCACCGTAAAACACGGGTCTTTCGACTACTTAAATACCGAAAGCATTCCCAGCACGGCTGATTCAGAAAGCTTTAAAAATCCCTGGGGCATTAATCCCAAAATCAACATCAGCACAACCATTGGAGCAATCGCCATCCACTCACTCCACTTCAAAACCACTGGGTGGGCCTCTAAGGTTGGTGAGACTTCTCCATAAAGAATTTTTTTCATGGCGCTCAACATATAAACGGCGCCTAACAATATTCCCGACATCGCCAAAATGGTGAGCCATGGATTGGTAACAAATGAACCAGACAAAACCAAGAACTCGCCAACAAAACCAGGCAAGCCGGGAAGTCCGATACTGGCCATCGCCGAAAATAAAAACAGCGTCGCTAAAACTCCATTTTTGGTTGCCAATCCGCCGTAGTCTTTTAGTTCTCGGGTGTGAGTGCGGTCATAGATCATTCCGAAAATTAAGAACAAAGCTCCGGTGCTCAAACCATGCGCTAAATTTTGAAACAGCGCACCTTGAATGGACTCTTCACGGAGTGCAAAAAGGCCGATCACCATAAAACCCAAGTGAGCCACTGAAGAATAAGCGATCGTTCTCTTGATGTCCTTTTGCGCCATGGCCGAAAGACTTCCCAAGATCACTCCGACCACCCCCAGCCCCATCATGAAAGTTGAAGAGGCCAGCGAAGCTTCGGGAAACAAAACAAAGCACCAACGGGCAATTCCATAGACTCCTAATTTTAAAAGAATCCCGGCCAAAATTACCGACGCTCCGGTTGGCGCCTCGGTATGAGCATCAGGCAACCAAGTATGAAGTGGCCACACTGGAATTTTTACGGCGAATGCTGCTAAAAAACCCAAGAACAAAAGCGCCTGTGGCGAGAACCAACCATCAAAAACCCAGCGCTGCTCTTTCAGATCGTGCCACCCTAAACTTGGCGAATTTAACCCCACGTACACAATGGCTCCCAGCAAAAGCAAAGATCCCGCCATGGTGAATCCGAAAAATTTTAGTGATGCGTAAATTCGGTTTTTGGAGCCCCACTTTCCGATCAAAAAATACATAGGAATCAACATCAATTCCCAAAACAAATAAAAAGCCGCAGCGTCAGCCGCCATCAACGAGCCAACACTGGCTGCATTTAAGAAGGAAAACAGCGCCAAGTAAGAAGCACTGAGCTTTTCATGCCCGATGGCATAAAAAGCCAGCGATAATGACAAAACCACGTTGAGCGCGAGCAAAGGAAAATTTAAGCCATCAATAGCCAAGCTAAAGCGACTTCCGATAAAAGGCGCCCAATCCCATGAAAACCAAATTGGGAAAACCGAAGTTTCCGGCTGAACTCGAAACTCCATCCAAAGTTTAAAAAGACCCGCGGCCCATAGAAAATTAAAAACTAAATTCACCCACTGAGCCATGACACGGTTGCGATGAAACAAAAGCAAAAGAACTGACGACACCGTCGGAATCAGCAAAAATAACAGCGCGGTCATAACAAAACCCTTCCAACAAAAATCAGCAATATCGCGGCGCCGGCCGCCAAATACCAGGCATAAGTCTGAACGTTTCCAGTGTGGGCCCATGACAAAATGCCCGAGGAGAAATCCAAGGATTTTCTCATCCCGTGTAACAATCCATTGATTCCAGTTTCATCAACAATGCGAAAGAAAGCCCCCGAAAGGAATCGCAAAGGACGAACGAAAATCAGATCATAGGCCTCGTCTACAAAGAACTTATTTTGAGAAGCATTGATAAATGGAGCCGCTGTTGTGGGGCCAACCGCTCTCTCCGCTGGAGAAATAAATTTTTTGCTTTGGAATTCTCGGTAAACTTTAAACGAATAATAAGCCACGCCCAAAATCAACGCGACCACAGCAAGTATCATAAGAATTTCGCCGCCCACTGAAATTTTGTGTTCCGCAAAAGGCTTCATGGCCTCAGCGCCACCCCACGAAGATTTAACCGCGGTTTCCATCAAATGACCCCCGCCCATAAAATGCGGCGTTTGAATCCATCCCATAAACAGCGAGCCAATCGATAAAACTCCCAGAGGAATCAACATCAACGGACTGCTTTCATGCGCATGGTCTGCGGCATCACTTCGAGGCTTGCCCATAAAGGTCATCGAATAGGCTCGCAACATATAAAACGCGGTCATCAGCGCCGCGGTCAACAATAGTGCATAAGGAACCATCCCGCGGCTAAGCGCGTGAGCTAAAATTAAATCTTTCGAGAAGAAGCCGCTGGTGAATGGAAAACCAATGATAGCGGCCGTTCCGATTACAAAAGTCCAATGAGTGAACTTCATATGATGAGCCAATCCGCCCATTTTTCTCATGTCTTGTTCGTGATGCATTCCATGAATAACTGAGCCAGAACCTAAGAACAAAAGAGCCTTAAAGAACGCATGAGTTAAAACGTGAAAAAGCGCGGCCTCCGGAGCTCCGGCACCCAGAGCCGTGAACATAAAGCCCAACTGCGAAACCGTTGAATACGCCAAAACTTTTTTGATATCATTTTGGGTCAGAGCAATCAGCGCCGCCAACCACGCGGTGAAGATTCCCACCCAAAAAACCACATTCAAAACTTCAGGCTGCGAAGCAAACAAGGGCCAAACTCGAACAATCACAAAAATTCCCGACGTCACCATCGTCGCCGCGTGAATCAACGCCGATACAGGAGTGGGGCCGGCCATTGCGTCTGGCAGCCAAACGTAAAGAGGAAATTGCGCGCTCTTGCCGGTAGCCGCCCAAAACAAACCAAGCAATGCCGCCGGCAAAACCCACGATGGTAGCGCGCTGAAAAATTGAGGACCCAAGTGATTCAATTCTTGAATCTGCAAAGTTCCAGCATAAGCCAAGAACAAAAAGATTGAGATTAAAAAACCCAAATCGCCAATCCTGTTGGTGATGAAAGCTTTCATTCCAGCTTGGGCGTTTTCTGTTTTAGTAAACCAATAGCCGATCAGAAGATAGGAACAGAGCCCTACGCCTTCCCATCCTAAAAAAACCGTCACTAAATTCGAGCCCAACACCAAAGTCAGCATCGCTACTAAAAACAAATTCAAATAAGTAAAAAATCGATACCCGCCGACTTCTTTTTCCATGTAAGAAATGCTGTAAATGTGAATCAACGATCCGATGCCGGTGACCACCAACAACATGATCCCTGAAATTGGGGTGTACTCGAGCCAAAAGGGCACGCTAACTTTTCCGCTTTGAAACCACATGAACCATTGGTCATAAACTAAAGAAGCGCCCTCAAGCGAAAAACCCCAGCGCGTAACGGCCATGAAGCTTGCAACAAAAGCTGCGAGTGATGCCGCAGTTGCAACAATGCCCGCTAACTTGGTTGATTTCAGTCGGAGAATGATTCCATTTAAAATGGCGCCCAACAGCGGAAACAAAATGATCCATCTAAGAAGCTGAGTCGTTTCAATCGCAACGTCGGTACTTTCCATGAGCCCACTATCCCTTCAACAATCGGAAATCATCCAGGTCCACTGAACCGCTGGTGCGATAAAGCGAAACTAAAATAGACAGGGCCAGCGCAGCTTCCGCCGCAGCCACCAAAACAATCAACAAGAAAAGGCTGCCGCCTTCCGAATTCCCGTGAAAACGTGAAAACGAAATTAAACATAAATTGGTTCCGTTGAGCATCAACTCAAGCGACATCAGCGCAATGAGCGCGCTACGTCTGGATAAAAAGCCAATCACGCCTAAGACAAACAAAACGACACCGGTGACTATATAAATTTCGGTGTTCATATCAGTCTTCTTTCTTTCGACCAGCTCGTCCGATCAAAATCGCGCCCATCATGGCGGCTAACAACAACAACGTGGTCGCCTGAAAGGGCAGCATATATTTTGTCAAAAGATTTAATGAAATGCTCTTGGCATTAAACAAACCCACATCACCCTCGGAGCTCATTAACTCGCCCACTAGGCTTGAGCGACTGACTCCCGGCAAAATTAAAAACATCAAACTGAAAGCAAAAAACAGTCCGGCCAACACTGCAAAGAAAACAACAATTTTGCGGCTGGGGATGAGAACCCGACTGGGCTTTAAATCCAAAAGCATCACAATAAAAATGAAGAGAACTGAAATCGCTCCGGCATAAATTAAAATTTGAACAACTGCCGGAAAATATGAACCTTGAGAAAAATACAAAAGGCCGGTCAAAAACATGGTCACCATCAGAGACATGGCGCTCACAACCGCACTTCTCGAAAGGATCACTCCCAGTCCGGACATGATCGAAAGCGCCACGAGAACATAGGTCAAGATTTGCATGGTTTTACGCTCGCATTCCTAAATAATAAGTAACGATCATTGTAACGATCACATTGAAAACACCCAGTGGAAGCAGAGTTCGCCAGCCCAAGTCCATCAGCTGGTCATAGCGAAATCGTGGAAGAGTCCAACGAACCCAGACGAAAACCCACATAAAGCCGAGCATTTTAATCATGAAAGAAGCAAACTGAATGGCCACCGTAAAAATCGACGCGAAATCGGCACTTGATCCCATGCCCACAAAAATTTCTCGCAAATTGGCTTCCGAATAAAAAGGAACGTTAAAGCCTCCCAGAAACACGGTTGCTAAATATGCCGACGAAACGAGCATCGCGACGTACTCTCCCAACATGAACAATGCAAAAGTCATTCCGGAATATTCAGTGTGATAACCTGCGACCAATTCACTTTCGCCCTCGGGCAAATCAAAAGGAAGTCGATTGGTTTCCGCGAAAGCCGCAACCCACAAAATAATAAATCCTAAAGGTTGGAGCAAAGCTCCCCAACCTAAAACACCGCCACCCGCTTCTTGAAGTTTCACGATTTCGCGCAAATCCAATGTTCCATAAGTGAAAACCATCGAGGCAACCACAACGCCCATCGCAATTTCATAGGAAATCATTTGCGAGCTCGCGCGCAGCGCGCCCATCAAAGAAAACTTATTATTAGAACTCCATCCGGCTGCCAGCACTGCGTAAACGTGCAAACTTGAAATTGCCAAAATAAAAAGAAGACCAACATCCAAATTCAAAACTTGAAGTGGATACTCCGCGCCCTTCCACATAACCGTGCCACCTAATGGAATCGCCATAAAAGCCACGATCGGAGGAAGAATGGCTAATGCCGGAGCCAAAATAAAAAGTGTTTTATGGGCCTTAATGGGCAGTAACGTTTCTTTAACCATTAACTTAATGGCGTCCGACATTGGTTGTAGCAAACCAAAGGGGCCAACCCGATTGGGCCCAATTCGTCTTTGCATCCAAGCCGAGCCTCGACGCTCGACCATGACCATGATCGGCACCAAAGCTAAAAGCATTCCCAAAGTCACAACCATTAAAACAAAAGTGAAAATCACCGGATTCAGCGGCATCGAAAGAATTTCCATTATTTCTGGCCTCTTTCTTGTTGCCGAGTTCGAATCAGATTTAAAAGTCCGGCGCTCTGTCCGGAAACTTGGGGCAGCGTGTGCTCTACTTGATCTTCATTTTTGGTGATCGCTTCGAATTCTGAGCGAAATTTTTTCAACATGGATTCAATCGGCATGGCACACGCGTCAGCCAAAACGCATATTGTCCGGCCCTGCATATTGGAACAAGCGTCAATGATTTTTGCGATATCTTTTGTGGTTCCCTGGCCCATGCAAAGTCGCTTAAGCAACGTATGAACCCAGCGAGTTCCCTCGCGACAAGGAACACATTGTCCACACGATTCGTGTGCATAAAATTTCGCGGTCCGCATTGCCATGTCTGGAATGGAACGACGATCATCCAAAACAATCACCGCGCCCGAGCCCATCATAGTTCCCGCTGCTCCCAGAGAATCAAAGTCCATCGCGATTTCGAATTCATCCGCCTTTAATAAAGGCGACGAAGATCCTCCCGGATAACAGGCCTTAAACTTGCGTCCCGGCAAAGGGCCTCCGCAAACTTCATTTAACAATTTCGAAAGCTTCATCCCCACCGGAATTTCATAGAAACCAGGACGTTGAACATCTCCCGAAACGCTGGCCACGTGAGTGCCTGCCGTGCGAAGAGTTCCACCGCCTAATTTCAAAAACCATTCTGCGCCGTTGTTAAGAATCCCAGGAACTTGGGATAAAGTTTCAACGTTGTTAACAATAGTCGGCCCGCCAAAAGCGCCACTCACCGCAGGAAAAGGGGGCTTCAGGCGTGGTTGTCCACGATCGCCTTCAAGTGACTCAATCAACCCGGTTTCTTCACCACAAATATAGGCCCCGGCCCCAGGATGAACTGTGATGTCTAAATCTCGGCCGCTGCCGAAAATATCTTTTCCTAAATATCCTGCCTTATAGGCTTCTTCGACCGCCGCCTCCACTCGTTCGCGCGCCAAGCGCAACTCTCCACGAATGTAAATGTATGCAGTCTTTGATCGGATTGCCATCGCTGCGCAAATCATTCCGTCGATCAAGCGATGGGGCAAATGTTCCATGATTTGGCGGTCTTTAAAAGTCCCCGGCTCGCCTTCGTCGGCATTAACAACCAAGTAAATAGGTTTTGTTGGGTTCTTTGGGATGAAGCTCCACTTGGTGCCGGTTGGGAATCCTGCGCCCCCCAACCCTCGCAAACCTGATTCTTTAACTAAATTAGTGATCGCGTCGGGCTCCATCTTAGAAGCTTTTTTTGCGGCCACATATCCGCCGCATTCCGCTTCAAACACTTTAAGCGTCCAAGATTTCGGAAGTTCGAAACCCTGAAGAACAATTCGATTTTCCAATGGATGGGGGGCTGTCATTTTCTGGGTCATGCAACACCTCCGGACTCAACGCGCTCAGCATAGTAAGGCATCGCACATTTTCCGCTGCGAAGTTCGTCGACAATGGTCTTGGTTTTTTCTGCGGTGAGAGTTTCGTGATACTCCCAATTGTTGATTTGCATCACTGGTGCGGTCGAACAAGAAGCCAAGCACTCCACACGTTCTAACGAAAACATTCCGTCGGCGGTGGTTTCACCTTCTTTGATTCCCAACATTTCTTTAATTTTAGCAATGACGGATTCACTGCCGGCCAAATAACAGCTCAAAGTCTGACAAACTTGAAGAACGTATTTTCCCTTCGGGTTCATTTTAAACATGCTGTAGAAGGAGGCGACCTCGCGAATTCGAGCGGGGCTTAATTCTAAACGTGATCCGACATAACTAAGGGCCTCGGGACTTAAATATCCAACCTCTTCTTGAACCAAGTGAAGCAAGGGCAACAAAACCGCGTCCTTCTTTGGGTAACGGGTTAATAACCATTGGAACTTGTCTTCCGTTTTCGCAGAAAATTTATAGGCCATTTTTTTACTCAACTTCTTCGCCTTGAATGACGGTGTTTCCAAACGGATCAAAAGCTGTTTCAGCCGCGTTGGAATGTGGAAAAGTTTGTCGATAATCGACCACGAAATCTTTTCTTAGCGGATTTCCCACAAAGGAATCCGGCAACAACACTCTTCGCATATCGGGATGACCTCGGAAAAGAATTCCGAACATATCGAAGGTTTCGCGCTCCAACCAATTAGCCCCGCCCCATAGATCCGAAACAGTGTCGACTGATGGTTTAGTGCTATCGTCGCAAATCACCACAATGCGCGCACGAAGTTTAAGCTGCATAGAAATCAGCTCATATATAACAAAAAATCGCGGGGTTTTAGGATGCTCGTCATAGGCGGTTAAGTCAGCCAAGTGTTCAAAGGATCCATTGCTTCGGGTTTTTAAAAATTCAATGATCGCGCGAAGAGATCCCTCTTGAATAAAAATCTCGTATTCATTGCCACGAATGCACTTCACTTCGCGCAACGCGCCGGCGAAGCGACTTTCGCAATCAGTTACCCAGCTCGGTTTATCGCCGCTCAACGCTCCCATTCAATCGCCTTCACTTTCAATTCATACCAAATCCCGGCAATGAAAAAGACCATAAAAAAGGCCATAAATGCCAAGATGCTGGGTCCAAATTTTATCAATTCTTTCCACGCAACCGCCACCGGAATTAAAAATGCAGCCTCTAAGTCAAACAACAAAAACAAAATTGCGACTAAGTAATATTTGATCGAGATACGGTCGCGCGCGCTTCCCGAAGGAGGCATTCCACACTCATAGGGCAAAACTTTTGAAAGAACCATTTTTCGGGGGCCTGCAAAAAAGGCAATGAACAGAGCCCCTCCCGCTACGACCGAGGCCAAAACCAAGGAGACCAACACAACAATCAGTGGATCTACCGGCGTCATCATCTTTGCCTTCTTTCAAACCTTGGGCCTAGGCCTTAGGTAAAAACTCCAGAGCGTGTTGTACTAAATTATACAGAGGCTCCCAGTATAGGCCGAGCGCCACGCAGGGAACTGCCAAACAGGCCACTGAAACTTTTGAAGAAATCGAATCGAAAGGAGTTCTTCCCTCGGGGAACGGCACTTCCGATTGATCCAAAAACATCGCTCGCACAATTTTCGCGTAATAATATAGAGAAATGACGGAGTTAATTGAAGCAAAAATTACCAATCCATACATTTCTCGGGCAATCGCGGCCATAAATAAATAGTATTTACCAACGAATCCCGCCAGAGGCGGCAAGCCAACTAATGAGAATAAAAAGATTGCCATAGCAATTGCCCAGAAGGGTCGATGGCGCGCTAATCCACGAAACTGTCGCAAATGATCGGCGCCTAAAGTGTCTTCCACTTTTGATGCCACCCAAAAAGCTCCGATGTTCATAAAGCAATAAATAACGAGGTAATAAAGAATGGCAGAAATGCCCGCGCCGGTTTGGGTCGTGACCCCGATCAACATATATCCCGCATGCGAGATGCTGGAATACGCCAAAATTCGTTTTACCGAGGTTTGGGCCAGTGCCGCAAGATTTCCCATAAACATGGTGAAAATCGAAGAGATCATTAAAAATTGTGGCCAATTAAAAGGTCCAACCAAATGAAAACCCAGAGCGCTTGGATCTTTTGACAAAGCCAAGACCGTTTCACCCTCGATCGGGTAAGTGAATCCCACCACGAAAAAGCGAATCAAAAGAGCCAGTCCCGCGGCTTTTGGAGCAACCGACAAAACGGCCGACACTGGAGTTGGCGCACCCTCGTAAACATCCGGGGTCCACATATGCATGGGAGCAGCCGAAACCTTGTAGCCAATTCCCGCAAAGGTCAAAAGAACTGAAATCCAAAGAATCGCAGGAATTTGATCTGGCGGAGTGTGAGCAAAGTAAGCGCGAAGCCCCGTTAATGTAAATTGTCCGGTAGAGCCAAATAAAAGACTCAATCCAAAAATCATAATGGCCGAAGCGAGCGAACCGTAAACTACATATTTTAAGGAGGCCTCAACCGATGCGTCTCGCTCACGATGAAATCCCGCCAGGCAATAACTGAGAATAGAAACGGTTTCGAGTGCGAGATAAATCATCAAAAAGTGATTTGAGCTCGCCATCAAAATTAAACCCGTCCCCAGCGCCAAAAGAAGGGAGTAATACTCGGAGCTGCGATCTTTTAAAATTTCTTTGCTACGAGCACTAAAAACAATCGCGACCCCTAAAACCACCAACATAAAAAAAGAGAAAAACATAGCAAAGGGATCAAAGGCCAACATTCCCGAGAACAAATCTTGAGAGCCTTGTCCTGCAAGTTGCAAATAAATTAGCAGCGAAGCCAAAATCGTCGCAAGTGATAGACCCACTTGAAAAAGCTGTGAACGGATCCACAGCCCGCCGATGAGCACCGCGATGCTTCCCAGACTCATTAGAATAATCGGACTAACCGCGATTAAAGATCTCATTCGTAGTTCCTCGTTCTTCCTCAGTTATACAGAGACAATAAATGATTGACGGAGACCTTCATGAAATTAAGAAACGGCTGAGGAATAACCCCAACAATTAAACAAAGCAGACCAAGTGGAGCGATCACAACCCACTCGCGCAAAGTCGGTTCCGCAACTTCATGAGCTGGAACCAAGGATCCGGTCTTAGGGTCTTTCTCTAGCGCCGTGAAGGGTCCCAAGAAAACTCGCTGAGCCATCCACAACAAATAAGCGCCGGTCAAAACGATGCCTAAGGAAGCCACCACTGTTGCTGTTTTATAAATTGGGAACGCTCCCAAGAAAACCAAAGCCTCCGAAACGAAACCGTTCAGGCCCGGCAGACCTAAAGAAGCAAAAATTGCAACGGTCCAAGCCGCCGTTACCCACGGAGCCTTTTGGGCAATTCCGCCAAAACCTAGGCGTCCATCTTCGGTGACCAAATAACGATGGTGCAAGCGATCGTAAAGAACCCCCACCAACATGAACATCATGGCGGCTGATAATCCGTGATTGAACATTTGTAAAATCGCGCCATTCATCGCGGCTTGTGCGCTTGGACCAGCGCCGGCTTTAATGGCCGCAGCCATTCCCAAAATGCAATATCCCATGTGAGAAACCGAGGAGTAAGCGACCAGTTTCTTCAAATCTTTTTGGGCCATTGCGCAGAAAGCGCCGTAAATAATGTTGATGATTCCTAAGACCACCAAGAAAGAAGACATACTTTGAGTCGCTTCTGGCAAAATCGTCCAATTGATTCGTAACATTCCATACGTTCCAATTTTTAGCAGTACCCCAGCCAAAATTACCGAGACCGCGGTTGGAGCTTGCACGTGTGCCCACGGCAGCCAGGTGTGAAGAGGCACGATGGGAACCTTCACCGCGAAGCCAACAAAGATCAACCACCATACCGTTTTGTCGAAGGGTAATTGATGGCCAAAAATGTTGATGGTGTATTGCGACCAATCCATTTTCGCCAATTGCAAAATGTTAAAAGTAGGAACGCCCGCGCCATCTGGGCCACGGCTGTACATATAAAGAGCAATGATGCCGATTAATAAAAAGACCGATCCAGCCAGGGTGTAGAGAAAAAATTTGATCGCGGCGTATTCTTTTTTCTCGCCGCCCCAGATGCCGACCAAGAAATACATAGGCAACAACATGACTTCGTAGAAAACATAAAACAAAAAGAAATCGAGGCTGCAGAAAACGCCCATCATCCCCACGTGCAAGAGCAAGTACATGGTGTAGTAACCCTTCACCATCTTGGTGATGTTCCAACTTGCAAAGACTCCCAAAAAGCTAAGCAGTGAAGTTAAAAGAACCATCAAGATGCTGAGTCCGTCTACACCCAGGTGATATTCAACGTTGAGGCTGCTGATCCACGAGGCCTTTTCAACGAACTGCATTTCTGCAGTGTTGAAGTTGAAACTTGAAATTAATTGAATCGACAACAAAAGAGGAATGGCGGTGAAAGCAGCCGCGATCCATTTGGCCATGCCTTCTTTCCCTTTTGGCAGAAACTGCATCGCAATGGCTCCAACAATGGGGACGAAAATCATTAAACTCAAAATGTTCTGCATAATCACAAGACCTCTTTCAAATTCAGGAACAAATAAAGCGCCATCAGCGCGACCACTGCGAAAACCATATAACGTTGAACTTTTCCGTTTTGAAGGGCGCGTAAACTTGCGCCCACCAATACCGGAGTCGCTCCGCCCAAACCATCAACGAAAGCTCGGTCAACGATTTGGTCGTCGACAAATCCTGCTGAAGTTTTGGCAACCATGGCGACGTCTTTCCATCCGTCGACGGCAACCCGATCAATGACCTTGTCATCAAACACTGCAAAGATTTTAGAAATCGGCAAGAAGGCTTTTTTAATAGCCACTTTGATATAAAAAGCATCAAAATAATAAAGGTTATCGATGAGCTTGTGCACAAAATTCGGCCATCGCGCGGCCATCGCTTCTTTAGAAAAGGTTTTAGTTTTGTAAGTTAAAAAAGCTAGCAAAATTCCGCACGAAGCGACGAACAACGACAAGAACATCGCCGGGTAATGGGCGTGATGAACATTTTCGGCCAATTCCTTTAGATGATCGGACATCGCTCCTTGACGATATTGCAGCGCCGGCGCTTGAGTGAGATTAACAAACCAATCGGTGCCGTGGCCAAAAAGTCCGCCAGTTACGGAACCGGTGTACCATGCCGCAAAAGAAAAGAGCGCCAAAATCACAAGAGGCAACCACATATTCCACGAAACTTCGTGAGCCTCATCATAATGATGATGATCATGAGGCTCTCCGTAGAAAGTCATAAAAATTAGCCTGAACATATAAAAGGCCGTAAGGGCCGCGGCACTAAAGGCCAAGATTGGTAACAAAATGTGCCCCGTGTCTCCATAGAAACCAAAACCCAAAACGTTGGCCAAGATCATATCCTTAGAAGCAAATCCGCTGAAACCAGGAACTCCGGCAATTGCCAAAGTTGCAATCAACATCGCAGCGTGAGTGATCGGAAGTTTTTTCTTCAAGCCGCCCATGTGGCGCATGTCTTGTTCGTGGTGCATGGCATAGATCACCGCGCCAGAGCTCATGAAAAGACAAGCTTTGAAAACTGCATGAGTGATCAAGTGGAAAAACGCAGGGGTGTGCGCGCCGACTCCCAAAGCCAAAACCATGAACCCTAGTTGAGACAACGTCGAATAAGCCAAAACTTTTTTAATGTCGGTTTGTTTAACCGCCAAAACCGCCGCAAAAAACGCGGTGATTGCTCCAACATAAGCGACAATTGTTAAGACATGGCCGAATTCCAAAATCGGAAAAATACGAATGACTAAATAAATTCCCGCAGAGACCATCGTCGCGGCGTGAATCAGAGCCGAAACTGGAGTTGGCCCCTCCATCGCATCAGGCAGCCATATTTGAAGCGGAAATTGAGCAGACTTGCCCACGGTCCCAATGAAAATCATCAAACCAATAAAAAAGGCCGCAGGCATTCCAAAAACTTGCCCATCAAAAGCCCCGGCATTAATTCCGGCGTAGATGTCTTCAAAGCGGAAAGATCCTAAAATTCCAAACAGCGCCAGCAATCCAATGAAGAGTCCCGTATCTCCCACTCGCGTGGTCATGAAGGCTTTTAGCGACGCATTGGCCGCTGAAATTTTGTGTCGGTAAAAACCAATCAATAAATAAGAACAAAGTCCCATTAATTCCCAAAACACAAAAAGCGAGAAGAGATTATCAGAAACAACCAATCCCAACATCGAAGCCGTGAACAGTGACAAATATGAGAAAAAGCTAGTGTAACGATATCCGTCCTCGGGCTTTCCGTGATGATCGCGCATATAGCCCGTCGAAAACAGGTGAATCAAAGAAGCACAAAGGGTGACCATCAAAAGCATGATCGCCGAAATGTTATCGAGCCGAATTCCAACTTTAAGCTTCCACTCTTGAGTTGCTGAAGATAGGTCGAGCCATGTCCACGAATGTTGGATCAACCAATTCGGATCATTGATCGAAATCATTTCTCCAAAAATTCCGCAGGCCAGCAAAAAAGAACCAACGATCGCGCCGGTGCTGAGCCAATCACCCTGACGAGGCAGTCGATTCCCGACCGCACAAAGAATAAAATAAGACAGAATAGGAAGTAGAACGATCCAAGCTGCCATCCAGATAATGTTTGGAACTTCCATGTCTCGCTATCCTTTCAACTCTGATATGCGATCCGAGTTAATGGTTCCCTTGCTGCCAAAGGCTCGCAAAATAATGGCCAAAGCAACCGCCGCCTCAATCGCAGCCAAGATAATAATAAAGAGAGAAAACATATGGCCGTGAAGCCAGTTTTGCGCAGCCAGGTCTTTTTTCATGACCTGAAAGACCACAAAGTTCAACGCCGCTGCGTTGAGAATCAACTCGATTCCCATAAAAATTCCGATGGTGCTTCTGCGGCTCAGGGCCGCAATCAAGCCAAAAACAAAAAGAATCGCCGAGAAACAAAGATAGGCGGACAAATTTCCTGACACGCCACCGAGATAACTTGTTGGGTGCAAAAGAAAATCTAACGACATTTTATTTTCTCTTCTTTCCGATATGCGGGCGGGCGATGACTACCGCTCCGATCAGACCAAACAATAAAACAATGGCTACATATTGAAACGGCAAAGCATAGGGCCGCGAAAGTGCTTGGCCCATTTGCAAAGTAACGCCATCTTGCGATTGGCTGATTTCAGAAAGCTCTCCCCAATCAGCGCTGAATAACAGTTTAAACAAAAGCGCCAACAAGCCAATCGACACTATTGATGGCAAAATGTATTTTTTAGCTTCGGCAGCGAATCTTTTCTTATAAATATTTTCCGACATCATGACCGCAAACAAAATCACAATCAAAATTCCGCCCACATAGATAATGAGCTGAGTGGCAGCCAAAAAATCCGCGCCCAGTCCAGCGTACAGTCCAGCCACTGCGCCCAGAGTTGCAATCAAACTAATCGATGCGTACAAAATATTAGGATGAAAAGCCGTAAAAAATGCGCCAGCAATCCCCAGCGCAAACATAGCTAAAACAAATAAATCTAAACCGCTCATGACGAGTAAACCCCTAACATTCGGCCCACGATGTGAACCATGCTTGAAGAGGGCCAGCCGAGAATGGCTTCAAAAAACCAAACCCAAATCGCCGCGCCAACCACACAAACAAAAGAAATTGGAATCAAATATTTCCAGCACATGTTCATTAGCTGATCGACCCTCAGACGCGGCAACGTCCAGCGCAGCCACATCACAACGAAAACGATCACGGAAGCTTTGGCTAAAAACACTCCCATCATCAATGCTGTTTGGAAAACGGGATCCAAGCTCTTGCCGCCTAAAGACATTCCAAAGTGCAGCAAGCTCAAGTCAACAAAAGGAAGCTGCCACCCACCCAAGAAAATAGAGGAAGAAATACAAGCAAACAAAATCACGTCCGCAAATTCCGCCAAAGCATAAAGCCCAAAGCGCATCCCGCTGAACTCAGTGTTAAATCCGCTTACCAACTCCGACTCAGCTTCGGGCAAGTCGAAGGGCGTTCGATTGCACTCCGCCAGTGCCGCAATGAAATAAACAAAAAAGTTAATGAATAAAAAAGGATTGTGAAAAATGTTCCAAAAGTGGCCCTTGCCGCCGAGCGTAGGCCAAGCCTGCGTCGCCACTAATTCGTGCATATTTAAAGTTCCCGAAACAACCACCACACTAAGAACCGAAAGCCCTAGAGGAATTTCATAAGAAATGATTTGGGCCGCGCCACGCATCCCGCCAAGAAGCGACCATTTATTATCCGACGACCAGGCTCCAAGCAAAACGCCCAAGCTCACGACAGAACCAAGCGCCATTGCCCAAAAAATTCCGATGTTTAAGTTTGCGCCGATGATGTAGGCCGAGAAAGGAATCACCGCAAAGGCCCCAAGGGATCCCAAGGTTACTAAAGAAGGCGCCAGATTATAAACAACGCGATCGGCGTTTTTTGTAACCGTGTCTTCTTTTAAAAACATCTTAATCCCGTCGACGATTAGCTGAAGCAATCCCCACGGACCAACTCGATTGGGCCCAATACGCTCGTGAAAATCAGCAGAAATTTTTCGCTCAAGATAAGTAGCAAAACCGCTAACTGGCATTGCGAAAAACAAAATGATAATCGCTGCGGAAGAAATCGAAACCAAGAAAAAAGGAACTTGGAATTTGGTAATCAGTTGAAAAAATTCATTGATGGCATTGGTCAGCGTCATTTGTTTTGCTCCGCATCTTCAAGAGCGTCGCGGCGACTATCGGCGTCTTTAAGCCAGTCGATGTCCCCGGTTTTCCATTCGTAAATTAGGCCGGCAAAAAGAACTCCTAAAAACGACAGTGATAGCAAAAGAACTTGGGTCGACATTCCTGCTTTAATCGACTCACGAAATCCCAAGAGGACAGGAAACATCAGAGCAACTTCGACGTCGAACACCAAGAAGACAATCGCAACCAAATAAAATCTGTTGTTAAACATGACGTATGCGGAGCCTTTTGGAAGTTCTCCACACTCGTACGTAGTTAGCTTTCCCGCGTGTGGATAACTGGGACGAAAAAAGCGCCCCAAAAACAAAATCGCGGGTGGAAGCATCGCTGCAAGCACTAGAAATGACAGGGCATTACCGAACTCTTCGAGCATCAGACGTTTTTTACCATAGCTTTACTGACAAACAACTGTCGGCCTTAATTAAATGGGCCGTGGATTAGAGACCTTTACGTGTTTCGGCGCTTAGCGAAGTGGGTTATTTTAAAAATATGTCAGGTAGCGTTTCTATATTTGGAGCTGGAGCCTTTGGAACTTCTCTTGCACAAACCTTTGCTTCCAACGGAGTTCGCAGTTTTTTGTGGTCTCGAAGCGATCAAGTCGCCCACCAAATCAATGCGGAGCACAAAAACCCTCGTTATTCTGGCTCTTTGATTTTGGATTCAAAGATTCATGCGGATTCTGACAGAGTTCAAATAGCCCTTAAATCTCATGTTTGGGTTTATGCTTGTTCAGCTTCTTATTTTCGTGATTTTTGCAATGAAATCAAACCGTTGATTTCCGCAGACACAGTTTTAATCGACACTTCAAAGGGACTTGAGCCCGCGACGCTTCTTATGCATAGTCAAATTGCTCAGGAAGTTTTGGGAACTG
Organism: Bdellovibrionota bacterium; assembly: GCA_964202055.1. Taxonomy (GTDB): domain Bacteria; phylum Bdellovibrionota; class UBA2428; order UBA2428; family UBA2428; genus CAXNGS01. The sequence continues at coordinate 19,409 of CAXNGS010000003.1, read as the reverse complement.
ATTTTTCCAAAAACAGTTTTCAGATATTATCCGGTCCAAGCTTTGCCAAAGAACTTTTAGAAAACATTCCAACCAGCGTTTCTTTAGCCGGACTTAACCCCGAAAAATTGCTGGCGGTCCAAACTCTTTTGGGCGCAAAAAACTTTCGTCTTTATATCAGTGGCGATCCGATTGGTTGCCAAGTGGGCGGAGCTGCGAAAAATGTAATTGCCATCGCACTTGGGATTGCAGAAGGCTTGGGTCTTGGCCAAAACTCACGAGCGGCATTGATGAATCGTGGTTTGATTGAAATTGCTCGACTCGGAGAAAGCTTAGGGGCCAAGCCTCAAACTTTTTTGGGTCTTTCTTGTTTGGGGGATCTTTTACTCACTTGCTCAAGTTTGATGTCGCGAAATTTCCGCTTTGGAACTTTGCTTGGGAAAGGCTTGAGCCGAGCGGAAGCCGAAAAAATTGTCGATTCCACTATCGAAGGGGCCCTTTCAGCTTCAGCCATTTTTGCGCTTTCAAAAAAACAAGGAGTCGACCTGCCAATTTGTAACGAAGTTCACGCAGTGCTGAGCCAAGGAAAATCAGCACGCGATTCCTATGAGGATTTATTAAAACGTCCTCAAGGGGTGGAGTGGTTTTGAACCAGACCCAGACTCGTGGGTTTCCCAACACCAGCGCTTTAGCTTGGGAACTCGCGAACCAAATCCGCCATCTCGATTCGCCGGTTGTTTTAGTTCCCACCCATGAACAAGCGATCGATCTACAGCAAGAGCTATATTTACTTGCGGATTTTTCCAGCATTGAAGTCTTGGCTCCGTTGGAAACAAACCTCCTTAAACATCGTGGACCATCCACCTTTAATCGAAACCAACGGTCGCTTTTTTTATCAAAAATCAGCGCGCTTGATCAGCAAAAAACTCTTTTTATTCTTTCGGTCGATGGACTGATTCAAAAATCAGCCCCTCTCGAATTTTTTAAAACTAACCGCTTTGAAATCGCACAGGGGTCGTCGCTCACTCGCGAAAACCTGGTGGAGAAACTCGCAAGCATTGGTTATTTGCCAACAGATCTAGTCGAGCGCCCGGGCCAATTTGCGGCGCGAGGATCCATCGTCGACCTTTTTGCTCTGGGGGGAGAATCTCCGGTCCGAGTCGAACTCTTTGATGACCAAGTGCAAATTCTCCGCGAGTTCAACCCAGACTCCCAAAGAATGATCGGAGAAATTTCAAGGCTCCTTGTTTTTCCGGTACGCGATTTTATTTCCAACGCGATTAAACTTCGGCCCGAAATCATTACCGAAATTAAATCGGAAATTTATCAAAGCAATTTACCGGGAGAAGATCGCGAATTTTTAGTCGAGCGATTTCGAGAAATGCATGGCTTTCCAACCTTGGATTATTGGGGTCCCGGATTTTTATCGAAGGACGTGCTCGTCCCCCGGGAACTGATTTCCAAAATTTCCGCAGTGATCGATCCCTTTTCTATTTTAGACCGAGTTCAAAGCTCCCACCGAGAGTTCAGCGCCGACTTGATTGCAGGCGCCAAGGACCATCATTGGGTTCCGCGTCCGGAAAAATTTCTTAACGACAGCGCTTCCTTACGCGAAGAAATTCAGCGGTGCTTAGAAATCAGTCCCTTGCTACTTTCTTTGTCTGGGGGCTCTCTGCCAAGCAAAAATCCTGAGAAACAAAATGAACTCCCGAGTTATTCGGGGGTGGTTGATCTAGAAAATTCTCTGGCCCAACTTCGAACGGATTTTTCTGATGACTTGCTCGCGCCCTTCCGCAAATTCTTTTCGGAAAAAAGTGCCGCCGGGTATAAAGTCATTTTACTCGGTTCATCTGCTACTCAACTAGAGCGCATTCGTTTTTTATTGGAAGCCCACGAACTTCACGGAATCACCATTGCTAACCTGCAAGATTTGAAAGAGCGGGAAGCTTCTTTATTTTTCGTTTTAGGCTCCATTGAAAACGGTTTCATTGATCACGGGCGAAGAATTTGCCTGGTCCCTGAATATCAACTTTTTGGAACTAAAAAGAGACTGTCCTCCAAGAAGGCCTCTCACTCGATTTCACACTTGCCGGAACTTGATTTCGAAGATCTCCGCAGTGGCGATTTCGTAGTCCATCGACAGCACGGCATCGCCAAGTATCACGGGCTAAAGCTCATGGTTTTTTCTGGAGTCCCCTCCGAATTGTTAGAACTTGAGTATCGCGACGGCGCAAAACTTTTCGTTCCAGTTAATAGATGTTCCGAAGTTAAAAAATTCGGGACCGAGTCCACCAACGTTCAGCTCGACAAATTAGGCGGCCAAACTTGGGAACAAAAGAAAGCCAAAACCAAGAAAGATTTGGAATCAATCGCGGGTGATTTGATTAAACTGTACTCGATCCGCGACTTGGCTCGCGGACCCGAGATCAAATTAAATCCCGAAAAAATTGAATCTTTTGCGGCAAGTTTTCCCTATGACGAAACTGTAGACCAAGAAAGTGCGATCAAAGCCATTTTTGATGACTTAAGAAACACTAAACCCATGGATCGCCTGATTTGCGGTGATGTTGGTTATGGAAAAACAGAAGTCGCCCTTCGCGCAACCCATGCAGTTTTGGCCTCTGGTTTTCAAGTCGCGGTTTTAGCTCCGACGACTCTGCTGGCAACTCAGCACGAAAACAACTTCCGTCGCCGGCTTGAACCTTTTGGATTTCGGGTCGTTGGAGTCAGTCGATTAAAAAGCAAACAAAGCTCGGCTGACGCCATTAAAGAGTTTTCCACTGGTGCCGCGCACGTGATCATTGGGACTCATCGGCTCTTGAGTCGTGACTTTGCTGATAAAAAATTAGGCCTTTTGGTCGTCGATGAAGAACAAAAATTTGGGGTTGTTCACAAGGAAAGACTCAAACAACTGCGAAACAATGTTCACGTGCTCACTCTCACCGCAACACCGATTCCTCGCACTTTAAATATGGCGATTGCCGGAATTAAAGATCTCTCGATCATCACCACTCCACCCCAAGATCGACTGAGCGTAAAAACCCATGTGGTGAAAAAATCATATGAGCTTATCAAACAAGCCGTTGAAGAAGAGGTGGCTCGTGGCGGCCAAGTTTTCTATGTTCACAATCGAGTTCAAAGCATTGAGCTAGAGCTCGAGGAAATGCAAAAACTTTTACCCTCGGTTTCCATCGAAGTGGTTCATGGGCAAATGGATGAAGAACAACTCGAGCAAAGAATGTTGCGCTTTTACGAAGGAAAGACTCAGGTTTTGCTGGCGACTTCTATCATTGAATCAGGACTCGACATTCCAAATGCCAACACCCTGATCGTTGACCGGGCCGATCGCTTTGGCCTTTCACAGCTTTATCAAATCCGCGGTCGGGTGGGACGGTCCAACGTTCGCGCGTTTGCATATTTTCTGCTGCCTGAACGAGCCGAGATGACCAAAGACGCTGAAAAGCGGCTTGAAGTTTTAGAAGCTTATCAAGAACTCGGATCTGGTTTTCAAATAGCTAGCCACGATTTAGAAATTCGCGGGACTGGTGACTTTTTGGGCCGCGATCAAAGTGGATACATCAATGCAATTGGAATCGAAACTTACTTGGAACTTTTGCGTGAAAGCGTTGCCGAGCTCCGAGGCGAACATTTAGAAGAAAATATCGACCCCGATATTCAACTACCCATCGATACGACGATTCCCCCAACTTACATTCCCGAGACCACGTTGCGTCTTGGTTTTTATCGCAAGCTTTCTTCTTGTTTATCCGAGCTAGAAATTGATGCGGTTCTTGATGAAATGGTTGACCGATTTGGGACCCCTCCCAACAGCGTAAACTCCTTAGGTTCGCTCATTCGCATAAAATGCCAGCTCCGAAGACTTCGAATTCGCTCGGCAAATGCTGGGAAACAAGGCGTTTCTCTTTCATTTGATTCTTCAACTCCAATCGCCACTGACAAATTAATCACTGCCATCACCCGATATCCCGCCCATTTCCAATTGAATCCAGATGGACGACTGTTGATAAAAAATCCCGCACTCGCCGACACCAATCCTGACATTTTGCGCCGAGTCGAAGGGGCCCTAACCCTATTGGAAAACTGGGTTCATTAGCTCCACTTTTTTCACTCCTGATAACTTCCTTTTTCGACGCCTAGCATTTGTATTAACATACGGTTATTCTTAGCTTTAGGAGATTATTGATGACTTTTTATCGACTGAAATTCATCGCACCGATGTTACTGGCTGCTTCGACTGCGGCTTTTTCTCAGCAAAATGCTGACAAGGTTTTAGCTAAAATTGGCGAAAAAACGATCTCGCTTGAAGATTTCAACAAGAGATTCGACCAAAATTCGCGGTTGGTTCCTGGAAAAGTTCCATCGAAAGAAGATGTGCTTAAAAACATTATTTATTTCGAGCTCGCGATTCAAGACGCGCGCCGTTTGAACATTCATCGAGAAGATTCACTTAAGGATCAGTTCGATGTCTTGTTGTATCAAGCCTACGTTCGACGATTCATTCAACCTATCATCGACAAACTTCAAATTCCTGAATCTGAAGTTCGCGATTTCTACAAAAACAATCCGCTCCTTCGCACTAGCCACATCGTCCTTCTTTCTAAGCCCGGCATGACCGAAGCTGAAAAGAACGATCTTAAAAAACGTGCTGATGATATTTGGAAGCAAGTCACTGCAGGCAAAAAGCCCTTCAAGGATTTAGCGCGAGAATATTCCGAAGGTCCTTCTGCTAAAACTGGTGGAGATGTGGACTGGGGCGGCCGTCATAAACTCCTTCCTGAATATTATGATCCTGCTAATCAATTAAAAAACTTGGGAGACGTCAGCAGCCCAATTGAAACCCCTTACGGCCTACACATTATTAAATTGACCGGCCGCAAGCCCTATTCGGAAATCGACTCTGTTTACAAAGATTTCATCGTTCGTTCCTTGCGCGAGAGTAAGGGCCAAGAAAAGTACAACGAGTACTTTGCCTCTCTGCAAAAGAAGAACAGCGTTTTTGTGAATGAAGGACTGCTGAAATAGTCGTCTTTGCGTCAGCTCTTTAGCCAGAAAAACCTTGCTGGATCTGCTGCGCGGATCTAGCCTTATTTGCTCATGAAAACCTTCAAGAAGTCTTTCTTTATTTTTTCGGGTATTTTTTCGGCGATAATCTCGATCTCTGCATTCTCTGTAGAGAATAAAAGTTTAGACCGAGTATCCGCCATCGTTGGGCAATCCCCGATTCTGCAATCAGAGATTGAAAGCCGCCTGGCTTTGCTCAAAAAATCGCCAATTTTGATCAATATTTTAGGCGTTGAAAAAGACGCTCTTACTTTTGATGGAATCTTAGACAAAATCATCGAAGACCGGATCATTGAAGTGACGGCTAAAGAGCTTGATGCTGACGTAACAGAACTAGAAGTTAGCAATCAAATTTCTTTAATCGCCAAACAAAATTCACTTTCGGCCGACGGATTAAAAAAACAGTTGGCTAAAGAAAAAATTCCTTTTGATGAATACAAAGGAAATATTCGTCTCCAAATTCTTAAGAAAAACGTATTTGAGAGAGAACTTCGTCGAAGCGGCGGAATTACCGAGCAAGAAATTCGATCGCTTTACGAAAGCAAGGCCCGCACGGAATACGAAATTTCATTAATTTTTTTAGGAAAAGTTTTGGCAAAAGAATTGGCGACTTCATATTCGGAGGGGAAAACCTCTCTGGATGAATTGAAAAAACATCAAGAACTCGTCAGCCTCGGATGGACTTCTCTCGATAGCCTTAAACAAGACATTGCGGTGGCCATTGGAAAATCACAAACCCCCGCCCTTTTACCCGAGTCCTTTAATATCCAAGGGAAAAATGCTTTGGTTTTAGTCTTGGGAAAACGTAAAGGCTCTGACGAAGAGTTTGAAAGTCTTCGCGCACAACTCACCAACGAAGCTCAATCGGTTGATTTTCAACGACGCTTTCGCAACTGGTTAGATAAAAAACGCCAAGACATGAATATCCAAATCAATAAATCATGAGTGTATTTAGAGAATACGACATTCGCGGTCTTGCCGAGACTGATTTGCACAATCCTTTTTGCTTTGCATTAGGGAGAACTCTGGCGCGTCGGCTAAAAATTGAAAATGAAAAGTCCGTTTACATTGGCAAAGACGTGCGCCTTTCTTCGGATCGAATAGCTACCGCTTTGGCGGCCGGTTTTCTTTTCGAAGGAATCGACGTATCCATCATTCCTACCGGCCCAACGCCGCTTCTTTATTTCGCGGCTAAAGTCGAAGTATCCGGCTTTCAAACCGCGTCTGGGGTGATGGTCACCGGCTCGCACAATCCCCCGGAATACAACGGATTTAAAACCGTGCTCAATGGTCGCACTTTACATGGAAGCGACATTCAAGAAATTGGCCAAGAGCTCGCGCCGTTATTAGCAGAACATCCAAATGAAATTCCCACCGCGGCCTTAAAGTTTTCCGCTAAAGAATCCGCCCGTGCTCCTGACTACATTAAATACATGGTTTCCAATATTCGCCGCGGAAAAAAACTAAAAGTTGTGGTCGATGCCGGCAACGGGGCCGGAGGCCCGATCGCACTTGAAACCTATCGAGCCTTGGGGCACGAAGTGATTCCACTTTTTTGTGATTTTGATGGGCAATTTCCAAATCACCATCCGGATCCAACCGTCCCTAAAAATTTAACGCATTTAATTGCTGAAGTTAAAAAAACCGGCGCAGACCTGGGAATTGGCTTTGACGGCGACGCCGATCGAATCGGTGCGGTTTCTTCAACGGGCCAAATTCTTTTTGGCGACCAACTCGTTCTTTATTTTTCGCGCGACATTCTTAAAGAGGATCCCGGAGCCACCATTATTTCTGAAGTGAAAAGCTCTAAAGTCCTTTTCGACACATTAAAAAAATGGGGAGCCAACCCCATCATCTGGAAAACCGGTCACAGCCTTATAAAGGCCAAACTCAAAGAAACCAATGCGGCCTTGGCCGGTGAAATGTCTGGCCATATGTTTTTTTCCAATCGTTATTTTGGTTTCGACGACGCCATTTATTCGGGCGCGCGTTTACTTGAAGGACTAAGCCTCCGCGATGAAACTCTTGATCAATTTTTAGCATCATTACCCGCGGTTATTAACACTCCGGAAATCCGCGTGGATTATCCCGACTCTCGAAAATTTGAGTTGGTAAAAGCTTTCGTTGAGCTCGCCCGTAAGAATTTTGGATCACAAGTTCTCGACATCGATGGCGCCCGAGTTTCATTCCCCAAAGGATGGGGCCTGTTGCGTGCTTCAAACACCCAACCAGTTTTGGTGCTTCGCTTCGAGGGTGAAACTCAATCAGCCCTCGATGACATCAAAGCCCAGTTTTTAAAAATTCTTCGGAGCATTGATCCTGGCTTTGAGATTCCCTAAAGATGATTGATCCAATTATTATTCGAGGAGCTCGCGAGCATAATTTAAAAAACCTGTCGCTCGACGTGCCCTCTCAAAAATTAGTGGTGATCACGGGCCCCTCTGGCAGCGGCAAATCTTCCCTGGCTTTCGACACACTCTTTGCCGAAGGTCAGCGCCGTTACATTGAAAGTTTAAGCTCCTATGCCCGCCAATTCATGGAACAACTATCTAAGCCTGATGTTGATTACATTGACGGGCTGTCTCCTTCGATTTCGATCGACCAAAAAACCGTTAGCGCTCACCCTCGCTCAACCGTCGGCACCGTCACTTCTATTTACGATTTTATGCGATTGCTTTTTGCACGAGTCGGCAAAGTTCTCGACCCAACCACTGGAGAAACTCTAGAGTCATTGGGCAACGAAGACATTGTAGAAAAGATTCTTTCCTATCAAAGCGAATCAAAAATCCAATTGCTCGCGGCGGTCGTTCGAGGAAAAAAAGGCGAGTATCTGCGTGAAATGGATCAGTGGCGCCGGCTTGGATATTCTAAAATTTTAGTCGACGGAAAGTTTCACGATCTCCACGACCCGCTACTTTTAAACCGCAACCAGCATCACGACATCGACATTCTTTTGGATTCAATTGTTCCCGCTCGCCCGGAATCAGAGAAGCGAATTTTAGAAAGTTTACGCATTTGCGATAAAATTTCCGAAGGACACCTTAAAGCGGTTCTCAAGGATGGCGGGGAATCTTTAATTTTTGCTAAAAAGATTTCGCTCAGTAAAACCGGAAAAAGCTTCCCGGATTTAGAGCCGCGACTTTTTTCTTTTAACTCCCCCTATGGAATGTGTCCGGACTGCCGTGGTTTGGGCGTTATTGGAGAAGACGACGACCCCGACGCCCACAATGAGTCAGACTCAGAAGACGGCGAAGAAATTGAAGGCGGCAAGCCTCACGAGACTTGCCCCGCCTGCAAAGGCACACGCCTAAACACCGATGCTCGCTCGGTTTTCATCGCGAATAAAAACATTTCTGATTTATCTCTTTTATCGATTGCCGAATTGCTCGATTTTTTTAAGCTTCCAACTTTGACTCGCGGAAATGCGGTGGCTCAACGGCTGTCTGCCGAAATTGTTTCTCGATTACAGTTTTTAATCGACGTCGGCTTGCCCTATTTAAGCTTGTCTCGGGGATCGGGAACCTTAAGTGGTGGAGAGGCCCAGCGCATTCGACTGGCCACTCAATTGGGAATTCAATTAAGTGGCGTTCTCTACGTATTGGACGAGCCAAGCATTGGGCTCCACCCTCAAGATCACGCAAAACTTTTAACTTCATTAATTAAACTTCGAGATCTCGGTAATTCGGTGATCGTCGTTGAACACGACGAAGAAACCATTTTAGCCGCCGATGAAATTATTGAAATTGGACCAGGCGCCGGAGTTCACGGCGGCCAAGTGATGGCCCAGGCGGCTCCCGAAGCTTTCATCCGAGATTCAAATTGTAAAACCGCTCAATTTCTTCGTGGTGATTTGCAAGTCTCCGAGCAGCGCGCTCGTCGACCAATGACCACGAATAAAATCGAAATTAAAGACTGCACCGGTCATAATTTAAAAAACGTGAGCCTGGATTTACCTCTCGGTTCTTTAGTGGTGGTCACTGGAGTGAGTGGCTCGGGAAAATCGAGCTTGATTCACCAAACTTTGCTCAAAGAATTGAACCGCCGCTTTTATCGCAGCCAGCGAGAGCCCCTTCCCTTCAAATCAATCAAAGGTGACACTTTAATTGATAAAGTTGTGACCATTGATCAGCGCGCCATCGGCCGATCTCCCCGCTCGAATCCCGCCACTTACACCGGAATTTTTAGTTTAATTCGCGCTATATTTGCTGGAACTCCAGATTCACAAATCCGTGGTTACGGACCTGGAACTTTTTCCTTCAACGTCAAAGGCGGTCGCTGTGACAACTGTGAAGGGGCAGGCCGCAAGAAAATCGAAATGCATTTTTTGCCCGATGTCTTTGTTCCTTGTGAGGTTTGCAACGGCCAACGATATCGTCGTGAAGTTTTGGAATCGCGCTTCAAGGGTAAAAGCATTTCCGAAGTTTTAGAAATGTCGATTGAAGAAGCCTACGAGCTTTTTTCCAAACAACCAAACGTCGAGCCCAAACTAAAAACATTGTTAGACGTTGGTCTTGGATACATTCGACTGGGACAGTCGGCTACGACTTTAAGCGGTGGCGAGGCCCAGCGAGTGAAGCTTGCTAAGGAATTATCTAAGCGAAGCACTGGCAAAACTTTATATTATTTGGACGAGCCAACAACCGGCCTTCATTTTCAGGACATCAAAAGACTCTTGGAAATTTTGCAGCGGCTCACGGATCTCGGCAACACTACGGTGATCGTTGAACACAATTTAGATGTTATTTGCGCTGCTGATTGGATCATTGAAATGGGCCCTGGAGCCGGCAAAGATGGCGGCGAAATCATTGCGGTTGGGAGTCCCGAAGATTTTAATAAAAAGCATTCCACGACTCCGACTGGAAAATTTATCAGCAAATATTTTGTCGCTCGACGTTGGAAATAATAAACAAAATAAAAAGCCTCGAGAAACGTTTCCGTCTCCCAAGGCCTTAAATAATTTTAGTTCTACTAATTGTAAAAATTAGTGAGCGCCGAGCTTGTTGATGATGTCGCCAGCAGTCAACCAAGCAAGAAGGGCCAAGCCTTCCATAAGTGCCAAGCTCAATACCAACGGAGCCAAAACCTTGTTAGCAGCGCCCGGGTTACGAGCAACGCCTTCAACTGCAGCAGCAGCCGCTCTAGATTGTCCAAGTCCGACCATCGAAGAAGCCAAACCAGCACAAAGGCCAGCTCCGATTGCTACCAAACCAACTTGCGATTCTGCGCCTTTAGTTAGAGCAGCCGTTACAGCAGCAGTTCCTTCTTCCGCCATAGCCAAAGCGGGAACCAATGCAGTTGCGATGAGTGCTAGATTAATTTTTTTCATTTTCGTCTCCTTCGTTTTTCTTATTTAAAACGTCTTATTTAATTACGACTTTTGTCCTTCAATTAATGCTCTTCATGGGCTGTTGCAAAGCCAATGTAGATCATTGTCAAAAAAGTAAACACGGTTGCTTGAATCATCGCAACCAAAAGTCCCAAAATTATAATCGGAATTGGAATCAGTGAAGACATCAAAAGACCGATCCACTCGCCGACGGCTCCATATTTAGCCTGAAGCGGTTCAATTGCAGATTGGGTCAGCCCCGATATCACTCCATAAACTTGGTGATCGGCATAAATATTAGTTCGCAAACGAATCCCGAGAGTCAGCGGACGGAAAAGGTGAGAAATGCCTTCAATAAGGAAGAGCAGCCATCCCAAGCCCAACAATAGCCACCCTGTTAAATGGCCGGTGTATTGCTCCAAATAGCGAAAGCCATTCGCCCGGAACCCTTCAAAATTATAAAAGAAGAAAACCAAAACCCCGATACCGAAAGTGGTGTTGATGTTATCTGTCGATGACCCAAGTCCCGGAATCATTCCCAAAAGATTGGAAAACAAAACATAGAAAAATAACCAAAAGAGCAGCGGCATATAAGTTTTTGCCTTGTGCCCAATGATTTCATTGGCGTTCGATTGAACAAACTCGGCAAAAACTTCTACTAAATTTGAAACGCTAACTTTTGAAGAAGGAATGTATTGAGCATCGCCATCTCCGCCGGCCGCAGCCTTAGCAACAGATCGCTTATAGACCGTAGAAACCACAGCCAAAGCTCCAACGGAAAGCACCGCCGCAGCCACATGGGGGTTGTGGTTTAAAAAGTCATTTTCAAGATAATTCCACCACTTAAATCCGGCAGACATAATATGGGTAGATCTATAACCTTGGATTTCTATATTTTCCAACGCTAAATTGAAGATTTGATAATCTTTTCGATGATCTTCAGTTTTTGTCTTTTTTCTCGGAATAATAATGGATCAAAAAGGGGATTATTAGATTCATCGACAAAAGCCCCGCAACAAAAGGCCCCTGTCGTAGAGAAAAGTGCCCCAGCAAGATAACCGCACCAATTGCCATCACGAATTGGCCGAGGAAGTAAGCCAGACCCTTTAAAGCTAGAATCTTCTTTTCTTCAGATGGGATTTGCTCATCCCCTGCTAATTTAAAAAAGATCTTTAAACTCAGGGCAATACCCCCCACACAAACCAGACCGGTGATGAGACCTAAAAGCGCTGAATAAATCACTGAAAAGGTCCTTTCTGCAGGCTTTCTTTGAATATATGTCGGGCGGTGTCCCTAAAGGATGGGTTCAAAACCTCGTCATGAACATGGCTTAGAAACCAAGCTTCATAGGGTGACGGCGCCAACATCCAGCCATGTTTCACACAAGCCCAGAAAAACCGCACAAAATGATCCATATCACCGGCAGAAGCCTCTTCGTCATTAGTGACCTCATTTTGAGAAAAGAAGGGACTAATCATTGATCCCACACGGTTCACAACCAGTGGAATTTTAAACTCGGCGGCGCTTTCTAGCAAAACGGTTTCCATATGCGCTCCCAGCTTTTCTAGTTTTTCATAGGGATTGAGCTCATCAATTAATTTCATCATACGAATGCCCGCGGCGATTCCAACAGGGTTTCCGGAAAGAGTGCCCGCTTGATAAACCGGGCCAATCGGCGCCAACGAATCCATAATTTTCGCGGGACCACAAAGAGCCGCCAAAGGTAAACCGCCTCCAACAATTTTTCCAAACGTGCTGAGGTCGGGCACAATTCCAAAAAGTCCTTGGGCTGAATGTTTATGAACGCGCAATCCAGTCATGACTTCGTCAAAAATTAAGAGTGCGCCCGCTTTAGTGCATTCTTCTCTAAGCGCTTTTAAAAATTCCTTTTTGGGAAGGATCACTCCCATATTTCCCACGATGGGCTCTAAAATAACGCCTGCAATTTTATTTCCTTCGCGAGCAAATAATTTTTTAACAGCATCAACGTCGTTATATTTAAGCACTCGTGTTGATTGTGCCAATTCATTGGGAATCCCCGCACATTCAGGAACACTCGCTTGCTCATGGGCCAAAGTAGCAACGCCACTTCCCGCCGACATCAAAAGTGAATCAACGTGACCATGATAATTGCCAGAAAATTTTACTAAAATCGGCCGTTTGGTGTGGCCACGTGCCAATCGAACAGCCGTTAAGCAAGCTTCGGTTCCGCTGCTTAGCGCACGAGCTTTTTCAGCACCTGGAACTCTTTTCAAAAGCAATTCCGCCCATTCAATTTCTGCTTCGTGAGTCATTCCAAAACAGCTGGATCCACTCATTGCCTTAGAAACAGCTTCAATGATTTCACTTCGAGCATGACCAAATAAATGAGGCCCATAAGACATCACAAAATCTAAATAACCATTTCCATCGGCATCATAGATTTTTGCACCAGTCCCATAAGTTGCAAAAATTGGATGCCTGCCAACTCGCTTAAAACTACGAACCGGAGAATTAACTCCACCAACCAAAACTTTTTTAGCTCTCTCATTTAGATCTTTGGATTTTGAAAAGTTTGTATTCATGGCACGTCCTAAAGTTTGCGTTCTTTTTTACGTCGCTCTAGGCGATCAATTTTTAATTCAATGACTCTTGGGTTTGGATAAGTCGTCAAACCAGACTTAAAAGCCGTCAAGGCTCCGGCTAAATCATCTTTCCCTTCAAGCGAAAGGCCCAATCCATAATAGGCCTCTGCGACTAAAGATTCGTAACCTTTTCTGCCTGCGAATTGTTTGATGGCCTCTTGAAAACTACTAATGGCCAATTCGGTTTTTTCTGAATTTAAATATGCTTGGGCTTCTTCAAGAAGCGCCCGCGGTCCATCGGCACTTCCCGGATAATTGGCGCGGTATTCCTTAAATCTTTCTGCTGCGTCCAGAAATTGTCCGGCATCCATTAATGCCCTTCCCCATTCCAATAAAATTTGTGGTCCGTCTTGGGGGTTCCATAAATTTTCACGATAGAGAATTCCATACTCTTCTGCTGAAGCGGAAAAATTACCGAGCTTATCACCATAAAGTTTTGCGATTTCCCATCGCGCTCGCATCTTGGTCTCGTTTTCATCGCTTCGATGGTAGACGTCACGATAAGCCCGAATTGCGCGCAGATAATCTTTTAAATGAACAGAATATATTTTTGCGATTTCTTCTTGGGCTCGAACTCCCATTGGGCCGCGCTGTTCGTAATTTACAATTCGAGTGTACTCTTCAATGGCGCGTAGATACTGGCTTTGCTTAACGAAACTATCGGCTGATCGCCAATGGTCTTCGTTTACATCAAAAGAGCACCCGCCCATAACAACGATCGAGATAATCACGATCGTTATGATGTTAGTTAAGCGGCTAGTGAACCGTCTCGTCTGATCCAACGTTCATCTCCGCTTCGTTTACGGTCGCGAAGCCTTGCACAGTTTCGTTTTCATCAACCCGAATGATTTTCACACCCTGGGTATTTCTTCCCATAGAAGAAATATCAGAAACTTTAGTTCGAATCAGCTGCCCGGCATCCGTAACCACAATTGCATCATCCGAATCTTTGACGACCTTCACGGCCACTAATTCACCAATTTTTTCATTGGTCTTTAAATTAATGATTCCGGATCCGCCACGGCCTTGTGATCGGTATTCTTCGATTGGAGTGCGCTTGCCATAACCCTTAGAAGACACGCTCAAAATATGCAGTCCTTTGGTTTCTTCGTCACTTGCAGAAATCACATCCATGCCGACAACTGCGTCGTTATCATCAACATTAATGCCGCGAACCCCGCGAGCGGTTCGACCCATTGGTCGCACATCGTCTTCAGGGAATCGAATGCTTTGGCCAAGTTTAGTCGCCATGAAAATATGGTCTTTTCCTGAACTCAACGAAACTTTTATTAGTTCGTCTCCGTCATCAAAAGTCATCGCAATGATTCCCGCGGTGCGAATATTAGAGAACGCCGTCAATTCGGTTTTCTTAATCACACCTTTTTTAGTTCCCATCACTACAAATAAATTTTCTGTGAATTCTTTAACCGGAAGAATCGACAAGACTCGTTCGCCTTGTTCCAGCTGAATCATTTGCTGCAAGGGTCGACCCCGCGCGGTGCGAGCCATTTCAGGAACTTGATAAACTTTCAACCAATGAAGTTTTCCAAGAGTGGTAAAGCACAGCAAATGCCAGTGCGTATTGGCCACGAAAACTTGGCTAATGAAATCTTCTTCGTTTGAAGTGCCGGCACCACGGACTCCGCGTCCACCACGACCTTGGGCTCTATATTCAGCCGCGGAAGTTCTCTTGGCGTAACCTTGTGATGAAACTGTGACCACAACGTCATCGGGTTGAATAAAATCTTCAACCGCGAAATCTTTGTCGTCGGCCGCTGAAATTTCCGAGCGACGCTTGTCGCCGAATTTTTCTAAAATCAAATTCAATTCCGCTTTAATGACTTTGAATAGTTCGATGTCACTGCTCAAAATTAATTTCAATTTAGCAATTTCTGCTTTGATTTCTAACAATTCATCGATCAGTTTTTTAGTTTCTAAGGCTGTTAATCGCGCCAATCGCATTTCCAAAATAGCGTTGGCCTGGCGATCGCTCAATTTAAAGCTTTCCATTAACCCCAAGCGAGCTTCATTGGCGCTTGGAGCTTTTTTAATAATTTCGACCACTGCGTCGATGTTTTCCAGAGCGACGCGCAAGCCTTCCAAAATATGTTCTTTGGCTTCCGCTTTTGCTAATTCGAATACACATCGGCGAGTCACCACATCTTTGCGATGATCAACGAAGGATGAGATCATTTCCTTCAGGTTGAAAAGTCTGGGGCGACCGTTGTCGATAGCGAGGTTGATAATTCCAAAAGAAGTTTGGAGCTGCGTTTTTGCGTACAAGGTGTTCAAAATCACATTGCTTTGTTCGCCCTTGCGGATATCAATAACAACGCGCATCCCTTTTCGATTGGATTCGTCGCGAATGTCGGTGATCCCTTCGATTTCTTTTTCTCGAACGTATCGCGCGATGGTTTGAATCCAATCGGCTTTATTAACTTGATAAGGAAGTTCCGTAACCACAATGCACTCGCGGTCTTTGCCTGTGGCTTCGATTTCAGCGCGACCTTTGATCGTGAAAGATCCGCGACCAGAGTGATAGGCCCGACGAATTCCGGCCAAGTTGCTGATGATACCTGCGGTCGGAAGATCGGGTCCCGTAATGTAAACCATTAACTGATCAATGGTGATCGCAGGATTATCAATGAATGCCAGAGTTCCATTGAGAATTTCAGTTAAATTGTGAGGAGGAATGTTGGTGGACATACCCACCGCGATCCCGCCGGATCCGTTCACTAATAAATTTGGAAATTGAGTCGGCAAAACCCGCGGCTCAACCATCGACCCATCATAGTTAGGGCCGAAATCGACCGTTTCTTTTTCAAGGTCAGACAACATTTGTCCGCCAAGTTTCGACATTCGTGATTCGGTGTATCTCATAGCGGCTGGACTATCACCGTCAACGCTACCAAAGTTTCCTTGGCCATCGACGATCATGTATCGCAAAGAGAAGTCTTGAGCCATTCGAACCATCGCGTGATAAACCGCCGAGTCGCCGTGTGGATGGTATTTACCGATAACGTCACCGACTATACGTGCCGATTTCAAATGTTTTTTGTCGTGGGTGTTTCCCAAATTGTGCATGGCGTACAATATTCGGCGATGAACGGGTTTTAATCCGTCTCGTACATCGGGGAGAGCTCGTCCCGCAATAACCGACATCGAATACTCGAGGTAGGCAACTTGCATTTCTTCTTCGATGTTAATCGTTGGATATTTTGTTTTTTCGATTTCGTCGCTCATCTGTCATCAATCCTTAAAATTAAACATCAAGATTTCGAACTCTTAATGCGTTTTTCTCAATGAAATCTCTTCTTGGTTCAACCGAGTCTCCCATCAAAATGGAGAAAATTTGATCAGCCTTTGCAGCATCTTCAACCGTGACTTGTAACAACGTTCGTTTAGTTGCATCCATTGTTGTTTCCCACAATTGTTCAGGATTCATTTCACCCAAACCTTTGTATCGTTGAATGCTGAGACCTTGTTGGCCTTGGTCCATAACAAAATCAACTAACTCAGTAGTTGAATAAAAATCTTTTATTTCTTCAGCTAATTTTAATTTAAAGGGACGTCCGGAAAGCTCTGTAACAAAAGTTGCTAATTTTAAAGCTTCTAAAGTGTCGGGCTTGCTCAAAAAATCCATAGAAAAATCAGTCAAGAAACGGGCTCCGCCTTTTGAAGTTAAAAACACCGCTTTAAAATAACCTTGGTGTTCTTTATCAGCCTCAATTTCAACGGTTAGTTGCGCTGATCCGTTAGAATACTGATCAATGAATTTCTTTTTGAAGCCTTCGGCAATGGCTTGAACGGATTCTTCTGTTTTCAAGCTCGCTTCGTTGCAAAATCCACCAAGTAATAATTCCAAGTAAACTCTTGGATCGCCTTTTCGAGCCAAAGCATCAAAGACTCGATTGAATCTTTGCATTTGGAGCAAAATCCGCTTGGTGTCCGTAACCGAAAGATTATTACCTCGACCATCGATTAAATGACCTTTTTCAAGAACTTCTTCGAGAAGAATTCCTTGTAATGCTTTTTCGTCTTTAACGTAGAGATCACTTTTAGCTTTTCGCACTTTATAAAGAGGCGGTTGAGCAATGAACAAATGTCCGCGCTCAATAAGGGTAGGCATTTTTCGGTAAAAGAAAGTTAATAACAATGTTCTGATGTGGGCGCCGTCGACGTCTGCGTCGGTCATAATTACAACTTTGTGGTAGCGCAATTTCTCCATGTTAAAATCGGAGTCGCCATATTCCAAACCAACGCCAATAGCTGTGATCAAGCATCGAATTTCTTCGTGCTGAAGCATTTTATCCACGCGAGCTTTTTCAACGTTTAGAATTTTTCCACGAAGCGGCAAAATGGCTTGGGTCGCACGATCTCGTCCCTGTTTAGCGGAACCTCCCGCAGAATCTCCTTCTACGATGAACAATTCACATTTAGACGGATCTTTTTCTTGGCAGTCAGCCATTTTTCCAGGCAATCCCGAAAAATCCATGGCGCTTTTTCGGCGAGTGAGTTCACGTGCCCGTTTAGCAGCCAATCGAGCTCGAGTACCTTCTTGAGCTTTAAGAATAATTTTTTTAGCTTCTGCAGGATTTTTTTCCAAAAACTGAGTCAAAGCATCAGATGTAACTGTTTCAACAATCCCTTTGATTTCGGAATTTCCTAATTTAGTTTTAGTTTGTCCTTCGAACTGGGGCTCGCGAACTTTTACCGAGATCACACAAGACAAACCTTCGCGGCAGTCTTCGCCTTCAATAGGGTCTTTCAAATCTTTGGATAAATTGTAATGGGCACCAAATTTATTTATGGTTCGAGTCAGAGCTGCTTTAAATCCTTGAAGGTGAGTTCCCCCCTCATGAGTGTTGATGTTATTAGCAAAGGAATAAATGTTTTCTTTGTATCCATCATTCCATTGAAGCGCGACTTCAACCTCAGCTCCGCTTTTTTCAGTGTTGAAATAGATCACATCGCGATGAACTTTTTCGCGACTTGAATTTAAATAGGTAACGAAAGAACTAATACCGTCTGGATAATAAAATTCTTCTTCTTTTGCTTCGCGCTCGTCGGTAATTTTAATTCGCAGTTCTTTATTTAAGAAGGCTAATTCGCGCAATCTCTTCGAGAGAATTTCGAAGCTGTATTCTGTCGTCTCAAAAATTTGGGGGTCAGGCTTAAAAGTAACGATTGTTCCGCGGCCAGTAGTATCGCCAACAATTTCTAAAGATTTTGTTGTAACGCCTCGAGCAAAAGTGATTTCGTGCAATTTGTTGCTTCGTTTAATACGAACGCGTAGCCATTCCGAAAGTGCGTTTACACAACTAACGCCGACTCCGTGCAATCCACCAGAAACTTTATAAGCAGCGCCTTCAAATTTTCCGCCTGCGTGAAGTTTTGTTAATACGACTTCTGCGGCCGACACACCTTCTTCTTCATGAATGTCGACGGGAATTCCGCGTCCGTCGTCTTCAACAGTGATGGAATTATCGATGTGAATAAAAACAGAAATGTTTTTGCAAAATCCGGCTAAAGCTTCATCAACTGAGTTGTCGACAACTTCAGAAACTAAATGGTGGAGCCCGCGAGATCCGGTGTCCCCGATATACATCCCGGGACGTTTTCGTACGGCATCCAAACCTTCCAAAACTTTGATTTTGGAGGCCGAATATTCATCATTAATCTGCGTTGCGGTTTTCGTTTCGTTCTGCGACATCAACAATCTTTACTCCAGGAGGGGATATACCTAACAGCTTTGGAAAGCTTAAACCATGTAATTTATTAATAATTTCAGTGTTTTTTTGTCTTTTTTCGAGGTCAAAAAAATCAATAATACTAGCGGTTTAGCTGCCTGATTTTTATGATTCAACAAAGCCTGTTTAAAGTGCTGAATTTATTGAATTTTCAATTTGAATCTGTCCGTTTGAAATGTTGAATAATTTCGAGCGTTTAAACATATCTGCTAAGAAATTATTTTGTGGAAGTTCGGTAGCACTCCATAGAACTTGGTTTTCATCAGAAAAAATACTGCGAATTAAGTGATCGCGGTGACTCTGATCCAACTCGCTGGAAAAATCATCCAAAATGAAAAGAGCCTTTTCTTGTCGCGCTTTTTGAATCCATTGAGCGTGGGTCCATCTTAAAAGCAGTCCTAGAAGCCGTCCTTGGCCCTGAGAGGCCGTTGAACGGCTTTTTTGGCCGTAGGCCGAAAGAATCAAGTCATCGCGATGTGGGCCACTGTGAGTCCATTTGGTGCCCAAATCTTTTGGAAGATCACTTTCGAGAGTTTTTAGCAGTTCCTCAGCGGTCGTTACGCTGGTTTCCAAATGAATTTGGATTTGTCGATAAAAGTCATCATTCATGTTTTGGCAGATCTTTGAAAAATGATGAAGAAATTCCGG
>CAXNGS010000002.1:0-372642 GCA_964202055.1 Bdellovibrionota bacterium | reverse complement strand
TTTGCTTGAATTCAGGGTCGTACTTTTGATTTCGATTCTTCATGGGTTAAATCTCCTTGGCGATTCTTGCTCGCCTTGTCAATTCAACCGCTTTAACTCCCTTAAACTATTGGGGTAGATTTCGTCCGACTAAACAACCGCACTCCACTAAGATTGGCTGCCAAAGGATCCTTAATTGAATCTTTGCACTATACGTTTGGAATTTAGAATAGATTAATAAATGCTTATGAAGAGAATTGCTCGTTTGATGGTTATTTTTGGCTTGGTAATCAGCCAGTCATCAGCTTGGGCCTATTGGGCCCCTATATTTAGCAAATCTGAACGATTGAGTTGGGTGACAGATCCGTCTAGAAGTGATGGCTCTGGATTTGATAAAGCAGAAGCCTGTCTCATTTATTTCGAGAGTTCTGCAAAAATCGCTTCATATACTCAGGAGCGAGCTGCATATGTGCTTTACTTTCAAGCATTGAAAAAATGCTTCAGGTTAAAGTGGGAATCAAAAGAAAGTTATGAAGCTGTTATGAACTCTCAGCAGATTAATTTTTAGATCAAAACAAATAGCTTATTTTCTTTTGGTAGATTCGGTCTCTGTTAGCCCAAAAATTTGAATGATTTCCACGTCTGCGACTTTGAAAATATTTATTGCGAATAGTAGTTATGATGCTGCGATACAATTTAACTGTGCTCATTTTTACAGAGCCTTTCCAAGATCTTGAGCAAGCTCGGAGCCAATTCTTCCGGCAAAACCTGCATTAGCTTTAAGCACATTTCTTTCTCCCTTGATGCCGGAATCTGCTCTTCCTTAAGTAATTTTTCGAATTCAATTTGTGACTTTTTGTAAACCGGAAGCAGCACTTTCAAGTGTCGGTCGAGAAGATCCTGACGTCCATTCTCAATTAAGTTAATGGTCGAATTGCTGTAGCCAGATCGCTCGGCCGCATCTCGAATGGAGAGCTGTGCCTGCTCCCGCATCCACTTCAAGATGCGGGCTTCTTTGGTCATTATCTTTTGTTCAGAGCGCGATGACATATTCAAACCTCCTAGTTATCGAAGGTCTAAAAAAATCTGCTGGAAAACTTAACCGCCTAAGTGCTTGTCTACTCGTGTAGCGAAAACGCTTAAAATTTTCGCTTCAAAAAAAACTCATTACGGCCAAATTACGGACAACTTGTGTAACGTCGTGTGTTTTTGTGTTGCGTCGAAACTTTAGTGAACTTGATTTAACTATCTGAATTTACCCGTTCCACGGTTAAAAACGAAAAGCGTAGATGGCTAGAATTAAGGCAAAACTTATCCAAAACTCCCAAAAAAGAGTGGTGGAGGCGGAGGGAAATAGCCTAAATTAAATAGGATACTTAGCCGGATTCTACACGTGTAGCCCGCGATTCTCTTGTATAAAATGCAATCTATTCGTCGACCAAAATTGGGTTCAACCACTTTACTAAAAATAACACTCTTGATTAAATTATCGTGTTCCGATAACATAGGGATATGATCCAATCGTTTGGGAACCAGCTCGCCGAAGACCTATTCGGTGATCGCCAAACGAAAGCGACCCGTAGTTTCCCACCGGACTTGCGCAGAGCTGCGCAGCGAAAGTTGCAGTATATCAATGCGGCGGTGAAATTGAAGGACTTGGCGGTACCCCCGGGAAATCGGCTGGAAGCTTTGAAGGGAAAGTTGAAAAACTTTCATTCGATTAGGATCAATGATCAGTGGCGTGTCGTCTTTAAATGGAATGAAGATGGGGCGTCAGAAGTAAAAGTAGTGGATTACCACTGAGAGGTTGTTATGCGTCCTAAAAATCCGATTCACCCTGGTGAGATGTTGCTCGAAGAGTTTCTTGTTCCTAAAGGGACTTCCCAACGTTCCTTCGCCATGAAATTGGGCTGGACTCCGGCGAAGCTCAATGAGTTGATTGCTGGCAAGCGCGGAATTACGGCCGACACCGCCTTGGATCTTTCCGAAGGGTTAGGAACCAGCCCCGAGCTTTGGATGAATCTTCAATCAATATGGGATTTAGCCAAGGCCGAGAAGAAGCGGAAAGCTTCTTGAGGGAAGATTAGATTCGGCCCTGGAAAATCGGATAATGGTGGGAGCTCTAACGGTCGCCAACGTTGACCTATATCAATTCTTCAACACAGAACCTAAGCGAAGACCTCCTTTAGCTGTAGCTGCTCCAACCATCAAAGAATTGCCGTCGCTTGGGACCGTGATTTCGCCAGTGTCATAACTAAGTTTAATGTACAGTTTCGAGATTTTGTCTTTGCTAGATGGCATGCTCAACTGATTTACAAAGTTTTTCTTAGGGTTCAGACTGATCACAAGTGCAGGATCTGAAAGATCGCAACATTTAGCTGGGTCTATTTTGATATCCACCTGCTGAAGTACTTTCTCACTATCACTTAAGGTCAGGACTCCGAACCGATCGTCCTTTTGATCTACTGAGAATGCAAAAAAACGATCCGTCTTGTTGTCTATTTCAGCTAAGGCTACCGCAGAATGTGTTTCTGTTTGGAAAATTAGCTTGCCGCTAGTTAAGCCGTAATACTTAATTGTATCAGGAGCATTGCAACACCCAGTCTCTTTTGTCCAATACAACAACCCTTTCAAAATCCAGCCGATATTCTTTTCATGCCCGTCTTCGGGGAAGAATCCAGAAGAGTCCGCTTTATCCTCAATGGTCCAATCACCCGAAATACCAGCTTTAACTTTACCAGCCGGCAGATCCATACCCGGATTAAATGTCTTCTCAAACTCTTCGTGCAACACCCGTCTGCCAAATCCAACTACAAAGTAGTTTTGACTTTTGGTTTTGATCAAATCGTAATTGTGCTCGGTATTGGTCAGTATTTGGTAAGCGCCTTCGCTCTTCTGTTCAGTCTTAGTTTTGAACTTGTCCGCGAACCCGGGTGAACTGACTGCGAGCCATAAGACGCTGACCAGAGATACATTGAGCTTTTTACGCATGAAAACAATTATGTCAGACATGCCAGGTGAAGTAAAATTTTGGAAAAGCAATCGAGTTCACAAAGGCTATCTGAAACGCTCAACTACGCAGTGGCGAACAGATTCTTTCTAGAATTCTAAGTAAACTTGGCGCCAAGTCTTCCGGCAGATCCTGAATGAGCCGTAGGCACAGTTCCTTCTCCTTTGAGATCGGAATTTGACCTTCCTTACGTAATTTGTCGAAGTCGGTTTGCGATCTTTTGTAGACGGGGAGTAATACTTTTAAGTGTCGTTCCAGAATATTTTGCCGTCCATTTTCAATTAAGTTTATGGTCGCAATACTGTATCCGGACCTCACGGCCGCGTCTCGCATAGATAGCCTGCAGTCCTCTCTCATCCACTTGAGAATGCGCGCTTCCTTAGTAATTAATTTTTGTTGTGAACGTTCAGACATCTTCAAATCTCCTTCTAGAAAAGGCTCTTTGAAAATCCGAATTGGTCTTAAGTATCTGACTGCACGTATAGAAACTACACGTGAAAAAACGTGCGCGAAAACTTTTCCATTCTGGACAAATTCCGGACAAGTCTTGTTACGTCATGTCGTGTCGAGTGATGCCACTACAGAAGCGTGAAACTGATAAACAAATGAAATCATTTCGCCTCTGAGAAATTGAGAACGTTAGAAGTGATCAGAATTCTTAAAAAGATCGTTCTCAGCACCAAAAATATTCAGCTCTGCTGAATCAGAATTTGGTGGAGGCGGAGGGAGTTGAACCCTCGTCCGAAATGTCTACAATGGTGGCCGCTACATGCTTAGTTTTTCATTTAATTTAATTCGCTGACCAAGTGAAAAACGACCAAGTCAGAAAACGAGCCCGCCATTAAATCTCGATCTGGTGAAGAAGACACACACCAGCTCCAGCCGTATTTATAACGATCGGTCCCACGACTAACGACAGAGCCGTGGGCGATCGGCTACTTAACTATTAATTAAGCAGCGAGTGCAACTTCAGAGTTAGCACTTAAGTTTTGCTAGATATGGAGTTTAAAGAGTGTCGCTAGCTCACTCTGCATGCTGCCCACATCCCAGAGCACCCGTCGAAACCCGGCGCCCCCATCTATGGAACTAACGCCAAGATTATAACACCTTTGCCGTTTGAAGCTCCCAAAATATTCAAATCGATGCCCTCCGACTCAAAAGCGACGATTTTGCGCTGCTTCAATCCTTGCGGACTCATTGCGGCTCGATCAAATGGCCCCTAAAGTATAGGGACACGATGGCAAAAGGTCCGACCAATCTTATTGCGACTCTTTTCATCTTCGTGGGTGTGATCATTGTTGTGATCGGCGCTATTTCCAACTTGGCAGTCGGTCGCGTTCGCCAAAAAGTTTCAGTGGTTTCCTACCTCGATCTGCAAAAACGAGTTCAAGAATATTTAATTCTCCAAGCCAAAGATCGCCTCGCGTTTTCGCACACAATGGACCAAAATCCAAAATTGCTTTTGTGCTCAAGCGCTTGCTCCCAAACCGATCGCGAGTGCTGGAAGGAACCCTTGGCTTGTTCGGCGCCACCGATCGGCTCGGCGGGAGTTGATGATATTTTGCCCATCGAATTTCATTCGAATGAAGACCAAATCATCAGCAGTCGCGACGGCGACATTTATCTCAACAGCGAATTAAAACCTTGTTCTGCAAATCCTCGTCCGGGTGTGGTGGCCGCTGATGAAAATTGCCAATGGCGAGTCGAAGTAAGGCCCTTTGCCACCGAAGAGCGCAAAATCACTTTCGACTTTAAAATCATTCACGGCACACCCAATGCAGATCGCCGAGTTCGTTTAGCGGATCTAAGTTTTCGAGTAGGTACCGAACAGCCCCGAAAATTTTCGTTTAAACGATTCAATGGAACGGGCAGGGTGGATCCCTCGCGCGACTTGAAAGTTAGCTTTTCCACCGATGGCAGCGCAACGGTCGAAGCACTCATTCGTTGTGACCATCCGGAAAATAAAGTCGCGGTGCTCGACGTCAGCGCTAAAGATTGTTCCGAACAAATTTTTGGGCCTGAAACCTTCAACACCAGCAATGGAAAATCGACCGGCAATCTAAAAACACTGGGCGATCAACCTTGCACGGTGAATTTGCATGTCCAATCGGAATTTGCGGTTTGCTCGGTCGAGCTCAGCACCACGGATGGTCGTTTCAATCGGGCTTCAGTTGAAACTTTAGCAGGCACCGCTCGAATGGAAAATATTTTGCTGACCGTATTCGACACCACTCGCGGCGACGATGTTCTTTGCCAATTTAAAAACGGCGGAAAAATTGATCCACCAGCTGCCGGCGTGCTTCAGAGCGAAATTAATTTATGCAACTGTCCGCGTTTGGCGTGTTTTGAAAAAACCGGCACACTCAATGTGACCGACAAAGATCCATATATTGAAGTCCGCCAATCCAAACTCAATTCTTACGGCGAAATGTGGATTGAACTACGAAATGCCGATAGCTCGCTTGGGCTTAGTGAAATTTCCATCAGTCGGCCGTAATTTTTTTACGAAAATTTTTTACGCAATTTACAAAAAAATTTGGGGTCTTCAGTCTGCACACTGAAGACCCCGTCATAAGGAGGACCTTGATTATTCACATAAAACTCGGCAAAGAAAACCTACTAACTCTGCCGAGTCGTATTTTCATTCGAAATCAGATTCGCGTTCTTGTTCGTCTTCACCAGACCAGCCGGTGGTCCACTCAAGATCTTCAGTCGGACTTTTGCGACTCGCGACCGCGTGGTCGAGATCAAAAAAGCTGCCTTCGTCTTTGATCCGGCCGCCAACTGATTCAATCAGACTGAGACGGTTCGGAGCGTTCTTTCGTGCCGGACGTTTTTTTCTCGTAATAAGTTCTTCGGTTTCCATGATCGTATCAAATAAGTCTCGCATAATTTGCTCCTTCCGTAGTTCTTAGATCTTCGTGGCCTAGACCCAGGCCCCTCTCGAGTCCTGTTAGTTCTTCCCCGTTCCCTGGGTTTTCGGCCTTACCTCAACAAGACAATTGGATCGCAAAAAAGGGTTAATCAAATCTTCAAAAAACTGACACTTTTTTACTTTATTGAATGATATTAAGGGTTTTAAAGGCCGTGCCCCATGCCTTCTCGACCAAAAGCCAGGGAAAAGCTCATCTCTTTCAATAGTTTACCGATAAGTTACTAGTAAAACTATGGTTGAAAAATTTGGTAACGACCTGGTTCTCGCAGAGAAACTTGCGGCCGGAGGAATGGCTGAAGTTTATCGCGCAATCCAGTTCGGTCACGGCGGTTTCGAGAAAGTCATTGCGCTGAAGCGCATCCTTCCTCATTTTGCGGCCGACGAAGAATTCAAACATATGTTCCAAATGGAAGCAAACCTTTCTGGTTTACTCCAACATCCCAACGTGGCGACCATTTATGCCAATGGCGAATGGGAAGGTTATCTCTATTTGTTAATGGAGTTTGTCGACGGAAAAAACGTCCGCCAACTTTTAGCGCGCGCCGATAAAAAACGAATTAAAATTCCGATTCAATTTGCCTGCTACTTAATCTCCGAGGCTTGCAAAGGTTTGGAGTACGCTCATAATTTCGCGGATCCTAAAACCGGCGAGCCCTTGAACATCGTTCACCGAGACATGAGCCCGCAAAACATCATGTTGTCTTATGACGGTGGCGCCAAGATCGTCGACTTCGGCATCGCTAAAGCCGCGGCTCGATCGGAAAACACTCGCGCGGGGATTCTCAAAGGCAAGTTCGGTTACATGAGCCCCGAGCAAGCCCAAGGCATGCCGCTCGATCGTCGCACTGATGTTTTTGCGATGGGCATCATTATTTTCGAATTGCTAACTCAACGTCGCTTGTTTTCCCATGACGACGATATGCGCACTCTGCAATTAGTGCGCGATTGCAAAGTCCCGCGCCCCAGCAGCTATAACCCTGATGTCGGCCCAACCTTGGATCGAATCGTTTTACAAGCCTTGGCTAAAAACAAGGCCGAACGTTACAACAGCGCTTCTGAACTTTATGCTGACTTAGTTCGTTTCATGAATTCTCGTTACCCGGAATTCATCCCCACCGATTTTTCTAAATTTTTGCGCAAGATTTTCGACACCGACATTGCAGAAGAAAAGAAAAAGCGCGAAAAAATTGCGGCAGAAATGCCCGCTCGAGTCGGCAACGCCAGCACTTCTGCGGTTAAGACCGAGAAAAAAGTTAAAATTCGCGACGAAGAATCCACCAATCTCGAAGAGATGGAAAACGGAACAGGATTAACCTCGGCAGATATTGAAGGCCTAGAATCAGTAGGCGGCAAAGGACTGACTCTTAAAGGCGGATCGAAGCTCATTCAAAGTCCGGATAGTCCCGTAGATGTCGGCGATCATTCCTTGCCCAATCCGGAAAACAATTCAGATCCTGCAATTCCTCCTTCGAGTTCAGCTCCTGTAGAAAGTAAAATCGCGGCCACCGGATTTAAAACTTCGCATTTATCGCTATCATTACCTGGATCCAGTAGCCCCAAAGCTCCGACCAACAGCAACGGCATGGCTTTTAAGAGTCACAACTCTTTGCAAATGAGTCGAGTGGCTTCGAGTGTTGTCCCGGCACCCACTGATAAAAAAACAAATTTAGCAGATCCCAAAAATCCGAGCGGCGTGACTCCCTCCACTGTCCCCGGCACTCCGCCAAGCAAAACACCTTCTTCCGTAAACGTCTCCATGACTCCAGGCCCGAACAAACCTGGCGGCACCGGAGTTTATAAACCTTCGCCCACCAACAATCCGACTTATCGCGCAGCTCCCAGCATCAACAGCACTCCAGCTTCGAGACCCTCGATCGGCCGCGAGAGTTCAAGTTCTGCTGGAACTTTTTTAATGATCGCGCTTGTCGTGATTTTAGGCGGCGGTGGATTCTGGCTTTTTGTAAAACCCGATACAAGCGGACCCACTCCTGCGGGTTGTGCTGAAGGTAAAGAGCCCGATGGAACTGGAAAATGTGTGGTCGCGGCCGGCACCGGCGTTGGAACCACTCCGACTCCCGTAGTTTGCGGAGCCGATCAAGTTTTAAGCGGCGGACAATGCATTGCTAAAGCCCCTGACGTAGAGGCCATACCTCTTTATGTGCCACCAGAAAATTCAGGCATTTTGAAACTGGTCGCTTACCCTTTGCTAAGCGTGCGAGAAATTCGAGTAGACGACAAGCTCTTGGCCGATAAATCCGGTAAAAAAATCTCAGGTTCCGTTCGCCAAGTCGACATTGGACCCGGTTCCCATACCATTGAAATCATTGGTTCTCCTTTCCCGAAAACGTGGAAGGGCTCGGTCATCATCAAGCAAAATGTGATCACTTCTCTAGAAGTTGAACTTCAATAAGCCAAATATCAGTAATCCTTGGAATTCTGGGCACCCGACTTTTTTTTTGATACAAAGGCCAGATGAATTCCGCAGCGATTGAATCAGCAAAAAAACCAAAAAGCTTAGCCTCACTGCTCAATGATCGATTCACCTTGGATCCGCAAAAATCTGCCATTCTTTGGCGCCGCTCGGGTCACTGGGAAACTTTAAACTGGGCTGACATTCAACGATGGTGCTTTGCAATCACTAAGGCTTTGAAAAGCGGCGGCTATAAAAAAGGCACTCGGATTGCGATTTTATCCAACAGCCGGCCCGAGTGGGCGCTGGTGGATTGGTCCTGTCAAGCCATGGGTTTGGTCGTGGTCCCGGTTTATCCGTCACTACTAGCTTCGGAAATCGAATACATCCTTAATGACTCGGGAGCGGAAGTTTTGTTTTTAGAAGACGGAGTTCAGCGAGCCAAGATTGAGCAAATTAAAGACCGCTTGCCCAGTCTCAAAAAATTAATTTCCTTTGAAAATTTAGGCAGCGATTCTGAATATGCATCTTTTGCGACTTGGGCACCGGTTTCCAAAGAAGTGCTATCAAGTTTGCAAAAACAGGATCTCGAAAGCTTGGGCCAAGATTTAGAAAAATCCGATTTGTCGTCGATCGTTTACACCTCGGGCACTAGCGGAGTTCCCAAGGGCGCAGAAATCACCCACGGAAATTTTTTAGCAATCATCGAGGACGTGATGGCTGCCTTGCCCATCAACGATCGCGATGTGACTTTGCAATTTTTGCCGCTCGCTCACATTTTGGGACGAGTGGAAAGCATGCTCACGCTTGGGGTTTCGTGGACCAATGCTTATGCTCAAAATTTAAAAACCATGATGGAAGATGTTCTCGAAGTGCGACCCACCATTTTGGTCGCGGTCCCAAGAATTTTCGAAAAAATTTATTCGGGCGTGAGCGGCAAAATTAAATCCTACCCCACGCCCATTCGACGGGTCATGGAAGAATCTTTTAGATTCGCCAAACACTACAGCAAGTTGATGGAGCGGGGAGACAACATTGATCTTTTGGATCGCACCGCTCATCGAATTTTCGACAAAGCTCTTTATTCAAAAGTACGTGCTCGTTTCGGTGGCAGAATTCGTTTTTCGATTTCGGGTGGCGCGCCACTAAGCGATGACTTAGCTCGATTTTTTCACGCATCCGGCGTTCTGGTTTTAGAAGGCTACGGCTTAACCGAAACCACTGGTCCAGTGGCGGTCAATCGCGTGAATGAATACCGATTCGGCTCAGTGGGCAAAGTCCTAAAATCTGTCGACACCAAAATTGCTGTGGATGGCGAATTTTTATTCAAGGGTGGGCCGGTCTTTGCGGGTTACTACGGAAATCCTGGTGCCACTGAAGAATCATTTGTGGACGGATACTTTAAAACCGGCGACATCGGCGAAATTGATTCCAAAGGATTTCTAAAAATTACCGATCGTAAAAAAGATTTGATTGTGACCGCGGGTGGAAAAAACGTAGCTCCTCAAAAAATCGAAAAGATGCTTTTGGACAATCCACTTTTTACTCAAGCAATCGTGATTGGCGACAAACGAAAATTTCTGAGCGTGCTCTTGGCGCTTGATCCGAAAATTTCAAGAAGCTTGGCGGAACAAAAGGGCATCGTCTTCAGCAACATGGCCAGCCTCTTTGAAAATGAAAAATTTCAATACCTGGTCCACGAGTCTCTACAAAAGGTTAATAAAGATTTGGCCTCATACGAAAGCCTCAAGCGATTCAAAATTTTGCCCAAAGAATTGTCGGTTGAATCCGGGGAATTGACCCCAAGTTTGAAGATCAAACGCAAATATTGCTCGCAAAAGTATTCTGACCTCGTCGAGCAAATGTATAACTGAGCCCAAAAATTAAGCTCTTTCGCAAAGCCAACGCGACTTTTTTAAATAGGGAAGGTACAATTTCTATATATGGCAACTCGAGCTTGTGACTTTTTTGACCAAAATTTTTCAAAATTAGCCTCCGGTGATCCGCTTTGCATGAAGGGAGCGGGAGTTCGCTCTAAAACCGTTCATCTGGTGCTCGACGGCACTAATGGCGGCCAATGGTCCTTTTCTTTCGACAATGATGGCAAGGTCTCCTTCGCCAAAGGCCCGTCCGCTAAAAGCGATTGCGAAATCAGCATGAAAGACGAAACTTTTGAAGGATTAGTCGCCGGTAAAGTGAACGTTCCTTTTGCTTTTATGATGAGAAAAATCAAGGTCAAGGGCGATGTCACCATCGCGGCCAATGTTGGTTTGGCTCTGCAAAAATTATTTAAAACTTGAGCTAGTTAATCCGATAATTAGTTCTCTTAAAAATACCCACAAAAAACAATGGCCCGAAGGAACGAGTTCCTTCGGGCCATTTAACTCCGCAGTCCGATCAAATCAGACCGCGGATTGCTATCCGTGTTTAATCTTTAGGGTCGTCCGAAATTAAATTCCAATTGCTGACCTTGGTTGTTTCCATTTTGAAAACCATTGTCAAAGCCATTGGGTTTAGATCCAGCCTTGAAAGTCATCGCCTCACGAACCGCTAATTCGGCATCCACCAAACCTGCGCCATTTTCATTGGGCAATTTATTTTCCATTGGGTGCGCTGTTCTACGCAAGATCGCTTTAACGTCAGCGCCACGCAAGTTCTTGTTCGCGCTCTTCATCAAAGCAACCAAGCCCGCTACGTGGGGAGTGGCCATCGAAGTTCCCGAGAAAGCTTGGTAGTCGCTTGGCAGCACGGCGATCGACGCTTGCAGCCCGGGATTTTGTCCGAGGGCTTCAGCCAATTTCACACCAGCTGCTTGGGTGATTCCCGCAACCGGAATCTGAACCGGAGTTTCAAGCATCCCCCCAGGGGCGCCCTCTGCTGTGTTGTTGTAAATCAAAACTCCAATCGCACCGTTGTTTAAAGCGTTCGCCACTTTTTCAGAAAACTTGATCTCGCCTCGAGCGATCAAAGCAATTTTGCCTTTAACAACACCGGCTGGGATGTCTTGAGCGCGACCCAATCCACAGTGAACCACTGAGGCTACGAGCGGAGTTGGATTTTCAACGGATCCTTTGAAGGAACTGCTTTGAATGGTGTCGGCTTGTCCGTTCAAAATGACTTGAACTTGCGACAATCGACCACTTTTACGCGGAACCGAGGACAAGACATCCACCCCGGGAGCCACAATGGTCAATTCCGGTCCATAGTTAGAGAAAGAAGCTCGTTGTAAAAACGGACTGACCGCACCAACCGCGATGGATTCAGGGTGAGCCGCCGGAAAAGAAACTCGGCCTTCGCCATCATTTCCAGAAGCCGCCACAACAATCACGCCTGCATCATCAGCGGCCTTGACCGCTTCTGCAGTGGCGCGACTTGGATTTGCTCCACCCAAGGACATATTGATCACGTCCACTCGCTCTTCAATTCCCCAGTAAATGCCTTGGACGATTCCAAGTGAAGAGCATCCTCGTCCACCGCAAACTCGACCCGTAAGAATTCGAGCTTGGGGAGCAACGCCCACCACGCCTCGTTCATCCAAAGTCGCTGCAATGGTTCCGGAAACGTGACTTCCATGTCCATTGGTGTCGAAGTAATCGTAATCATTTTCAAAGAAATCAGCTTCCCAGAATTCGCGCTGACCGTTATTGCCGCCAAGACCAAGATTCAGCAAGTTGAATTCTCCGTCGCCAATGTCTTGGGGATCGAAGGGGCCCTTTTCCATAAAGTTGCGGCCTTTTTCAAAACGAGCCGATAAGTCTTGGTGATTTTTGTCGATGCCTGTGTCCAAAACCAAAACTCGGGCATTTTGTCCCATCATGGCCTGTGAAGGATTGATGTTCCAAGCTTCAACGGACTTGATCGCTTTTAAACCCCAAGGGATTTCTTTGTATTCAGCGTAAACTTCTCTCCATAATTGCGGTCCGCGGTATTCAGCCACCGGATCCGGACCCTTGAAGAAAGTTTCTTTTTCAAAAAAAGCGATGTTTGGATTGTTGCTGATCATTTGCAATTCAGCTTTGGAATCCACCTCGACCGTTAGCAATCGACCGGCTTTTTGAAAATCTTCTACTTTCACGCCCAATTCAGGAACGCGAACCGCTTCGCGGCTGCGCACGCTAGGTAGATTAAAAAATGCGCTTCGAAGTCCCGAATCGCCCGTGGAAGGCTTAATTCGCGACGCAATGCTTCGGTGTAAAGACGGAGAGTTCAATTGCACAATATACCGAGCAGCAAGTGAAGATTGACTCCAACTAAAGAGAGCAACAGCCGAGCTGGCGAATGCGCTATAGCGGAGCAAAGTCCTCATATTTGCTAATTTCGATAATAGTGTAACTACAGGTTGGGACCCGTTATTTGGAACGCCCATGGCGATCCCTCCGTTCTCTGAAGCTTAAAAAGCTACAGTCTCTCTCGTTCGAAGATCGCCGCTCTCACCCGGCTCGGAAATTCAGGCTCTCTCGTTCCCGAATTTCCTCGTCACCTCCGACAACCCTTGTCTGGAAGTACGTCCTCGTGCATATTTCTATATGTCATGGAAAGAATTAAGGAACCTAAAATAACCTGTCCTATGACACCCTGTTGCGAGCCAAGTTTCGCAGTGATTTCTAAACAGAATTTCAACATGAGTGGTGGTCGAGTTTCCCTATGAAAAGCGAAGGAAAAATCCTGATTTTACTCTCCGTATTTTGCTTGATCTGGGGATACTTCGGATTGAGTAAACAAATCTCACGCTATGAGTCAGAAGAGGCGATTCTTTTTGAAAACCCAAACATCACGACTTTGGATCGGTTTTTTCACTTCTCGCCGGCTGAACAATACATAGTGGAAATGCGCAAAGAAATTTGGCCGGGAATTTTCACCGCAAAAAATCCAATTTCCCCAGCAGCATTGCCTTTGGTCTACAAAAAATATCTGCAACTCCAGCGCGGCAGCGAATTGAGCGTCTTTGAAATTCATGAATTGCGAGAGTGGTCGGTGCTGGCTAACACCCAACACATCAACGCCCTTCGGATGAGCTTGCTCGATGGCGTTGAAAAAGAAAAAAACTTTAACAAAGTGTTATTTTTTGGCAGCGAACGAATCAATGAACCCTGTTCTTTGCGCAACCAAGATCGCGCGGTGCGTTTGATTCAAGTGAATTTGTTTAATAATGAATCTGAAAAATTTTTACAGCAATGCAATCCGGATTCGCTCGATGTTATTTGGTTTCAAATCGAGCGCGAATCCCAAAAGAAGAATCCAGATCTGGGCCCGATTTTAGCTCGAGTTAAATCTTTGATGTCCAAGCTCAGCGCCCAAGAGTCTTTTCAAAGATGGTATTTGCTAGAAATTTACAATTTGGCCCATATCCTGGAAACGCGGCTCAGTCGCAAAGAGCCCCCTCAGATAAAAGTGAAACTTAATAATTAAGTAAAATAATTTGTAATGATCGCTTTGAGCCAATCGATCTCTTCTTTTTTGGCGCGGCGTTCGAGCACCAACGGAGTGGGGGCGTTTTCAAGTCGCAACATCCAATGTCCGCGAGTCGCGTAGCGTTTTTGCTCGGGCGCGTTGGGATCGGGTTTGATTGATGCCATGTTTCTAGCGCCCATCCAATTGGCCACGACCAATTCGTCTAAGGATCTTAGCTGCGTCGCGCGGCTGAAAAATTTCACAGGACCAAAGTTTCGCGAATACTGAAGGCTGAAAATCCCTTTACTTTTTTCAATTCGCAAGGTCTCTTGATAAAACCAGCATAGAAAAGCAATCAGCGGAAAAACAAAAAGCATCGAGTAGAAAAATCCAGCTAAAAGGTAATCAAACCAATTTCCCTGATCCATCATCGTTTGAAACAACGGCCCGGCCGCTAAAAACATCGAGAACAAAATCATGCCAATGCACAAAAGCGAACTGCCAACCGTGAAACGTTTGCTGGAAGTTTTTAGCAAAAGCACCGGTCGATCGGGATTTTCCGGTCCCTTATTGCGACTTGTTTTGCGAATCGGTTGAAGTGGAAAGACTAATCCCATGCAGAGCTAAAAATTCACTCGGAAACTAATGTTGCGTCAAGTTGCAATTTGACAGCTTTCAGCGATAAATTCAGGGGATGAGCGATCCGAAGACTCCCAAGTCCTCTTTACCTGCAAAAGAAACTCCAAAAGAAAGCGCCAAAGAGCAGCGAGCCAAACACGCCCTGGAGTATCACGAAGGCTCAGAAATCCCGGCGGGCATTGGCTCTAAACGCTTCGGCAAGCTTGAGGTGATGCCCTCAAAGTCAATGTTGACCCAAAGTGATTTGAGTTTGGCTTATTCCCCTGGGGTGGCCGAGCCCTGCAAGGCAATCGCTAAAAATCCCGAAGACGCCTATCGCTACACGACCAAAGGAAATCTGGTTGGGGTCGTCACTAACGGAACGGCTGTTTTAGGACTTGGTAACATTGGCCCCCTGGCTTCAAAGCCCGTTATGGAAGGCAAGGCCGCGCTCTTTAAAAAATTCGCCGACATAGATTGCTTCGACATTGAAGTGGAAGCGCTCGAGATCGATCATTTTTGCACCGTGGTTTCCGCACTCGAACCCACTTTCGGTGGAATCAACTTAGAAGACATCCGGGCTCCCGAATGTTTTGAAATCGAAGCCCGACTCAAAGCTAAAATGAAAATTCCGGTTTTCCACGACGACCAACACGGCACCGCCATCATCAGTGGCGCCGCTCTTTTGAATGCCTTGGAAATCACGGGCCGCAAAATCGAAGACCTTCGAGTTATTTTCTGTGGCGGAGGAGCCGCTTCGATATCTTGTGCGCGCTTTTGGGTTCGCCTCGGAATTCGCAAAGAAAACTTGATCATGACCGATCGACTCGGAGTGGTTTACCAAGGCCGCACCGAAGAAATGAATCCTTATAAAGACGAATTCGCGATCAAGGGCAATGCTTGGCACGCAAAGCAACCCAAAACTTTGGAAGAAGCCATGGTCGGTGCCGATGCCTTCCAGGGCTGCAGTGTTGGTAACGTCGTGACCGAGGCCATGATTAAATCGCTGCGACCTAATCCAATTGTTTTCGCGATGGCGAATCCCGATCCAGAAATTTCCTATGAAAAAGCTTTGGCCTCCGGAATCAAAATGATTTTTGCGACCGGCCGTTCTGATTATCCCAACCAAGTGAACAACGTATTGGGATATCCCTTCATCTTCCGCGGCGCGCTCGATGTGCGAGCCTCATCGATCACTGAAGAAATGAAAATCGCGGCGGCTCATGCGATAGCAAAATTAGCCAAAGAACCAGTTCCCGAATCGGTCGTGCAAGCTTATGGCGGCAAGCCTCTAAGCTTTGGGATGGATTACATCATTCCCAAGCCCTTTGATCCTCGAGTTTTATTGTGGGTTTCTCCTGCGGTGGCCCAAGCCGCGATTGACTCGGGCGTGGCTCGCCAAGGTTTACCCGGCGGCAGCATCGATGCCTATCGCTCACGACTCGAAAAATTATTGAATCGCAAAAGTTCAGTCATGCGTTCGATCAAAGATCGGATGTCAAGACTTCAAAACAGTGCGCCCGAAGGTCGCATTCGCTTAGTCTTCCCAGAGGGGAACAATGAGCGAATTCTTCAAGCCGCCGCAATCGTTAAAGAAGAAAAAATCGCCGAGCCCATTTTGCTGGGTGACCCTGATCACATTGAGTCGATGATTGCAAAGCTGGGTTTAACTGAACTGGAAAACGTCACAGTCATTAGACCTTCAAGAGCTAAAGACAACGAAGAATTTTGTAACCGCTTGTGGCAAATTCGCAAACGAAAAGGAATCACTCCTGAATTAGCCAATCAATTAATGAAGGACCCCTTATATTACGGGTCCATGATGGTTCGCGAAGGCAAGGCCGATGCTTGGCTATCGGGTGCCACTCGAAGTTATCCAGAGACCATTCGACCCGCACTGCAAGTGGTGGGATCTAAGGCCGGACAAAAAGTAGCGGGCGTTTATATGCTGCTGGCGCGCGAGCAAGTTTATTTTATTTCCGACACTACAGTGAACATTGATCCGACCTCCGACGATCTGGCGGAAATTGCGATCAACACCAGCAACGTGGTTCGATCGATGGGATTTGAGCCAAGAATCGCCATGCTTAGCTTTTCAAATTTCGGCGGAAATTCTCATCCCGAAGCTTTGAAAGTCCAACAAGCCACTCGCATCATTCAGCGCCGACGACCAGATTTATTAGTCGATGGCGAAATGCAAGCCGACACCGCCATCAGCCCCGAAGTGATGCAAGAAAAATTTCCATTTTGCCGGCTGCGCGAAACCGGCGCGAACGTTTTGATCTGTCCGAATTTATCGGCGGCAAACATTGCATATAAATTGCTCGGCAAAATTGGCGGCGTGGAACTTGTCGGTCCGATTTTAATTGGGATGAATTTGCCGATGCACGTGCTGCAGCTCAATTCTTCGGTTCGAGAAATCGTCAATATGGCGACGATCGCTTCGCTCGATGCGATGGAAAATCATCAAGAAAGCGTCCATCATCGGCTGGGGATAGCCTCTGTTGATGGTAAGGGTTTAGGCGTCCAAACTTAATTCGGCGCATTAATATTTTTTGTGACTCTTTCAATTTTGGTGCTCCCCGTTACACTTAAGTAATAGGGATTCTTCTTAAGGGAGAGGGGTATCATCAATGGATGAAGTTTCAAAGACAAGTGAAGTCGCAGAACACTTTAATTTTTTTACGTTTAGCAATCTGGCAGAGGCCTTCAATTCTGGGGCACCCTGGACTTGGGGACTATTGTTGGTGGGCGTTTTCTGCTTAGTGATTGCCATTGAGCGAGTTTACGTTCTTTACTTTCAAGCCAGTGTTAATAAAGAATCTTTCTTGGCTCAGATTCAGCGCGCCATTCTCGCCGGTGATCTGAACGCAGCGGTGAATTATTGCAACAGCCGCAATACTCCTCTCAACAACATTGTTAAAGCTGGAATTATTTCTGTGATGAACAAAGGCAAAGACGAAGAGATTCAAACCTCGATGGACGTCGCGGCACTGCGCGAAATCCCCATTTTGGAACGCCGAACTGCATTCTTGGCACTTTTTGCCAACATCGCAACTTTGGTTGGTCTTTTAGCAACCATCATCGGTTTGATTGTGGCTTTCCACTCTGTATCGAGTGAAGATCCCAGCTCTAAAGCCGCAATCTTAGCTGACGGGGTGGCTCAAGCGATGCACGGAACCGCGATGGGACTCTTCGTAGCGATTCCCGCACTTCTTGCGTACTCATTGCTTTCGGCCAAAACTCAAAAAATCTTGGACGACATTCATGAAACTTCAGTCGCTATGTTGAATTTGATCATTCAAAATCGCGATAAATTTCCGACTCGCTAACTTTAACTTAGCTTTAATTTAACTATGCAGTGGAGGCCTGATGCTCGATCTAAAAAGTCGCGGTAAGTCCAGAGAGGCAATCAACGACTTGAACTTGGTTCCGTTCGTCGATTTGTTTTCTACTCTTATTTTGTTTTTGATGGCCACTGCGGTTTTCGATCAATTGGCCAGCGTTCCAATTAACATGGGCAGCAATGAAAACCCGTCGACTTCGCGTTCTGATGATGGGAAAGCGATCGGCAAAAAAATCACCTCGACTGTATTAGTGCAAATCAATGAAACCGACATGGTATTTTCAGACTCCGGCAAGACCA
Organism: Bdellovibrionota bacterium; assembly: GCA_964202055.1. Classification (GTDB taxonomy): domain Bacteria; phylum Bdellovibrionota; class UBA2428; order UBA2428; family UBA2428; genus CAXNGS01. The sequence continues at coordinate 354,653 of CAXNGS010000002.1, read as the reverse complement.
CAAAAATTGCGATCGAAGCCGCCCAAAAATCAGAATACGCAGCAGTCGCAGAATTCATGCGTAACGCTCGCAAACAACATAATGATTTGCGCGAAATTGTGGTGAATTCAACCGACAAGGCCAAATACGGTGACATCGTAGCGGTGATGGACGAAGCACTAGCCCAAAATTTCGATCAATTGGTTGTGACCGGAGAGGAAGACTAGCCATGGGAGTTAAAATTGCCGGCTATCATCTAAGATCTAAGTTCGATCTTCCTTCTTTTCGCAGACGATCTCACGGTCAATTCGGCGGCCGAAAAATATCCGCGGAATTAAACTTAACTTCTTTAATCGATTTATTTTCAACGTTGATTATCTTTTTGATTTCAACTTTTTCCGCAACTGGCGAAATCATGGTGGCCCAAGCCAATATGAAATTGCCAATCGCCAAACACGCCCGCATCTTAGTGCGCTCGCCGATCGTGACCGTGACTCCCGAAGGCATCGCGCTCGAGGGCAAGGGTCTTGATAAAAGCCTAAACATCGATCGCATCGAAGAAGCCAATTGGGAAATGCCACTTCTCAAGGATCGCCTTCGCCAATACCGCACTCAGTTTGAAGCCCTTCAAGCGGGCATTCCTTTCCCGGGTAACGTCATCGTCCAAGCCGATCGCAGCCTAGACTTCGTTTATTTAAAGCGAGTGCTCTATAACCTTGTCTCCGAAGGTTACACCGGCATCAATTTAGTGGTGCGGGGCGAAGGATCCAAGCCAAAGCCCGAAGTTCGCTAAACTAATTTTTTTATATTTCCCCTATGAACACGGACGTTGGCCATCGGGTTCTCATTGACGAGAAACTTTGAAATCACTAACCATAAACCCATAATGATCACTAAAGACGGGACGCTGGCTTTTAAGGTTTTAGAAAAACAAGAAATCGAAGTCGATTGCGATCAAAGCGACCGTTGGGTACTTGGAGCTCTTACAGACGCCGCTCCTGACCAATATCTCTGTGGTTTGGAGTCTGAGATCTGGGCCGCTCAATCAAAGATCCAGATTCATTTAAAAGGTTCAAGACTGGTTTCCGACAATGAATTTCAAGTCGAAGTTTCCCTGAGTGCGGAAGTCCCAAACCTTTGCGCTCGCTGTGGCCAGCCCATGATGTCGACTCGAGCATCAGATTTTATACAATATTTTCAGTTGGTTGAAGACGAAGCCGAAGCCGTCGATTCAGGGGACGCTGATTTGATTTACACAACGGCTGCTCAAATTAACTTACGTGACTTGATTTCAGAGCGTTTGGTGTTGATTGAGCCAATGGTCGAACAACATCCAGAAGGGATTTGCCAAGCCCCTGCCTTGATCGATGAAGTTGAAAAAACCCCGGAAGCTAAATCTAATCCCTTCGGCAGCCTCAAAGGCTTGAAATTCGACTGAAAAAGCGCTGGACACTGCGGCGGCTAAAGATTACTACTCATCCACTACTGATAAGGAGATTTCGAGCGTGGCTATTCAAAAAAGTAAAAGATCCAGAATGCGCCGAGGCGCCGGACGAGCTCATCATGCACTAGTGCCCAAGGGCTGGACGGTTGTTAAAGAAACTGGCGAAGTGGTTCCTCCGCACACCGTTTCTCCTTCTGGTTGGTACAACGGTCGCAAGATCATGGTTACCAAAGCAGAAAAGAAAGCAGCCGCTGCTGCTGCTAAGACCTAATCAAATCCTGATTTTTTTGTTTAACTATTTTTTAGTTAAATTTAAAGTTAAGCGCTTAGTCGCATCAAATTTGCGTCTAATTTATTGTGGGCGGCTAATTAGTTAGCTATTTATTTTAAAAATGATTTCTCAAAATATCCGCAGGGCTTCTCGAATTGCCGGTACGGGTATTGGCTACCCTGCAAAAATCATCAGCAATCATGACCTCGAAAAAATTGTCGACACCACTGATGAGTGGATCGTAACGCGTTCGGGAATTTCTCAGCGGCGTGCCATTGATCGTGAAAAAGGCCAAAGCTTTGCGAGCTTGGCTTGCGAAGCCGCGCATCAGGCCCTTGAACGCGCTCAGTTAAAAGTTAGCGATCTTGATTATGTTATTTGTGCCACAACGACACCCGATACTCGAATGCCCAGTGAAGCTTCGCGAATTGTGGGGGGTCTTGGCTGCAAATCCACAACCGGCGCGGTCGACATCAACTCGGCTTGCGCGGGTTTTGTGTCAGCCTTGCAATTGGCCGATGGATTGATTCGTTCGGGAATTCATAATCGAATTTTAGTAGTAGGCGGCGACTTGATGTTGTCGTTGCTCGACTTCACCGATCGGGCTACTTGCGTGCTCTTTGGCGACGGAGTCGCTGCCGCGATTTTCATTGCTGTTGAAAATGCCGACACTACAAAATCATCGATGGTTTTAGATACGCTGATGTATTGTGAATCAGACAAAGTTGAAAATTTAGTGGTTCTCGGCGGCGGTTCGCGAGCCCCATTTAAGTTAGATGGAACTTCGGCGCAATCACCCTTCATTAAAATGAACGGCAAAGAAGTGTTTAAAAATGGCTCGCGCGCGATGGCGCAAGCCGCGCTCAATGTTTTGGAAAAAAACGGAATCACCGGCGACGACGTTGCTTGGTTTGTCCCTCATCAAGCCAACATCCGGATCTTGCAAAAGGTTGCCGAGCTTGCGGGCATTCCAATGGAACGCGTTTATGTAAATTTAGATCGATGGGGAAACACTTCGGCTGCGACCATTCCGATTTGCTTGGCGGAAATGGAAGAAAAGGGTTTGTTAAAAAAAGGACAGCTAGTTTTGCTCGACGCTTTTGGAGCGGGTTATCACTATGGATGTTCGCTTTTACGTTGGTAGAATTTAAATAGAATTAGGTTAAAAAAATTATGTCGAAATTGTTTTTAATGTTTCCCGGTCAAGGTTCCCAGTATCCCGGAATGGGTTTGGAATGGCATCAAAATTTCAAAGAAGCTCGCGACGCTTTCGAAGAAGCTTCGGATCATTCAGGATTAGATTTAAAAAAATTATGCTTTGAAGGTTCAGAAGCCGATTTGAAGGCCACTGAAATCACTCAGCCCGCGATTTTAACGACTAGCATCGCTATTTTTCGCTCGCTTTGCGCTCATTTTGGCTTGGAATCTAAACTTTCCAATGCAGTGGTCGCTGGGCATTCACTTGGTGAATATTCCGCATTGGTTGCAGCCGGCGCTCTAGATTTAGGCAGTGCTGCCAAGATCGTTCATCACCGTGGGAAGTATATGCAAGAAGCCGTTCCGGCCGGAGTGGGTGCGATGAACGCGCTGATTTTTCGACCCAAGATCGATGCGACGGATTTAGTCCCTCAAATTTGTGAAATGGCTCGTTCTGAAACCAAGGGCTTCGTCGGAGTCGCGAATTTTAATTCGCCTGAACAAATCGTGATCTCGGGTGAAGTTGCGGCCGTTAGTCGCGCGGCTGAGATTGCGATGAGCGAAAAATTCGGAGCTCGCAAAGCAGTGCCGTTACCGGTCAGCGCTCCCTTTCATTGCGCGTTGATGGAAGCCGCGGCTAAAAAATTAAGTCCAGAATTAAAATCCGCAAAATGGAAATCGAGTACCCTTAGTTACTACGCCAATGTGGATTCAAAACTTTATTCATTAGCTGGTGATTCCGCTGTGGGCGTTGCCGATCGTTTGATTTTGCAAATCACGGGATCGGTTTTATGGACTCAAACTGTTCGCGCGGTTTTGAATTCGGGCGTCAGCAAAGCTTTTGAAGTCGGACCCGGTGCGGTTTTGGCCGGGCTCGCCAAACGCATTGAATCAGAAGGTCGCATACTGGAAGCCAAATCTATCGATCGCTTGGAGGCATTTAAAAATGACAACAATCAGTTTTAAACTTGAAGGTAAATCAATTTTAGTTACAGGCTCAAATCGTGGGCTTGGGCGATCGATTGCTGAAAAATTAGCCGAAGCTGGAGCTAGTGTGGGCATCACTTACTCGGGCGGTTCTGAAAAAAGTGAAGGGTTGGCTCGGACGGTTGTGGAGTCCATCGTCACGAAAGGTGGCAAAGCGGTTTTAATTCCGCTCGATGTTTCCAACGAAGAACAATGCAAAGCTGCAATTGCAAAAATGACCGAAACTTTCGGTGGATTGTATGGATTGGTTAACAATGCCGGAATCAACATCGACCAACTTTTGATGCGCTATAAAACTGAAGATTGGGATCAGCTCATGAACATCAACCTGAAGGGCACTTTTATGCTCACCAAAGCGGCCATGAAACCCCTAATGCGGTCTGAGGGTGGGGCTTCCATTGTGAACATGAGTTCCGTGGTGGGTCTGATGGGCAATGCCGGCCAGACCGTGTATGCCACCTCCAAAGCCGGTTTGATTGGCTTCACGAAGTCCTTGGCCCGAGAGGTTTCCAGCCGCCAAGTACGCGTAAATGCCATCGCCCCAGGTTATATCGAGACCGAAATGACGGATGTGCTTCCAGAGGATCAAAAAAAGACACTTTTGACGCAGATCCCCCTTGGAAGTCTTGGAAAAGCCGAGGATATTGCTTACGGGACAATGTACTTACTGAGCCCTATTTCTCAGTATGTTACAGGCCAGGTCTTGAGTATCAACGGCGGTTTGTATATGTAAGACCAGTCTCTTAAAGAGAAAAGGATAGAAAATGAATATCGAAGAAAAGATTAAAGACATTATTGTTGAGCAACTGAACGTACCCGCGGATAGCGTTTCCCCTGAGGCGTCTTTCATTGATGACTTGGGTGCTGATAGTCTTGATATCGTTGAATTAGTGATGACCATGGAAGAAGAGTTTGATCTCGAAATTCCAGACGAAGACGCAGAAAAAATTAAAAGCGTTGGCGATGTAATCGCTTACGTTCAAGCTAAAGCAAAGGCCTAATTCGATCGTTGCAAAACGATCGAGTCGCTTAGGTCATGAAGCGCACGCTTTCAAATTCTGGCCGAAGAATTGTGGTTACCGGTGCGGGCTGTGTTTGCCCCATCGGTAATTCCGTTTCTGAAGCTTGGAATTCGCTCTTAGAAGGAAAATCTGGAGCGGCTCGCATCACTCATTTCGATCCCACCGGTCTTGATGTCGAGTTCGCGTGTGAAGTTAAAAATTACGATCCCACAGTTTATATTCCCAAAAAAGATTTGCGCCGAATGGACCGCTTCATTCAACTTGGAGTCGGAGCCGCCGCGCAAGCCATCGAACAATCCAAAGTTAAAGAACTTCCTCCCGAACGAGTCGGTGTGTTGTTGTCATGCGGAATCGGTGGACTCCCCGGCATTGAAGAGCAACACAAAATTGCTTTAGAAAAACCAGGACGAGTTTCCGCATTTTTTATTCCACAAGTCATCCCCAACATGATCGCCGGACAAATAAGCATCATGCATGGATTCAAAGGCCCGAATTTTTCGATCGCTTCGGCGTGCTCAAGTTCCGCGCACGCCATTGGCGAAGCCGCGCGATGGATTGAGCGTGGGGATTGCGACGCAGCCGTTGTTGGCGGCGCCGAATCGGCGATTAGTTTGCTAGGCATCGTTGGTTTTGGAAATATGCGCGCGCTTTCACGTCGTAACGACGCTCCTGAAAAAGCATCGCGACCTTTTGACAAAGATCGTGATGGTTTTGTGATGGGCGAGGGCGGCGCGGCTTTGGTGATTGAAACTTTGGAGTCCGCGGAAAAACGCGGTGCTACGGTCCTTGCTGAATTAGTGGGCTATGCCGCTAATTCGGATGCTTATCACATGACCAGTCCTTCGGAAGGTGGCGAAGGTGCCGGACAATGTATGAAATTAGCATTGGCTGATGCGGGCATTCGACCCGATGAAATTGATGTGATCAACATGCACGGCACTTCAACCGGCCAAGGCGACATTGCAGAGTCTCGTGGAATTCAAGCCGTATATGGCGATCACGCCCTAAAAATTAACTGCACTTCTTCTAAATCCATGACCGGTCACTTACTGGGTGGCGCTGGTGTTGTTGAGGCCATGTTCTCGGCACTTTATTTGAAACATCAAATCGTTTCGCCAACGATCAACCTCGATAATCAAGATGAAAAATGTCCGCTCAATTACACCGCAAACAAAGCGGTCAAGCGCACGATCAAGTACGCGATGTCCAATAGCTTTGGATTCGGCGGAACCAACGCGACTTTAATCTTTAAGAAATTTAACTAAAAATTTTATTCAACCAATTCTGCGAATTCCGCTAATGCGGCAACGTTCAATCGAGTGATCTCTTTTCCGTAATCAAAATTAATGGTGTCGAGAGTGTCGCAACGTTTGTGCCAACATGGAGTGTGAGTTTTCCAATGTTCAATCGTTAAGAGTGCGGGAATTTTCGCGTCAATGAAGGGCACATGATCCGAGCCCCATGGATTGAGAACTTTGTTGGGCGTCAACTTAGTATAAGTCATCGCTAGCTCAGCCATTTTGTCAGCGAAAGATTCGTAAGCGGGCGCCGTTTCTAAATCAAAAATTCCGTTGGAATTGTAAGCGATCATGTCCATGTTGATGACTTTTTTAATTCGCGCTAAATTTCCTGCTTCATTCATGCGATCAATGAAATATTGGGCCCCCAAGAGACCGACTTCTTCGTCTTCGCTCAAAATAAAAGTGATCGAGCGTTTGGTTTTTACGTTTTGCAAAACCCGTGCGGCTTCAAAAACTCCGGCCGCACCACTAGCGTTGTCGTCCGCCCCAATGGTTCCACTCACGGTGTCCATATGGCCAATCAAAACGATGTGCTCGTCTGGGTACATCAAGCCTTCTTTGAATGCCACAATGTTGTAATCGTAAAAAGGCTCGTAACCGTATTGGTGAAATCGCTCTTTAGCCCAGGGAACAAAGCTTGCTGGCAGAGTCGCGCGGTTACCAAACTCAACAATCGATGTCAGTGACTCTCGATAGGAACTCTCAGTTATTTGATCAATGATTTTTTTGATTTGGGGATTTTGAAACTTTGAAGCGAGTTCTTTGTACATTCGCTGGATTAACGGATCAGGGCGATTATCTCCAAGGACGGCCATGTCGACCGGTTGTAAGCTTTGGGCCAAATGAGGTGGCAACAACTCAAGACCAAAGCCAAGCTTAGGTTCATAGACTTGAATGCGACCTTCTTGGATGACGGGGTTCATGTAACGAAGGATTTCCGCTTCATTATTGTGGTCGTGATTGTGATTATGAAAACGAGGAGCGTAAAAGGGTCCAAGCTGTGACCATCCTGATTGAGCGATTGAGAGAGCGAGCAAGCTTGCGGTTTTTAAAAATTTTTTTCCCACGTGTCCTCCGAGTCGGACTGGATTCTACATCACAAATTCATTAACGCCGCCGGTCATACAGACTCGGTCAACTGATTTTTTCGATGGGGAATCTGCTGGACCACTGAGATTCATGGCTCTAAATTCTAATTCACGATGCCAACAAAATTATACATTGCTGCAGATCACGCTGGATTTGAACTCAAAGAATTTTTAAAAAAATCAGCCGCCAAACTCAACGTTGAGTTCACTGATTTGGGAACCCATGCAAAAGATTCTGTTCATTATCCAGATTTTGCCCAGCGAGTGGCTAAAACTTTGCTAGCCGAAAAAACATCGGCCCAGTTGTTGGAAGCTTCCGCAATTTTGATTTGCGGATCGGGTGTGGGAATTTCAATCGCGGCCAATCGTTTCAAAAAAATCCGTGCGGTCAACGCCATGACTGCCGAACAGGCCCGCTTATCCCGACAGCACAACGCTAGCAACATATTGGCATTGGGCGCCCGTTTAATCAGCGAAGAATTGGCTTTAGAGATCACTCAAGAGTGGTTAAACGCTCAATTCGAGGGTGGACGTCACCAAAGCCGCCTCGAGATGATGGATCAGTAGCTTTTCGCCTTTGAAAGTTACCGCTATACTGGGCCTTGAATGAAAGACACCAGACCTGAAGTCCCGAAAGCCCTTTTAGTTTCAATTCGCATTCCTGAAGTCACTGATGAATCTGCCGAAGAGTCACTGAGTGAACTCGAACGTCTTTGCACGACTCTTGGGTTTCGCACGGTTGGCAAACAATATCAGAGGCGACCAAGTACCGGCACCGCGACCGTGGTCGGCGAAGGAAAATTAAAGGAGCTGGCTCAATGGACGGGGGGTCCGGGCGAAATTCCCAAAGCAAGCTTCATCAAAAAATCGAAAGTGGCGGAAAAAAACTCGCAAGCTTTAGAAGATGATTCTGATGATGATTTTATAGAAGAAGAAAGCTTTGCTGATTCTTACGACGATGCGGTTAGTGAGCCTTCGGCTCAAGTCACCGAAACTGCCGACACCGTGGTTTTTGATTGTGATTTGACTCCCTCGCAGTTGAAGAATTTAGAAGGCGCACTGGGTGTGGAAGTTCTCGATCGCACCGCGGTCATCATTGAAATTTTCAGCCGTCACGCAAAAACTCGCGCGGCTAAATTGCAGGTCGAAATTGCTCGGCTGAATTATTTAGCACCCCGACTTCGCGAAACCGGCGGACCTAGCGAAAGAATGGCCGGTCGAGGTTCAGGCGACACTCAAATTGAATTAGACCGTCGGCGCATTCGTGATCGAGTTGTGGAATTAAAAAGTGAATTGGAAGGCGTGCAGCGCGAGCTAAGCAATCGCCGTGCGCAACGATCCGAGCAACGAACAGTGGCCTTGGTTGGTTACACCAATGCTGGAAAATCTTCGATGATGCGCGCGCTCACCGGCAGCGATGTCTTAGTTGAAAATAAATTGTTTGCGACTCTCGATACGACGGTTCGCGCTATGCACCCGGAAACTCAACCTCGTATTTTAGTCAGCGACACAGTCGGCTTTATTAAAAAATTACCTCATGACTTGGTGGCTTCTTTTCGCTCGACTCTAGACGAAGCACACAACGCAGCATTGTTGCTTTACATCGTCGATGCTTCGGACCCAACTTTTCGCGAGCAACTCGAGGTCACCGAGCAAGTTTTGAGCGAAGTGGGCGTCAAAGACGTTCCCAGTCTTTTAATTCTCAACAAGGCTGATGCCCTGCCAGATTTACAACGAAAAATTTTAAAACGGGCATTTCCCGATGCGGTGTTGATGTCGACTCGTAATCCCGATGACATAAAAATTCTACGCGAACGAATTCTCCAAACTTTTGAGAAAGACATGGTCGAAGAAGAACTCTTTGTCCCCTATGACATTAAAGGTTTGATTGGAGACATTCGTAGTCACACTCGAGTGGTTCAAGAAACTTTTGAAAACACCGGAATCCGTTATAAATTGCGAGCCGATGCTTCGGAATTAGAGCGGATTAAAAAGAAATATCTGCAGAATTAAATTTTGATAAAATTGCTGGGAGCTTTGCCTGATTCCAAGGCTGCTTTTTTCACGCTCAAAACCTTATCGGCCTCGATGTAAATTTTCGCAGCAGCCCGAGCATCGGAGAGCGCTTCGTGATGATTCAAATCAATCGACAAAGCTTGGCAAACATTGGAAAGCTTGGTCGGATAAATGTTAAACGCTTTGCGAGCCACTTGTACTGTGCATTGAAAGGGTTGGGGTGGCTTAACCAATCCATAAGCGTCGCAACATCCGTAAAGAACCTTGCGATCAAAAGGTGCATTGTGTGCCACTAGAAAAGACACGCCTTCAAAAAGGTCTTTAAACGAAGACCACGCTTCGCCAAAAGTGGGAGCGTCTTTAACGTGGTTCCAAGTTAATCCGTGAATCGAAGTGAACATCACTTCGCGACGAGGTGGACGAATCAACTGAACTTTTTCGCTCACGATTTTTGAATTTTCAACGCGAACCAATCCGATGGAAATGGCGCTGTCTGATTGATGATCTCCGGTTTCAAAATCGATGGCTAAAAAGGGTTCCACGGACCCAATTGTTAGCACCGCTCAGGCAATAGGAAAAGGTTTAGCCAGTGATGACAGAAATTTTTTCATTGAGGGTGTTTTTTTCGACGCTAACTTCTTTAATTTCATTGCTGATACGTGCTGAATCATTCCAGTTTTCGGCTTTGATGGATTGCAAGAGACTGACCTTTAACTGGCTTTCGCGGCGGCGAACTGCGTTTAATTTTTCGGCTAATTCAGTTTTGATCAAATGATCTCGATAATTGCTAGCCATTTTAACGAGCATCGGCTGCTCTTTTTTCAAACTCTCGAGCTGAGTAAACTCAGCAAGCAAATTGATTAAAAATTGTTTTTCTGAAAAATCTTGGCTCATATTTTTTCTTCCTATGAACTTTTCGGAGGCTTTAATTAAAAAGTTTAGACCTAGGCAAAAAACTGACGCTCCCCAAGAAAATCCCCCTTAGGTAGGCCGCATGAACAGTCGATAGGTTCAGCAGCATGGCTCTCGAGAGATCTAACTTCATTTTAGGCATTGATGGGGGCGCAAGCTCGACCAAGGCCGCGTGCATGGACGATTCGGGCAAAGTCATCGCCCGTAGTTCTGCTGATTCGTGCAACGTTGTTTTGCGAACAAATTCGGAAATTCATCAGATATTGGAATCCATTCATCATGACTGCAGCAAAGGATCTAAAAACCAGCTTTTAGGCGTGGCACTTTGCCTGGCCGGGGTCATCGACGAATACCAATGCAAAAGAGTTTTGAAAATTGCTAAGCGCATCTGGAAAAAAATTCCGATTTGGGTCACTGATGATTTAATTTCAGCGCTCTATGGCGGCACTGGCCAAGGCCAGGGACTTGTGGTGATCAGCGGAACCGGCGCCAGCGTCTATGGCACCTATGCCGGTCGCGAAGCCCGAGCTGGTGGATGGGGCCATGTTTTGGGCGATGCCGGAAGTGCTTATTACATTGCCCATCGTGGATTGCGCTGGGCAGTGTCTCGTTACGACGAACATTTGAAAATCGACATTTTAGCAAAAGCTTTGATGCGCAAAGCTCAAATCCGATCGATGGAAGAATTGACTCGTTTTGTTTCATTGGCTGACAAGCGAAGTCTTGCCGCGCTTTCCGAAGGAGTGTTTCAGGCGGCTAAACTTGGACATCAAGGCGCGGCGTCAGTCATTTCCGGTGGCGCCATTGCGCTGGCTCGCAACACATCGATTGTTTTAAAAAGACTAGGCAATCCAAAAATTCCGATTTGTGTTGCTGGGGGAGTCTTCACAAGCCAACCACTATATTTCAAAGCTTTTCGTAGTGCTTTGCGGGCAATGCAACCTGATCTGGAACCTAAACTACCCATTTATGACGGTGGCACGGGTGCGGCTCTCTGGGGCTGGGAACAAATGGGCCAATCGATCAAACCCTTTCAAAGTCGAACTAAGAAAGATCTTCCAAAATCGTCCAAGAAAAAATCTGATGTTCAACTTTCTGAAATTGAAAAACGAATTCAGATAGAAGGCTTACCAACCGAGGCCTCCAACCCTGCGACCGTCGGGCTTTCAGAGTCGAGCATTGAAGTGGGTGTTGATTTGTTTTTAAGCCAAGACAAGAGATTTTTATTTCCAGCTTTGGAAAACGCCAAAAGTGAAATTGTGACCGCAGTAAAAATTTGCTCACAAGCTTTGAAAAGTGGTGGAAGAATTTTTTATGTAGGAGCCGGAACGAGTGGTCGATTGGGAATTTTAGATGCCAGTGAATGCACGCCGACGTTTCGTTCGGACCCAGAGCAAGTTCAAGGGATCATTGCCGGCGGATATGAAGCTCTGCTCTTTCCCGTGGAAGGGGCCGAAGATGATCGCGAAGAAGCCGTGCGAATCCTGACCACTAAAGGGCTCAATGCCAAAGATGTGGTTGTGGGAATTGCTGCGTCTGGCAGAACGCCCTTTGTCTTAAGCGCACTGCAAGCAGGGTTGCGAAAAAAAGCTAAGTGCATCCTGATTCAAAATCGACCCGGCCGCGCTGCCGAAATCAAGGGACTTCCCATTCACATTGTTTCGCTGGAAACGGGTCCCGAGACTTTAACCGGGTCCACTCGATTGCGTTCGGGCACTGCAACCAAAATGGTTCTCAATATGATTTCCACTCTTGGAATGACCGCTCTTGGAAAAGTATACGGAAACTACATGGTGGACCTGAAGCCTACTAACGACAAATTGCGAGCTCGAGCCATTCGCACTTTGCAAAACATCAAAGGCTGCTCAAAATCGGAAGCCTTTGAGCAATTAGTTTCCACAGATTGGAATTTGCGAAGAGCTTTAGAAAAATTATAGAAAAGCTTCCTCAACCTCTTACATGTTGTTGGAAGGAGATCTAAAATCATTTATGAGACCTGCAATATTGGACTCTTTGACTATGACTGAAAATAATTTGGAAAACCGAATTGAACTTAAACCCCTGAAAGCCATCGATGCTGAACATGCCTTCATCTGGACGGGTGATGCAGAAGTCACGAAGTCTCTTTTTTGGGATCACCATCCGACTCAAGCAGCCACCGCTGAATTTCTGAAAAGCGTTGCCGAGAAACATCCTTGGTTCATGGCGATTTGTTTGGATGGGAAGCCTGTGGGCGCTGTCACGCTGGATCAAGGTCAAGGCCGCAGCGAAAAACGCGCGGAACTCGGCTATGTCTTGGCTCGCAAATACTGGGGCCAGGGAATTGCCTCCATTGCAGCAAAGAAAGCGATCATTAAAGGTTTTGCGGAGCTTCCGATCGTTCGGATCGAGGCCTTTGTTGATCCCGATAACCGCGCTTCAGTTCGGGTTTTAGAAAAAGCTGGAATGAAAAAAGAAGCCTACCTCGAAAAGTACTTGATCCATCGAGGTCAAGTCCGTGACCGCTTGATTTATGCGGTTACCAAGGACGTCTTTTAAATAAAATCCGAGTCCCACTAGAATAGCTTCGCTAAGAATTAAATCTGAGATAGGATTTCTCAACATGGCATCCGGATTTTTTGCTCTGCTCGACGACATTGCAACCTTACTCGACGACATTTCGGTAATGACAAAAGTTGCGGCCCAAAAAACCTCAGCGGTTTTAGGCGATGACTTAGCTTTGAATGCCCAGCAAGTTGCGGGCGTTGAACCCAACCGAGAACTTCCGGTGGTCTATGCTGTGGCACGCGGGTCTGCTTTCAATAAAATAATTTTAGTTCCTTCGGCACTTTTAATCAGCACGGTAGCCCCCGCCGCGGTTCTTCCGCTTTTGATGATCGGCGGTTTATATCTGTGTTTTGAAGGAGCCGAAAAAATTCACCATTTGCTTTTTCATTCCAAAACAGAAGAAACCGATCATCAAAAACATATCGAAAACTTAAAAAAATCGCCCGAGGAGTTGCTTCAATTAGAAAAAAGCAAAATCAAAGGGGCCGTGCGCACTGATTTTGTTCTTTCCGCGGAAATCATTGTCATTTCATTGGGCACAGTCAGTCATGTAAGCTTTCTCCATAAATTTGGAGTGCTGAGTTTAATTTCCATCTTGATGACCGTAGGGGTTTATGGATTGGTCGCTTTGATCATCAAGGCTGATGATTTCGGACTTTGGATGCAAGCGCGCCGGCCTCTGGGCTGGCTCAGCCGACCGCTTGGCGGACTCTTGGTACATGGCACCCCAAAATTTATGAAACTTTTATCAGTGGTAGGAACGGCTGCCATGTTTTTAGTAGGTGGCGGAATTTTAAATCACGCGGTTCCGGTGCTCCATCACGCGACCGAAAACTTCACCCATTCAGTCGTTTTAAAAACAATGATCGAAGGCCTCTGCGGACTCGTTGCTGGAATTTTGCTTTTGCTGGCATTTAAACTGATTGAAAAATTTCGAAGCAAAAAAATAAGTTCTTAACCTAATTTTTTATCAACGCTGCCATTCCGGTTTGTTGTCATATACAAATTGGTAGTAAGCCTTGCGCTTTAAAAACTTAGCGGCCGCTGAATCTAAAAACACTTGGGTTTTAGAATGCATCTGCAAAATACTGGCGGGTAAACTGGCGCTCAAAGGACCTTCAACCATTCCGTGAATGGCCTTGGCTTTCTTTTCACTAAAAGCCAAAAGCAAACAGTTTCGACTCTCCATAATTGTAGCGATTCCCATTGTGATGGCGTGCTTAGGTTTATGCTTAAGGCTCTTTAGGTTTTTTTGATTCGCCCGCAAGGTTTCAGGAGTCAAGGTCTTGATTCGGGTCCGTGAGCCCAGTGATGAGGTAGGTTCATTGAAGGCCAAGTGTCCGTCTTTCCCAATGCCCAAAATTTGCAAATCAATGCCGCCACAGGCTTTGATTTGCTTTTCATACCAAATGCAAAAAGCCGGGATGTCCTTGGCCAGACCATCAGGGCCAAAAATTTTCTGCGGGCGTTTTTTAAGTTTTTTAAAAAAGTGCGTTTCAAAATAGTGAGCATAGGAAGATGAATCCGCGGCGCCAAGACCAACGTATTCATCGAGGCTAAAAAAGGTCGCTGCAGAAAAATCAACTTCACCCAGGTTTTCAGCTTGAACTAAAATTTCGTATAATTTTTTGGGGCTTTCGCCGCTGGCTAAGCCAATCACGGACTTGGGATTTTTTTGTACCGTATCAACGACGACTTTTGCTGCGGCTTTTGATGCGCTTAATAGGTTTTTTTCGATGATGATTTCCATTTGAAGTCTCCCGATAGGGTTTGAGTTCTTTAAGTATTTCTTGCTGAAACAAATCCAGCATTTGCTGAGCGTATTTTTGTAGCGTGATTTTTCCAGTAGCCACCGCAGTTAAATCAATTCCATATTCTGCAAACGCCGAATTATCCGCTAAATGACTCTCAGAAAATGTGGCATTGCTTCGTTTGCGGCCTATCACGGCTTGGGTGTAATTTTTGGCGCCTACAATTTGGCTTTGATATAAATCAAAGAGTGTTTTCATCTGTGATTCCGAGCTGCTCACCGGAAAAATTATTTTCTTAGAAGCCGGAATCCAATCTAAGGAACGCCAAACTTCACATCCGATCACTTTTTTGGGTCGGCGGGATTTGGGAAGTTTTTGAAGAGCTCGCAAAAGATGGACGCAAAGAGCCCGATGGGTCGGATGACGATCAAAGGGACTATGAGTAAAAACCGTTTCAATTTTTCCATTTCCAAAAATTTCTAAAAAATCGCTCTCCAATTTTTCAGCTTTGGCTTGGCGAATCAAAGCACTCGAATGATTGAGCTGGATCACCCCACTGTAAGAAGCCCAAGTGGCAGCTTCGCGTTGCTCGCGTTTGCGAACTTCAGCAAAAGCCGCAGGGCTTAAATCTTTAAAGGCCTCGCCGCGAGTGCTGCCACTGCCATCAGAAACCACCACACCTAAAAAATTAGAAGCTCCGGCTTTCCGGCCGGCTTCTATGGCCGACAGGCACATGAAATCCAAGTCGTCAGAATGGGCACCAATGCCGATGATTTTAGCTGAGGCAAGGGCCTTCGACAGTTCCAAATTAAAGGGACTGAAGAATTCAAAGTTTTTCAATGCACGCCCCCATCTTAAACCTCTCCTTAAAATTAAACGATTGTGGCTAAGAGTCCAGGTCCCGAAAAGTTTTATGCTCACCGCTCCAAGGCTCACAGGGCTTTTTTCTATCCAAACTTAGACTTTAGGGTTACATATTTTTTAAAGATGAAATCATCTCTCTTCAACGACACCCTAGACACTGTTGATCCTCAGCTTGTTAAATCGCTTGATCGAGAATTTGTTCGGCAAGCCGATCATTTAGAATTGATCGCGAGCGAAAATTACACCAGTCGCGCGGTGATCCAAGCCATGGGCTCGGTCTTGACCAACAAATATGCTGAAGGATATCCGGGGAAGCGCTACTACGGCGGTTGCGAATTCGTCGATGAAGTCGAAGAATTAGCTCGCAGCCGAGCTAAAGAGCTTTTCAAAGTCGGAGATTTGATTCCTCATGTGAACGTGCAGCCTCATAGTGGGGCTCAAGCCAATCAGGCTGTTTTTCTGGCTCTTTTGAATCCCGGTGACACCATCATGGCGGCTTCACTCGATCAAGGCGGGCACTTAACCCACGGTAGTCCAGTGAACTTGTCGGGCAAGTGGTTCAAAGTCGTATCTTACACCGTGTCCCGAGAAACTGAGCGCTTTGATATGGACGAGATTCGCCGCCAAGCCATTGCTGCTAAGCCAAAACTTTTAATTGCTGGTTATTCGGCTTATTCGCGAATCATTGATTTTGCGGCCTTTCGATCCATTGCCGACGAGGTCGGTGCGATTCTGATGGTCGACATGGCACACATTGCGGGCTTGGTGGCCGGCGGAGTTCATCCTTCGCCTTTTCCACACGCTCAAATCGTGACCAGCACGACTCACAAAACATTACGTGGTCCTCGTTCGGGCATGATTTTATGTCATCCTGATTTTGCTAAAAAAATAGATTCCGCAGTATTCCCAGGTCTCCAAGGTGGCCCGCTCATGCACATCATCGCGGCTAAAGCGGTCATGTTTAAAGAAGCGCTGGAACCAACATTTAAAGACTACGCCAAGCAAGTCGTTGTGAATTCGCAGGCTATGGCGACCGAACTTAAAAACCTAGGCTACCGCATCGTTTCGGGTGGAACCGATAACCATCTTTTCATGGTGGATTTGACCGCAAAATCAGTGACCGGCAAAGTAGCCCAAGAAGTTTTGGATTTAGCCGGCATCAACGCTAACCGAAACACCATTCCCTATGATCCGACTTCGCCCTTTGTAACGAGCGGAATGAGATTGGGAACAGCCGCGCTGACCACCCGAGGAATGAACGCTCCTGAAATGAAAAAAATTGCCCAGTGGATTGATCGGGCGATCACCAACCGTGAAGATCACAGTTATCTGGCCAAAATAAAAGGCGAGATTAAGGAATTTTCTCGTAGCTTTCCTATTTATCCCGCATCCCGAGGGTGATAGGAGTCAACTTATGAGATGTCCGTTTTGCGCCCACGAAGATGTAAGAGTTTTGGACTCAAGACCGGGTTCTGACGGACAAAGCATTCGCCGCCGTCGTGAATGCGTTCAATGTGGCAAACGATGGAAAACCATTGAACGAATCGACGCTGAATTACCTTTGGTGATGAAGCGAAATAATACTTATGAACCCTTTGATCGCGAAAAACTGC
Organism: Bdellovibrionota bacterium; assembly: GCA_964202055.1. Taxonomy (GTDB): domain Bacteria; phylum Bdellovibrionota; class UBA2428; order UBA2428; family UBA2428; genus CAXNGS01. The sequence continues at coordinate 337,661 of CAXNGS010000002.1, read as the reverse complement.
GCGATTCGATCACGGTCGCTTGCGGAAAACGCCCTGTGACTTTGAGCCAAATTGATGAATTGATTGCGTCGATTGAATGGAAAATTTTGCAATCGGGCAACGAATCCCTCAGCTCCAAAGAAATTGGTGGATTTGTAATGGATGCTTTAAAAAGCATCGATGAAATCGCCTACATCCGTTTTGCTAGCGTCTACAAAAGATTCAAAGACGCCGGCGAAATGCTTTCGGGCATGAAAGACCTCTTTGAGGAAAATAAAAAGCCTGACGGTCATGTCATTGCCTGATCAAGACCTGATGAATCGAGCTTTGCTCGAGGCAGCTAAGGGCGGCTTCGCGGTTCGACCCAATCCCTTAGTGGGCTGTGCCATTGAAACTCGTGACGGCCAAATCATCAGCGCTCATCACGAGAAATACGGATCCGCTCATGCCGAACGAAACGCGATTGATCGCGCGCTCTTAATGGGCCTTGATTTAACCGGCGCCCGAATCGCGATCACTCTTGAACCCTGTTCCCACACTGGGAAAACCCCGCCTTGCGTTGACTTGCTATTAAAGCACCGCTGGGCGGAAATTTTAATCGGAACTCGTGACCCCAATCCTAAAGTTAATGGCCAAGGAATTAAAAAGTTAGAAGCCGCCGGATTTCGAGTCAGGGTGGGGGTTTTAGAAGAACCATGCTTTGCGCTTAATGAAAGTTGGTTGAAGGCTCAAACTTTAGGACGCGCCCATTTAACGCTGAAGCTAGCGACATCGTTGGACGGAAAATTTTCCGCCAATGATGGCGAATCAAAATGGATCACATCCTTGGCTGCAAGAAACTTTGCTCTTGCTGCTCGTTCGCAATTTTCAGCAATCATTAGCAGCGGTGCAACGGTGCGAGCGGACAATCCAAGCTTGACCGCTCGAAACGAAAAAGGCGATGCACTTCCCCAACAGCCAACCGCAATCATTTTATCAATGGACCCACAGTTTTCATTGCAGAATTTCAAAGTTGAGAAGCACCCTGGATCCGCAAAACTTGTAAAAAATTTAAATAATCTTCAAAAATTTTTAGTCGATTGCCTAAACGATGGACTCTTCTCAATGTTGCTAGAATCGGGCCCGACTTTGGCTCAGCAATTTCTTGCGCTAAACCTGGTCGATGAAATTCATTGGTATTACGAGAGCAAAATACTTGGTGGAAGTCTCTCCAAAGACTTTTCCGAAGCTTTCAATGGCGGCAAACTTCCCGGACTTGAATTTCAAATCAAAGATGTGAAAGTCCTGGGCCCCAGTAGTTTTCTGCTAAAACTCACTAAAGACTCAATGATTTAGGCCGTTTAATTCGAGTGCTGTTTTTTTTAGAGTGGGATGCTTCGCAGCTTCAAAAGTTCAAAAAAGATTCTAGAACACCAGGCCAGGCCCTGACGTAGAGTTTTCTTGCAAGTGATCCAATAACTTAGGGAGAATGGCTTTTATGCAAACTGAAAACTTTCATGTTGAACTTGAATTCACGCCGAATCCTAACACTCTTAAATATTCGACGAGTGTGCCTCTGTTATTGGCCGGCGCTAGTAATTTTTTGAGCAAAGCCGAGGCCGAAACGCGTTCGCCTTTGGCTAAACGTTTGTTTGATTTAACTGGGGTTTCAGCCGTGATGGTTGGAAAGACCTTTGTGACGGTCACACTATCAAACCAAGAAGATTTAGCTGAGCTCAACGATCGAATCATCGACACCATCAAAGGTTTCTTGAAATCCGGCGAAAAGGCCGTTTTGATGGATGAGGTTGTGGAAAGCAACAAGCCAGATCGAACCTATACGGAAATTGAGAGCAAAATCATTGAAATCCTAGACAAAGACATCCGCCCAGCGGTGGCGATGGATGGTGGGGACATCACTTTTGAAAAATTCGAAGACGGGATCGTCTTTTTGCAGATGAAGGGCTCTTGCGCTGGCTGCCCATCCTCGACCGCCACCCTGAAAATGGGCATCGAGAATCGTCTAAAAGAGGCCATTCCGGAAGTGACAGAGGTTGTGTCCATTTGATATAGATCCAGCCATGTTTACTGGATTGGTTCGAGAATCGGCGTCGGTTGTCGCCTTTGAGTCGATCTCTAAAAATCTTTGGAAAATTGAGTGTTTAACGAAAATACCTGAAGCCAATCTTTGGCCTTTGGGGGCCTCGATCGCGCTCAATGGAATTTGTTTAACTTTAATTCAATCTCAAGCCACTCCAAACGGCCAAAAAATTTCCTTTGAAGCTTCAACTGAAACTCTTGAACGCACCAACCTTTCCGACATCAAAGTCGGTAATAAAATTCACATCGAGCCTTCGCTCAAAGTAGGTGATTCATTGGGTGGCCATTGGGTCTTGGGCCACGTCGATGGATGCGGAATCATCAGCCAATTGGAAATGCGTGGCGATTGTTTGTTTTTAGAGATTTCTATAAAGGGTTTGGATCGCAAAAGAATCGCTCCTTACATTGTTGATAAAGGTTCGATTGCGGTTGATGGAGTCAGTCTCACCGTGAATTCACTGGTCGATTTAACGGATGAAACTCGATTCACGCTTTTACTTATCCCTCACACTTTAAAAGTTACTAACTTCATGAATTTAAAACTCAATGGTCGAATTAATTTAGAAGCTGATGTTTTGGGCAAATTTTCTGCTCGTGAACGTCAGTTCAGCGAGGTTCATACATGATCCACGAAAAAGAAACTCGAAGCATTGAAAGAGTTGAAAAAGCGTTAGAAGCCATTCGCTCTGGGAAATTCGTTATTTTAAGCGATCACGAATCACGCGAAAACGAAGGTGATTTAGTGATGGCCGCTCAATTTGCTACACCCGAAGCCATTAATTTCATGGCGACCCATGCTCGTGGTCTGATTTGTTTAGCTATGGATGCCGAGTTGATTGACCGACTTAAATTGCCGCCCATGGTTAGCAACAACGAAAGCAAATTGGGAACCGCCTTCACAGTTTCTATCGGTGCTCGCACTGGAATCACCACTGGAATTTCCGCTTATGACCGAGCCTTCACTGTGCAGACCGCGATTCGTGATAACGTTTCGCGCGAAGATTTAACGGTACCGGGCCACGTATTCCCATTGCGCGCACGCGAAGGCGGAGTTTTGGTTCGTTCGGGGCATACCGAAGGTGCGGTTGATTTGTCGCGCTTAGCTGGTCTCAAGGCTTCTGGCGTGATTTGTGAAATTCTAAAAGAAGACGGCTCGATGGCTCGCCAAAGCGAACTCGAAGAATTTAGCCTTCGTCACAAAATCCCGACCTTGACGATGGAAGATTTAATTTTCTATCGACTGCAAAAAGACTCATCGCTAGTCGAGGATTTGGGCTCGATTAAAAAAGTCAGCGTGCTCAACCGTGAATTTGAAATTCGGCTTTTCCGATCCAAGATCGATGGCAGCGAGCATCTTGCTTGGGTTTTGGGATCAATCGCTGATTTAGAAACTCGCGAATCATTGGTTCGGGTTCATGCCGAAGATCCATTGAGTGATTATTACTCGCCCATCATCAGCGACGGCCAGGATTCCACTTTCCATAATTCACTTTGCCAAATTGCCGAAGCCGGCCAAGGCGTTCTTTTGATTCTCCGAAATTCGAAAAAGCTTTCCGATCTTTATTCTAAAAATACCAGCCAAGAAGAAGCTGGCGATGGTGGAGAAATGAAGCGATTTGGAATGGGCGCGCAAATATTGCGATCGATTGGGATTCGCGACATGGCATTGCTCACTCGCAATTCTAAAAAAATGATTGGGCTAGGAGCCTTTGGTTTGCGAATCACTCGCACTGTTAATTTAGCTTGTTTATCTACTGATACAGCATCGACTGATTCGGTATCTCCCATTGAATCAAGCGAATCGATTGCTTGCGATCAAGGACTTGTTTAATGACCGTACAAGAATCCCAATCGGTGCACCAAAGAATTGATCGAATGCTGCGCACCCCGGCTGCTTTGAAAAAAATTTCCGAAGTGAATTCGATTTTGGTGCTCAGTACCTTTTGGTATCCCGAAGTGATCGAGGGATTGAAGACGAGCTTACTTAAATTTTTTCAATCACTCGAAATTAAGGAAGAAAAGATACAATTCGTCGAAGTTCCAGGAGCCCTAGAATTGCCTTATGCTGCTCGAGTTGGGGCATCGGGCCGATTAGTAGGACAAAAAAATAAACCTGATATGATCGTGGTTCTAGGCTGCGTGCAAAGGGGATCAACTCCGCATTTTGATTTCGTTTGCACCAGCGCTTTTGATGGATTGATGGACGTGCAATTGTCTAAAAAAATTCCGATGGGATTGGGTTTACTAACCGTCGATAATTTGGAGCAAGCTGAAGCACGGCTCAATAAAGGCTTCGAAGCCGCTCAAGCAGCTTTGTTTATGTACCTTTCAACAGAAACAGATCATGCGGCGGAATTGGATTAATAGGGTTTACTATGGCAGCAAGCAGACACCGTGGACGAGAATTAGCCATTCAAATGAGCTATCAGTGGATATTGGATCCGCTGGCCTTGAGCGACGCCAAATCAATCGATCGCTTTTGGAAAGAGCAAGCGCTCAGCAACGATGAAAATCGCGAGTTTTTTGAATCACTGGTGCGCGGAGTTGCGGCCTATATACCTGAAATTGATGAAAAAATTCAATCAGTCCTCCATTCGCAATGGCGACTCGAACGATTAGAACGCATCGATCACGCGCTTTTGAGAGTCGCGGTTTATGAAATGCTTTTCTATAAAGGCAAAGATCCCGCCGATGCTGCGGTGGTCATAGATGAAGCCATTGAAATTGCAAAAAAATTCGGAACTCAACAAAGCCCTTCCTTTATTAACGGAGTTCTGGATAAAATAGGCCAAGTAGGGAAGGGATGAGGGTACTCGTTAGCATATTACAAGCTGCCGATATTAAGAGTCGCGATCAGAGCCAAGAAAACTTGTCTCCGGAAGTGGCTCGCTTGGATCGTTTTTCAAACGGTTTACTTTCCCGCGCCATCCACTTCGGACTCTTCCAACCAAAAAAAACCAAATCGCCCGAGCTCGAACCTTGGTGCTATTTACGTCCACGCTTTCAAAGTTGTGGCGCACTCATGCTTTGGACCAATGATAAAAAGATTGATTGGGAAACTTTGGCCCAAGTTCATCCCAATGCTGACATTCTTCTCGATTCAGAAGTTTTCAGTGAAGCCGACTTGAAAAAAGCACAAAAAGTTATCGGAGATGATCGCAGTCGACTTTGGCCCATCAAAGGAGAGATTGATTGACCAAGTATTGGTCCCCTAGCGAAATTCGCGCCTTGGCTCGCAAGCGTCAACAACAGCTCCAAGTTTCTGGAAGCGGCGAAATTCAAATTCCTGTAAGTAATGTTTCAAAGCAGTCTGGAGATTTTGACGATCTCGAAGCAGACCTTGATGCAGCAAACGAAGAAACCCTTAGCGATGAAAATTTAGACTCATCCAAAGTTGATGAGCCCACCGCGATTTCTGCGGGTGAAGATTCTTATTGGAAGCAATTCGCTAATGCGATCGGAAAAAAAGTTGTGGTGGCTTATGCCCAAGCCGATCGCGATCGTGGCGAAGAAATTAAAATGCTTTGTGAAACTTTGCGATTGGAAGTTACCCATGCGATGCCTTTTCGGGTCATTGAGCCAGACAACGCAACTTTTGTTGGCAGTGGTTTTTTAAGCAAACTTCGGCAATTCGCCAAACAAAACAAAGCTAGTGCGATCGTGTTGGATGCCCCGCTGTCACCGTCGCAAATGAAGAACATCGAGAACGAAATCAAGATCCCGATTGTTGATCGAGAAGCTTTGATCCTCTCGATTTTTCAAGCCCACGCAAAAACCCGCCAATCACAATTGCAAGTCGAGTTGGCGCAGCTGAAATATTTGCTAGCTCGACTATCACACTTGTGGATGGGGCTTTCTCGGCAACGAGGGGGGCGCGGGGGGCTTAAAGGCCGCGGACTCGGCGAAACTCGATTGGAATTAGACCGCCGAATCGTTAAACGCCGAATTCAATTTTTAAGTGAACGCATTTTAAGTTTCGATAAAGTTTTTGAAGTTCAAGCCGCTCGCCGTCGCAATCTTCCGCGAGTTGCGATTGTTGGCTACACCAACGCCGGAAAATCCTCGCTGATGCGAAGATTGACCAAGGTTCCCGTGCAAGTTGAAAACAAACTTTTCTGCACTCTCGACACCACGGTTCGCCCGTTGAGTCCGCCAACCAATCCGCAGATTCTTTTGAGTGACACCGTTGGATTTTTGCGAAAACTTCCACACAATTTGGTTGCGAGTTTTCGCAGCACACTGGCGGAAGCCCGCGAAAGCCGGTTGCTCTTGCACGTGATCGACGTTTCCAATCCGCTATGGCAAGAACACTTTGAAACCACTGAATCGGTGCTCAATGAAGTTGGCTGCCAAGACATTCCTCGAATTTTAGTCTTCAACAAACACGACGAATTGCCTACCGCGCATCTTTTAAGATCCGGCCCAATCCGAAGACTTCTTGAAGGCCAGCCCAATTACCGAGGCCTTTTCTACATTTCGGCACTAACTGGCCAGGGAGTCGATTCGCTTGTTGAAAAGATCCACGAACTTTGTTCTGTTCAAGTTCCCGTTTGGATGCAGGATGCAAAATGAACACAACCGTTAAACCAGAAACTCCCGAAATTTTTGTATTGAGCGATGGCACTGGTGAAACTGCAGAAAAATTAGTTCAAGCCTGCATCATTCAATTTGGCGAAAGCCATGCTCATGTGACTCGCTTCAAATCACTCAAATCCTTAATTCAAATTGATGCGATTTTGGATGAAGCCAAAGAACGAAAAGCGTTGGTGGTTTACACCATCGTGCAAAAAGATCTGCGCGAAGGCGTCGCTAAATCCGCCAGAGTGAAAAACCTGCGCTGTTTAGATCTGCTCGGACCTTTGTTAATGAGCCTGAGCGAATTGCTGCGGCGAGAACCGGATTTAAAACCCGGACTCCTTCACGAAGTGAACGAAGATTACTTTCGTCGTATCGAGGCTATCGAATTCACTGTAAAACACGACGACGGTTCGAACCCGGATAACCTTATTCAAGCCGATATTGTTTTAGTGGGTGTTTCTCGATCTTCGAAAACCCCGCTTTCGATTTTCTTGTCCCACAAGGGATGGAAAGTCGCCAACGTGCCTTTAGTGAAAGGCATTGATCCCCCAAAAGCACTATTTGAAATCGACCAATTTAAAATCATTGGACTGATCATCGATCCCGAAGCCTTGGCAAAGATTCGTAAAGAGCGATTGATCCGAATGGGCCGAGACCCCAGCGGCCATTACGCCAGCTTGACTAACATTCGCGACGAAATTGAATGGGTCAGGGCCCTTTATTCGCGCAACCGCAGGTGGCCGATTTTTGACGTTACCAACAAGGCTTTGGAAGAAACCGCCGCCGAGATTGAACGAACAATTGCTACGCGGCAGCAGATTAATTCCCAATAAGTTCAGGGTTCTCTTTTTGGAACGGCCTGTTACAATAAAATTATGAATCTAAGGCTTCTCGCTTACACGGCTGCTTTCACGATCTCTGTTGGACTTTGCACGGCCAGTTCTTGGTCCATTGAAATTCCTAGCTCAGCACTTGAGAATTACCGTCTGGAATCCCAATACGGACCAAGCGATGCCTTATTGAATCCGATTTACGATCGTGACGAACGTTTAGAAGCCGCAGTGGGCGGTGCCTTCGCACCGCTTTCGAGCTTGGGAAAATACCAAGCGGTCACCGGCTCATTGCTTTACAACATCAATCGCCGACACGCGGTCGAGCCCATTTTTTATTCCTATCACGCGACTCAGCTCTCGGGTTTTGTAAAAAACCAAATTGCCGATAAATTAGGAACGTCTTTCGATGATTTGTCCGTCGAAATTCCTAAGCAAGTGGTTTTGGCTTCTTATTATTTCACGCCCTATCATTCAAAACTCCATCTAACTTCACAGTCGGTCCTCCACTTCGACATTTACTTTGGGGCGGGTGCTGGAGTCATTCAATTGCAGCCCTTGGATTTGACCAGTCTCGCGGGCAAAGGCCGGTGGGCCCCGCTTGTTTCCGTCAATGCGGGAATGCGATTTTTGTTTGCCTCAAGGTTTTTCACCAAGATTGATTTTAAAAACCTCATTTACAAATCCGAAGATTTTTCCAAATCCAGTCTTAAAAATGATCTGCAAATTGGCATGGCTTTAGGCCTTCTTTTTTAATTCATTAGCTTTGGGGCTTGCCGATTGGGCTGGCGGGTTCTAATTTTCAACAAATGTTTGATCTTTTGCAAAAACGATTATCTTCTGCCCTCAAAGTCCTGCGCGGAAAAACCCGAATTGGTGAAGCCGAAGTCGATGCTGTTTTATCGGAAGTTCGAACTGGATTCTTGGAAGCCGACATTCATTTTCGAGTCACTCGTGATTTTTTAGCACGCGTTCGCGAGCGATGTTTACGCGATGAAGTGATTTCATCGCTTTCACCCGAACAACAAATTGTAAAAATCCTAAGTGAAGAATTGACCACTCTTTTAGGTGGAAAAACTCGAGAATTGGATTTGGGAGCCGCGCCTCCGGTTGTGATTTTAATGTGCGGGCTTCAAGGCTCGGGCAAAACCACATCAACCGTTAAATTGGGAAATCTACTGACTAAGCAAGGTAAACGAGTCGGAGTTGTCAGCGTCGACGTCCAACGTCCCGCCGCAATGGAACAATTACGAGTCTTGGCAGCGGCGGCATCCTTGACCGTTATGACCTCCGCGCCCACCGAGAAGCCTTTAGACATCGCCAAGCGGGCCAAGCGAGAAGCCTTTGATCGTAACTTAGAAATTCTGATCGTCGACACTGCCGGACGTTTGCAAGTCGACGACTTGTTGATGACCGAACTCAAAGATCTATCAGCTGAACTCAAGCCTCAAGAAACTTTATTGGTTATCGATTCCATGATGGGACAGCAAGCTGTGGAAGTCGCCGAAGCTTTTGAAAAATCCACGGACTTAACCGGAGCCATTCTTTCTAAGCTTGATGGCGACGCTCGCGGTGGCGCCGCGCTTTCTCTGGTCGCGGTTACAGGTAAACCCATTAAGTTTATCGGAACCGGCGAACGTCCCACTGATTTTGAAGTCTTTCACCCCGATCGAATGGCGTCGCGACTTTTGGATATGGGCGATTTGTTGAGTTTGCTGGAAAAAGCCGAGCAAGTGATCAGCCAAGACGAAGCTAAAAAAGCTTCCGAAAAAATGGGCAAGGGTGACTTCTCACTAGAAGATTTCCGCGAGCAAATGAAGTTAGTTTCGCGGATGGGATCTCTGGGTTCGGTTTTCAAAATGATTCCGGGTCTTGGCCAATTCAAAGACCAAATCGATTCGGTCGACACTGAAAAAGAAATGAAGCGAATCGAGGCGATGATGAGCTCCATGACTCCGCAAGAGAGGCGAAATCCTGATTTGATTGATGGTTCTCGTCGCAAACGAATCGCGATGGGGTCGGGCGTCCAAGTCCCTGAGCTGAATTCCTTTATGAAACGCTTTTTTGATGCCCGTAAAATGATGAAACAATTAGGTAAAATGGGCAATCTTATGAAGGGAATGGGCGGCGGCGCCAACCCCATGGGTGGAATGCCTTCCAATCCATTTGGTGGGCGTAGCCGGGGCAAAGGCTTCGGGCGAAAGTTTTGAGAATCAGCTAAAAACTCTTGATAGATCAAGAATTTGTGGGCATAAGCATTGGGTTCTTGGCAGCCACTTTTGTGATTGCTGAGATTAAATTTGGTAAAATTTTTGGAGGAATAAATACTTTATGGTCGTTATCCGCTTGGCTCGTGCCGGTCGCAAGGGAACTGCAGTTTATAAAATCATGGTTGCGAACGCACGCGATTCTTTAAAGGGCCGCTTTCTTGAAAAAATTGGTCTCTACGTTCCACCCAAAACTGCTGATCACAAATCTATCTTCGAAGTGAAGAAAGATCGTTACGCTCACTGGATCTCCAAAGGCGCGCAGCCAACCGCTCGCATGAAGCTTTTGATGAAAACTTTGGGAGAAAACAAACTTCCGAAGCAAAAAAAGGCTAAGCCCAAAACTGAAGCAACTGCTACAGCTGAAGGCTGATATATTCGCCAGTGACTTTGAAGAGTAAATCTTCAAAAATTATTTCTTCTAAAGTTTCGCTTAAAGCTCCATCTAAAGTTTCTTCTAAAAACGAAACTCCTTCTTCGAATCAATCGTTAAAAGATTCGCTGATTGTTCCCCTAGGCAAAGTTGTGCGCCAGCATGGCATTCCCAAAGGCGATTTTTGTAAATGGAAAGTCGATTTATTCGTCCCAGGCGGCGAAGCTTTTCAAAACGCCCAATCTCTTTATTTTTTTCATGGTCCCAGCGATGGCCGCCTTCATGCTCGAAGCATTAGCGAATTAGGTGCCCAAAAAGTAATTCTCACAAAACCCTGTGAAGCTTTGGGCGCCAAATGGGGAAGCACTCCCGCTGTGTTAATCCCCTTAGAGTCTCCGAACTTTGATCCCTTAAAAATGAGCGTAGGAATTTTGCGCAGCGATTTCCCCCAAACCGATAGTTTTTATATTTGTGATTTATTGGGGCGTGAATTTTTGGATTCCAAAAACACCAAGACTGAATCTTACATCGTCGATGGAGTTTTCAATGCCTCTCAAGTTTCGGGAATTGAAAGTTGGATTTTGCGATTGATTTCGGTCAGTTCAAAAAAAGCTTACGAAGTTCCCCTTCAGCCCCTGATCAACCAGCCCGAAACCTACGAACAAATTCGCGGGTCCGATTTTAGCCGACCCATTTCAGTGAATGCTTTGGGAGATTGGCTCCAGGCTTTTATCGACAATGGCGAGACCGCCGATGACCAATAATCCTCAGCGACCTACGATTTCATTGCTCACAATTTTTCCGGATTTCGTGCAGCAAGCATTGCAACAATCGATGCTGGGGCGCGCACACAAGCAAGGCATCGTGAACTTGGAATCTGTCGACTTACGACAATTCGCGACCGACAAACATCGCAGCGTCGATGACTCGGTTTTCGGTGGCAAGCAGGGAATGCTTTTCATGCCTGAAGTGCTGGAAGCTGCGCTGGAGCACGAGCTCAAAGCGGTCGATGGTCGGCGTCATGATTTGAGAGTTCTTTATCCCTCACCACGAGGTCTTAATATCGACCAAGGAATCATGGATGCTATGGCTCACTGGATCGGTTCTTCCGGGGTGTCCGACGAAGAGTCGGGACCACGTCGAATCACCGTGATCTGCGGGCGCTATGAGGGCATCGACGAGCGCATCATTGATCGTTGGGTCGACTTTGAATACAGTGTCGGGGACTTTGTTTTAACCGGAGGAGAGTTACCGGCCATGATCTTGGTCGATGGGGTTACCCGATTGCTTCCCGGGGTTTTAGGCAAAGAAGAAAGCCATCGCGAAGACAGTTTTAAAAACGGACTTTTAGAGCATGCCCAATACACCAAACCACGAGAATTTAAGGGCCAAAAGGTCCCAGAGGTTTTGTTGTCCGGGGTTCATAAAAACATCAACGAATGGAAACTCCGTGAATCCATTTTGCTGACCTTTGCCTTCAGGCCAGACTTGATCCAAGCCCACCGGGGACAAGGAATGCCTGGCTGGGCCCAAGAATTGATTCTTCGGCTCAAGCATCGCTTAGAGACCCGAGCTTTAGAAGGTAGCGATTCTCAGGGCAATGATTGCTAAATCGAAGATTTCATTTGTCCTCTGAAATCAAAGCCTTGACCCAGGTCCGAGACTCAGGCTAGAAGCTCTCCGTTATGGCGACCAAGAAAACTGAAAAAACGAAAACCACTGCAAAAAAATTGATGAAGCCCAAGGGGATTTCATCGATCATGGACACTCTGAAATCGGCTCAATTGAAAACCGATATTCCTGCTTTCAAAACCGGCGATAAAATCGTGGTGAATGCGAAAATCAAAGAAGGCGAAAAAGAACGCGTTCAAGCGTTTGAAGGCATCGTGATTGCTCGCAACGGCAGCGGAATTCGTGAAGCGATCACCGTTCGCAAAGTTTCTGCTGGCATTGGCGTTGAACGGGTTTTCCCGATTCACTCTCCTGCAGTTGCATCGATCGAAGTGAAAGTCGAAGGCTTCGTACGCCGTTCTAAACTTTATTACTTGAGAGATCGTTCGGGCCGTTCAGCTCGAATTCAAGACAAGTCTATCAAGCTTTCTGAAGCGCGCGGAAAAGGCGACGCAGCAGCTAGCACTGATAGCCAATAATTAGCGCTCAGAAATAGTGAGCACTAAGACTTTAAAAAAACGACCTTTAAAAAAGCGCACGCTAAGCCCGGCAGAAGATCTGGAGCTAGCGAGCGCTTTGTCGTTCCCGGAACCTGATTTTATCATTGGACTCGATGAAGTGGGTCGTGGCTGTTTGGCCGGCCCGGTTTTTGCTGGTGGATTTATTTACGCCGTCAAAGAATCCCAAATCATCGCCGCAAACGTTTCTGAAGTTCGTGTCATCGACTCTAAAATTTTAGATGCCGACGAAAGATTGGCTTCTGAATCTGTTTTGCAAAAAATTTCAGAGGGTCGCCAATGTTCGGTTCAACCTGCCAGTGTTGCCGAGATTGATGCGATCAACATTCACCATGCGTCTTTGCTGGCGATGAGCCGATGCTTTGACGAATTGGTGAGTCGCTTTGAACTTGGCGTCCGTCATAAACTTTTGATTTTGGTTGACGGATCTTTTGTGCCTAAACAAATTTTATCGAGACCTGAAGTTCAAAGTCAGCAATGGAAAGCTGCCAGCCTGACCAAAGGCGACGGCCGCAGTTTTGCGATCGCAGCCGCGGCTATTGTTTCCAAAGAAGCGCGTGATCGACTGATGCGCCAGTTGGCGAGTTTGCATCCTGCTTATCATTGGGAAAGAAACGTTGGTTATCCAACACCCGATCATCGAATCGCCCTCACTAAATTGGGCGATACCAGTTGGCATCGGAAGTCTTTTAAATGGCAACCTATGGAAGAGTCGGCTGCGGCCGAAGTCTGATTTAGCTAATTTAAGCTAAGAAAATCTAAGCCAATCTTAAGTTAATTCAATTCTATTTAATTGATAGAGTTTTTCTAAAACCGAAATTAGCGGGCGCAATTTGATTCGCGCTGAAGGAATGAACTCCACGCCGTGAAAATAAACCTTGATCGAGCCCAAGCTTATCGGAGTGGAATAAATGATGTTGCCTTGGGCGGTGATGGGCGGAATTCCTTTAAACTCTTCGCCTCGCAATGAAAATTGGCAAAAAACCCGATGGGGAAATTTAGAAGGAAAGCCTGGCTGAAATCCGTAGAAACCGCAGCCCCCGTTACCGATCATGATCAACTGCTCGTTGCTCCGATTGCGATCGATGTTTCCCTCGATTTGATTCCAATTGGAAACTTTGAAACGGGGGTATTGTCGATTCAAGTGCAGATCGGATTTATACTTAAATGCCATACATCTATCTTATCGGCCTGATTGCTCAGCCTTCTAACTAAGAATTGGTTAAGAAAAATCGAGCCCGGTCCTAAAATTGCAGGGTTGACGCGTTTGGATAGAAAAAAAAGAACTCAAAAAATTCAATTGGGGAGATCGGCCGAGCAAATTGCGGCCAATCACTTGCAGCGAATAGGGTGGAGACTGCTTCGACAAAACCATCGGGTTGAGATTCCTTCGTCTCATGGCCTTCGGACTAAAAAAATTGAAATTGATTTGCTGGTGCAAAAAGATCAAGAAGTGTTACTGGTCGAAGTGAAATTCCGCAGACGCCAAGATATGCTTTCGGCGAATTGGGCTGTGCTGACTAAGAATCAGCTTGAACGATTGAGGTTGGCCAAATGTTACGCTGCATCAAAAAATCCGCATCTTCTATTCCGGATCCTGCTTCTTTGGGTGGATGAATTTCAAGAGGTTCATTTTCTCGATAATTACTGATACCGTATTATTAAGATGCTCCGAAAAAGTCGCCTTGGGATCTCACTATGGATTTTGGCTTTCGCTCTGTCGTTTTTACCAGCACTTCCAGCACAAGCTCAGCAAAGTGCTGATTCCAGCATGACTGGCACTTTGAAAGCCTTCGTCCTGACCTCGACTTATGGGGTTTTAGCTGGGTCTTTAACAGGATTGGCTTCGCTGGCATTTTATAAAACAGCTTCGGCTCACACTCGAAACATTGCAGTGGGCGCCAGCCTTGGACTCTACACAGGCATTTTTTTGGGAGCCTACATTGTTTACGGACCAATGCTCGCTTCTCCTCCTGAGGGCACCAAGGAGAAGGAAGAGAACAAAGTGAATCCAGACGACCCCATCAACTTAGGCGCGGACATCATTCGACCACAGGGTCCCAGATTCACGCCTACCTTGAGTTACTTGCCTGAGACGGGAGTTCAACTTGGGGTTTTATACAGTTTTTAAAAATTTAAACCCCTTTAAATTCAATACTTTATTGCAAAGAGTCAAATTATTTTCGTTTTTTTTAACCTTAGTTTCGCGCACGCGTGTCTTAGGGTTGAAGCCCGAGGTGTGTGTGACTGGGGGCTCGAATGATAGCGGATGAAAACGCTCTCATAGAAAAGGCCAAAGCCGGAGACGGCCGAGCCTTCGAGCAGCTGGTCAAACTTCATTATCGGACGGTTTACAACACGGCTTATCGGTACATGAACGACCATGGCGGAGCTGATGACGTAACCCAGGACACATTTATGAAAGCCTACAGTGCGCTAGAAAGTTTTCGCGGGGAGAGCTCTTTTAAGAGTTGGCTCATTCGCATTGCCGGAAACACCGCATTGAATGCGATTCGCGCAGCGGGCGGCAGCAAACGTCAGTACGTTGATATAAATGATGTTGATTTAGCTTCAAAAAATCAAGGTTACGGCGACATGGAACGAAACCAAACCGCGCAGATGCTAAAAAAAGCCATCGCCGGTTTGCCCGACAAACAACGCCAAGCTCTTGAGTTGCGAATTTATGATGACCTTAGTTTTATTGAGGTGGCCGAAATCATGGGAAGTCCCTTCGACACCGCCAAAGCAAATTTTCGACACGCGATCATGAACCTAAAAAAGATATTGTCAGAGATGGAAGATAACCAGGGCTTAGAGATTATGAGAATGTCTCTAGAAGCCTATAGTGAGGAAGATTGAAATGAAAAATAACCGCTGGCGAGCCATCGCAAAAGAAATTGAACTCGACCCGAGCCAAGATCCGCAGTTGTTGCAAACTTTAAAAGCCGTGACTATGGAATCTGATCTTTTGTCGCACGCCCCGATGCCGGCGGGCTATGAAGATCACCTCATCCGCGCTTTGCGCGCTAAGCTTCCTTTAGTCGAAAGTAAAAAACCCGCTACGGTGGGACTTTGGACTCGAATTTTTGCAACTTTTCAAATGCCTCAATTCAGACTTCAAGCCGGAGCGGCCATGGGCTTTGCAGCCCTCGCTCTGGTCATTAGCTTTAACTTAAGACAACACGGTTCGAGCATCGAAACATCGATGACCGAAACCATGTTGATTGAAACTGCCAAGGGTTCCGATGTTGAATCGGTTGATACTTGGATCAGCTCGATTTCTAGTTCGGTGACTCTGACTCAAGGTCGCGACATCGCCAGCCTGACTCACGAAATCACCAAAGACCTGAATGCCGATGATCAAAAAAGAGTTCTCAATAGTTTCGCCGGAGAAGACGGCGATATCTGATTTGAGGATCGACTCGCTCAAGATTAGCACCATGGAAGGATCAGCAAGAGCATGAAAAAAATGAGATTTAAACTTGGATTGGTCGTTTTGCTTTTTGCATTGCCGGCCATCAGCGAAGAAAGCAAATACAGCCCTGGCGAAATTCATAATCGGATGAACCAAATTTATTATTGGCATTTAGCTGAAGAATTGAACATCTCGGCTGAACAAGAAAAAACCATGGTTAAAATTTTGGAGCAAATGCAAAAGCGCCGGAGTGATTTGATGAATACCAGGGAAGAAGCTGTTGTTGTTTTAAAGACCTTTAGCGCTCGAACTAGCAATACACCTTCGCAGCTAAATGAGTTATCCAAGGCCCTTAAAGACTATGAAAAAGTCACTCATGAAATGGCACATGCCGATAAAGACGAGTTCGAGTCGCTTCAAAAACTCTTTGGAGACCAAGCCCTTGCAAAGTTTCTAGTGGTTCGTGATAGCATTGCCGAAAGGCTGCGCAACTCGATCCGCAAGGCCCCGGCCAGCGAGTCTAGTCGTTGATTTGCAGACTGTGATTTAGCCATTATACTTTTTCAATGCTTCACAGGAAACAGCCGCATTCGCGCTTTGCATTTTGGCACTTGGCTTTTTTTACCGGCGCAGCACTGATTTCACCGCAGTTTTCTCAGGGAGAAAAAATGACCAACACCTTTGCCACCGACATAGTTTGGACGCTCAAACTGTCCTACGGTCCTGACTACGAGGATCCCAAGAATAAAGTCCCAGTACTCATTGCCGATCAAGTTTTCGAGAACCTGTCGAAAGACAAAACTTATTTTATTTCGCTATGGAATGATGAGTTTATTGAAAGCATTTCTCCCAGATCTGCTTTCAAAACATTCCAACCCAATTCATTGGGAATGCGTTCGGGACCTCGCAAAGAAGACTTGCTGGAACTAAAACCAGGGCACTCGCATAAAACTAAGCGTTGGTATTGGGCTGAAGGCAATTTACCTTGGACCAACAGCAACCGCACCGAAGGATTCGAGATTGAAAAACCTCAAGATATTGAAATTCAGTTTTGCCGACTTTTTTCAGACGATTCAGAAATTTTTAAGCGTATGCTCGCCCTCAAGGATCTAACGCTGAACAGCGGCCGTCTTTGCTCCAAAAAAACAAAGTTAAATTTTAAAATTTATACTTCGTCCGACGAGGAATGAATCCTTTCGTTGACCTGAGCTCTTAAAATCCTCTATAAACTGAATTCATGGAAGCTTTTGTAGAGGCCAACAGCACAGCTAAGGCCCTGGATCCCAACCAAGAATTTAACGAGTCGATCAAGGCTCGGATTCTCGCCATCAAAAAAGCCCGCGGGCCAAGTTTGATGATTCTCGGCCACCATTATCAGCGACATGGAATCGTAGAAGTGGCCGATAAAATCGGTGACTCTTTTGGATTGGCAAAAGCTGCAGCCGAAGCCGGACCGGTTAAAGACATCGTCTTTTGCGGCGTTCGTTTTATGGCTGAGTCTGCAGCCATCTTGTGTCGACCAGATCAAAAAGTTTATCACCCGGAACCCGAAGCCGGATGTCCGATGGCCGATATGGCGCCGATGGAGGCAGTTGAAGCTTCGTGGACTTATCTCAATAATTTGCCGGATCTTAATGGCCGCAAAATCATTCCGGTCACCTACATGAATTCACACGCGCCACTCAAAACTTTTACGGGCACTCATGGTGGTTTGATTTGCACTTCGAGCAATGCGACCAAAGCCGTCCAATGGGCTCTTGAGCGCGGCGATGTGGTTTTCTTTTTACCGGACCAACATTTGGGTCGCAACACCGGTAAAGCCATGGGATTTAGTGAAGAACAAATGCCCGTTTGGTATCCCTCGAAAACTGATGGCGGAATTTCAAAATTAAATTCAGCGAAAATGATTTTATGGAATGGCAATTGCCCGATCCATATGAAATTCAAAGCTCGCGATGTCGAATTTGTTAAAAAGAATTTTCCGGGTTCGCTAGTCGCGGTTCATCCCGAATGTGAAAACGAAGTTGTCGAGTTGGCCGATGCAGTCGGTAGCACTGAATATCTTTTGAGCTACGTCCGTTCGCTGCCCGAAAAAACTCGGGTCTTCGTCGCCACTGAAATTCACTTAGTGGATCGTCTGCGCCGAGAAAATCCAAAACTTCGGGTCGAGATGCTGAGTCGCTCGCTTTGTCCGACGATGTACATGGTTGATTTGCCAAAGCTATTGGCCACTCTCGAAGATTTGCCTGAGGATAAACTGGTTCCGATGCCCGACCATATGAAGGGTCCAGCTCGTCTGGCACTTGAGCGGATGCTGACATTGCAATGAGCTCTCTTGATTCATTCTCTGATTCATTCGACGAATTTTCTTGGATTAGAAATTGGTGGGAGAACGAAGGACTTGCTGATTCTTGCGAACACGACGTAACCACCGAATCACTGCTTAATCTTTTACCTAATTTGCGAAAACGCCCCGTTGCGTTTGTTTTATTAGCCAAAAAACCGGGTGTTTTTTCAGGACAAATATTTTTAGATTGGATTCAAGAGAATCAAAGTGAATGGAAATTTGAAAAACTTGCCCGTGATGGCGACTCTCTTGAAGCTGGAAGCGTGTTTGTTAGCGGAAAAGCCGAACTTGCAACGCTTTTGGCTCGCGAGCGAATGATTTTAAACATGCTCCAACATTTGTCAGGAATCGCCACTGCTACTCAGCAATTGGTAAAAACCGTAGCGGAATCTTGGAAATTTAAAATTGCTGCACCCTCAGTTTTGCACACCAGAAAATTTCTTCCGGGTCTTCGACACTGGCAAGCTCAAGCCTGCATTCACGGAGGGGGCTCGAGTCATCGATTAAATTTAGGTGATCGAATTCTCTTTAAAGATAATCATAAAAAATTTCTGCGCCGCGAGGGTAAAACTCTTGTGCAGTACTATGCCGATTTGCAAAGCCGAGGATTGATTAGTGACGCTTTGATTGAAGTCGAAACGATTCCAGAAGGCCTTGAGGCTGTGCAATCGGGCGTGCGAAATATTTTGCTAGATAATTTTACTCCGGAAGAAGTTAAGGCTTTTTTTGGGAAAATCTCTTCATCACAAGAATTGAATATCGAACTTTCTGGAAATCTAAATCAGGCAACTTTGCCAAATCTCTTGGTAGATCCCAGAATTCGTCGTTTGAGTTTTGGTTCGATTTCTCACAGTGTGAAAGCGCTCGACATTTCGCTGGAGATTCTCGAATGAGCTTTGAAACCATTGAAACAGATATCTTAGTGGTCGGCAGCGGATTAGCCGGCACCATGGCTGCGATCCGCGCGGCCGAGCTTGGCCAGCGAGTGATCCTGGTTTCATCAGCTTGCGAAGCCTCGAGCCAATGGGCTCAAGGTGGAATCGTTTTGCCCTCGTTCGATGATCGCGATGCTCTTCGCGCAGACATTCTTAAAGCCGGATGCGGAATTAATAATTTAGCCGCGGTTAACATGGTGCTCGATGATGGCGAGCGAATTATTAAATCATATTTCCTCGAACGTTTCGGCATGCCATTTGATCGCACCGAAACCGGCGAATTGGATTTGGTGATGGAAGCTGCCCATTCCAAAGCTCGCATTTTGCATATGAAAGACCGCAGCGGCGCCGGAATTATGAAGACTCTTGAAAATGTCCGAGCTCAATCTGGAATCACCGAGCGATCCGGAATTTTAATTGATCTTTTAGTTTCCGATCGTCACGATGCTCGAACTGAATCCATTTACCGAGCCAGCCGTTGCCAAGGCGCTTATTTTTTAAATCCAAGCAATGGCTCGGTTTTCACGATCGTCGCCAAGGCAACCGTTCTGGCAACTGGCGGCTTTTCTCAACTCTTCCATCATTCAACCGGGCCCAACTCCGCAAGAGGCGATGGTATTTCGGCGGCTCATCGTGCAGGCGCCAAAACCCTGCATCTCGAATACGTTCAATTTCATCCAACCGCGCTCTACATTCCTAATGAGCGCCGCTATTTGCTGACCGAAGCCCTGCGTGGGGCAGGGGCTCGACTTTTGAACCAAGCTAAACAAAGCTTCGTCGATGAGCTAGCACCACGGGACATCGTGGCCCGCGCCATTCATTCAGAAATGCTCAAAGATAATTCTGACCACGTTTGGCTAGATCTCTCGAAAATTCAAGATTTTCAAAATCGATTCCCAACGATTTACGCACTTCTAAATAAATTTGGTTTTGATAGCCGAAGCGATTTGATCCCAGTGGTTCCGGCGGCTCACTACACCATTGGTGGAGTCTGGAGCGATTGCAATGCGCGCAGTAGTCTTGAAGGACTGTGGGTCGGGGGCGAAGTCGCTTGCACCGGTTTGCATGGTGCAAACCGATTGGCTTCAACCTCACTTTTAGAAGCGGTGGTTTTCGGATTTAAAGCTGGCGAAGATGCAGCTCAAAAAGCCCGTGAAATTAAAATCGACTTTGTTCCCCGCGAATGGGAACCCTCGAATCTTCCTGTCGACCCTGCACTTGTTAATCAAGATTGGGACACCCTCCGGAAGACACTTTGGAATTACATTGGCCTCGTTCGCAGCCCTTCGCGTCTGTTGCGCGCTGAGCGGATTTTGATCGACCTTTGTCGCGACGTAGAGTCTTTCTATCGAATGGGAATGCTCAGCGAACAACTTGTGTCGCTTCGCCATGCGGTTTTGGTTTCAACGTTGCTACTTTACTCAGCGATGCGAAACCGCAAATCGCTGGGCACTCATTACATTCAGAACGTTTGATCCTATTTTTTTTGAATTTCTGGCTTTTTAACTTCAAGAGTTAGACTTTTTTTATTGTTAGCTTCTTTATCTAAAACCGGAACAAAGAAACTGTAATATTCGCCGCCGCTGCGCCAGTTGTAAGGATTGTAAGCAACCTGAATCATCCCCTGTTGAGTGGAATAAGATTCAAAGCCAAATCCACTATTAATATTATATTGCGGATAAGAAATGGTTTGGGTTTCGATGGATGGAAAATATTGTTGGGTAACCAATGGGCTATCCGACGGAGAGATCCAAGGAGCAACTGTCGAGTAGTAAGTGTAAGAAATGGCTCCGACCATTTGAAAAAGACCAGCTAAATTGGTCTGCATTCCGCTGATTTCGACTCCGAAATGCTGGACCTTTTCTCCTGCTTGCATGAAATCCTGATAAAAAGCTTGGCTTACGCAAGGATGATAAAGTTTAGAAAACGACGAGGTGTCCGCGGATCGATATTCGGAATGAAAGTTTTTAATGGCGCATTGTTTTTCATAAATTTGAAAAACAGGATCCATCAAATCAAAAAGGGCGCGCATCGAGAATTTTCCTTTTGGAATTTTAACTCCCCCAAATACGATTTCTTTAGAAATTTTGATCTCTCCATACATTCCATCAAAGGCTGGGAGATATTGAGTGCTGAAATAGTCCCTGCAAGCTTTACTGTTGGCTGAACAGCTATCTGGTTTTTGCAATGTGATCGCTTTGTTTTTATTTTCACTAGATACCTTAGTTTCGATTTTCGAAGTTCCATGATCACTAGCTGGAGATCGACCAGCTAAACCCGCACAAGCGGAAAGAGTTAAAATTAATATTTGAAGAGGAAAGTTCGATTTAATCATATGCCAAATCTATCGGAGCTTTGCTGAGAGAGTTAAAGCCCTCATGAGACCCAACTTCACTGGATCTTAATCATCTATATTGACGCGCACGGTTAAAGTCTTTCCCCACAATGCCGAAGAGTACTTTGTCACTAACCGTGGAACCCAGGCGGGGGGTCTTATTAATAGAGACCCTAAACAAGAGGGAAGAGGAGGAGAGCATCATGAATTTACTAAAGAAATACTTATTCCTAGGCCTTGTGCTTGGTACTGTTGGACTAGCAGGTTGCGCAACTGTCGACCGCGGAACAGCATCTACTGACGAAGACAAGTCTGGAGTAAAACCCGTATCATTGATGGATCGATCTTACTAAAAATCCGATGATGATTATCGACTAGGGCTCTGGAGATATGCTCCGGGGCCTTTAGTATTTTTGAGCTGAGACATTTTTACTAAATCACTGTAAAAATAAAACCTCGATGACTCCGTTCAAAAGTGCCAACTGGCAAGAACTCAATTCCGCGAAACGACCGCTCGCTTTTTTAGGAGCCTCCATTTTAGATGCGGATATCGAAATCCAAGACGGCGTTTTAGTCGTTCAAAAAAATAAAATTATTTTATGTGGTAGTCGCCAGGAAATGGAATCACAAATTCCAGCTGATGCGCTCAAACTCGACTGCCGAGGACTACTGATATCTCCAGGCTTAATCAACGCGCACACTCACAACGCTTTGTCTTATCTGCGTTCGCTCGGTCATGGCCGCAAGCAAATGATCGAATCGCTTTTTTTCAAAACCGAAGTCAATCTCACCGAAGAATTAGTTGAAGCTCTTTGTTACTCGGATCTTCTGACCGGTTTGCGCTCGGGCGTTACCTGTTTTGTAGACCATTATTATTTTCATCGAGCCACCGCCCGAGCCATCGATCATTTTGGTTTGCGTGGCGTGGTTTCGGATACGTTGCTGGACGTAGAAGGGCCCTTTCACGGTTGGGAGCCCTGGGAGGCTTTTAAAAAATCTTTGGATCATTGGGATTTTTCCGATCGAGTTCGGCCCTGCGTGGGGCCCCACGCTAGTAACACCACTTCTCCGAAAATGTTTCGCGAATTAGCCGACTTTGCCAAAAGCAATAAACTCCCCATTCATTTTCATTTGTCGCAAACCAAACGCGAATGGGAAAATTCGATGAAGCTTTACGGAAAATCGCCAGTGGCTCACGTTGCAAGCCTTGGCGCGCTCTCGCCCAATTCTCAAGCGGTGCATTTGCTCCATGTCGATGACGATGATCTGAAAATTTTAGCGGACAGTGGGACACGAGCAGGATTTTGTCCCAGCTCGCAAATCATGTACGAGAAGTTAGCGCCGATTGAACGCTTTGTTAAGGCGGGCGTGAAATGGACTCTGGGCACCGACTGCGCGGCTTCAAATGATTTGGCGGATTTGCACGCTGAAATGAAAGTCGCTTCGCTTTTCGCGCTCGACCGCGGAGTTCCTCAGGAAAATTTGTCGCAATCGATACTAAAGGCCTGCACAATCGAGGCTGCTGAATGTTTTGGAATTCCCACAGCTCAATTGAAGTCGGGATTTCTGGCAGATTTAGTTTTTCATGATTTGGGGCTACAGGCTTTGCCAGCTCAAAAACTATACGAAACCTATGTATTCAATTTGAATTCGCAACAGATCCGCTCGGTGATGGTCGACGGCCAGTTTTTATTGTGGAACCAACAATCCACCAAAATTAACGAAGCTGAGTTAACGATTGCCTATAACGCGGCGGTTGAAAAAATTCATCTCAGCATTGCCTCAAAATAATATTTAAATGTGCTCCCGGGAAAGGAAATCATTGAGAAGCCGACGCATCTACCAAGGGAGTCTGGCAATTTACTTCCGAGGAAACTAAAGCATTTTTAAAATTCAAAGAATTTTCATTCGGAAAATCTTCCGGGCGAGAAATTCTCGCCGATTCTAACGTCTTCTCTCGAATCAAGACGATAAAATTGTCAGGATCTGAGTAGTTTTGGTGAATCCCGTGAATGCCGGCTTCTGCTAGAGCATCAACAAGTTCAGGCTGAAGAGAAAAGGCAAGATTTCCACCAAACGAAGGGTTGAGTGTCAGGCAGTCTTTTTTGTCGATGAAAAGTAAGTCTGATGCGGTATGAAAACTCACTAGTGTATTTCCAAATTGTCGACTATCGGTGGGATTGAAAGATCCGTAAAGTCCGCCGCCCATTCCGCCGCTATTAAACGTGCGCAGATACCGAATTGATTTATTTAACTCTTCAGTATTGACCCACTTTTCTGCGACGTCTCTTCTGTTGGTCCAATGAAAGACATGAGCTCCTTTTCGAATCAGATGTAGATTAAATTTTGTGCGAAAAAATGGGAGACGACCATATATTAATTGCCAAGTTCCATGATCCGTCTGGACAATTCTCAAAGAAGTACGCGATGCAGGTTTACGCGAAGAGATGGGAGAACCCGGGCCTCTAAAGAAAACCAGGAAAATCAACACACTCCCTATAACTAGAAGTCCTATGAATTTCGAAATTTTAGATAATATGGACAACTAGAAGGTGCTCCTTATTTAGTAGCCGTCACGCCGTCGAATAGGACGCCGATCATCAGATACGCGCCGCTCATGTCAATGGTGCCGATCGATGCAACGTTGCCCGTGTTTGTAAGATCTTTGATTTTGTTCATTTCGTAGCCGCCTTCTACAAAGAAAAAGAATTTCTTGAAGCCAACTCCTAGGGAAGATCCGAAGGCGTAGTATGGAGAAGCCAACCAATAATCATCGGCGTTGCTTTTGCTGAGTGTGCCGTCGACGCTCGCCGTTTTTATTGTAAAAGTGGAATTTGTGCCGCCAAAAGCTCCGAACACATCGAACTTTAGCATTCCACTTCGCACTAGTGGAACGCGTGCAACAGCAGAGACTGTGTCCTGGTTCATTTTTCCAAAATAATCGGTTGCTGTTGAAATTGGTTTTTCATCGAGTTGTTGCCAGTGTTTGGTGTAGCGCAATCCAATATCAAGCATCCTTCCCAAGGGATAAGTCATTTCGACACCGACCGCCGTGAAATAGCTATATTGCATCAAGCTTTGGCCGCTCATGGCTGAGTTTAGGTCCGATGGATCCACTTTTGTCGCCGAGGCAAACAATCGTGCTTGTACGGGAAAACTTTCTGCATTCGCGATCGTTGCCAATAAAAAATTTAGCGTTGTGCAAGCGATCACTTTTCTTATATTTTTCATTTCGTCCCTCAATGTTGAATGTTTTGTCTCTGGCTAAGGAAATCACGCCATGAAACATTCTCCTATACGTTTCGGTATTTTTTTTTCAAACTGAAAATGCTGGATGTGACCGTCAAATTGTTTACGCTAAGCGTCCGCTAACGCCAAATGGACCCGCAAAAGGAGCGTTTTACAGCAAGCATAATTGTTGATTTTTGATTTTAAAGAAATTTAACTTTTGCTGAAGTTATTTCTCTTCATAATAATTAAACAGTTTATTTCATTCAAAATCCGATAGTGTATACGAATTACAAAATTGCAAAAAGTTAGGAGTAAATGTGCCAAATTTAAAGATGTTGCTCGTTGATGATGAGCCGGAAATTCTTGAATTGAACAGAGAGTTTATTGAAGAGGCTTTCCCTGGGAGTGTAATTGTCGACGGTAAAGATGGCATCGAAGGATTCAGACGGGCTTCTGAATTGAAGTTTGATATTATAGTTACGGATTTTCAGATGCCGAACATGAACGGTGGCGACATGATCAAGCAAATTCGGGCGGAATCAAACCTAAATCGGGACGTTCCGGTACTAATGATGACTGGCTATGTTGATGAAGCTAAAACGAGTTTAACAAATTTTGACGGAGTGCTTTTCCTGGAGAAGCCAGCATCGGCCGAGCGATTGATTCGCCTGATTCGACTCATTATTACGCCGAAAGATACTAAATAGATTCTCTATTGATATTCAATTCCGTAGCGATCACTAATCAACTTTAACTGATTCGACGATTTTAGCTTTTTTAGTCCCTCTGAAAAAATTTGGGCATAGAGTTTTGATTTGGGATTATTCGGACTGAAGGCTAGGTGGAGGGACATCCTCTTCAAACATCCTGCGACAATCAAGTCATCGGTCTTGATATCAGCGGTGCTTTTTAGCGTGTAAGCCACTACGCTTTCGTCTTCGATTAAAACATCATTTCGATTGTCGAGGACTTTGCGAATCAATTTCAAAGCCGTCCCCATTCCGGACACGACTTCAACTCGTTCTGGGTTGCCAGAATTTTTAGCAAAGTATTCGTCCAGCGATGGGTCGTAGCTGTAGCCTTTTACGATTCCAATCACGATATCTTTAAAAGAATCGATATTTTTGTATTTCCATTTCACTCCTTTTTTTACATAGAAGCAGTTTCTTTGTGTCGCTGCCGCGCGATTTGGAAAAACAAAGTCTGGAACATCCGAAAATAAGGCTCCGGCCAGTGCGGTAAAGTGATTTTCTCGAGTTTCTTCGATGGCACGCGCCCAGGTCATGGACTCATAAGTCACAACGTATCCTTTTGCTTCAAATATCTGTTTGACTAAGTCGACGACAAAACCCTTGTTCGGAGCTGTCGGATCACAAGAGAATGGGCACCAGGGATCCCCAACTAGTTTAATGACTTTGGCGGCATGGCCCGAATTTGCCGATAGATACAGACCAATAGTCAAGATTTTAACGGGTAAAAAATTCAAGCAATACCTCCCAGGCCAAATCCAATGCATCAGCCAAAAATACCTGGATAATTATTGAAAATTTCCTCGATTTTCTGTGCTTGAATTCCGATATTAACAGCTGTGAAGATATTTCCAAGGCGCCCGATTACGACCAAAATATTTTTGATTCAATTGGCCGGAGTTTTGCTGGTCTTGGGCCCGTTGACCTATCTTAATTTTTGCCAACAAATTGAGGCCATCGACGAACGGTTTCATTCAGAACAAAAAATTGAAGGCCGGGCGCTGACTGATGGTCTAGCCATACCTCTCTGGAATTTTTCTAACGAGGATATTGAACCAATAGTGGCGGCTGCTTTTAACCATAACAATATCGCCAAGATTCAGATTCTAGATGCAAACCAGAAAATTCTGATTGAAAAGACGAGCCCAAAATTTGCGTCTCTTCAGTGGGATCTGAGTCCAACTGCATTCAATAAATCACAGTTCGCTTTCCAGCGTTTAAAAATCATGAGGGGACCGAGAACAATCGGTGAGGCCTTGGTATGGACGAGTTTCAAGGCTCATTTAGCCAAGAAGCGCTCCCTATTAATAGCAACTTTACTTACCGATGCTTTTGCAATCATTTTAATCTTCGCTTTGACGATGACGCTCTTTCGCAAATCGTTGCTTCTGCGGATCCGTCGACTCCAGGATCAGTTTCGAGAGTTAACGCTGTTAAAGGTAGATCAATCATTTACTTGGTCCGCGGGTGATAAAATTGATTCACTCGGCCAATATTTGGACCAAACGCGAATTTCTTTGAAAACTTCACTTGAGGAGAGTCGGCTCAAGTCGGAGCAATTGGCTCGCATAAACCAGGATTTGGAGAGCCAAATCAAAGAGCGATCATTGCGATTGGTCGAGTCATCACGATTGGTTTCGCTGGGCGAGATGGCTGGCGGAGTTGCTCATGAAATCAACAATCCATTGACTATCATTGGCGGCAAGACTGAAAGGCTGCGACGAATGGTTCAGTCTTCAAACCTGGATTCCGAAGCGTTGCTCCGAGAATTGCTGAGTATTGATAAAACGGTTTCTCGGATTGCTAAAATTATTAAAGGCCTACGATCCTTTTCACGAGAAGGATCCGACGATCCTTTTGAAGAAATGGGTTTAGCCCCCATTGTTTTAGACTCCTTGGAGTTGTGCCGTAGCAAGTTTTCCAACAGCGGAGTTGAGGTGAGAGTTCCTGAAATCTCGGCGGACCTTCGTATTGAATGTCGGCCGGTACAGATCGGTCAAATTATACTTAATCTTTTGTCGAATTCCCATGATGCCGTCGCTAGCTTGAATGAAAAATGGATCGAAATTGGATTTTTGGATGACGGAGCAGAAATCGTTATTTCAGTTAAAGATAGCGGCAAAGGAATTCCCTTTGCAGTACAGGAAAAATTGATGCAGCCATTTTTTACCACCAAGGGCGTTGGACAGGGCACTGGACTGGGTCTCAGCATTTGTAAGGGAATCGCGTTAAGCCACGGCGGACAGTTTACGTTCGATGCGGAATCACCTAATACTTGTTTTCGGTTGCGCTTGCCCAAGAAGCAGTCGCCTACCAGCACAAATAGTCCAAAAGTTGCTTAGCTAGGACTCCTTTTCCGGGCGCACAGTTTAATTTTTACCAAGTTAAATTAATAAGCGGCAAGGTAATCATCGCCGCAGGACGCGTTTTCGCAGTCAAGTAAATCGAAGTGAAGGCAATCACGTCCCACCAGGTGTGGATAAAAATCGCCTGCTGCAAAGTCCATTCATTGGCTTGTGTTTGATATCCTAAATACCAACCCACTAAAAATTGATAGATTGGAAATTTTAATTCAGAACTGATGTGAGCTGCCGCAAATAAAGTCGCGGTTGCAGTGTTCGCCCAAAATTCATTGCCCAAATATTCTTGGCCAATCGGCATTAGCCACCCGCGAAACACCGCTTCTTCATGAGTTCCTGCATTATAAGAAAACGCCGAGGCAAAACCAGCATCCGCGAAAGTTAGATTACGTCCGCGCATAGCTGAAGAATCCAGAAGGGATAAGGCAACTGCCGCCAAAAGTGGAATAAAAGTGGTGGGCCGAAGAATTTCTGAGAAGGCGAAAGGTGCAAGAAGTAAATCACCAGTTGTTTCTTCGTGCTTTAAAAAAGTGAAACGGCCAGCGGGTTGCTGGCTACGAACCGCGGTTCGAAAACTTGCATAGGCACTCAAACCTCCGGAAGATTGGTAAATCTGGGCGCCTAATTGATAAGTTCTTATAAGATTGCTTTGGGTATCAACATTGGCGTTAGGCAATTCACCAGCGCGCTGAACCGCCGCTGCGGCAATTCCCAAGCCAGCAACACCAGTCGCTCCGTAGAAAATCCCAGCTTGCCATTGGCCTTCAAGCCATTGACCAAGTCCAGGCACCACAAAAGACCCAAGTGCCGGAAAGAAAAAATTGCGTGGTTTCTCAGGGCGCCGACGCAATCCCAAATCAAATATTTTGAGTCCCGAATCCGAGCCTACTTCACTAGAATTTAGAGTGGGATCTACAGTAGTGCTTTCACTTTTAAGCGTTGAATCTGAAGGTTCAACTGCCCAGGCTCTCCCAAAAGTAGAATTAAGAGTTAAAAAGATTAGCAATAACTTGGCGGCCAGGTTTTTCACGAGCCAAGTTATTGCCGAAACTAAACGCTTTGTCGAAAAAAACTAGATCCCGAACCTAGAAGAACATTCCACCCATGATTTGGTAAAATCCATCGGTGTTCTTTTTCATCGGCTTCAAGTAGCCCAACTCTAAAATCCCCCCAATTTTTTTGCCATACTTGAATCCGCCACTGCCACCAACTTGGGAAAAACTATCGGTACTTTCTTGATTTTGAGAGATTCGAAATGAATAACGAGGAACCAAATAGATGGTAGACATTTCTCCCAACACAAAATCGACATAAAGCGGAATGCTGAAATCTACGATATCGACCCTGATGTCTCCACTACTGGAGCTCGAGCTATACGAGGTGAAGCCGGTGTATCCCAGTCCAGCCCCGACGGACAACAAGACCGGTCCATCTCCGATCAAGGATCTCTTGTAACCAGCCTCTAGATAAGTCGCCCAGTTGGCCACTCGCACGGAAACTTCATCCTGATCGGTCAAACCAAAGCGGCCTAAGTAATCAACGCCCCAAAAACTAGTTCCATCAGTCGCTGAATCCAGCTTCAGCTTTGAGTTCGAAGGCCCACCTGCAACAGTGTGCGCAAATTTATGCTTGGGCAGAGTTTTCGCGGTTTGCAGTGCGGTGATCGAGGCACAGCCCATAAAACTGCTACAAATGAAGGTTAAAAATAGATTTGAAATTTTTGGGAATGATTTTTTCATGTAGCAAAAACGATAAACTGATTGCTTAGAAAAGTGAATCGGCTTGAATTAATATTAGATTCCTTTACGTGAGCCAAAGTGCGTCGAAAAGTCATCGAAATCCCTGACTTTTTCTTGTGTCCGGTCGAAAAAAAAATTATAGGGACCTTGTAACTTTTTTCGTCAATTAAGGGAGCGCTGATTTGGAACTTTGGAACGTTAATAAGAGCATCGATTTGTACGGAATTCATAACTGGGGATCTAGTTTTTTCACCGTCAATGGCAATGGCAACGTCGAAGTCACACCCTTTGGAAATCAATCCACCAAGCGCGTCGACCTCAAAGAGCTGATCGACGATCTTCGTGAACGAGGTATTCGATCGCCAGTCTTGGTTCGATTTCCCGACATTGTTAATTCTCGCATTGAAGGCCTGTCCTCGTCCTTTGAGCAAGCTTTTCAAAATTTTGAATACAAAGGAAAATACCGAGGGGTTTTTCCGATCAAGGTCAACCAACAACGATACCTCGTTGAAGAAATGGTGGCCTTCGGCAAAAAACATCGCCTGGGCTTGGAAGCGGGCTCTAAACCAGAATTGTTGATTGCTTTGGCTTTCATGGACACTCCCGACGCCTTGTTAATTTGCAACGGCTTTAAAGACGCTGAATACATTGAAACCGCACTTTTGGCCCAAAGACTCGGGCGTCACACAGTCATCGTGGTGGATCGAATCTCTGAACTCCCGATGATGATCGAGGCCGCGAAAAATTTAGGCATTCGTCCTCACATCGGCTTCCGCGCCAAACTTGATTCCAAAGGCGCCGGCAAATGGGTGGAAAGCAGTGGCGCCAAATCCAAATTCGGATTGACCGCTTCAGAAATGATTCTCGGCATCGACCTTCTTAAAAAAGAAGGAATGCTTGATTGCTTGGAAATGCTTCATTTCCACATCGGCTCTCAAATCACCGCACTTCGTGCCATCAAAGATTCGCTTGTTGAAGCCGGTCGAATTTACGTGGAACTTGCGAGCCTCGGCGCCGGTCTTAAAATCATCGACGTCGGCGGTGGCTTAGGCGTCGATTACGACGGATCGCAAACCAACTGGGAAAATTCGGTCAATTACACACTCCAAGAATACGCCAACGACGTGGTCGGACAAATCAAAGCCGCCTGTGACGAGCGAGACATTGCTCATCCAGACATCGTGACTGAAGCAGGCCGAGCCTTGGTTGCCCACAACAGCATTTTGGTCGTCGATATTTTGGGTTCACATCAAATCATGATCAAAGACACCAATCCTAAAGTCGTCTGCGATGAATCCGAAGTCATCACCGACTTGATCAAGCTCAAAGACACCTTAAGCCCCAAAAACATCAATGAGCATATGCAAGACGCCTTCAAATTGCGCGAGGATGCTTTGTCGCTCTTCAATTTGGGTTATCTAGACCTGCGACAACGTGCCGCCATGGAAGACGTTTATTGGGCATTTTGTTCTAAAGCATTGTCCCTCGAAAAATCACTCAAACGTCCGCCCGAAGAATTCGAAGACCTCAAAAAATTCATGTCGGATTCCTACTACTGCAATTTTTCACTCTTCCAATCGGCGCCCGATATGTGGGCCGTGCATCAGCAATTCCCGATCATGCCGATTCATCGTCTCAAAGAAGAACCGACTCGCCGAGCGATTCTTTTGGATTTGACCTGTGACTCGGATGGCAAAATCGACAATTTCATCGACCCAAAGGACACAAAATCGGCTCTTGAGCTTCATTCTTTGACCGATGGTGAGCCTTATTACATTGGATTCTTCTTATTGGGCGCCTACCAAGAAATTTTGGGCGATTTCCACAATCTATTGGGCGACACCGACGCCGTTCACGTCAGCCTACATGAATCCGGATACACCATTGATCACGTCATCGAAGGCGACTCGGTTGCCGACGTTTTGGGCTATGTGGAATACGATAAACCTAGCTTGATCCGCCGGATTCGCGGCGCCATCGAAGAATCGCTCTCCAACAAGACCATTAGTTTGGCGGAATCGCGGCTTTTGATGAAGTATTACGAAAACGGACTCAATGGATACACTTATCTTGAGACCGGACACGACGAGAGCTACGAAGCCCCCCTAGACGGACTGAAAAAAATCGGGCAAAAACAAAGAGAGATATGAATTTCCCACCATGCTTGAAATCTTAATCGGGAAGAAAACCCAGTCGCTGGACCCAACTCCCTTTAAAACCGGCTTAGAGCTGGCCAAAGGCGCTGCTAATGGCCAACGCATTTTTGGTATGAAAGTCGACGGCCAATTAATCGACCTTCATTTGGAACTTCCTAAAACTGCTAAATCCATCGAATTGTTGCGCGAAGATTCCCCTGAATCTGTCGAAGTCATTCGTCACACCACGGCTCACATTTTGGCCCAAGCTGTGAAAGCTATTTATCCCGAAGTCCAAGTCACCATCGGTCCAGTGATCGAAAATGGCTTTTTCTATGACTTCGCCAAAAAAGAACCTTTCAAAGAAGAAGATTTACCCGCCATTGAAGCCAAGATGAAAGAAATCATCGAAGCCAAATATGAATTGAAACGCGAAGTCTGGCCAGTAGCTCAAGCAGTTGAGTTTTTCAAAAAACAAGGCGAGCACTACAAAGTTCAAATCATCGAAGACTTGGCAAAAAAAGAAGGCATCAGCACTGTTTCAGTTTATTGGCAGGGCCCCTTTGTTGATTTGTGCCGCGGCCCTCACGTGGCCAACACCAGCCACATTCCAGCCTTCAAACTCACACACGTCGCGGGCGCTTATTGGCGCGGCGACGAGAACAACGAAATGCTCACCCGGATTTACGGCACGGCTTTCGCCAGCCGAGATGACCTCAAAGCTTATTTATTGATGCTCGAAGAAGCCAAAAAACGCGATCACCGCAGAATTGGCACCGAGCAAAAATTATTTTCATTCCATCCTGAAGCTCCGGCGTCGCCTTTCTTTCATCCAAATGGATCTTTCATTTACGGCAAAATTCAAGATTACATTCGTCGCTTAAACGACGCCCATAACTACGAAACCGTGGTTTCCCCGCTGATCATGTCGCAAGACTTGTGGAAGACCAGCGGCCACTACGACAATTACCGAGACGCCATGTACTTCACCAAAGTCGACGAGCGCGATTTTGCGGTGAAACCCATGAACTGTCCCGGACACTGTTTGATTTTCAAAAATCAGCACCATTCCTACCGTGAACTTCCACTGCGCTATGCAGAGTTTGGCCGAGTTCACCGCCATGAACGCAGCGGCGTGACCGCCGGATTGTTCCGCGTTCGCAGCTTCGTGCAAGACGACGCTCACGTTTATTGCGCTGAAGAGCAAATCAAACAAGAAATCGTTACGATTTTGGAAATGATCACTAAAACCTACAAAGCTTTTGGCTTTGAATTCCGCGTTGAACTTTCCACTCGACCTGAAAAACGATTGGGCACTGACGAAGTTTGGGACAAAGCCGAAGGGGCCTTGGCCTCGGCGTTGCAAGCTTTTGGCTTGGAATACAAAATCAACCCAGGGGACGGTGCTTTTTACGGCCCCAAAATTGATTGCCATTTAAAGGACTCAATCGGACGCACTCATCAGTGTGGAACGGTTCAATTGGATTTTTCAATGCCGGGCCGTTTCGGTTTGAGCTTTGTGGGCCAAGACAACACTACGCACACTCCCGTCATGATTCACCGAGCGATTGTCGGAAGTTTTGAGCGATTTTTTGGAATTTACATCGAGCACGTCGCCGGGCATTTCCCATTCTTTTTATCGCCCCGCCAAATCGTGATTTTCAATTTGGCAGAAGAATCCAAAGAATATTCCGCAGAATTGCACAAAAAATTCAAAGCGCTTGGCTACCGAGTGATTTTGGACGACGGTCCCGATAAATTATCTGCCAAAATTAAAAATTATCATTCCGACCGCATTCCTTACACCCTGATCATTGGGGCTAAGGAAGCGGAAAGCAAAACTGTGAGCATCCGCGACACTCACGGCAAACAACGTAACAATGTGTCCATTGATGAACTGCTAGGCGAATTTAGCAGCGAAGTTCATCGTTTCGATGTGTAACCATTAACAGGAGGATACCCCCATCAAAGAAAACAATAATTTCCGCAACCCTAAATTTCCGGACAAAAATGCACACATGATCAACAGGCAAATTCGTGCCTCTTACGTTCGTGTGATCGGTTCCGAAGGCGAACAGCTCGGCATCATGGACACCCGTGAAGCGCGTAGTTTAGCGGAAAGCCAAGGACTCGATTTAGTGCAGGTTGCGGCGACTTCTGATCCTCCTGTTTGTAAAATTCTCGATTACGGCAAATTCAAATACGAAGAAAAGAAAAAACAAAAAGTTGCCAAGAAGAAGCAAATTCAAATCGAAATCAAAGAAATTCAGCTTCGTCCCAAAACCGACGTTCATGATTTGGATCACAAAGCCAAATCTGCACTGAAATTTTTGGAAGATGGCGACAAGGTTAAGGTCACGGTTTTCTATCGTGGCCGTGAATTGCAGCACATCCAAGGCGGATGGGACACTTTGAACGAGTTCACCGCTCGGCTTGAAGACAAAGCCACTATTGAAGTGATGCCAAAAATGGAAGGACGCCGTTTGTCCTGCCAATTCACTCCGGTAGCTAAGAAAATGCCCCCAGGGCATCTTCTGGCGTCGATGCCCAAGAGTGGCCCGACTCCCCGAAGCTTCAACACCGGCGGTCCTCCAATGGGCTTAAACGCTGCTGCAGCAGCGGCAGCTGCCGCTGCCGCGCCCCCCAAAGCACCTACGGAAGGTTCAGGATCGGACGGCTCGAAAACTTAAAAACCGCTAAAATAGGGAATTTTCTATGAAAAAGTCCCCATTTATTTCTTGTCTGCTAAATGAAAACGTGCAAGATACTAGGCCCTTACAAGGAGATTTCTCATGCCCAAAATTAAGACGCATTCTGGAGCAAAGAAGCGCTTTATAAAAACTGGTTCTGGCAAAATTAAATTTAAACGTTCGGGCGCGCGCCATTTGCTGGCTAACAAGTCAGAAAAGCGTGTTCGTAAGTTAAAGCAAAATGCCTATATCGACGCAGGAATGGAAAAGAAAATTAACCGCCTGTTGCCCAATTCTCAGTAAAAAGAGAACGAAGTAGAAAGCTGAAAGGAATTAAAAATGCCACGCGCAAGAGGCGGGTTTAAAACCCGAAAAAGACATAAAAAAGTTTTGAAAATGACAGAGGGCTTCCGCAACTCGGCAAGCCGTTCTTATTCGAAGGCTTATGAAGCACTGACTCGATCTTTGAAATATGCGTTTCGCGACCGCAAGGTTAAAAAACGTGATTTCCGTGGATTGTGGGTTCAGCGTATCAACGGCGCGGCTCGCAACCATGCGACGACCTACAGCAAGTTGATGGCTGGCTTAAAAGCTAGCGGCGTTCAATTGGATCGCAAAATTCTTGCCGATCTAGCTATGAACGACCCGAAGGCTTTTGAAAGCATCGTTCATTCTGCTCGGAATTAGCTGCTCGGAATTAATTTTAAATTTAAACCCGACTTTGAAGCATCTTCAAAGTCGGGTTTTTTATTGCCAAAAATCAGAGAGCCCCAGACCTTGCATATTTTGCAGCAACGACCTAAAAATTTCCAATGAGTTTAACAACTTTGGTCGAAAAGTTAGAGAAGCTATCTGCGCAGGCTGTAGCGGCTATTGAATTAGCGAAAAGCACAAAAGAAATCGAAGACCTTCGCGTGCAGTTCATGGGAAAAAAATCCGAACTCACCGAAATTTTTTCACAGTTCGGAAAATTATCAGCTGAAGAACGCCCTAAAGCCGGTCAAGTGGGCAACGAAGTTAGACAAAAAATTACGCAGTTACTCAGTGGCAAACAAGAATCATTTGCAACGGCGGAATTAAATTCAAAATTGAAATTTGAACAAGTCGACGTAACTTTACCCGGGAGAATGCGACCCAACGCCAGCCTTCATCCGGTGACTTTAGTGCGCCTTGAGTTATCAAAAATTTTTGGTGACATTGGTTTCACGGTTGAAGTCGGCCCCGAAATTGAGCACGAATTTTATAATTTCGACGCGCTTAACATTCCAGCCAATCATCCATCGCGAGCGCTGCAAGATACTTTTTACGTAAAAGATCGCAAAGATTTGGTGCTTCGCACTCACACATCGCCCGTTCAAATTCGAACCATGCTTAGCCAGAAACCCCCGATCCGAACAATCTCTCCGGGCCGAGTTTATCGCGCGGATTACGACGCAACTCATTCACCGATGTTTCATCAAATCGAAGGACTCTTGGTTGATAAAAAAGTTTCAATGTCCGAGCTCAAAGGAGTTCTTTCCTACATGGTGAAGGAATTTTTTGGAGCCGAACTCAAAGTGCGATTGCGGCCCTCATTTTTTCCTTTCACCGAACCCTCAGCTGAAGTCGATATGGAATGTCGATTCTGCAAAGGCGCCGGCTGCAAAACATGCAAAGGCACCGGTTGGGTGGAAATTGGAGGCTGCGGAATGATTGACCCCGAAGTCATGAAGTCAGTCCAGCTCGATCCCGATGAATATCGTGGCTTTGCCTTTGGAATGGGTCTCGAGAGAATGGCGATGCTCAAATTTGGAATCAGCGATCTACGCGCCTTTTTTGAGTCCGATCAAAAATTCATTGAACAATTCTCCAGGTGGTCACGATGAAAATTTCTTTAAAATGGTTAGCTGAGTTTTTTGACGAAGCACACGGCAAAAAATTAATCGAACAATCCAACGTCATTCGCGCGCAACTTCCGTTTTTGGGACTGGAAGTGGCCTCGGCTAAAAAATTAGCTGAAGGATTAAATCAAGTGGTCGTTGGTTTTGTTGAAAAAGCCGATCGTCATCCAGATGCAGATCGACTCAAAGTTTGCCAAATTCGTTTGAAAAGCTCTGATGAAGCGCTTTCACAAATTGTTTGCGGCGCTTCAAACGTAGCGGTCGGCATGAAGGTTGTGGTCGCATTGCCTGGTGCGGTGTTGCCCGGTGATTTCAAAATTTCTAAATCTAAAATTCGCGGAGTTGAATCCAACGGAATGATTTGCTCTGAATCTGAATTGGGATTGGCTGAAAGTTCCGAAGGCATTTTAGCGTTGCCAGAATCAGCCGTGATCGGCGCCCCCATTGTTCAGGCTTTAGGCTTAAATGACGAGATCTGGGAACTTGAGCTCACTCCTGATCGAGCTGACTGTTTGTCGCACTTGGGTGTGGCTCGAGAAGTCGGACGATTGCTATCAACCAAACCGACCACTCCAGCCGTGGAATTATTGGAAGCCGGCGCTAAAAATGAAGTGGCGGTCATATCAGTCGAAGTGATTGCTACTGATGCCGCGCCTTCTTATGCCGGACTTTTGCTCGATGGTCTGCAAAATCAAATAAGCCCCGACTGGTTGAAACGTCGCTTGGAATTATTGGGCCATCGAAGCCACGGTGCGGTTGTCGACATCACAAATTTGGTCTTGCACGAATTGGGGCATCCCCTACACGCATTTGATGCCGATAAAATTTCCGGCGGTAAAATCATCGTTCGATTTGCTCGTGACGGTGAAAAATTAATGACTCTCGACAATGTGGAGCTCACTCTTTCACGCGAGGATCTAGTGATCGCTGACTTGGAAAAACCGGTGGCTTTGGCTGGAGTGATGGGGGGACTGGAAAGTTCTGTTGGCCCTAATACCAAACGGATATTTTTGGAATCAGCCTTGTTTGATCCGGCAGTGATTCGCAAATCCGCCCAGCGCCATAAAATTCATTCGGACGCTTCTCATCGTTATGAGCGTGGTGTTGACCCGGCGGGCGTGAAGCGAAGTGCCGGTCGAGCTGCCCTGTTGTTCAAAGAAATTTGTGGTTTGAAGAAGCGAGGCGCTTTTTTGTTAGTTGAAAACAAAAAAAGTCCGTTGCTTCAAAAAGATCACATCCTCAATTTAGATTTGCGAGCCTTTCAAGAAATTGTGGGCATGGAAGTGGCGGCTGAAGATGTTCTCGAGCAATTTTCAAAACTAGGAATTCCAGCATCGATTAAAAGCGCTAACGTTTTGCGAGTTGAAATTCCATCACACCGATTGGATTTGGCCCGAGAAATCGATCTTGTTGAAGAAGCCGCGCGTCTGATTGGCTACAATAAAATCCCGGAAGATTTTCCGGAATTGTCGCATCAGCTGCAATCAAAAACCAGCGGATTGGCCGAGCGCAATGATCAGATTCGAAACATGCTTTTGGTTCGCGGGCTCTCAGAAATGATGCCCTATTCGTTTATCTCGGATGAAGAAGCAAAATTATTGCCCAATGCTCAGTGTGTAGCTCTCGACAATCCACTGACTGCTCACTGGTCTAAAATGCGTCCCTCATTGGCCTTCGGGCTTTTAAAGATCGCCCGTGATCACGTAGGCGTCGGTCAGCATCGTGCTCAATTTTTCGATCTTGGATCTTGTTTCGCCAGCAAGCCAAACGAAAAAACTTCGTCGGTACCCGGCGAAAAACTTTATGGAGTTGAAGAATCGCTTCACGCTGGATTTTTACTGATGGGTCGCGCGCTTTTGGAGCATTGGAGTTCGGACAAGAAAGCCAGTGATCGAAAACGATCCTTCGATTTCTTTGACGCCAAAGGCATCGTCGAAGATTTAGCGGGTGAATTGAGCATCGTTGATGGACGATGGGGCGGGATTCAATTCGTAGATTTGGAATCAGCCCAGAAAAATCCAGAAATGCTTAGTGCTTGTTCGTGGATTCCTCTTTCATTGCTGCATCCCTTTCGCTCAGCGCTCGTGGTTTTCCCGGGCAAGGGCGGAGGCAGTGTCGTTGGGTATGTCGGAGAACTCCATCCCGAAAAGCGTCGAGAATCCTTGAATTTACCCAAAGGCCTTGATCTCAACGCGGTTTTAGTGGAATTGAAAATCGTGCCCGATCTATTGATTGAAATGAATCGACTTCGTGCTCCTGACGCTAAAGTCTCGCAGCAATCCTATGGAAAAATTAAATTGAGCAGGCGAGTTCCAATCGTTGAACGCGATTTGTCTCTGGTTTTTGGAGCCGAAGCATCGGCTGCTGAAATATCAAAAACGATCACTCGCGCTGCTGGCTTAGAACTTTTGGAATTGGAGTGCTTGGATTTATTTCCAATGGAAAATGGCAAGAAAAGTTTGGCTTATCGATTGCGATTGCAAACCGAGACCACGCTTTCAGACGAACAGATTCAGGCCATAGTTTCCAGAGTCAGCGAAGAGTTGAAAAAGAAATTCGGCGCAGAACTTCGCGCCTGATTTTTTTGCCTCGAGCCCATTAATTAGCATGGATCGAAAACCTCTTTAAGGGCTAGGCACAAGATGCTGTATTTATTGTAGTTTTTGGACACATTTTTTTGTTCCAATAGCTCGACGTATCAAACAAATTGTGTTGTTGTGTGGGCCAATGGCATTTTATCGAATCAAAGAGGCCGCCGACAAAATTGGTGTTGTGCCTCACGTGCTGCGATTTTGGGAATCTCAATTTCCATTTTTGCGCCCGGCTAAAACTAGTCGTGGACAGCGACTCTTTAGCGATGAAGATCTCGAAAATTTTTTACGGATCAAACACCTCCTTTATAACGACGGGTACTCGATTGCCGGGGCTCGAAAAGTTTTAAAGGAATCGAAAAGCAAAAATTCCTCCAAGAATGAGAACGTTAGTGATGCCCTGAGAGAAGAAATTCTTGGAGAAGTTGTAACAGAGCTGAAGTCTTTGCAGGAATCACTGAAGGAGTTTTGAAATGATCAAAGAACGAACCACTAAAGTTGCGGAAGCCAAAGGTAAATTAGGAATTTTGATGCCAGGCATGGGCGCTGTAGCGACAACATTTGTCGCCGGTGTTTATGGCACTCGCAAGGGACTAACTAAACCCATCGGATCCTTGACCCAAATGGGCACAATCCGAATCGGCGCTCGCAAAGACGAACAGTTTCCCTTCATCAAGGACTACGTTCCTTTAGCTGGATTGAATGACTTGTGCTTTGGCGGCTGGGATTTATTCGCCGACGACATGTACACCGCCGCTAAAAAAGCTGGCGTTTTATTGCCTGAACACGTTGAAGCTTTGAAAGAAGACTTAGCAGCGATCAAACCAATGAAAGCTGTTTACAGTCCCAAATACATTAAAAATTTGGAAGGCATTCACGTTAAAACCGGAACTTTGGTTGAAAAAGCCGAAGCTCTTCGCGAAGACATCCGCAATTTCAAAAAAACCAACAACTGCACTCGATTGGTTATGGTTTGGTGTGGATCCACTGAAGCTTACTGCACTCCAGCTTCGGTTCACGCGACCATGGAAGCATTCGAAGCGGGCTTGAAAGCTAATTCGGAAGACATCGCCCCTTCGCAAGTTTACGCGTACGCCGCATTGAAAGAAGGCGTTCCCTTCGCCAATGGCGCTCCCAATTTAACTCTCGATATCCCGGCTTTCGTTACTTACGCGAAAGAAAATGGCATTGCCATTTGCGGTCGCGACTTCAAGACTGGCCAAACTTTAATGAAGACCATCGTAGCTCCGGGATTGAAGGCTCGAATGCTGGGTGTTGCGGGCTGGTTCTCAACTAACATTTTGGGCAATCGTGACGGCGAAGTTTTGGACGATCCTGCAAGTTTCAAAACTAAAGAAGAATCGAAGCTCGGCGTTTTGGACACCATTTTCCAACCCAAATTGCACCCGGAACTTTACGCAAACATTCACCACAAGGTGAACATTTCCTATTACAAACCCCGCGGAGATAACAAAGAAGGCTGGGACAACATCGATATTTTTGGATGGATGGGTTACCCCATGCAAATCAAGATCAATTTTCTTTGCCGCGATTCTATCTTGGCTGCTCCGATCGTATTGGATTTGGCCTTGTTCATGGATTTGGCACAACGAGCAAAAATTTCGGGCGTTCAAGAATGGCTGAGCTTCTACTTTAAAGCTCCCCAAGTGAACGAAGGCGAAGTGGTTGAGCACGACATCTTTATTCAAAGCATGAAGCTTAAGAACACCCTGCGCGCCATGATGGGCGATGGCTTGGTGACTCACGCTCCGGCTGAATACAGCGAAGAGTATCCGCAAGAAAACGCTTAATTGCTTTTTTTTATTAAATTGAACGGGGACCGTGCAGCATTAGGCCGCACGGTCCCCGTTGTTTTTAGCGAGCAGCTATGGGAAGCTTGAAGTCCAACATGGCGCCCAAAAAAACTCCACCGCGAAAAACACTAGGGATTCTTGGAGCCGGACAATTGTCGGCACTTTTAGCCGAAGCCGCCGTTAATTTGGGAGTGACCGTTCACGTTTTAGCCGAATCTTTTGAAGAACCGGCCGCTCAAATTCCGGGGATCAAAGTGGTCGTCGGAAATTCTCGATTGCCCAAAGACTCGGTCGCTTTTTTTGAGGGTTTAGACGCCCTTACATTTGAAAACGAATTCATTCCCACCACTGAGTTGGAAGTGATCAAAGAATTGAATCCAGACATGCGGATTACGCCCACGCTTGAAATCATGGGCAAACTCCAGGATAAAATTTCACAAAAGGAAATTCTCGATCATCTGGGAATCGCCAATCCGCCTTACATAATTTACGACCCCAAAATGGAAAAACCCGCTCAGTTTCTGGAGCGCTTGCGAATCGAACTCGAGGCTGGCTGCGTTTTAAAATGGGCTCGCTGGGGTTATGACGGCAAAGGCAATTATTTCTTCGACAAACGTGCGTCGATTCAACGGGCCGAGCAATTTATGAACGAAGGACTTCGCAAAGGCTCGCGAATATTTGCGGAGCGCAAAGTTCGCTTTGTAAAAGAATTAGCGATCATCGCCGCCCATTGTGCGGAACGCGAAGAATTCGTGGCTTATCCTTTAGTTGAATCAGTCCAAGAAAAAGGCGTTTGCAAAAAAGTGATTGGTCCGGTTTTGAAAATGGGATTCTCGGAAAGTTTAGCCAAAAAAGCGAATCAAATTGCCTATCAAATTGCTAAGCACCTGGAGATTTCCGGTCTTTTTGCGATTGAATTCTTTTTGGATTCTAACGATCAATTGATTGTGAATGAGATGGCGCCGCGAGTTCACAACAGCGGGCATTACACTTTGTCGGTCAATGCTCCCAGCCAATTTGAAAATCACGTTCGTGCGGCTTTGGGCATGGAACTTTTACCGGCTCTGATCGACGAGCATTTTATTATGTGGAATTTGCTGGGGCCGGAAGGCATTTTGCCCAAGCGTTTGGATTCTTGGAAACCACCAGAAGCTCCGAATGGGATTGATGTCTTTTGGTATGGCAAAAAAGAATTGCGATCCGGGCGCAAGATGGGACACTTGGGAGCCCATGGCAAAAGCGAGCGCAATTTGAAAAAAATCGAGCGCGAGATGATCGATTACGAAAAGAAGATTTGGAATTCGATGGGTGTTAAAAATGTCTGATTCCGTCTCCAATAAATCGGTAAAAACTGAAAGTTTATTTGGTGCCTCGAAAGCAACTGTAGCCGTTCTTATGGGCAGTGATTCTGATTGGAAAGTGATGCAAGCCGCTTGTGAAGCACTCGCTCATTTTGAAGTCCCATACTGTGCAAAAATTTTATCGGCGCATCGAACCCCAGTCGAAATGATTGAGTTTGCAAAATCAGCCGCAACTGAAGGTTACAAAATCATAGTTGCGGGGGCAGGGGGCGCAGCTCATTTGCCAGGTATGCTGGCTTCGGCCACGATTTTGCCGGTCATTGGAGTGCCTGTAGCCACCACGATTTTGGAAGGCCAAGACTCCTTGCTCTCTATCGTTCAGATGCCAAAGGGCGTTCCCGTGGCCACAGTAGCGATCAATGGGGCTTTCAATGCCGGGATCCTTGCGGCGCGGATCTTAGGTGGCTCAGACGAAGCGATGGCACAAAAGCTAAATCACTATCAAAAAAGCATTGCTGAAGAGTCACGCAATAAAACTCTTACCTAGTGTTATCCTTTGTAAATTTTAGCTAAATTTTGAAAGGCATTTTTAAAGATTAAGCTCGATTTATTCTCATGGGTTGTGCCCAAATTGGCCCGATGTTATAAGTTCCCACCATGCAAAGCTCGATTCAAAGCCATAAAAATCATATTAAAAATCAAAGCCCGATTTCTCGTTTTTTAGTCAGCGAAAAGGGCAACCGCCTGCTTCGTCAAATCGTTTTTGTTTTAAGTGGCGCGGCCGTTTTATCTTTGTTGGCTCAAGTTCATATTCAATTGCCTTTCACTCCAGTGCCGATCACCGGCCAAACTTTTGGAGTCGCCTTGATCACTCTAACCTGGGGATCATTGGCACCGTGGACCGTGGCGACTTATCTAACTGTGGGATTTTTAGGCGCACCGATTTTTGCCAATGGTATGTCTGGAATGGCGATGGGGCCAACTGCCGGATATTTGTTCGGCATGATGTTGGCTTCAATCTTGGTTGGAAATTTGGTTGATCGTGGAGCAGTCAAGGGATTCAAGAGCGCTTTGTCGATGGCTTATCTCTGCTCGATTTGCACCTTTGCCGTCGGTCTTCCAGTTTTAGCTCAATTTGTGGGCTACAAAAATGTTTTAGCTTTCGGATTCTATCCCTTTTTATTGGGCGATTTGGCTAAGAATTTATTGGTGGCTACTTTAGTCAGCCGAATCAAAAAATAAATTTTTTGCAGCAATAGAAAAACCCATTCTGCTGGCATAGCATTTTCTTCATATGATGAAGAAAACTATTAAAGTCCTTTCGATTCCTTTCCTTACAATTCCTCTTTTTACAGTCGCAGCATTGGCTCATGCAGAAACAAAGCTTTCTGGTTTTGCCGACATTCAGTATTCGGGTGCCACTGATGCTTGGGACGAACAAGGAATTTATTTAAATGATGCTGCTATTTATCTCAATCACACAGCGGGTTCTGCTGAATTTTTGCTGGACCTTCCTTTTTCCAGTTCTGCAGGTGAATCTCTGCTTTGGGCTCAAGAAAAAGTTCAGGCTTATTTGAAACTTTCGTTTACGCCTGAATTTGCCATTCAGACCGGTCAGTTCGACACTTTGTTTGGTTTCGAAGCCAATGACTCAAAAGATTTGCATTTTTCGGCAGGTGGATTGCTCTACAATAACGTTTTACCAACCTCACACATGGGCTTGATGGGAATTTATTCGGTCGGAGCAGCCAAGATCAATTTGTTTGCCGCTAATCCTGATAACCAAGGAATATTGTCCGGCAAGAATCCTGATTTAGGAATTCAAATCGCCTATGAAATTGCTGAAGATGATCCGATTAGCGTTGGTGCGCTCATTTCCAGTGAAGGGGGCAAAAATAAAACACTCTTGAACATCGTGGGCGGATTTGATGTTACTGAAAACCTTCGTGCTGATCTTGAATTTGATATTGTTTCTGATCCAGCATTAGCTGATACAACCTTGGGCTATTTGTTAAATTTAGAATATTCGCTTAGCGAAAAACACGTCTGGGGACTTAGAACTGAATATTTATTCAATGGCCGAAATGATGAAACTCCCACCCATTCGCAATTCATGGTGGCGGTTGGCCCCAAGTGCTTAGTTAACGAAAATCTTTCACTTAAGGCTGAATATAATTTGGGCTTGAATCGAACTGCCGAAGGCTCGGACAACAAAGTCATTAACGGAGCACGAGTTTCGGCGGTTTACAGTTTCTAATTTATCAATTCTATAGTCAGAGCGAAAAGGCCCGCAGTCCATTAAAGACTGCGGGCCTTTTTTTTAAGAATAAGCATTTGGATACAGTTATTTTATTCCGTAAAGAAATGTAAGTTTTTTTGCTATTTCTTCTTCCAGCCAAACATCGCGCCTCCGAGCAGCAACAACACTGGAAGCCCAGCAAAACAAACGACGATAAAGGCTCCTGCGGGCAGGTCCCAAAGATAACTGAGCACAAGAGCCACAAAACTGAGAGCAAAACCCAGGGCCCATCCAAAAATCAGCCGTGCCCGAATACTTTTGAAAAAATACGTTCCAATCACCGATGGTACTATGAGATAGGCAAAAACTTGAAGCACTCCGGCCATGCTAACTGACGAAGTGATGACAACCCCAAACAATGCATAAAACAGAAAATCCCATTTTCCAGAACCTTCTTTGACTTCTCCGAAAGAAACACTCAGTAATTGCTTTCGAAAGACGTAGTGAATCAGCGAAACGACACTGTAAATGGCGGCTGTCTTGGCGACGTCTCCCCACGTAACCCAAAGAACTTGGCCGACCAAAATCTCCTTGATGTGCTCTGCACCATGGGCGATTCGATCGGTCACCAACACCACGGCAGCTGACGCCAACGCATAGACAATTCCAATTAAAGCTTCCTGAGAGAATTTGTTTTCTTGATGACGAGCCAGTGCAAAAAGTGCGGCCGCCGCAAAGGTGCATCCAAGTGAAATGAAAT
This sequence comes from Bdellovibrionota bacterium, assembly GCA_964202055.1. GTDB lineage: Bacteria > Bdellovibrionota > UBA2428 > UBA2428 > UBA2428 > CAXNGS01. The sequence continues at coordinate 292,845 of CAXNGS010000002.1, read as the reverse complement.
AGCTCGCAGAAGAGTGGTGATCAAAACCAAGCAGGACTGCCAGAGTGGCTCCAAATGCCGAGACTTGAGCAAGACTGAGGTCAACGAAAATTACTCCACGGGCCAAAACGTGGAGCCCTAGGTAACAATGAATTCCCGCCAAAATAAGGCACATTGCAAACGGTGCTGCCAGAAAATTAAAAATTTCAGAGACCGAGTGGTCCATACTATTTTTTTCCTTCGACAGCTTGGACCAAGGTTTCGTAGAGCTCATCAAGGTTGCCGATGGCTTTTTCGCCGTCCACTGAAACGGGGACTATTTCTGATCTAACACCGGGGTCAATGGATTGAATTTTTTTGACGATGCTGGGATCGAAATAGTTTTCAATCAATACCAATTTTATGTTTTGTTTTTTCATGATTTGAGTGACGTCGAGAATATGACCGCTGGTGGGCGGGATCCCCGGCTTAGGCTCTAGAATTGCCGCATTCTGAATAGCAAATCGATCCAAGAAATAAGTCAAAGTTTTATGGTAAGTGACCACTTTTGAAATGCCGGTCGCGATGATTCGTTTTTTCCACAACTCGGTCTTGCTTTTTAATCGGTCTGAAAAAATCTGCCCATTTTTTTGAAATAGCGCGGCGTTTTCCGGATTTAATTTTGCAAGCCGTTCTGCGATGATCATGGCAATTTGACCGGCCCGAATCGGATCCAGGGTGACATGGGGATTACCCTGGGGGTGCACATCTCCTTGGGCACGGCTAAGGTCACCAGTGGGCTTCTCTAGTGTTTGAAGGCTCTCTCCGATTTCTAAAAATCCGTCGTTTCCTGGGTTTATTTTCGGATTGCGAGCGCCTCTGATGATGTTGGGCAACCAGCCAATTTCCAAATCCAGTCCAACGGAAATCAGCAAGTCAGCATGAGCCGAACGCAGCATAAAAGAGGGTTTGGCCTCAATGAAGTGGGGGTCTTGGGTTCCTTTGGCGATGCTTTCAACTTCAATTAAATTTCCGCCAACTTCTTTGGCGATTGAAGATAAATCAGTGGTCGTCGCAACCACCATTAATTTTGCGTGCGCTAAATTTCCCAGAAGAAGAATCAATGCAAATATTTTTTTCATATTCATTACTTCCCTAACTTCATTCGCAATTATCAGTAAACATGGGCTGGGTGAGCGCCAATGCTGATGTTGTATTGAAGACCGGCGTAGTGATCGGCTTTAGATGCTGATTCATTTTTAGAGTAAGCGTATTGCAGTCGGAATCCCGAAAATTCTGAAGGAAAAAATCCGATAATTGCGCTAATTTTATTGATGGCATTGACCGGTGCAATATTAGGAATTCCCAGCCGTTCTAAACGCAATCCGGTAGACCATCGTTGGTCCAATTGAAAATTAAAGCCACTTGAAAGACCTCCTAATTTTTCAAAAGATTGGCTGGTCTCGGCGTCGATCCAGTTGTCGCGAAAACTTCCAATGTATTCAGTGGTCCAAGCAATGGATCGGTATTTACCACCCACTTCTGGGCGCCATTTAAGAGTCAAATCGGCACCCCAAGCCGAGGATTGGCGATTGAACTGATTCTTTCCGCTAAGGCCGGAAATGCCAAATGCAACCGTTGTCGAATCGTTGAGATCCCATAAATTATTCAGCCGAGCGAGCCATCCCAATTGATTTGATTTGGCAGAATTAAAAAGAGATTCATTGGAAAGAGTTTGTGATTGAAGGGTCAATTCCGAGAACCAACTAAATGGCAATAAAAGCGCTGCTGAAACACCCATTTCATTAAGTCCTTCATCACCCAAAAGAGCTGCATTGATCAAAGGAACTTCAAAAAAAGAATAAGCATGGGGGTGAAGAATGTTTTGCTTACCGAACGAACTTTTAAATTTACCAAGCTTAAGCGTCACAGAGGGTAGGGAAAGCGTTTCCATGTAAACCTCTTCCGCTTCAAAAGCGAACTCTCCAGCTTCGGCAGCGACCGCAAAAAGTGCAGTGGCCCTGAGATAAGGATCAACATCGGATGTGAATTGAAGTTCGGCTTCATTAAAGTTGAATCCGTTGTGATCACCCTCTAGTCGGTCATTTGAAAGGGCCGAGCCCTGCTGGAAAACACCCATGAAATTTACACTCATGTCGGGATTCATGCCTTTGCCACTTCGCGCGGCAGTTTGGGAGCGTGCTGAGTTAGCAAAGATCATGCCCGAAATAGTGAATACAAGAATTGTAAAATTTTTCATATGTTCAAACCTCTCGATGAAAAGCAAAACGCTCCATCGTTTATAAAATAAATACTGATTTTCTTCTAGGCTACCGATTAGATCATCGACCGAGTCAAAAATTAAACTGGAGGACCACGAGCTAGCTGTAGTCGCCGTTGCATTCGGAAATGGGGATCTTGGAATCTTTGAAAGTGCTGATTATTTTTTTGCAGCACTATAACTGGATTCACTGATTGATTGGAAAGCAATCCATATAGTCCCGATCCGGCCGCGCAAAGTGCACAATGTGAATCAGATTTAGCTTCAGCTCGAACGGAAATCTGTCCAATGGAATTGGATAACTTAGTCGATTGAATCGTTACCGAATCATCCGCCCATAAATTATGAGACAGCGAATGAAAAGAAAGCGCAAAAATTTGAAGCGCCAAAATTAAAGAAAGAGCTCGATTCAGAAAACGCATTATAGGTTTCATTGTTAGGCTTTGAATGATCTGCAAGCAATGTTAAAAAGAGTCGCAGGCCGACGCAAGCAAATAAAAAGCCCGCAATCCTCGTTTGGATCGCGGGCTTTTATTCAATAAAAACTATTCAGCTTTGCTTTTAGAATCGCCGCGCGCAAAGATCGAAGCTACGTATTGCAATACGTCGGTTGCGGACACTTCGTCGTAACCAAAGTTTTTGATCAAACGGCTCTTAACGATGTCGATCTTTTCTTGGGTCGCTTTATCAACCACGTTCGAAACCAATGTGGTGAGCTTGATCGAATCTTTTTGATCTTCGAAAAGTTTCAATTCCAAAGCTTTGTGCAAGCGTTCGTTGGTGCGGTAATCGAAGGTTTTGCCTTCGATTGCCAGCGCGCCAATGTAGTTCATGATTTCACGGCGGAAATCATCTTTGCGACTTTCGGGAATTTCAATTTTCTCTTCGATCGATCGCATTAAGCGCTCATCGGGCTCTTCGTATTGGCCAGTGTACTTGTTCTGAACTTTTTCTTTTTGAGTGAAGGCCTTCACGTTGTCGATGTAGTTCGAGCAAAGTTTAGCAATTGCCTCTTCGTCTGCACTGATCGCGCGTTGAACTTCGTTTTTCACGATGTCTTCGTACTCTTGCTTAACGAGGCTCAACAATTCGGTGTAGTACTTCTTCTTTTCTTCGTTGTTGAGAAGGCTGTGACTCTTCAAGCCGCCTTCCAACTCGTTCAAGACCATGAAGGGATTCAAACAACCGCTGGACTCGCCATGAAGCACGAGTGCATTAGAAATTTTGTCTTGAATGTAACGAGGGCTGATGCCGTCGAAACCTTCGCGAGTCGATTCTTTGCGCAGTTCTTTTACGTTGTCTTCGGTGAAGCCGGGTAGGGTCTTGCCGTCATAGAGCTTCAATTTTTGGAGCACCGTTAGATTCGCGTTTTTCGGCGGGTCTAATCGGGTCAAAACACCCCACATCGCGGCCATTTCAAGAGTGTGTGGAGCTACGTGTACGCCTCGAACACGATCACGCGAGAAACCTTTTTTGTAAATCTTGGTCTCGAATTTCCACTTGGTGATGTAGGGGATGTCGACCTTAATCGTACGGTCACGAAGAGCTTCCATAAATTCGTTGTTTTGCAATTTGCGATACTCGGGCTCGTTAGTGTGACCAATGATCACTTCGTCGATGTCGGTTTGCGCGAATTTCTTAGGCTTAATTTTGTGCTCTTGTGAAGCACCCAACAAATCATACAAAAAGGCGACGTCGAGTTTCAATATTTCCACGAACTCAATCAAACCGCGGTTAGCGATGTTGAATTCACCATCGAAGTTAAAGGCGCGGGGATCGCTATCGGAACCTAAGAGCGCAATTTTTCGATAGTTGATATCGCCGGTCAATTCGGTCGAGTCTTGGTTCTTCTCGTCTTTGGGTTGAAAGGTTCCAATCCCAATGCGGTCTTTTTCACTGAAGACCAGCCGTCGTACACGAACGTGGGAAACCACTTGGTTCCAATCGCCGTTGTAAAAACGGAGCAGCTCTTGATACATGAATCGCGAAGCTGGGTTTAAGTCGCCAACGATTTTAACTTTGAAATCATCAGGCTTTCGACCCTTGTTGAGCATTTCTTCGAATCGTCCGCGGAGTTCTTCGGGAATCAACTTCAGCGGATCTTCATTCATCGGGCAGGGCATTTCATCAAGGCCCATTTCCTTCAAATGGCGGAAAGCCGGAATGTCTTTTTGCGCGGGATTCACCCATGAAAAAGTGTAGAGCGCGCCGGCATCGGTTTTCGAATAACGTTCGATGCCTTTTTTAAGCATTCGCACGATCGTGGATTTCGACGAACCCACGGGACCGTGAAGCAAAATGATTCGATTTTGAGCGCCGTAACCCTTGGCCGCGCTCTTGAAGACGTTCACAAGTTTCATAAGCGGAACTTCAAGCCCGAAAACTGCATCGAGTCCGTTTTCAATCGGATCGTCGAAGAAGTTGTAGTGGGTGATTTGCTTTTTGAAATCAACCGTCTCTTCGCTACCGTAAGAGAGGATCATGTCGTAGAGACGCTTGTAAGCGTTTCTCGCTACATCGGGCTTTGCCGCCACAATGTCGCAGTAATCCTGAAAGGAGCCCTCCCAGAGGGCTTTCTTATAGGAATCGAGGTCTTGGTTTTCAGTGATGAATTTCTGAATACTAAACATCTCAGCCATATACGTTCATTATGACACGAGATTGTTAGAGTCCGGTTAGGATTGCTTAAAAATTTCAATATTTTCGCGTTGGGCTGAGAGTCGAACTCAAGTTTTAGCGCACTGGGCCGAAGAGTATTATGTGCGGTGCGGCAACTGAGCGCGTCACACAGGTACTCAAAGGGAGAGAATATGTCAGAAAAAGCTAAAAAACCTGAGCAAGCCAAGCAAAACGTACAAGCCGGTAACGCCGTTGAAGGCGGACCAAAAAATTGCAAGGCCGATGGCTGCAAGTCCAAGATTGAAAAATTTGGCTTCTGCAAAGACCACTACGAGCTTTTCATGGAAGGCATCATCCGTGCTGACGGACAAAAGCCCCTCGATTACGAAGAAAAACTGTCTCGCTTCAAGAGAAACCGAAGCAAGGTTGCCTGATAAACGTCTGAATTGGCTTAGATTCTTTCGTCAGGCTTTTCCCATGAGCCTGGCGCGAAGAGTGAGCGATCTCCATATTTAGGGCCCTGGGCTTTGCCGAGCCTAGGGTCCACATTCTGCATTTGTTTTTCGCAATGCAGCGAGAGCCTATTGTGCGCCCGAACAAAGCCCCGTATCCTAAAAATCAATGCCTTCAGAATCCGATTCAAAATCAGGATCTTCTGCCGCGTCGGGAAGCACTTTTGCGACCCCGCGAAACGACACCTATCGATACACGGTCCAAGAAGAAGCCATGAATGTAACTCCGCTGGCCTCCGTCGAGGCTTACTGGGGCAACAAGACTCTCGAGGTCCATAACATCTCTCAGGGTGGCATGGCGCTGGTCGCCAAAATGGAAGACCTCCAATGGAGCCAAGGCGACGAAATCGATGTTTCGGTCTCGATTCGTGAGCGGGCGTTTCCCGTCAAAATCAACATTCGATCCATCCGAGGCGCCCGCGTCAGTTGTGCATTCTTAGACCCACCGGCCGCGTTTTTGTCGTCGCTTAAAGAATTTTTGGGTCCCAAATTTTTGGGAGCGGGATTAACTCCTCAAAAGCAAATTTGGAATTTACCGGAAGCCGTTGCCATGGTTTCGGAAGCCATATCTTATGAAGCGTTCATTGGCGCTAATCAAACCGGAGTTTTTGTTTGGCTTGGTCGTAAGCGCGAGATTTTGCAATTGATGGCTGTAGCTCGTGATTTGGTTTTGAGTTGGACACCCAAAGGGGGCGCTCGAACCGGACGTCTAAAAGACCCCGATGACATTTTGCTCGATAGCAAATCCCAAGAAGAAGGAATCATCTGGGATCGCAAAGCCGAAGAAACCATTTCGCAGTACATGACGGATATTTTATGTGCTTGGCTGCAAAAAATAAATAGAACTGATTTAGTTGAAAAAGTTATCAACGAAGATGCCCGAACAGCTAACGATGGCGAAATCATTTTTCCGGTGATCAACGGTTAATCATGATTGCGAAGTTCATTCGCCGTTTTGAGGAAAAAATTCCTGCTGGTTTGTTTCGTCGACTGTGGAATTTATATCGACCTTTTCGGGGTGCTGGAATTTCAGTCAAAGAAATTTCCGAAGACTTCCTCTACATCCGCGTTCAAATGAAAATGAATTGGTCGAATGTGAATTATGTGGGGACTCATTTCGGAGGCTCGCTTTATGCGATGACCGATCCCTTTTATATGCTGATCTTGCTGAAAAATTTAGGTCGCGATTTCATCGTTTGGGACAAGGGTGCAAAAATCAAATTTGTAAAACCAGGAACCGGGACCTTGAATGCCGAATTCCGTTTTTCCGCCACCGAGATCGAGGTCATTCGACAAAACTGTCGACAAGCCGAGAACGGCAAATGGGTTTTCGAGAAGGCGGTTCAAGTGCTTGATGAGAAGGGCGAAGTGGTGACCGAGGTCATCAAAACGCTCTATGTGCGCATGAAAAACCCACCAGTTAAGCTTTCGGCGCCCAAATAAGTTGCTGATTTCTTGGACAGCAAATGCTACAAAAGCCCAGTCTAACAAAATGTGCGCCCATAGCTCAGCTGGATAGAGCACCTGATTTCTAATCAGGCGGTCGTAGGTTCGAATCCTGCTGGGCGCGCCAATTAAAAATAAGTTAAAACAATCTTCAGTTCGTCTTAGCTGTAAACAAGGTAAAATAACTTGTAAAATATCTTACGCAGAGAGAAAAATTTTATGAATACAAAAACACTTATTATCACAGTTTCAATGCTACTAACCTTGGCCCAAGCAAAAGCTGAGAACTACACGCTGCTTGTTTATGAGAACCAAGAAGCCCTTAAGTTACGTTTCGACAAAGACAAAGCGAAAATGGATGCCTATTGGAATGAGTTCAATCAATTCGCAGCCATTCTTCAACAAGCCAAAGTTCTACGAAGTGGAAAAGCTTTTAAGACAGCAAGCGACATTAAAACGGTGACGATCAAAGGTGAAAAAGTCGAAGTAAAAGACGTAGCTTATGCAAAATCGAAAGAAGTCTTGGGAGGAATTTACATGATTGATGTTCCAGACTTAGAAACTGCAATTAGCTATGCCAAAAAGGCAACCAGCCGCACCGGCATCACGATTGAAGTTCTAGGCCCCCAAGAAAATCCCACAAGGAAGATGAAGAAGTAACGAACGGAAATCAAGGATCTGCTTAGCGTGAGTTCTCAGTGATCACACCCGATTGATCAATTCGGAAGATCATTGGCACACCAGCAACTGTTACGTGATAAGTGCCCAAGAATGATACTCGACCGACTTCTACCGTCAGAGTTGCTTTGCCCTTGAGCTTAGCTGACGGAACAAAGGCAAGCTGATCCAACTTCAAATTAAATTTATTAAAATCCGCGAAATAGGAAGCCTGTGCGCTATGAAGTCCTTTGAGGTCTTGTCTGACTAGTTCTACAACTTCATTATCGCTGATCAAATCTGAGACACCTACAAAACTCCCATTCTCATCAATTGAAATCGCGGCAGGAACCGCACCGCTTTTTGCCCTTAAAAACAGAAGTCCGAAGTTCCAATCGTTTCCTCCCTCGCGTGTGAGCGTGTATTCCGACGCTAGCTCCGGAGTGAGCTGGCAGCCGGCTTTTGCGAGATCTTTCGGAAAAACTGCGTAGTCAGCGTGAAATTTCATGAGTCGAATCCAAGAAGATTTGAGTTCCTCGCGCAATAGAGCCTCTTTGGTGCTGACCCCAAGACTGCCACTGGAAGTTAGCAAAAAAATAATCGATAGAATAATTTTTCTCATTGCGTAATTATGCCGAGCTATCAATTGTTTAGCTATAGCGAACGCGAGAAATAAAGCGATCAATCAACGGGCTTTAACACCAAATATCTCGAACGAGGATCAGGGATACGATTCATCACTTTTAATTTATCAGGGCCAATTTTACTTAAGACTTCGGCTCCTAAATTTTCGAAGTGACTAAAAATGAGCAAATCAGGCTCAAATTTTTGATACTCTCACCGTAGTCGAGAATGTAGAGTTTACATGTTTGATTCGCGGCGACGATCCATTCGAGTCCCGTAATCGGGCCACTGAGTGTTTGCACACAGTCGGAATGGCAAAATTTGCAAATCGCTTTCCCTACCAACTAAGTGGAGGAGAACGGCAACGAGTTGCTGTTTCAAGAGCCTTGGCTTCGAATGCTAAATTGATTTTAGCTGATGAACCCACCGCGAGTTTGGACTCAAAAAATGCGAGCAAGCTTCTGGCTTTGATTCACGAAATCAATAAAAGCTTGGGGGTTACATTTCTGTTTTCCACCCATGACCCAAAGCTTTATGAAAGTGGACTGCGCGTTTTATCGATAAGGGACGGAAGACTTCAGACTACTTAGCCTTTCGTTCGAATGCCTTTTTTTTCTAAAATATCCCGAATCATTGTCATTTTATCGCCCTGGATTTCAATGACTCCTTCTTTGCGATCCATCAAATAAGTTCCACCACTTCCACACTTCTTTTTTAATTCAGAAGTTAGCTCCTTAAGATAAAGTTCAACCTTGGGAAGTTCGTCGATCACGGTTACGATTTTTCCACCGCGACCAGCTTTTTCGATTCTAAGATAAGCGACAAATTTAGGTGTCTGGCGGTTCATCACCAAATATTAACTTTTGACTAAGTTTTAGTCTCATGAAATTTGGAATAATCGATCACGCGCACATCATCACCTTGGACTTCGACGATGTCTTCGAATTGTCGATTTTCAAGTATTTCCTTATGAGTGTAGCGATAAAACGAGTGAACGTTTTGAGCCAGCACACTTTCGTAGCCTAAAAAATTAACAAAGACTTCAATCTTAGCAGCTTTGAATGATTCCAAATCCATTCCAAACAATGGCGATTCACTGTCTATTTTATGAATGATGGTCCACGTAAATGCAAAAATAGGCGATTCACTTCGCAGCAATTTCAAATCAACAAATTTTCTTAACTCTAATCTTTCCTTAGTTTTAAAGGACATCAAGGCCACCACTTTAACGCTGGCATTGGCGATGTGGGACGATCGACCATTGGCGAGTCGGAAGCTAAGAATGGGCTCTCCATCCATAACAGTCCAAAGTAGGGGTCGTGAAAAAATAACTTTAGCCAGCGGCCGTGAAATTCGGGCGAAGGTCAGTCCGGTCAGCATAGCGATAAAAAATATCGACAGCGTCAGTTGAATCATCGAAATGAGTTCCGCACTCAATCCAACGGGAGCTAAGTATCCATATCCCACGGTTGATGATGTTTGAACGCTAAAGGCCATGGAATCCAAAAAACTATCTGCACGCGCATTGCTGAATTGGTTGCCGGTCAAATAATAAAGCCCAGCAAATCCAAAATTTATCAGTGTGAAAGCAGCACATCCGGCCAGTATAAAAGTCGTCCAACCAATGGTTAGAACCCAGTAGTACAAATCTTGAAAAATTTCAGGCCGTCGTCCGCGTTCAATCACCGGCAAGCCTGAAAACTCGGTTTTTCTAAAATCAGCCATGTTTAATCCGCATAGCCCTTTTAAAAACTCGCGGCCAATCCAAATGAAACGGCTTCTTCTTTCTCTTGAAAAAATTGTCCCAACTGGGAATAGCCGCTGTAAAAATTAACAAAAACTCGCTGACGACGTCGTTCGGCCTTGGCAACGCCAAGCTCATATCCGATTTCCCAAGAGCTATTGATTGACCAATTGTGCACTTGATCACTTTCCAAATCTATTGCCCCATAAAGATTAGGATCCCATGAGTTCCAATGAAAATTAGCGCCCATGTGAACTTTTAACTTGTGCAAAAGAAGCTCAGTGTCCGCACGAAATACCCAAGCCAGTCCCGAATAAAACTCCATTCCAGAATCCCATTTTCGGGAATAATGTCCCTGAAGCACTTCATAACTATGATTGTTACTTGGCCGAGTTTGAGCAATGTCAGGTCCTAGGTGCGAACTCTTATGAAATACTAATCCTTCAAAGGAATTTTGATTCCATTGCCAACTGGCCGCCATTCCTCCGACAAAATCAATGTTCCATAGATCAAATGAGTTGGAAAGAAATTCAAATCGAGGCACAAAAAGACCGCGAGCCGAAAGATCAAAATTGCGATCCTCATTTCTGAGGATTCCCAAATCGCCTCCCATTCGGGGTTCAAAAAACACTCCCTTTTGATTTTTCATGAAATTAATTTTTATCTCGGGATCTTGAGGCGCAGCGAGCCGCTGGGCGCTGATTCTTGGAGCTTCCGTGAAATATTTTGTAGCAAATGAGACTTGAGAAACCAAGCTAAGGATAGGCATCGGCAATCATTCATTGGATCACCAAACTTCTCGTTATTTTTCGAGCCGTGCATCGATGGAGGCTTGGGTTTTGGCCTCGGAAAAATTAATGCATGAAATGGGGATCAACGATTCGGTTGGTTTTAGGCCTCCGGTCGGGATTCGAACGCCACCTTTAGCCCGCACCCTTGAAAAGCTGGGGCTGCCTATGATTCTCTGGAGCCTTCGCTTTTACGATGCAGCGCTAAGATTTAATCGTCAGCGAGTTGAAGCTAAATTGCCCAAACTTCAAGATGGCTCGATCATTTTGCTTCACGATCGAAGTTTTGCTTCCAATAAAAAAGTGGAATGCCAAGCGCTTCGTTTTTTAATTCAAGCCGCGCGCGATCGGGGATTGAGTCCTCATAAGCTTGAACAAAAATTATTTAAAACGCCTTTATTTCGACTTTAACTAAAGAGCCTAATCAGCACCCAGATAACGATAGGGCAGGTATCCAGAGGGAATCGAATAATCAAACGGGCTATCTCCGAAATTAAATTCCACTTCATGATTTGATCCAGTGCCAACAGCTGAAATCCCAAACATCGCTCGATAATTTTTAGTAGATGAATCAAGTGGGATTCCGGTAAAAAGAGCTCCGCCACCCGGGGCTAAAATTTCAGCAGTGCCGCGAAAGACACGCAAGGTTCCAGTACCCGTAGACCCATTACCAAGATCCAATAAAAATCGTAGAGTATCGCCGTATCGGGGTCGGGCCGTATCGGGAAGATTTGTGATCACTCCAGCAACACGCCGAGTGGCAGTAGCCGTCCCATTGGGCGCAGAAGTCAGCGCAAAACTCTCCGCCACCTCACCAACCACATCGAGATACGGATCATTGAGCAAGCCCGCGCCCGTTCTTCCTATGCCGAAGTGTTGGTTGATTGCGCCTTCGAAAACTTTAATTTCCCAGTACCACTTGCCGCTACCCTTGGCCGCGGTTGCAAATTGAGTTTCAGTGAATTGCCAAGTCGGAATTCGCAGAAGCAGCGGTTGATCGGGGAAATTGCTAAAGTTTGAATTATTAGCCCATTTGAAAGAAGCGGGCTTTTCCCACAGCAATCGCGGATAGCCGTCTTCGAAACCAAAGCGAGATTTCATCCAATTACTACTAAAATCCCACCCAACAAAACCATTGATATCGGGCAAATTATCCAGCGATCCGACTCCTGTCAGAGTACTCCCCACTACAGCATTGCCAACAGCAGAAATGGGCGCAATAACATCGTCGTTATAATAAGAGTGAAGAATAATCCCGGGTGCTTCTACTTTTCCGGCAACTCCGCCGAGATCACCGGGAGTGCCAATCGAACTTACGTTCAAATTGTTACCAGAATAGAATGAAAACTGAATATTCCCGGTATCGACTTGACCGACAATTCCACCACGAACAGCCACGGCAGGATTGTCGATGTTTGCATAGGCATAGGAATTCGTAACGAGTGGCACTTGCGTCGCCGTATTCATCCTTCCAACCAAGCCGCCATCGTAGGCGCCATTATAGATCAAAAGATTGTTCCCATATTGGCCAGCTCGCGATGCCTCAAGAGTCCCACCACTCAAAAGTCCGATCAATCCGCCAACACTTCCGCTAACTAAGGCGCCCTCAATAGTGCCAATTCCGACCCCCGGCATAGGGCTAACCCCAACCCCCGGCATAGGGCTAACCCCAACGCGCCTAATCCAACCTTGGTTAACAAATCCCGCAATGCCGCCCACATCCCCCGTTCCGCGAATTGTGAATCCAGATGGTAAAATAACTTCAGAGTCTTCAATCATGCCACTCGGACCAACTTTTCCGGCAAGTCCGCCCACACTATGAATATTATTACTGGCCGGAGCCGCGTTCCATTCGACCTGGACGTTCCTAATCGTACCATTCATTTCACCAGCGATCGCTCCCGAGTAAGAGCCAGCAGAAAATGCGGCATGCGCAAAATTTGATAGATAGACTTGAAGGTTCTCAACAGTTCCGCCGGAGTTAATTTTTCCAAAAAGTCCGCCGCACATCGTACCGCCAGAGGGCTGCAAGTCGAGATCCATTCGATAACCGTTGCCGTTAAAATTTCCCCGAAGTCCAGTCGAACAATCGTCACCAAGGCTGGAACTAAGGGCGCCCAAACCATTTAAATTTGTTTTGATCGCGTAAAATTTTCCAGGAGCATCAATGGCCGAAATTGAATTTAGCTGTGCCGCCGTACAAATTATGTAAGCATTTGCAGCAGAGGACCCGTCGCCATCTTGAAAGCCATCACTACCCATTGGTGACGCAGAACAATATTCAGTAGCACTTATGTTTCGATCAGCCGGCACCAAATAATCTGAGTAGGCATAAAAATCAGCGCTCGGGCTCCCACCAGATGGAATGATGGCCGTAATTCCAGTTTTTGCTCCCGCAACCATTGATGAGGTTTTCGGAGAAATTGGTGCGTTATTAGTATTCATTACCTCAAGTGTTTTGGTGTAAGAACTGACTTTATAATTATTCTCATCAACGGCATAAACTGAAATGCTAGTCGGTCGAACTTTCACAACAGGCTGTGACCCTAAGTCTTTTATCGGATCGCTGCCCGCCATTCCGTTCATAAACACTTCCCCAGGGGGAAATACCATAACCAAGCGCTTGGCTGAAGCCGAAGTAGAACTGTAAAATTCTACCGACAAAGGAAAAATTTTCGTAACTACACCAACACCATTGTTAAAGGTCACCGACAAATTTCCCGTCGCTATCCCAGTCGTCGCCCTTTGCGCATAAATTCTAATTTTGCAGTTAAATCCAGAAGCCAATGTCGAGCCACATAGAGTTCCAGTAGTTCCTGGGAAAGTTCCCCCCTCAAAAAAGAAGGGAGCTGAAACCGTCGCCGTCATCGCAGATACCCCAACTCCGGAATTGTTTTGAAGCACAAGTGTATTAATAAATGATGGAGTGTTGATCGGAACTTTTCCAAAATTGGGATTCCCCTGAATTGCACCAGAATCAATCGAATTAAGTCCAAGACTGGCTGCTGACGTGGGGAGATCTCGCGTAATTGAAATCAAAGCGGAACCAGAGTTACCGGCCGCGTCGAATATCTCAGCGGTGATACTCGTCGAGATATTATCTGGCAAACTGCCAAGGTCGCCTGGGATAGTAAAGCTTCCCGCATCACAAACTCCCAGTCCCAGCAAATCACCACTTCCGGTGGTTTTAATTCTAACTTTTCCACTCTCAGAACAGAAGCCAGTGAAAGTAACCGAATCAGTGCTAAAAGTTGCACCGTTCGAAGGAGCACCAAGAGTTATTGTAGGAGAAGCCCTGTCCAAAATAACAGTGCCGCCCAATTTACAACTTGTTGCAGGCAAATTCGGTCCTCGAAATCGGAAATAAATCTTTTTCTCGCCGTCACCTGCTGCGACGGGATCAAGATCGTAACTCGCTATCACCGGCCCCATTAAATTATTCCAGTCACCAGTGGCAGGCGTGGTGCCCGTACAATCGGCTGAGCAGTCAGTATTCAAGGTTAGGCAGTATTCGCTCACACCAGATGGGTGAAATAAATAAACAGATTCATAACGAGAACCAGTAATCGCGGCACCGTTAGCCACAACCAAGCCCCCCCAATTATTATTGTTATCTCCACCACAACTATAATCGGTACCCGGCACACCTGTAATATCATCGATCATCGGCGAAAGTTCGATCGTTTGCAAAACTCCAGCTTCAATGTTGCTTTTTGCATAACCAAAAAGTTTGACATCATCGACTTCCAAATTTCCGACGAGCCCTGCTGAATTTTTAAAAGATAGAGATGGCTTAACGCTTTCAAAGTCCGTCGTTCCCGCGGGAACTTTAAAATCGCCCAGCAACCCAGAGCAATCGTTTGGAACAACGACCGACGGATTATCAGTCGACACCGTACCCTTTGGAATTCCCAGCATATGGAAAACCCGATTGCTGCCACTTAAAACGGGAAACTCTGAAACGACGCCCTTGGCAAATAGACCCGCCATCTTGCCAAGCCCTTGGGGTTTGCGACCGACAGGGCAGCCCGCCGGCTCGGCTTCTGGTTGCCACAAACCAATTCCCTGGCCCTGCACGTGAATCATGTAACAATAGTTTGAAGGAAGTGTGATTGACATCGGCCCATATTTTTTTCGGGCCGCTAAAACTTCTTTTTCATTCCAAGAAAAATTGATCGCGGTCTCAGTCTCTTGCTTCGGCGCACACGCAGAAAACAGTCCGGCACAAAGCAAAGCGGGAAACCACAAAAGTTTTCTACTAACGTTCAACATAACTCTCTAATTATCGGCTTTTTTATGACTGCAAAAATTAAGTTTCTGTTAAATCAAAACTGCAAAAATTTTAGACAGTCTATGAAGGATTAACGATTCAATAAGCTTGAACAAAAATTGATTAAAACGCCTTTTTAATTTTTCTCGCCGACATCAAATGTTTAGAGAGTCGAACAAAGATCATCGACGGGAACGATAGCTTGCCAGCTTCGAACAGGATATTTATCCGGGTCATCGGATTCATTCGGCTCATAGGCGATTGTAAAAAAATATCTCATAGAATCGTTATAATCAGGCTGATACTTGGCCGTGACTCTCCATCGGCAAGCGCTGGAGGCCGCAGAGTATGCTCCATCACAAGGCATGCCGGAATCCGTAACTTTATTTCCGATTAAATTGAGACCCACCAAGGTAAGTCCCGCCAAGCCGTCACCGCCCGGGCGAGTGTCGAGAGTGGATGAGAGGTCTTTAAGGACGGTAAATTTTGGGTTGCCTGAATCTGAGCAATCCACAAAATTTCTGCAATCTCCACCGCCGGCAGTGCATCCCGCGATTCCTGCTCGACAGGCCTGGCACATCAAGGCACAGCTTAAGGCCGTTGGGTCAGCTTTAATCGAATTACACCTTGCGGCTTGAGACCCAGCCATCAAAGTTATTTGTCTTTCCAATAATTGACGAGACAGTGCGGAGTCGGATTTGCTTAGTCCACGGAATGAATTCGTGAGCAAACGAGAAATCGCTAAACCAATGAGTATAAGAATTGCCGATGCGATCATGATTTCCATGATGGTAAAAGCTTTTCTATTTTTTAGATTTTTTGTCATAAAGTTTTTCACATCAGCGAATAAAGTTCGGCAGAAATGGCCGAGGATTTAATCCACGACCTGCTCTACTGGAACATGACCCTTTCCGTTGGGTGCGCATTTACAAATTTATTGAGAGCCGCAAACTGCCGACCAAAGCCGCGTCGGCCGAGGTGAATCCAGGATTCAAAATGTACTGTAGATCAGAAATCAAAGTTGCGCCCGAGAGAATTTCGAATGAATACAAAAGCTCGAAGGCCATTTCCGACTTGGTCAAGCCGAGTGATTGACCGGCATCGGACGGAGTCGCCATCGCCAAGCCAAGCCCACGACATCATTTTTGCGACCGGAAAAGGGCTCACTAAGATTTAAGCCTAGGTCGAGCGAAGCGGCCAATTCATTAGCCAGCGGATTGGCCCAACCAAAGCGGGTGAAGCCTCGTAAATTCTGGTGGATTGTGGAATCGAGCAGTAAATAAACTCCGTTATTGATGATGTCCGATCCAGACTCCGCAATTGGCGATAACGTTTTGGTGTAGGTCCAATATCCAACGGCCAATTTTTTCAAATTTGTTGATTCTTCGTGCTGAAAACCTGTTTCCCAAATCATTAAATAGCCGTCGCGAAAATCAGTATTCACATACGTTCCAGACTCGCCCGGTTT
Organism: Bdellovibrionota bacterium; assembly: GCA_964202055.1. Taxonomy (GTDB): domain Bacteria; phylum Bdellovibrionota; class UBA2428; order UBA2428; family UBA2428; genus CAXNGS01. Next base: position 276,478 of record CAXNGS010000002.1, on the reverse strand, counting down.
ACCCGCAACTGCGTTGAAAATGCCTGATTGAAAATAATAATGATCTTCGGAATCAAAGCGGCTGGTCAAAGCCAGCGCTGTGGTTGGAAAAATTGACGGACCGTTTTCGCCGGTTTGAGATAGACTCGCGCCAATTCCAAAATCAGAATTGCGAAAGACTGCTGACGAATCGGTCGCATAAAACTCAGCATTCAAATCGCGCAGACCGGCCTTCAATTCAAATCGCTCGCCAAAAGATTTGCTGACGTAAGCTTCATAGAGTTTGAAGGCATCGGCCGAATCAAGATTACTACTAACCAATCGATCTCCCACGATTTCACCCGGACTATCGCCGTGGTCCCAGTGAGTCACCGTGTTGATCTTCCAGCCGCTTAGATCCAATTTTGAGCCTAAATCAAAGTTCGCCACAATCGCCAATTGACCCAATAATGCCAATTCACGCTGAACACCCCCAACCAGTGGATAGGAAAGCTCCCCGATATAACCCAATTCAAACTCAAATCCGTTGTCGATCAAGGTTGAGCGAAAATGGCCCCAATCGCCCAAGAGAAAAGAATCAAAATCAGATTCGCTGTCACCGACTAATTTGGCTTCGCCATCGATAAGAGCTGAGCTGTTAACGATCGACTGATTAGTGGGCGATTGAATCTCGCTAACTTCATTTGATTGAATAGCCGACGGAACATCGACTGAAAACGCAAGCAGCGGCGAAAGAAGGATTGCCAAAATTGGTCTGGTTGAAATGCTGAATTGAATTTTGTTTTTCATAGATTTGCGATCAATTCTAGGCCAGGTCCCGCGATCGTCAAATAGACTAACGGAGTTTTGATGAAGCTCCCGCAGGGAGCGTCGTCTTGCGAAGGCGAGACCAAAATACCGTTTCGCTTTAGCGAAACCAAAATCTAGCTAATTGCAGCTTTGATGAAGCTCGGTAAGCGAGCGTCCCGCCGGCTTAGCTGGCGGAAAATTTGGTGGACCGTGGCAGGCTCGAACTGCCGACCCGCTGATTAAGAGTCAGCTGCTCTACCAACTGAGCTAACAGTCCACTTCTTAAAGTCTTGAAATAAATACCCCATTTCAATATTCAAGCAAGGCTGAAATTCCTAACCGCAATCATAGAATTAGATTGCTGGTTGCTTCATTGAACGGGGAAGGGCGCTCACATCTTTGCGAGCACTCCTCCAGCCAAGCAATCGACCCACGGGAAACAATAGCAATTGCCAAGGCTTTTTCAAAAGATAGCCCGCCAGGACAATCCCCGACCGCACGAATTTTCCATTTTGCCGATGATTCAAGCGAGCATTGAAAAGCATGGATCCAAACTCAAAGGAATCCCATATTAAAATCCGACTCTTGACCCAAGACTTGATGCCCGTTGCAGTTTTTAGAGTCACATTCTTGGACTCATCATTACACAACGACCAATTCGCTAAATATTCAGCTTTAAAGGGTCCGTAATAATCCAAATCCCAGGGTTTGATTTTATAAATAAAATGAACGATTGCTGGATTATCTTTCCAACTTTTAAATTCATTTTTGAGATTTTGATGAATCGACAAATCTGGAAAAAAAGAAATCATGTACAGATAATTCCAACGATGCGAAATTTCTTGCCACTGACCGCGTAGGGCCCAGTTCAATGCATCTTGATCGAAGTTTCGAAGTTGCGGGCCGAATCTTGCAATCAACTCAAGAGCCTTGTTTTGAATTCCCAACTCTCGCCATCGCTTCAAATCAACCCTCATCATTCCCGCATTAAAATAAGGAAGCTCAGCTAGTTCTGAAAAGCCTTCAATTCCTAACTTCGCTAGCGGAGAAAATCGAAAATAAAAACAAATGTCCGAAACCGCCAGCACCGCTTTTCCTTGGAAATCCATTTCCCAAAGTTGCGACAAATCGGCCCGAACCAAGGTGTCGCAGTCTAAGTAAAGCAAATCTTCGACATGATGCGGCAAATACTCGCCCATATAAATCCGAGCAAAAGTAGAAAGAGATTGAATATGGCCGCCCCGGTAAAGCACCGCTTCTCTAGACAATGGAACGTCAAAAGAGATCAACTGAAAACTTAGCCAAGGATCAGGATTCGCCAGCGACAGCTCAGCCATTTCATCAGGCCCCAAGTCATTGGAAACGATGATTAGCTCTAGCAAATCACCTTTCCAATTTTTCACCAACGAACGGATCGACGCTTTCAACGGCTCAAAAAACTTCAAATCACAGGAATAAAGAACAGTTTTTATGCGAGCCATTTTCATTGAAGACTAATCGCTAGCCCAACCAATTCCAAGTGGGGAATCTTTTCAGAAGACTGCGATTTTTAGTCTGATTTCAAGGGCATCCTTGTAAAATATTGCCGAGGCTAAAGATGCGGTTTTTTGCATCCTGAGATAGGGTGTTACTAATGGACGGAACCTTTGCGGTTGTGATTCCCAATTTCAATGGAGAAGCAACGATCCTCCAATGTTTGCAGGCAATTTTTAGCTCGTCTCTTTTACCCGATGAAGTCATCGTTTCTGACGACGCTTCCACTGATTCAAGCTTAGTTTTGCTTTCCAAATTCTATCCCCAAATAAAAATCATCCGCAGCACGCAGGGCAATACCGGATCTTCTGGAGCCCGAAATCGAGGACAAGCCTCTAGCGAAAAAGAATTCGTGGTTTTTGTCGACGTGGATGTTCAAGTTTCCAAGAATTCTTTTCAGTTAATCCTCGAAGCCTTTCAAAAAAATCCTGCCCATCACTGGATTGTCGGCTCATTTTTAGCAACTCAATTTACGGGACAGCTTCCGACTCATCTCAAAACTCATCCTGTTTTAAATTCAGCCAAAGATTTTTATTCTGATTATAAAAATATTTATATGTCTTATGTATTTTCCGCGCTGCCTGAAAATATTGACTTCATTTTTGGCTCCATTTGCGCAGTTCGCGGTCGAGCCAGATACACCTGGCCTCAAAATCAAAACGTTACCGAAGACACCGAGCATGGAATTCAAGCGACTAATAAGTGGAAGCAAAAAATTTATTTCCACCAAGACCTTAAAGTTAACCATTTAAAAAAGTATACATTCACGTCGCTGCTTAAGAATGATTTTTGGGTCCCTCACTCGTGGGCCCTTTTGTTTTGGCAACATTCTTCACCCAAAGAAGCCTTAATCAAAAGACGCTTTGCGCACGCTCGACTATGGCAGATCTTTGGCTTGGCCGTGGCCGCCTTGGTCTTGTTGGCGCCCTTACTTTTAAATTTGGCTTCTCCGATCCTGTCTCTGTCGTTGATGATGGTCATCGCCGCCTCGTGGTTTGGTTGGAACCTGAAATTCCTTCTTCATTTAAGGAAGCATTTTTCAGGTCTGACTTTTGTTAAAGCGACGGCCTTCACTTTGCTTGATCAATGGACAATGGCCTTTGGAGTGATCGTGGGAAGTCTCGAATACCTGTTTGGCAAACGAATTTCGCCGGCTCAATTTACAAACTCTGCCGGTGAACTGGTGGATGAATCCGCTCTAGTTTCAATCCAAACTCTATGAGTAAAAACCATTTCCACTGCATTGTGATTGGTAGCGGACCAGCCGGCCAACGTGCGGCTATTCAATGTGCCAAACTTGGAAAAAGCGTTTTGGTCATCGAAAAAGATGGCATTGGTGGATCTTGTTTCCACTCGGGCACCATCCCGAGCAAAACTTTGCGTGAAGCAGTCATTCGAGAAAGCAATCGCGGCCTTAGCGCTAAAGACATTTTCAAATTGGCCATGAAAAGCAAAAGACCAATTGCTGGTCGAAGAATGTCGCATTCTAGAAAATCAACTTTCGCGAAATAAAGTGGATTATTTGCAAGGATTCGCGGAGATTCATTCAAAGAATTCGCTCAAAGTTAAAACCAGTTCAGGAACCTTGCTCGATTTTGATTTTGATAATTTATTTCTTGCGGTCGGTTCAAGCCCCGGCCCCAATCCCGATTGGGTTCCCCGGGACTCTCGTGTTTATGATTCAGATCAGATTTTGGGTCTTAGCAACGTTCCTAAAAAAATGTTGTTGATCGGCGCTGGGGTCATTGGCTGTGAATACGCTTCAATTTTTTCAAAAATGGGCATTGAAGTGACGTTGCTGGATCGCCGCGAAAAAATTCTTCGCGGCCTGGATCCAGACATACAACAAGCCCTGTGCCAAGCCTTTGCTAAAGATGGCATGAAATTATTACTGGGCCTTAAAGACTTTAAAATCAGTTCCAGTAAGGATTCGATACTTCTGGAAAGCCCGTCAACCTCCGATGATTTCGACGTGGTCTTAGCCTGCATGGGAAGGCTAGGCCAAGGTCTGCGGTTAAAACTTGCAGACCTTGGAATTGAAGTTAATGACAAAGGCTTCATCGTGGTTAACGAAAATTATCAAAGCAGCCTTAAAAATATATACGCAGTCGGCGACGTCATCGGCCCGCCGTCATTGGCCGCCAGTGGTTCGGAACAGGGTCGACTCGCGGCCCTTCACGCGTGTACCGGAGCGGCTCCGGCATTTTCTAAATTTTTTCCCGTGGGCATTTATACTATTCCCGAAGTTTCTACAGTCGGCAAAGGCGAAGAAGAATTGCAAAACGAAAAAGCATCCTTTGTGGTCGGCAAGGCTCGCTATGCTGAATTAGCGCGCGGAAAAATTTTGGGAGATGAAGACGGCTATCTAAAAATGATGGTGTCTAAAACTGACAGGAAAATTTTAGGCATTCAAATCATGGGCACCAGCGCCAGCGAATTAGTCCACATCGGACAAATGGCGATGGCACTTGGTGGCTCGCTAGATTTTTTTGTGCAAAACATTTTCAATTATCCCACGTTGGCCGAGGCCTATAAGGTCGCTGCGCTTAATGCTCACAATCAGCTCCGCGAAAAAGAAAACGCTAAGTAAGAGCTTTTAGGGAGTCGTTCCACAATTCCTCATATACCTTCATCTTTGTGTTCGATGACCCAAAAATCGAGCAGCCCGCAAGACGAGTGCTTTGATTAAAAACTTTGCAGTTGAAAGGCGGTGGGTTCCAAGATTTCTGTGAGAGGGAATACAACTTGGAATCTATAACCGACAGATTGGGGTTGGATCTCTGTCGGGGAGGTGCCTCTTACGAAGGGTAGGAGTGCACCTTCTTCTTTATTAGTTACAGAACTATTTAGCTTGCGGATTGTTCTTTTCAATCTCGCCGGCCACTTTTCGGATTTTGGCTTTTTGATCGGCACTCAATTGATTGAAAAAAGCTTCCGGATTTTTTGTAGCCTGTGCGATCATGGCTTGCATTTTTTCTACATCGCCGCCGGATTCTGCAACAATGGATTGCATGATTTCCGCACTGATCGAAAACATTTCGTCAGAATTGCCTTCAGTGCCACCCAATTTTTTAACTTGATCAAGGGCGTTCTGAGCCTCGGGATGCTCTTTGGCGTAGGCTTCGCGAGCTTTCGCGTCTTTCAATAACTCTTGAGTCTTTTGAAGGGCATCGACATCGTCTTGGGCTACTTTTTTCTTAGTGTCCCAGGCCATCGCAGGTTGCGCGACCATGAGTGATGAGAAAGCCAAAAGCAAACAACGAAAAACTAAAGAAGTTAAATTCATATCTAATATTCTACAGGACACCCCATCTGCCAAATCGTTAAGATTTAACGAGACTTGCTATTTATCGATTAAGAATTGATGAAGAAGCGATTTAAGAATGGACTGGCTAGTCTTCTAGCAAGTCTTTTCGAATTTCCTTGGTAGGGGCAGCACCTAATTCTCGCAGATGCTCGATCTTTTTAAACACGTTACCAGGCCCCACTTTGAGTTTAGCCAAAGCTTCGTTGTGCAACTGTGTGCCTTTTTCCAGGGCTTTGCCCAACATTTCAAAGTCAGCCACAAAGCCAACAAATTTGTCGTAAAGTCTTCCGCCTTCGCGAGCAATTTCTTGGGCGTTGCGATTTTGATTTTCCAGCTTCCAAATTGAAGCCACGGTTTTTAAATTGGTGAACAAAGTCGTCGCGGTCACAATCGCGATGTTTCGCGACCAAGCCTTTTGTGACAATTCCAAATCCGACTGCATCGCCAACAAATACGCCGCTTCAATCGGCATGAACATAAAGCAAAAATCAGGACTACGCATTCCCGGAACTCGCGCATAATGCTTGGAACTCAAATCCTGAATGTGATCATGAATCGATTTCAAATGCGCCGCCAAGTGCGCCGCTTTTTCTTTGGGGTCTTCGGCTTGGCAATACAATTCATAGGCTCGTAAAGACACTTTCGAATCGACGATCAAATGCTTGTCATCGGGCAATCGAATCACCACGTCGGGACGTTTGCGCTGTCCGGTGGCGTCTTTGAATTCTTCTTGAACGGTGTATTCGCGATCACGCCGCAGACCTGAGCTTTGCAGAATTTTTTCCAAAACCAATTCGCCCCAATCGCCTTGAACTTTAGAGTCGCCTTTCAAAGCTTTGGTTAGGTTCCGAGTTTCCGTGCTCATTTGTTGATTGAGCTCCATCATTTTTTGGACTTCGGTTTTAAGAGCAATGCGCTCTTTAGTTTCATCGGTGTAAACTCGATCGACTTTTTCTTGAAATTCTTTCAAACGAGTTTGAAGCGGATCTAAAATAACCTTCAACCGGCCATCGCTTTCTTCGGTCAATTTTTTAGACTTGGACTCCAAAATATTCTGAGCCAAATTTTGAAATTCGGTAGTCATTTGGGACTTCATCTGCAGGAAATTTTCCTTTTCCTGAGCCCAGTGTTCGCGCCCGCTTTTAATTTCGGTTTCAGCAACCGCCAATTTTTGAGTCAGATCAAGAAGCCGCGGGTCTTCAACCTTCTGAATTTTACCAATGTAAAAACCGATCGCGATTCCGATCACCAAAAAGAGAATTCCTATCAAAGTCAAACTCATGGGCGCCAAAGCTAACTTGCTTCATGAGCCAATAGCAACTCGGGCTCCAAAAAACTCTGAGCAAATTGACAAGTCTCGAGGGATTGATGCGTCGGATTGTCGAATGAAATGAGTTCAATTTGGGACCAAGTGCTCCTTAACTTTTTCTTTCTAAGTTCCGATTTTACTTATAGAAAGGGCTTCCTGAAACAATCAAAAAGCAGGATTCAATTTTGATGGAACGTCTAAGTTATTTAAGCGGCATAAACGCAGAGTACATTGAAGAAATTTATCAGAGGTTTAGCAAAGACCCGAACTCGGTTGATTCGAGTTGGGCCTACTTCTTTGATGGAATGGATTTGGGTGTTTCTGTTTCCAACGGTCATAGCAGCAACGGAAATGGCAAAGCTACCAACGGAGCGGGAGCAACGACTAACGGAGTCGCCTCAAGTATCGACGTCAGCGCCGAAGCCAAAGTCACCGACTTGATTCATGCCTATCGTCACAAAGGCCATTTAGTCGCCAATGTGAATCCGCTGGATCCGGCTCCGGAAACTCATCCACTTTTGGATTTGAACAATGTCGGATTGTCGCCTGCGGATTTGGATCGCAAATTCACTGCAGCAAAACTCATTGGATTTTCCAACGCCGCTAGCTTGCGTGAAATCATCACGCGCTTGCGTTTGATTTATTGCTCGTCGATTGGATTGCAGTTCAATCACATGAGCGATCCCTTGGAGCGCGACTGGATCATGAACCACTTCGAAGGTGATTTGGCCCGCCGCAATTACGTCAGCGAAGAAAAAAAATGGATTCACAAGCATTTAGTGGCCGCCGAAAGTTTCGAAAGATTTTTGCACACTCGATACGTCGCTCAAAAACGTTTTTCACTCGAAGGCGGCGATTCGCTGATTCCGGCGCTTGCAACATTGATTGAATCTTGTGGCGAACTCGGAGCTTCGAACATTGTGATGGGCATGGCTCATCGCGGACGACTCAACGTTTTGTGCAACACCTTCGGGAAAAAACCCGAATACATTCTCACCGAATTCGAGCAAGACTATAAATTCGACGACACCATGGGCGAGGGCGACGTGAAATACCACATGGGATTTTCCGCCGATATCAACACCCGCAGTGGAAAAAACGTGCATTTGTCGCTGGCTAATAATCCATCGCACTTGGCTTTCGTTCACCCTGTTGTCGAGGGCATTGCCCGCGCTAAGCAGCGAAACCTAAAAGATTCCAATCGTAGCCAAGTCGTTCCGGTCGTGATTCATGGTGATGCGGCTTTTGCCGGTCAAGGCGTGGTCTACGAAACGCTGAATCTGTCGCGACTCAAAGGTTACGAAACCGGCGGCACGGTTCATTTCATCATTAACAATCAAGTCGGCTTCACCACTAACGTCGCCGACGCTCGATCGACCACTTACGCGACCGATGTGGCACGAATGCTTGAAACTCCGATTTTCCACGTCAACGGCGACGACGTCGAAGCCCTTTGCTACGTCACCCGATTAGCAATGGAATATCGCCAAAAATTTAAGAAAGACGTTTTCATCGACCAAATTTGCTATCGCAAATACGGTCATAATGAATCCGACGAGCCTTCTTTCACTCAACCGGGAATGTACGAGTGGATCAAAACTCATCCAAGTCCCCGCGAAATTTATTCGAAGCGTTTAGAATCCGAAAAGGTTTTGATCGCAGGCGAAGCTCAATCCGAAGTCGATCTTCATATGAATGAATTGACTGAAGCTCAAAAGCGCACGCGAGCCGAAAAACCCCGTCCCTTTGTTTCGGCCTACGAAAGTCTTTGGAAAAAATTCAAGCCCTCAAAAGACGTCGACATGATGAAAGCGGTCGACACCAAAGTTTCAGCGGCACATTTGCGCGAAATTTCATCGAAGATCAACGTATTCCCTGCAACCTTTTCGTTGCACCCCAAACTTCACCGATTGTTCGAGGGTCGATTGGCGGCGTCCGTTGCTGGCGTTGGAATTGACTGGGGCAATGGCGAGTTGCTGGCCTACGCAACGCTTTTGACCGAAGGCCATAAAGTTCGATTGTCTGGCCAAGACGTCGAGCGTGGAACTTTCACACACCGACACGGCGTGGTCTTTGATGCCAAAAAAGGCGATTCCTATGTGGCGCTCAATAACATTCAACCCGAACAAGGCGAGTTCATCATTCAAAACAGCTCGCTTTCGGAAACTGGAATTTTGGGTTTCGAATACGGTTGGTCGCTCGGCGATCCTAATTCATTAGTGATTTGGGAAGCCCAATTCGGCGATTTCGCTAACGGCGCCCAAGTCATAATCGACCAATTCATTTCATCGGGTGAATCAAAATGGCAACGAGCCAGCGGCATCGTGATGCTGCTTCCACACGGTTACGAGGGCCAAGGCCCAGAGCATTCGAGCGCACGTCTTGAGCGGTTCTTGCAAATGTGCGGCAAATCCAACATGACGATTTGTAATCTGAGCACCCCGGCTCAACTTTTCCACGCGCTTCGTCGCCAACTCAAGCGCGACTTCCGCAAACCCTTGGTCGTGATGACGCCTAAGTCACTTTTGCGCCATCCTAAAGTGGTGTCTTCGATCGAAGATTTCTCGAACAAAGTTTTCGAAGAAGTCTTGGATGACGCTCGCAACGTTAAAAAGTCCGACGTCGAACGAGTCATCGTTTGCAGCGGAAAAATTTATTACGATTTGCTCGCCGCCTTTGACGAAAAGCAAATTAAAAACGTCGCGCTCTTACGCTTGGAACAATTCTATCCATGGCCAGAAGAAAAATTACTTCAGTTCTTGAAGAGCTATCCCAAAAATGCCGAATTGGTTTGGGTCCAAGAAGAACCCCGAAACATGGGCGCTTGGCAATTCGTCCAATCGCATTTCACGGGCGGGAATCAAGTGCTGCGCGAAAAACTTGACGGTCGCGAAATTCATTACCTGGGGCGTGGCACTGGGGCAGCTCCCGCGGTAGGATCAGTAAAGAAGCACCAAGTGGAACAACAAGAACTGGTCGAAAAAGCCATGAACGTGCGCGTTAATTTAAAGATGCAAAGTTAAAGATGGAGCTTAAATGATTCACGAAATCGTAACCCCAACCGTTGGCGAATCCATTTCCGAAGTGCGCATTGCCGCTTGGAAAAAACGCGATGGCGATTTAGTCAAAACTGGAGAAGTCCTTTTAGAAATTGAATCCGACAAAGCTTCGGTTGAAGTGGTAGCGGAATCTTCGGGAAAATTAAAAATCATTGAGAGCTCTCAAGACATGATTCCCATCGGCAAACTCATCGGCCAAATCGATGATTCAATCGCAGTTCCTGCTGGCGGCACACCACCTCCGGCTCCTGCGACTAAAAGCAATGGTGCAAGTGTAGCTGCTACGACCAATGGAACTCATTCGGATTCCTTAAGCCCCTCGGTTCGCCGAATCGTTGAAGAGAAAAATTTAAATCCGAGTTCTTTAAGCGGCAGCGGCAAAGATGGCCGATTAACCAAAGGCGACGTCTTGAGCGCCATCTCCGGTGAAGCTCCGCGAAGCGCACCCAGCATCGCAAAACCGAGCACTACAAGCCATCAAGAAACTCGATCGCTGCAACCTGGCGAACGACGAGTTCCCATGTCTTTGTTGCGCGCTAAAATTGCCGAGCGATTGGTTCAAGCCCAACACACTGCTGCGATTTTAACGACTTTCAATGAAGTCGATTTGACCGCGGTCAACGAACTTCGCAGCAAATACAAAGACGCTTTCAAAAAGAAACACAACGTTGGACTCGGTTACATGAGTTTTTTCACCAAAGCTTGCTGCTTGGCTTTGAAAGAGATTCCCGAGATCAATGCTTACGTCGAAAACAAAGACGTTATTTTCCATGACTACTATCACGTTGCGGTTGCGGTCGGCACTGACCGTGGATTAGTCGTTCCTGTTCTTAAAAATGTCGATCAACTAAGTTTTCAAGGAATCGAACAAGGGATTGCGGATTTAGCTGTCAAAGCCCGAGACGGAAAACTTTCGATCGCTGACATGAGCGGCGGAACTTTCACCATTTCTAATGGCGGAGTCTACGGCTCAATGCTTTCGACGCCGATTTTAAATCCACCTCAAAGTGGAATCTTGGGAATGCATAACATCATTCAACGACCGATGGTCGTGAACGGCAAAATCGAAATTCGTCCGATGATGTATCTGGCCTTGTCGTATGACCACCGCGTAGTCGATGGCAAAGGCGCGGTTACTTTCCTGGTGAAAGTGCGCGAAGCTTTGGAAAATCCCGAAAAGCTTGGATTGGACTTCATCAATGGGCTCTGAAACAGAATTATTTGATCTGATTATTTTGGGCGCTGGTCCGGGCGGATACGTCGCTGCGATTCGTGCTGCTCAATTAGGCTTGAAAGTCGCGTGTGTAGAAAAAGATCCCACCTTGGGTGGCACCTGTCTTAACGTCGGGTGCATTCCCTCGAAAGCCTTGCTCGATTCGAGCGAGCATTTTCATTATGCAAAAACCAAGCTCTCCAAGCACGGAATTTTAGTCGGCGAAGTTTCACTTGATTTAGGGCTGATGATGCGTCGAAAAGACGCAGTCGTTCGGCAGCTCACCACCGGCATCGCCGGGCTTTTCAAAAAAAATAAAATCACCACCCTTACCGGATTTGGATCCTTCACTGGAAATCGCAAAAACGGAATTGAGATTCAAGTGAGCTCGGCTCAAGGCAAAACTTTGGCCTATGCTAAAAAAGTGATCATCGCGACCGGCTCGATTCCCGCGCCTCTAAAAGGCGTTGAATTCGACGGCAAAGACATTGTGTCTTCAACCGAAGCTTTGACCTTCTCAGAAGTTCCCAAACATTTAGTCGTCATTGGCGGCGGAGTGATTGGCCTTGAATTAGGATCGGTGTGGCAACGACTGGGCAGCAAAGTCACCGTCGTCGAGTATCTCGACAAACTTTGTCCCACCATCGACAACGCCTTGAGCGCTGAGCTTTTAAAATCACTCACTAAACAAGGTTTAGAATTCCGCTTAAAAACTCAATGCATGTCGGCCACTAAAAAAGGCACCCAAGTACTATTGAAAGTAAAACACCGCGACAGCGGCGAAGAAATGGAATTAGCCGCCGATAAAGTTTTAGTTTCAACCGGTCGCATTCCTTACACCGAAAATTTGGGGCTCGAAAAAATCGGCGTCAAACTCAACGAGCGAAAACGCGTAACGGTCGACGAACATTATCACACCAACGTCGACGTAGTTTTTGCGATTGGCGATGTGATCGAAGGTCCGATGCTGGCGCACAAAGCTGAAGAAGAAGGCATTGCTTGCGTCGAGCGCATTGCGGGCACAGCCGGCCACGTCAACTACGCCGCCATTCCGTGGGTCATTTACACCCATCCCGAAGTGGCTGGGGTGGGCATGACCGAAGAAGAAGCTAAGCAAAAAGGAATCGACATTCGCGTTGGACAATTTCCGATGGCCGCCAATGGCCGAGCCAAAGCGATTGATGAAGTCGAAGGCTTTGTGAAAATGATTGCCGATGCCAAAACCGATCGATTGCTGGGCGTTCACATCATTTCAGCACACGCCGGTGATTTGGTTCAAGAAGCGGTGACCGTGATGGAATTTGGCGGCAGCAGCGAAGACCTGGCCCGCACTTGCCATTCGCACCCAACTCTTTCTGAAGCCGTTAAAGAAGCCGCTCTGGCTGTTGAAAAAAGAACGATTCATTACTGAAACGTTTTTTTTATAGAGCCCGAGATTTTAAAACCGAATAGTTCTAGATTAGCGCCATGAGATCGTTTTCAAGTTTTTCACTCAGTATTTTTTGTGCGACTTTTTTTCTAAGTCACAGTGCCTTCAGCAACACCTACAGCATCGGGCCATGTGAAGCCAAAGGCGCCGAGGACCGAATCGGTGAAGCCCTTTGTGATTTGGCTCAAGACGCAGTGGTGAACTTAAAGCATCAAGTCACTGAAAAGAAAAACGCTGCCGATGGCACCATTAAAATCAAAGCGCTAAAATTAGACAACTCCTACACCCTCACGGCCAATCTCACTGTCGAAGATAAAGTGGTTTCATCGACAAAATTAAAAGCTTCCTCGGCCGATGAATTTGATTCCATCGTCCCGCGTTTAGTTCGAGTGCTCATTCAGCAAGAAGACATCAAAAGCGATGCCAAAGTCGGCGAAGTAACAGACAACGAAAGCCAATTTCGCAGCAAGCGCATCACTGCAAAGCGCGAAAGCTTATTAGGTTTCGGAATCGGTGCGGTCGCCAACGTCGATGCGACGAAACCTTATTACAGTTTAGTTTTGGGCGGAGCGGTGGATTGGACCACCTTTCGATTGGCCGGAACTTGGGACTTAGCCTGGCACGCCGGCGTTCGAAGCGGAGTTTTCATGTCTTTTGCGGCAGCTGGAAATTTCTTTTTAACCGATGGCCAAAGCGCGCCCTATGTCGGCCCAAAAATCGGATTTTCTTTTGTGACTCGATCTTATCCGCCAGAAACAGATTCATTCTTAATTCCCACTAACGCCGAAGATTACAATTCAGCATTTTTAATTGGTGCGGTTGCTGGCTGGGAATTTTTTCGAAATTATGAAGCTTCTTTTGCGGTAGAGCTTGGCGTTGATTACGCCTTCAAAGACGTAGGCCCCAAGGGCCAACCCATGCTCTTCACCCTTCGCGCCATCGTTCATAGATAGGCTCAAGAAAAGTTAATAGATAAGTTTAAAGCACAGGCTTTGGCCTTTGAATGAGCTTTGAGCCCTAATAAATCTTAATAGCCCGCGTTAAGCCCTCGATTTTCTTGCTTAACGCCCTGGGCTGCGCTTGAACCTTCCCCAGAGGAATTGGGAAAGACTATGAACAAAAACAGTTTCAATAAAATGAAGTTGGCGGCCATCGTTATAACAACACTTCCACTACTTGGATTAGCACAATCTCGCTCGCAAGCGCCCCGAACCATGCTCGGCGCATTCGACATTCAAATGGGCGAGGCCTACATCAACAATTTGTTCATTCCGAACGTTGGTTTTGACGACAACGACAACATTGAATTCATGATCGAAGGCATTTTACCGAATCCCTGCTACGGCATTTCCGACAAGCCCCGACTGGAAGTCAGCTTTGGAAACTTTCACGTGCGCCAACAGACATACCGAAAAGTCGAAGGCCCTTGTTCCGCTCCGGATGGAGCGCTCAAGGGAATTTACGCAAATCCCGTTCCCTTTGATGACGTCGTAAAATTAGGCGTGCTCCAAAAAGGCAGTGACTACAAATTATTTTATCAATCAACAGCGGGATATCGCTCGCGGTCTTTTAATGTCAAATCGGCTCCCAACGACAGCATCGATTCTTTGAATTACGCCCGCGTTGAAAATGCTTACATTCCCGTTCGAACCTTTGAAGGCAGCCCGGTTCGAATCGTGATTCAAGCCGCCATCATCAGCAGCTGCCAACGACCCACTAAAGAATTCCGATTGGCTCCCGATGACAATCCAAGTGACGACATCGTGGTCATTTTACCGGAAGTCGACGTCGCCAAAGATGATCTTTGCGTGGCGACCTATGAACCCTTCGAACAAGTCGTAGCGATCCCCGGGCTCAAAGCCGGTCGCTACCAACTCCACGTTCGAAGTTTCAATGGAGCTTCGGTCAATCGCCTCTTTAATGTTTATTGAGCATGTTTATTAATCGCATTTATTAGCGTGTATATTAGTTAGCAGTGCCCTTAAAAAAACTGCGAATTCTTTTAGGTCCCTTCATCATTTCTTGGGCTCCGATTTTTTTCTTAATGATCAGCGGCTTAAGCGCGGGGAGCGTTGCTGGCTGGCGATTTTTGATCGCTGGAGTTTTACTGGCACTCTACCAAATCTTACGCGGCGATAAGATCACCAAACTCAACCGCTGGATGGTGATTGGCGCAGTCGCCTTCGCTACGGACATTTACTTATGGCATCACGCGATCCTCAGCATCGGCGGGGGCTTGGCCACTGTTTTAACCAACACTCAAGTCATTTACATGAGCCTGATGTCCATTAAACAAAAAGAATTTAAAAAACCATGGATGGTCATCGTGGCCGCACTGCTTGGTGTGCTAGGGGTCTTTTTACTTTTCTATGATCGAATTTTTAGCACTAGTGGAGTGAATTCAGCACTTCCACTTTTTGATCGTGTTCAAGGATTGGTCTTTGGTTTGGTGGCCGGGATGCTTTACACCGTTTTTTTAGTCTGTTTCACCAAAGCTCAAGAATTCGATCGCCAAAAAATGAAGAGCAACGTATCGGCACTTCAAACTCTGACTTGGGTTTCGTTGATTGGCGGCGCGGGAATTTTAATTTTTGAAAGCACTTTGGCTCAAGCCGGTCTCCGCGAATGGAATCAATTGATTCCCCAGAATTTTCATCAAATAAGCTGGCTCTTAATCTTAGCAATCGTCATCCACATCGGAGGCTGGGTCGAACTCGGGAACGCGCTTAACCATTACAAAAAAGCGACGATGGGGCTTATCCTTTTACTTCAACCGGTGATGTCGACCGCATGGGCTTGGATTTTATTCGGCGAGCGAATGAATCATCTGCAACTTGTGGGAGCCCTTGCGATTTTCATTGCCTTGTTGATCATAAGATTGGCTCAAAGCAGAGATTAAAATGCAGAGAATAATTGTTAATCAATCATCCAATGAGAGTTGATGGATATTTTTCCGGTATAATTATCGACATGAAAGCCAAAATCTTTTTATATTTATTTTCTTTAATTCCTACATTCTCGATGGCCGAATCTTGTCTTCCAAAGTTAATTATCAAGGCCACTCAAGCTCAATGCAAAATCAATCAAGACTGTGTTTTGGTCGGCGATAGTTGCCGAAGTTGCGGGGAACCAAGGGTTGCTAACAAAAAATTCAAGAAAGACATCGAAGCCCTTGACCAAAAAAAACGGGAGTCTATTGGTTGCGTGTTGAGTTGCGAAGCTTGTTCTCAGCAATCTATTGAAACCATTTGCCAAAATTCCCAGTGCACTTTCAAAAAAGTTCCGTAAGGGGCTTAGATTTATGAAGATTGAGTTAAGCGCTTACTAAATTCAAGCACTTTCGGCTCCGAGTCTTGATTGAATCTTCTTCCACATATTGATCAAGCTCACCTGTCAAAATTCCGATAGGTATTACAATGGACGCAGTAAAGTTCGACGAATTCGTTGCCCAAATTGGTGAATGCGTTCGACAAGCACGTCAAATGATGACGGAAATTAGTCTCGATGAAATGAGAGCTATCGACGAAAAAATCCAACGGGCTTTTAATGTAATCGAGAGCAATTTCCGCAAGGAACTTGAGTCTTATCTGGAAAAGCGTGGAGTGACCGAAAAAATGCGGCAAATCTCCATGAGCGTGATCCAAGCCATCAACCACATCGATGGTTATTCGATCGAACCCGAAAGTGGAAGTCTCTTTATCTATCGAAAAGATTTAGCGGAGACTCAGCCCTTAACTCCGCTTCCCTCTGTGGCCGCGATTTATTTCAATCTCAGCCCTAACGAAGACGATTTTGATTTCTTGCTAGCGTGTCTGAGCCAAAAAGAATTCTTTGATACGATTCAGCTGTATCATTACTTCCGTTTGCACCCGAGCCAATCAGCACTGAACAAGCCGATCAAAGCCGCTCGTAAGAAAAAAGCTAGTTAGTTTTTAAGCCGAATTTTTTGAGAATCAAAAAATCGTAACTAATCAGTGACCCAAATAAGCCGAGCGCACTTTTGGATCTTTAGCCAAATCACTGGCCTTGCCTGACAAAGTCGTCCGACCGGTTTCCAAAACATAAGCCCGATGGGCAACACTCAATGCCGCCGCCGCGTTTTGCTCGACCAACAACAAAGTCATTCCCCGTTGATTCACTTCAACGAGTGCGCGAAAAATAGCTTGCACTAAAACGGGAGCAATCCCCAGAGAGGGCTCATCCAGCATCAAAAGCGTAGGTCGTTGCATCAAAGCTCGGCTGATGGCCAACATTTGCTGTTCGCCGCCACTCAAGGTTCCGGCCATTTGCTCGGAACGTTCTTTGAGCCGAGGGAACAATCCAAATACAAATTCCAAATCATCTTTGATGGATTTTCGGTCGGCGTCAGTTTTGTTGGGGCGGATGTAGGCTCCCATGTCCAAATTTTCCGCGACGCTCATCGCGGGAAAAATCCGACGACCTTCGGGCGAATGGGCCAATCCAAGTCTCACAATTTGATGAGCCGGAGTGCCCTTTAAATCTTTGCCCTTCCAAAGAATCGAGCCACCCGTGTTGGCGACCAATCCAGAAATCGATCGAAGTGTGGTGGTTTTCCCGGCGCCATTGGCTCCAAGCAAAGTCACAATTTCACCTTGGCGAACTTCAAGAGTCACATCGTGAAGCGCTTTGATGGCGCCATAAGACGTTTGCAGCGAACGTAATTCCAATAAGGGCTCGGTCTTAATTTCAGACATGAGCTTCCTCTCCAATCGCACCACCTAAATAAGCTTCAATCACTCGTGGATTGTTTTGAATTTCTTTGGGAAGTCCCGAAGCAATCAATTCGCCGTAATCGAGCACATAAATGCGCTCGCAAATCTTCATCACCAAGCTCATGTCATGCTCGATCAACAAAATCGTAACTTTGAATTGATCACGAATGTTTCGAATGTAGTTTGATAACTCAGCAGTCTCAGTGGGATTCATGCCTGCCGCCGGTTCATCGAGCAGCAAAAGCTTTGGCCCTGTCGCCAGCGCCCGCGCGATTTCTAATTTACGTTGCTCGCCATAAGGCAAACTTCCGGCTTCAATTTCAGCAGCTTTTTCCAGGCCAACGGCTCGCAAAATGCCCAAGGCTTTTTCGCGCAAGGCGATTTCGCGCTTACGATAGGAAGGCAATTTTAAAATGGCTTCAAATAAATTGTAGCCGCGCTCGCTGTGCATGGCGACCAACAGATTTTCAATGGCGGTCATTTCCTTGAAAAGCCGAATGTTTTGAAAGGTTCGAGAAGCTCCGCGTGCTGAAATTCGGTGAGGTTTGATACCTTGAATTTCCGAACCATCGAATTCGATTTTTCCAGAAGTCGGGACATAAACCCCGGTCAGCATATTAAAACAAGTGGTTTTACCGGCACCGTTCGGGCCGATCAAGCCAATCAATTCACCTTGATTGATTTCAAAACAAAATTTATTTACAGCCACCAATCCGCCGAAACGAATGGTCAAGTCATCAACTTTTAAAAGGCTCATGACTTAGGAGCCTCCTTGCGATCCAAAAACCGCGAGAAGATTCCGATCATGCCTTTGGGTTGCCACAACATCATCACAATCATCATTAAGCTAAAAAACAACATTCGATTTTCCGACAAAGTTTGGTTGAAGCGCAATGCTTCAGGCAAAAAGGTCACCAAGAAAGCACCCAACACCGCGCCCAACTGTGAGCCCAAACCGCCGATCACAATCATCAGCAAAATTTGGGCAGAGATGATGAAGGTGAAATTATTAGGACTGATGAATTGCGCCATGTGAGCAAACAAAGCGCCGGCTAAACCTGCAAACAAGGCGCCGACCACAAAGCTAAAGGTCTTATAAAAACGAACGTTGATTCCCATCGCTTGAGCCGCAATTTCATCTTCGCGCACCGACAATATGGCCCGGCCAAAACTCGAGCGCATCAAGTTATTAATTAACCATAAAGTCAAAGCCACCGCCGCAGCTACGTGCCACAACTTAGTGATTCCCGGGATTGCAGGAATTCCAGTTTGAGCGCCCAAAAAATCGGTGTTCATGATCACAATTCGAATGATTTCACCAAAGCCAACCGTTGCAATCGCCAGGTAATCACCGGCAAGTCGTAAACAAGGAAAGCCTACTAAATAACCAACCAAACCCGTTACCAACATCGCGATCACACAGGCTAAAACCAGCGCAGTGGTTGGCGAAGAAAGCGCCATAGCCGGAATCAAATCACGAGTGACGATGGCCGAGGCATAAGCGCCAATGGCAAAAAAACCAGCATGGCCCATCGAGAAAAGTCCGCAATATCCGTTGATCACGTTCAACGACGAAGACAAAATCGTATTGATCCCAAACAGCATCAATAGTGGCAGTAAATATTCGAGACTCACACTTTCACTCTTTCAGGCTTGCCCAGAATTCCCCATGGTCGAACCATCAAAACTAAAATCAAAACTCCAAAAGCAATCGCATCGCGATAAGAACTCGGCAAATAACCAGTCACTAAATTTTCGCAAACGCCCAAGACTAGTCCACCAAGGGCCGCGCCCGGGATGACTCCGATTCCGCCCAATACGGCCGCCGTGAAGGCCTTCAAACCAGCAAGTTGTCCCATATAGGGCTCAACGTTGTTGAAATTCATACCAACCAAAATTCCGGCAATGGCCGCCAAAGCAGCGCCCAAGAAAAAGGTAAAGGCGATGACCGCATTGATGTTAACGCCCATTAATTTAGAAGCATCAAAGTCCATCGACAAAGCCCGCATGGCGCGGCCCATCTTGGTTTTCATAACGATGTACCAAAGCGTCGACATCACGACCAAGCTACTGATGAAGATCACCAGTTGGGATTTGCGCAACACGACTCCGTCAAGCCAAGCGAATTTGGAGCCGGTAACTTCAAACAAATTATAAGTCGGGTTATCAAAAAATTGAGGAAAGGATCGAGCACCAGGTCCCGCAATCACTCGAGTTAATTCCAGTAGAAAAATGGAAACGCCTAGAGCCGTGATCAAGGGAGCAATTCGCCCTGATCCACGAAGCGGGCGGTAAGCCACTCGCTCGACGATCACCGCTAGAAGTCCAGCCGTCATCATCGCCAGTGGGATAGCCAGGTAGGGCGGAAAATGGGTGATGAAAAACACCCCCAGAAACGCGCCCACCATATAAAATTCACCATGAGCAAAGTTGATGAGTTTTAAAATTCCATAAACCATTGTGTAACCAAGGGCGATCAAGGCGTAGATCGCCCCTTGGGCAATGCCGTTCAAAATGTATTGAACAAATTCGGAAAAATAGAAATTCTCCATCAACTCAGCTTTCTACAACTCAAGCAAAACTTAGCTGCACTCTTAAAGTTACGGAGAGATACGTGTTTTGAAAACTCCGTGATCTTTTTTAGTTTCAAGCACGACCAGCGGCTTGTGGGCATTTCGTTTTGCATCCAGGGTGATGGATCCTGTAACCCCTGCGTAACCCTGTGTCGAGTTAATTGCGTTTTTCAGAGACTCGCCGTCTGTTTTTCCGCCCGCTTTTTTGAAGGCTTCAGCAACTACGTAAACAGAGTCATAACCCAAAGCAGCCATGGCGCTCGGAGTGCGTTTGAACTTAGCAGTGTATTTCGAAACAAATCCCTTAACTTGGGGATCGGTGTCGTCGGGCGAGAAGTGATCGGCAAAATAATTGCCTTCGATGGCCGGACCAGCCAAGTCGAACAAAATCGGAGAGCTCCATCCATCGCCGCCGATGAATTTAGTGGTGATGCCCATCGCCACTGCTTGGCGGATCATGTTTCCAACTTCGCCGTAGTAACCCGGAACAAAAATGATGTCGGGTTTGCGAGTGCGGATCTTAGTTAATTGCGACGAGAAGTCTTGGTCTTTAGTTTGGTAGCTAACTTCTACGGATACTTTTCCGCCTAATTTTTTAAAAGCGTCAGAAAACGAAGAGCCCAAACCTTTGGAGTAATCTTGCTGGCTATCGATCACAACCGCCGCAGTTTTAGCCTTCATGGTTTCAAAGGCGAATTTCGCCATACCAGAACCTTGGAAATCGTCGATGAAACAAATTCGAGAAATGTAATCGCCAGCATCGGTAACTTTTACGTTGGTAGAAGAGGGCGACAAAAGCGGAATTTTTGCGGCTTGTGCGATGGGCGCCATAGCCATGGTGATGGATGAAGGAACCGATCCAACAACTACGTGAACCTTGTCGACGTTGATCAACTTGCGGATCGCGTTGGTGGCGTCGGTGCTTTCGGATTTATCGTCTTCCAAAACCAAATCGATTTTGATATCGGCTTTTTTATTTATTTCTTGGATGGCCATTCGAACGCCGTCCATTGATTCTTGGCCAAAGCTGGCAGTAGGGCCAGACATCGAAAACACTGCTCCCAGCTTTAACACTGGCTTGGTGGCTGCAAAGGCTCCTGAAGCGCCTGCAATGGTTGAAAGCAAAGCTAGATAACTAAAAGATGTTTTGAAAGATTGTTTAATCATCCGGGCAGGATAGAGCAGCCCTGATTTCATCGCAACTTTTCCGTAAAGCTTACTGGCGCAAGGTTCCAAATAATGACTTCCAAATAATGAAGCGCTTGGCTCCTTGTTTTTAGGGAAAATAAACGCAAGTAATAGGGGATGGGTTGGCGAAAATCACTAGAAAGATTCATTGAATCTCTGCAAAAGAGCATTGATCGTCCGTCCTTCCCCGCCTACTTAGCTTTAGCCGCTTTTTTGGATGTCTTTACCTTGGTAATTCCCACGGATGGGATTGTGGTTTCTACCTCAATGGCTCGGCCCAAAAGATGGTTCATGATTGCTTTGGGAACCACCGTTGGAAGCATATTGGGAGTGGCTTTGCTAGGAGCCATTGTTTATTGGGACGCAGAATGGATCAAAAATTTTGCCCCCTCTATTTTTCAGTCGGAGGGATGGGAATTCACCAAAGAAATGCTCGGCAAATATGGGTTTTGGGCAGTGTTTCTTGGCGGCTTAGGCTTTATTCCCCCGACCCAACCTTTCATTATCATTCCGATATTGGCGGACATGAATTTCACTCATTGGCTCTTGGCTTTTTCAGTGGCAAGAATTCTGAAATTTTTTAGTTTTGCCTGGATTGCCTCCCACAGCCCTAAATTAATCACTCGATTTAAGATTTTCCGACTGGAACTCGGCGAAGTGCCGGATCTTTCGGCCGCTCCTAAAGACAAAGATTCCCTTAAAAGCAAAGACACCGGAAAGTGATCAGAAACACCCAAACCCGTTGCCGGATCGAAGGCTTTGGGCCGTTCACTTATCTGATGTATTTGGGGGCTAAGACTCCAATGTTTGCCTGAACTTTTACGAACTAAAAACAAATCGAATTTATTCCACTTCTTGGCTGACTTATCCCAGAAACTTCCGACGTTCGGATTTAGGTCTTGCTGATGGGGAACTCGCCATTGCGGAAAAATTAGAGTTTCCAAGAGATTCCATTTGGATTCTTCAACACGAGTGATGTTGAAGTCACCACCAGCAATCAAAAGTTGTGATTCGGGAATCTGCAGAGCCAAACGATTGAGCAATCTCAAATTCTCAACTCTTCGTATCCGCGGATTTCCAGCCGAAGGCAAATGCACGGCCAGCACAGTTAATCTTTGGCCCGAAACTTCAAATGAAGCCTCTAAAATTTGCCGAGCTTGGGGCGACGTTGCGTGAACTTTAGCGTTTTGAATCAACGGCCAACGGCTTAAAATGGCGACTTCGATGCCTCTTGGGTCTGGACCCTCCACATGAACTAGGTGAGGGTAAAGCCCCAAGCTTTTTTGTAGTCTTTTAAGGACTGCTTCGTTTTCTACTTCTTGAAAAAGCAGAAGATCTGGCAAAAAGCCTAGTTTTTTGGGGTCCAAAACCTTGGCCAACGCTCGGATCTTCTTTTCGACCGACTTTTCCGTCCAATCTTGAAAGAAGCACTCGTTCTTCCATTTCTTGCCTCGAACCTTGAGACACTCTTCAAAAACTAACGGATCTCGCTTTAAAGACCGCGGTAAAAAGGCCCAATCGGACTTTCCCGGATCGTGCTTTGAATCGAAAAGATTTTGAAGATTAAAGCTGAGGATTCGAATTTCGACGCTCAAAACTGAAGTGCCCAATAAGCACCCTACAACGCAGAGAGTCTTCGATATAGCAGCCCCAAATTTGTTCTTTAATGCACGATAAGTTAAATTATCACTCATAGTAAGTTGTTGTTTTTAATAAATTTATGAAAAAAACACGTTTTTTTGCAAAAGCCGCTTCTTGGATTCTGGGTTTGGTTAAAAAAGCTCGTCGAAAAACCCCTAAAAAACCTCATTCAAAAGCCATTGCAAAGAAAAGACCAATTGAAATTGAAGACCAAAATCTTCCGCAAATTTTGCAAAAAGAAGAGTTTTTCGAGGCGCCTAAACGTAGCTTTTTTGAGGCTTCTGAAGAATTTTCGAGCATCCAACTTAGTCCGCACACCAAAAGGGCCTATTCAAAAGACTTAAAGGGCTTTTTTGCTTACTCGCTTTTAAACGGGGTTAAATCGTCGAATTGGAATCGAACTTTCACTCCAAAATTGGTCGCCGAATATCGGGACTGGCTCGTTAACGATCAAAAATTAGCCAAAAGCACCGCTACTCGGAAATTAGCGGTCGTTAAAAGTTTCTTTCGATGGGCCCGTTCGATGGAATTACTGCGAACCGATCCTTCAGAAATGGTCCGCTCGTTTCCGCAGAATCAGGAATCAAAAACCGGCTATTTGTCACGACCCCAGATTCGAAAGTTGCTTTTGGATTTTAACGACATCAACGACACCGGACTTTTTCGAGCTTTAAGCCGGGTGGTCGTCGAAACTTTGCTGATGCTCGGACTTCGCCGAAGCGAGGCCGCTTCGATTCGAGTCGGCGATTTGCAATACGTCCACGAAGAATGGCTTTTACGCGTTAAGGGGAAGGGCGATCGCGAGCGATTGCTGCCGCTGCCGCCCAAACTTTTAACTCGCTGGTCGCAGTGGTTGCGGCGAGTGAACTCTGATTTCCCAACACTCGACATGGACCAGGGCCCCGCCGAAGTTTTGCGCTGGTGCGAAAAAAATCGCGAGATTCCGCTACTAATTTCCACCAAAAGCAAAGACGGGCTTAAAGCTTTGTCGACTTCGGAAATTGCCCACATCGTGCGCAAAGCCAGCCGTCGGGCCGGGCTCATCAACCGTGTGTCGCCCCACATGTTGCGGGCGACCGCGATTACTTTTGCTTTGGATGAAGGGGCCTCTCATCGTGGAGTTCAACAAATGGCGGGGTGGACTTCGCCTCTTATGATCAGCCGCTATGATAAACGACTGAAGGATCCTAAATTCAGCGGCCTTCGCCACTTGAAATACGCTTTTCAAGACTTGGAAGAGGAAGAAGTCGAAGCGATCGATAAAACTCAAAGCCTTAGCGCCTCTGTTTAAAGAAACAGTTAAAGCAACAGATCCGGTTTTCTGGCTCATATTTCTTACACGCTAGCTATCGCCAAAAGAAAAGGCTTTTGATATGCCCTCACAAGTCCCGATCATTGCATCCGTAGCTCAACTGGATAGAGCACCAGACTTCGAATCTGGGGGTTGTTGGTTCGATCCCAGCCGGATGCGCCATTTTTAGCAAAATAAAACATGGGATCGGACCAACAACCCAGAAAACAGCGTTGCTTCGATCCCAGCCGGATGCGCCATTTTTAGCAAAAATAAATGGGCTTACTGGGAAATCAGATTTTTCAAATAGCTTTCGAGAGCGTAATCGAGCCAGCGACGATCTCCGCGTGCGGTAACTTCGGAATTTAAATATCCCATGTGGCCCCCTTTTTTCTCGGCATGCAGAATGACCGACGGAGAAAGCTTGGCCTTTTCGTAGTGCTCATAGGGCACAAAGGGATCATCTTCGGATGTAATCATCAAAGTTGGAGTGTTGATATCTTGTAGATGCTGCCAGGTGGAACAGCGATCGTAGTAGTCTTGCCGATCTTTGAAACCAGCTGCGGGAGCCGTGTGATATTCGTCAAAATCGTAAAGGGTCATCCAAGTCGACAGACGGGGATCAAGCTTGATTGATCTTCGTTTGCTTTCGACTTTCAACTCTTTCATCAGGGTGCAAACAAATCTAAAATCATAGAGACGGTTCAATCCTTGATGCAACATTCGAGAGGCCGATTCCAAGTGTATCGGCGAATTAACAACAATCCCCACATCGGGCTTGCAGTGACCGCGACGGCCGGCAAGCAGATTCAAAAGTGCGCTGCCGCTCAGGGAAAAACCAATCGCAATGTGAGAAAAACCAGGATGCCGCTTTCGTCCTGCTTCGATAACAGCGGACAGATCTTCACCGCGCCCAGAATGATAGGGCTCAGTGGCTAGCCCCGCGCCTTCGCCACATCCACGGTGATTACATAAGTAAACGGAAATTCCCAGCTCTTGGCAAATGCGAGCGGTGCGCTGCATGTAACTAGATTCAATGGATCCGGCGAGGCCGTGGAAGAGATAACAAACGACCGGCCGGCTTCCTGGGAAAAAGCGACTGGTGAGAATGTCGCCGCCGGCAAGTGGAAAGTCGAATCGTTCACCAGACAGCGACAGCGTCTTCGAAGGCAACAAGTAAGCAAGAACTGTTTGTGCGTGCGCGCTCATCGCCCAGAGGGGCGGCTCACAGCGATTCAAATTGAGGCGGTTCAGTGCGTTCAGTGACGGTGCGGCCATCGAAAAGATTATACGCTAATTTTTTCCGGGCGATTAATGTGGCAGTTCCTCGAGTGTGATCTTGGCCTTGATTTCGGCCTGGGCGGCGGCCATCGCATCGGGGTTTTCTTCCCAGTCTCGGGTTAGCTTAGTAAAAGCCTGTTGAACGCGCGCCCATTCCGCTTGGGTGAAGCGGCTAGTGATGGCTTGCTGACGGAATGTTTTCATCACGAACACGACTTCGGGCCAGTGAACTCGGCCCACGATCGAAAGCTCTTTGATGAGGATGGCCATGTCTTTGGCCTTTTGAAGATTGTCGACTTTCGGCGCCAGGAAAGTTCCGCTGACCCGTTCGCCCCATTCACGCAGCAGACAGGGTCGCTTCAAGTGTCCATCTTTGGTTACGAATGAAGCCACGCGGGTATGAGCGCTTCCAAGATCGTATTCGATGACTCCTTTTTTTTGAATCAAGAGATCGATATCCGAGTAATAGCCGTTAACGATGGCGAGCGAAGTTGCTTCGGAAAAATTACTAAAAAATATTTCGAAGGAGCGCCGGAGCCGATGAAGATCGACGATTGAGTAATCGATGTCTTGGGGAAAGATGATCTCTTTGTGCAGGAGACGGAAATCTCTCAAAATGGAACTTTGGTCACTCTCGTACTGGCGGTTCATCTCGTGGCGGTTAATGAGGCCGGTCATCAACCAAGAGATGAGTAGTGCGCGGATGTGGGGGCCTTGCTCGACGAAAGGACTTTTCGAGAGAATATCGCGAGCCATGGCGATCGCGGTTTGATGATAGTGGTTAATCTTGTAGGGGCCGTTGGAGGCTATAAACTCTTTGTATTTATCGTGAGCCTTCATCGCGATCTCGAAAGAACGAAGTTCGGAGGGAACTTTTCCTTTGCCGAAAAGGCGTCCAACTAGAGAAACCGAACACGAGTAGGGGCGGTCTTTTTGAAAGTCTTCGGTATCTCGCGCCCCTGATGAGAGAGCGCAGAGGCAGAAGGCGAGCAGCAAAGATCGACGAGCCAACATTCGACTTAACTAAGCAAATTAATGCTTCGAGTCAAAGTGTAAAATAGTTATATAATTCAATAAATTATGTCGCAATTAAACTTTTATAAACGAGTGAAGCCCAAGTGACCTGAGTCGTTGTTGCTAAGACTAAATCGTTTGATGCGACGGATGGCTAGTATTGAGACGAAGAAACCATCAGCGGAAACCTAGCCGAGGTTTTTTGTCTTTTTTTGCTCTACAATTATTCGATGCAGAGAAGACGATGTTGCTTTTTATTAGTTCTTACGATGGTTTTGGCTTCTTGGCCTGCTGATGGAATTGTTGTGGATGGTAGCTCGGTCGATTGGCAATCAATTTTTAAAATGAGGACAGTGTATTCTGATTTGCCGGTCGAATTTTCTGCGCTTTCGATCGAAGCGGAGCAGTTGTGTGGGCTATTTGTTCATCGAAGCAGCGCCGTTCCGACGATCCAAATCGAAATCGATTTTGAGGGAGGGCAGTCGTTTGATCGGAAGATCAGCTTGGACTCCTCTGAAGTTGAAAAATCGCAAAGCGGAAAAAATACGGAATTTTGTATTAAAAATAGTCGATGGCCGGCCTTGGGAATTCTCTTAAATAAGTCCAAGCGAAATTGGATTCGCATTCGCCCCTTGTCTCCAGCTGGAAAAATAATTGGCCCGGCAATTGCGGCTGGTGTGGATGGAGTTTTGCCCAAGGATCTTTTTACCCAAGTTTTTCAGCCTAAGGTGGGATTGATGCCCAAGATTCTTCAAATCACATTCCCGCTGGCGCTTCGTGGATATCTAGCACAGGGATCCTTTGGCGAATGGACACATGGGGATACTTGGGGGGTGGACTTGACCGTGGCAGATGATCGGCTGGAATTTTTTAAAAAGGATTCTGCGATTGGGGCAAATGAAAGTTATTTTGGTTGGGGGCAGTCCTTGCTGTCTCCAGTTGGCGGAAAAATCTTAAGATTGGAACTTGCTGCGAACGATTTGCCACCAAGAAATGTTCAAAAAAATTCGGCGATGAACCAAGTTTTTATCGAAGCCAGTGCCGACTCCGCAATTTGGATGGCCCACTTTCAAAAGGATTCTTTGCAACCGCTCACAATTGGACATCGAATCTCGGAAGGGCAGCCGATGGGAAAAATTGGAAATTCCGGTCCCTCAGGATGGCCCCATCTTCATATCGGTGCTTGGAAAATGCCCAAGGCCAATCAAACCATCCCATTTGTGTTTAAAAATATTCGCACTTTTCTAAATCCAGATCTGTTGGATCCGTGGTCGGTGCTTCATGCTGAGTGGGAGCCTCAAGAGGGATTTTTTCTGGAAAAGGGCCCCTAAATATAAGGATTATTGGCCAAAGTTTTTTTGCTATCGAAAGCGTTGAGGTTATTTTTAAACGCACTTATTCTTTACTGATGAATAAAAGAATTTTTCGATTTTTTGCTCAACCTTTGATTTTATCGTTGGCTAGAGTTTTCCCGCCGACGGCAAAGTTTGCCGGGCTAGTTGCTTTGATCCTGGTTCAAGGTTGCGCCTCAATCACCGCGATGAAGACAGCAAAAACCTTGAAGGCTGGTCAAGTCAGTTTTGCCGGACAATTGAACTATTCGAATACCAAAATATTTCCTGAGGATAATGAGAGCCCCAACTTTACTGGTGCCGACTTTATGGTTACCTATGGTTGGACCGACCATGAGGAGGTCTCGGTTCGTGCCTCGAGCTGGTTTACTTATTTCACCTTCGATTACAAACGTGCGATTGTCAGTGATGGTCCGGTTTTGTTTTCCTTGGGAGCTGGCCTAGGTGGAACGATGATTGATGAGGGACAGTCGGGAGTCAATGCGGGCGGGACCACGATTCTCGATTTTTACCTTCCGGCCTATGTTGATTTCGTGGTCAGCGATATGACAACTCTTTTCTTGGTGCCGCGATACATCTTGCGAACCAATCCCAACGCCAGTTCTAAGACTAGCCAACTCGGGAGCAGTGGCGGAATTAAAATTGGTCAAGAGTCGGGAATAATTTTAGAGGCCGCCTATTCACAAGATATAAACGTCTCAGACGTTAATTATTTTCAGGTAGGGATCGCAGCCTTTTTCAATCAATAGCATTTGAGCAAGGAAATGGCGCGCTGGCGGGACGATCTTCTCATCAGCGCGCCGCGCCTCAATTGGAAGAGCTTTTGTAGAAGACTAGACAAATTACTGGCTAAAATCGGCTCAAAACTCCGACCACATTCTATTAAAATCATCCCATGTCATTTCGTCGGATCGGTATCACGGTCGCTATAACTCTTTCAACTTTGAGCCTTGGAATTTCAAAAACGCCGAAAAAAATATCGACGCGGAATCGATGACCGCGGGATATCAGTTCGGGCAGTTTCAGTGCGCCCGCCAAGTTTTAGAAACATTGGAAAAATGGAAATCAAAAGACGATTGGCGTCCCTCGGCACCGACCGCGGAAGGCAACATGGTTTTAACAAGTCCCACTGCTGAATTCGGAAGCTGGATTGAAGTTTTAATGGCACCCACCGGAGGCAAAGTCGCACTACGGTTGATCCGCGATGAAAGCGAAATTTTCGTCAGCTACAACCACAGCCCAGAATGTCGTCCGTCGATCGCCGCTCGAAGCAA
The DNA here is from genome assembly GCA_964202055.1 of Bdellovibrionota bacterium. Taxonomy (GTDB): domain Bacteria; phylum Bdellovibrionota; class UBA2428; order UBA2428; family UBA2428; genus CAXNGS01. Next base: position 247,513 of record CAXNGS010000002.1, on the reverse strand, counting down.
ATTGCCATTAAAAGCCGATCCCAAAAAAATTCCGGCATATTGGACCGATCAAAAAATCGGAAACTTCATCAAACAAAGCAAAACAGGTTTTATTTACCTGTGGTCGCCCCACATGCCCTACTCATGGAAGGGCGTGGAAGAGGTTCGTAAAATTGCCTTGAAGCACCCAAAATTATCTATTGAAATTATGATGGATCCCAATGGCGACCCTCAAGTCGCCAAGAAAATTACCAAGATCAATGGATGGCCCAGTGACTATCTGAAAAAAGCCGATTCCACAGAATTTGTGATGCGCGGATTTTATTTACACGCGCCGACTCTCATTCCCTTTAAAAATCGAGAATTCGGATTTCATTTACCGGGCTATCGCGACGCTCAATTCATGAGCAAGTTTTTGAAGAAAACAGGTGTGCTGTGAAAAGTCCTGTGAAATTTTCTATGAATAAATACTTAGATTTTAAAATTAATTCGGGCCTTTATTTTTTGCCGCTGCTTTTTGTTTTGAACGCGGCTCAATCCGAAACTCCGGTGAAGCATGATGCTAAGGCCGGAACCGCTGAAAAAGCCACCGAAGAAGAATGCCGCTTGGCAAAAATCAACATGAAGAAAAAAGTACCGCTGCCCGGCTCTTTGTCGTTTTTCATCACAAGCGCGGCTTCGAAAGTTTACATCATTAGTAACGGCAACCAAATTTATGATCCGACAACTGAAAAAATTGAATCAGTTCCCGGCGGCATCGACCCTGTTCCAACACCCGATGGAGCCTTCGTCACGGTACCTGATGTTTCAGTAAATGACCCCGCATCCGGACAAGTTGGCAGTTCTGATTCACATGGAAAAAATTTTCAGACCAGTGGTGAAACCCCACATCAACGCCGAATCTTGGCCACACCAACTCAAGTGTATAATGACTTAACCCCTGAGGCGGCCAAAGCTCAGCGAATTCTAGACGGAATCGCCGAGGAAAAAGCCGATGACGACCACATTCACATCACACTCGACGGAAACTCCGGACTTGCCTTTTATTCAAGTGACGACGTCAATGAGGCCATCCAAAATGGTAAATCAGCGAAAAATATCAAGCCTGCTTTCATTGATGAAAAATTTCATGGATCCTATCAATCTCTAGGAGTTCTCAGTTCCAACGAAAATATCACAACCTATCGAGCTGTGAACGACGGCAATTGGGCTGATTATGAGCGTAATAACAAAAGTGGAAAAATTGAACGGGTCCGTGGAGAAAGCGCCACTCCTTGCGCAGGCGAGCGAGGGCGAGCAGAAGGCTCCGAGATAAGCCATCAATTGCCCATGCTTTCAAAAGATGGTCGATACCTTGGAGTCTACATTCCCGAACGTCGATCCAGTGTGGTTTATGAAATTAACCGGGACGATCCCAGCAAATGCAAAGAAGTTGTGAACATTGGATTTCCCGCCGGCAAAATTGATTTTGCTCCCGACAATTCGAAAATCACCTTTCACATCGATAACCACGGGATTGAAGAGAATCAATTCAGCAATATTGGAGCATCAGCTGAAGACAGACACGGACCAGGCGTGGTTAATAAAAGTAAAGACACAATTGTATTGCATTTAAAAAATCAAAAAAAACAAACTGATTATCGCCGCCAATTAAAATCCGTAAATTACCGTCCTAACACCATCGTGGGAATTCAGGGCTTTAGTCGATTGAGTGCTCACCCAGCACCGGGAACTGGGACTTATTACCCGCGCTTTGTCGACAACAACACAGTTGTCGCGGCCCACGAAGAGTACAGTAAGTTTTCACTAGAGTATTTTGATTTAGAAAAAACCAAAGTCCATCCATGGTGGGTGCCTGGAGTTAAAAAAGAACCTGGCGCTGCGGTGCTTGCAAATTATGCTCTTGGATCGCTTTGGCACAATGTTTGCTGGGCCGGCAAAGGCCAAGACATTCCAAGCCTCACCCAGCAGTCACTGTTGGTGCAAAACATCAATCCGGAAGATTGCGTTCGATTGATTGAAAAAAAATTGGGAGCGCCTTGCTGAATCAATCAAGGACTCTCTCAAAAACTTAAAGCGCGCGTCTGCTGAAGCGGTGTCAGTCTTGAAAAAAACTGACTTACTGGCGGCTTGTCCGCTCGATAGCGATGGCAGCGAGCGAATAGCGGTTAAAGCGGCGCCACTCAGTGCCGAGCAAATTGCGTCACAAGCAGACGAAGACGTTCATCGCAAAAAATACGTTGATGCCATGAAAAAAACAGAAGCGGTTTTCCAAGAAAAATGCATGACTTGTCATCAGCGGTTACAAAACAAACTTGATTTAGGATCCATGACAGCCGACCAATTGTTCGACGTCAGCTTGAAGGTCAAACTATACAAATGCCGCCCACCGAGGGCCTGGTCGACGACGACGACCGACTAGAATTGATTTCCTACTTTAGATCAATCGCCGCTTTAACAATGCTTAAAACAAAATGATCATTTAATCAGACGGATTTTGCGCGCAAATTTTCGGCTTTCTTCAAAGCCAAGCATAGCGGTGGCCACTAGATATAAAACTCCAAAGAGTCCGCACAAAACCGCTAACTTGATAAAAGGACTGTGCATCGGCACCAACCAGCGAAGATTTGATACCAAAGCAGCAATCGATAGCGAAGCTCCCCATAATTTAAGTTGAATCAACATCGGCAATCCCGAATCACCGATTTCTCGATTCAAAGCACGACGAAGGTAATAGAATTCAACCCAACCAGTCACTCCAGCGGCCGTGGTGAGGGCCGCAGTTCCCCATTTAGGATCCATACCGACCATTGGGAAAAATTTAAGCCCGAAAAAATATCCAAGTGAGGTCCCTAAAAAAACTCTGAGCAAAGCAAATTTTAGCGGCGTGCGCGTATCACGAAGCGCGTAGAAAGCCGAAGAATAGAGTCGCCCCATGGTGGTCGCCAACAGGCCAAGCATCGAGCCAGACAAAACTACCCACACGTAACGGGTTTCCTCATCTTGAAATTTTCCAGACTGATAAAGCGCGCCGACGATGGCGTCGCCAAAAAATAAAATTGCGGTCACCGATGGCACAATGAAAAAAGCAACTTGAACCAACGCCCGATTGAGCCGGCTTTGCAGGGCAGTGGCTATCTCGGCGCGAGATCCTTTCAATCGAGACATTTCAGGAAGCTCTGCCGCTGAGATGCTCATCCCAAAAAGAGAAATAGGCAGCATGTAAAGTGATTGAGCGTAAGAGAGCGCCGAGACCGCGCCGGTAGGCAGAAAACTTGCCAACATATTATCGATGTAGGCGCTGACTTGCACGACCCCGCGAGATCCAACCACCGGGATGAAATTTTTAAAAACTTCACGAACCGATGAAATTTTTCGTGACAAAGAAATTCGCCAGTGTCCGATCACTTGAGAAGTGCCGGGCAGTTGGAATAATAATTGGGCCAAAGCTCCAGCGACCATTCCCCAAGCAGTGTAGACCGCTAATTCGCTCTCTCCACTTTTTGGCCCAAAATAAATCAAGGTTCCAATGATGGCTATATTCCAAACCACCGGAGCAGCGTAACTTAAGAAAAATTTTCGATGCGAATTTAGAACGCCCAAGCACCAGGCTGAGAAAACCAGAAGTCCCGTTCCTGGGAAAAATATTTTTACCAATTGAATGGTTAGCAGACGTTTTTCACCTTCAAAGCCCGGTGCAATCAGATCAATGAGGTAGGGTGTGAGTGAAACTCCCGCGGCCACAATGACCGACACGATCAAAGCCAACCAACCCAAAATCGCTCCAGCCAAGCGATCGGCGTCATCTTGGTGTTTATCCGCCAGAAATCGAGAGTAAACCGGAATGAAGGATGCCGAGAGAATTCCCTCTCCTAAAAGATTTTGCATAAAATTTGGAATTTTCAGCGCAGAGTTAAAGGCATCGGCAGCATCGGAATTTCCAAAGTAATGGGCAAAAATTCGCTGTCGGATCAATCCAGAAATACGCGAAAGAAAAATCCCAGCACTAACCCAAAGAGCGCCACTGGGGCTTGAACTTTTGGGTGGGGCTTTTGGCTGAGAAGAAGAGCTCACCAAAACAGTTTATCGAACTTCGTTCAAATGAACAGCTGCGACTTTAAGCCATCTTCCCAGCAGCTTTTATCAATGCGGCGGGTCAGCATCCGATGGAATGTCAGGACTTTTTTCAATTTCAGTATCCCATTGCCGAAGTCCGACAATCCAATTCAGACAGAAAAAAATCACAATCGAAAAAGCAATCATTGATGTGGGAGCTTGCAATTGATCGGGATAAAGCAAATCCAAAATTTGTGGAATTAAAATCAAAAAAATCGCATAGGACATCAGTAAAATAGTGGTTTGAAAAAAAAGCCCAAGCTTAAACAATCCTGCAAGGCTGATTTTTTTTCGCTTTTTGAGTCGCAAATAAATAGGACGAAATAATTTCAAAGTTAAGCCCGATGAAAAGCGTAGCCAAAAATAAGAAAATAAAATTAAAATTAAAATGAAACCTAAATTTGAAAGAGCTTGATGATTAAAATACTGGCTCATGGAATTAGTCTGGTAGTTTTTTCGAACGACTCAAGTCAAATCAATCATTCGAAAAGGGTTCAATTTTCGTAATGCCCGCCATTTGATCCATATCAAAAAGATCGGTGTCGGCTTCGCCATCAAACATTCCTTCGAAATGCTTACCAGACGATTCTTTAACTTTAAGACGGGGATCTGCCCCCTCAGGTAAATGACCCTTGGCCTTTAAGCCCCCGAAAGTGACTTCGATGGATTTAAAAGATTTTGAAGTGTCTTCTTCGGAAAAATCGCGCTTCTCCATTTTTAATTGGTTTCGCATAGCTTCGTTGGCGCGCCTGAGTCGTTGGCTAATGATCTTGATCATTTTACGAAGCATCATTGATTTGATGAGCGGTTGCTTTTGCAGCACTTCTTCCAAGTCTTGAAACTTCACGCGTAAAACCAAGCACTCATCCGAGGCTTCCACCGTGGCGCTGGCGGGAAGGGTGTCCGCGTAAGTTAGCTCGCCGAATATATCGCCCGGCTTAAGCTGATAAATTACAGATTTCTTTTTCCCGTCGACTTCGAAAACGCTAGCTCCGCCCCGAACCAACATCCACAACGATTGATTCATTTTTCCTTGTTCGATCAAAAGTTGGCCCGGCATACACTGAAGAAATTTAGTTCTCTCGGCCAATGACTTGATCATTGGATCGTTGAAGGAATCAAAAAGGTAAATGTGTCGCAGGTATTTTTCAGCTGACATAGCCGACATTCTACCCGAGATTCCCAGAGACTTTGCCCCTCAGTCGTTGACAAAAATCCGCGCTTGGTTGACCCAAGGCGTCGAGCAAAATGAGCCTTAATGAACCATTTGGCTAATCTTGCAAAAATTGCAACTTCGACCTTTAATCTAAGCCATGCAAAAGAAGCCCGTGACTCTCGCCATCGTGGGCAAAAATCTCTATTCTTGCGTGGCGGCTCTGCATTTGTCGGAAAAATTAGGAAGCAATTTATCTTGGTTTCAAACTTTAAAAGATCCTGATTCCAGCATCGACGACCAGCTGATGATTTTAACTCCGCTCCAGCGCAACCAAATTAAAATATCGATAGAAAATGAAGCTTTAACCGACAACCCTAAAGTCTTCGTTGGAACTCATCGCCATTATCCGATTGATCACATTCTTAAATATTTGCGCACTAACTTAACGGACTGTCCCTATCTCATTCGAGAGCACAGTTCGGTATTGGCTAAGGCCATTGGTGCCGGATTTTGGAATGATTTAAACCCCAGCGTGCTTGATAAATCAGACGCACCGCGATCCAAGTGGATCGATGAATCCCCGCCCACTTCCAAGGATTGGGAAGCCGGAGCTTTTTCGGTTTTACGCCGCGAGCAATTGTTCAAGGCCACAGAAATGGTGCTAGCGACTAAAAAAGTTAAAATCGATTTTGAAAAAAAACGAGTGATGGGCATAGACCGAAGTTCTTTCAACGATGGGATTGGCCTCATTCATAATGCCCCCTTCGGGAGCCAGCAGTTTCAATCCATTCTTTGGACTTCACTTTTGTATTCGGTCAAAGAAGAAGGCGATAAAAAATCCCGCTTTGAACTTAACCCCGAAACTCAGAGCGTGGCTTTTTGGAAAACTTTTTCAGCCAACGTTGATTCAAAAATTGTTTCATTTTTGCCGCTTCTTTCGATCTGGATCACGGATGATGAAGCCGGCAAAAATTTTCGCAGCACTGGGCTGTTGACTTCTGGTGCCATTCGCCGAGTTGCTTGTGTCGCAAATCCCGACAATAAAACCCATCGACTCCAGATTCAATCACTGCATTTTTATGACAACCCTCGCCATTACGAGCGCCCGGATAGTTTTCTTTTTGAATTTTGTCCGAATCTAAAATTTGCTCAACTAGATTTTTTGCAATCGAAAGTTGAAGAAAATCTTTTCTACAAATCGCCCTTTTCTTTTCACCAAAAATTATCAAATCGATTTGATCTTTGGCTGGGTGGGGTGGATTGCGCCTTTAGCAAAGTTCCAAAATATCAGTGGGGCATTGAAAGTCGCCGCCGTAAACGGGACCCTGCTCAACCGGTAGAAACCCAGCGATAGCTTTTTGCTTTCTCGCCTTCTTCACACTGTGCCCAAACATTCTCGGGGTCATGCGGAAAGCAAAGTTTCCAAGAATTTTTAGCGGCGCGGTCCAATAAACTGAATTTTTCGTCGATTAATTTTAAAGGCTGAGTGTCGTAGCCCATTCCCCATACCGGGTCTAAATGCGCCTTGGTTGGCATCAAATCACCACAAAAAACCAAGTGTTCGCTTCCATTTTTTATATGATAAATGGCCTGCCCCTGAGTGTGGCCTTCGCTGATTTCAAAAGCAACTCCACTAAGCAATTCAGAACCATTACCAGAAAACAATTTCAAACGGCCAGATTTTTCAATGACTTCAAAATTTTCACTGCGGTATGAAGCCCCTTCGCGATAAGGCTTGGATTTTGCCAAATTAAAATTCCGCTCATGCACTAACACTTCAGCATTGGGGAAGGTTGGAATTAAAGTTTTGGAATCCGCATCCAATTGAGTCAGCCCACCAGCATGATCAAAATGCAGATGGGTCAACAACACATGAGTGATCATTGAGCGATCAATTCCATAACTCGTTTTTAAGTGCTCGTCGTAATTTAGATTTTGATAGTGATATCTTTCTTCAGATAAAGGATCCCACTTGGATCCCATTCCACAATCAATCAGCGCTTTAAAATTCGGGCCCTCAATTAATAAACTTCGAAGTCCTAAGGGAACTCGATTGAGTTCGTCGACTTTGGATCGTCGAGTCCACAATGTTTTCGGGATGATCCCAAACATCGCCCCACCATCCAAGGCAAAACTAGCAAATGAAATAGGAGTAATTTTTTGGATAGTCACCCAAGTGATTGTACTGGCAGCCAGACCCAGGAATCAACCGCCGAGGCTTGCCTTGCATCAAATATCGCCCTAACTTGCCGCAAAGATGTCCAACCGACCCAGCGATGAATTTCTTAAAGAAGCGGTTTATTTAGTCGACTCCTCGTCCTACATTTTTCGAGCCTATTACGGAATTCAAAATCCGCTCACCGCTCCGGATGGAACCCCCACTCACGCAACCTTTGGATTTCTCCAAATGGTTCAATCGCTTTTCAAAGAACACCAAGTCAGCCGCTGTGTTTTGGTCTGGGATCAAAAAGGCAAGGGTTTCCGCCATCAAATTTTTCCAGAATACAAAGCCAATCGAGCCATTCCACCCGAAGATTTAAGCATCCAAATTGAAAATTCTCGAAAGGCTTCCGAACTTTTGGGATTTCCGCAATTTGATGCGCTGGGATTTGAAGCCGATGACGTCATCGCAACGCTAATCCACCGCAGTCCCAATCAACCCTTTGTGATCGTGACCGGCGATAAAGATTTGCTGCAATTAGTGTCAGATCAAGTTTGGTGCCTCGACACTTTAAAAAATGTTTGGGGTGGACCGCAAACAGCTTTTGATAAATTTGGAGTCACACCCAACTTAGTAGTCGACGTGCAATCACTTTGCGGAGACTCAGTGGACAACGTTCCCGGAGCACCGGGCATCGGCCCGAAAACCGCCGCCCAGTTGATCCAAGAATTCGGCAACCTTCAAGGAGTTTTAGCCGAATCAAAAAGACGATGGGCGATAGCCGAAAAAGACCGCCCCAAGGACGGAGCCTTAAAAGGTAAAAAATTAGAGAGCATCGCCCTTAATATTGAAAAAATTGAAATGAGCCAGAAATTAGTCCAGCTTTCTGTAGAAGCTCCCGTTGAATTAAATCCCAAGTCTTATGAAATCCGACCATCCGATGCTGGGCTAATTAATTTCAGCGAAAAATTAGGCTTCACTCGAGCCATTCAAGCCATCGATCGAATTCTACATCCCAATGGACCCGCTCCAGCCGCTCAAGAAGCGCTGCAAGGCGAGTTTGCCATGAATCATGGGAGCAGCAGCACCTCACATCATTCTGCAAATTTCATAGGCATCAGCTCTCTTAGCGAACTGGCCGAAGTCTTAAAAAGTGCTGAGCGCGTGAACGAATTTGCGCTCGACACCGAAACTTTCGGTTTGGCCACCAACACCTTGGATAATTTAGTGGGAATCAGCTTTTCTTTCTCCGAAAATCTGGCCTACTACATTCCACTTCGCCATCGCGAAATCGAAAAAAACCTGGCTCTTGATGGCGTTATTCTTCAACTGCAGAAATTTTTCTACACGACCAATCCGCTTTGTCGCATCGTTTTTCAGAATGCCAAATTTGATTTGCACGTTTTAGCAGTTGAAAAACTTCGGATTCCTTTGCACCGAATCGAAGACACCATGATCGCTAGTTTTGTTATTAACCCTTCTGAGCGTCACGGAATGGATGAGTTGGCGGTTAAATATCTGGACTCTTACAACACCATCAAATTCACCGACGTTGTTGGATCGTTGAATAACTTTTCAGAAGTTCCGGTCGAACAAGCTACTCAATACGCAGCCGAAGACGCCTGGATCACTTTAAAACTTTGGAAAATCCTAAGTGAAAAACTGCACGCCGATAATCTTTGGCCCGTTTACGAAAGTTTAGACCGCCCGCTGATTTCAATTCTGCAGCAAATGGAAGAGCACGGGGTTTTGCTTGATGTGCCCTACTTGCGAAAACTTTCCTTTGAATTGAAAACCGAATTAGCTCTAAAAGAAAAAGAAGCCATTGATTTACTGAAACTTGACGGCATTCACGTAAGCCCGGATTTCAATTTAAATTCGCCTAAGCAAATCGCTAAAATTCTTTTTGAGGAATTAAAATTACCGATCATTAAAAAAGGCAAAACCGGACCTTCGACCGATGTATCGGTCATGGAAGAATTAGCTTCTAAGCATAAATTCCCCAAAGCAGTTCTCGACATTCGCGAACTTTCAAAATTATTAGGCACCTATGTGGACGCGCTGCCCGAATTAACGGAAGCCGGCACCTCGCGACTGCACACTGATTTTTCGCAAACCATTGCGGTTACTGGACGACTGGCCTCTTCCAAACCCAATTTACAAAACATTCCGATTCGCACGGAGAAAGGCAAAAAAATTCGCTTTGCCTTTACCGTCCCTCCGGGAAAAACATTGCTTGGAATCGATTACTCGCAAATCGAATTGCGAGTCATGGCCCATATGTCACAAGATCCTGCGCTCTTAAAAGCCTTCAACGAAGACGCCGACATTCATAGACGAACCGCGGCCTTGGTTTTCGACAAAAGTGAAGAGCAAATTAATTCCGATGAACGGCGAATGGCTAAAGCCATTAACTTTGGAATCATTTATGGCCAAACGGCTTTTGGCTTAGCCGGGGCCCTTCAAATTGATCGTAGAGAAGCCCAAAAATTCATCGATGGTTATTTTAGAACCTATCCAAAAATTAAGAGTTTCATGGATTCGCTAATCGAAGGGGCTCGCGAGAAGGGCTTCGTTAAAACTCTGACCGGTCGCATACGGTATTTGCCAGACATTCATTCAAAAAATCCAAGTTTGCGCAATTTTGCCGAACGCACCGCGATCAATACTCCTTTACAAGGGACTGCTGCCGATCTCATGAAGGCGGCCATGATTCGAGTCCAAAAAGAAGTCTTAAGCCTTCACAACGATTCCTGGCTGATTCTTCAGGTCCACGACGAACTCTTGTTTGAAGTTAACAGCGAGAAAATTGAAAACTTTAAAAACTCAGTGGTCTCCATCATGGAACGACGCAGCCTTCTTAGCTCCTTTGGCTGTCCGGAGTTTTTAATTCCCATGAAAGCTGAAGCTGCAACAGGTCAAAACTGGGGTGAACTCTAAGCTCGACGCCTGGACTCACGATGCGCTCTTCAGATAGAAACTATTGAAGGGCAGGGGATTCATGAGCGAAATTTTAAAAGCATTTTCTAAAATCCAAGTAATTTCTTTGATCTCTAGCTTGCTGGTGCTTTCGTTGGTATTTCCAGCGATCAATTCACAAGCCGCGCAAGCCACTCAAATTTTAACAACGCAAAATTCTGGATTTGGATTCTTACTTGATGGAAAAAAACACCCTAATTCCCAACCGGCCCTATGCTGGAAAAAAAGAAGCCAGCAAAATTGGGAAAAGCCATTTCTGCCAAGAGCGAAATCAATACTCGATGGAGTGGTCCGCGGTTTTAGAAAACATTGAAGTCGACATTCCAAAGCCCACCCTGAAAGAAAGGCTGTTCTATTCGGTTGAGAAATCGCTTGAGAAACCCGCTTTTAGAAAATTTTCCATTGATTTTGAACTCTCGAATTTACGTTTCAAAGGTCGAAGCCTTTCCACCAATGCGTGGACTTGCGAAAGCCCGAGATATGAGGCCGAGCTCCATAGCCAATCAGCCACACTTTCCTTTAAAATCATTCCCGATCCCAAGCGCCAAAAGTCAGCTCGCTTTGAACTTTCTCGACTGGAACTTAGCCAACTCGATGTAAAAAAATTAAGAATGCGTCGCTTTGGCATCAACCTCGGCTTTTCGCAGATGAGTCCCTATTGGGATCTTCGAAGTGAGACCTATTTCAACCTCTTTTCGGGGTGGTTAGTGAAGTCAGCGATAAGTCATTTGATCAACGAAACAATTAGCCGCGAGGTCAGCGAAATTGTTAAGAAAGTCTTCGGAATGCCTAGCGTTTCCCTAACTGCATCAGTCGACGAAGATATCATTCGAAGCCAACTTCAAGGGCTCGACAAGGTCGATATCGTCGATTAATTCCCTTATTTCGATTCGCTTTTATTTTATGCCCCGGTGGTGGAATCGGTAGACACACAGGACTTAAAATCCTGTGCTGCGAAAGCGGCGTACCAGTTCAATTCTGGTCCGGGGTACCAGTCTTCGTTCGCAGAAGCGAGCTACGGCTGGCAGGCCAATTATTTTAAGATACCGAGAGGGAACTGATTTTGTTCCTGCTATTTTTTCAAGAGTCTTTTCAAGAATCTTTCTAAGACTCCTTTTTAGAGTAAAATTTCTTCATGCTTAAGCCTCTTCCGGTGAATGGCGCCTTCCGGAACCAACTACCAATGATTGTCATAGTTTGTCTTTCGGCGATCTTTGCGCTTTTAGGAAGAGAGCTACTGCCGTTTCGTGACGCCATTAAAATAAAATTTGAATCACAAGCCATTGAAGCGATGACTATCAAGCTGGACACTTTTGGGAGCACGAAAACTGTAGATCTAAGCTCCACCGATTTGAGGAACAACTCGCACTTGCTCCTCTATCAATCCAAAATTCGAAGCCTCGAGATTGTTCCTAAGAAAACCACAAAAAAAACGGCTTTAATTTTCTCTGGCTTCGACAAAGGTCAAAGAATCGAGTTCTCGCGCATTATTAAAAACGAGCATCCATCCGTAGTGCTCTCGGATCTCGATCAATTCGGAATGGGCAATTCCGGATGGTATTTTGTCGGACTCTGGTGTGGATTTATATTTCTGCTCTCGCTGCTCTTCGCCGTACATTGGACCATCCAACAAGCGGCCTTCACTCGAAGCGATTGGCTGCAAATTGCCTTACTGGCCGCCATCTTGGCGGCATTCGGGTGGATGGAATGGCCAGGACTTTTCTTGCGCGACGGCTTTTCGAATTTTAAAATGTCGCAGTCAGCCGGAAGCCACCCATTTTTAGGGTTGCTTTATTCGTCGACGCTTTTCTTTTCCTATTTCCTTTTCTCAAATATCGGGGGGCCGCTAGTTTTCAATCTTATTTTGCTATTCTGCATTCTCGTTTCAACATTCGACGTCGTACGCCGACGCCCAGCTGCCCTTGTTTGCTTTTGGATTTCCCTATTGTTTTTTTTCCTGTCCTTCTTCAATCGGTCGATGTTGGCGCTCCATAATAGAGATTCTACTTTTGGGTTGCTCTTCACGCTTTTTCTTATTCGTTTTTATCACGAACTCAAAAACCCCAAGGAATCTTGGTCCTGGTCGTTTCTGTTTTTCATCTTGTGCAGCTTAATGCGAATGGAAACCCTGTTGGTCGCACCGCTGGTTTACGCCGCGGAATATTGGGTAAGGAAAGCAGGTCGTAGGGACTTCTTCGCTAAATTGCTGATCTATTCCGGAGTCATTTTATTTTATTTTAACGGAACGTCGTCGCTGCGGAAGCTACATCAATCAAACGAATACAAATTGAGCGCAATTCTCCCGCCTCTTTATTACATCTTGAAGACCGAAGGCCTCACCGCAATTTCAAGCAAAGATTTGGAAATGCTTGACCTCTATTGGTCGCGAGAAACCGCAATGAGCTATCCGAAACTGGAAGGAATCAATATTCTTCGCGACCAAGTGATTAAAAAAGGAAGCGTTTCTTCTCAAATGGTGGACACTTTTCGTCACATTACCATTAATGCAATTCTTCAAAATCCCTGGGCTTGGCTGAAAAGCCGATGGGAGTTGGGACTCATCATTGATCGACGGCGAAGCCTAGCTCTGACCGAGAAGGTGAGTGAGGACTCTCCTAAACAGCAATCGTTGCAACTCCACAGTCAATTCTATCCAGGGATCGAAAACTTCAATAACGGGGAATCTTTCGGAGCTACTTATCTTGATCGAAATCCAATTAGCTCGCGCATTCTCAATACGGGCCTATTGGGATTGGCGCTCTCTCTGTTTGGAATGTTTTTATGGAAATTCGATCGACCCCTGGCTTTAATTTCTGGGATCATGTTTTTTAGGAATTTAATCGTTTTTGCTTTAGCTCCAGCAGCGATGGCTAAATACTACTGGCCATTGTCACTCGTGATTCTTTTCCTACCGGCGTTTTTCCTGATGACTCGAGTAAAAGGATCATATCGTGAGCATATAAAGAAGAGTAGGCAGAATAAAGCCAATTTCTGAATTAGAATGGACGCGAGTTAGATCAAATTAAATAATGGATAAAAATAGTACAAACTCTTCGCCCTCTAAACTTTTTACAGCAAGCATCTTGGCCATATTTTTATATCTGATAACACCCGCATTCTTTCTTGGGTTTCAGAAAACTTATGTAAATTGGATGACTATCCTTGGCCAAATCTTGGGATTTTTGTCTTTATTGGTTTTTTCTTGGGTGGCTATCAGCAACCTAATTTTAAGGAGAATCATTCTCACCGGCGCGCTCGTCCTAATCTCATTATTATCCACACTGGAGCTTGGTCATTTTTTGCTTTTTAAACATCGAATCAATGAGGCGGGGTTTTTTTCAATCTTGGAAACAACACCGGATGAATCTTTGGAATTCATGGGAAGTTATTTAAAAGCAACCCATTGTTTAATGCTCATAGGGTTTCACGTCGGCATCTGGATTTTAGGATTTTCAGCCGCTAAAATAAAATTTCCACGACTAAATTCTGTATCAAAAAAAAAGCTTTTACTAATCAGTGCTGGATTTTTTTCCCTTAACTTTATGACCTGGACGGGGTCGGACTCCTTAAATTCAACCCCCAGTATAGGACTCATTCGACTGCTCATCGAGAACCGCCATTTTCACGCCCAGGCCTTGCAATGGCCACTAAAGCTCCCGCAAATCACATCCCAAATAAGCCGCCCAGGTCCAGAAACCCTTGTCGTACTCATCGGCGAATCCACCAATCGAAAACATTTAGGAATCTATGGATATTACCGAAACACCACGCCGAGCCTTGCAAAAATTCACGATGCAATCGCCTTTGATCAAGTACTCAGCCCTCGTTCCCACACCGTTCCGGCACTTCGAATGGCCCTAACCCTCGAAAAACACGAACGTCCCGCCCAAAGGATCGAAAATAATTTTGGGATCCTTGAATTGGCCAAAGCCGCAGGTTTCCAAAGCTACTGGTTATCCAACCAAGCCGCGGTGGATTGGTTTGGTGCCCGAGTTTCTTTTTTATATAAAAATGCCGATCAAAAATTTTTACGTGGTTCGAGACTTAGTGCCTTCTATGACGAAATCTTATTTGAGGACTTAGATAAAATTCTTACTGATCAAAGTTTTCAGAAAAAATTCATCGTCATCCATTTACAAGGAACCCATATAGCCTACCGTGAGCGATATCCTTCAAAATTTGAAGTCTTTAAAGACACTCCCCAAACCGATTTAAAAAATTTAGATCATGATGAGCTAAGCATCATCAACGATTATGACAACGCGGTTGGTTATCAAGATTTTATCATTTCAGAAATCATTCAGCGTTTAAAATTGAAGGAGGCCAATAGTGGGCTGATTTACTTTTCGGATCACGGCCAAGAGGTTTTCGACACCCAAAAATTCTTTGGCCATAGCGAAACTCGAGCTTCTGCGCCGATGTTTGAAGTCCCATTAATTACTTGGTTTAACTCTGCTGGCGGCTTTTATGATGAGATCCAAAAGCACACCCTTTTGAACCGAAATCAAAGATATTCCACCGAAGATCTAATTCATTCATTTCATGATTTTTTGGGAGTAAAAACTGCCGAATACGATTCAATAAAAAGTATTTTTTCTCGAAAATTTCGCTCACGTGAATATCAAGTTGGACCCCAAAAAAATACTCCTGAAAACTAATTTTATTTATATTTAACTTCGAGATATTTTTTGATTAATGAAATCTGGACTTCAGTCAGCGATCCTGGATATGTAACAATTTCAGAAACAAATCCATTAAAGCCTTGGCCGGGCTTGCCAATTCTACCAAAACTGAAGCGTGTAGAGTTGGGTGACACGACAGCATCTGCAAACATTCAGAACGATTATGTCGGCCGCACTAATCCCGATCTAGTTAACTGGCGGTTTTTTGGGGGTCTTCATTTTAATTTGGGTGTGGGCGGGGTTTACCTAGGGGTTCAGAAATCGATGTTAAAAAATCAATATGCTGCCAACCTAGGACTTAATCTTTTTTACTAAATAAAAAACACCGAGCCTACGCCAATTGTTCCAGATCGCTAGAGATATTCTAGCGACCAGATAGTATTCGTTCCGCGGCGTATTCCACAAAGGCTCCAATCGGGTCTTCGGGAATTTTAGAAATTCCGTCATCACTTTCGTTCCACTGAATCAGCAATTCTTCGACCTTTTCAAGATCGACCTTTTTGGATTCAGAAATCACTAAGCGAAACAATTCGCGAAAATTTTCTTCTGCAAGTTTTGACTTCACTTGTTGCTCCCAAGTTTTTTCACCTGGAAGTCCCCGCCGCTGGAAATCCTCCAAGAGCATCACCATCAAACGAGTGCGTTGGCGCTGTTTAATTTGCTGGCGGATTCTAGGACTCAGTTTGATTTTGCCCCAATCAATGCTTTTACCAATCAGCCACGCGGGACCATAAACAAGAACCACACTTCCAGCCACCATCGCCGGCGTTAAAATCGCCATGGCCCCGTACCAAGCTGCATCAGTTGTGATGCCGCCTCCGGGATGGATCGTTAAAGAAACGCCAACCACAGTGCTGGCAGCCGCGGCTAAGAAAGTAGCGCAGCGGGTGGAATTGCGGGTGGCGGGAAGTGATTTTGCCAAACTGATTTTCAGCTGATCATCGGCGGCCCGTAATCTAGCTAAAAAATCTGCGTGGCTCGCTAGAGGGGCTAATAGTTGAACAAAGACACAAATTCCAAAAATAAACTGCCGACTGCATTGAATCCGTCCCAAGATTTTTAAAAAGCGTTGAAGAGCAAGCACCCTGTGCTGAATAGTTGAGCTTAATGCAATGTGTCAAATTTATAAGGCTTTATGATCTTGTGGTGTAAAATATAGAGCAGCCTAATGGGAATAATTAGATTTTTGCTAGCTGCCTCCGTTATCTGCGCACATTTCGGGGGCATTTATGGAAATAATTTAATTGGAGGGGCTCTCGCGGTTCAATCCTTTTTCCTTCTTTCTGGATTCTACATTGTTTTAATTTTGGAAGAAAATTTTTCAGTAAAAAGCTTTCAGGAATACAAAAGTTTTCTATCAAGCAGGCTGTTCCGTCTCTATCCAGCTTATTGGTTATCGCTGGCAATAAAGTTTATATGGGGTGTAGGTTTTAGTTCAACTTTCTATTCGCTAAATTTATTCTCAAAGTTATACATAGTTTTATCTAATCTATTTTTATTCAACCTCGACCTACTTTGCTTTCAAGTCGTCAATTCAGATGGAAGTCTTTCGTTTGCAAAATTTCCAGCCACTACGGGGGCGTGGGCTCATGAGCTTCTCACCTTGAACATCCCTGCTTGGACTTTGGGAACTGAACTATGGTTTTACTTGTTAATACCAATTTTTTATCCAGGGAAACTAAGAAATTTAATCATCATTTGTTTAGCGATTTTTCTATTTCACAGCTGGATGTTGCATTTTGGATTGACAACTCGCCCATGGAATTACCGCTTTTTTGGATTTGAAATCAGATGGTTTATGTTGGTTAGAAATTTCATGAATTGGAGATTCTTAAAATTTTTAGCATTTTTTGCACCTTTTATTTTTTATGTCACGAAAAGTTCAAAAATTGACCGTTTTATAGGTAATCTTTCCTATCCCATCTATATTTTTCACTTCTCAGTAAGCGGTGGAATGGGAATGACAAAAGCACTCGGAGGCAATTCGGCATTAAACGTTTTAATTGCTTCAACCATTTTTGCAACAGGATTTAACCTGTTAATTCAAAACCCGATTGATCGATGGCGCCATAAAAAATTTGAAGGAATTAATCAAGCTTAGCTCGAACTTCGAAGGTGTCTCTCACTCGCACTTCCATTTTATCGCCAAGTTCTAAGACATCAGGCATAAA
Organism: Bdellovibrionota bacterium; assembly: GCA_964202055.1. Classification (GTDB taxonomy): domain Bacteria; phylum Bdellovibrionota; class UBA2428; order UBA2428; family UBA2428; genus CAXNGS01. Next base: position 230,269 of record CAXNGS010000002.1, on the reverse strand, counting down.
GTTCATGGTTCCACCGATCGCGGTGTACTCTTCTCCCAATTTCAAAACAATAATCTGATCGCCCCGTTGAACTGTGATCCCGATGATTTCCTCGGTTTCTTTTAATTTAATTGAATATGAATTATTGAGCACGCGCACAATGAAATTAGAAATGTTTTCTAAAGCCGGCGCATAACTCGCGGCGCATATCGACTGAATATATCCCATACTTCCTAGAGCCTGCGCAAAACTTCGGTAGCGCTCACCGCCACCTGGCAATTGGCCCGGACAACCTCCCACATCAGTCGGCTTGACGATAGCGGAGAAGAAAAATCCACTTTGTCCGAAAAGTTTTCGCGAGCCTTCTTTAACTGCATAGATCAATCGCAATTCGTCAGACTGCGAGCTGTTAGATGCAATTTCAAGTCGCTGCTCGAGAACCGTTAGCGCGGATTTACGTGATGAGCCTGCGCTGTCTAATTGAAAGCGTGGACCTTGCGAATAATAAGACTCGGTCGCGGAAGTTTTCGGGGTCCGCGTGCATGAATAATTGATCAAACCATTGAGTTGCGCACCCGTGCAACTGGTGCGAGGGCTCAAAACATAAGAACTAAGTGTGGTATTGGCGCATTGATCCGGCAAATCAAGAGCTGTGCTTCCGGGAGCCAAGCTTTCGAGCCGAACATCGTCAAAGTTGCAAGCCTTAGTAGCAGCGCGGGATCGTAATGTGCATCCAGTCACTGAAGGGGATTCTGTAGAATTAACCGCTGTGAGAATGCGATGATCAGCAAAACTTCGAAGATTCGCATTGGATCCACAAGAAATATTTGCACCCACAAAGTTAACACCATCCGGAGTGTCCAATAAAAAAACAGTTTTGCTGCGACCGGTGGCTGATCGATAAGAATAAGTACACGATATGAAACGTTTGCCAGTTGGAATTAAAGTTGAGTAACTGGCACTGGCAGAATTAAGAGCGCTAGCCGTAACCGAAGAGCAAGCAATCGTGTTGCTCTGAGTGCCCATTCCTTCCAGCGCAGCGGTCAAAGACTGCGAAGCATTGCCCACATCATAACGATATGTGCAACTTGATATATTTTGATTTCGACCTAGTAGTGATTGGGCCTTTACCCAATCCAACAAATTAGAAGTGCAATTTTGGCTTCCCGATCCCAAAGGCGGATTTTGAAGCAAGGCTGGGTCAAAGACGAATTGGTGATCATTCTTAGTGAGTGTGACTTCTGAAATCTGACCGTCATTGTTCACATCAGTTTTATAAGTGTAATTAATGCTAACAATTTCAGTTTTGGCAAAAGTTGAATTCACCAGCCAAGTCGGCTGCAAATTATTCGCGTCAGTGTAGTTGATGTCGAGCTGCAAGCGTTCTCGAGGACCCCATCCCGTTGCGTATGAATAGAAATTCAAATTTTCCGCATTGACCGCCACTCCACGAGTTGCAGAAACCGGCGGCAACCACCGATACAGATCCACTTCTTCCGCGGTGCACTCGGCAATGGCCGAATAATCATTGTCATCTGAAATCATAACAAGGGCGACTCGATCACCAGAACGTAAAAGCGGATCTTCGCCTTCTTTTTTGATCATGGCTCGGATCATTGAGCAATATCCCGACTCAACATCACTGCCGTCGGCACCGATGGTGGATATTACGGACACTAAACTCTGTTTCACAGTGGCGATTTCATCGGCGCTCATGGTTCGGCGCAACTCAATGGGATTGCCAGCCGGATTAACGCTCTTTAACTGGAAGCTTCGTTTCTTGGAATAATTATGGCGAACCACGTTGGGATCAAGATCAGCTCCACCAGATTCATCAATCGCAAAAACTCCATCACCTTCGTCACGGAATTTATCGACCTTAACCGAAGTTCGCGAAGCACTAATCGCCGCATCGCTCGAACTGGTCGTGTAAACTTGAATATCAAGATTGTATCCTCTGAGCTGATCAAAAGTAGAGGTGATGCCGTTGGCTAATAAAGTTTGCTCATCTTTCATGCTCGAGGAGTTATCTACAATAAAAATCAATTTAGCAGTGGGTCGGAATTCTTCAGCATCAGGATCAACCATCACGTCGCGCTCGACGACGACCACATCAGGCGCGATCGCCGAAATGTTATAAGCGCCTCCACATCCCGACAAAAGGGCCACTGAAGACAATAGCTGTGCCTTATAAGACCAACGTACCATAGATTCAGAATACTTAAGTTGTTTGAAAACCCATGTTAAATTTTAAAGAGCTTCAAGAATCATCAATGAATTCATTTGCACCAGGCCCTTAACCGTTTCTTAATTAGGAGAGCCAAAGGAGTAAATAATCACTATTTAGCGGCTTTGTTTTTCTTCTTAGAAGAACCCTTGGGCAAATTCTTATTTTCGACAGTTGCCTTCAAAGCACGAACTTGAGCCATCAATGGCTCATCTCTTTCCGTGATAAAATTAATCACTCGGCCATTTCTTCCAGCGCGAGCGGTGCGACCCACTCGATGAATGTAGTTTTCGATTTCACGCGGCAAGTGATAATTGATGACTAAACCAACGTGCTCCAAGTCCAATCCCCGTGAAGCCAAATCAGTGGCAATCAAGAGCTCGACTTCTTCGTCTCGAAAACGCTTCAAATTTTTTCGGCGTTCGACTTTGTCCATTTCGCCACGATAAAGCACGCAGCGGTGACCAAGGTCGCTTAGCTCTTTGAACAATTTGTCACATTGGTCCCGAGTGTTCGCGAATATAAGCGCGCCACCGACAATTTTATCAGCCAATATTTTCTGCAAAATCGGCAATCTTTTACCATCGGGTACTTTTCGATTTTCCGTGCTCAAAGTGGGGACCAATCGATGGCTGCCCTGGCTATGAATCATCTCCACGCCGGCGAACAATGCTTTGATCAAGGCCTCGACCGCCGGGGCCATGGTTGCCGAAAACATTGCCATCTGTTCTTTGTTGGCGCATTCAGCCACAATTTTCTTGGCATCGGCTAAAAATCCAGCGTCCAACATTTGATCGACTTCGTCGAAAACTAAAATTCGAACATCCGACAAATTTAAAAGTCCGCGATCCATCAACTGAAGCATCCGTCCCGGAGTGGCGACTAACACTTCAAAAGCTCCTTGGATATTTCGTCGAGCCACTTCCATGGTGCTCCCACCAAGCACGCTGCGAACCCGCAAACGAGTGGTGTGGGTAAAAGGTTTAAAAACTTTTGTGACCTGTTCGCCCAATTCGCGAGTGGGCACGATCACCACGGCTCGCGGATGCGATTCACTTTGCACTGGTTTTTTTTCATTTTCTAAATTCTTTAGCTTGTGCAAAATCGGCAAGGTATAGGCCAATGTTTTTCCGCTACCGGTTTCAGAAATTCCAACCACTGAAGAAGAAGCTAGCAACATCGGAATGGCCCGGGCCTGAATGTCAGTGGGAACGGTGAGTCCTTTTTCTGCCAAGGTTTGATTCAAAGTCGGCAAAAGATTGAAACTTGCAAAGCTGTTCATGATCATCGTCTCACTTAACTAATTTTTTATGGAGCAACTGTCTAAACTAAAGTCTAAGGACGATGGCGATATCGCTCGTAGAGTTCTTTTTGGTGGTTGCCGAGGTCCAATTTGCGACCCTGGATCCACGCATGGCTGACATTCTGAGTGGTGGCTTCAAAAATATCGCCGCTCGATACAAAGAGATTGGCGTCTTTGCCATTTACTAAACTGCCACTTTGATCCTCAATCCCTAAAATCTTGGCCGAATTCAATGTCAAAGCCTGCAGAGCGGCCTCTGCGCTAAGTCCATAGCCAATCGCCATGCCGGCCATAAACGGCAAGTTTCGATACTGGCCGTTGAAATGATGGGCCCGCAAAGCAAAAACAATTCCCTTTTCCTCCAGTTTCCGCGGCAATTGATAAGCAACATCAATGGCCTCGTCTTCACTTTCAGGCACTCGGAACGGTCCTTCTAGCACCACTGGAAATCCTGATTCTTTGATTTGATCTAAAATCAAATGGGCGTCCGAGGCCCCCACTAAAATTCCTTTAAGATTGCGCATTTTTAAAAACTCAATGGCTTCAACCAAAGAAGCGCGAGTCTGGGCGCGAACGAAAACCGAGCGATCGCCCTTCAAGGCACTGGCTAAAATTTCCAAGCGCAAATCTCGCTCTTGAACACTCACGCCTTTTGAAGAGTTCAGCATTCGCAAATACGCCGCGCCTTCATCAAAGCGAGCCTTCAAAAATTTTAAGCCCATTGAATCTGATGGCCATTCTAAAACCAAGGATTCATTTTTCGAGTATCGGGCGTCACGTGGATTCCAAGCATCGAGCTGGACAATCGCTGATAGTCCAGAAAAAATTCCACCGGTCGGTGCACTTTGGGCGAGCAAAACTCCATTGGCGCGCAAGGTGGGAATCATCACCGAGCCCGAATCATAAGCGACAATCGCGCGCACGTTCGGGTTGTAATTTCCAACTTCAGATTCATCCACTGAAGCACGAACTGCTTGAATTTCGCTGAGGCCAATCTGAGTATCAAGCGCAATGATTCCTGGATAAACGTGCTGACCGCTTAAATTAAAAATTTCAGTGTCTTTAGTGACTTCAATTCCCACTCCGATTTTAATGATTTTTCCGGCCGAAACCAATAGGTCTTGAACTTGAGCAACTCTTCCGTCGCCAAAATGCAAAGTGGCTCCCGAAAGTAGAAAGTCACGATTTTGCTTTGGAGCCGGAACTGGAACATCCAACGCCCATGCTTGGCTTAGCAAAAATATAATTAAACTCAGCCCGAGCTTAGCAACCCGATGGCTCAGCGCTAATATTTTAGCGGTTGTATTCATTGTGAATCTCCTCGCAGCGGTGCTGATGTTTATGATCTGCATTTGACGGCTGCTTCATGCGTTTTTCCACTTCTTCTTTTTTAAGGGTGGGTAATTTTTCAAGCTCAATCGACTTTTGCATTCGATCCCACAATTCTTGCTTTTCAACTTCAATAGCTGATCGCTGAGCCAAATCGCGATCTCGATCAAAATACAATCGGCCGTCGACAAAGGTCTTCATGGCCCGAGCCTTCATGGATAGCGGATGGCTTGACCACAAAACTATGTCAGCGTCTTTACCAACTTCCAAACTTCCCATTTGGCCATCAAGATGAAGAGCTTTCGCCGGATTCAAGGTCACTAGCTTCAAGGCCTCCTCTTCGCTGAGGTCTCCATACTTCACAGCCTTGGCTGCTTCTTGATTAAGTCGCCCGGCCTGTTCGTTGTCATCGGAATTGATGGCCACATTCACACCTGAACGAGTCATGATGGATGCGTTGTAAGGAATGGCTTGGCGAACTTCAAATTTATAGGCCCACCAATCTGAGAAAGTGCTGGCCGACGCACCATGAGCGGCCATTTCGGGTGCAATTTTGTAGCCTTCTAAAACGTGAGTAAAGGTGTTCACACGGAAACCCATTTTTTCGGCCAACTCCATCAAACCCAACATTTCTGATTGAACGTAAGAATGACAGGTGATGAATCGGCGATTTTCTAATATTTCTTGGAGCGTTTCCAATTTCAAATTGATTGGGAAGGGCTGATTAGCATCGAAAGCAGCTTTTTTATCGGCTCGATAAGCCAGTGCACGCTGAAAAGCGTCTTCCACCACACCGGAAACTCCCATTCGAGTTTGAGGATAGCGACTGCTGTATAAATCTCCCCAGTTTGATTGCTTGACGTTTTCACCAAGCGCAAATTTAATAAATCCTGGCGCGCCTTTGATTTTTAAATCTTCGGCCCCGACACCCCATCGCAGCTTGATGAGCGCTGATTGGCCACCGATGCTATTTGCCGAACCATGCAATAATTGAGAGGCGGTGACCCCGCCTCCGAGCAATCGATAAATGCTGACGTCGTTTGGATCTAAAACGTCGCCAATTCGAACTTCAGAAGTGACACTGTGAGAAGCTTCATTCACTCCCTGTGAAATCGCGATGTGCGAGTGCTCATCGATGATCCCTGGAGTCACATGAAGGTCAGTTGCATCAATGACTTTAACACCATCGAGCAAAGCCCATCTCACCAGATTATTTCCAACTGCAGCAATTTTTCCGTCACGTAATAGGATATCGGCGTTTTTAAGAATGCCTGGTTTGGAATTGGTCCATAGGGTCGCATTTCGAATCAGCACCTCTTCAACTTGAGGCAAAGTCTCCCAGCCATAAGCCATGTTGGGAAAAGTACGCGAAGAAAGAATCTTGCGGATCACTATTTTAGGATCGGCTTTTACAATTTCAGCTGCTGCCGCAACGTCAGCATTTTTTGGCGCCTCTTCAATCTTGGCAATGTCTTTAGTGGTCTCCGTGACCGTCTCTTTAGCGGTGTCCTTTTCTTCAGAGTCCTTTTCTTTATCAGCCTCAACAGATTTTTCGCCGCTGATCCAATTTTCCAAAACTTCTGCGTCGCTGCGACGGAACAAATCACCGGAACTCACTAAAAAATTAGCTCGCTTGCCAACTTCCAAAGTTCCAACTTGAGAATCAATGCCCAAAATTTTCGCGGGCTCTTGAGTCAGCGCACGAAGCGCCTGGTCTGGTGATAAACCGTAACTAAGAGCACGACGAAGACCGGACCAAAACTCTTTGGCGGCCTTTTCATTTCCAAACGAAATAGCAAACGGCAATTCGCTATTTTCCATTGCTTGCAAATTTGCCGGAGCCTGTTCCCATCTGCGCAATTCGCGGAGCGAAATTTGCTTTAAAAAATTTTCAGCTTTAGCTTTTGCTAAATGTTTTTGATTAATCGCTTGCGGATAATCGACTGACAGGATTAGCGAGCCCAAAGAGGATCGCAATTGGCGAAATTCTTCCCGATGCTCGTACTCCAAGCCATCACTTCTAATCGCAAATTTTAATCCGAATTCACGAGCAATTCTTAATGCCCGCAAAGCTCCAAGTGTGTCGCGAGCTTCAAAATAAATCGGCAGTCCGACTAATTGCTGTGAACGCAAAGCCTGAAGCACCAAACATTCGCCTTCCATACAGCCCGAATCCTTGGCCTGTTCGAAGTATCGCAAATCTAAAAAAGTTTGGCGGATCAAAGCAATCGCGCCCATTAAAGAGTCCGGATAAACTTGCTTGGAACTACCTTTTTCAAAACCTAAAGCAATCGAGGCATCAGCTTTAATCAAAGTTTTCGGCAAATCGCGATTTCGCAAATCGCGAACAAATGAAGTCCCGCGAAAAATATGATCGCGCGGCAAAACATGAACGACTGAAAATCCCGCCTGACGTCGCGCCGCCAATTCATCGTGCTTCAACTCGCCGGGATTATTGATGGCGCGCCATTGTGGAGTGACCGCTTCGTTCCACGAACCCGCACCGCGCGTGTGACTTTCGTACTGGGGCGCCTCGTTACTTGCAGTCGCTTTATCAATGGGCGCTTGACCTAAATGAGTCCAAGCATCAATAAAGGCCGGGTAAATCCATTTGCCTTCCATGTCGTGCAACTGGGCACGCTCGGTTTCCGGATTAAAAAGTCCACTACGCATTTGGCCGCTTTCAACAACCAAACCATTCGAAATTCGTAAGTAAGCATTGGCCATCACCACGCCGGATTTCTCGATTAAATTTACGTTGTAAAAGAGATGCTCACTGGGGATCCGATCAACCGGTCCGTAAATTCCGTCGTTATAGGCCTCAAGCCGAACCGCGAGTGCCGAGACGCTTGAAATTAAAAACATCAAGAAAATCAAATAAGACTTTGAAACTAATAGTTTTTTTATTGAGTTCATTAAGTGGCGCGAATGTAGTCAAGGCACAGGATTGAGGCAAGAAAAGAATCCTTATCGGGTTTTGCGCGACACCGAAGTTTCACAAGATTGCGATCGAGAGAGTTCTTTAATCATCGAAAGAGTCGGCAATCGAAGTGTCGTCGAAAAGGGGTTGTTTTTACGTATCAGATCAAGGGCATCGCGCACAACCGCTTCAGACATGAAATCCTTTTTTTGAGACATGGACCAAATTGTGGCCATTTCACTCAGCAAGAACTCTGATGAACCCACGAGAGCCGATTTCTGATAAGCCTTTCTTAGGCGTTCCCAAAGCTTAATCATTCGCAGGAATTCGCCCTGAGAACTGGGCTGTTGTGCAAAATCAAAAAGATTTCGCTGCACCCTGGCGGCGCCTTCAGGATTTCGATCCGTTGCCATCGGCAAAAGATCATGGCCCATGCCAAATCCCGAGCCCATCAACGAATGCAAACTCGAACCAGGGGCCTGATAGCTAGGGCCGGTTAAGCCCTCCCATCGGCCCTGAATCGACTGATAGCTCAACACCGAGAAAGTGAAATAATCCAAATTTTCAAACTGCAGTATTTGATTTTCGTAATCGCGGACATCACCGCGCAAAGCATCGGGTTCCAAGGTAGACAAAAAGGCTCGCGAGGATGGGTAGTGGACATTTGCTGAAAGCAAAAAATGAGCGTGGATTTTTTCGCGAAGCCCTTCGGGGGCGCTCGTCCGAATGAAATCAGGAATCGTTCCGCGCATTCCGGTGTCGATCATCAAAAATTCCATACCTGCGGCCGCATTTTTTTCGGAGAATCCTTCTTGCTCCAAGTATTTCCAAAGATTGGGATCCAAGTGTGAAGGCCGAGAAACATTGATCAGATGCAGCCGGTTTCGCATTTGCGGATCTTTTGCGAAAAGCAGAGTCGCCAAATCGAAAAGCGGCTCGGCATCACGACCCAGAAAATAAAACTGATAATTCTTGGGATAAAATTTCAATGAAGCTAAAAATCGCAGCATTCCCAATTTATTTTTGGACCAAGTCTCATCGTTTTCTAATTTTCGATCAGCAGGAGTCAGCCGAGCTCGTGAATTTCTTGTTTGGAAACGAAGAACCGATGGTCTTTGTGAATAAATTTCTTGGACTTCAGCTTGAGCAATGGCCGTGGAAACGCTTCCAAACATTCCAGACAGAAAAAGTAGCAAAATAAAAAAAGATCTCATGGTGCTTAAGCCTCGGGACCTTAATAAATTAGTGATGTTTAATCACCTGTAATTATTTAGCCACTTAACCGGCTAAAATTTAGACAGTCTTAACTCAAGCTAGCCCTGAGCAGCACCCGATTTTACTTTTACAGTGTAAGTCACTCCGTCACGACCTTGGAAGGTCTTGGGGAATTTAGGAATGACAGGAGGACTGCCATTTTTGCCTTTAAATGAAACATAACTAACTGAAATTTCAGCCTTGGCGACGTCAATCGTGGTGGTTGCGTACGCCAAGTGATTTTTAATGCATCATTGAAATTGTTGTTAAAGCCAGGATGCAACAAAAGGCCTCGCAATCTAATAGGTGCCACTCCTTCGATCTCTTGCTATTGTGTAATTTCATGGCTGATTTACTGCACAACCGCGATTCAATTGTCACTTATCTCAAATCCCTACGAGACCAAATTTGCACGGCCTTTGAAGGAATCGAAGCTAGCCAGCACAAATTTAAGCGAAACCCATGGACCTATCAAAAGGGCAGCGGCGGCGGGGAAATTTCCATGATCCGCGGAAATGTTTTTGAAAAAGCCGCAGTGAATTGGTCAGGCGTATCAGGAGATTCTTTTCCTGGCACCAAAGAAGGCGACCCAAAAGAAGCTTTTTTTGCGACCGGAGTCAGCCTCATCACTCATATGAAAAATCCCAAAGCTCCCACCATCCATTTCAACATTCGCTACCTTGAAAAAGGATCGAAATCTTGGCTGGGCGGTGGCTTTGATTTAACGCCCATGGGATTTCCTTATGACGAAGACACCCAACATCTGCACGCCGTCGCCCAAAAATCATTGGATCCTTTTGGCTTGGAGCTTTATCCAAAATTTTCTCAAGCCGCCAAAGAGTATTTTTTCATCAAGCACTACAACCGCGAGCGAGGAGTAGGGGGAATTTTCTTTGATCATTATCTAACGAGCGATCCACTCAAAGATTTGCAAATGTGGAAGTCAGTCGGCGATCATTTTCTAGATTCCATTCTTCCGATTTACACACGGAGAATCCATGAGCCCTACAACGAAGCCGATCGCCAAACTCAACTTTTGCGTCGTGCCCATTACGTTGAATTCAACTTACTCTACGATCGAGGCACCAAATTCGGCTTTGATTCGGGAGGAAACCCTGAAGCGATTCTTTGCTCGATGCCGCCACTGGCGGCGTGGTAGTAGTCCTATCCATGACCAAAGCTCAGCCCGGTGATTTGATTCAATTGCAATTCAGCCTCGAAAACGACGACGAAGTTTTCGATGGCGCACCCATGGAAAAACCTCTTGAATTAAAATTGGGCTCCGGAAAACTCAGTGCCCCGATTGAAAAATTACTGAGCTCGGTCGAGATCGGTGATGAATTCGATTTCAATTTGGATTCGAATCTAGCCTTTGGTGAAAAGGTTAACGACTTGGCCTTCAACATTTCAAGAGTGAAACTTCCCGAAAAATTAAAAAACATTGAAGTCGGAATGTATTTCGACACTTTAGGTCCCGACAAATTACTTCATCGTTTTCGAGTGATCGAGGCCACCGAATTTCGAGTCTCGATCGACGGCAATCATCCACTGGCCGGACAAGCTTTGCGCTTTCACGGAAAAATTTTAGCAAAGATTTAAGGAAAACTTTAGCTGAGATTTAAGCTAAAATTAAGATTAAGTTTAACAAATCATCGTCGCCGAAGCGCGACCCAAAGCTCTTCGCCCTGGCGTCGAGCAATGGAATCTTTAGCCACAGACCAATCTTCAATTTCAAAATCAGTTTTTGAAAATTCGCGAATCTCCCATTGAGTGCAGCCATAGGGCGGCCCGCCCGAATGAGTTTTTAAATAAAACAATCCAAATAAAAGTCCACCAGGTTTAAGCGCTCCGGCCACGCTCTTCCAATAATTCACACGATCCAATGGTGGAATCGCACAATAAAAAGTGTGCTCACAAATTCCATCAAGTTGTCCCGAATTTTTTTTAAAATAATCGAAAACATTTTCGACTCGATACTCGACCTTCGAAGTCGGATAAATTTTTTGGAATTCACTGCGCGCGCGTTCCGAAAAATCAACCGCACTCACCAGATGACCACTCTCAGCCAACATTGCAGCCTCGTGACCGCGACCGGACGCCGGCACGCAAATTTTTTGCGGGCTATTTCCCAGCACATTTAAAAAACGACTTTTGATCGGCGGCGAGGCTTGGCCCAATTCCCATTGATCCCCTCCGTTATCATAAAGCTCAGACCAAAATTGAGAATCTTCAGCAGGACTTTCTGAAATTCGAAAAACGGGAGCCTTGATCAAACGCTCGGGCACTCCTGGAATGTGGAGAAGGGCGGCCTGAGCCTTTCGCGAAAAAACTGCGGGAATTTTAGATTCGCCTACAAAAAAATGAAATCGTGAAAAAGCATCGACCTGAAGTTCTTGCAATTTGAAATTCGCCTTCAACTTACCTGGAAATTTTGCAGTGAAGGCATCGGGACTTTTAGAATCCATTACATCAATCGATTGAACGACTAAGGGATCATCAAAAGCATCGACCCAAGCCAACTTTCCATGATCGAATTCAGTCATCAGTCGCGAGGCCATTCTCGGTGGCTCAGAGCGGCGAATATTGCCAAGAATTTCAAAGTTCAGAACCTCATCGGAACTGCGAATCCCGGAAAACATGGGGAATCCTTCCTCATCAATTTCAATTAGATAGGATGGGTCGGGAAGGTGGTTCATGTTTGGATCCTATCGGCCCCTCGATAGCGACACAAGCTTATCGAATCCTTGATTCCAGATTCAGCCCCCACTATACTCCGCTAGAGCCTTGAATCCCCGAATGGGGATCGAGAGCAAGACTCAATGTTTAATTCTGATTGCTAAAATAAGGACTGATCAGCGTATGCGACAGGAACCCACATCACAGCAACCCGCCTGGGTGATCATTGGTTACGGCCGATTGGGCCGAACACTTTCCAACATTCTTCTGCTAAAAAACATCCCGCACAGTGTTTTGCGATCGACCGATCAGAATCGCATTCCCTTAATTTGCCAAAATGCTGAAAGAGTTCTTCTTTGCGTTCCAGATTCGAAAATATTGGAACTCGTCGAATTTAAAAAAGAGTCGGCCTCGTGGATTCATTTTTCAGCAACTGTTAGCGATCCCCGAATCACAAGAGCTCATCCGATGCGAAGTTTCGATGGCCGAATTTTATCGAGCACTGAATTTTCTGAAATACCTTTTGCGCTGGACCTTGGGTCTCCGCCAATTCACCAATTGCTGCCAACCTTCACCAATCCATGTTTTTACTTAAGCCCCGATGAATTTCAAAAATATCACGCGCTTTGTGTCTTAAGCGCAGCGGTTCCAGTTTTGCTTTGGTCTCTGGTGGAAAAACAATTAGACGCGCTCGGTATTAATTTTGAATATCTCAGAAACTATGCCCAAACGGTCGGCAGCAATTTTTTTGAAAAAGGCAGTGACGCGATGACCGGACCCTGGATTCGTGACGATCAAATCACCACCCAAAAAAATATAGAGGCTTTAAGTCAACTAAGCCCCGAATTAAAAAATATCTATCAAGTTGCCTTGCAAAGCTTTCAATCCCGAAGTTCGGGATTGAGGCAAGAAAGCGAGAATCCCGATGCTGAGCTTTAAAACTTTTAACGACAAAACATTAGCCGGCGAAAAATTAACGACCGTGACTTGCTATGATTTTTGGACCGCCAAACTCATGAAGGATTTGCCGATCGATATGGTTTTAGTCGGTGACAGCGTCGCCATGGTCATGCACGGATTTGACAGCACCATTCACGCCACCGTCGAAATGATCGAAACTCACGTAGCCGCAGTGGCGCGAGGATTAGATGGAAAAATTTGGCTCATCGCCGACATGCCATTTGGTTCTTTTCGTAGCGGAAAAACTGCGGCTCTTGAAGCCGCTATGAAGTTTTTAAGAGCCGGTGCTCATTCTGTGAAACTCGAAGGCATCCGTGGCCACGAAGACGTCGTCGAACATTTAGTCCAAAGCGGAGTGCCCGTAATGGGGCATTTGGGACTAACTCCGCAATCACACCTGACTCTTGGCGGTCACAAAGTTCAAGGGAAAGCTAAAGACCAAGCCGAAATGATTTTAGAAGACGCCTTGCACTTGGAAAAATTGGGATGTTTTTCCATCGTCTTGGAATGCATCCCCGCCAAACTCGCTAGCAAAATTGCCAGTGAGTTAAAAATTCCGGTCATTGGCATTGGCGCTGGTGTCGAGGTCGATGGCCAAATTCTAGTGCTCCAAGATTTATTGGGTTCCAACCCAGACTTTAAGCCGAAATTTTTGCGCCCTTATGCAAAAATTTCATCGGTCATTCGCGAAGCCCTCAGCAGCTACCAAAAAGACGTTAGCGCAAAAACTTTCCCAAATGCAGAGGAAAGTTATCTATGATCATCCTCAAAAACTTTTCTGAATTCACTGCCTATCGATCAAAAAATCCTGAACCCATTGCCTTTGTTCCGACAATGGGAAATTTACATCGAGGGCATTTAAAACTGGTCGAGACTGCCAAAACTTTCAGTCCCCATGTTTTAGTCAGCATCTTCGTCAATCCAACTCAATTCAATGACCCAAGTGACTTCGAAAAATATCCGCGAACCCAAGATGATGATTTAGCGAAACTGTCCACTGCCGGCGTGACCGCCGTTTATTTGCCAAACCAAGCCGAAATTTATTCCGACAATTATCGCTTTCAATTAAGCGAAAAAGAATTCAGCCAAGAATTGTGTGGAGCCCACCGACCGGGCCATTTCGAAGGAGTGCTGACCATTGTTTTAAAACTTCTTAATATTAGCCAAGCAAAATGGTTGATCTTAGGCCTTAAAGATTTTCAGCAATACCAACTTTTAAAAGACATGGCTCAAGCCTTGTTTTTACCGGTCGAAGTTTTCGGCGTGGAAACGGTTCGCGAAGACTCGGGATTGGCGATGAGTTCGCGAAACAATCGGCTGAGCGCTGCCCAACTGGCGATTGCGCCTAGGCTATTTGCGACCCTTTCCAATGGAAATTTATCAAACGAAGAGTGTCGCCAAGAATTAGAATCTTGCGGCTTTAAAGTCGACTATGTCGAAAGTAAAAAAGGGCGACGCCTCGCCGCAGCTTTCTTGGGCGAAGTCCGTTTGATCGACAACGTTTCGCTTGATGCTCTGAATTTTGCTAGAGAGGAGCCTTCTTATGATCTTAACTCTTGACGTAGGTAACAGCCAAATTTACGGAGCGGTTTACGACGAAGATCGTCCCCGTTTTCAATTTCGAAAATCAACCCATCATGGAAATAGCTCTGACGAAATCGGTTTGTTTTTGCGAGCAGTTTTGCGCGAGCAAGGCATCGAAGTCACCGACATCACCCAAGCGGCTTTTTGTTCGGTAGTCCCCGACATGAACCACTCGATCGGTAGCGCGATTTTAAAATACTTTTCGCTGATGCCCTTTCAATTAAAAGCAGGCGTTAAAACCGGGCTCAAAATTAAATATCGAAATCCGGTAGAAGTCGGCGCGGATCGAATCGCCAACGCGATTGGCGCGATCGCTCGCTATCCCAACAAAAATTTAATCATCGTTGATACCGGAACCGCCACCACCTTTTGCGCGATCAGCAAAGATCGCGATTATTTAGGCGGCTTGATCATTCCCGGACTTCGACTAGCAATGGAAGCGCTCGAGCAAAAAACCGCACAGCTGCCCAAGGTTCCCATCGTTCAATGCGAAGAAATCATCGGCCGATCCACCATTGAATCCATTCAATCAGGACTTTATTTTTCGCACTTAACATCCATTAGCGGAATCAGCGCCAAAATTAAAAAATCAGTGTTTAAAGACCAAGACACCATGATCATCGGCACCGGCGGAGTTTCACGAATTTTTGAATCAGAAGGAGTCTTCGACGAGTTGATTCCAGATTTGGTGCACTCAGGACTTTTCTTAGCTCTTCAGATGAACGTGCCACTGGCTGACGAGAATCCCAGATCTCGCAATAAAAACGAAAACTCTGCAAACACTCCTTAAGCTTAGTGCTCATTCCTAGAGCACCGAGCCTTGCTCATTTGCCCAGCATCCCATATTCTTTTTCAAATGAAGTTTAGGCTGAAGGACTGGGCACTTTTTCTGGGCTTTGAAGGCTTGTTTCTATTGGGGCTTTCGATTGGCATTTGGGGTTCAAAAAACTTTCGCCCTGATTCAATCGCAGCGCTTGTTTTTTTTAGCGCTTCTATGATCAGCCTTCTGATCGGCATTGCGGTTTGGTGGGCCGGCAGCCGTCTGCGCGGACTCGAAGCCAGCGATCACATTTCGAACCCAATTTCACTCGACGATTCTTTCCGCGCGTTTTTGCGATTCAACCAACAACCGCCACTTATAAAAAACGAAATGTTTGAGAGTCGTTATTTGGTCTTGAACGCCGCTTCTCACAAAATCCAACTCGAAAAAGGAGTGGGGTGCGTAGTGGAACATTGGAGCGGTCCCGCTATCGAAGTTCGCGGTCATCGCGGATATCAGCGACTCGCTGCACGGGAAATTTTGAGAATTTTGAGCCCTAAAACAATGGAAATCGTTTTAAAGCCGCTTAATGATGAAAAGCTGGCAGAAAAAGATTCTGAATCTCGACTACTTATTCATTTTATTTCGGCCGGCTCCTCGGTAGACTAAGCTTTGTGGCAAGTTCCAAAAAAGGCGATCCCCGATATCCGCAATTAGCCAAAGAGCCTTTGATCACCAGTCGACAACGGGGCACTCCTGAAAATCGAATTTGGGCCAAAGTGATCGACTGGATTTTACTTCACCTGACCTTTGTCAGCTTGGATTTTTTCTTTCCAAAAATTTCTTGGGTTTTTTTAGTCATCGCATGGGCATGGATCGACAGCTTGGGCCGAGGCCAATCTCCTGGGAAATGGCTAACCGGATTACACACCATCGATGTCCAGAGAGCCTCGCTGCCCAGAGTTTACGGCGGGCTGGTTCGAAACATTCCCTTTATTTTGATGTCGCTTGGTATATCGAGTGGTTCGTGGCTCGCCCGTGGAACTTTGGCGGTCGCCCTCCTAGGCATTGCCGTAGAAACTTATTTTATTTTTATTCTGCGCAGCGGAATTCGAGTTGGTGACATTATGGGCAACACTCGAGTCTTTGATTATCGAGACGAACACACTCAATTCATTGAACAGTTCCTTAAAAAGCGCGAAGGCACTTAATGCCCAACCTTACCATTTTCGCTACGCGTTAAACGTTATCATTTCCAGTCTTTGAATTCTCCCCCAAGGTAGGATGAAATGGGCCTGTCGTCACAGTTGTTTGACGCTTAAGGAGTGAATCAATTGAAAAATAATCTATTAAAAAAAGCCGCCGTAATTTTCACCGCTGCCCTGATCTCCTGCACCCAGGGAAAGCAAGCAAGCAAGATCGACGAAGTGGTTCGTCCCTTGGCTGATGATTTTGTCATCATCAAATACAAAGGTGGCAGCGTCACCGCTAAAGACGTTTCCAAAGAATTAAATCCTGCGATTAAAGAAATGCAAGGACAGGTCATCGAGCAATACAAGAAAACCGCAGAACGCGCGCTCTTGATGAAATTATTAGAAACCGAAGCTAAAAAAGAAGGCGTCGCGAGTCCGCAAGAACTCTTGATGCGCAAAGTTCAACCTCGTGAACCAACTGATTTAGAAATCACTGACTTCATGAAAAAAAATGGCTTGGAAAAACCGATGAAAGATCCCAAGACCGGCAAAATGGAAAAAGTTAGCCGCGATGACATCAAACAATTCTTGGGCCGTCAGTCGATGCAAGAACAACAACAAACTTACTTCGCAGAAATTCGCAAAAATGCAGACATTCAAATGTTGATTCAAGAACCCAAGGTGACGGTTGCCCTTTCTGGTAACGAACCTTTCGCGGGTGGAGCCAACGCAAAAGTTGTGATCCATGAATTTTCAGATTTCGAATGTCCATTCTGTAGCCGTGGAAAAGCCGTTGTCGACCAAATCAAACAAGCTTACGGCGATAAAGTAAAAGTTGTGTTCCGACATTTCCCTCTTGATTTTCACCCGAAAGCGCAGCCTGCTGCGATTGCTAGCACTTGTGCTCACAAACAGGGAAAATTCTGGGAAATGCATGACAAGATGTTCGACAACCAAAAACAATTGAACGCTGCAAACTACACTGCATGGGCTAAAGAACTTGGCCTCAATGAAGCTGACTTCAAAAAATGCCAAGACGATCCTGCAACCAAGAAAACTTTAGATGAAGACCTTAAAGTTGCCGAAGGTTTGGGAGTTAACTCAACCCCCACTTTCTTCGTTAACGGCCGTAAAGTCGCTGGAGCACTTCCTTTTGATCAATTCAAAGCAATGATTGATCAAGAACTTGCCACTCGATAAAAGCCTCGCTAAAACCCCTGCCCGTGACCACAAATGTCTCGGGTAGGGGTTTTTTTATTGTCTTCGAGGGCGGCGAAGGCACCGGTAAAACCACTCAAATTCATAAGCTTAAAACTTGGATTGAAAGCGAGCTGTCGCTTCCCACGGTCGTGACCTTCGAACCGGGCGGGACTTTGCTGGGCCAAAAAATTCGTGAATTTTTACTCGATCCCGCGATTCCAAAAATGGATGATCGTTGTGAAGCTCTGCTTTTTGCAGCAGCTCGCGCCGAACACGTGGCTAAAATCATTTCGCCGGCCCTTGAGTCTGGCAAAATCGTGCTCTGTGATCGTTATTGGGACGCTTCTCGTTCTTATCAAGGCGGGGGCCGCAATCTAGGATTTCGGGCGATTGACCGCCTCAACGAGTGGGGCACCCGCGATTTGCGGCCCGACCGAGTTTATCTTTTTGATGCCGACCCGGAAGCGGGACTTGAGCGCGCGCGAATTCGCAACCAAGGAGTGATGGATCGACTCGAGCAAGAAGCACTCGATTATCATTCCAAAGTCCGCGAATGTTATTTGGAAATTGCCCGTCGCGAGCCTGAAAGTTTTCGCATGATCAACGCTCGATTGCCCATCGATGAAATTTTCGAATTCATCACGAAAGACGTCAGGCAATGTCTACAAAATCACTAGGCCCCAAAGGACTCTTCGAACGATTGGCTGCGGCTGAGAGCGTGCAAACTCTGGGACACGGGCTGATTATTGAACATTCTTTTCCGCTGAGCAAAGATTTTCAAAAATCACTGCTGGGATTTTTAGCATATCTAGGATGCAATCAAGCCAAGGGCAGCGCGGCTTGCGGGATCTGCGAAAGTTGCACCATTTTTTCACCAGATGCTTTCGAAGGATTGCCTCATCCCGACATTCAAATCATCAAAGCCGCTAACGAAAATGGCGATTACACCGTTGATGAAATCAAAGAACTCCGCCGATTTTTTGGATTGGCGCGAGCCGTATCTCGCAATCGAGTCATTTGTATATTGGGCGCCGAAGGGCTCTCCGGCCAAGGCTCGGCCCCGGCCAATGCACTTTTAAAAATTCTCGAAGAACCCCGTCCCCAGAGTTTTTTAGTTCTCTGCACGCGCGACCTTAACTCGCTTTTGGCAACCATCCGCAGCCGATGCCAAGCCTTCAAAGCCTTGGAGCCGGTCCCAAATCGTGGACTTCAAGTTTCTGATGACTGGAAAAGCCTTGAACAATGGCTGATCACTGAGACCCCCGGATGGAGTCTGCCCGGCGATTTACCACCCTTTGATGATTCATTTTGGAAGGACCGTGAGTCCGCAACCCAAGAACTTAGACTAGTCCGCGAGCAGCTGTGGCTGGCTTGCCACGGTTCTTGGGGCCGCTGGTCACTGGAACACGCGCGCAAAGCCATAGACTTCTTCAATTCCTTTGAGGATTTGCTCTATCGCCTTGATTCTCATGGAAATGCCGGACTTCAGTGGCTTGCCTTCAGCCGTAATGCTATACCGGACCGAGCCCTATGAATATTGTTGAAGTTGTTCGGGTCCGCTTTCGTTGGCCCGGTAAGATGTATGAGTTTCGAAATCCATTAGAGCTTTCGCTTAAGCGCGGCAACTCGGTCGTGGTTCAAACCGACGAAGGTGACGAACTGATCGGCACGGTCATGATTGCACCGCGCCTTCGAATGGCTCGCCGTGAAGACGAAGTTCTTCCCACGGTTTTAAGAATCGCTTCGGATCGCGAAATGGGAATGGCCGACGTTGCCGATGATTACCGATTAGAAATCAAAAATTATTTCGACACCCGCATGCGTTCGCGCGAAATGAACGGGGTTAAATTAGTCGACATTGAAAAAGCCAATGGCGGACAAAAACTAATTCTCTATTTTGCGAGCGAGCAAAAGCGATTCAACTACCGCGAACTCGCGGTTGAAATGGCTCAACGATTTAAAGTTCGTGTCGATATGCGCCCAGTGGGCATTCGCGACGCCGCTCGTTTATCTGGTGGCATTGGTAAATGTGGATTGAGCCTTTGCTGTTCAACTTGGCTTCCGGATTTTCAACAAATTTCCATTCGGATGGCTAAAGACCAAGGCCTCTCACTCGATCCTGAAAGCATTAACGGCCAATGTGGACGACTGCTTTGCTGCTTAGGATACGAACACCAAAACTACGTTGAGATGGGCCAAGGCTTGCCTAAAGTCGGTAAAGCGGTGGTCACACCCAAGGGTGATGCTCGCGTGGTGAAGCTCGATATTTTGCAAGGCAAAATCACCGTGCGCTTTGAAGACGGCGCTTATGAAATGTATCAATCGAGCGAAGTGAAGCGTAAATTTGGACCAGGCGGACAAGCCGAAGCCAACACTGATGATGATGACTCTGCTGACGGTGAAGAAAGCAATCGCGAGGCTTCCTCTCAAGCACGAAGCAATGATCGCGGGCAAGGCTCTAGCAACAACGACCGTGGCCAAGATCGCAATCGCGGCGGTAACGACCGCGGGGGACGTTCTAGTCGCGAAGGAAATCGCGGCGGCAATGACCGCAACCGAGATCGTCCCACTGGGGATCAGCCCTCTGTTCAATCTTCAGGTCAATCTTCAGGTCAATCTTCAGGTCAATCTTCTGTGCGCGGCAATGATCGCGTTTTCGATGGAGCACAAGACAATCCAAGCAACGAAGCTCCGATAGTGGATCGAGCCGATGCCTTTAAGATCCGCGAGTTCGATCCCAATAAAACCATCGCTCAAAGTTCCGGTCGTTCACAAAATCGTGACGGCCAGCAAACTCAAAATTCTGGCCGAGATTCTCAAGACTCCGGAAGTGGAAACCAAGATCGCAACTCCAATTCTCGCAATCGCAATCGTGGTAGCGGAGGGAATGGGGGCGGAAATAACGGCGGTGGCCGCGGCTCCAATCGGGGGGACCAGGGGAACCGCAACCCTTGAGTGCTCCGTTCTTTGATACTCACTGTCATCTGCACGACGAAAAATTAAGATCCAGCGCCGGCGAAATTTTACAAAGAGCCGAAGCACTGGGCATCAGAGGCGCGACCATTATTTGCGCTGATCCGGAAAATTTAGCGGCTTTTCCAGAATTCCCGCTGCAACTTCAAAACTCCATTAGCCCTGACTTTCGATTGGCTTACAGCATCGGGCTTCACCCGCACGAAGCTCGCCATTTCAACAATGAAATCGCCGACGATATCACCCGCAAATCAAAAGCTGCGCGCGCAATCGGTGAAACGGGATTAGATTTTCACTACAACCTTTCGGAAAAAGCACAGCAAGAAAAAGTCTTTGATTTTCAAATTGAATTGGCTTGTGCGGAAAAAAAACCATTGGTGATTCATTGCCGAGATGCCAAGGACGAAATTCTGCAGATGCTTGATCGACCAAGCATTAAGCAGCATCCCAATCCGGGAATCTTGCATTGTTTTACCGAAGACCTTTTAACGGCCAAAAAATTATTGGATCTCAATTTTTTCATTTCTTTTTCAGGAATCATGACTTTTAAAAACGCCGATGCTTTACGTGCGGTCGCCAAAGAAATTCCCATAAGTCACCTATTGATTGAAACCGATTCGCCTTACCTGGCTCCGCCCCCTCATAGGGGTCGCTTAAACGAGCCGGCCTGGGTTGAGCGGGTCTTTAACACCCTGTCAGAAATTCGTAGCGAGCCCCCTGAAGATCTTCGAGAAAAACTGTGGCAGAATTCTCTTAGAGTTTATGGCTTCCAACGATGAAGACGACTTAGGCGCGTCAGAAGAACTAGAAAAGGTCAAACCAAACCTCCAATCCTGGTCGGTCCCCGACCTGACCAACATTGTTCAAGAAGGTCGTTTCCGACGTATTCTGATCGCTGGTGTTTCCGGCTACATTGGATCAGCACTCGCTTTGGGCTTGCGCGATGAGTATGAAATTGTCGGAACCTATTACGATCACCCCGTTCGAATTGAAGGCGTGACCTGTATAAAGATGAATTGTTTAATGGGTGGTGAGATTCTGTCCGCACTCACGCGTTTCAACCCTGACTTAGTTGTTTACTGTGTAGGTCTCAATTCAACTGATCATTGCGAAGAAGCTCCGGCAATTGCGGAAGCTCTGAATTTTCGAGCCCCCGCTATTTTCTTTAAAGTTTTGCCGAAACCAGTGCCCTTTGTTTATTTTGGGTCGGACGTTATTTTTGGCGATCCCAAAAAAGCGCCCTTCAAAGAATCCGATAAACCCAAATCACTCAACACTTTGGCGCTCACCAAACAAAAGGGCGAGGCCATGGTCTTCAATCACAGCCGACTCACTTACGTGTTTCGTCTACCGGCGGTTTACGGAGAAACGTTGGGCAGCATCCAATATCCTCGAGCCTCATGGCTTCGCTGGTTGCAAAGACAACTTGATAAGGGCGAGAAAGTCTCGCTTTACAAAGATCAGTTTCGATCCTCGATTTACGTGGGCGATGTGGTCCGTGCCTTCCGAAAATTTCTAGTTAAGGCTCCCTTGAAATCTTCGCTGCTCCACATAGCTCCAAGTGTTGGGCAATCGCGATATGAATTCGGCAAACTATTTTGTCGTGAATTTGATTACGATGAAAATTTATTGATGGAATCCTCGATCAACGACAATCCGGAAACCACTATTCCTCGTCCCAAAGACATCAGGCTTTCCGGAAAGATCTTTGAAGATATTTATAAATTCACCGCTCAAGGTCCCGAAGAGGGACTTAAAGAAATGGCCGAACGTCTCCGCACTGGCTACCTCAAGGGTTGGCCCTAATGATTGGTTTAGAGTATTGATCATAGCGTAATTCACTGCGACATTTTTAAAGCTTTGATTAGGATCTAAAGACCACACTCCGAGTCTCCGAAAGATCTGGATGAGTAAAAACTGGCAAGCACAAGTGTTCGTTAAGTGGAATAAAAAATGGCCAAAAGAATGGGCCAAAGCAAAAACATGGGATTGGCTGAAAGAATGGCCTGAGGTTCAGACCGCTTGGTCAACGATGGGTGACTGGGACTGCGTTCTTTGGGTTGAAGCCAAAGATCCTGAAGAGCTCGAGAATTTTGTCTGTAATAAATTGTGGTCCAAAGAGTGGGTTGAAAAAACCGAATCTAAATGGGCTCGTGAAGTTTGGAATAAAGCTGCTTAGAACTTAAGGGCAATAGTCCACCAAACAATTTAAAATCACATGACTCGGAGGTGGCTGTATTTTTACAGCAGGCTTCCGAGTTTTTATTTCAGCTTTAGTGCCTGCTCTTGCTTCTTCGGCTTTAACGATCGGAGCTGCAGCAAGATTTTTTACAGCTTTCAATTCCACTAATTTTTCCACGCTAGCACTAGATTTTTCCAAAACCACTTCTGCTAATTTTTGTCTTGATGACAGAGCTTGAACAATCGGGAATTCCTTTGCCGCAGCTTTTCGCGAAGGTACAAGTGACTGTGAAACGGAGTGTGACTTAAGAGGTGCCGGAAAATTCGCCGCAGAGCGATTATTAAGCTGTCCTTGGCGAATCAAAGAACTCAGGGGAAGTCTTTGCGTGTTGGGCTTAGCTCTAAAGCTTCCAATCAAGCCCGGACCGGATTGAAATCCTTCATTGGGCGGCGGCAATTTTCCTCGAGTCTCGTCATTCAAAGCAGATTCGCCACTCGAACTCGGAATGAATTCGCGCCCGGCACCCTTTTGACCTGCTAAAGATGGCTCTCTTGTACCCTTTGCAGGCACCTGATTGCAGCCAATTAAATACATATCAAAACTACTATGACCCGTGAGTTGTGAACTCACTTCTGGCTGGGCATATGCGGTGTAAGTCACTCCACCCTGAAGTTTAAAATTTGAAACGTAGGATGTATTAACGGGCTCGCCCGAGGGATCCAAAATTAGTAAAGGATTTTGCGCGTGTTTCATGATGGTTGATTCCGGCTCAATTCGAGTGGACCAAACTTGACCATCACCATCATTAAAGACCCTCATAAAAAGCACAGTCACATCGGTTTCGACCCAGATGCTGACTTTAAAATCACCTGCCGACCCATTATCCACACCAGTTCCGGGTCCAAAATTTTCGCCACTGCCGACACGGTCTTCGATAGCAGGGTCCGATTGCTCCGTAATATCGAAATGAGCGCGGACGTTTTTTGGCGAACAACCCGGAGGTAACCCTTCAGCCAGAGCCTCATTGGCGCCCATTCCACTCACCAAAACTCCGATTGAAAAAAAAGAAAAACCAACGTGTAAACGCATCTTCTTTAATCATGAAGAAAAATGAGAAGCCATTCAAACGCGGTTGGCAAAACTTTAGTTTAAATTTTGATTAAGAAATCGAAGATTCAAAGGCTTAGCCCACCAGCTTAACGATTGGCTAACAAGATGACTCTTAAAAACTAGCTGATAAGTTTCCAGTCTGGCAAAATTACCAGATGAAAATACTTGGGTGGGGGCTTTTGTTTTTTTCAATTAGCCAAGCTTCCATTGCCAATGCCGAAGTTAAAAAAGCTCGACCAATCACTAACATTCAGGTCAGAGTCAATAGCCAGCAAAAAGGCGCTGCCAACGAAGCCGGCAAATGGGATCATTTCGAGCCTGGGCCTGGACACCAAAATCAAAACCCAAATGATTTTGTTATGCAATTTGAAGTCACGACTGAAGTCACCTTCAACGCGCTGACTGTTTTACACAACGTTTGCGGAGAAGGTTGGTCCACCACCCGTAATGAAAAATACCTAAACAAATCGCTATTCCCTTTAGTGATTTTTAGAAATGGTGAAAAGCTCAACGTTGAATACGAGGCAAAACTAAAACTAATTCCCGGTAGCTATATCGTCTATCTTCAACCGGAAAGTCCGATTTTTGAAGGCGGACTTTTCATCGTCGAGCTGATGAATGGCATGGATTATCTATTACCGATAGGAACGCCTGCAAAATGCACCATGATGCCCTTTGAAGAAATCGTGAAAGAACAGACTCAACAAGCCGATAGCTCCGGGGCCATTAGCCTTACAACTGAACCGGCGGCTAGCCTTGAATCCGAAGTGAAGGGGAATGAGCCCACTAAAATTGCTGTGGAATTAAAGGCGGACCCCAAAAAAGCTAATTCCAAAAACTTTATCGTTAACATTCAATATGTTTCAGAAGACGATCAATTGAAATAGGGCTGATTTTCGCAATCCTTTAAACCTTGATAAACGTTTTTCATTTTTTGATCGCGATGGCTTAGTAAAGCCTCTTCGTACATCTTAGTGAAAATTAAATAAGCCAAACGTTCCCACTTCACTTTAATTTTTTGGGCCACGGAAATTTTTGCACTCAACTGATCGCGCAATTCAAACTGGGTTTGAAATGCCAAATATTTAGGGTGCTTTAAAAATGCCGATTGGGCCGAATCCAAAAGCCGTTGACTTGGATTTCGATTCGTCCCGAAATTAGCACCCCAAGCGTTTCTAAAGATGGGATAGCTTTCTTCTAAATCCAGTCTAATTTCCGACCAAATTAAATCCAATTTTCTTTGTTCTTGCTGCAATTCCAGCGAGGTCCACTTCATCATTTGATTTTGTTTTTCAATTCCCGCTTGAATGGTTGCGATCGGCGACTTTTTGCCCGCTAATTTTACAGACAATTTTTCTTCAAGGGCTCGAATAATGGCTTTTTCTTCGGGACGCATTTTTTTCAAAAGCGCATCCGAGCTCATTTGATACGTTTTGCTGCTAATCACCAGTTTCGAGTTGCGCAAAAATTCACTCGAGGTACTAACTGGCACATCGATCGCGTTTTCAACGGCAATCACGTAGGCATGAGCTTCACTAGAAGTGACCATTCCGTCATGATTAAAATCGGCATCGACGCTTTGGCCTTTTTCATTAACTCCAGACTGAGCTGCAAAGAAATAAGGACTGTATTCTTCGCGAATCTTTACGTCAGGAGTGCAACCTGAAGCCAGTCGATCCGGAAGCTGAGAAAAGAAACCACAACGATTGGTTGTCGTGATCGGTGCGCCGATTTTTCCACCTTGGTAAATCATTTGCGAAAAGTCACCGGAAAAACACTGCACCATCATCACTTGGACGTGAACTTTGGGATTGATCTGTTCCAATTTTTTTGTGAAGTCTTGAACGCTGATTTCTTCTCCACGCCAGGTGTCCATCACGTTTTTAGTATAAATATTTTTTGCGCCCGGGCTGCCGTGACCCGTGAAGTAAAACCGAAAAGCGTCCATCCGCCGAGTCGCCGTATCATCAAGTTCTCGCAAAACTTGAGCTCGAGTCATCGGTCCACTTAAACCTTCCAAACGATTGTGACGAAGGATGCAGTCCGGAGAATTGCATGAATCAAACAAAGTAGAAAAAAGTTTTTCTTCCTTAGTAAATCGAGGGTCTGTTTCGATTACATCCAGGGCGTTAGAGTTCGAACCGGCTCCATAAAATAAACTCGCACTGTCGTTTGCCGAGCGCCTCTTTTTATAAATCGAAGAAAAGAGCTCAACATTTTTTTCTAGCACCGCTTGTGACCCATAAAGGTTATAGCCGCCACCAGCGGTCACATAGTGGGTTGTGATTCCGCCAAAAGCGAGAGGAGCCGCGAGCATTGCCAAGAGTATCGAAGATTTAGATGTAAATGCTTGAAAATTAGGCGAATAACGCATCGCGTCTTAAGTATCATTTTGCTCAATTTACATCAAGAATAAAGCGAAGATATTTAAGTGAGATTTTAAATAAAACTTAGTTAACTCTTGGTTTTCAAACCACTTAAACTAGATTTTTTAATTCTTATTTATAACTTTGCCGAGTGAACTCACCCAAAAAGAATCGAACGATATCGTCAGTGTTCACTCGTTCGCCTCGGTAAATCCAATGGATCTGGTCGAAAGCGCCCCAAGTCGCGTCCAATTCAAAAGTGGGCTGCTGCTGTGATGGTGTAAAAATCTGCCCCAAAAATTGATTGAAGGCCAAAACGATGTGGCCACTTCGTTCGCCAGAAACCACCAGCTTGACGCCATTTCGAAACAACATGAAATCTTCTTCAGTATTACTAACTCGATACAAGTGGATGAAGTGCGATTGAGATTGGCGAACCGAATTGAAAACTTCAATCTCGCGCTGAAAAGTTTCGCGCAAATTTTTAACGAACTCGCGGGTGAGCCTCTTTAGTAAATCAGCTTTCTTGAAGGAGTTGCTAAAATCAACCACTCCCAAGCGTTCCATTTTGCGCTCTTCCAAAGCCAACTCAGCTGGCCAAGCTAAAAATCCTGCTGGTGGATTATTTAGCGGAGCAGGCTCTTCGGTTGCTGGAGCAACTTTTTTATTCGCGTTAGTTTGATTGGGATTAAAAGAATTGCCTGTTGTTGAAGATGCTACGGAAGATGTCACGAATGCAGGCGCTGAGGTCGAAGAAATCTTCAAAGCTTTTTCTCCGGAGTGAGTGTTGGAATCAATAGAATGTTGACGCACAGCAACGCCATTTGTGCCACTCGAAGCATTTTGAAACTCTTGATCTTCTTCCCAAACCTGCCACAGGTCCCCGCGTTCTTGGCCCTGCCAAGACTGAGAGCCCCATTCGCTGACCGAAGATTGAGGAGTCGCACCCACGACCGAAGTCGTCGCACGAGAGCTTATAGTTTGCTGGGGAACGTTCTTAGCGACTTGTTTAGGTGCCTGATGGGGGCTTGAATCTTTACCAGAGCTCTCTGAAAGCGAGGACTCTCGAACGCTTGATTCCCGTCCCGAGGAATTTTTACTGGCGTCGATACGAAAGTCTCTGAGATTAGGACTATTTTTTGCCATCTTAAGAAATTGTAAAGCTCGTTCTCAAGATCTTCAAGTATTAAAATAGTCAGGGCACCACCATGGCCGGGCAACAGGAACGCACTTTGACCCCAAATAAATGAGGTGGGTGTCCTAAGACTAGCTAGGCTAGCCATTACAGACTTCAGGCTTCCGAAACTCCGAAGAGATCGGCATGCACACCATCCGCAGGCAGGACTCCCTTAATATAAAAACATAGGACCAAAATGATTTGTCCTGTTTCTATCGCACCGGGCAGACTTCCCTGACGTACAAATTAAGTATAACCCGACAATGGGTTGCATGAACTAAAAAAATCTTAGAAACTATTACAAGATGTCTAAATCGTTGATTTCTGGACTGAAAGTGCTACTAGCCGATGATTCCGTCACTATGCATCGTGCCGTATCTTTGGCACTCCGAAAATTATCTTGTGATTTGTTGCTTGCTGACAACGGCAGCGACGCAGAGCGAATCATTCAAGAACAACATCCTGACGTTGTTTTGCTCGATTGGGATTTGCCCGAAAAAAGTGGCCTCGAACTTTGCAAAGATATCAAAGCCAATCCCAACACCGAATCCACTAAAGTAATTTTGTTGTTAAGCAGCTTTGAAAAAATCGACGAAGCAGAATTAAACACCATTCCGAGCGATGCCCGACTGTGGAAACCTTTTGAAGCCAACGTTTTGCAAACCATGATTGAAACTTTGATCAAAGACGATCAAAGCCACGCTAATTTTTCAGCCAATGCTTCGGGATTTTCGATTTCTACCGAGTCAACGGCTCCAAGTCCCGCACCTAAAAGCGCTTTTGAGGAAACCGCACCTTTTGCGCGCACTCCGAACATTCCAAGAACAAGCGCTTCTACATTGGCCAAAACTCCCACACTTCCTCCGCCGCCCAGCAGAAACTCGGCCATTTTGAATTCTCAGAAGGCAACTCCGCAGGCCACTCTATCTAAAGCAGCCACTCCATCTAAAGCAGCGGCTCAAAAAACCCGCGCCGTTGAAGCCACTGCAAAATTGTCAGCTAATTTAACAGCGCCGCCTCTTCCAAAAAATTCGCCTAGTCGAAAACCAAGCGTCGATGACTTATTCAAAGCCGGCAAAAAAAATCCACCGCGCGAAGATCTTAGCCAAGAATTAACCACTGAAACTTTTCGAGGATCGGGTTTTTCCGAAGAAGATGGCGATGATACCAACGCTTCAGAATTAATTTCAACAGCAGATTTAGCTGAAGACATTTATGAGCCTGAAACCGTAGACCTCAGCGAACACGATCGCGAATCGTTAGGCCAAATTCACAACACCATTGACCAAGCCCGCACCCAAGCCATGACTTCAGCCTTGCATGAAGAGGCTGACATTGAAGGCTCTGATAGCGACGAAGAATTGCTCTGGGGGGACCCGGTCACTGAAGAAGAAGAGCCCATGGTTCCGATTCCCAGCGTGCGTGAACAACTGAAATCAACTTTTGGCGGTGCTGGTGAATCCACTCGCGGTGGAAGTCCAAAATCCCTTGGCGCCGAGGAGATTCGTCGAATCATTTCGGAAGAACTCGAAATTAAATTCCGCAAGTGGCTTAAAGAAGAAGTTGAATCGCAATTGTCACGGGTTTTAAAAGAACTCAATGAACCCTAAGGGAAAATCTACGCAGCTTTTGCACCAATTTTTATACAAAGCAGAAGTTGAAAGCACCCAAGACTTAGCCCTGGAAACTTTATTGAAGTGGAAGAGCGTTGAAACTCAACAGAAATTCCAACTGGTGATGGCTGACAATCAGACACGTGGACGCGGCACCCGCTCTCGGGAGTGGCAAAATTCGACAAACTCCAATGATCAACTAACTTTTTCGATCGCCACCGAAATCAATCCCCAATGGCGAAACCATCCCATTCATGGCTTAACTTTGGTAATGGGCGAAGCTTTGTGGCTAGCTCTGAAAAAAATGGGGCTCAAAAGCGAATCACTTTTTCTAAAATGGCCTAATGATTTAATGCTCCAATCTTTAGACCCCGAACAAGCTTGGAAAAAGGTTGGGGGGATTCTTTGTGAGCAAAAGAAAAATTGTTTAGTGATTGGGATCGGGCTCAATTTACTAAGCTCACCATCAAATTTACCCCATTCAGATTGCCTGCGAAATCTATTGCCGGCCAATTCCAAAGTGGATATCGAATATCGAAAAACGATGGCTCTGCAAATTTTCCAAGAATTCGAAAAGTCGTTTGCCCAATGGCTTAAGGATCCAGTCCTCTACATAAAGGATTTAGCCCAGCGCCTTGAAGAGACTTTAATGAAACCGTTAATAAAGGCTCAGGTCGAATTAAAAGGCCAGCAAATAGCCGCCACGATCATCGGAATTGATCCAAACGGCTTTCTCTTAATCCAAGCCCAAGGCTCGGCAGCCACCATAACCATCCATAGCTCTGATGAGCTGCGCTTTTACCAATTTTCGCCTCGCTAGTGGCTAAACTTTAGACAGCCAGTGACCAAAAGACTCCAGCCATAATTATCTGATTTTACAGGCCTTTATTGCTTTTCTAAATCCAGCCGGACTTTGGCACGATCGATGCAACACTAGAAGAAGTTATAAAATTTCGGCTCGTTTGTTGAATTTAATTTTGGAGGAAAATGAATATGAGACAGCTTTCTACAGTAGGAATTTTTCTCGGAGCTGCCACCCTTATGCTATCAGCATGTGGAAAAGGCGGAGGAGCTAATGATTGTGATAAGTATTTAAATAATTCTAATTTAAATGCTAACAACAGTAATTACTCTTCTGACTTTGGCTATTCCGGGAACGATCCCAGAAACCAGAACCAGAATCTAAACAGTAACATCCCTGCTAAATGTTTGCCGTCAGTTCGCACCACTAGCAACCGCATCCCGACGACATTCGACCGCAACTACGACCCAAGCAAAATGTTGGTTCAAAGTCTGCAAGCTTATTGGGGAAACATTGTTGTACGTCGTGACGTGACCATTGCTGATACTGGAACGGCTTCGATCGATGTGGTTCGAGCTGGTTCTTACACTTGGGCTCAAATCCAAGAACGTTTGAAACAAGTTGCCGCTATGTGCCCTGCTTGTGTGGTTAACGATGTGAACGGACGCAGCACTTCAGGACTCTCGATCTTTGGTCGATTGAACTTCGATTTGTTCTCAGCTGAGTTGGCCTTCGCTCGAATGGAAGAAGCTGATGTTCAATTCACTAACTGGAACTACTACTACTTTGGATCGCCCTCGTTGACCCGTATGTCGCACGTAATCTCTACCTTATTGTCGGGCTACCAACAGAGCTGGGGTTACACTTGGAACCAATGGTGTTACTGCAACTACTGGAACACTGGCTACTACGCTCCTTACTACAACTACATCCCGAACGGCACGAGCGTCGGACTGAGTGTAGGTTACTCTTCTGGTAGCGGTCTCTCCTTCGGAGTCGGCCTGAGCTACAACAGCGGCTGGTAATTGAACGGTTCCTCCCGCAGAGCTGACGCCGAACGTCTCCTCTCCTTAAGGTTCTTGCGGTTTACGCACCGACCCTGGAAGCTAAACGAGCTTCCGGGGTCTTTTGTTTTTTCTTGGCCGGCTCGAATAATCATGGCTAGAAAGCTTTGGATGGGCCGTAAACAAAATCACTTCGTCGGAGCAGAAGACCGCAAAGCCGCCGACCGAAAGCTGACTCTTCCGGATTCGCTACGAATCGTTTTACTCCACCCAAGAATTCCCCAAAACACTGGTTCCATCGCTCGTTTATGCGCCGCCACCGGATCACGGCTTGAACTCATCAGGCCACTTTTTGAAATCGATGATAAAAAACTGCAAAGAGCCGGGCTCGATTATTGGCATTTGCTCGATGTTCAAGTTTTCAGCTCGCTCGATGAATGGCTCGAAAAAAATCCCAACTGCCAGCCATGGCTTGTTGAAAACACCGGTCGCCTAAACTACTCACAAGCCAAGTTTTCTAAGTCCGACGTTTTGATGTTTGGTGACGAGCAAGACGGAATTCCCGATTCACTCTTGGAAAAATTTCCAACTCGGGGCCTTCGCATTCCCCAGCAAAACGTCCGCTCCATGAACCTGGCTATGTGCGTGGGGATCGTGACATTTGAAGCACTCCGCCAGCTTGATTTCTTGAGTCTACAATAGAAGCTCCGAATGAGTTTATATTAAAAAAAATTAAGTATTTTCACTCCTCGCGGTATCGATCGGCAAATCGTTCCCCGTGAATTTGGTCGTATAGCAATTTTTCGTAAGCTTCTTTAAATTTTGCAAGTTTCCTGCAAGGCGGAGAGTCAATATTACATTCAGTGAATGCACCATTTTTTATATTTTTCATCAGACGATAACGTAGAGAGATCGAGTAATTTTTAAAAAAATCCGGTGGATTATTCGGATCGAAATTTAATTGCCGTGTCGATGTTTTAATCTCGCTAAGAATCATGTTCGGAATTTTCCAAAGCTCAATATCTTGATGACTCAATTTCTGCTTACCAAAATTACGGATAAAGATCGGAACTCGAAGCAATGCCCATTGTTCTGCGTTGCTGGGCCCGGCGGAAGGATTTTTAGGCAGGTTAAAGGCTTCACGATATCCACTGTAATTACTTCCCAAAGGAGGGCTGTGATCACCAGAAAGATAAATAATTGCTGAAGGGTCTTGCGAAACTATTCTGTTAATAAAACCTGCAATCGCCTTTGTAGAATGAAGAATGGAGTTTGAATATTTTAAAAGCTCTTCGCTTTTAGCGCCAAGAAAAATACTATGGGGATGGCTAAAAGGATAAGGACTGTGGGTACCATCAGTTAGAATATAATTAAATTGAGGATGCTTGGTTTTTCCGGTGCTAAAAACTTTATTCTCTACGGCCTTAAAAAAGAATTGATCATCAATAAGTCCATCCTTTCCAGGCAAATTGGCAAATAAATTCTCTCTATGGAAATAGTTGTCAAAGCCAATAGCTGAAAAGGCTTTCTCATGATTGTAGAAATTCGGGAGGTAGGCATCAAAAGCATTTGTCTGATATCCCTCTGCTCTAAGCTGATTAGGTAAACAGGGAAATTTAGGATCAAGCACAAGCGACCAAATTGATCCATTACGATAAAGATCAGGAAATCCACATAGCACTTCGAATTCAGAGTTAGAGGTCCCGCCACCAGAGTAAGGGGCAATTGCATACAAAGAACCATTACTAATTAATAAATTTCGAAAACGATGATCAAATATATCCGGCAACTTTTTCACAGGAAAGTCATGAGAAATGTCATTGCGGGCGGGAATCACCTGGGGATCCCACAGTGACTCGACGAGGATTACATAAATATTAGGCAAGCTTTTCAAGTTTGGTTTTTGGGTAATTATTTTTTTAGTAAATGGAAACAATTTAATGTTTTTTAGCGCGGAAAATACCGATTCTTCATTAGGCACAAAACGTTGACCAGCCAAAACCTGAATCTCATTACTCACAAAGTTAAACAAAAAACCATGTTTGAGATACCGCTCTTTGCGTGAAAACCAGTCGCGGGCCTGACTTTTTTTGTCATAGAGGTTTTCTAGCGGCTTGAGCAAGCCTGTTTTAAAGAGTGCCGTGAATATTAAAGTGCAAACTAAAACTCTTTTTGCGCTTTGTTTTAAATTGATTTTTGCTATTAAAAACAAGGTGAAGCTTAATGTTATTACCAAGGGCAAACACAAAGCTAAAAATTGAAAAAATGAAATGAAATGATAAAGTTCCGGAATTAATTTTAAGTCTGCGGGATAAAGCGGCTCATTTAAAAACTGAAACTTAATTAAAGAATAGCTGCAAAAAACAATGTAATTAACCCCAACAAGTGCTCCTGCAATCAATCTGTTAGGAATACATATTCTAAGACAAAAATATATAGCCGCAAGCAAGCCAACTTCTTCCCAAGAAAAAATCTGAAGATCACTGATTTTATAGTTAAAAAAAATAACGAGTACTAAATGAATGAGACCCAGAAAAAATACAGACAAACATTCTTGAATAAACAGAATGAAGCACCCTACAAAACTGAGACTTCTAATTTTTGCTGAGCTCCGCACTTTTGACCTCTTTAAAGAATTTCCTACCAAAATTCTTTAAAAAAAAGGGCCCGATTCGCAATGAAGCCGGCCCTTTTGAATAACAATAAAAAGTAATTGATCAACGTTTCGAGAACTGAGTTCCGCGACGAGCGCCACGAAGACCGTATTTTTTACGTTCTTTAGCACGTGAATCACGAGTCAACATCCCGGCCTTTTTCAAAGGTCCGCGAAGAGCTTTATCGAACTCAGTAAGAGCTCGGGAAATGCCATGGCGCAAAGCGCCGGCTTGACCCGAATGACCGCCACCCGAGCAATTAGCGTAAATGTCGAATCGACCTTCAACGCCTAACTCAGCTAGCGGCTGGTTAATGACCAAACGAAGGACGGGACGTGTGAAGTATTCCTCGACCTTTTGACCATTAACGATGATTTCACCTTTGCCGGGTTTCATACGTACCCGTGCTACAGAAGTTTTTCGACGACCGGTTGCCCAAATAAGTTGCTGCGCCATTAGACTTTAGTCTCCCTTGTAGAATCGTGTCGAAGTTTCCATACTACGGGCTTTTGAGCCACATGAGGATGTTGATCTCCAACGTATAGTTTAAGTTTCTTCAATTGATCTCGACCCAAAGGACCTCGGGTGATCATGCCTTCAACAGCACTTTCCAAGATACGTTCAGGGAAAGTGTTTCGCAATCGAGCCGGAGTTGATTGCTTGATACCGCCGATGAATTGAGTGTGTCGGTAGTATTTTTTGTCCGCTTCTTTGTTGCCAGAGAAAAGAACTTTTTCGCAGTTAATAACAATGACGAAATCGCCAGTGTCATTGTTTGGAGTGAAATTTGCTTTGTGCTTACCGCGCAATAGAAGCGCGATTTGCGAAGCCAAACGACCAACCGTTTGATTGGTAGCGTCGATCAACAACCACTTTCGCTCAGCTGCGTCTTCCGACAAAAACTGAGTGCGTGAAGAGATCGGAGAAATCGCGCCCTTAGGAGCGGTCATTCGAGCAGACTGGGGGGAATCTCCCGGCAGCTTGATCTTC
The DNA here is from genome assembly GCA_964202055.1 of Bdellovibrionota bacterium. Taxonomy (GTDB): domain Bacteria; phylum Bdellovibrionota; class UBA2428; order UBA2428; family UBA2428; genus CAXNGS01. The sequence goes on along the minus strand of CAXNGS010000002.1, from coordinate 196,013 downwards.
AATCGAGTGTTGGTAACTTTCTTTGCTTTCTGAGCTTTCTCAGCGCGCAGAGTGCTTCGTGAATTTCGAACAATGGTTTTTCCGCTAACTTTTTTAGCCAACTTCTTTGCTTGAGTGACTTTCTTCAAAGTCATTCGAGAAAAGGTTTTTACTGTCGCTTCTTTTGCAGCCTTTTTTTCGCTCATTATCTTTTCCTACCTAAATCGCTTCCTATTTACGGTTTTAAATCCGTTTTTAAAACGTTTAACTCCGAAAATTCCGGACGCTTTAAACAGAGGCTTTCTAATGACTTAGCTCGGGTAGTGTCAAGCCATTAAGGACTCTAAGCTCCGAATTTTTGACGATTCTTTCAAGACAAGGCCCCGTAGAATGGATCCATGAGTCAGTATCTTTGCCCGGTCTGCCGCGCCCCCATGAATCGTGATCTAAGCCCCCGGATTCCTTTTATAAGACACTTCCAGATAGCGCTACTGACCACATCACTGGTTGGGCTGGTTTATCTTTTGATTGGACCTTATGCGGCCATGAAAGCCTCGATTGTATATTTTCCGATTTGGGCGGTTTTTGAATTTTTGCATTGGGTTCAAATGCGCGAAGCTCTGAATTGTAAGGTCTGCGACTTTGACCCGATGCTCTATCAACGGGACTGGAAGCGAGCGCGGGCTCGAATTGAGCAAAAAATGACCAAAGTTCACGACAACTTGGAAATAGAAATTAAAGCAAGAATTGATAAGGTCATTGCTTCGAAGGCAAGCTCCAAAGCCCTTGCACGCACTGAGGCGACAGTCACGACTCAGACGATCACCCAAAAAGCCACTCAACCGGCTACAGCCACTAAAACTTCAAACGCGAGCAACAAGATAGCAAGTGCTGCGACTTTGAAATCCACTGAATCGACAAACCAAACTGCTAAAAGTTTAAAAAATCTTTGAGCTATTTGGCCCCTAATTAGCGGCCAAAATTCCGGCTAATTTTTTAAATCTTTAGTTCGAGCCATCATTCCGTTTAGCGGTCTTGGTGCTAAAGTGTTTTCCATGAAATCAAATGTTTATCTCGTCGATGGAGTCCGCACCCCCTTTGCCAAAGCCGGCACTGAATTGAAAGACGTTCACGCCGCTGAATTGGGGCGATTTGCGGTGAGTGAATTGCTCGCTCGCCGAAACATGGGCCTGGCTGAGCTTGGCCCCTTAATCGACGAGGTCATCATCGGTAACGCTAGCACTCCAGCCGACACCGCAAACATCAGCCGGGTTGTGGCTTTGATGGCGGGGCTTCCCCAAGGTTTGTCCGCATACACTGTTCACCGCAACTGCGCTTCAGGAATGGAATCCATGGCCCAAGCGGCGCTCAAAATCGAAGCGGGCGCGGGCGACGTCTACATCGCAGGCGGTACCGAATCGATGTCGCAATCGCCTCTCATTTACAACAAAAAAGCCGTCGCTTTTTTTGAACGACTCAGCAAAGCAAAAACTTTGCAGGACCGCATTGCGATTTTAGCGGGGCTACCGATCAAAGAATTTTTGAACCCGCGAATTGGGATCATGGAAGGTCTCACCGACCCAACCTGTGGACTCAACATGGGACAAACTGCGGAAGTCTTAGCTAAAGAATTTCAACTGAGCCGCGAAGAGCAAGACCAATTTGCTTTGCGCAGTCATCAACGAGCTACCGAAGCCGAAAATTCCAAAAAGCACAGCGCCGAAATTGCGCCGTATTCGATTCCGCCTGAATACAAAAACACTTTGATCAATGATTCAGGTCCCCGAAAAAATCAAACTATGGAAGCGTTGGCAAAACTTCGCCCCTTCTTTGATAAAAAATACGGGACAGTCACCGCTGGCAATGCCTGTCCCATCACCGATGGCGCGGGAATGTCGCTATTAGTTTCCGAAGAGGGACTCAAAAAACTGGGGAATCCCAAACCTCTAGCGAAAATTAAATCTTACGCATTTGCCGGACTCGATCCCCGCAGAATGGGATTAGGTCCGGTTTACTCAAGCTTCAAAGCTTTGCAAAAAGCTAATCTTTCGCTGAAAGATATGTCCGTCGTTGAAATAAACGAAGCTTTCGCAGCCCAAGTCATGGCTTGTCTGAGAGTTTTTGAATCCAAAGACGAATGTAAAAAGCATTTGGGAATTTCCGAAGCGATGGGGACCATTGATCCCGCAATTTTAAACCCCAATGGTGGAGCGATCGCGCTCGGCCATCCGGTCGGTGCAACCGGCACACGAATTGTGATGACCGCAGCTTATGAATTAAAACGTCGCGGAGGCCAATATGCGCTGGCTACCCTGTGCATCGGCGGGGGCCAAGGCGGCGCCGTCGTTTTGGAGGCCGTATGAGCTTAACTTCTTCATTTAAAGAAACTGCAAAACGGCTCTTCACCGGAAAATGTTTTCGTTTAGATTCTTGGCAAAATGTCGGGGTCATTACTTTTGACTATGAAAACGAAAAAATTAATAAATTTTCGGCGATTTCCGTTCCTGAATTGGCAACTCTTTTAGACAAAATCAAACTCGACCATAAGGATCTTAAAAGCTTACTTTTTTGGTCGGCTAAAAAAGATTCCTACATCGTCGGCGCCGATTTAGAACAAATTAAATCGATGAGTCATCGCGATGAGGCTTACAAAGCATCACGAGAAGGCCAATCTTCCTTTTCACGATTCGAAGACCTTGGCATTCCCAGCGTTGCCGCAATTCACGGACCATCAATGGGCGGCGGCACTGAAGTCAGCTTGTGCTGCACCTATCGCGTCTGTTCGGATCACGCCAAAACCATGATCGCGGTTCCAGAGATCAATCTTGGATTTGTCCCGGGTTGGGGTGGCTGTTATCGATTGCCGAAATTAATTGGCTTGGCCAATGCGCTCGACATGATTTTAACCGGAAAAAATATTTATCCATCTAAGGCCGGAAAAATTGGGCTCGTTAACGATGTGATTCCCGCCGACTTGTTCATCGAGCGGAGCTTGGAATTTGCAAAAAAATTAGCGGAAGGCTGGAAACCCGCGGCTCCTAAAAAGAAATCAATGATTCCCGATATCAATGAAGTTTTGGAAAGCAATTTTGCGGGACGACGGCTGATGTTTTTTCAAGCCCGCAAAAGCGTCATGGGAAAAACCCGTGGAAATTATCCGGCGCCCCTCAAGGCACTGACTCTCTTAGAAAATCATTATGGCCAATCTCGCGAAAAAGTTTTAGCTGCCGAAGCTGAAGTTTTCGCTGATCTTTGGGCGACTCATGAATCGAAAAATTTAGTCGGTCTTTTTTTCCTAACTGAAAAAGCCAAAAAAGACACAGGCACGGATTTAACTGTCGAACAGGTTAAAAAATTAGCGCCGATCAAAAGTCTGGGCGTCTTAGGAGCCGGCGTTATGGGTGGAGGCATTGCCTTTCAAAGCGCCGGGAAGGGCGCGCTTCCAACCTTGGTAAAAGACATTCAATGGGACGCGGTTTCCAAAGCCTTGGCCCACGCCAGCGGACTTTTGAAAAGCAACGTTAGAAAGAAGCGCACAACTCAAGTCGAAATGAATCAGACCATGGGAAGAATCCGAGGCCAAGTTGATTTCAGTGGATTCAAAGGTCTCGATTTAGTGATTGAAGCCGTCGTTGAAAATCTCGATATCAAGAAAAAAGTTTTCGCGGAATTAGAAAACCATGTAAATGAAAACTGTTTAATCGCAACCAACACATCGAGTCTGCGAGTGAAAGACATGGCCGTGGCCTTCAAGCACCCAGAGCGCTTTGTTGGTCTTCATTTTTTCAATCCGGTTCATAAAATGCCTTTAGTAGAAGTCATTAAACACCCGGGCGCCTCGGTTGAATCGGTGGCTCGTGCGGTTGCTTATGTAAAAGCCATTGGCAAAACACCAGTGGTGGTGGGCGATGGGCCAGGCTTTTTGGTCAATCGAATCTTGATGCCTTGGCTTAATGAAGCGGGCTTTTGTTTGCTCGACGGATATTCGATCGAGCATTTGGATCGCCTGTTAAAGGACTTCGGAATGCCGATGGGACCCTGCGAATTGCTCGATGAAATTGGCTTGGACGTCGCCGAAAAAGTCGCGCACATCTTGGAAAAAGATTTGGGCACCCGCAGCCAATCATCCGAAGCGATGACTCGTGTGCTGTCGAAAAACAAAGGTTCTGAAACTCCGCGCATGGGCCGAAAATCGGGTCTTGGATTTTACAAGTGGAGCCAAGCCGGTGGTGATCGTTTAGAAGCCGATAGCTCGAGCATTGAAGCATTGCTTTTTGCAAACTCCAGCAAACCAAGCCCTCAGAGCGGCAGCGACGAGGCCTTAGTCCGCCGCATGGTTTTCCCAATGATCAACGAAGCAGCGGTTATCTTAGAGGAAGGCATCGCCAGCGCGCCCGACCAAGTCGATTTAGCGATGATTTTTGGAACAGGTTTTCCGCCATTTCGTGGCGGATTGCTCAAGTACGCTGACTCCGTGGGTTTGGCTCAAATCGTTGAAGAACTTGAAGCGTTGGCCGCAAAACACGGCCCCCGATTTAAAGCCTCTGAAGCGCTTAAATCATTTGCGAAGGGCAACGGGAAGTTTTACCGTTAGCCCCTACTATGAGCGATGCTAATCAAGCGCCCTTAAATTTAGCCCGCGAGCTCTTGCGCATTGAAGCACGAGCTATTGAGGCAGCGGCCAAAAAATTAGACGATAAATTTTTAAAAGCCGTCGAGATGCTTTGCACAGCGAACACGGATCGCCAAAAAATTATTTTTATGGGCGTGGGAAAAAGTCACTACGTTGCTAGCAAATTAGCAGCTTCATTTATGAGCACCGGGGTCACCGCGCTTTTTGTTCACCCAGGCGAAGCCCTGCACGGAGATCTTGGAGTCATTCGCCCAAAAGACGTTTGCATTTTGATTTCTAAAAGCGGCAGCACTCCTGAAATTCTGAGCCTCATGCCATTTTTCAAAAATCGAAATCCAACCATCGCGATCACCGGAAAAATTGATTCGCCCATCGGAAAGCAATGCGATGTTTATTTAGACGCGGGCGTCGAAAAAGAAGCCTGTCCCATTAACCTAATGCCTTCGGCCAGCACCACCGTTGCGCTAGCGCTCGGCGATGCTTTGGTCGCCTCGGTCGCCAGCTACACAGGCTTCACTCGCGAAGACTTCGCGCTTTTTCATCCGGGTGGCTCACTTGGAAAACGACTCAATCACCGAGTTCAAGAAATCTACCAGCCTCTCAACAAATGTGCGCTGGCCACCACTGAAGTTTCGCTCACAGAAATTGCCAAGCGAATGGGCGAGAAGCCCCTAGGCGCTTGCTGCATCGTTTCGAAAGCTAATGAGTTGCTGGGCATTGTGACCGAAGGAGATTTACGTCGGGCGATCGCTCGCGGAGTGGACATGAAATCTCCTGCCGAAAGCATCATGACAAAAAATCCTGTGACCCTTGGTTTAGAGATGCTGATTGAAGATGCACTTTCATTGATGGAACAAAACAATCGAAAAGTTGGCTCGGCTCCGGTTTTATCGAACGATGGGAAATTGCTGGGCCTAGCGCGAATTCACGATTTAATTTAAGGAAAGGTCCTGGCAGTGAACCATTTAGTCATTCCCCTTCGAAGCGCTTCTCAGAGAATTCCCGAGAAAATTTATTCAAAAATCCAAGGTCGCGAATTGATTTTACGAATGGCTGATCACGCGCTTTTCTTGCAAGAAGAAATCATTGGATTGCGCTGTCACTTGGCAGTCGATTCTCTGCGGGCCCAAGAAATATTAAAATCCTACAATCAAAAAATCAGCGTTCATTTAACCGACCCCGAATTGCCGTCGGGCACCGATCGAGTTTGTGAAATTTTAAAACGATTGGATTCCAAAGATGCCGCTCCAAACGATTGGATCGTCAACGTCCAAGGCGACATGCCTTTTCTCTGTCGATCATCGCTGGCGCTTTTCATCAACTCGCTCCAAAAAATTCCGCAAGCTTTCACGATGGCCACGATGGCCGAGCCTTTTCGTTCAATAGAAGATTATCGCAGTGCAGGTGTGGTTAAAGTGATTCTGGGATCGGATCAGCAAAGTCTATATTTTTCACGATTGCCAATTCCCTACGGGCGAATGCCCTTGGCTGAAAAGGTCGACGACTTGATTGGATTGTCTCACATTGGTGTTTATGCCTATCAAGCTCAGACCTTGCTAAAACTAGCGGCCCTGGCTCCCCACAAAATTGAATTAGCCGAAGGGCTCGAGCAACTTCGCGCGCTGGCCGCAGGGATTCAGATTTACGCATGGAAAGCCAATCCCAATACCGGAACTGATTTCCGAGGCATAGATTTGCCCAGCGATTTAGCTTGGGCTCAAGCTTTTAATTCGAATTTGTAGGCCGTCTTAAAAGCATTAGAGAAAGCTAATTACGCGCCACAATTGACCAATCCCCACGCCCTGTGAGAAAAGTCAGTCATGAAGCATCTTCAGCCCCTGACTAACCCCGTAAAACTTGGAGACATCATTTGGGGTCAATCCAATCAGTGGGTGCTTTTTGCGGGACCCGATATTTTTGAAGACGAAGGCATGGTGCTTGAAACGGCCACTGAACTCAAACGAGTCACTCAAGAATTACAAATTCCCTGGATTCTGAAATGCTCCTTCGACAAAGCCAATCGACAAAGTTTGAATTCTTTTCGAGGCCCAGGAAGTGACGTTGCGCTCAAAGGCTTAGCCCGCATCAAATCAAAAGTTGGCTGCAAATTACTAACCGACGTTCACGACATCGAACAGGTTCGCGAAACTTCTGAAATCGCCGACGTTTTGCAAATCCCAGCCTTCTTGTGTCGCCAAACCGATTTAGTCGTCGCGGCCGCAAAAACCGATCGGGTCATCAACATTAAAAAAGGCCAATTTATGGCACCCACCGATATGGGGCCCATTGTTGAAAAAGCCTACTCTACGGGAAACAAAAAAATTCTACTCTGCGAACGTGGCGTCAGCTTTGGCTACAACCGCTTGATCAACGACATGACGGGATTAGTTGAGATGCGAAAAACCGGCTGCCCTGTCATCATGGATGCCACTCATTCAGTGCAAATTCCCGGGGGTGGGGTCAGCGGTGGTCGCCGAGAAATGATCGAAGTTTTATCGCGCGCCGCCATGGCGGTCGGCATTGATGGATTGTTTTTAGAAACACACCCACGTCCCGACGAAGCGCTTTGCGATGGCCCGAATTCGTTAAAGCTCAGCGAAATTTCAAAGCTTCTTAAAGATCTGCAATTGATCTGGAATGTTTTGAAATAAATTCTTAGAAAAATTAATTAGAGTGAGTCGCCTGTTCGGACTGCTGTTTTTCGAACTCAGACTTCATTTCTTCAAATTCTCCGCGAGAAACGATGCGCTCTAGTTTCTTGCCATTGCGCTCTTCATACAAAATAACCTGATTGTTTTCCGCGAATTTAAAATTTGGAAAATTGGGGCGCTCTGCGGCCTCTAAATTTTCCGGAAGCCCAGGAGATCGCTGGCCCTTAAAATTCAAAATAGCCGGATCCATCGAATGACTAATCTCTGGTCCATGAGACGAGCCTTGTGCCATTGTGATGCTTCGGAATCCGGGATCTCGATAAGAATCCGCTGATTCCGGAACTTCACCTATTTTACGAACGCCGCCAGATTGAGCCATCGCAAAGCTTGCAACTGAAATGCTCAGCAAGAAAATCTCTAGTGCGCTTGATGTCTTCATGGTTTTCATCAAGCTCTAGTTTAGTGAATTCGAAGGCGTCAAGAACGCCATAAAAATGGCAGAATTAAAGAGCTAATGCGCCCATTGAAAAGCTATTGGGCTAATTTCGGGGGTTCTGAGCCTTAAAGGCCTCGCGATAACGCGCAATCAAAGCCTCAGATCGAATAATCTTCTTAGACTGTTCAAGGGCCTTGTAGCGATTCTCGTAATAGAAGCCGATCGCTTCATTAGCCTTCTTCTGCAAGCCAGTTTCACGAGTGAATGGCTCCTTTTCACTTTCGTCGTCTTTTTTGAATTTCACGAGAATCCAATTACCAGTTTTTTCTACAGCCTTTTTCAAAAAGGGATTAGCTGCGTTCAACTTCAAAAGATCGCTCGTGTATGTAGAAATCCCAGTGTAGGGACCCAAGCGATCTTCGATCGGATTCCAAGCTGGAACTTCCTTCCATTCAGTTTTGTAGGGTTTCAAATCAGCAGTGCTTGGACCTTGAGCCTTAGCAATCCAATCAGCCAGTCGGTCTTTAAGAATTTTTTTCTTTTCAGATTCAACCCAAACTTTTGGAGTGATTTCTTCCATCACCACTTCTAAAGTTTTCTCAACGGCACCACGCTTTTGGACAAGCTTGATGATGTGATAACCAAAAGAAGACTTAGTAACAGGAGACAAGTCATTGGGGTTCACCAACAAATAAGCTGCTTTTTCAAAAGCCGGATCCATGATTCCGCGCTCAAAGAATCCCAAGTCGCCACCTTCGTTAGCATTGGCTTTATCTTGCGAGTGTTTTTTTGCGGCTTCTTCAAAAGTAAGTTTATGGTCCTTCAATTCTTTATAGACAGCTTCAGCTTGTTTTTTGCCCTCAGAGGTGTCCGCGAACAAAATATGACTAGCTTTGATGGCTTCCGGTTTACGGAATTCATCAATGTGATCATTGTAATAGCTATCAAAGTGAACTCGTTGATTTAAGTCTTCACGAAAGGCCTTCAACACCGCGACATCCGGCAATTTAGGATCCGGAATATTTTTGGGAGTGATGGTGGCAATTTCAAAAATTTTTCGTTTGTTGAGTTTTTCGTCGCTTTGAAATTCTAAATCCGATTGCAAAGCTAAACCGGCCGACAAGCCTTCTTGCAAAACTTGTACAATCAAATCACGAGAAATTTGTTCTTCAAAATCAGCTGGTCGAAATCCATTGGCTGCTAATATTTTTTTATAAGCTACTGGATCAAATCGACCGTCGGCTTGAAAAGCTTCGATTTGGCCTAGAGCTTCACGAATGCGAGCTCCACCAATAGCCACTCCATTTTGCTTAGCTATTAGCTCGCGAAAGCGTGATTCAATCAAGCGGTTCAGCACTGAATCGGGACTAACTTGCATCATCATAATTTGCCGCATCATGTCAGCCTGTTCGGGATTGCCCGAGGACTGCTGAGAAATGACTTCTTCAACTCGGTTGAGTTGGTTTTTAAAGTCACGGTCAAACTCAGTGGTTTTAATGTCCAAACTGTCGACTTGAGCGATGACTCCCGTGCCCATCCCAAAATCCATGCCTTGGTATTGGCCAAAGGTCCCGGCGATCATCCCCAGTGCCGCAAAAACGAAAATTACAGAAAAAATACCACGGTGATTACGAATGAGACTCAACATCGTCCGTATGTTCTAAAACTGAAAATCCCAATCCGCAAGAGCGGCTAGCCCCGCCTCGAAAAAGAAGTTTCTGAGTGTTTTTTTAGGGCTCCTAGAGATCCCTTTAGGTCATGCTATGATTGTAATTGTCGTGCCGCTATTCCAACGATTTTGGCGAAATAATCGCGCTTTGATTTTAAAATTGGCTTTGGTGCTTTCACCAGCATTGGCCTTGATGATTATGAAGGCTCCGCCGGTACCCAAACTTCATCTTTATGATCGAACCCAATCCTACTTTGTTCATCCAATTGCTGAAGGGCTGCACAACGCTCGACGTGGTAGCGGCGTGGTTTTCGATCGCTACATCCACTTAGTGGATGTTCAAGTTGAAAATGAAAAACTAAAAACTGAAAACGAAAAACTATTAGCTGAAATTCTCACGCTTCAAGAAGTGCAAGTAGAAAACCAAAGATTGAAATCCGCTTTGAGTATGCCGATCTTGAGCAAAACAACCTTCGTCACTGGTCAAATTTTAGGCCAGGACTCAAACCCCGAAAGCCTGGGATTTTTTATCAACGTGGGCTCAAACAATGGGATAAAACCCCGAATGCCTGTGATTAGCAATAATGGAATTGTGGGCACGGTCACCCGAGTCTACCCGAATTCATCGATGTTTTTAGCACTGCAAGATCCCTCTCATGCGGTCGATGGAACGATCCGTCGATCTCGCGCTCGCTTCATCGTCCAAGGCGATGGAAAACCTTTGGTTGGACATTTGAAATACTTAGACCGAGCCGAAGATGTCCGAGTGGGCGACACTGTGATTACCAGCGGACTGGATGGAGTTTTTCCTAAAGGACTCAAAGTCGGAACGATTGTTAAAGTTCAAAGACCCAAAAGTGGAATCACTCAAACCGCAGAAGTGCGAGCCTCGGCTGACCTAGGGCAAATTGAAGAAGTGATGGTCATCACTTCAGAGCCCAATGATTTCATTGAAGCCGACAATCCCGTTGATCCGCTTGCAAGCGGCCCCTCAGAAGACAGCGGCACGAGGGTTCAATGAACAAAATTCAAAAGAAGTGGGCTGAAATCCCTCTTTTGATTTTAATTTTTTGGCTTTGCCAAGCCACCGAAATCAGCTTGGGAGTGTTGCCCTGGGGTTTGGGCTCCATCAGCATCTTTGCCGCAATCTTGGCCTTCATCTCCTATTCCCGCAGTTGGGAACGCACCACAATCTTGGCTTATTTAATTTCTCTAGTCGCATCAGCCACTGCCGGAACAAAAGGCACTTTGTTTATTGTTAGCATGGTATGGGCATCCTTATTTTCAAAATTATTATCAAGCGCCTTTAACCTGGAAGGTCGAAACTCTTTCGCAGTTTTAACCGGCTGGTTTGTGTTGTTTCAAAAAATAACTTTATGGATTTTGCTCAATCATTTTGCTCGTTCGCCAACTGTGGGCCTTTTCTTTGTTCACGCATTCTCGCAAATCCTAATCAACGCCATCATCGCGTGGATCATCTATCCGGCTTTCATTAAATGGGACCAATACTTCGAGCACGTTCCAGAAGAAGAGTCCCGGGGTCTGGCTTAGGGAAGGGATGCTAAAAATTTTATGCTAGGGCAAAGCGAAACACTAAAACTCTTTCAAAATCGTTTTCCGATTTTGTTTTACGCAATTTTAGCGGGATTTGGCGTGCTTTCACTTCGTATGCTCCAGCTACAAGTGATTCGGGGATCGATGTACCGAAGCTTTTCTGAAAGTAATTCGGTTCGCAAGGAACGCTTGCCTGGTCCGCGCGGCCAAATGTTTGATCGCTATGGTCGCCTATTGGTCGATAATAGATTGCAACTTGATGTGGTGGTGATTCCACAATTCGTCAAAGACCCCAAAGCCACCATGATTCGCTTGGCCGGAATACTTGGCGAAGATCCTCAAAGATTGATCACACTTTATACGCAAAAGTCCCGAGGCGCGCCGCGATTCCAACCCATCACCATCATTCCCAATGCTCCTTGGTCGCTGGTCGTTCAAATTGAAAGTTCTAAAGACGGACTTTCAGGGGTGGATGTTGAAACTAGAATTCGCCGCACTTATTTGATGGGAAATATCGGCGCTCAAGTCTTCGGCTACGTCAACGAAGTCAGCAATCGCGACATTGAAAAATTAGCCAGCAAAAATCTCGTTTATGAAGCGGGCGACTTCATCGGTCGTGATGGTTTAGAAAAACAATGGGAAAAATTCCTTCGCGGAAAAGATGGCGAACGTTATGCTGTGGTCGATGCTCACGGGCACCGTGCGCAACAACCTCAAACCAGTGACTCGGCCGTTTCAAACATGGTTCGAGAAGATCTCGCTCCGCAAGCAGGCAACAGCTTAGTCTTAACCATTGATAGCGATCTCCAATTGGCGGCAGCGGAGGCCATGAAGGGCATGATGGGTGCGGTGGTCGCCCTTGATCCCCGCAGTGGCGAAGTGTTGGCGATGATTTCTCAGCCAAGCTTTGATCCTACCGATTTGTCTTCACAAGATTCAGCAATGCTACAAGGGCTCTATCGAAATCCCTTTGGCCCCCTTCGCAACAAAGCGATTCAAGATCACTTTTCTCCAGGATCTACTTTTAAAGTTTTTACCGCGATCAGTGCCCTTGAAAACAAAGTGATCACTGAAAACACCCACTTAAATTGTCCACCGATTTTAAATTTCGCCGGACGTCCCTATCACGAGCACAATAAAGCCGGCTTCGGATCCATTGATGTCCGAGACGCGATCAAACGAAGCTCCAACGTGTTTTTGTGGCAACTAGCTATGCGCCTTAACATCAACCAAATCGCCGACGTGGCTAGAGGTTTCGGATTAGGCGCACGTTTGGGCATTGATCTGCCCAATGAAGTTCCGGGATTGATTCCCGACGAAAGTTGGAAGCAAAAAACTTTCCGCGAGCCGTGGTTTCCCGGTGAAACTTTATCCGCAGCCATCGGCCAGGGCTACATTCTGGCAAGCCCACTTCAAATGGCGGCTTCGTATGGAGCCATTGCCAATAAGGGTTTGCTCTATATGCCTTATTTAGTTTCCAAAGTGGTGGATCGTGATGGTCATGTCGTGAAGGCTTTCGACCCTAAATTGCTTTCCAAACGTAAGACTGAAGAAAACATTGTGAGTGTCATTCGTGATGGGCTCTTTAAGGTCGTCAACGAGCCCGGCGGCACTGCCTTCACTTATGTAAAAAGTAACGACGTTGTGATTGCCGGTAAATCTGGGACCACCCAAACAATGTCCAAAGATAAACGAGAATTGTTTTTAACCTGCGAATCATTGCCTTATGAAAGACGAAATCACGCTTGGTTTGTCGGATTTGCTCCTTTTGATAATCCCGAAATTGTAGTGGCCGCTTTCGGGATGAATGAATGCGCAGGAAGTCGAATTACCGGTCCGATTGTCCGCTCGGTTATTGAAAAGTGGCAAGAAAAGAAAAAAGAACGCGAAAGACTTCACGGACCTGAACCGGCGAAAACCGCGGCTCTTTAAATTTGGGCATGTAAATTTGGGTAAGTAAATTTAACTTTTAGTTTTTAAAATTTCTTTGCGGATCGAATAAGTCTTGCCACAAAATTCACAATTGACCGAAACGGCACTGGAGTTTTCATCTTCTTCTGAATCTCCGGTTAAGATCCATTTCTTTTCTCGCTCGGTTAACAGATCAATCGCACGCTGAATCCGATCTTCCGAACACGTGCAAAAATATTCAACTGGAAATTTTTTAAGCAATCGCGGCTTGGAGCCAACCGTCAACCACTCCATCATGGTCTTGCTCGACTCTTCAGGATTCATTGGCAAAGCCCACTCGTTCAAAGGTCCCAGCATTTTATGACGATGATCCCACAACTGAAGCAGCTTTGTTTTTTCATCTTCAGTGTCAGTAGGCAAAACGTGAATCATGAAACCGAAAGCTTCTGCTATTTGCAACTCTTCAAGCTTGGTAACTGGGTCGCTTAGAATTTCAAATCCTACATGAAGATTGATGGCGCAAGTTTTTTGTTCGGACTGTTCTAAAAAAGTTTTTAAATCGCCAGCTACCCATCCTGTCGATTCAACGATTCCGGTGCTTTTGATGTTGTGGGAATCGAGTTTACGGACTTGCAACAAACCTTGGCCCATAGAAATCTTTAAAGACTCCACATTGGCTTGTAAATTCTGAATGGTCCCTCGAATTTTTCCGGTGCCGAGTGCGTCGGCATAAAGATTGCCAAAGGGCCCGGTTGATTGCCACTGCAATTCTAATTTTTCTTCTTCGTCGGTGTCCGACAATGCTTGAATCAAAACCGCGCCCAAGCAGGCTTGGCCCAAGTGATTAAAAGAAGCAGGGAAGGCCCCCAGCTGCTTGATGATTTTTCGAAGTACAGGAGTTAAATCTGCGGTGACAATGACTGCGCGGCCATCTTCCGAAATGGATTTTCTTACAAAACCACTTTCATTCATGTTGCTATCTTTCACGATGAGCAATCCTTAGCAAAAAGTTGATTACAAGGCTTTGGAAATGAGCTGTTCGATCACGTCTTTAGGCTGGTTACCAACGATTTGATCGACCATTTTGCCACCTTTGAACAAAATCAAAGTGGGAATGCCCCGAATGCCGTATTTAGCTGGAACACTAGGATTGGCTTCCACATCCAGTTTTACGAAACGAACTTTACCTTCAAAAGCTTTCGAAATTTCTTCAATCTTCGGTGACAGGGCTCGACAAGGACCGCACCAAGCAGCCCAGAAATCAACGAGCACCGGAGTGCCGGCTTGTAGAACTTCTTGATCGAAAGTGCTATCTTGTACTTCTGAAATCGCCATATATAAGCAATTTATAGGACGCTTTTCATCGGGCGACAACAGTCGGCGACCCCAAAAAGCGCGGTGGTGTTTAGGTGGAGGCCTTTAATTGAAAAAATCTCTCAGTTTTTGGGCATTTGTCTTAATTCCTTGGGTTTTGGAGTTCGTCTTTGGAACACGTTTCTTCAGCACTCTTCTGGGTTCAATCCTTTGGACGTCAATTCTTTTACAGGGTCTAATTCGCTCACAAGTCGTAGACCAACGACTTCATCGTGCCCTGTTCCGATCCTTAATCGGAACCTTTGTGATTTGGAATCTTCTTTGGCTTGTTCACCTAAATGAGAATACTGACGCTCACTTAGGAGCCGGAATTCCGGACTTGGAATCAAAATTCTGGATTCAACTCCACATAGCACTGCTAACCGCTGGAGTGGCTTCTTCTGTAGCCGTTTGTCTTTCCTCGTTAGTAGGGCTGTTTCAGCAAAAGCGCCTGCGCTCAGACTCGTGGAACCGCCGTGGCCAAGGTCTAATGTTACCTTCCTTAGAAAGTTTATTGAACGCTTCACGATTTTCGGCACGAACTGGGCTTTTTCTTTGGACGGTGGGTTCAATTTTGGCGGCCATGACTTTAGCTTTCAAAAGCACCGATCATCCGATGAGCATTAGTGAAATTCTCATGGACGATCAAATCATCGGGGTCGCTTCTTTTTGCTTGTTGCAACTTTGCATAGTTTTTTTATCACCGAAAATTTTTGGCAAGGAGCAAGCGCTTCGAGGGTATTTTAGTTTTTCACTAGGTTTTTTGCTGCTCTTTGTTTTGTGGTCGCTTACCAAGCAGTCTAATTTTCACTCACCTTTGCGGTGGCTCATTCCATGAGTCCAAAGCGTCCTCTCGATTTAGATCGATTGATTTGCATTAGCTTTTCCAGTCGATTGGGTCATCCCGCGCCCGAACGCGAATCTGTCGCCCTGACCCCTGACGAAATTGAAAGCTATTTACCTCAGTGGATCAGCCAATTAAAAAAATCAGAAAAAGCATTTCCCGATTCGGGACTTCTGTATCTAGGAACGTGCCATCGAATTGAAATCTTGGCCTATGGTTTGACCCAAGAAGATCTCTTAGCTCTGTGGGCATCGCACAAAGGGACCACCGTCTTTAAAGCACAATCCTTCGTCGGGCTCGATGCAATCGAGCATTGGATGAAAGTTGGATCATCGATGGAAAGCGAAGTCCTCGGCGAAACTCAAATCACCGGACAAATGAAAGACGCCATCGAAAGGGGCCGCCGACTTGATTTGATCGGCGCCGTTTTAGATCGATGCTCGCAACACATTATTAAAAGCACAAAAAAAATTCGCACCAGTAGTAAAATTGGCGAGGGCACCGTCAGTGTGGCTCACGTTGCGGTTGATGGCTTGACCGATGTTTTCGAATCTTTGGATAAAAAATCAGCGCTGTTAGTGGGCGCGGGCTCAATGGCTATTCAATCATTAGAGCGACTCTTTCGATTAGGCTTTAAAAAAGTCACCTGGGTCAATCGCAGTCGTGAAAAAATTGAAAATCATCCGTTGAGTAAACACGCGACCATTGCCGATTTTTCGGAACTGCCGAAGCTAATTTGGGAAAATCATGTCAGCATCTTTGCAACCTCAAGCTTGAAACCCTTGATCAAAAAAACTGATTTGATCAGCCCAGTATCACCGCCCAAAGCTTTGAATGGTCCAAAAATTATTTTGGATTTGGGTCTACCGCGAAACGTTGATCCCGAGATTCATCGAAAATCGGATTTTTTTGTTCGTAACGTCGACGAATTTCGAGACCAAGCGTCATCAGAATCGAACCGTAGAAATCAAGCTCTCAACGAGGCCAAAGTGCTTCTTAACTCCGAAATGGCCGCCTTTCGCAGAAGCTGGCAACATTGGACAAAAGCGCCACAAATAGCCGAAATTCATGGATTATTCACTACCTGGATTGACGAAACGCTGGTGCAATTGAAGCTGGAAAATGATCAGGAAATCGGCTATAAGGTCAGGAGCCTTTTTTCTAAACTTCTTCATCACTTAATCACAGTGCTTGAAGAGGTAGATGAAGATCGACTGGAAGAGTTCGTTCAAGGGCTTAAGAGCCAAACTCGCAATGAGACTTGTAATGAAACTTCCAAAGAGACTTCGAAAAAAGCTGAAGTAGTGGCGATCAAAGCTAAAGCTAACAAGGGTCCCTAATAGATCTCTTGAAATGCTTTAGAAATTCTTTAGAGCGCTGCTGAAAGAAGTATGACAAAAGTGAAAAGCAAAGCATCGGCAAGTCCTAAAAAGTCCATCAGCAAAAAAGCTATAAGCGCTCCAATTAAAAGCGCAGTTAAAGGCGCGGTTAAAGTAGAAAAAATACCTAGCGTGCCGATGACCACTCAAAAAAAAGCCGCTAGCACTGCTAAAAAAGCTGCCCCCGCAGCCAGCCCTAAGAAAGCTGAAACCAATTTTGATTTCATTGGAATGTTTCCGATTCGAAAAAATAAAGATTCCAAAAAAATAGATCCAAAAAAACAAGTCACCGGTCCGGTTTTTGAAAAAGGTAACTACACCGTTGCCACGCTTCAAAACGCCTTAGGCACCGCCTTCTTAAGTGAAATGAAAGAAGCCTATAAAGCTAAGCACATCGGAGATGGTCTTAGCGGCAAAGAAATCGTTTTGATTCCCAATGACAACCCGATCACCGCGACTATCGAAAGTTTAATCGGACGATTGCAACAAGGCGAATTCGACATGGTCATCGCCAACGTCAAAGACATTCCATTGGTATTGCCAGATTCTTTACAACTAGCAGCGGTGCTGCGCCGAGAAGATCCTCGTGACGTTTTAATTACCCGTTCCACTTATGGTGCAATTCAAGAATTGCCGCGCAATTCAAGAGTCTCGGCCGGCTCTAAGCGTCGATTGATGCAAGTGCGAGCATTGCGTGACGACGTCACTTTCGTTGAAACCAAAGGCAGTAGCGCTGCTGACCGCCTTAAAAAATTGGACACCGATGAGGCCGATGCTGTTATCTTGGCTTGGTCGACTTTAAAACGTCTGAACATTTCTCCACGCTTTTACGTTTCGTTGCAATCAGAAGTGATGTTGCCGGCTCCTTGCCAAGGCAACGTGGGAATTTTGTGCCGTGGAGCTGATGAAAACCTTTTGGCTAAACTTCGTTACATTGAAGATTCTGAAGCTTCGTGGGCAAGCCGCTGTGAGCGCGCTTTTTTGTTAAAAATGGGCGGCAAGGGCAACAGTCCAATCGGCGCATTGGCTCATCGCAAGGGCACTCAAGATCCCTGGATCTTAGACATCGTGGTGGGCGATGCCACCAACGGCGAATTGCTGCGACACCGAGAGATCGGAACCAGCCGATGCAAGCCTGAATCATTGGCTGACAAAGCTTTTTCCGGAGTCTTGGCTAAGGGCGCCCGAAAATTTCTTTGGCCCTAAAAATTTAGTTAAAAATTTAGATCGAGCGAACTTGATAAGTTTCGCAATAACGATGGCTATCGGATATCAAGTTTTTTAAGGCAGAAGTCCATTCCATCGAATCATTTAAACTAGGAACCAATTTCAATTCTGCTCCGCCTTGGTCAATGAAAGAGGCTCGCTCTCGAATCGCGATTTCTTCTAAGGTCTCTAAACAATCAGCTACAAAACTTGGACAATAAACTAGCAATCGTTTTTTTCCTTTTGCCAAAAGTTCGGGCAACACAAAATCAGTGTAGGGCTTGATCCATGGGGTTCGCCCAAGGCGGGACTGGAAACTCACGGTCCATTGGTCTTGGCGAAGTCCAAGTTTTTCGGCAACCAAGGCTGCGTTCTTGTAACACTGCTTGCGATAACAATAATCCATATCATTGGAATTCGAGAGATCGCAGCAAGAGGATTTCTGCAAACAATCAGAATTTGAATTCGAGAAGCGACTGATATGCCTTTCGGGAATTCCGTGAAAAGAAAAGAGCACAAAATCATAATCGCCAGATTTCCATAGTGCTTGGCCGCGCGAGGCTTGTGCCGAGATGTAATCAGGTTGATCATAAAATGGTTTTAAAAAAGAAAGTTTGCCCGAAAAGCGGAATTTTTTAAGTTCTTTGCGCAACGCCATCTCAGCAGTGATGGTCGTTGAAAGCGCAAATTGCGGATACAACGGCAAGACTCGCAAATCCGAGCATTGCTCGACATCTATGGCTTTTAAAGCCGCTTCAATGCTTGGGTTTTGATAGCGCATGGCAACCGCGACTTGATATTTGGAATCAAGATGGCCTTTTAATTTTTCAGCAGCGCTTAGACTGTAATGAAGAAGCGGAGAGCCGTTCAAAGCGCCCGGATTTTTCATCCAAACTGAATCGTAGGCGTGTGCAGATTTTGGTGAGCGAAAGATAGAAATCGGGCCATAAACCAGCAATGCACGACCCACTGGATTAATGTCCAACACGCAGGGATCCATTAAAAATTCTTGAAGATAACGTCGAACATCAGGCACCGATGGCGAGGCTGGGGATCCCAAATTCAAAAGAATGACGCCGATTTTTTCACTCATATTTTTTGCTCGGTTTTCTTCATAAAAAAATCAAGCCAAACGGCGCCGGATTTCATCTACTAAATATTTTACATGGGATTCTGGAGTTTTCGGCAGGACGCCGTGACCTAATCCGGATACCCAGCCAGTTCGAAGCTTAGGTTCCATTGATTCAAAGCGGTCCAGGTATTTTGCGACTTGAGATTTGAATTCTGAAGTCTCCAGAAACAACAAACTCTGATCAAAATTTCCCTGAACAAAACCGGGAAATCTTTTGGAATCCATCACTTTCGATAAATCCCATCGATGATCGTAGCCCACTCCAGCCCATGTATTTTTTGCGATAAAATTTAAATGCTCAGGAACGGTTCCCTTGGAATAATAGGCCAGTTGATTGGGAAATTTTGCGGCCAAAAGACTTAGTTGAGGAGCGACCAAATTTTCAAATAAATTTGCTGAAATTTCTCCGGCCGCAGTATCAAAAATCATGACCAACTCGGCGCCACCATCTAATTGCAATTGAATGTTGCTGATCAAAAGTGGAATCAAGTGATCCATGAATTTTGGAAAAAGTGAAAGTTTTGTTTTGGTTTCCTGCAATCCACCTGAGTGGGTGCCTTGGCAGGCATAGGAAAACAAAGTCCAAGGTCCGCCGACAAATCCGATCAAGCTTTTCTCGTTAGGAATTTTTTGGCGAGTCAACTGCATCGCTTTTTTCTGAAACTCTAAAAAGGGCAGGGCGTCGTCATGAGATCTCAGTTGGCTCAAGACATTGAGATCCAAGTGTTTGCCAAGTTTGGGACCTCCATCATCATAAGACAAACCCAAGCCCAAGGCTTCAAGTGGAAACAACAAATCGCTGAACAAAATGGCGACATCAAAGTCGAAATCTTCAATCGGTCCAGAAGTGGTTTCAGCAGCCAATTCAGGAATTTTGCAGAGATCCATAAAAGAATGCTTTTCGCGAAGTCTTTGGTAGTGTTTGTGATATCGGCCGGCTTGGCGCATGAACCAAATCGGCGGAACTTTTTGAGGAATCGCTTTCAAGGCATTTTGAAATCTCAGATTGGCCATCGTGATCCTAGTTTTAGATCTAGTCTTGCGGATCGGCAAGAAGGCTTTGCCGCCAATGATCAAAATCCAGACATATTCGCAATTCCAATCCCTGATTTTTAAAATAAGGAATCAAAATTTTGTAGGTGTTTCCCGGTCCGCAAGAATGCTGAGCGGTCAGTATTGAAGGATCCAAATCAAGTGCTCGCTTAAACGCGGTGGCACTCATCCAAAAGTAATGTTGGCGGTTCAAAAATTTGGGAGATTCCTCCGCGCGTTTAGGGATCAATTCATAGGTCGCCAAGGGCTCAAAATTAGAATCTTCCGAGTCGACCGATTGAGTGTGGCTTAGCTTGCACCATCGCAGCGAAGAATCAATCAATGCAGTTGATGGCTTAGCCTCGCCCAATCCTTCGCACGAACCGTTGATCCAATAACCACGCTCGGCCAATTGTCGCCAAGTTTTAGCACCACTTACCCAAAGGATTTCTTGGCTCACTTGATTCGGCGTCCAATGAAGCGGCATTGCATCAGCGCGGCTCACCATGAAAGCTCCAATGTTGCTAGGCTTTGAGCAATTCAAAAATTTGCGCTTAAAAAACGACGATTCTTCAGGACGCTGGGGCCAAATTTCATGTTCATGGGCCCGGGCAAGAGCCGTCGATGCCCCTAGAAGCTGCCATTGAGCAATGGCTGTTTGAGTTTTCTCATCGAGCCCTCGAACGCTGAGGACATTGCCAAAAGATCGCTGTTGTAAAGAAATTCCCAGTTTTTGGTGGCAGCCACCGCCATGTTCACTCAGAATTGATCTTTCACGTGAGACCGCCGCAAAAGTTGCTTGGTGATTAATTTTTTCTAATAAATGACGAAGGTCCGAACGATCTTTGCGAATTTCAATGGCCAGCGCGCCTTGGGCGGCGGCAGTTGGATTTTCTTTGAGCGGTAAAAACATCCAACACAAGGTCGATAATTTTTTTTTCAATTGCACAGCCGCGGTCTTTAACTCGGCTTCAAATTCATCGGGAACATCGAGTAAACGATTGATTGCAGCTCCCGCAACAATCAAACCATCGGCATCGGAATTAATAAATTTATCGATCCGGGTCCCTACGTTTCCTCGAACAGCGGAAAATTCAATTTCAGAAATTTTTAACGGCAATAATTGTTTCAATAAAGCCGGTAAATTGTGGCTACGGCGGGGTGACGAGGAAAAAATTTTCAAGTTCTGAGTAAGGCGACTGGCGAAATCAGCCAAAGTAGCGGGTTTAAACAAAAGCAAATCACGACTGTCTTCGCGCTCAAGAGTCGCCACCACTTCGGTTTGATCAAAACCTTCAATCGGTAAGTCTTTCCAAGAATGAACGACCAGGTCACAATCTTCATCAATCAAATTTTGTTGAAGATCTCTAGTGAAGACTCCCTTCTCGGGCATTTGCCAAAGAGGGTCATTCAGATTCTTGTCGCCCAATGATTGCGAAAATTGAAATTTGAATTCAATCGATCGATCGACCTTTTTAAGCGCTCGCGCCACTTGATAGACTTGGATTCGAGCCAAATCACTTTTACGAGAAGCTATTCTTAAGACCGTCATGGCAGCCTCCATTATTGACCAGAGTCAACACAAGTCAATTGAGAAGAGCGCTTTGAGATTCGGGAGTGGATTCCTTAACAGGAATACCTGGGACTCGTTCAGGCATTCGGGTCAATTCAGATACATTGATTTCTCCGTCGCCATAGATCCGTTGATAGTTAACAAAATTTCGCAAAATCGATCGGACGTATTTGCGAGTTTCAACAAAGGAAATGCGCTCGATAAAGGCTACTGGGTTTGGATTAGAATAAGCGTCGATCCACAAATTAACCGGTGGACGTCCGGCATTGTATCCAGCAGTTGCGCAAATCCAAGATTTTCCAAAATCATAGTAAAGCGCACCCAAGTGCTGGGTGCCCAACTTCACGGCAACTTCAGGCCGATAAAGATCATTGATGTCGAAAGGATCCAATTTCATTTTCTTGGCTTCCATAGCGGCCACTGGCGGAATCATTTGCATCAATCCCAGGGCATTAGCACTGGATCGAGCGCGAGGGTTAAAAGCGCTCTCTTGGCGAATCAAAGATTTAGCAAACCATGGATTAATACTGGCTTCCTTAGAGGCCTCAGTGATGAGGGCACCAAAGGGAAGGGGATAAAGAAAAGCCAACTCCTCGCCATCCAAATCATCCTTAAAAGTAGAGCGCATCACTTCAGCCATTCGAATACTGCCGATTCGATCACCGGCCGCCAATCTAACCCATGCAATGTCACGCAAAATGTCACGTCGCTTAGATGCTGAGAGCCCAGTTTTTCCAGCCATCGAATAGGCAACTCTTTCTAAATTAACTAGGTCAGCATTGATCAGCGAAAAACTTCCGGTGCGGCCTAAATAATAAATACGAGCCAAAGACTCCCATTGTTTGTCTTTTAATTTGCCGGTCTTAGGGTCGAAGTAATCGCTCCAATTAGCGGCACGCCAATCTTGGGGCTTGTCCCAATACTTGGTTCCGCTATCGAGTTTCCATTGTCGTACCGGACCCTGCAGCACTTGGATGGCAAGAGCGGACACAATTCCATAGAAGCCCAAAATGTCTTCCCCGTAGGAAGTGGTGTAGCGCGTGATGGCCTCTTCTTTTTGGCCATTGAGTTCGTAGACTTTGCCTGACCAATAATACCAACGAGGCTTTTCTTCTGCCCAATTTACATATGAACGAAGTTCTTCAATGAGGGGCAATAATTTAGAAAAATCCTTTGTCTCAATCGCTACGTCGTAATTAACGAAAAAATTTCTCCATAGTAAATCTTGCAATAAATCTGCGTTGCGCTTGCTGGTTTTTTTTAAGACCTCGATAGACTCCTCGAAATAATCACGAGCGATTCGCTTATCGACCTGTTGTTCCATGATTCGAGCCCGAATGTAATAGGCCTCATCAAGAGAAAATTCAGTACCCGATCTCATATTTAAAGTTAGGATTCTATCTAAGGTTTTGAGCGCTTCTTTTTGGGAATCATAGCTCCATTGGAAGCGAGCAATTCTATAAAGACGATCGAAAAAAATTTCAGTTTTGGCTTTGTCTTTAGGAATGTCGATGAAGTGACCGACTCGAACATAACGGTCAATCAAATCAGGAATCATATGGCGCTTATCCAAAATTCTCATGATTCTGATGTGCAATTCAAAGGCGGACCACAGTTCATCCTGAGTGTAAGTTTCCTTAGGTAATTTCAAAACAGATTGCATGGTTTGAAGCGCATTTTCGCCTTTGACCAAAGACAATTCCGCATTAGCCCGATCGGTCAATTCACTGATGTTCATTTGTCGAACGGATGGCGAAATATTTGCGCGCTTGATATTCAGCCGATCAGCCAAGTCCAAAAGTTTATTTTGTGAGTCGACTTCAGGGTAAAAAATCCACAAGGCGCGTAACTTCTGTTGAATGCCTTCGCGCTGTTGTTTGTCCATTGATTCTGGATCCAATTCCAAACTTCGAGTCCAAACAAAAAAATCATCTTCGGATTTACCCTTGATTTCGGCGGGCCGAAATTTCTTCAGCTGACTCAGCAACCAATCGTTCAAAGTTTCTGGATCCATCTTGGACCAATCAGCCACTAAGCGAAAAAGTTTCAATCGAATGCGGCGATTTTCAAGCAACGAAGTATACTCCGTTAATTTTTTCGAGAGCTCTTGAAACATAAGAGCTTCGCCTAAAAATTGAACCTCAAGAAAAGCGGCCTCGGTGCCCAGTAAATTTTCAGGACGTTTTTTATCCAACAACGGCGCAATCCAAAAATGGAGTTCTTGATACCAAAGTTCGGCCCGACTTCTAAAGAGAGCAGGGGCCGTTTCCGGAGGACCCAGCCCAGCGCCCGCTATTTGCCCACTGTCGTCGGGCAAATCTTTCAAGGGTTGGGCCACTAAAAGTTGCGACTTCAATTCACTCAATTGCTTAAGAAGAATCCTTCCGACTAGATATCGAAATCCAGGATCCGGCGAATGAATTTTACGGATGTTTTCGATGAAGGTAGGCACGTCACATCGAAGTGCATAGGAATTGTCTTCGTCTTGTGGATCACGACTGACAACATCAACGCATTTAATGAATTGTGGATCGTCGTAACCCAATATTTCAGGGCCACCTTTGTTAGCAGATTCCAAAGCCAAAGTGGGCAACGCCAAAGTGATTCCGACAAGGGAAAGAGAAAGGGTTAGCCAAGAAAATCGGGACTGAAAGCATCGCATTCTTTGTTAACTTTAAAGGGGAGTCTACGCTTGCACAATGCTGAGAAACCGACAGCGGCGAAGATTTATTAGTTTACATAATAATTATTATCGGACAAACCTAAGGAAGGCAAAACTACTGCCTAAAGTCACCAAATGCGAAGTTCCACTTTAACGCTCCCGGAGATCGATAGAAGACCTCCTCAGCATTTTTTCCATACGGCCGCTCTAGCTTTTCCGTTATTTTTTTCAAGTAATCCTGGCGATCTGGGTTACTAAAAACCCTGCGCTCCGCCAGCTTTTGCTCGGCATATTGACGAGCCTCATTTCGACGCCCCATTTCATAGAGAATTTTTGATTTCAAAACCCAAGCACTTTCTTCAAGAAAGCTTTCTCGGTTTACTGAACTTGCATTCAATACGTCCAAAGTCGCATCAACCGTGTGAAGAGCTTCCGCTGGATGTTTTAGCAATAGTTCTAAATAGGACTTCATCAGCAGCCCATTAGCTGATTTCTCACTCTTTACTAATTCATAGGCGGCTTCAGGCTCTTTTCGCTCTTCAACCAATTCATAAACCCGAGCGTAGCGCACTTGATTTCGTCGTTTTTCCGGAGTGCTGATTGAACTTTGCATTTCAAATTGCGGAAGCTCAGAAAAATCTTTGGAGAAAATTTCAGAAACTTTGAGTCCTAAAAATGTTCCGGTTGCAGTCGGCGCAGAATCAACGCCAATCCAAAGTTTTTGGGCTCCACTTAAATCACCTTCGACCAAAGCCGACTGGATGGTATCAGCTCGCTGGATGTCCCGGAATGCTGAGTATTCACCATCGCGCGACTCTTGGTATGCCAAAATGCTCATTAAAGACTGACTCTTCGAATGAGCATCGCCATTGGAATTTTTAATGGTCTGCATGATAGCGTTGCTTTTTTCGATGCGGATTTTAGAATTCAAAGTGCGAGCCGCTTTGGAAGTTTCAATTTCTCGGGCATCCGGAGTGGCCATCAAATGATTGGATTGGCTTAAAAGTCCTTGATCCCACCATCGAACGTTCATTCTTCGAGCCGAAACTTCCACGGTTGCCGCTTGTCGATGAGCAAAATCCACCAACACAAACGTCCACATTCCAAGCGGTCGATTTTTAGATAAATATTCTAAAGCCTCTTTCATGGATCGAGCTTTTCGCATTAAACCATCGCCCACAAAGAGCAGCGGCAAAGCTTTTTTAGAATCAACATCACGCGTGAAATTTTGGTGAACCGCAAAGTACAATCCGGATTCATTCATTCCAGTAATACCGGCCCACGGCACCCCTTCTGCGGCGACACCAAAATAGCTTTGTTCTCGAGGATCATCAGGAATGTTCACCAATATGGCAGGCAAACGATCGAATGTTCCAACGCCCGCGAAATCTAAATTTCGAGCGGTGCCCAGATAGCCACTGTCATCGGAATAAACCGCACTGGTGCATCCCAAGGTTTCACCCTCGGCATAAGTTCCTAAATCAGGAATAAAAAGGGCACGTTTCATTTTCGTTTTCGAAATGCCCGAAGCTTTAGAAAACTCGCTAAGTTCCGCTAGCTGAGATTGAGCCCCTGCCCACTTACTACGCTGTGAAATCCAGTGATCGATGTAGATTCCTATGAGACTTTGTAAAATTTTATTTGAAGACAAAGTTTTTTGAGCCTTGGTCGAAAATTGCTCAAGCACCACATTCGACAAAATTCCCATCCGATGGAGGTTGCCCAATTCACGAGCCCGCTCCAAAGGATTGCCCCGAATTTTAATCACCTTCAATTTGTTGCATTGATAAACAGTTGATGAAGTCGATTGATAGAGACTAGTGCAAGCACTGTTAGGCGCATCGTTGAGCAAAGAGTTTTGCTCAGCCAAGCCGTTCTGAAAAAAAAGAAGCGTGAAACCCATCCCAATGTGCAATGCATGACGATACATAGATGCTCCCGATGAACTCATCGGAAGAGCGTCAAAAAACCGATAGTGCTTTTGGAGTTAGCTCAATGTGTCTAAATTAAATCTTAATAAATCAACTTAAGGTTTCGCGACTTTAATGCAGCTTCTTTTGGATGATTCCATAACCGGATCCAGCAACTTTAGAAAATTTGCTTGGTACTTTTCATAACGTTCGCCACTCCATTTTAAGCCAAGCCTCAAAAGCACTTCGCGCAAAAATGCAGGCACTTCAGAATCGGTCAAGCGGATCGCGTCGTTTCGATCTTGAGTTTTCATTCGATCTTCTGCGGAAATGTAAGCGGATAAAATTTGATTCATATCTTTTTTAAAAACTTCATCGCTGCGCCAAGTTTTCTTAAATCGATTGGTGACGCATTTGCAGAATTTTTGTCGAGCCAATAGTGGCGCATCGACTCCGTCAACTTCCGTAAGACAACGAACTTCAATTACCGGAATGAGCTTGTCGGTCCATGGCAATGAAGTGGCCTCTTCCTGGCCAAACAATCCCCAAAGCAACAAAAGTCCAACGACTCCGCCGCCCACCATTTTTTGTTTTTTAGTGATGAACAAAGATTAAAGTTCCTCAGGTGATTTTAATCGCAGCACCAGCGCATGAATTCGACCGCTTAATAATTCGGGACTCAAAGTTTTTTGAATCATCCGCTCGCGATTCACTCGACTTTGGCCGGCAAAAAGCGAACTCACTAATTTGACTTCAATATGGGTTCCCACGCTATGTCCCGGGATGTGGCCACCATGGGTGTGGCCCGCGTGTTCCGCGGAAAAATCCACGATCTCTATGCTTTCCGCTTTGAATTCCAAAGCCAAGCGGTCACGAATTTCACTTAAAAAAGAATCCACCTCGTAAGTCTAAATCCCTAAAATCAGCGTCGCAAGTCGCGACTAAGATTTAGAATCAAAAGCCAAAATTATTTCCAACGCTCGGATCAAAACATTCCGGATGAAGCAATCCAGCCGGATTAGATGAACAAAGTTTAGCGGCTCCCACCCCTGAAATTCCAACTCTTCCGTCCCGGCCTTTCCGACCCGCCTTGGCAGCCTTGGGCTTGGGAATTGCAGGCACAGGACATTTGAGCGGATTTTTACCAAGCACCCGACTTCCGCCCTTCCCGCCATTGCCTCCTATTCCGGCTTTTCCGCCCACTCCGCCCAAACTTTGAAAAGAAACTTTCAAATCCGAAGATCGAGCTCGATTCAAACGCAACGAAAAGGAAAAGGAATCGCCACCTCGTCCGCCACTTCCTCCATCAAAACCATTTCTTCCAGCAGATCCAATTGGCCCCCAAGTTGCCATTCGATAACAATTTTTAATCGACCACTCCATACGACTTTCATCGCTGGGCATACTCTGAATCGCGGCTGCTCCGGCTTTTCCTGATCGACCATCCCAACCATAAATTCCATTGTATCCCCATCCGCCATTTTCTCCTCTAGAGATGAAGTCTAATGAACCTTTGGCCATTTCAAGATCCAAAAATATTTTTCCGCTATTTCGTCCATTCATTCCTCGACCGGCAGTTTGTCCGTCTTCAAAAGAAACAATCATTCCGTCTTGGCTTTCCAGACGATCTATTTTTAGCCACCAATTCAATCCCTCACCAAGCAATTTTGAACCTTCGCTCAACATGAGCCGACCAAATTTAATTTTTCGAACTTCTCCGACCATCGAAAAACAATCAGGGTATTGGTAAGCAATTGATGACAAACTCAAAATTTGACCAGGCAACAAGTCCAAATTGAGCGGAGCCAAAACACTCACGCTCAACGCTGGATGGATAACAAATTGCTGAGCATCAGACACCAATGCATAGGTGTATTGAATTCCCGAACGAAGATTACGATCTATGAACTCATAGCGCTCTTCCGAATTTTCCCAATTAACATATTGTAAAACTTGAGTTGATGAATCCCGTGAGCGTCTCACGAGAAAGGAAGCCTTTTCCTTCAGACGCGATCCATGAATCGTTATTTGAACGTCAATGCCACTACCCAAGCTTTGATTAAAAAGACGAGCTTCTAAAGCGCGCTCTAAAGATTTCAAAGGAGGGTCCGATTGAGGACTCCCTTGCTGAGTATCAAGCGAATTCGATTCTGAAGACCGAGAAACCGATTTTTTCCAAGAAATTCCACATCCGCAAAGACCCAAAAGAATGAAGAGATAAACAAAGTTTAGTTTTTTAAAATTCCACTGCATCATGCCCAGGGACCGAGCAATTTACATGCCAACGCGTTTTAAACTACGCAAAATGAACAATGATAAGAAAATCGCGGGCAACAACCAACGAACTGAAAAGCGCCAAAGAGTAAAGAGTCCATCCAAGCGGGGACCACGACCGAAGAGCATCGATTGAACTTTTCGGGGTATGACCCAGCCCGCAGCCAAACTCCAACACAATGCCGATATGGGCAGCAAGACGCCAGAGCCAAAATCCGAAACCAGTTCTCGGATCAAAGGCAATAACGGTGCCGCCAGCAAAAGCACCAGCAAAAAAACTAGTAATAACTGTTTTCGTAAACGACTAAGTTTCAGTTCAAAATCAAAAGTCCAAAAAGCCACGTCGATCAAAGATACTAGCGAAAAAAATCCTGCAACCAAAATGATCACATAATAAGCAACTGTAGCGATCACCCCCACATCAACAATCGAAGCCAGATATCTCGGGAATAAAAAAACTGCGAAATATTCTGGCGATAAAATCTCTTCACTGACGGCCACATAGTTTCCGTTTGAGTTCAAATGAGGCATTAATAAAAACAATGCTAAAATACTAAAGAGCAAGTCCACCGCAAAAACTCTAAAAATCATTCGGAATAAATTTCCTGGCCTCTGCCAAAACCGGCTTGCTGTTTCATGATTGGAAGAAGCTTGGCTGCCATAGAATACGTAGGCAAAATAAATTCCAATTCCCACTGACATTGAAAATAATGAGTAAGTTAGAATTTCCATTAACGGATCGACGCCAAAGCGACTAAAATCCAAAATCTGAATTCTGGAAGCCACAAAAGACACATCGACGTTAGCTAGCAACACGCCCAACAATAACAACAGGGCCAAACCAACAAACCCCAGCCCCCATCGATAAAGCAAAATGAGTCGCAGCTTCGTCATCGATACCACAAAAGTTCCCACCACAATCGCGCAAGCCGCCACTAGATAAATCGTTAAGGCCTCGCCAACGCTGTCATTATGAATTTGTCCCAGATACATTTCCACCGGCTGCTGCCAATGAAAGCGAAACAGCGACAAAAGAATTCGTGAATACTCGACCAAGTAACTGGGCGTCAGGTCGATCCACAAAAGAATGATGATTCCCCAGATTAATTTTCCAATTCGAGGCACTAATTCAAAAGACTGTCCTAAACTCCTTTGGAGCCAACGACTCCAAAGCATTTCCGAAAGCACCAAAGGCAGCGCCACAAAAAAAAGTAAAAACAAGTGAGTTAAAAAAACCGAGCTCACTCCATAGCGAGCCATCAGCGGAGGTAAAACTAAAAGATTTCCGATGCCGATCGCCGAGCCAAGCGCCAAAAGAAACATATGTTCCGGGCGAGCCAAACTATAGCGATTGGGGACCTTGCGCAGATTTCTCAACATAATTGCTTTAAAGACTTACTGAGCAATTTTGAAATGCAACTTGATCGGAGTTCCCTCAAATCCAAATTCATTTCGCAATGTGTTCACCACGTATCGACGGAAGGAAAAGTGAACCGACGGCGCCGGTAAATTGGAAAACAAAACAAACTCCGGAGGAGAGGCCGACACTTGCGACAAATAATAAAATTTCGCGGGCTTGCCCTTGGGTCCCAGCGGATGGCTGTGACCTTTGAACTTAACATCGAATATTTTATTGAGTCGCGCGGTCTGAACTCGTTGTGCCCGAGCTTCATGAACTCGAGTGATCGTTTTTAACAAGCTAGGAACTCCTCGGCCCGACAATCCCGAAACTCGAACTCGGGGAGCAAAGCGCAAGAATTCCATCTTCAAATCATCACTGCGTTCTAAATCAAATAACTTGTCGTCACGGTCTTGGCCCGCGCCCATCAAATCCCATTTGTTGAAAACAACGATCACACTCAGGCCAAAATCCATGGCCATCCCGGCAATCGCGGAATCTTGATCCGTGACGCCTTCAATGGAGTCCACGACCACCAAAGCCACATCGGCTTCTCGTGCCATATCTTTTAATTTTTCCTTAGCAACCCACTCCACTCCCCGTTCCAATCGACCGGGTCGACGCAAACCTGGAGTGTCACACAACTTCCACACACAGCCATGAACGTCTTGAATGGTTTCGATCGGGTCACGAGTGGTTCCGGGGATGGCCGAGACCACGTGACGTTCGCGGCCAATGATTGAATTTAAAAGAGTTGATTTGCCAACATTGGGCCGACCCAAGACTAAAAGTCGCGGCATAGTTTTGGATTCATCATTTTCAATGTCTTCTGATTTTCCAACTCGTGCTTCGAGGGAATCCCACAGTTCATTCATGCCCAAATTATTTTCCGCACTGACTCCGACCACAACTGGAAAGCCCAAGTCGCGATAGGGTTCTAAATCAAATTTCTTTACGTCAGATTTATTGGCCACCACGATGATTTGGCCATTGGAGCCCTTTTGTCGTTTACGTAACCAAGAAGCAATCTCGACGGTTTCGAGCGAAGGGTCTTGAGTCCCATCGACCACAAATAAAATGATGTTGGCGGTTTTAACCGCGTCTTCAGCCGCGCGCTCGATTTCCTTGCCCAGCGGGTGAGTCATCGCTTCCGGGCCCACTCCGCCAGTGTCGATCAATTCAAAACTTCCGATCGGTGATTCGCGCACGATCATTTCATGACGATCAACCGTCACACCCGGTCGATCGCAAACGATCGCACGACGAGATCGAGACAGTCTATTAAACAAAGTCGACTTACCAACGTTGGTCGGCCCGACAATCACAACTTTTGCAGGGATCTTAGCGATCACTTCATTATTAGAGATCACTTCATTCTCGGAGTTCATAACCCATCTCTCTAAGAACCGGCGCGCGTTCCATCCATCGATCAGTGACTTTTACTTGGACTCGTAAAATGGCTTCAGTTCCAGTGACTTGCTCAAAACGTCGGCGAGTCATGGTACCGACTTCTTTGATTCGGCTTCCGGATTTACCAATCAAGATGGCTTTTAAACTGTCACGGCTAACCACGATTTCGGCATCAATTTCAGTGCGCAAGCCTTCCGCGGTGGCTTCTTTCCAATTTGAAATCTGACATTCACACTCATATGGAACTTCTTTGTAGTTGGTGCAAAAAATAGCTTCGCGCAGCAAATTCAAAAGCAATTCGCGTTCGCTCAAATCGGTCCATTCTTCTTCGGCAAATAACGGAGCAGCAACGGGGCTCGAATTCCGCAACAAGCCAACTAATGCTTCTAAGTTAGAGTCTTTGTCGCTGATTTTTTTACGGCCAACCACTGGAATGATGTCTGAAAACTGCGGAATGACTTTTGCGGTCTTCTCCATCAGCGGAAGCAACTCAGCTTTTTCCATCAAATCAGCTTTCGTTAAAACAAGAAACCACTTCTTCGCTTGATATTTGCGAGTGACTTGTTCTTTCAACCAAACTGTCAGTCGATCATCACCCGGACGATCGAATTCAAGATTTTCCAATTCTTCAGCCCATTCGCGCGCGTCAGCTACCCAGCAAATTAACTCTACTGAATCCAAAGCCGATTCAATGGCGGTGTACATCGATCGATCCAACAACCCACGGCGCAAATTCACACCCGGAGTGTCGACCAATACTAATTGGCCGCCCCATTTTTTATTCTCTTTTGATTTTTCATTTTCGTAAAAATTTAAAATCCCGCGAATGTTCTTTCGAGTGGTCTGAGCTCGAGGCGACACTCCACTCAAATCAGATTCCATCATGGAATTAAGCAACGTCGATTTTCCGGCGTTGGGTCGACCAATGATGGCGACCTGGGAACAGGTGAATTTTTCAGTTTGAATGGTCATACTTCGTCCTTTGTTAAAATGGGAACCGCCACCTTGCGTGTCGCCCCAATCTCTAGTCCTTTTGCAATGAGCAGGTCCACAAGCGAATGATTCTCCATACTAATGAACTTACGAGCCAAGGCTTGAGTTGCTGCCTTCTTAGAGCGACTGCTAAAGCGATCAATTTCACGGTCTTGTATCAGCAAAATCATAGTGAAAGGGCCCTCAGATGGATTCGCCCCTGCTTCGAGAATGCACTCATAACGAGGCGTTCCCAGGTTGGCTTGCTGGCAAAATTCTTGAAGCCGGCTTTTATAATCCATTTCGGCCAGCCCTTTAGATAAATCATTCCAGTTGAAATCTTCGGCATCACGAAAATGCGGAAAATTGGCCTCAATAAATGATTTAACTTTAGATATTCCGGCATCCAGATAAAGCGCGCCGATCAAAGCCTCTAAGCCATCGGCCAGCAAAGAAGATCGTTCGCGACCGCCACCCTTCTCTTCGCCCTTTCCCAGGTGAAGAAACCGTCCCAAGTCCAATGCCCGCGCGACTTCTGATAAATAATTTTCATTTACTAACTGAGAGCGAACTTTAGACAAAAGCCCCTCACTAGCAACCGGCAATCGTGTCATCAGCATTTCAGAAATCGCCAAATTCAATACGGCATCGCCCAAAAATTCCAAGCGCTCGTTAAAGCTGTGTAATTTTTGCTCGTTGAAATGCGATTTGTGGGTCAAGGCTTCATGCAGGAGTTTAGAATCCTGAAATTTATGAGGAATGACTTCCTCGATAGATTTTTGTTCAGCCTGCGCCATTAAGCGGCTTATATCGCAGCGCGGCAATGGTGTCGAGAAAACAATTCAAGTGCTTAATATTAAACAGAAATATCGCGTGCAAGTTCTAGCGAACTTGCACGGCGGATTCAGGTTTAGGAGGAACTCTAGCCGGTGCCGAAATTTGATAGAGATAATCGCGAATTTTTTGAATCTGAAGATTCGCATCATCATTGAAATAACCAGGCACTGGAATCAAACCAGCTTTGGGATTTTCAGCATCAACCGGTGGCCAAAGCTGCGGCATTCGTGTGCCGGGCATTATTTTATTCGGATCTTGAATCCAATCAGTAACCCATTCCCCATTGAGACGTGCTTTCACGTCTTGGAAATGAGGCGCGGCTCCAGCCACTTCTTCGCCAGCTTTTCTAACCGCATGACAGCTCAAACAACCTTGAGCATTGATCATTTTCTCCACCATCACCACTTCAGCTGCAGTCAGCGGGTTAGCCTGAGCAGACACGAAGGGATAGTTTGCACCGTCAACGGCCGCAAAATATTTCGAGAGGGTTCGAGCATCTTCATCGCTCATGCTGAATTGAGGCATTCGAATTTTAACCCATGGACGAATCATCACATTGGTATTTTTCAAGAATGAGAACAACCATTGCGACTGAGTCTTTAAACCCTGAGTGTTTAAATTGGGCGGGCCCTCAGAAGGATCTTCATAGTGACCCAAGACTCCTGCGCCTCGGCCCTCAATCGCGTGACAACCAACGCAATTGTAACGATGAAGCACGCGATGACCAGCAATGACTTGCTCTAGTCGCGCATCGACCTTACGAATCATCGAATCATCGACCTTCTTTGTTTCCTGGCCAATCACCACTGCGGTGATGGCGTTGGCTTGTTCGCTATTGAAACCAAAATGTGGCATTCGGGCTTTAGCTTGGAAATCTCGCATTTTGCCGACATCCCAAATTCGAGGAGTCCGCACTTTAGTGTAGATCCACCACTCGCGGGAAGTGTGAGGAATGTGCACGTTTTCGAATGCAAATTTTGTCACTTCTTTTGAACCATGAAGACTTAATTCGGCGCCGATCTTAGGCCCGTCTTCAAATCCCTTAATGGCATGACAACTGTAACAACCATAATGAGAAACTAATTTTTTCCCAAGATAGCTTTTCTTTTCATTGGCCGACATTTTCACAACTTCAGCTAAGGCTTCAGGGCTTGGTTTTTCAGCCTTCAAAAATTCATAAGCCACAGCGTCGCGAACATCGTCTTTGGCTTCTGGAAATTTCGATGCTTCAAATTTTTCGTTTTTCTTCTCCAACAAATAAGCCGTTAAGTCTTTGGCTTCTTGAGGCTGCAACTTCATCCCCGGCATATTCGAATTAGGTGAATAATGCTTTGGATTGATCAACCATGAATAAAGCCAATCAGCAGAAACCTTAGATCCCATTTGATTAAGCTCGGGTCCAAACAATGGAACTCGTGGATCCGCGTGACCGATCTCTCCAGCAGGAATCACTTTACGAGGAAAATCAGCAACCGCATGACAAGCTAAGCAACCAACGCTGCCCACTAATTTTTTGCCATTTTCAGAATTGCCCATCGCTGCAGCAATGCGTGCGGTTTTGATTTTTTCATCTTGTCCGCTGCCATTAACACCTGGAGGATTCACCGGCTCATAGACTTCAGTTTGCTCATAAAGAAAATGAGAGATGGCATCGATTTCAACATAACCGCGAGCCAAAGACGACGGATCGGAATTGTTATGAGTTTTCCAAAAATTCGGCATGGTCGTGCTGGGTCGGAATGACTTCGGATCTAGCAACCATTTACGAACCCACTCCGGATCCAATTTTCCGCTCAAGCGTGTCAGCGGAGGTCCAGGCTTACGTTCCTTAGCCATTTGTTCAAAGTGGCCGGTGAACTTGTGACAACCATAACAACCGTATTGTTCGATCAAGCGCATACCAGCGTTAAAGGTTGGAGCGCCCTTTAAATTAACTTCATTGGCATGACATTGAATGCATTTTCCTTCCACTAACGGAAGAGGAATCATTGGAGTCTTGATGTGATGGCTGTAATGGAAACCGTACTGCTCTTCCCATTCAGCGGCTTGAATCGGATCTTTTGGAGTGTGAGCGGCTAAATTGAAATCCATCGATTGCGGAACGCCTGCGTGACAAGTCGTGCAACCCACTTTTTCATAGGGATGAGGACTGTCGGGCCCGACCATTAAATCCAATTTCGGATGAGTCTTGAAAGGCTGCGGATATTTCTCAAATCCGGGTTGATCGGCAGTTACGTGACAACTCATGCAACGATCGACTCGTGCAACTTTGTTAAAGAAATAGTCATCGTACAAACCATCCAAAATGATTTGATTGACCTTGATAGTCGGAGCCACAAAATCCACCAAAGGAGCGTTCCGTACTAAAAAGCCTAAGGAAGCGGCATTTTCATCAATTTGTTTCTGCAGATTGGTCTTAGTTTTATTGAGTTTAGTTAACTGATCTTCAAGGTCGCTTTTCTTTTTAAGAATGTCGATTTTTCGATCTTTGATTTCATTGACTGCAAGGCGGAATTTTTCTTCGTCGATTCTTAAGACTTCAACCTTTGGCGCTTCGGCATCAAACTTCTTTTTTAACTTCTCAGCTTCAATAGGATGAAGCATGGTCGCGTGCTCTACTTGATAATGAAGGGCATCGAGTTCTGCTTTAGCAATTTGAAATTTACTGTTCACTCGATAATATTCGCCTTCGCGTTTTTCGATTCCAGAATCAATTTCGCGAATCAAAGTATCAAGGTTCATTTCCTTTTCAACTTTGGCAATTTGACTTTCAATGTCGCCAAGCTTGTTCTTAACCGCGGCTTCACTCATCATTTTTTCAACACGATCCATTTGGTGTCGTGCAGCGTTTTCTACCAATGATTTGTATTGGCGCTGATAGATTTTCCACGGTCGCGCATAATCTTGAATCGAAGCCCATATGACCGAGATCAACAGCAGGATTGATCCAATGGCGAACCACTTCGATAAAGATCGAGTCTGATAAACAGTTTCAGTGTTAGTTGGTCCAGTTCCAGCCATCTTGTCTCTATTCCTAAATGTTTAGCCCGATATCCGGGAGCGTAACGATGTATTTTAAATTGAAACCCCACCGCAAATACATTTTCAGCGGCAACGAGAACATGATTAGCAATAAATTAACGACCAAATTGTAGCGAAGAAATCCCATTTTTTCGTACCATTCGTGAAGAACAGTCGCCGCCAGCACAGGGGGCAACACAGCTAAATACCCCACGCACAAAACGATGCCGACAAACTCACGAATGTACCAAGGCTTTGGTAAGCCCACACCCAGGAGTTTGACCCAAATGATTTCTGATAAATTGATGTTAGAAAGCGCTACAACTTTATGAGAGTCCCATGGTTCAAAGGGCCCAAAGAAATTCCATCCCGGGCCCCGCATAAAGGTGCCCAAAAATAACAGCGCAATCCACAACACAAAAAATCCATATCCAAATAACCAGATCGCCAGTTTGCGTTCTTTGAGCGTGTAATAGCCGTTGCCCAAAGGATTGCGATCGAAATAAGGAAGTGCGATCAACCCGACTACGATCATCCCAGGCAATACCACGCCCGCCATCCACGGATCGTAGTAAACAAGAATTTCTTGCAGCCCCAAAAAGTACCAAGGGGCCTTTGCAACTGCCGGAGTTACACCAGAGTTTGCAGGATCTTCGAGTGGCGCTTTAAAAATAATCGCCCATACGATAAGGAACGCAGTTCCTAAGACCATGCAGATCAATTCGGAATAAACCAAATCTGGCCACGTGTAGACCTTCTTGTCAGATTCTGTTTTTTCAATGGTCACATCACCCGCAGCAACTCGCTCATCGTTGACGATCGCACGTCGCATTGCCAACCAAAAGACGAAGCCTGTTGAGTAACTTAATAACCAAATTGGAAAATTATCGGGCTTGAGTGCTTCGCGACGAAAGTTAGGATCCAAAAGTGAAATTCCCAAGAGAAGCAATGAACCCAAAAATATCCACTTAATCACCCCGGGCGGAGTCCATTTTTCTGGGTACTTCATAATCCAGTACCAAGCCAAACAAGACAACGTAAAGAAAATCGTCGGATTAGAAAGGAAATTTAGAATTGATGTAAAGAGGTTCAACATGATGTGATACTCCGATTATAGGGGCCCAGAGATGCCCCCATCCTTTCGTACCCGCCAAAAGTGCAGCGCAATTAATAATGCAACAACCATTGGAATAGCGACACAGTGAAGAACGTAGAAACGCAGCAAGGTCGACTCACCAATGAAACGACCAGCGAGCAAGCCAAATTTAGCGTCGTTACCCGAGTGAACCAAAGCCACATCGCCTAATTTTAAAAGCATGGTTCCCGGACCTTCAATCCCAGCAAAAGGGGTGGCCGCCGCCATGTTTGAACCGACCGTGATCGCCCAAATCGCCAACTGGTCCCAAGGCAACAAATATCCAGTGAAGGAAAGTAACATCGTGAGAACCAGCAAAATCACGCCAACGCCCCAGTTGAATTCACGAGGTGGCTTATAGGATCCCGTCATAAAAACACGGAACATATGCAACCACACGGTGATCACCATCGCGTGAGCGCCCCATCGATGAATTTCTCGCAAAATGCCCAGCGGTACGTGTTCGCGAAGCGCGATGATGTCGTTGTAAGCAAATTGAAGTGTGGGTCGGTAATAAAACATTAGCAAAATGCCGGTGACGGTTTCGATCAAGAACAAGAAAAAAGTCAACCCACCCATGCACCAAGTGAAACTCATTCGTACTCCGGATTTACGAGTTTTTACTGGATGCAAATGCAAAGCAACGTTGGTCAAGACTGCAAGCGATTGATCTCGCGGATTGTCCGGCAAACCATGACGAAAAATAGATTGCCAAACCTGTGTGTCGCGAACGTAATTCCAAAATCTTTTTAACGGATTCATTTTCTACCTTTAGACTTTCAACAAGTAATCGGGATCGTTCCACTTTAAGGGATCACGAATTGTTTTAGATTTATCGATTTTGATCATGCCCATCGTATCCAGAAAAACCGCATACCGCTCGAGCGGACGTGGTGCGGGACCTTCAAAATTTTGGCCGGTTGGACGAAAGCCACTGCCATGACATGGGCATTTAAATTTTTTCTCCGAGGAAAGCCAGTTCGGAGTGCATCCCAGGTGGGTGCAGACTGTAGATAAAACATACATTGTGTTGTCAGCATTTTTTACGATCCACACTTTTTGAGTGTCCTTAAATCGTTCGTCGACGCCCACACTATACTCATCTGGTTTACCTGCTCGAAACATAGACGGAGCTTCGAACAATACGTTTGGAAAAAGAAAACGCCCAAACAATGTGGCAATGGCTCCGCTAGCGACGCCAAAGGTCGCCCAGCCCACCCAAAACCAATTAATAAATTCTCTACGCGTTAAACCATCTGATGCATTTTGTTCGGCCATCAAGAAAACTCTCCTGGATGCATGACTAAGTACTGATTAATAATCACCAATGACTAAGTAAGTCACCAACGAATTCAAGAATTATTAAGCTGCCTCATTGCCCGCTTTAATTCTCACCAAAATCCTATTCGATGGAGGGCTTTGCCGCCAGTGCAGCTTGTCTAATTTTTAGGTTGGAATGACCATCAGCCATCGATTTCACTCGTTCGATGAGATTCGGATCGTTCAATTTATACGCCCACTTAAAGGTTGCCGCGAAGGCTGTTAAAAGTTCAGCTGTGAGTAGCTCATCTGAACTGCGTCCCAAGAGATCTTCAGCACGCTTTATAATTTCTTGAAAAACAGCCAGAGAATCAGCCGGACTTTCCGCTGCCAAAGCAAAGGCTGCATTCCATCGGACATCGTCTACTGAATCATTTAAGAGAGAAAGCAATGTAAGACGCGACGCGTTATTGGTTTTCCACAAACCGACTCCTAGAACAAAGGCCAAAGTCTTTCGGACTCGAGCCTCGGGATGATTTTGCAGCGATTGTAAAAGAGCGGTTTCCACCAACAAATCCTGCTTCAAGCGAGCCAAAGAAATCATTAGTTGAATGCAAAGTTGGGAATCCCCTTGAGCATCACGAATCAGGATTTCTAAAAGCTTGTTGGAAACTTCCAGTTTATCTTCAAGTGAATATCCCAGCACTAAAACCACCGATGATTTAAAAAGCGAATCACTTTCAGAAGCCGTTTCGTCTAAAAGTTTTAGCAAGCGATTAATGTTTAGCGATTTGGGGAACCAAGGATTTAATAAATTTTTGGGATCATCTGAATCAAGTGTTTGAAGTTGATAAGCCCATTCACCCATCGCTGCCCGACGAGCTTGTCCTGGGCCCTGAAACACCACGGCCAAAACTTCTCGTGGCTCACTACTTTGGCCCACTAATCGACCAAGTGCCCAGCTAAAAAGAAACCCCAGCAGCATTAAAGGTCCTAAAATTAAAAACAAAGCGCGGAAATTTTTTCGAACAGAAAGCTTGGTTGCTTTTTTAGAACTGAAAAGTGGAATTTCCGAAGGAGATTTGTCCGAACTCATTTCGGAAGGGGATTCTCATCAGAGAAATTCAAATAATCGTAAACCAATTGATCGCGATCAAATTTGGAATACTCGTACTCGGTTGTGTGAACCAAACACTCAGTCGGGCAAACTTCCGTGCACAATCCGCAAAAACAACAAAGACCTTCGTCGATATCAAAGCGCAAAAGCTTCAATTTAACGGGCTTGTTTCCGAAAATTGCGGGAGTTCGTTCCTCAGGATTTTCATCAGTGGTTTTCTTGCGGCTTTCAATGGTGATGCACTCAACGGGGCAAATCACCGCGCATTGATTGCAAGAAATGCAGCCTTCAGCATGCATGAACAGTCGATTGCGGGAAATGGCCGGCAATTCGTCTTTGATTTCAGGATAGTTGATCGTGACGGGACCTGCGCCATAGTCATAACCTCCCAATATTTTTCGAACGCCGTTCACCTTCAAAAAGGTTCGAAAGGTGACTCGCATCCCTTTGTAAGTCGAGACAACAGCATCGTAAATGTTTCCAAAATATTCGTTAAGCGGTGACTTTTCCATTAGCGATCCACCTCTCCAAGAACGATATCAATGCTTCCTAAAATGGAAACAACATCAGCGAGCATCATCCCGCGACACATTTCGTCCAAACAACTGGTTGAAATGAAGCAGGGCGATTTTGCTTTCAAGCGATAGGGCTTCTTCTCACCTTGAGCGACCAAGTAATATCCTAGCGCACCGCGTGGACACTCAGTTGCAATGTAAACTTCACCGGTAGGCTTCGGGGTCTTAGCGATTTTTCCAGTGTAATCACCAGCTGGTATTTGATCGCAGGCCTGTTCGATGATTTTCATCGATTCGTACATTTCCAAAATTCGACAGTAGTAACGATCCCAGCAATCACCAACCGTGCCCTTTAGTCCTTCGCCTTGGGGAACAGTGAATTGATATTTTTCGTAACCCGAATACGGGTGCGCTTTGCGCAAATCGTAATCAGTTCCGCTGCCGCGCAGATTAGGCCCACTGAATCCGTAAGAAACTGCGGAGTCCAAGGGAATCACCCCAACATTTGCTGTGCGATTAACAAAGATCGAATTGTTGGTTAACAAATCGTCCATCTCGTCGAGCTGAGGTTTAAAATATCGGCAAAAATCTTTGGCTTTTTCAATCAAACCTGGGCTGATATCTCGAGAAACTCCGCCGGGTCGAATGTAGTTGTACAAAAGTCGGGCGCCACAAAGCTCTTCAAAAAATCGAAGAATTTTTTCACGATCACGAAATGCGTAAATAAAGGGAGTGAATCCGCCCATATCCAGTCCATAAGTTCCAACCGCCAACAAATGGGATGCGATTCGTTGCATTTCGGCAACGATGACTCGAATCGCTTGGCAGCGTTCCGGCACTTCGATGTTTAGTAATTTTTCAACGGCCAACGCGTAGCCAAATTCCATATTCATGGCCGCGACGTAATCCATCCGGTCGCAAAAGGGAACGACCCCGATGTAGTCACGAGCCTCGGCGTGCTTTTCAAAACAGCGATGCAAGTATCCAATGTCAGGATAGGAAGCTTTGATGATTTCACCGTCGGTGATCAACTCTAAACGCAACACTCCGTGAGTCGACGGATGCTGTGGGCCCATGTTGATCGTCAGTTCTTCCGTTCGGAGATCTCGATTTTCGGTCTGTTCTTGCATCTTTTAATCCTTTTACAGAGGCACTTTCATGCCGTTGTATTCTTCTGGAAAAACATAATCGCGACGAAGTGGATGCCCCACCCAATCCGGTGAAGTCAGAATTCGCTTGTGATTGGGATGGCCGTCAAAGATCACACCCAACATATCGAAGCATTCGCGTTCGTACCAATTGGCAGCTCGGTATAATTCACAGACTGAAGCAATGGTCGGATTGTCTCGCGGCAAAATAACTTTGACCGTCAGTTGAAAACGATGACGGTAAGAATAAAGAATGTAAACCATTTCAATGCGAGCTTCGCTGGCCGGCTGAGTATCGGTGGCATCTTTTTTCAAAAAATCTGTCGCGGCAATGACCGTCAGATTTTGGCAAAGATACTGCGAATCGTCTCGTAAGAATTTCAAGCATTCAAAAAGCGATTCTGCAGTGACGACGACATAAGGATCACCAGGATGGCCTGATACCGACCTAGCTTTCGAGCCTGAAATTTTAGTCGATAGAGCTAACGTTGCTTCTTCAACGTTGCGTGGTGCCGGAGTTCCGGTCATTTGAGCTTTAGGAACCGCATTATCGGTGTAGGTTTTCTTTGGAATTAGAACATCAGGACTTTGCATTTAAACCCCAAAATAACCACGGTCAGATGTCTTTACAAGCCCTTGTCTTCCTTGAAGAAAATTTTCTTAAGCCTTGGCCCTTAAGCTCGCTTCTTGCGCTCATGGCGCATTCAGCTATAAACTAGGCCATTCATGAAGTTAAAAGACTGGGCCCTGGTGGTACCGTTGATGATGCGGGCCTTTGTCACCACTTTCAGATCTGGTCGAAAATTCCTAAAAATCGACCCCGACATGGACCCCGCCGCTCGCAAAATTGAGGAAAAAGACATTGCGGTACGTTGGGCTGAAACCATCCTTCGCGAATTGCACGTCAAAGCCGAGATTGCGGGCGCCACTCCACTTGAAATTCCCTGTATTTTTGTCGGCAATCACTCCAGTTACCTAGATGTGATCGTCTTGAGTCTCTTTCACCCGGTGCAATTTGTGGCCAAAGCCGAGATTCGCAAGTGGCCCGTTATCGGCAAGGCTTCGGCCAAAGCCGGTACTATTTTCGTAAAACGAGAGTCCCAGGGCTCTAAACGACAGGTGGCCCAAGCCATCCGCGAAGGAATTGTTCGCGATGGCAAACAAATTGCGGTTTTTCCCGAGGGCACCACTAGTTTGGCAGGCGGCACTTGGCGTCGCGGAATCTTTAAAGTCGCTCATGAATTGCAAATTCCGGTTCAGGCCTTCACCATCACTTATGAACCGGCTCGCCGAGCGGCCTATATTGGCAAAGACCATTTTTTCACCCACATGATCAAACTCATCGGAAGTGGCGGCGCTAAAGCGCGCATTGAATTTGCGGAACCAAAGTTGATTAAAAATTTAGAAGAAGACGTCGATCAATTGGAAAATTGGATGCGCAGTCAGTTGTGGGAGAATTTACGAAAACAGGGAATCGACCCAACTACCGGGACTTCTTCCACTTAATCGAACAGCCCATTGATGACTGTTGATGGCTAACACTTTCCTTTTCCAAAATATTTTCCAATGCCAGCGAAAGATCTTGGCTTTTAACTAACTGAGCGTCTTTCCAGGAATCATCAAGTCGCCCGCGATAGGCCAGCTTTCGATTTTGGTCGTAGATGAAAAAATCTGGAGTACAAACCGCACCAAAAGCTTTGGCGACTTCTTGAGATTCATCATGCAAATAAGGAAAAGTGTAGCCTTTAAGCTTGGCTCGCTTGCCCAAATTTTCGGGAGAGTCATCGGGATAGTCGGCGGCATCGTTCGAGCAAATGCCAACAAAGGACACTCCTTTGGTCCGATAGACTCGCGCCAATTCGATGATTCGGTCTTCGACAGCCATCACATAGGGACAATGATTACAAATGAACATCACAACCAAGACGTCTGACTTTTCAAAACTCTTCAGCGAAAAAGTTTTCGCGCCAAAAACCGCGGGCAATGAAAAGTCCGGACAAAGCGCTCCTAATTCCGGCGGCGGGGTGTGAAGCAAAGCCATTATTTCTTAGCTTTCGCGATTTCAAAATATTGATTCAAAAATTCGCGAGCAAATCGAACGCCAAAACCAGTGGTGTCGCTGCTAATGAGCCCGAGTCCACCATCGTGATGTTCGGTGGCCAAATCAACGTGCAGCCAATTTTGATTCTCTGGTAAAAAACGACTCAGAAAACACGAAGCGTAGATGTGATCGCCCGCGCCTTTGAGGTGACATTGTTTAATATCGGCGACCTTTGATTCCAAATCGCGATAGTAATCTTCTTCGAGCGGTAGCGGCCAAACTCGTTCGCCAGATTCTCGGCCCGCCGCGATTGCAGTGTTACCAATCGAATCTTTAGTGGTGAAAACCCCGGCCAATCGACCATCAAAAGTGTAAACACTGGCGCCTGTCAGCGTGGCAAAATCCATTAGTAATTCCGGCTTAGATTCGGCAGCCATCGCTAGCGTATCGGCTAAAACCATTCGGCCTTCGGCATCGGTGTGAACCACTTCGATGGTGACGCCATTACTGGCGGTGACGACTTCGTTCATTTTATAAGCACTGGGCGAAATGTGATTTTCAGCTAAAGCTAAAAAGGCTTCAATCGGACCGGGCCATTGAGTTTCAATTAAATGCAGAAAAAGTGCCAAAGCCACTGCCGAGCCAGTCATGTCTCGGTGCATTCCGAACATATGAGTGCCGGTCTTCACAT
Source organism: Bdellovibrionota bacterium (assembly GCA_964202055.1). Classification (GTDB taxonomy): domain Bacteria; phylum Bdellovibrionota; class UBA2428; order UBA2428; family UBA2428; genus CAXNGS01. The sequence goes on along the minus strand of CAXNGS010000002.1, from coordinate 152,269 downwards.
TATAACCACCAGTATCAAAGCAAATGCCCTTACCGACCAATGATAGCAAAGGAAGTTTGGCCCCCTTTACAGGTTTATAACTGAGCTTCAAAATTCCAGCGTCACATTGCGGGCCCTGGGCTTGGCACACAGCCAAGAACGCTCCTGCCTTTTTTTTCTTTAATTGAGCAACATCGTAAAATGTTGATTTGACGCCTTTGTAGCCCTTCAGCAATTCATCGATTTCGCCCAAATATTTTTTGGGCGTTAAATAATTAGCCGGCAATTCGGCCAAGCTTCGAACTCGATTGATCGCAGTGGCGAGCGACAGCGCGGAATTTTTAATTTCAGTGACTCGCGATTCTACAATTCGGCTGATGACCCAAAAATTGCATTCGCCTTTGGCTTTTTCTGATTTCTTTGAACTGTCTTTAGATTGGCTGCTGATTTTTTTCGGCTTCCAACTGAAGGCGCGCGAAAGTATCAAAAAATCATTCAGAATTTTTTCTTGAAGCGATGGAGAAATCCCATCGTCAATTTCCAAAATCAAACTTGGATGCTTTTCTGATTCCAAAGTTTCCAAAAATCCGGTCAGATGTTTTGCGAACAAACTTTGTCGGTCAAACGACGAGCGGTTCTGGTCAAATAACAAAACGCAAAAATGATCTTGCTCCAAGGTCGACAACTCGACCGCCGCACAAGGTAGCGAATGCCACTTGGGTTGCTCCAAATCAGCAACCGATTTTTCCAGTTTCTTCAGAAGTTTAGAATGAACTTTAGCATCCAATGAAGTGTTGGTTTTTTTCTTGCGAAAACGATCAAGATCACCAATGAATAAATAAAATCCATTTAAACTATCTGGCAACGTTTTTTGAGCCTTGATGTTCCAATTTTCTAGCATGAGTTATTTTCTTCCGAAGACCACGGCCTTCACATATTCGCGGTTAAGCCGCGCAATGTTTTCTAAACTAATTTCTTTAGGACAAGCCGCTTCACAAGCACCGGTGTTGGTGCAATTGCCAAAACCCGCTTCGTCCATCGCTTTGACGATGTTAACGACCCGTTCGCTTCTTTCAGGCTGACCCTGGGGCAAAAGCGCAAAGTGTGAGACTTTGGCTCCAGCAAACAACATCGCCGAAGAATTTTTACAGGCCGCAACGCAAGCCCCGCAACCGATGCAAGCTGCTGCGTCCATTGCCAATTCCGCGTTGTTATAGGGCACCGGCACTGAGTTACCATCGGGCGCGCTTCCGGTGTTGATGGAAACAAAACCACCGGCGGCAACGATTTTATCAAAAGCCGAACGATCGACCGCTAAGTCTTTAATGATTGGAAAAGCTTTGGCGCGAGCCGGTTCGATCGTGATCGTGTCTTGATCACTGAATCGGCGCATATGAAGTTGGCAAGTGGTCACGGCTTTTTCAGGTCCGTGGGCGCAGCCATTAATCACCATTAAGCAACTTCCGCAGATACCCTCGCGGCAATCGTGATCGTAAGAAATCGGATCGCCACCCATTTTGATAATTTTTTGATTAAGCACGTCCATCATTTCCAAAAAGGACATTTCGGGCAAAATGCCATCGATTTCGTACTCTTCAAAACGACCTTCAGCGCGCTCACTCTTTTGACGCCAAACTTTTAAAAAGAGCGACATGGTTTTTGCGGCATTAGTAACATGATTTGTTTCTGTTTCTTGATGTCCCATCACACGGCTCCTTACTTGTAACTTCTGGTGGCTAGTTTAACGTTTTCGAATTTCAGTTCTTCTTTAACCATCAGCGGATCTTTGCCTTCGCCTTGATGGAACCAAGCACCAACGAAAGCGAACTTTTCGTCGTCGCGAACCGCTTCACCTTCTTCGGTTTGATGTTCTTCGCGGAAATGTCCGCCGCAAGATTCGTCTCGTTGAAGTGCGTCCATCGCCATCAACTCGCCCAATTCAAAGTAATCGGCCACTCTTCCTGCTTTTTCTAATTCTTGATTGAAGGCTTGGCCTTCGCCAGTGACTCGCAAATCATTCCAGAATTCATTTTTCAATTTGCGAATTTCAACAACGGCCTTTTTAAGTCCGGCTTCATTACGACCCATTCCAACATGGTCCCACAAAACTCGGCCCAATCGCCAATGAAGTTCGTCAACGGTTTTTGTTCCGCGAATGTTCAGCAATTTTTTAGTGCCTTCATTCACGGCGTTTTCGGCTTCTTTAACAGCCGGGTCTTCTAAACTAACCGGAGCCAGTTTAGTGCCGCCCAAATAATTGGCCAAAGTGTTGGGCACCACGAAGTAACCGTCAGCCAAACCTTGCATCAAAGCCGAAGCTCCCAATCGATTGGCTCCATGATCCGAGAAATTAGCTTCGCCCAAAACAAAAAGTCCGGGGACATTAGACATCAAATTGTAATCCACCCAAAGCCCGCCCATGGTGTAGTGCGGAGCTGGGAAAATTCGCATCGGAATTTTATAGGGATTTTCGTCAGTGATGTGGTGATACATATCGAAAAGGTTGCCGTATTTAGTTCGGATCGTGTTTTCACCGTCGCGCTTGATCGCATCGCGGAAATCCAAATAAACCGCCAGCCCGGAACTTCCCACTCCGCGACCATCGTCGCACATTCGCTTAGCAGCGCGCGAACTGACGTCTCGGGGAGCTAAGTTTCCAAAGCTCGGATAAATGCGCTCTAAATAATAATCGCGATCGCTATCGGGAATTTGGTCGGGATGACGTTTGTCGCCCACAATTTTTGAAACCCAAACCCGACCGTCGTTTCTCAGCGACTCCGACATCAATGTTAATTTTGATTGATAATCACCAGCCACCGGAATGCACGTCGGGTGAATTTGTACGTAACAGGGATTCGCATAAGCCGCGCCTCGCTTGTAAGAACGCCAAGCTGCGGTGGCGTTGGACATCCGTGCTGAAGTCGAAAGGTAATACGCATTGCTATAACCACCGGTGCAAAGCAAAACCGCATCGCCCACATGACGTTCGATGGCACCCGTAACTAAATCACGAGTGATGACTCCACGTGCTTTTCCATCGACGAGCACCAGGTCGAGCATTTCTTGGCGCGCGAGCAAATCGATTTTTTTCAAACCAACTTGTCTCATCATCGCGTGATAAGCGCCGATCAATAATTGTTGGCCAGTTTGTCCGCGAGCGTAAAAAGTTCGCGACACTTGCGCGCCACCAAAAGAGCGATTGGCCAAAGTACCGCCGTATTCTCGAGCAAAAGGCACACCTTGAGCCACGCATTGGTCGATGATGTTTTCGCTTACTTGGGCCAAACGATAAACGTTGGCTTCACGCGAGCGATAATCTCCGCCTTTGATCGTGTCGTAAAAAAGACGGAAAACAGAATCTCCGTCGTTTTGATAATTTTTCGCGGCGTTGATTCCGCCTTGGGCCGCAATCGAGTGAGCGCGCCGAGGGCTGTCATGATAGGTGATCAATTTTACGCCATAGCCCTGCTCGGCCAAAGTCGCGGCTGCCGAAGCGCCTGCCAAACCCGAACCCACAATGATCACGTTGAATTTTCGGCGATTCGATGGGTTCACCAATTTGGATTCGAAGCGATACTTATCCCATTTGTCGGCCAAGGCTCCAGAAGGAACGTTTGAATTTAGTTGGGTGTTCATATTGATCTATCCTCGATGAAAAAAGTAAACGTATAGGGGTTGAGAAATGAATCCAGCCGCGACCACGATCGCGTAGCCCAATCCAATACTTTTAACTAAAAAATTGTAGCGTGGGTGATTAAATCCTAACGATTGGAAAACCGATGAAACTCCGTGGCTCAAATGAACGCCCAGTACAATCAAACTAATGATGTAGCCGACCACATAGGTGATGCTCTGAAATTTTTCGATAATCAATCGGTGCAAATCCCGCATTTCGACGCCACCGTAATTCACTGGATATTCGGCGCCGTATTTAAAATTAAATAAATGGGTGATGAAAAAAACCAAAAGAATCGAACCCGAAAACATCATCGACTTGGATGCCGGATTGACATCTTTTCCCGCCGCCACGGCAGTCACTGCATAAGAGCCTCCACCACGAGCGTCTTGGTTTTGCTTAGAAAGCAGCATTCCCATGAAAGCATGTACCGCAGTGCAAGCCACTAAACCCCAAGCAATGAGAGGATAGAGCGGGTTCGAGGTGATTTTATGTCCGTATGAATTATAGGTTTCGGGCCCCGCAAAAATCAGCAAATTTCCCAGCATATGAGTCATCACAAAAAAAGCGAGACCAAAACCGGAAAGCGCCATGATGAATTTGCGACCAATGGATGAATTGATGGATAAAACTAGCGAAGACATAAACTTTTACCTCGATGCAGAAAAAATCTGAGAACTTCTTGTATTTAAAGACTACCCGCCTTTGACGCAAATGAAATAAAGGGATCAAATTTTTGAACAAGATCTCGACAATTATTCTGCCGTTTAAACGTTGCGTCAAATTACTCAAATGTGAAAACATGGAAATTAACGAGCGCAATCTTCAGTTACAATGGTGAGTAGTGAAAACGAATTCAAAACCTGGCTTCACGCTCATCGACACCATGGTCGCGGTCGCGATTTTAGGTATTTTAACTGCAATCGCCCTACCAAAAATCCAAAACGCGATGGCACGAGGCAATCAACTCTCGGCAAAGAATGAATTAACCGAAGTCTACATTGTGGAGAAAAATTTTCGGCAACTCTACAAGACCTTTCACTGGGATTGGCCAATGATGGGTTTCCTACCAAAAGGGTTGAGCCCAACTGTGTACAGCAATGCTTTGCTTGGGTCTAAGCGTCGTTACACCCTTTATGGCGGCGCCGGGGCCTTAGGCACCGTGGTCACACCAGCAGCAACCCTCGGATTAGTCGCAACCGGCGTAGGGTTTTTTCAACCAAGCTGGGGCTATGGCGCCGATCCATCGGTATGTCGACTCGCGGCCAATGGATCCAGGTATGACATGATCCAAGCCCTGAACGGCACATTCGTTCCTGAAATTTATAAAACACTTTTCACGATTGGCGCGATGGGTTGTCCTTCTGAAAATGTTGGAGACGCTGCTGGAATAGCAGCCCAAGTTACCTCGGCCTTGGCAAATTTGGATTTAATAACAATCGATCAAAATGCAGTTATTCAAGTTCTCAGATCTAAGTATCCCTAGTCATAATCATTCAGCTGTCATTTTGTTAAATTTTTTGCGATTACAATCCGTTGAATTTCGCTGGTGCCTTCATAAATTTCAGTAATTTTAGCGTCGCGAAAATGTCTTTCCATATCGTAGTCTTTGGTAAAACCGTAACCACCCAAGACCTGAATTCCACGAGTCGCCACTTCCATCGCAGTTTCCGAAGCAAAAACTTTTGCTTGTGCTGCTTGGCGAGAAAAGGGAATTCCACGATCCTTAGCCGACGCCGCCTCTCGGATTAACATTCGCGAGGCATCGGTCTTGGTCGACATATCGGCCAAGTGAATTTGAATGGCTCCCAATTCCGCGATCGGACGCCCGAAAGATTGGCGCTCCAAAGAATACGCCAAAGCCTCTTCGAGCGACGCTCGAGCAATACCCAAAGCCTGAGTTGCAATGCCAATGCGGCCACCGTCCAAAGTTCCCATCGCCACCTTAAATCCGTCGGCCTCGGCACCCAATAAATTCTCTTCGGGAATTTCAACGTTTTCCAAAATGATTTGAGTGGTGCTCGATCCGTTGATTCCTAATTTCGATTCGACTTTTCCGACCGAATAACCCTTGCGATTGGACTCAACGATGAAGGCCCCTATGCCTTTATGCCCCTTTGAAGGATCGACAATTGCGTAAACAATCGCCACTTCGGCTTCGCGTCCATTGGTGATGAAATTTTTCACACCATTGAGAATCCACTTATTGCCTTTTTTTACTGCGCGCGTTTTCATGGCTGCAGCGTCTGATCCGCTTCCGGGTTCCGACAAACAATAACAACCAATTTTTTTGCCGCTCGCCAAATCTTTGAGAAAACGTTCTTTTTGATCTTGGCTTCCGAATTTTTCGAGCGGCTGACAGACCAAACTATTGTTGACCGACATGATGACGGAAGTCGAAGCACACGCCACCGAAATTTCTTCAAGTGCTGCGGTGTAAGACATGGTGTCCAAACCCGCCCCGCCCCATTCGGTAGACACCATGATGCCCATGAAACCAAGTTCGGAAAGCTTGGCGATGATGTCTTTGGGATAAAGATGTTTTTCATCGATCTCGCGCGCATGAGGCCGAATTTCTTTGTTAGCAAAATCGCGAGCCATCAAAGCCACTGATCGTTGATCGTCATTGAGAAATGCATCAGACCAAATAGTTTTGGTAGTCATAGCTAAGATATTAGGGGGAGCTCCTCAAATCCGCAAGGATCGGGACCTGACAATCAAGTTTGGCTTGTGTCTAAAAGCGGCTCAATACTGATAGACGCCGTGCCCGGATTTTTTACCCATCCGACCCGACTCGACATATTTTCGCAGCAAAGCACAGGGCTTGTATTTTTCGTCGCGGAAATCTTGGTACATGACTTCGATGATCGAAAGACAAGTGTCTAAGCCAATCAAGTCGGCCAAAGCCAACGGCCCCATCGGCTGATTGGTACCAAGCTTCATTCCTAAGTCGATGTCTTCAGCGCTGGCAGTGCCTTCTTCCAATACAAAAAAAGCTTCGTTAATCATCGGCATTAAAACTCGATTGATCACAAACCCCGATTTGTCTTTGGAGACGATGCAAATTTTGCCCATTTTTTCTGCAGTCGCGCGAACAACTTTGGAAACTTCAGTCGAAGTTTGCTGACCTTCGATGAGTTCAACCAACTTCATAATCGGAACTGGATTCATAAAATGCATTCCGGTCACCTGAGAGGGACGCTTTGTAAAACCTGCTATTTTAGTGATGCTGATCGACGACGTGTTCGAAGCCAAGATAGCCGAGGCCGGTAATTTCTCATCGAGCTCGCGGAAAATCTTTTCTTTGATCGCGACATTTTCAGTTGCCGCTTCAATCGCCAATGAAACGTCTAGCAATTCGCTAGCAATCATTTTTTCGGAATAAACGATTCGCGCCAGAATTTCAGAAGGACTTTCGCTGATTATTTTTTTTTCGAATAATTTAGCTAAACTTTTTTCGATGCCCGTTTTGGATTTTTCTAAAGAAGCCGCAAAGGAATCAAGCACCGTGACTTGAAATCCGGTTTGTGCCGCGACTTGGGCGATGCCCGATCCCATTTGACCGGCGCCAACAACCAAGATCCGCTTCACGTAGAAACTCCAGTGGATCCAAATCCACCAGCAGCCCTTTCGGTCTCAGAAATTTTTTCAGCCAGCGTGTGTGTCACTTGAAGCACCGGAGAGATCAAAGCTTGCGCGATCCGATCACCAGTTTTAATCGTCAGCGGATTTTTGCCCAAAACGATTCCGATAATTTTCAATTCGCCACGGTAATCACAATCGATGGTTCCAATTCCATTAACCAAAGCAAATCCGGCCTTAGCAGACAAACCGCTGCGCGCTCGAACCTGCATTTCATAGCCATTGGGAATTTCCACCGCGAGTCCGGTGGGAATCAAAGTGACTTCACCAGGATTAACCGTCATCTCGCCACCTTCAATTGTGGCGCAAAGATCAAAACAGGCGGCCCCACTTGTTTGGGCCGCCGGCATTTTTGCACTGGGATTAAGCTTCAACCATTTCAATTCAACTGCTTTAGTCGCTTGAGTCATTGCTGCTTCTCTCCCTCAAATTATTAAGCTTGGCTCGCAGGCAAAGCGGCTTTGCGGCTCAATCGAATTTTACCTTGGCGATCGATTTCCAAAACCTTCACAGGAACTTGGTCGCCTTCAGCCAAAATATCTCGAACTGCGTTTACACGTTGGTGATCCAATTCAGAAATGTGGCACAATCCATCGGTTCCCGGCATGATTTCAATGAAAGCTCCGAAGTCCGCAATGCGGCGAACGGTGCCCATGTAAATTTTGCCAATTTCCGCGTCTTCAGTAAGTTGCTTAACCATTTGAATCGCTTTTTCAGTTGCAGCCGGATCAGTCGATGCAATGCTGACTTTTCCGCTGTCATCGATGTCGATTTTCACAGAAGTTGCCGCAACGATCGACTTGATGTTTTTGCCACCAGGACCGATCAAATCTTTGATGCGTTCTTGGCTGATTTGAATGGTCACGAAGCGCGGAGCGTAAACGGAAACTTCTGCGCGTTTTTCGGTAATCGCAGTCGCCATTTCCGCCAAGATATGTGCGCGGCCAGCTTTCGCTTGAAGAAGTGCTTTCTTCATGACTTCTTTAGTCACACCCTTGATCTTGATATCCATTTGCACGGCTGTAACACCGACTGAGGTTCCACAGACCTTAAAGTCCATATCGCCCAAAGCGTCTTCGTCGCCCAAGATATCAGACAATACAACGACGTTGCCGTCCTTAACCATAAGACCCATCGCAATGCCTGCGACTGGACAACTTACGGGAACACCCGCGTCCATCAATGCCATACTCGACGCGCAAACAGTGGCCATCGAAGACGAACCGTTACTTTCCAAAACTTCAGAAACCACTCGAATCACATAGGGAAACGCAGCTTCGCTCGGAACGATGTGAGACACGGCACGTTCCGCTAAAACTGCGTGACCAACTTCGCGACGACTGGTGAAACCCAATCGACCGGTTTCACCAACGCTGAACGGAGGAAAATTGTAGTGAAGCAAAAAGCGCTTGTTGTATTTACCAAGAACGCTGTCGATTAATTGCTCATCTTCGCCAGTGCCCAAAGTCACAACGGCCAAAGCTTGAGTTTCACCACGAGTGAACAAGGCCGAGCCGTGAACGCGCGGAAGAACTCCGGCTTCGACTTGGATCGGACGAATTTCGTCATAAGCACGACCATCGATGCGCTTGCCAGAAGTCAGCGTCAATTCTCGAGCGTATTCTTTCTTCACTTTTTCAAAAAGCTTTTCAGTAGTTTTCTTAGCAGTATCTGCTTGTTTGTCCGTCAACGTAATTTTTTCAGCAACAGCGGCCGTCACAGTTTCGTAGGCTTTATCAATCGCTGTGTAGCGAGCTGCCTTTTGACGGTTCTTATAAGCTTCAACGATCAAAGGACGCGCACGTTCCAAAACGATTTCTTCAAGACCAGGAATTTTCTCAGCAACTTTCGGAGCCCAAGCCCGCTTAGTTTTTCCGATTTTTGCTTTCAGGGTTTCTTGGATATCAAGAATTTTTTGAAGCTCAGTGAAACCAAAGAAAACAGCTTCTAAAAAATCTTCTTCTGTAACTGCGTCGGCTTCGCCTTCGACCATCATGATCGCATCACGACTTCCAGCCACCAAAACGGAGAGATCCGAATTTAACAAATCTAATTTCTTAGGATTGATGACGTACTTCCCATCGATTTTACCAACTCGAACCGTTGCGATTGGTGTTTCATAGGGGATATCTGAAATCAACAACGCAGCAGAAGCGCCTACGCCGGCGATGCATTCGGGCTCATTTTCGCCGTCGTACGAAAGCATTGTGATAACAACTTGGGTTGGGCATCGGTATTCTTTTGGAAACAACGGACGAAGTGGGCGGTCAGTAAGCCGCGCATTCAAAGTTGCCCATTCGCTTGGCTTCGCTTCGCGTTTGAAAAATCCACCAGGGATTCTTCCAGCCGAATAGAATTTTTCTTGAAATTCGATCGTCAACGGAAAGAAATCGAGAGCAGAGTCTTCGTAGTCACTGACAGCCGTAACAAGCGCTGAAGTTTCGCCGAAGCTGATGAGAACGGATCCGTGAGCTTGCTTAGCCAGACGTCCGGATTCGATTCGCATAACGCGACCGTTGATTGTTGTTTCGACCACTGTGGGTTCGTAAATTTTAGCCATGATATTTCTCCTTATGTGCGGAGAATTGGGAAATAAATAAAATCAATTTATGGATTTTCGCCTAACAATTCACTCAGTATAGCCAAAGACCCAGGAATGATTCATCCCGAATTCCGCAGTTATTGTTCTTAAAACTAACTAGTGAATTATTTTCGTAAGCCGAGGCCAGAAATTAATTTGTTATAACGATCGGGTGATCGCGATTTCAAATAATCCAGCAAGCGACGACGACGTCCAACCATCATCAACAAACCGCGACGAGTGTGGAAATCTTTAACGTGTTTTTTCAAGTGATCGGTCAAACCGCTAATCCGAGTGGATAGCAAAGCTACTTGCACTTCGGGTGAGCCGGAATCTTTATCGTGATTTTTATAGGTCGAGATAACCTTTTGTTTTTCTTCTGCTTTGATAGTCATTTGCTTTTCATTTCTCCTGTTATTTACGCGTTATTTAATAGGGCCGAACGTAGCGAAGTCCGTTGCGACTATCAACTAGATTCAGGCTGAAAATACCGACACTTGCTGAGATTTTTTAAAGCATGGCCGTCCAAAGGTTCTCTTTAATACAGGCTTAGATTCGCAAAGGGTCGTTCAAAAAGACCCGGCCCAGATTGCCATTCGGAGTTTGGGTGAAGGCCACCACTTCCATGGTTTCCGGACATAATAGCAATTCAGCACGATCAGATGGCCGCGCGTGCCATAATCCACCATTGCGAAGTCCATCGACTTCGAGAAAAGAAATCGGCGAAAGTTTAAAAAAAGATCTTAGATCTTCAACACTTAAGTAATGAACCCCACTGCGCTTGTGACTTTTTCCGAGGCCGGCGATTTCAGTGCGAATCAACCCAGACAACATTCCGGGGCTGCCCAGAAGCTCTTGACCCCAATCACGGGCCAGCGATCGAATGTAAGTTCCACTGCTGACTTTAACAGTGAAAGTCCACTTAACGACCGGTTGGGCATAGGTCGAGCTATCGACCTCAACGCTCAGGTGTTGGGCTTCTAAAATAGTGGCCGGGCGAGCTTTTAACTCAACGGTCTCGCCTTTTCGGGCATAGTCGTAAGCACGTTTGCTGCCGCCGACTCGGATAGCACTGAATTGTGGGGGAATTTGATCGAAGGTTCCAATTTTTGATTCCAAAAATTGGCTTAGTTTTTTGTCCCAGTTTTCACGGGGGCCAAGAAATTTTTCAAAATTAGGATCGCCTGCAAATTCCATGTCCTCATCGGTGTCTAAGCTTTTAGAAGTCACACCGATCAGCATTTCTGCTTGGTATTCCTTTTCGAATCCTTGAAAAACGCTTAAGAATTTTGTGCCTTCATCGACGCCAACCAATAGCCAGCCTTCAGCAAAAGGATCCAAAGTTCCCGCATGGCCGATGCCACGTCGACCTTTTCGAGGGGCATAAGCCGGGTCTTGCAGCAAATTTCCAAGGGCTTCCTGCGAGCGAACACCCTTTTCTTTCCACAAAAGCGCTAATGCCATATCAAAAGTCCCTAAGCCTAAGCCGAGGGTTGATTTCCTTTAGAGGCACCTTCCAAAGTTGGAAGAATTTTTTCTTGAACAAAAGTTTCGATAACATCGTTTGGTTTCAAATCATTATAGTTTTCGACGGTCACACCACACTCGAAACCAGAAGCCACTTCACGAGCATCGTCTTTGAATCGCTTCAAACCCGACAGTTTACTGGTGTAAATGATTCGATTGTCACGAATGATTCGAACCATATCACTGCGTGAAAGTTTTCCACTGGTGACCATGCAACCGGCAACGGTGCCGACTTTGGAAACTGTGAAAATATTTCGCACTTGGGCTTGGCCAGTGACTTGCTCTTTAATGGTCGGTTCTAGAAGTCCAACCATCGCGTTCGAAACGTCGTCGATCAAATTATAAATGATCGTGTAGGTCTTAACCGGAACGCCTTTGGAATCCGCCAAGTTTTGAGCTTTCGGATCGGGGCGCACGTTGAAACCAATGACGACTGCTTTTGATGCTGCCGCTAAAAGAACATCGTTTTCTGAAATTCCGCCAACCGATGCGCTCAAAACTTTTAATCGAACTTTGGTTTGGGGAAGTTTAGCCAGAGCGCCTTCGATGGCTTCCGAAGAACCCTTCACATCGCTCTTGATAATGACTGGTAATTCTTTCAAATCACCCATCGCCATCATCGCGTAAACTTCTTCAACGCTGTTCAACTTGGGAGCCGCTTCGGTCTTGCGACGCTCTTCAGTGCGCAATTCCGCTAATTGCTTCGCTGATTTTTCATCGGACACGGCACTCAAAGTGTCGCCGGCTTCGGGAACACCAGAAAGACCCATGATCTCAACCGGTGTTGAAGGGCCGACTTGTTGAATATTTTTTCCAGAGTCATCCATCAGCGCGCGAACGCGACCGAAAGTTTCTCCAACGGCTACGTAATCGCCAACTTTAAGCTGACCATTGCGAACCAAGACAGTGGCCACTGCGCCACGACCCTTGTCGAGTTTGGCCTCGATGATAATACCATCGGCAAAACCAGTTGGGCGCGCTTTCAATTCCAAAACTTCAGCTTGGAGTTGAATCATTTCTAACAATTTATCGACGCCCAATCCGGTGTGAGCCGAAACTGGAACGAAGATCACATCGCCGCCCCACTCTTCAGAAATCAAACCGACTTCAGAAAGTTGTTGGCGAATGCGATCGGGATTCGCGTCGGGCAAATCCATTTTGTTCATGGCAACAATCACAGGAACGCCCGATGCTTTGGCGTGATCAATGGCTTCACGAGTCTGAGGCATCACGCCTTCAGAAGCGGCGACCACCAATATCACGATGTCGGTGCACTGAGCGCCGCGCGAACGAATCGCCGAGAAAGCCGCGTGGCCAGGAGTATCAAGGAAAGTTAAAGATCCACGACCCGGAGTTACCGAGGGTGAAGCCTTGGCAACTGCGCGAGGCTCTGCAACTTTTTTACCTTTTTTAGCAGCGGATTTAGCAGCATCGGATCCTTGCGATTCTTGGAAAGCTCGCAAATTTTCAACCGCAGTTTTTGCGTCGATCATATAAGCACCGATGTGCTGAGTGATCCCGCCTGCTTCTTTAGAAGCGACACGGGCCCGACGAATCAAATCAAGCAAAGAAGTTTTTCCATGGTCGACGTGACCCATGATGGTGATCACTGGACCGCGTGGTTCTTTACCAGCATCATCGTCATTTTTTTCCACGCCTTTGGATCGGCTGCTTTGAATCATGTCTTCAGCGTTAGCGGTGATGTCTTCGACTTCATAACCGAATTCACCGGCAACCAATTGCGCAGCTTCTAGATCCAAAATCCATTCTTCTAATCCACCAGCATCATCGGGATAAGTTAAACCCAGACTCAGCAATTTTTTGGCAACCAATTTGCCTTTGACCTTCAACTGGTGCGACAAATCAGCAACTGAAATTTCAGTGTCAAATTCAACCGTACGCTTATCAGCGTGCGGCGTAGTGATTTGAGTTTTGTTCGATGCACGTCCAATCAAAAGTTTCTTTTTCTTGAGAGTGTAAACACGCTCTCTTCGCAAAAAGTCGGTTGATTTGAACATTTGACTCATGTCATCTTTGACACTCTTGGGAGCCAATCCGCTTTTTTTCTTTTTCTGATTAGAAGCTTCTTCTTCGATTTCTCGAAGCAAATTGGGATTTTTTTGGAAATCTGCAGGTGTGAATGACTGAGTGCGAGCGGCTGTAGTTTTGTTAGCATCGGCTACTGATTTGGGGTCTGCTTCCTTAACGATCAAGGGCTTGTCACGTCGCAGAGTTTCCATGTTCACCACTCGCAACATCGAGTAGCGAGGCTTCACTGGAGCAACTTTTGCAGGTTCAGTAGTGGCAGCCGCAGCGGCCACAGGCTCAGGAACCACCACTTCTTCGTCTTCTTCGGGCTCGCGTCGCGAAAGAAATGTCTCTTCAGTAAACTCGTGCCCGACTTGGGCCTGAACTTTGTCTTTTTCTAAGTTGGCGTCTTCGACTTCTTCCGCGCCGGCAGTTGTTGCTTTTGTCGGATCAAGCTTAGAAACATCAGGACTAGCAGTAGCCAACACAGGAGTTTCAACTTCTGGGTCTGCCGAAACAGTCGCGGGCTCTGTAGTCGCTTCAGTCGCTTTTAAATCTTCCGAAGGAGGAAGTTCAGCTAAAGCTTCTTCACTTTCAGATCGGCGAGTACGGGTGATAACTTTTTTAACAGCGGTGGCTTCAACCTTATCAGCGGTTTTTTTGCGAACCACTCGCTTGGGTTTTTCTTCCTCAACAGGAGCACTCGACTGCGTAAAAAAGGCTCGGATTTTTTGAACCTCTTCAGGCTCGAGAGTCGCCATGTGGTTTTTGATCAAAATATTTAGCGGTCTAACTTTTTCAATCAACTCTAGGGCCTTGATATCGAATTCTTTTGCTAATTCGAATACTTTTAACTTTTCCGACATCTGCTCACTAATCCTTTTTCTTTTCTACAGTATGGTTCCCAACATTAATTGCTGGAACCATCCTTCGACTTCTCGTGAGCCGCAATTTCTGCGCGTAATTTTGCTTCAATGCCGCTAATGGATGCGCCGCCAGTGGTGCTGCCTTCAGCTGCCGCTGCTCGCTCGGCTGCTGCTGCAGCTTTCGCTTCAGCTTCGCGAACCGCTTTGGCTTCTAAATATTTAGTAACGCTACCGTCAGCCATTGCGTCTTGAGCTTTTTTCACCACATTGCGAGCCGACTCATCGTCGAATCCTGGGATTTCCGTCAAGAAAGAGAAGTCCATAGCAGCCACTTCGCCAACCGAGTTGAAACCCGATTGATAAAGGGAAAGCGCTTGAGTGTCGGTCAAACCAACAATCAATTGAAGTTGCTCTTTGGCGTCGATCATTTTTCGGGTCATTTGAGATTCCGACATGATGTCGAGTCTCCAGCCAGTTAGTTGGCTAGCCAAACGAACGTTTTGTCCACGTTTGCCAATGCCGATCGACAAGTGACTGTCGGGAACAACCACTTCAATGCATTTGTCTTCGTCGTCGATGACAACTTTTTGAACTTCAGCCGGAGCCAAAGCGTTACAAACGAAACGAGTGATGTCTTCATCCCACGGCACAATATCGATGCGCTCGCCGCGCAATTCTTGAACGATGTTTTTAACTCGGCTTCCGCGAACACCGACACATGCGCCAACTGGCTCGACGTCGGGATCTCGTGAAAAGACCGCGATTTTAGCGCGAACGCCGGGATCACGGGCCGCGCCTTTAATGACCACTAAGCCTTCGCGAATTTCGGGAACTTCGTTCGAGAACAAAGCGATCAAATATTCAGGGCAAGCGCGCGATAAAATGATTCGCGGACCTTTGGGACTTAATTGAACGTCCAGCAAATAAGCTTGGATGCGATCGCCGGGAATGTAATTTTCGCCCGGAATCTGCTCGGTGCTGGGCATATAAGCTTCGGTTTTGCCTAAGTCGACAATCACCGCGCCACGATCCACTCGGCGAATCAAACCGGTAATGATTTCACCTTTGCGGTGTTGGAATTCGTTGAAAATGATTTCGCGTTCCGCGTCGCGCAGCTTTTGCACGATCACTTGTTTGGCAGTTTGTGCGGCAATTCGAGAAATCAA
This sequence comes from Bdellovibrionota bacterium, assembly GCA_964202055.1. Taxonomy (GTDB): domain Bacteria; phylum Bdellovibrionota; class UBA2428; order UBA2428; family UBA2428; genus CAXNGS01. Next base: position 136,804 of record CAXNGS010000002.1, on the reverse strand, counting down.
TGTGGTGTCGAGTTTAATCCCGATGCTGTCACCAACTTGAACTTCAGCGTCGTAAGTTTTGGCTTCGGCGTGGGAAACTTCTTTGTTTTTATCAGCAACCGTGTCGACCACGGTCATGAATTGGTACAAATCCACTTCGCCGGAATCAACGTTGAATCGTGCTTCAATGTCACGAGTCATGCCGTATTTTTTGCGGGCTACCGTGACCAGCGCTTCTTCAATCGCCGAAATGAGGATTGAACGATCAATCCCTTTATCTTTTCCAACTTGTTCCAGTACTTTTCCGAGTTCACTAATCATATTATTTCTCCTGATTCTTGGTATCTTGAACTGTCCACTCTTGTAGCCAGGTTGCGTCTCGAATCATTGCCAGAGGTATCTGATAAAGACCCTGAAGGTCTTTCAAGCCAATGCTTTCATCAGCTTCAGAAACCGTTTCCAAAATTCCTTCCCACTTTTTTCGAGGCTTGGCCGGAGCCGGAACCTCGATCGCTTCGGTGGTTTGGAAGCGAATTTTTCCGCCCAGTGCTTCTTGGAAATGCTCCATCAAACGAAGCGGCGGATGTTCGCCAGGGCTCGACATTTCCAGCGAGTAAGCGCCTGGAAACGGATCCCAAACATCGAACATGGGACTGATCACTCGATGAACTTTGGTGCAGTCCTCGATGCTGATCGTTGGTCTTTTTCCGTTGGGGCCTTTTGCCATGTCCAAAGTGACACGAACACAAACCGATCCACCGGTCATAACTTCAACATCGCGACATTCGTAACCCAACTCCAAAAGCACAGGTTCAAGTTTCTCAAGGAGATCTTGTTCGGTCGTGCTTTTGTTAACTGTGAGTCGTTTCAAATTATCTTTTTCCTGTCGCAAAAAATGTTTTGGCCAATAAAAAACCAATAGGCCCCGAAACCGAGGCCCGAACCTTCTTTAACTAAGACAGGTGAAATTGACAAGCTGATTCAAATAATCAAATTGTTGATTTTATTGAATTTAACGAAATCGAGCCTTGTAAAATACCCCACGAAGGCCGAAAAGTCCCACTCTTATCAAGGGGTTTGTCCGAATTCCGGGCGTAGCCGGCGCGGTCTTTGCTGATCGGATGCAAAAGCCGGTGATTACACGAGGAAGATGGCCGGCTTCACTTGCGCCACTGGGGTTGGCTTTGAATTCCGGTGATTCCTGCAAAGTCGCGCCGAAAAGTGCCGATGTCGACTTCAATCCGATCACATCAAAACTAGTTTCAGCCGAAGACTCTAATTCGCCGTCATCGTTCTCAGACAGCTGAATGTATTTACCTTCGAATTTTGCGGAATAAAGTCCGGCCATGCTGGTCGAGTAATCGATGCCTTCTTCGAAAACATGAAGGCCGTTCAAAGCGTATCCCGCGCGATCATTAAAACCAACGGCACCGTTAGTTCCAGGAACACAAGAAGTGTCGCTTGAAGAAACAATTTTAGTCCAGGTGTCATCGGACGGGTCCGCCGGAAGAGCCCCAGGATTATATCGCCAACGTTCGCGTCGGGTGTAAACGAAGTCGCCGGTGTCGGGATTGAGAGAGGGAATTGCAGAAATTACAGTAGCTCCCGGGAAAGTCACCGCCAGGTCTTCGGTTTTGGAGATCCCGAACATTTCACTTTTTATCATCAGACTGAATTTGAGAGAACGGATGAAAACCGGTTTTGTGTTGCTGGGGTCGTCCAAAGTTTCACATCCGTAACGGCTGTCGCTGTTATCGAAACAATAACCTGGGCCCAGTCCTCCGAATAAATCGCGGCTGATCGCTTTGGAAACTAAAAGTTTTCCATCGGAAAAAGTGAGTCCACTAAAAGTGGGGGTTCCGTCTCCGGGAATGTCGGTTTCATCATCCACGCCAACGCCCAATTGTTCTTGGGGATTGCACGAGATCAAAATCAGGGCCAATGCAAAGGCCAGCCCCGACCGAATGGAATACGCCATAGCTATATTCTAAGTCATTGAAGAATGGCGCTGGGTTAAGATTCGATTAAGTCGGCACTTTTAGCTGGTAAAATTGCTATTCAGCTTGCAAATAAACGAAGCCCAGGCCCTCCAGCCCGTTGATTTGAATTTTTGAACCAAGCTGAGGAAAAATCCGGCCGCTGATCAGGTCGCGCCATTGGACGCTTCCGGAAAGTGTGCTGGCTGCAACTTGAAACTCGCCGAGCTCAATTTGATAATCATTCAAAGTTTGCTCGCCTCGATTCATTACGACGATGACTTGGCCTGGTCGAAATTGTTCGTATCGATTGCGCGCGAAGGACACGACTCGTTTTTCGTCGTCAATTTTGACGAAGCGAAAGTCTCCGCTTTGCAAAACTGGCGAAGATCGACGCAAATTTCCAAGTTTTGAAACCAAGCTATGCAAATCAATATCGAAGTTCAAACCTTCATCGGGCCATGGGAAAGCCGCGCGGTTATAGGGATCGTCGATCCAATTGCCATCGATGAATTTTCCGGGAGCCTCGATGCCGGCTTCGTCGCCGTAATAAAGAGTGGGCACTCCGGGATAAGCGTACAAAAACCCATAAAGAAATTTCAATTTTTTGCGAGCCAAAGAAGAATCATCGTTAGATATTTTCTGCAGCAAAAAAGAAATCCGATTGGTGTCGTGAGTTCCCAAGGTGTTCATCATGGTGTGCAGTGCAGGAGCCGGCAGCCATTCTTGAATTCCAGTAATGGCTCGCGCAAAATTACTTTCTGAGAATCGATAAATGGGACCTAAGGGACTGCCATCATTGGAATCATTGTCACGGAAAAAATTTCGCCCTTCGCAGCCATCGCCCGAACATCGATCAAATGCCCAGCGCATCAGCGCGCTTCGCAAACTATAATTCATGGCTGAGTCCCACTCCGAACCCAGGAGCCAGGGACTGGGGTTTCCCCACTCTTCGCCGACGATCCAAGATTCCGGATTCATCGATTTCTGATGATCGCGAAAAGTGTCCCAGAAAAAATTCCAAGGCTCGCGACTCCGACCTGGATCCATATCTCCGCCCACATCAAGCCGCCAACCACCAATGCCACGGTTCAGCCAATAGCCCATGATGGATTGATTGTGACGCCCCAAGATCCAATCTTGGACTTCTGAATTTTTCGAATTTAATTTTGGAACATTGAAGAGTCCAAACCAAGCTTCATAGGGCTGAGCCAACTCATTGGACCCCGCGATTGCCGGATTTGGGCACAAGAAAGGTTGATTGGTGTTTCGATTCCAGGCGGGATTTCCAATGTCGGGAATGTGAAACCACTGACGATAGCGCGAGCGAATCGATTCACAAGCGCCCGATCCATCGTTGACTCCGGGACCATTCGGGCTGGTCAGCACACCACTTGCATTCCACCTTCCCCATAAATCAAAGTACGGGCTGTCCGATGAAACGTGGTTAAAAACTCCGTCCAAAATAATTTGGATACCCATAAGCTTTGCTTCAGAAATCACTCGATCAAAATCTGCTAAATCTCCCAAAAGCGGATCGATTTTATGGGGGTCGCTCGAGTCATAACGATGGTTGGTTGGCGAAGAAAAAATCGGATTGAGATAAACAATCTCGATTCCCATTTCCGCCAGATAATTTATTTTTTGGCGCAGACCTTCTAAGTCGCCGCCGTAAAAAAGATTATACTTTTCGCTGGGACATTCTGCTGAATAAGGATCGCAAAGACGTTCGTTCCACGGAATCTTGCGGGCTTGTTTGCCATAGACCCAACGTTGATTTTTTTCAGAAATGTCGTTTTCCAGATTTCCATTTCGAAAGCGATCCGGAAAAATTTGATAGGCAACTTTTCCCTGAATCGAACGGGGAGTTGTGAAGTTTCGATCGTAAACCGTGATCTGAAAAGAATTTTGATCGTCCCATTCTTCGACAACTTTGCCCATTCCGCCTGGGAAATCACGAATGTTGTCATCCACGTAATAATCAGTGTCGACTCCATCGCGCATTTCGAAAAAATAATAAAGGATGTTGGAAACATTTGGGATCCGAAGCTTGGCTTCCCAAAGTTCGAGTTTGCCAAGTTTGGAATCGTTTTGACGACCCACACTTTTCATTGGCAAAAAGATTCGTTCACGTTGAACAGCATCCCAAAGAACCACCCGAACGCTCGACAAATCCCCGGCGCACGTTTGCAATCGCAATGTGATTTCGCCTGACCCCAGAGGCTGGGCCCCGAAGGGTTTTCGAAAACTTTCCAAAAAAGAATCGTGATAAATTCCGGACCAAAAAATATTATTATCGAGTGATGCGGTATCACAACTTTGTTGTTTGGCGTGGAAGAAATCTTGTGAAAAAGCTAGTTTTGAAAATTCCATTTGAGTAAGGATCGCGAAAATCAAAATCAGCAGCCTGTTTTTCCAATTAATTTGAGTCATCATTCGCGCGAGATAATCCGTTCCTCGAGAAGCCTCGTCAAATCCAACACTTGAAGATTCTGCGCGCGGCGCACTATCCGGGGTCTTATATGAGCCAAATTTGCCAAAAAACGTCACGACTGTGTTTAGAGCTTGAACACTATTAAAGTCCAAAAGGGGCAGAAATAGCCCCGTGGTAGGCACATCTTTTGCATGGTAGTGAGAGCTTGGAAACTATGAAAAAACACGAAAGGACCAGCCGCTATTCCCTACAACAGCCGTTGATGCTGAGTCTGATCGCGTTCGTGCTTTCAATAGGCATAGGCTCGGAAACTTTCGCGGGAACCAAGCCTCAGACTAATTCTTCAAAGCCAAGCATTTCTAGAGCCAATTCTGAAATAACAGCTCAAGAATTCAAATCAGAAGTTCCGCCTCCGCTCTTATCCCTTTTGCGAAGCTTAGGTCGTCTTAAATTCGGCGTTGAATTTGCCAATTTCAATGACGGAAAAACCATAGACGATGATGAAGTGATCAAACGTTTGAGCGCAAAATTTGAGTTATCCGAATCCGTGCTCATTGAAATCGCCGACCAAGATCGCAAAATGAATGAAATTGAAAAATCGCTGATTCCCACCATTCGCATTGGAGAATCAGGATTGACCGTCAGTTTCAAAGGCGATCTTAAAACTAATGGAGTGGTGAACGCCAGCCTCGATTTCTTTCACAAAGACCAAGCTTCCCGTTTGCCAGTTATTGTTAAAAACGAACGGATGGGCGAATTATTGCTTTCGCTCAAATCACTAAAATGGAGTGCTAAGGGGATTGATCCCACCCAAAATGTGCTGAGCCAATACATCGACCTGAGCGTCGATTGTCAGATCGCTTCCAAACGCACCAAAGTTGCGGGAGCCTGGTCAGAAATTCCCTGTAGTGGAAGCATTCAATACGATCCCAACGATAAAAAATGGTATTTCAAAATTCAAATCAAGCCTGAAAAATTGGAAAACATTGTTTCGCCAGAAGGCTTGAGCTGTCCCCAAGACACCAAGGCCATTGCTACTTGGATGACTTCCATTCTTAGCTCCTTTAACAACGACAAAACCACGATTCCCTCGATCATCGATCATCCCCTGGGTGGCGACATCATGGCACTGGGCAGACTCGACTCAGATCCCCACAAAGAATATTTCTCGAACTTTTTAGTTCAAATTGAAAAAGATGAAATCTATTTAGGGCCCAAAGCTTTTGGCATCGTCTTAAAAATTCCTAGTAGCTCATGGATTTTAGTCTGTGGTGACACTCGTCTGAGCAATCCAAATCCCTTCATTGACATCTCGTTCTTTAAAATCAAATCCGCTTTCTTACGACCCAGCAAAAAGTGGGTAGAGCCCGGCCCCATTCGAGTGCGCTGGCGCCCATTGAGCGGCGCTGCAGACTCGATCAATAACATTACCCAAGATGTGCCCTTGATCAGCGATTTCTTTCGTTTGATTCGCGACGTGACCGCACCGGTGCAGGACTACACGATTTCGGCCCTTGGCGGATACGATGTAGATAAAATCCGTCTTTCTCGTGACGGGTTTAAATTCACCTCAAGCGGGCGGATTTTGGAAACGATCAAATTTAACGGTAACCGCTCGATCGACACCAAGGCCTTTGAGCAATACTTGCTACCCGACGGCACGCCCAACGATAATCCTTAGGGTATCGGTCGACAATTATGTGCGCTCAATATCAACTCCATCTTGATCCCGAAAAGCTCATGCAAGCCATTGCTGATTTAAAAATTCTTTTGAGTCCCAAAGAATTGGCTAATTCCAATTGGCATCTATTCCCAAAATACCGAGCCCCGATTCTGCGCAAAAGCGACGACCAAATCCAACTTGAATGCATGGAATTCGGATTGGTGCCGAGCTGGGACAAAGAAAAAAAAATGCGTTTTCACAATGCTCGGGTCGAGACGATTCATGAAAAGCCATCCTTTAAAAAGGAATTTTCAAAACATCATTGTCTGGTACCCATGAGTGGATTTTTTGAATACATTTGGAGCAACGAAAAAGAAAATTGGCTGGCAAAGTTTTTACCCAAAAACGAAGAACTGCTTTTTGCTGCAGGAATTTACACGACTGCAGGTACTTTTTCGGTGATCACCATGCCACCTTCTAAGCAGATACTTGAAACTGGCCACGATCGGAGCCCTTTATTTCTTAAGCAAGATAGCTTTATTGGATGGCTTGAAAATGAGGGGGCTGAATCTAAAGATTTGATCCAGTTTTTAAGGGACAGTTATTTTTATCCTGAATGGAACGTCGAAAAAGTACCTAAAAAGACTAAAGCGGATTCACTTCTTTAACCCGACCGTCGACTACCCAAAAAAAATTACCTTTTTTAATTTCGAGCCGGGGCCCACCAAAAATGTTCAAGAAATACTCTAAGACGTCTGAATGTGAACAAAGCACCACTAACTCGGATTCCTTAACTGACTTAAGCTCCAACAAAATAAGATCCAAGCGCTCTTTAAAATCAGCACTCGATTCCCAGCTGTCTTTGAGTCGAAGTTCCGTACGCGTCAGGATTTTTTTGGACTCAAGCGATGCCAATTCCGCGGCCGTTTCCAGACACCGCTTCAAGGGACTAGAAATGATCCGAAGACTAAAATTAGCCTTTGGATTCTCCATTCGACTTTTGATTTCAGTGGCCGCGCGAATAGATTCCTTCACTCCATGTTCCGAGAGGACCGGATCCAAAGGATCGCTTCCATAGTCCGGATGAGAGTGTCGCCAAAAACAAAGAGCCATGCTTTCAGATTAAGGCGCTAAATTCCCAACCGCAAGTCACAATCAGGCAGAATCGTGGGCTAAAAATGAGTTCTTTGGAGCCGCCAATAAAGGAAGTCTTGCGGTTTAAGAGCTGAGGTTTTAGAAATTAAGTATGCAGGTTCTTAAATTCGGCGGAACTTCGGTTGGTAGCATCGATCGAATTCAAAATGTGGCCGCGATCATCGATGAGATTTCTCAAACTGAAAAACAATTAGCGGTTGTCGTTTCAGCCATGGCTGGCGAAACCGATCGATTGGTCGCGCTCTATCGAAGTTTAGGGGTCAGCATTGAAACTCGCGAATATGATTTACTGGTCGCCAGCGGAGAGCAAGCTTCTGTGGCCTTGCTCAGCGCGGCCCTAAGAAAACGTGGCAAGAAATCAACACCCTTACTGGGTTTTCAAGCGGGTTTTGTCACCGATCAAAAACATTCCAAAGCAAAAATCCAAAACATCGAAACCCAGCACATCCAAAATTTGTGGGCCGATGGATCAATTCCCATAATTGCCGGATTCCAAGGCGTCGATGCTGCCGGTGAGATCACCACACTCGGTCGAGGGGGCAGTGACACCAGCGCGGTGGCGTTGGCCGCGGCTCTAGGGGCCGATGTTTGCGATATCTACACGGACGTCTCGGGGGTCTACACCGCGGATCCGCGAATTTGCCCAGAAGCCCGCCGCATTCCCATTTTGTCTTTCGAAGAGTGCATGGAACTTGCCAGCCTTGGCGCTAAAGTTTTGCATCCGCGTTGCGTCGAGCTCGGCGCAAAATATAGAATTCCCATTCGAGTCATCAATACCTTCAATCGAGGAGAGTGCACTGTGATTAAACAAATGGATTCAGAAGACAAAGGGCTGGAATCTCCAGTCGTGACCGCCTTGAGCCACGACCACAACATGATTTTAGTGACCGTCCACAAAGCTAAAAACGCGGTTCAAGATTACGCCCGACTTTTTGGCCCACTTTCCGACAAAGGAGTGATCATCGACATCATTTCAAACTCAGCTCCCGACGCTCAAGGGTTTTTTGATTTGAGTTTTTCCTGTCCCAAAGAAGACATCGTCAACGTCGAAACGCTCTTGAAAAAATTTGGCCAAGAATACACCGTGCGTAGCGGCCTTTCGAAAGTGGCACTGGTCGGAACCGGGATGCGCACTCATTCAGGAGTGGCTGCCCGCGTTTTTAGAATTTTGGCCGAGCAGTCGATACCCGTATTTTGCACCAGTTCATCGGAAATTAGCTTAACTTGCGTGGTGCCCAGCGAATTGGTCGAAAAAACCATTCAAAGTTTGCACAAAGGATTTGAACTTGGAAATCCTTAAATTCCAATCCGGAAAATTGTGCTTCGAAGGTGTTGAGCTTGGGCAAATTCTAAAAAATGAAGCCACGCCTTTTTATTTATATTCAGAAGCTGAAATCTTGCGCCGATTGCAAAGACTTCAAAGCGCATTCGAAGAAGTCGGATTGCCCTGCGCGCTCCATTACAGCGTTAAGGCCAATCCATTGCTGGGAATTTTAAACTTGGTCAATGATGCGGGCCACGGCTTTGACGTGGTCTCGTTAGGTGAAGCACTACGATGCCTACAAGTCGGCGCAAAAGCCGATCAAATTGTTTTTTCAGGCAGCGGCAAATCGAAAGCCGAAATTGAATTCGCGATCCAGCATCAAATCCGAATGATCAACGTGGAATCTGAAAGCGAACTGATGGACGTGATTGAAGTGGCTAAACACTTGGGCAAAAAGGCTCCGGTAGCTCTCAGAATCAATCCCAATGTCGACGCTTTAACCCACGAATACATCACGACCGGCACCCACGACACCAAGTTTGGCGTCTCGCTCAATCGAGCCTTGCATCTCTATTTCAAGTATCAAAACGAAGCCTCACTCAATTGGGTTGGTTTGGATATGCACATCGGGTCTCAACTAACCGAAACCGCTCCCATTGAGAAAGCCCTGCAAATCTTTGCGGGAGTCACTAAGGACTTGATCGAAAAAGGTTTCAAAATTCGCTACCTCGACATTGGCGGCGGATTGGGCGTGGCCTACTCCAACGAAAACGTGATTAGCGAAAAGCATTTTGCAAAAATGATCAAAAGCGCGTTTAGCGGAATGGATCTGAGTCAGAGCAAAATATTAATTGAGCCCGGCCGATTTGTGGTCGCGCCTGCGGGAGTTTTGGTTTCAAAAGTGCTGCACGTGAAAACTCAAGCTTCGAAAAAATTTCTGATTTTGGATTGTGGAATGGGCGAATTGATTCGACCCGCGCTCTATCAAGCCCACCACGATATCACCGCTCTCAAAACACACGATCCTTCGCTGAGTGAAACCTATACAGTGGTGGGTCCAATTTGCGAGAGCACCGACGTTTTTGCCGAAGACCGAAATTTTCCTAAAATGGAAAAAGGCGATCCCGTGGTGATTTGTGACGCGGGGGCCTACGGCGTTTCCATGGAGAGTTCCTATAATTCGCGGCCGCGCACTGCTCAGATCCTACTGAAATCAGATTCTTCACTGAAAACCATTCGAGCGCGCGAGCCCTTGAATGACCTTTGGCGCTTGGAAAGTTTTTAATCGCGAATCCTGGGCTCGATTCTTTTCCTAAGTTCTTGAGTTCAAAGTTTTAATTGGCTATTTGATTCCAAATGAAATCAGTCAGCAAAAAAGGTCCTATTAGCGAGTTCATGCTTCATCACTATCGCCACTTCAACGCCGCTTCTGTCAAAGACGCCGCGATTGGCTGGGAAAAACATTTAGACGGAAACGGAAAAATGTTTGTCACACTGGCTGGCGCGATGAGCACTGCGGAATTGGGACTGAGCTTGGCCGAGATGATTCGACAAGACAAGGTTCACGCCATTTCCTGCACTGGGGCTAATTTAGAAGAAGACGTTTTTAATTTGGTCGCGCACGAACACTATGTGCGACTTCCCCATTACCGCGAATTATCGCCCGACGATGAACAAGCCTTGAAAGAACGTGACCTTAATCGCGTGACCGACACTTGCATTCCCGAACACGAAGCTATGCGCAAGGTTGAAAAGCCTTTGATCCAAGTCTGGCAAGAAGCCGAAAAGAAAAACGAGTCGCGATTTCCTCACGAATTTTTGTACGATGTTTTGCGCCGCGGATTGTTGAAAAATGAATATCAAATCGATCCCAAAAACAGCTGGCTCTTAGCCGCTGCTGAGAAAAACATTCCGATGTTTGTTCCGGGTTGGGAAGATTCCACCACTGCTAATTTTTTCGCAGCACGTGTCATTAAAGGCGAAGTTAAATCAACCAAGGTTGTGAAGCCTGGAATTGATTACATGATTGAACTCATTCGCTGGTACCGCGAAACTTCAGCAAAAAACCCCATTGGATTTTTCCAAATCGGCGGCGGCATTGCCGGCGATTTTCCGATTTGCGTGGTTCCTTTAATCAACGACGACTTAGAAGTTCCCACTCCGCTTTGGAGTTATTTCTGCCAGATCAGCGATTCAACCACTAGCTACGGCTCATATTCGGGCGCGGTGCCTAACGAAAAAATTAGCTGGGGCAAACTCTCAAAAACCACTCCCAAATACGTCATCGAGTCCGACGCCACCATCGTAGCGCCTTTGATTTTTGCATATATGCTGGGATGGTAATCGGAATGACACAAGTGAACGGAAAATCAATCATCATCATTGGAGCCACCGGATTGGTGGGTTCCCAAGTTTTGGAACGTCTTTTAAAAGATCCGAGCGTTGAGAAAATCTGCGCGCCCACTCGTCGGCCTATGACGATAGAAAATCCAAAACTAAGCAATCCGTCGTTTTCGTTCGATGAATTCGAATTAAATGCCGAATTGCTTTCCGATGCTGAAGATCTATATTTTTGCTACGGAACAACCTTGAAAAATGCCGGATCAAAAACTGCATTTGTTCGCGTTGAGTTGGATCAATCGGAAAAAATCATCAACGTTTGTCTGCGCAAAGGCGTGAAACGACTTTTCATGGTCAGCTCGGCCGGAGCCAATCCAACTTCCATGATTTTTTACGGAAAGATCAAAGGCCAGCTTGAAGAATTCGCCAAAGAATTAGTGAAGCAAGGCAAGCTTGCTGAGCTGGTGATTTTACGCCCCTCTCTTTTGCTCGGTCATCGCGAAGAATCTCGACCTGGAGAGGCTCTGCTAAAAGCCGTGCTGAAACCCTTGCTCTTCGCCTTTGTTGGACCTCTACGATCCTCTAAACCCGTCTGGGCGTGGCAAGTCGCTAGCACGCTGGTCAAATCTGCAAAAGTTTCAGCCGGCAAAGACATCCGAACGATCCAAAACGAGGTTATCTGTGAAGAAACCGCCTAAGCCCGGAGCGATTGTTAAGTCTCCGCGCGATTCTTTTGTGATTTCACGAAAATTAGTGATGCCCGATCAAATCAACTCGATGGGCGGACTTTTCGGCGGCAATGTGATGGCCTGGATCGATAAGGTTGGTGCCATGGTAGCGCAACGTCACGCGGCCTTGCCGGTTGTGACCGCATCGATCGACCAGATTGCGTTTCTAGCCCCGGTGCGGGTGTCCAATCACGTGATCTTAGAGGGCATCGTGACCTACGTCGGCAATAGCTCGATGGAAATTTCTGTCGGAGTTTGGGCGGAAAATCCATTTGATGGAACAAAAGTTCAAACAACTCAAGCCTTTCTCACTTTCGTGGCGCTCGATCCCAAAGGCAAACCCACTCGAGTTCCAGGATTAAAAATTGAAAATAAGATTCAACAGAAATTGTTTGATGAGGCTCGTAAGCGCGTTGAGATGAGATCTAAAAATCGTCAGAGCTTTCGCAGCACTGTTGGCAAACACCCCACCCTTGAAGAAATTTTAGCGAAATAAATTCGGGCTAAACTTCGGGTTCGCCCGACAGCAACGTTATTTCCGAAGGGCTAAGCTTGATCATTGATTGCGGCAGAATCTGGGCCAAACCAATTTTTTCAATTTGATCACGCATTCGCTTGATCAAACGACCGGCCGTATCGGCCTCGTGAATCATGTTGTCGGACCAATCTTGAAACAGATCTTGGTCCAAGGGTCCCGAGCCTTCAAACTTTTCAAACATCGTTTAACAGTACCTAAGCTTTGAATACTATTGGGTGAATTCTTGGTTAAACTGCAAATGTTTTGTTAAGAGCCTCGAAGGATGCTATTTTTTTAGAAGTGAGCACTCCTTTATGAAATTTTATTATTCAAATCGTCGAATGAGCCCTTTTTTTGGAGTGCTGATTTTGCTTGCTTTGATTTTGCTGATCCCACTCATTAGTGGTTTCGTGCTGATTGGTCTGGCTTCGGCGTTCCTTGGATGGATTGCCATTAATGTGCGCAATAGCTTTCGATCCGTTTCGACGGGCCCAAATTCACCCCCCCCTAGTTCAAATAAAATGAGAACTGAGAATAGCCCTTCTGACATTCGCGAAGCAAAAGTAGTTGTTATGGATCGCGACGACACGGTCATCGCCATTAGCGAATAAGTTGCGAACAAACCTTAAGTGGCTTTTAACGTGCTTTCGATCCAAGCATCGATTTGTTTTTTCAAAGCGCTCACGGCGCCTTCATTTTTCCAATTTACCTGAGTGTTGCGTTCAATGAAGGTTTGCTGATCTTGCATACGAAACATCAACTCGACCTCCTCTTTTCCCATGGTGTCACGCTTGATGACTCGTTTCACGCGCTGGTCATAGGCCGCGCTGACTCGAATCATTCCACGCACCGCTTTGGGAAATCCGGCTTCAATCAATCGGTTGCCGTGAACAAAGGCTAACTTTATGCCTTTTTGCATCCACTCGATTCGATATTTTTCGACAGTTTTCAAAACCAAAGGATCAATGGCTTTTTCAATTTCCAATTTGTCGTTAGGGTTGGTGATCAAGCGTTTGATCAATTTTGTGCGATCCAAATCGCCCAGCGAATTTAAAACACTGTTACCTAAAAGTTTATAAATTTTTTCAAAGCCTTCTCGGCCCTGTTCGGTGTTTCGGTCGATCAGTTTTCGAGACAAATCTTCAATGTCCAAAACTGGATATCCCAAGGACGATAAATATTCAGTGGCGGTTTTTCGGCCACATCCCATGAGCGCGGTGATTCCCCAAACTTGCATAAATTCCTTTCGAGCCCAAGATACTCGACAGTTTTACCACTTCAAGCGATCATTGAACTTTGTTAGCAGAAAGGTCCTTTGAAAAAAGCTGATTTAGCGCGTCACTCCCAAAGACCCTTTGATGGATTGACACCAGAGCTGATTCTAAATTCCGCAGAAGCCGCGATTGGACTGCGTTCGCTAGGGACTTATTGGGCCCTGAACAGCGTTGAAAATCGCGTTCTAGAAATTCCCTTCGAAAATAATTTGAGCTTTGTGGCCAAGTTTTACCGTCCCGGACGATGGGAGCCAGAAACGATCCGCGAAGAGCATCAATTTTTAGCTCTTTTAGAAAAGCAAGAAATTCCAGTGAACGCGCCGTTTAGCTCGAAACAAAAGCTTAAAAACTGGGGATCGACTTTATTTGAAACAGCTGATGGCCAATACTTGTTTTCGTTATTCCCCAAACTCCGTGGGCGAATCAAAGATGAGTTCAGCGCAAGCGATTTTGAAATTTTGGGGCGGCTACTCGGTCGCATGCACTTGATGGGCGAAACTTTTCCCAGTCAAAAACGCCGAACCCTTGAGCCCGAAACCTGGGGATACGATTCTTTGGATTTTTTACAAGACATTAATCCTAACCCTTCGCCGATGGCTCAACGTTATTTTCAAGTTGCCGGCGAATGCGTTGATCAAATTCAAAATTTATGGGGCGATGTTGAACCTAGGATGCTGAGCATTCATGGCGACTGTCACATTGGAAATTTACTTTGGGATGAAGGTGCGCCGGTTTTTTTGGATTTTGACGACTTAGTCAAGGGACCGGTGATTCAAGATTTATGGATGATCTTGGGAGATTACAAAGATTCAAACAAAGAAAATTGGGATCGCACCATTGCTGCTTATCGCGAATTTCGCGAGTTCCCTGAAAAAGAAATTCGATTGATTCCGGCGCTTCGCGCGCTGCGAATGATTCACTTTTCTAAATGGATTGCCGAGCGATGGGAAGATCCTTCGTTCCCTAGCCTTTGGCCCAATTTTGGCAGTGATCCCTGGTGGCAAGAAGAGATTCAAGCGCTTTCGGAAATCACTGACCGTCTCTTTGATTGAATCAATTTCAACGACGGATACAAAAGAAAAGCCAAAAGCGACAGAGTCGCAAAAATTGAAAAATTTAGCGCGTAAGAATGATATTTGCGAAACAGCGATGCAAAAGCCGTTCCCGTCCAAGATTCACAAATGTTCACAGCACCCATGAAAGTAGAAAATTGAGTGGCGCTAACTTCGTGATCCGTAATTTCCATTAAAAGTCCGTAGGAAGAAACCGTAAGCAAACCAATCGCAACGTGTAGCCACTGAAACAGTCCATAGACCAAAATTCGAGACCAAAAATATTGATCAACGATCGCAATCGCGATGACGCTGATCGCTACCAATCCTAAAAAAAGAAAGGTCATTTTGCGACGACCATATTGGTCGGCCAAGTAACCGCCCACAAACGAGCCAATGAAAGTAGCCAATAAATTAAAGCCAAAGAATCCCCCGGTTTCGGCTTCAGTGAATCCACGATCCAAAAGATAGGGTCCCAAAACTGCAGTGGCTCCGTGAAATCCGGTTCCGGCAATTCCTGCGAAAGCAATTCCCGCCCAAGTTGCGCGTTTTCCAAGCACGCTTGATATTTTTTTAGTGAAATCGCGGCATCGATTTCTGAAAGAAGAAATTTTATGGACCATTAAAGTTTCATCTTGGGTGAAGAAAACGACTAGTGCGTTTGACCACACCACAAAAACCAAGGCATAGATCAGTACGGATTGCGAAAAATAATTTTTGAGCAATAAATATCCTGAAGCAAAAAGCCAGCGCCCGCTCATCACGCCCAATTGCATATACCCATTGATCCGGCCTAATTCATTTTTAGGGGTGCGTTTAATAGCCCATGAATCAATGCAAACGTCTTGGCTGGCGGCAAAAACTGCGTGAAAGATAAGAAGCGTTCGGACCAAGGAAAAATCCGCACTGAAATCGAGATTAGCCAAGGGCAATAAGGTTAAGCCCATCAAAAACTGACAAAGCATGATCCAGTTTCGCAAATTCCAATTTCGAAATTGGAAAACATCCATAAATGGCGACCAAAGAATTTTCAGCGACCACGGCAAAACTAAAATCGCGCTCAGTTCCGCAATCCGATCTACCGGAACATTTCGAGCGGCTAATAGTGTTGGGAGGGTCCACCAAATAAAACCAATAGGTCCGCCTTCGCTGATGTAAAGCAGATAATAAAGCAGACTTCGTCCGCGTGAGGTTTCTACCAATGAACGCACGATTTAAGGCACTAGAACCGAATCAGCTTGATTTCAACCGTTACCTTTGGGGTCAAAGGCTCGTCGCACCCCTTGGCCAACGTTGGCTAAAAGTAGCAGCGTAAAAAACAAAGCCATCGAAGGGAAAGTGGCCAACCACCAAGCAGTTGTGAAATTTTTATGAGCTTGGCGCAACAACTCGCCCCAGCTTGGAGTGGGCGGTGGCAAACCAAAGCCCAAGTAATCAAGACCGGCCAATCCATAAATGTGACCTGCGATGATAAAGGGCGAAAAAGTGATGATCGGGGTCAATGCGTTTGGAAAAATATGAGTCATTAAAATCCGCGGCAGTCGCGAGCCTTGAGCTCGAGCAGCTTCTACGAAATCCATTCTTCGTAACCGCAAAAACTCTCCACGGATGTAATAACTGATGCCCATCCACTCAAAAATTGTAGTGAGCGCTGCTAAAAAATAAATATTAGGCTGAAATATTGAAACCAACATGATCAATAAAAATATCACCGGCACGGTCGACCAAATTTCAACTAATCGTTGACCCAAAAAATCAACCCAAGATCCCATGTATCCCATCACCGCACCAAAGATTGTGCCTAAAGTGGTCGCTAATACCCAAACCAGTAGCGCATAGCCCATGCTGAAACGATATCCATAAAGCAAACGCGCAAAGACGTCGCGTCCCCGATCATCAGTTCCGAAAAAATTTGTGCTGGTGGGTTCTGAAGGAAAAGAATCCACTTTCAAGTTGCTTTCAAAAGGATCCCAGCGATTGATTGGCCACCAAGCCCAATCACTATTGGTCATCGGCAAATTTTTAAAATCGACAGTCAAGCTCGGCAGATCAAAATCTTTGCCATAGTATTCCTTGAGCACCGGAAAATAAATTCTATCTTTATACTTAATCACGATCGGACGGCTGTTGGACCATAATTCGGCCGACATCGACAAGGCTCCAAAGAAAACGAGCAGTGCAAGTGAAACAATCGCAAAACGATCGGCACGAAAACATCGCACCCTACGGCGCCACGGTGACTCGCTCATTTGAAATCGATCCTGGGGTCAACGACCGTGTAAATGATGTCAGAAAACAAATTACCCAAGAGCATGGCAACGCTTTGTAAAAAAACCAAAGCCATCAAGACATTGTAATCCCGGGATAAAACCGACTTGTATCCAAGCAAGCCAATGCCATCGAGCTGGAAGATGGTTTCCAAAAACAATGAGCCCGCAAAAAACACACTTAAAAAAGAACCCATACCCGCTACTAATGGAATCAGTGAATTCCTAAGGGCATGGTGGAAAATCACTCGTCGCTCAGTGACCCCTTTGGCGCGCGCGGTGCGGATATAATCCTTTTTAATTTCCTCGAGCAGTGAATTTTTTACTAAAACCGTCAGACTCGTGAAAGATCCAATCATGTAACAAAGCAGCGGCAAAATCATATGTGACAACCGATCACCAATTTTTTCGAATGAGCTCAAATCGTCGTAATAATCGGAAATCAAACCACCGGTTGGAAAAAAACTCCAAAAGCTGCCACCCGCGAAATAAACAATCAAAAGAATCGCCAGCATAAAAGGCGGTATCGAGTAGGCCACGAATAAAAAGAAGGAAGCCACTCGATCAATTCCCGTGTTGTCTTTGAGCGCTAGAAAAACTCCCAAGATGATACAAATCAAATAGCTCAAAATGAAGGAAGTGATTCCAAACATTAATGAAACTGGGAATTTTGATACAATGACTTTCAAAGTTGAATCTTGATATTGAAAGCTTTTTCCAAAATCAAGCCGAGCCAGGTTCTTGAGCCAAATCCCATAGCGAGTCAGCATTGGTTTATCGAAACCATATTGCCGGTTAAGCGCGTCTAACACTTCTTGAGACACTCCCCCGGCCGAGGACTTAGTTCCGGATGCCGACGCCGAAGAAGCGGCACTGCCCTCGCCACCGGCACCCGATGCAAAGCGCAGATTTTGAATTTTTTGCTCGATCGGACTTCCGGGCGCAAGATTGATGATCACAAATACCATGATGGTAATGCCCAGCAAGGTCGGGATCGCGATCAACAGTCGTTTTAGGATGTAGGCCAGCATTTCAATTCACTGAGTCTTCAAAATTCCAATAGCGCTGGCCAATTCCGTAATTAAAAGTGTCTTTGGGTTTTTTAATTCGTGATGTGTGAATGTAGAAAATGTATTGAGCGTTGAACATAAAAAGATAGGGCACGTCATCGGCGATCAACTCGTAAACTTTTTTAAGAATTGGCATCCGGGCTTTTTTGTCCATAGTTCCTCGGGCCTGGTCGATCAATTTATCGACCTGAGGATTTTTGTAGTGAATAAAATTAGAGCCACCCTTCACCGCGCTAGCCGAATGCCAGATTTGCTTGGGATCTTCGTTGCCGGTGTCGCTGGCCCCCCAACCCAAGGTCAAAGCATCAAATTTTCCTTCGTCCATAATTTTCAAAAAGGCACTCCACTCCATCACCTGAAGGGTCATGTCGATTCCGGCTTTTTTAAGATCTTCTTTAAACACCGTGTAAAACTTCTCGGTTGATTGTCCTGGCAAATAGAGAGTGAAACGGAATTCGGTTTTTTTGCCGTCGATGTTTTTTTCTAAAATTCCGTTATTATCGTCGTCCTTCCATCCGGCTTCCTTGAGAAGATCACCAGCTTTAGCGGGATTGAATTCAAATGGCTTAACATTCTCGGAAGCAAATTCTGAATCTTTATGCCACGGACCGGTGGCTTTGCTGGACAAACCAAATAGGAATTTTTCGATCATCAAGTCGCGATTAAAAAGATGCGCCATCGCTTTTCGGGTTTTTACTTCGCTAAATAATTTCGATCGTAAATTGAAAGCAAAAAAACCATAACCGCGCGGGGCCTTGTTTTTAGTTTGAACTTTAATCCACTTGCTTCCCCAGCCATCGCCCTTGGTTTTTGAAACGTAGTCATCGGGGCTCATACCATCAAAATCAAGCTCGCCTTTTTTCAGCATCTCGACCGAAACCGTGGCGTCTTCGATGAATTTAAAACGGATTTTAGGGAATCGAAAAGTCTTTTGCTTTTCAACATCCTTCCTACCCCACCAGAGCGGGTTCGATTCCAAAAGAATCGACTTGCCCTGCTCAAATTTTTTCAGCACATAGGGACCCGAGCCTAAAATATCGCGATTCCACTTCGTTTGATCTGCCGCAGGATCTCCGTAAACGTGTTTGGGGATGATTGACAAAACGGCCGCCGCTTCAAAATTTCCAAAATAAGTTTCTTTGGCTTTAAAAATAACTTTGCGTTCATTAACAATTTCCACTCCCGCCAAGCCTTCGTAATAGGGGCGTAAGTGGGCCGTTTGAAATCGATCATCAAAGATAGCATCAAAGCTAAATTTCACGTCTTCGGCAGTCACAGCTTTGCCATCCGACCAAACGGCGTCAGGTCGAATTTCAAAAGTGAAACTTTTGCCATCAGGGCTTATGGACCAAATGTTGGCGAGCTTGGCTTCCCATTCAAAAGTGTCAATGTTGAGTCCTAAGAGCGACTCCAAGGTGTAGGAATGGATGGCTTGACCCGAAACGTCTTGCGAATTTAATGGGTGAAGAGTCGGAGGTTCAGTTCCCAAATTTAACAAATAGGCGTCGGCCATCCGTTTTTTTCCCTGACAAGAAATCAGCATCAGTAAAAAACAAAAAATAGAAATGGATCGCATAAAATTTGCTGTGAATTTTGTCGCTTTAATAGCCATAAGCCCCCCGAATGAACTCCTTTAGAATAATGCATATTTTCAGAATTAAAATCACTCCCAATATGGGTATTTTGCACAAGCGGCTAATTATTGGCTTTTGGCGAAGCACACTTCTCAATTATGATTTGCTAAAGCCATTATTCTAAAAAAAGCAGTGTCGGATCCATGAAAGTCTTTCATAACCTCAGAAAATTAGTCCGCGGCAGCTACTGGGAAGGCGCGTTTTGCTCGCTGATGGTTGGATCCACTGAAAGTTTTGCGCTCTATTTCGCGCTTAAATCCGGCATCAGCTACTCAGAGCTCGGTCTCTTGTCGACCATGCCCATAGTTTTGGGTTCATTTTGTCAGTGGTTGATTCCACAATTTATTCGAGATCAAGACGCTCGAAGATGGAAATTGATTTGCTACGGTATTCAAATTTTAGGAATCATTGCGCTGATCCAAGCGACTCAATCCAACAACCCAAGTTTTTGGCTGTTCCCTGGATTGTCGCTTTATTGGATCGGCGGAATGTCTAGCGGCCCGCTGTGGCTTCAATGGATTTCTAACGAAGTGCCCTCAAAAATTTTCAGCAATTTTTTCTCAAAACGAAATGCTGTTCTTTCCATGATCACGGTGCTTGCCTACTTGGCGACTTCGTTTTTTTTAAGCGGTGGCGGTGATCTCCATCGTTTTTTTATTGCCTTCATCATTGGCGGCGTTGCCCGAATTTTGGGACTTGTCACTCAAGCCTGGATCAGCCGTCCCAGCGTTTCAGCCACCCAACATCCGCACTTCCAAGCCCAGTTTTCTGCAGGTAAACGTGATTCCGGAATTCGACATATCAACCCTGACAAAATCCCCATTGTGGAAATCTTTTTGTTCACCATTTTTTTTAAAATTGCTTCAAATATTTCTAGTCCCTTTTTCATGCCTTTGATGGTGCGCGAACTCCATTACTCGTTATTAGAATTCACCCTGATCACATCGATTCCTTTTGTCGGGCGATTTATGTTTTTGTCGAATTGGGGCCGCAGCGTCGACGGGATGAAGCCTTTCATTGGTTTAACGATTGCCGGTTTCGGGATCAGCGTGATTCCAGCCTTGTGGGTGACTTTTCCAATTTACGGTTTTCTGCTCAGCCTCGAGACCATTTCCGGAATGTTGTGGGGTGGATTTGAACTTTGCTGTTTGATGGTCGTGCGCATGAAATATGGCAGCAAAAGCATGAGACCCATTGCGCTGCACATGGCCCTGATGAATTTGGGAGCCACCCTAGGTGCACGACTTGGTGGCCACCTTTTGGAATCAGGCTGGGGATTTTCTAAAACCTTTTATCTTTCAAGCTTTATGAGATTCCTTGTGACTAGCCTTTTTTTGCTGCGAATCTCGTCGATTCCGCTCACTTTTCAATCGGTAAAATCCTATCGCGAGTTTTTAAGCACGGTTTTAACGATCCGACCTTCGATGCTTAACTTAGGTCGAATTAACTGGCTGCGACGTCGAAGATCTCGGAAAATTTAGTTATTAATTACAACCGCTTAGTTTAACTTCTTAAGCGTCATCTTTATTGCTGGAATGGCCTTAAAAGCTGACTAGACTAGGCCTATGTCCGTCGAAAAACTTAGCCCCGTGCCCAACACTCCTCAGGCCAACACCCATCTAGGTATTTCGAGTCGTGACCTCAAAATCAAAAGTGGTTCACTTCACATTCACACGGCCTTTGATTTGGGTTTTGAAATTAGACCCTCAAAATTGATCGAAATCGTCAGCCGCCAGTGGAAAGACATGGCCGTCAAATTCCGACCGGTCAGTCAAAGCATCAACCGAAGTTTAGAACCCATTCGAATTGGACTTCAGCCAATTGAGTTCGAGATTTTTAATCGCCCCAAGGCCTTTCAAGTCTTTGCCACTTTTTTTGAAGTCGGTGCTCTGAGCCTAGAATTCATCGCGCCACTGGATGGAAGTTTTGACGAATTGCCTCGCTATGCTGAAGAGCTAGAAAACTCTCCATCATTAATTGCCGGAGCGACCAAGGCCGCCGAAGAAATTTTTAGAGTCATCCGACCCGCCATCGTCAATCCGGAATTTTATCGTAACCCCAGTTCTCACTTTGTTTTTGCCATACATGAAATGAACCGATCCTTGAGCTTTTCCGAAACCCAAGAAATTTTGGGGCGCGAAATTGCCAAGACCCTTAAGGCTTCCAATGAACCGATTGGTGCCAACGAAACCAAGAGAACCTTGCAGCAGGTCGTTACCTATAGTGATAACGACATCGTTTTCATCTCGAGCTTGTCGGGGATTATCTTTGACGAAGACCCTGATGAAACCATCGACATTTTGGAATTAGCTAACGTGCAAATTCTTGAATTACGATTCATTGACGCCCGACTTGATCGCGCACTTTTGAGCCTTTACGAAGAAGAAACCTCGAAGCGTACTGGTTTTTGGAAAAGCTTGATGTCCATTTTCTCTAAAGGTTCGTCGGAAATATCGGCCAAGCGATTAAATATGATCCATTTAGACTCTGTATTGATCGCCGAACGAGTCGAACAGAGTTTCAAGCTAGCCTCGGACAATTATCTTGCCCAAATTCACGAATTAGCAGTGAGCGCTATGCTGTTACGAGCTTTCACTAAAGGCATCGAGCGAAAACTGGGCAACTTACGTGACATCGTCAACGACATTCAAGGTCGTCAGTCCGGATCCCGGATGGAACTCTTGGAATGGATCATCATCATCTTGATTTTGATTGGAACTTTGCCGACTCTTGCAGCCTTTAAGTTTTAGCGAATTACAGAGTATAAGCTCGGTGACTGTTTTATTTAGTCAGAATTTTATCCATCATCGCATTGAATTCGTCAGCCACTTCAACAAAATCATCGCCCGGGCGCAAAACAATTCGCTTGGCATGATCGCCATTTTTAATTGCGGTGAACACTTGTTGAAACTTGAACATCGGACCCGCAGTTTTATGACTTAAAACCACCGCAAATAAAACTGACATCACCACAAATAAAATCACCACAACAACCAGATTCCAGAACAAGCCCTGAAGATCGACAACCATGGGGAAATTCAGCTCTTGAAAAATTGCGCGGATCCAAGTCATGACCACCGTTACAAACGAAACGCTCAAACCCAACATCACCGTGGCAATCCACGCGACTTGCTTCATCTGGTAGCTTCGATTGATGATGAAGTTTTTTAATTTCCGCTGATTTTTTTGTTCCTGGCTCATCAAAATTGTCCTCGCTCAAATGATTCTAACAACGATAATTGAAAACAAAAGACAATGCCGCCTTGCGTCTATCGAATTCCCGTGAGAAATCGATAACCCAAATAAGGGGAAAAGAGTGACCCGAATTTCCAATCGCCACCCCAATCAAAATCATTAAAGACCTCTTTGGGACTTTTTTTCCCGAATTTTCCTGATGCCTGAAGCGATTGCAGAAGCGATTTACGGATCATGATTCCGTGCAACTGTGAATCAATCTCATACTCTCTTTCAAGAATGTCTGAAATCTTAGGAAGCAACAGAGTCGTTCGACCACTGATAATGATCAAATCAGGAGGAGAGTCTCTAAACATTTGTTCAGCAACCATCAGATCAAAATCTTGGCTAGCCGTGATAAAGGGAAGAGTGTGGCGCTTATCCGAAATCAATCCGCAATTGTCATAATAAGTTTTAACTTCCATTAAATGAGACAATCGCGACAAATCTTGAATCGCCTGAGTCTGGTCCTTCATTCCAGGAAAATTTCTAAAGGCGTTGAGAAAACCCAAAAGCATCAATAAAAATCCAATTGCTGGGACCTTCCAACCAAACTTTTGAAAAGTTGGATAAAGACCAAAACAATGGATTGCTCGAAGCACGCATAATACATGGATCGGAAGAGTCGTCGCCGCGTACCAGGGGAATGGTTCCGGATGAAGCAAAACAACTAATGAATGAGTCAGCGCAAAACTGGCAAGAAAACCGTTAATGCGTCCATCAGTGCTTTGATTTTTCATAGAGCGAAAAAGCAAAAAACCTTCTAAAATCCAAAATGGAAAAAGATAAACTAGCTGGTCAAAAACGAAGGGCAGGTTTTCCTGGTATTTTTCGATCGAAGACCCCGCCGCCCCCAAGGATCGAAAAACATTGGTGACGATTTGACGTCCCTCGGGAAACAGCGCAACCACTCCGAAAAAAATCGCAATGCTCGACACATTCAAAAGTGAAGAGCGAAGAATGGACCGTCTTTGATTTTTGAAAAAATAGGCACCAAGAATCAGCACGAACAGAAACTGAGGCAAAAATTTTAGAGTTGATAAGACCCCAAAAAAAGTCGCGAATAAAAAAACACTCGTGCTTGATGATTCTTGGTCTTCAATTTTTTGAAAGCTTCGGATCATTTCCAAAACGATCACCAATAAGAAAATCATGGCCAATGAATCGGCTCGAACTCGAAGACTTTCAACCAAATAATAACGGGACAAAAATAAAATTCCAGCTCCAAAAATCATCATTGTTTTGGATACGTGAAGGCGATTAGCGATTCTTATGATCAGCAAAAGTTGAATCGAAAATAATAGACTCCAGAATTGACGACCGGTAGCCAAGAAGGAGTCCATGGAAACTTCAACAGGTGAAAAAATTGAAAGACTTCGCAAAAGCAGCACTTGCAGCGGTTTCCAAAAAAAACCCGTCAAAGAACCTTCAAATGGATTCCAATTATGGGCTAAATAAAAACTCCAAATTTCCGAGTCCACCATTCGTAAGCTTTGCGATAGAAATAACAAAGCCAAAACTAATCCGCCCACCAGGCCACCATCTATCCACCAGCCGAGTGATCGAAGCTTCATATTCATTCATTTTGCCAAGAATCTGATAAAAGGCGAGCTGAGGCAAAAAAATGCCTGTAAAAATACATGAAAAAACACATTGTCCAGCCTTTTCAAGTGTCCATTAGCCGCTTAATCTAATCTTAATTAATTAAGCACTAGTTATTGGGCATGATGTCTATAGGAACTATTTATGAGTAAAAGGCGTTTATCTTTAGGATCGAGCAGTGGTTTCACGATCATGGAAATCATGATCGCAGCCGCTATTCTTTTGGTAATCAGCTTGGGCATCTCGCAAATCATGGTTGGCTCTCAACGAAGCCTCAATAAATCCGATATTTACTTGGTTCGACAAACTCTTGAAAAATACATGAGTTCCATGGTGATGACCGAAAAGGCTCGCTGCAATTCGATCAAAGCCAAAGGCGCGCTCTGGACTTGTTCTTTGGAGTGCAAAGAATGTTTGGAGGGAACTGCACT
Organism: Bdellovibrionota bacterium; assembly: GCA_964202055.1. Classification (GTDB taxonomy): domain Bacteria; phylum Bdellovibrionota; class UBA2428; order UBA2428; family UBA2428; genus CAXNGS01. The sequence continues at coordinate 112,184 of CAXNGS010000002.1, read as the reverse complement.
GTGTGGCGATGGAACCAATCCCTTTGACGGCAACTGCCGCAACTATGACCCTTTCTGCGCAACCGCAGGACCAACGGGCCCTGTTCATATGCCGCTTAAAGATTTCAGCACAACTTTAGACACTCGAACTGGTGGCGACAGCTTGGCTGGGCTGAACATTGTGGCAAACTCTATTACTGGTAACAAAGTCACCGATGGTGGCGTGCCTTGTGGCGTAGGCTATGTGGCGTCGACCAGCAGTTGTCGATGGCGGGTGACTGCTACTTATCGTCCCGACTACAACGATGCGATGCGATTTTTTCTCACGATCGCTTACGAGCCACCCGAAACCGATGATCCACACAAAATTCCCCTTCGTAGTTGGGAAATGGTCGTCCCGGTCAACGATCTTTGCTCGACGTTATAATCGCGATCGTTAGTCGACATAACCGCGATCTTCGATCGACGTTTTAACTAAGCTTCGCACTCTTCAAGAGCTATAAATCAAGTTAGAATCTGGCTAATGGTAAATTCCAGTTTTGCTTTGCTCTCAAGATTACTGATGATTTTAATATTGCTCGCAGGAATGATTCATTCTCCGTCAACTTCTGCAAACGTCATCGGAGTTGGCACTCAAAACTTCAACAGCACCCCAGACGGGCTTGGTTTTGTCAGCGTCCAAAGCACCGAAACTCTAGATCCTGGAATTATCAACCTTGGACTTTTTGCCAATTACGCAATCAATTCGCTACCCCATTGGAACGATTCAAGTGAAGGCCGGGCCTCGTTAAACGACACACTTTTGAGCAGCGATTTAAACGCCGCCATAGGAGTGATCCACAACATCGACGTAGGCATCAGCTTTCCAGCTATTCTTTTTCAAACCGTGAACGACACCGCGACCACTTATGGTTTTTTCAATCAATCTGGACTCTCTGAAGTTCGCGCCAACACAAAATATCGATTCTATAGCGGCGCAAATTGGTCGTCGGCCTTGGTCGGTACCGTCAATTTTAATTTGATTAAAAACGATCCCTTTGCTGGCCGCAATGCCAAGCCAACTTTGAATTTGGAAGCTGTATTGGAACGACAATTTTTCAATCGAGTTTTAATCGCGCTCAACTTTGGCCATCGATGGCGTAATCCGGGATCTCCAACGGATCCGCTTGTGACTCCTTTGAAAAATCAATTCATCGCTTCGCTAGGCGCCAGTTATCGACTTGCTTCCATCGACACTAAAATCATCACTGAAATCTTTAGCTCCTTTCCCTCCGGAGCTCACAACAATCAAAGTGGCAGAAGCGCATCTAGTGCTGAAGTTTTAGGGGGCATCAAGCATGATTTCAGCAACCAACTTTCGTTTCATGCCGGCGCCGGAACCGAACTTGAACACGGAGCTTCCAGTCCGGATTGGCGCATTTATTCAGGCATCAATTATTCCTTTGGTCCCGTCTTCAAATCGAGTGGCAGCGCCTTTTCCCGGCGAGCCAGAGGCCGTTACGTAGGTTACATAAACTTTGAATTTGATTCTGATCAAATGATCGGACCCTATGAAGAAACATTGGCCGCCTTGGCGGAATCGCTAAAAGAAGAAGGCGGTTTCAACGAATTAGTGATCGAAGGTCACACCGACAGCATTGGGCCTGAAGTCTACAATCAAGACTTGAGCCAGCGCCGAGCCTCCGCAATCCGAAATTATTTAGTTAAACAGTTTTCGTACAAACCGGATCGAGTCAAGGCAGAGGGTTTTGGAGAAAGTAAGCCCGAAGCCGACAACTCCAGTTTTCAAGGTCGACAAAAAAATCGCCGAGTTGAGTTCAGGGTGAATAAATGAAATTTAATTATGCTTCGCTAATATTGGTGCTCTCCATGCTTCAGTCGTGTGCCACTCGTGATGATTCAACCAAGCAAGAAAACTGGAACTCTCATATGCGAGAACTTGCCCAGATTTTTTCTGAAATACTGCCCTATTTAAGTTCCGAAAACGCCTTCAACAAAGCCATAAAAAGTGACGCGCTTGAAGAACCCATTAAAAATTTGGGGCGAATGGTTTCTAAAGTGAAAATCGAATTCCAACAACCCCACATGGACCCAAGCTTATCGATAGTCGCGGCTCAATTTGATCATGAAATTCGCCAAGCTTCATCAAGCCTTCAAAACAAACTATATCCACAAGCCCTTCAACAGCTCAGCAATCTAAATCGTTACTGCATTTCTTGTCACACTCTACTGGAAAGCAACACCGATGCTTTTCTGCCCGAACTCTCGACTAATTTTGAAAACTTATCTTATTTACAACGCGGGGATTTCTATTTAGCGACTCGAAGATTTTCAGATGCGGTCTATGAATACGAGCGCGGATTACTCGATCCTTCTTGGGCCCAACTTAACCAACGAGAATGGACCGACCATATGCAACGGCTGCTTAGCGTAGTGGTTCGTGTTAGAAACAGCCCCGCCTTCACCCTTGAAATGGTGAATCGATTCTTTGCCAGCAATTCCTACCCATCAGAACTTCGAAAGGAAGTCATGCATTGGCGGCGCCACATCGTTGAATGGCAACTTGAGACTTCTCAAAAAAATACCTTGATGAAAACGCCTAAAGCCCGAGCTCAATCTTTGCTCGATCAAGCCAAAATTGAAGGTAAAATAAACGGCCGAGAATCGGTTCGAATTCTGGCCTTGCGAGCCTCGGGAATTTTGCATGAAGAATTGGCCTCAAACAAAAAGGCCCTCCGTGATCCGCAATTGCTCTATTTTGCAGGGATAGCAGCGAGCTATCTGAGCGACGTCGAAATCAGCGCGGTCCCGGAAGTTTTCTTTGATCGCTGCATTTTGAATCGACCTAATTCTGAGTTGGCAGCAAAATGCTATGCAGGACTCAAGGCCCTTGTTCAAAACAGTCGCTTCAAGTCAGGATTATCACCATTTGTCCAAGACCGTGTGGAATATTTAGAAAAACTTTCAATCGTGAAGCCTTAAATTGGTGAAACCTTAAATTAGTAAAGCCTTAAAGATTATTTTAAATAGCCACGACGTTCTTGATCACGTTCAATGCTTTCAAAAAGGGCTTGGAAATTTCCCTCACCAAATGAGTGGTGGTTTTTTCGCTGAATGACTTCAATAAAAATAGGGCCTACTAAGTTTTTAGTAAAAATCTGCAGCAAATATCCCTCGGCATCCCCATCAACCAGAATGTTCAAGCGTTCAATCTCTTTTTTGTCTTCTTTAACATTGGGAACTCGATCAAATACACTTCGGTAGTAATCACTAGAAATGTCCAAGGTATCGATCGAAGTCGACTCCAAAGCTTGAATCGATTGAATGATGTTGGTCGTGGAAAAAGCCAAGTGTTGCACCCCTGGGCCTTTGTACTCTTCTAAGTACTCGTTGATTTGAGATTTTTTTTCTTGGGCTTCGTTGATCGGAATTGAAAATAATCCCGACGGAGCTTTCAAAGCATAGGATTGCAGGCCAGTTTTTTTACCCTTGATGTCGAAGTATCGAACTTCGTAAAAACCAAAAATTTTCTTATAAAAATCGGCCCACTCAATCATGGTGCCCAAATATACGTTGTTAGTTAGGTGATCGATTTCTTGAAACCCTTTATTAGGAACCATTTTTGCATGGGTAGCAGGAACGAAAGAGATTTGCTCCAAAAGTGAAGTTTTGCGATCGGTGAAATAGATCAAGCTATCGCCGATGCCCATGATTGCAGGAAGCGGAGCTCCATCCTTATGAAAGTAATCGCCTCGATCAGCCGGTTTTGCACCGCGGTCCAACGCCATTTTATAAGCTTTTTGAGCATCTTTAAAACGCCATCCCATAGCAGAAATAGCCGGACCATGAACGGATGAAAAATGAAAGCCTCGAGTTGCCGGATCGCTGTTCAATAAAAAACGAATGTCGTTTTGCGCGAAATATTCGACTTTTCTTTTGGGATCCTGATGAGTCATCGAGAAACCGAAGTCATTGAAAAGACTTTGAAGCCGATCGTGATTTTTGTCGGAAAACTCCACAAAATCTACTGATTCAAGTTCCAAATCATTCGCTACTTTTTCATTTCGATTTTCAACAATTCCCATGGGGACGGAGCTTAGCAGTAGTCTTTGGTGAATTTAAGCAAATTAGTCGCTAGTCCTAGGCTCAATGCGGCGAGCAAAGCATGATTTTACAAAAAACTAGCCCCCCAGCCCTTGGCCCCAACTGGCTTCTTAATTAAGGTGAACTGATGAAATCAATGATTTTGGCGACTCTTTTAGTAGCTTCTCCGACTCTCGTCTTAGCCTGTGATGAAGAAGGAATGGCTTGCCAACAAGATTCCGATAGCTGTGAGAAGCACGCCGACTATAAAACCGAGGAGCACGTTGCCCAAAAGAACGCGTCCACGCAAAAAGTCTCCTCTCAAATTCAGCCATTAACCCAAGCAAAGTTTGGCTCAGCGGTTTCGCCTGTTCGTTCCGATGAAAAATATTTCGAAGGCGTTGTTACTGATGTCTGCAGCAAAAAAGGCTGTTGGATGAAAATCAAAACGTCCAATGGAGTGAAGAAAGTTAGCTTTAAAGATTACGGATTTTTTGTTCCCACTTCACTCATCGGAAAATCAGTAAAATTAAACGCCACTGAAAGTGAAAACGGCAAAGAACTCGTTTCATCCGGCGTCGAAGTCAATGAAATCACTTCGTCTAGGAACATTGCTAGGTAAACTAGCTAGATATCTAGCTAATGATTCCGCTAGCTTTTAAAATTTCAATCACTCGCTCGACTTCGGAAACCACAGTTCCGACATCAGTGGAATAACCGTCGGCTTGGATTTCGCGAGCAAACTCAGGAGTCACAACTGCGCCGCCGATCACCACTTTACAGGGAATTTTGCGGTCTTTAACCGCGTCGATCACAACTTTCATTTGCATCATCGTGGTGGTCATCAAAGCCGACAGACCAACAACCACCGCTTTTTTCTCGATGATCGTTTGCAAAATTAATTCTGAGTCGACATTGCGACCTAAGTCGATCACATCGAAGCCGAAATTTTTCAGCATCAAAATGCAAATGTTTTTGCCGATGTCATGGATGTCGCCCTTTACGGTCGCGAATACAATGGTGCCTTTGGCCGCTGAGCCATTTACTGATCTCGCGCGAGTCAGTAAGGGCTCGAGGATCGCCACTCCGGTTTTCATAGCTTCAGCTGAAGACATCAAATGCGGAATGAACTTTACACGTGCACCAAACAAATCACCCAAATAACGAATCGCCGGAGTCATCACTTCCAAAAACCATCGCATCGCCGAAGTGTTATCGGTGCTGGAAATTTCCCTCACCGCATTGGAAAGCAATTCGGCGACTTGGGCTTTTTCCCCATCAACCACCGCTCGAAAGAGTGAGCGCTCAAAATCACTGAACTGCGCGACCACCGCAGGCTCAGGCGGAATTGCCGGGTTCACACTAGCCGACGAAGCTTTGCCCGCGGATTGAGAATCGGCACCCGTGACGGTTGCCGGGCCCATCACAATTTTTTGTGTGTAGTTTTCAATAAAATCCGAAATCGCGGTTTCTTTGATTCCAAACATTTCTGAAGCGGCCGCTTCAGCTGATAAATGAGGCTCGGTCACCGACATGATCGCCGAATCAAGTCCGCGCTGAACGGCAGCTGACAAAAATGCCGAATTGACGATTCCGCGATTGGGAAGTCCAAAGCTAACGTTGCTCAAACCCAAGGTCGTGCTAGATCCCGGAAAATATTCGCGGATAAAAGAAATTGTGCGCAATGTTTCTCGCGAGCCATCACGCATCGCTGAAACGACCAATCCCAAACAATCAAAAACCAAATCTTCTTCGCGAAATCCGTGCTTTGCTATCAAAAGTTCGGCAATTTTTTTTGCATTTAAAATGCGATCTTCCGCCAACACCGGAACCTCGGTTCCGGTTGTCATGCAAACCACTGCGGCTCCGTGTTTTTTAACAACTGGAATCGCTTCTTCTAATTTTTCGTGTTCAGCATTAAGGCTGTTGATCAAAGGACGCCCATAGTAAACCGAGGCGCCGAAATCGAGAGCTTGAGTGCTTGAACTGTCGATCATCAGCGGCACAGGAACTCGGTTTTGAACTGCCACGACCGCTTCGCGCATCAACCGCGCTTCATCAACCATTGGCACACCGACGTTCAAATCCAATAATCGCGCGCCGGTTTCAAATTGCACATCCGCATCTTTTAATAATAATTCAAGCGAGCCGCCCTTGAGTGATTCGCTTAATTTTTTGCGACCCGATGGATTCATTCGTTCGCCAATGGCCACAAAGCGCGCACGAGGGCCCAGTATTGCATGACGAGAAAGCGATGAAACCAAAGTGCGTCCTATATGATTTTGTCGATCGGGCGCGCTTCGACCGCTCACGGAGGCCTTCACTCGACGAATGTATTCGGGAACGGTGCCGCAACAACCGCCAATCACAGCCGCTCCAACCGATAAAAATTGATCCACAAAAGGCATCATGTCATCGGGAGTCATTGGGAAAACGGTTTTGCCGCCTTTAAGAACCGGCAAGCCAGCGTTGGGCTGCACTGATAAATGCAATCCAGTGAGCTTGGCCATTTTTTTCAAAACTTCGACCATCGGTCCCGGACCAGTCGAACAATTTAAGCCCACGCCATCGGCGTGGAAACCTTCGGCAATTGCTACGATATTTTCAGGGCTCGCACCGGTATCCGTGATTCCATCGGTGTTAAAAGTTGCGTGAGCCAAGACCGGAATTTTTCCAGAAGCCGCGCGCACACCAGACAATGCTGAACGCAATTCCAAACTGTCGAAAATGGTTTCCACCACAATTAAATCCACACCGAGTGAAACTAAAATTTTAGCTTGCTCGTAAAAAATTTCCGTAATCTCTTCGAAACTCTTTTTTCCCGTAGGAAAAATGGTTTCGCCCGATGGACCAATGTCACCGGCTACATATGCCCGATCACCCGCTGCACGACGAGCGATCTCGACAGCCTTGGCGTTGATTTCTTTAATGCGGCCGTAAGCATTGTATTCGGCTAAGCGCAGTTTGCTTGCTCCAAAAGTGTTGGTCAGAACAATGTCGGCACCAGCATCGACGTATTCTTTGTGGGCTCCAAAAATAATGGATTCATTTTCCATCATCCAAATATCGGGCGCCATTCCAGCCGGCAATCCTCGAGATTGCAAAAGCGCGCCCATAGAGCCATCGAGAACTAAAACCTGTTTGCCGAGAGCTGAACGGAAGTCACTGCGATACATATTTTATGAGCTAAAGCCTATCAGAAATTAATGTTTTCAACGAAGCGTTCCTGAAAATCAGCCTCCAACGCCAGCTCAATTCCTTGGATGCGTTCCAAAATGAGCTCTAAGCGCTTAGCCTGAGCTTCTGAACTTAAATGAGCTAATTTTACAAGGCCATCCAAGCTTGAGTTTCCCACGATGATTTTTGGAATTGAAGGTGGCAAAATTCCTGTAGCATCCAAAGAACTGGGTCGTAAATGCTGGGCAAAATTGCCCGCTAAAAAGATTTGTTTTGGCCGCGCACCGGCGCGGTCCGCCAAAATATCGAAGGCGGTTCGGGTCGCGGCTTTAGCCAATTGAAATTCGCGAATGTCGTCGGCGATTAGCTTGATTTCTCCGGTGATGGCCAATCTCCCCAATGGAAGATAGCCATCTTTGTGAATCAATCCGGCTCCAACGCCCTCGGCAATCAAATCAAATAGTCCCGATCCACAAATACCCATTGCTTTGTCTGAACCTAAGGTTTCCAGTTGCCATTTATCGTCTAAAAAACGAGCCACCGCTATGGCTCCGGGCTCAGCGCGCATTCCGCATAAAATATTTCCACCCTCAAAAGCCGGACCCGCCGGAGCTGAAGAATAAAAATATTGGCCTTGCTCGTTCTTAATCACAATTTCGGTGTTGGTGCCAATGTCGACCAGTGCCCATGGAGCCTGGGGTTGATGGATTTCTTCGACCGCTAAAATTCCCGCCAAGGCATCAGCCCCCACAAAGCCACCCATTAGCGGCAAACTTTGAATTTTTAATCCCGAAGGAAGCAGTGAAGAATCAGCTGTGATTTTTATTGGTTGAAAGGGGGCCACTGCCAAAGTTGACGAATCCCAACCATGGAGCAAACTCACCATCACTGAATTTCCCGCAAGCAAAACCGGAAAATCAGCTGCAGACGCAAAGCCAGCTGGATATTTTTTAGCCATTGCTTGAAAAAGGGACGCCAGCGTACCGGTCAATAAAGCTTGAGCCCGCTCATTCCCGTTAACTTGAACATAATGAAGTCTCGTCATGACATCAGCGCCGATCAAAACTTGCTGATTCAACAAATGGGCTTCTAAAATCACTCCTAAATTCTTATCGACTAAAGCTGCGCACACTCCAGTGGAACCCAAATCAACAACGACTCGTGCTTCGCAAAATGCAAAATCTGCCGGCAAATTCTTAAAATCAATTAAACGAGCTTTGTTTTTAATCGATTCCATCGATGGCAATCGACATTCCATTGAAGCTTTGGGTCGGGCTTGGCAACTCAAACGCCAGCCTTCGGAAATTTCTTGCGGAGTGAAAGCTTTGTGATCGGCAGCGGTCACCGCTAAGAAACCATCGCTCAAACGAACTCGGCATTTGTTGCAAGTGCCCTTCCCGCCGCAGGCAGCGTTAACCGGAATGGATTCGGTTTGCAGAAATTCTAAAAGGGTTGGTCCCGGAGATCCTTGGATGTCGCGTCGATCACCCGCCAATTCAACGCTGATCTTCACTGAACGACCTCGAGCGCAACACTCACCCGCCCTAAGGGAGCGCTGATGCAAAATCCAGCCGACGAATCTTCGAGGCGCTTCATAACTTTTTGAGCGATTTCAATGCCGCGTTTTTTAGCTTCGTCGAGCGAATCGCCAGCTTTTTCCATTTCTTCGAGCACCCATTTAGGAACGTGGATCCCGGGAACTTCGTTGGCCATGAATTCGGCGTTGCGCAGACTCACCAATGGCCAAATTCCCACCAAATGAGGGCGATAAAATTGTGCGCCGATTTTTTCAATCCATCGCAAATACGAATCAGCATCAAAAATTGGCTGAGTCACACCAAAATCAGCACCAGATTCTAATTTAAATTTCCAACGAGATTCTTCGACATCTAAATCTTGAGCGGTCGGATTCACCGCTACCCCGATTCCAAATCCGGTTCCGCCGCCTAAATTTTCTCCGAGCGGAGAAGTTCCGCGATTCAAAGAATCCACCAAATAAGTCAACCCGATCGAATCGATGTCGTAGACCGCAGTGGCGTCGCGATTATTTCCAAGCTTTGGCGGATCACCGGTTACCAGCAACACATCATGAACCCCATTGACCCACGCGCCCAGTAAATCTGATTGAAGCGCAATCAGATTTCGATCCCGAGTCGTAAAATGTGGGATCACATTCAATCGTCCCAAAAAATCACGCTGAACTTTGGCCGCCAAATGAAGTGACGAAACCCGGGTGCTAGCCCGCGCACCATCTGGAATGTTTACAAAAGAAAATTTTCCACTTTGCGCGATGACTTCTAAATCAGCCGTGATTTTTTCGGTGTTCACCCCTTTGGGCGGCAAAATTTCCATCGAATAAATTTTGCGATTTGAAGCCAAGGCCTGAGACACCGCGGATTGCTTTCGATCAAGCATCGAAGGCCGTGGCGCTCGATCTTGCTCTTTTAAGACACTAACGGTCGAGGTGTTCTCAGTGGCTCGGCGTTGAGCACCAGCAACTTTCACCGCAGCGGCGACCGCTCGAATGTGATTGGGGCCCGTACCACAACAACCGCCCACCCCAGCCGCGCCCAATTCTAAATAGCGGCGCGCGTATTTGCCTAAATAATCTGGGCTGGTCATATAAAAATAACGACCATTGATGTTTCTGGGCAATCCGGCGTTTGGCTGACAAACGATCGGTTTTTTGGTGAGTGCCACTAATTTCTTTAGAGTAGAAAGCAAATCACTTGGACCTTCCGAGCAATTGATGCCCAAGGCTTCCACGTTTTTCAATTCGCCCACTCGCAAAGCGAAATCAGCTAATTTTTCGTCTTGGGCACTTCGCAAAGCCATCGAGGCAATGATCGGCGTTTTTGCATCGACCATTTGAATTCCGGTGATCGCGGCCAACATTTCATCAACGTTAGTGAAAGTTTCCAGAATATAAAAATCTGGGGCGCCGGCTTTCACGCACAATTTAGTGATTGATTGGTATTCATCCCGAGCTTCCGACAAGGCGGTCGAACCCAAGGGCTCAACCAATTCTCCCAAGGGCCCCATCGAGAAAGCAATTTGAGCGGAAGTCCCAGCCACCGCTTTGCGGGCGTTGGCCAAAGCTGCGTGAACAATCGCGGATTGCTGAGACTCGATGTCAAATTTACGCAATTGGTGTTTGGCGATTGAAAAAGTATTGGTCGTGATCACATCAGCGCCTGCGCTGATGTAGGCCTTATGAACAGCGATGACTTCAGCCGGCGCGTTTAAATTTAACTCTTCAAAAGGTCGGTTGATGTAAAAGCCGCGTTCGTAGAGTTCGGTTCCGACCCCACCATCGAATACCAAAATTTTGTTAAAGGACATTTGACTAGTTTTATTCGCATCCGATGCTTATCGCAACGGAGGACCACAACACGCGCTGCGATAATCCCCAATTTGGGCCAGCCACCCCCCTTGCCGCTCTGGTAAATGGGGTTCAACATAGGGAAATGATCAATATTGAAGCCTCCAAATCACCCTTGCCGATTATCAAGCTCAGGATCGGGATTATGTTCGGCCTCATGGCCCTTTCTTTGAACGCATATTCATTGGAGAATTGGGCTTTAGCTCTTCAAAAAAAATTGCAGCCTCTAGGCAATCGGGGCGCTCTTTCCATTCGAAGCCTAAATGGCCGAGAAATTCTCAACATTAACGAAAACCAACAGGTCATTCCCGCAAGCATTGCAAAAATTGTTTCCACTTCTTGTAGTTTAGAAACTCTAAGTCCGGGTTATCAATTTAAAACTGAATTTTTGACTAAAGGATCTATTAAATCTGGAGAGCTTAGTTCTTCGCTAATAATTAAAGGCTCGGGCGATCCGTCGTTTGTCATTGAAGATTTGCGAGAACAAGTGGCGCGACTTCGTCAGCTTTATAAAATTCAAAAACTAAACGGAACTCTCTTAATCGACGTTTCCTATTTAACGGGCGGCAGACTTCCCATTTCCGATGCTTTTGATGGCGATGACGGCCGAGCTTTTACGGCGGATCTTACTTCGCTAACCTTTAATCACAATTCCTTTGCGGTTTGGGTGGCTTCGTCACCGGGCGATCAAAAAGCATTGGTAGAAATTTTGCCACAAGATGCGCTCCCGATAAAGTTGAATTCAAGTGGCGTGAAGATCCGAAGCGGAAATCCTGGCCCGGGAAATGGCAACGTCAGATACGATCCAAAAAGCAAAACAGTCACTATCTCGGGAACCTTTGGTCCCGAAGCGTTGCCCAAGGCCGTGTACCGAGCCGCTCCAGATCCTTACGAATATTTTTATGAAACTTTTCGATCGCTTTGGATTCAAAGTGGCGGCGAATGGAAAAACCCGTCTTTCAAAATCACTGATTCATCTACCGGAGCCACTCTACTAACCCGCCATGAATCGAAAGCGTTGAGCTCTATCGTTCGTGATGTAAACAAAAGCTCGCTTAACTTAGGCGCGGAAATGATTCTCTTAGCCGCAGGCGCCGAGCAATTTGGCTGGCCCGCCAGCCGCGAAAAAAGCTCCCGAGTGATTTCAAATTGTTTAAAAAAATATCAAATTTCTGAAAAATCAATTCACCTAGACAACGCTTCGGGACTTTCAAAAACTGCCAAGATCACAACTGAAGCCTTCACCCAATACATTGAAAGCTATTTACGAACCTCTACCGCTCCGGACTTCATCGCCAGCTTGCCCGTCATAGGCCAAGACGGCACTATGAAAGCTCGTTTCAAAGAATACGCAGGTCGGGCGCGAGTCAAAACAGGCACTCTTTCCAATGTCGCCTCGCTTTCTGGTTTGGTTTATCCGGAAAAGGGCGAGCCGATGGTCTTTACCTTTGTCATCAATGGAATGCCCGGGAACAGCCCTGAAGCTCAGAAATACGAGAATCTGGTGCTGACTTCGATGCTCGCTCAGTAAACTAGTTTTGAGACTTGGAAAGAAAGTAAAACTTTAAACTCAATGGGTTTTCGGGGTGATCGGCTTCACCTCTACCCCAAGATTTTCTCCAAAATTTTTCTTCAACATGAGATTGAGCGCTCGAGTTTCGAGAGCTGGTCTTTCACTGTCTCTGAATCCCGGGACAGCCCAACAGTTTGTTTGAACTGATCCAAGTAGATTTTTCATTCTCTTTAAATCACTCGAGGCGCTGATCGCCGCGGAATCAAACATTTTCAATGCAAGTTCATTAAAAAGTATAATATTTTCAGAATTAAGTTCTTCGCGGCCCAAGGGTACCATTGCGTTTGAGCCTGGGCGTGCGGAACCTGGATTTAAAAGATAGCTATCAAAATCAGCCTCATTCTTTTTATCAAGTCGAATTCCCTGGCTGGCGTTCTTGCTCCAAATGTCCAGTGAGTAACTTTTCGACTCCGCGACAACTTGGGCTGGATAGAAATAAATCATTTCATCGGAATCTAATACTAAAAGACCGGCACGATCTTTGGGAGCCTTCCTCTCGATAAAAAATCCGGTTCCAACCCGATGATTTTCATTCATTCCCCATTCACGCATTACTTTAAGACAGGCGTGCAAATGATCTAAGGGCCTTTCCTGTGAAAACGCAGAGGATCCAATGAAAACGTACAAAAACAAAAATTTTAATTTCATTATAAGAGTTGATCCTATCCGATTTAGAAAAAACTAATGAAGTCAAAATTTCTACAGGCTCCTAACATTCTTCATCGCACTGCATTGCCTTCATTCACTTCCAGCCGTCACATTAAATAACCTCTTCCTTTGTTCCTATCCTTTTCTCTGCGGGTACGCAGATCCTCTAAGTGTCTCGTATTTTTTCTAAAAAAAACGCGATGTTGACATCGCTGAATCTTATGACACAATTGATTTATGGTCTTCACTCATCAGCCCTCGATTCCGGCTCTCAAGCTTGATCGTCGCTTTTCGTTTGGCGGACCGCTGCTTAAAGGCCACGCTCGGAAGGCACGCCCAATTTCTAAAAATTTTCCGATTCTGGTAGCCTTTGAATCAACGACGCTAGGTGGGATGACCTCGTTATTAGCCAACGAACGTTGGATCTTGGCTTTGATTCATCGCTTGGCTCGTCGTTTTGAGATTCAGATTCATTCGTTGCGGGTGAGCAGCGCCAAGGATTTGCAAATATTGATTCGAGTGCGCAAGCGAAGCCAACTTTCTGATTTTTTCCGGAGCCTTGCCGGATTGATTCCTCGTAAAATGATCGAAAAACGCTCGCTACGAAACAAAAGCTGGCGCGGCGGCTTCTGGAAGCAACGGCCTTTTACCTGGATCCTGCATTGGGATGAGCAATTCAAAAGAGTTTTAGCCGATCTTCGCAAACGGCGGAGCGTGGTTTTGCTGACTGAGAATTCCTATGGCCATCGCCGGATCCTGGAGCTCCAGGCTTCAATGGGACAAAGCCAAACCGGGCCTCCTGTTTCATAGGACAATTTCATAGGCCAGCTTCATAGGACAGTTACATAGGACGCTACTTGAACCTAAGGGCTTTTCGCGGCATATTGGCCCCATGGCAACAGACGCATATTCTTCAGTTAAAACTTTGTTATTTTCGGGGACCGATTCCGCAAATTCGATGATCGATAAAAAAGTCGAGATCCGAGGATGGCTCAGAACGCGTCGTGATTCCAAAGGTGGTTTTTCCTTTTTGGCGATCAACGATGGATCTTGCTTCGACAGCATTCAAGTCGTCGCCAACAACACTTTGAAAAATTACGAGAATGAAATTTTAAAGGCGGCGACCGGCGCCTCCATGAAAATCATCGGCAAATTGACTAAATCCGAAGGCAAAGGCCAATCGGTTGAAATTATCGCTGATCAAGTCGAAGTCGTCGGTGGCGTTGCCGATCCGGACACTTATCCAGTTTCTAAAAAAGGCCACACCATGGAATATCTGCGAACAGTGGCCCATCTTCGCCCACGCACTAACACTTTCGGAGCGGTCGCCCGAATTCGCCATCGATTAGCAATGGCGGTTCATCAGTTTTTTGATCAAAATGGATTTTTTTGGGTCCACACCCCGATCATTTCCACCAGCGATTGCGAAGGCGCGGGTCATATGTTCCGAGTTTCGACTTTGGATATGCTTAACATCAAAAAAAATCCGGCCGGCAAAGTCGACTTCTCCAATGACTTTTTTGGCAAAGAAGCTTTTCTAACCGTTTCCGGTCAATTAAACGTTGAAGCCTATGCCTGTGCGCTAAGTAAAGTTTATACTTTTGGCCCAACCTTCCGAGCCGAGAATTCCAACACCAGTCGTCACTTATCTGAGTTTTGGATGATCGAGCCCGAAATTGCTTTTGCGACTTTAAAAGAAGACATCGAGCTTGCTGAAGCTTTGCTAAAATCTGTTTTCAAAGAAGTCCTCAATAAAAACGGCGACGATTTGAAATTCTTCGCCGATCGAATCGACAAAGATTGCATCACTCGCGTTGAACAATTCGTGAATCAAAGTTTCGAAGTCATCGACTACAGCGAAGCTATTAAAAAATTAGAAGCCAGCGGCAAAAAATTCGAATTCCCGGTCAAATGGGGAATGGATTTGCAAACCGAGCATGAAAGATGGCTCTGCGAAGAAATGGCCAAACGCCCAGTCGTCGTGAAAAACTACCCCAAGGAAATCAAAGCCTTTTATATGAAGGTTAACGAAGACCAAAAAACCGTGGCCGCGATGGACGTCTTGGCGCCTGGCATCGGCGAAATAGTGGGCGGGTCGCAACGCGAAGATAATTTGGAAATTTTAAAATCCAGGATGATCGATTACAAACTCGATCCTGAGCAATACCAATGGTACCTCGACCTTCGTCGCTATGGCAGCGTGCCGCACGCTGGATTCGGACTGGGCTTTGAACGTTGCATTTCCTATGTCACGGGACTCGGAAACATCCGAGACTGCATCCCCTATCCACGGGCTCCCGGTCAAGCTGATTTCTAATGGCAAAAAGTCAAACCCATCAACAAATGTTGGTGCTGAAAAATTTTTCCAAAAAAGCTGCAGGGATGCGCAAGCATTTTAGCGATGTATTTAAATCAGCCGGCCATGAGTCCAGATTCAAATGGGATTTATGGGATGTGCCCGGCCAGTATCATTTGCTTCGAAGTCCAGCCACCCACTTTTTTCCAAAAAATCTAATCGATCCTTGGATGGAGGAATTGGTTTTGTGGGGACGAAAAAATTTAGGCTGTCATTCGATCAGTCCCGTTTGGCTTAGCGCCTATATTGACGGCTGCGAGCAAAAACTGCACGTCGACAAACCCCATGGACCTTGGGCCTTTGTTTTTTCACTGAGTCCCAAGCAGATTAAATTCCACGGCGGCAACACCCTCATTCTTAAAGACGAGATTTTGGATTACTGGAAGCCCACTAAGAATCAACGCAATTTTGAAATGTCCGAAATTTTTCATTCCATCAAACCTAACTTTAACCAATTGCTGGTGTTTGACGGACGCATTCCCCACGGAGTGGAAGCGGTCAGCCGCGCTCAATCGATGAACGAAGCTCGATTGGTGCTGCACGGCTGGTTTTTGCCGCCACGACCCTTCATTGAGGGAAATCGAGATCCTGCCACTGTCGAAAGTTTTTTAGATAGCATGCTCAGTGAAATGAAAAATCAGGAGCTCTTTAATTTTCCGGTCAGTGGATTTCTTTGCTTCCGTTTCTTTGTTTCAGAAAAAGGCCAGGTTTCTAAAGTCAAATTATTATCAAACACTTTGCGAGCGACCGGTGAATGGCACAAGCGATTAGAGTTTGATCAACTCGACTGCACCGCTTTGATCAGTCAGCGTAAATTTGCGAGTACCAAGTCCGACCGCAAGGGAAGTTGGATCACCCTTCCCATAGAAATTGGATAATAAAAATGTCGATTGGATCTTTAAGTGACGCCCTTTTGCTGGTCGAAAAAATCACAAAAATCCCTTCGGGTTCGCTCAATCCGATCGGCGTCACTAAAGTTCAGCAATGTTTAGCGGAAATTTTGATTCAATCGGGATTTAAAATTTCTTGGCATCGACCGCATGACCGCAATATCGGAGCCGCTGATCTTTTAGAGGCGGAAAAAACTGGCAGCAGTGAAAACTGGATCAGCTTCATCAGCCACGCCGACACCCTGGACCATGGCACGGCGGTGTCTGGCGAAATTATCATTCATCGCTCAGACAATCGCATGGTGGCTCCGGGAATTTTGGATGACAAAGCATCTCAAGTGGTCGGAATTTGGGGAATCCTTAATTTCCTAAAAGCCAATCCCCATCATCAATGGGGAATTCGATTTGTGTCTTCACCCAACGAGGAATTGGGGTCCCAGGGCTTCCAAAAATATTACGAAGCACTTTCTTTTCGAAGCCAAATTGCATTAGGGCTTGAGCCCGCATTTCAAGGCCGTGACATTGTCAAAGAGCGCCGAGGCAATCGCTGGTACGACGTTGAAGTTCTAGGAGTCGAAGCTCATTCCGGTCGTGATCCCGAAAAAGGGCTCAGCGCACTTCATGAAATGTCGTTAAAAATTTCTAAACTAATTAAATTTAATTCCTACTCCAAAGGCCTTTCACTCAATATCGGCGAAATCACCTCGGACAATCCGACTTATAATTTAGTAGCCGGGCGCGCGACCGCCAAAGTTGATTTGCGTTTTCTAGACACTCGAAGCCGCGACCGCCTTCACAAAAAAATCGATCGCATTTTAAAAAAACCTCAGCTCAAAGCTTTGGCTAACGGGAAAAAAACCAGCACCCGCTACAGCATTGTCGATGATTGTCCGCCGCTAAAATGCAATCCAGATTCTCAAAAGTTAGCCGCCACTTACGTGGATATTTTACGCAAAGTTGAAGGCAACCCAAAGATCAGCGCGCTTCGTTCAGGCGGAGCTGCCGACGTGTCTTACATGGCACGCAAGGGTCTAGCGGTGCTCGACGGATTGGGTGCTTGTGGCGCGAATATGCATCGGCTTGATGAGTTTGTGGAGATTAGCTCTATTCAAAGCCGAGCTCGTTCGCTCAGCGAATTTTTAAACTTTATCGAAAATAAGCGATAGCTCGATCAGGGAAATCCGTAAATAAGCCAACGATTGCCGAGCTTCTTTTAATCGCCTTAAACAAATGTTCTTCATCAAAAATAGCAGGCAATTGATCCGTGCGGTGAGTGTAGGGGATGGCTTTTAACGAAGTTTTTTCTAAAATCTTCAGAATTTCTGAGCCTTTTATTTTTCCATCAGGAGTCATCGCAAACAAACTTTTCAATGATGGGCCGACGTATTCAGCATAGGTCGCAATTTCCGACAAACCTTCGGGGGTGAGCATCCGAACATAATCGATGCCCTTACCATCGTTTTCAAACTCGATGAGTTGAAGCAATTTTCCATCGAAAAGTTTGCCAGTTCGAATTCGCATCAAAGTTCGCGGATCAAAAGACTGAATCACCACGTTTTCAGGTCCCCAATAAGGATGTCGTTTCAGCACTTTGAAAAATGCGGAGACGATGTCTTTGCCATATTTAGAATGAAATTCGGGTTCCTTTAATTCTGGAATGATTTTAGTGTTTTGATTTCGCGAACGGTTGAGCCCTTCCACTAAATTCAAATAATCTTCAAAGGACATGATTCTCATCGCGGAAACGTTCAGCTCTTTGGGAAAACGCCATTCCAGTTGTTCTTTTTGTGCTGAGCTTCGATTTGAATTGTCTTTGGATTCCTTAGTTTCCTTAGACAAGTAAGGCTCTCTTGCGCGAAGCTCTAAATTCTTCAATTCATTCCAACGAAAATCGATGGCGTAATAATGCCCGTCTTTACGTCGACGAGTAGGATAAATTTCCGCGACGTTGGTGCTTTCTTCCAAAATCACATCGTGAACCACTGCCAGAACCCCATCTTTGCTAAGAATTAAATCAGGCTCAATAAAGTCAGCGCCGAAGCCATGTGCCAAAGCCACCGCAGGGGATGAATGCTCGGGTAAATATCCGGAAGCTCCACGGTGCGCCACCACCCAAAAAGGTTCTCGCGCTGCCTCTGAAAGTGAAGGCATGGCAAACAACAAGGTTAAAAAAACGAGCGCTGAAAATAACCGTGGAATTTTTTGCATAGATTATTTTTTATAGCTGCTTTGGCTTCCTAGCAACTATTGGCCGAGATTGTTATGGTTGCGCTCGACGCGGGCTAGCACCATTCATAATTAAAACTGACACTCACTCGATCTTCATGACTCAAATTTTGAGTCACTTCATGCCGTAACCAACTCTCAAACAGAATCAATTCGCCAGGTTTCGCACGAACTTCAATGTTTCGCTGATTCTCGGGACGAGCCTTGGATTTTGGCGGTGGCGTGGCCATGAAACTGGAGAGCCGCGGATCTTCGAATTTGATGGATCCGGAATCCTTAGGGACTGCCAAGTAAAAAGTTCCACTGATCACCGACAGGGGGTGCAAATGCAGGCCATGGTAACTATTACTTCCATTCATATTGACCCATAAACTGTTCATTTGAAGTTCGCCCTTGCCCAAATCCCAATCAAGTTGCTTTGCTACTTTATGGACATGAGGATCGATCAACTTTCGAAGTTGATCAAAGGTCGTCGACATTTCATACATCTGGCTCAGCGAACCATAAGAGGTATAGCCCAGCGGGTAATTTTTCCGACTCCAGATTTTTCCGGCGTGATCGTAGTCTCGAATCTTATAAGATTCTTTGAGCAACTCTCGGATCAATCGACTGCTGCGGGTTTGGCTCGCTAACAATTTACGTCGATAAATCAACGTCGAAAAAAATCGGTCCATAATTAAAATTGAATCTTTCTTTGATAGTGACAAGTGTAGCCACCCGGATTTTTGAGCAAATAATCCTGATGATAATCTTCTGCCGGATAAAAAATATCAAAGGGCACGACCTCAGTCACCACCGGTTTTTTCCAAGCACCGCTCGAGTCCACTCGAATTTTCATCGCTACTGCAGCGGATTTTTGCTCTTCTGAGCTATAAAATATTGCCGAACGATACTGGGAACCGACATCGTTGCCCTGTTGATTAACCGTCGTGGGATCATGAATCTTAAAGAATTCTTCGAGAATAGCGCTGTAGGTGGTTTTCTTGGGATCAAAGATAATTTGAAGCGCTTCAGCATGACCGGTGCTTCCGCCTTTAACGTCGGTATATTTAGGATTCTTGAGATGCCCGCCGGTGTAGCCCACATTGGTTTCTAAGACTCCCGGCAATTTTCGAATCAAATCTTCTACGCCCCAAAAACAACCGCCAGCCAAAGTTGCGATTTCGGTTTTAGAGATCAAAGGCTTGGCGGATTTATCCGCTGTAGAATCCGGATGGCGAGCGTCTGATTTCTTAGCACCTGGGATCGCATTGAACAGCGAGAGATATTCTTGATAACCTTCTGTGATCAAATCCTTTACAGGCACAAACCTCAGAGAAGCCGAGTTGATGCAAAAACGCAGTCCATTGGGACCAGGACCATCATCAAAAACGTGACCCAGATGTGAGGCTCCGGATTTGGACTGAACTTCGGTTCGACTCATCCCTAAAGTGGTGTCTTTTTTCATTTGCACAAAATTTTCGTTGATGGGCTTGGTGAAGCTGGGCCATCCGGTTCCGCTGTCGTATTTATCGGTGGAACTAAACAGAGGCTCACCCGTTACCACATCGACATAAATTCCGGCTTCTTTGTTGTCCCAATATTTATTCTGAAAAGCTCGCTCGGTTCCGTGTTTTTGAGTCACATTGAATTGCTCGGCGGTTAATTTAGTTTTTAATTCATCCATCGGCGGTTTTTTATAAGTGGGCTTTGCCATAGCCTGAAAGCCTAGCGATAAGAACATCAAATAACAAAAGGACTTTAAGGAAGACTTGATGCTTGGCATGATTTCACTCCATAGCGACGTTTAAATTATCAAAGGCCCGCAACATACTCTGATAGACGAATATCTTATAGGCTAATTCGGCTCTTAGCTGAATCATGTTGCCGTCTTGATAAAGAATCAGTGAGTAATTCGACAAGTCTACAACTGCTTCTGCAAAAAAAGGAGTGCTTTCCCAGCGCAGTTCCTTAAAGGGTACGTTGATCACTTCTTTATCTGTTTTGGCGGCTTCAGAGTTGTTGGTCCAGTTAATAATTTTTCGCAACAAGCCAATGCCCGAGTGACTAAGGAATCGATAAGTGCCGGTTTTGTGTTCCTTAGCCAAATACTCTTGAAATGAGCTGCTTGGTTTTTAACGTCAAGGTCCCCGATTTAATTAAGAGCGGCTCGTCGATGAAATCAAAGCGCTTGAGCAAGCGCCAATACAAATCGATGCTCAAGCGACAATCTCCGCAAAGGTCCTTAAGTTCACCAAAGCATTTTGATTCAGTTATTGGTTGCTTGGCATTGACGCTTCTTTCGTAAATCATTTGCAACATTCGATTGAAGCGAAGCAATTCTTGATAAATCGTCGCTGAAATTTTATCGGATCCAAAATGCCGGCGCTCAAATTCGTTCATCGATTGATAAACCACTAGTTTATTATCAAGTTCGCGGAAGCGATGAAAAACAGTTTTTAAAACTCCAAGAATCCATTCCGGCAAACCTTCCAATTGCTTTTCGGCATCATCGCCATCAAGCACATAAGTTTCACCATCGGTGATGGCTTCAACACTGGCTGATCGAGGTTGCGCATCAACGAAACTCATTTCGCCGAAAACTTCACCTTCACCGAAAGTTCCAAGTATAATTTTTTGTCCCATGTAAGTTTTGTAAACCCGAACTTTACCTTTGCGGATGACGTACATTTTTCGGGACAACTCGTTCTCACGAATCAATAGCTCGCCTGCTTTGAATGCATGAAGTGCAGACGTGTTGCTCATGGATTCGTATCGGCTCCGAAACGGCATTACTTGTTGCGCAACGCGCAAATAATGACGCTAACGTAAGACTTAATTAGTTAATATTTACAGTTATTTACACTTAACGTTAGAAGGCTCATTTTTTTGCACGACAGCATAAATAGAAAAAATTTATGTCCCCTGCCCCACAATCACTTTTGTGTTTAAAGGAGGGCATGATCCACCTGAGAGATGGATCATGAAATTCGAAGTGACTGATCGAGTGATCGTTTCAAGCGATCGTCAGCCGACGAGTTTCAAAACAAAATGAGAGGGAACTATGAAAAAATTATTAGTCTCATCAACCACGCTACTATTAGCCATGGCCATTCAAAGCCCAGCACAAAATTTAGGGCTAGCCCCCTTCCAAAGCTTCGCGCCAATGGGCGCAGCACGTGCCGACAAACCTGAACTGGTACTGGCGCCCATTCAGCGTACCTTCGTACCCCAGGGCTTCGACGACAATGACAACGCTCAAGTGATCGTTACCGGCGCTTATCCAAATTCGTGCTACCACGTTGGTCACACTCAATATTGGATCGACCGTCAGGCTAAAAAAATCGACATTGAAGTGACGACCTACAAAACTAACAATGAATTTTGCTTACAAGTCTACGTTCCTTTTCAGCAAGAAATCTCGGTTGGCGTATTAGACAAAGGTGACTACACCGTCACCGTTAACCAAGACAATCGCAACGCTCGGCCGATGGTCGTGCGCGATTCTCCAACCGTCACCCCGGACAGTCATATCTATGCACCGGTCAGCCAAATCATTCGTACCGGCCCGCGAGAATTCATGTTACGGGGAACTTTCCATAGTTCTTGCTTGAATATGGAATCGGTCAAATTAAATTATGAAGCCGGCGAAGTGATCGCGGTTTTGCCAATGGCAACTTACGACTCCAATTGCTTTGAGACCGGCCAAGCTCATGCATGGGAATCACGTTTCCGAGTCCGCAATGAATTGGCGGGAGATTTCTTAATGCACGTTCGTTCGCTAAACGGCGACTCATTGAACACCGTTCAATCGTTCTCGCCCTTTGATTTCTAGGCCTTCGTAGTTAATGCTTGCAAAGTTTTAGACAATGCGACAGCCTCGTAAACATGAGCGTGAGTGAAAAGATCCGATCTCAACCTCTAAAGTTTACGGGGCTTTGTCTTTTGTGGTTCATCATGCCGATGACTGCCAGCCAAAAATTCGAAGAGTTTTTTTCTAACAAAACTTAAAAGTGACTCATGATTCTTCTGGTGGTCGGGTCGGATCTTCGGGCCAGCGATGCTTGGGATAACGTCCGCGCAATTCTTTGCGTATGGAAGGGTAAGAACTCTTCCAGAAACCCGGCAAATTATTAGTCACTTGAAGTGGCCGCCGTGCCGGACTCAGCAAATGAATCCGCACCGGCAAACGCGCTAGGCCCACCACTGGATGAAGGTTCACACCCAATAAATCCTTGAGCATCACCGAAACGTCGACACTGCCATCCGATAAATACTCAAAGGGTTTGGCTCGACCATTATTTAGGTGCAAAAATCGCGGACACAAACGATCCAAAGTCATGCGATCCTGGTGACTGAGCAATGAATTTAAAATCAAATAAAAATCAAAAATTTTGAGCCCCTCGAACGACAAAACCCCGCGACCTGCCGCGACCGCATAACTCGAGCAAAAAAGGTCATCGATCACTAAACCTTGATTCAAATCCGAGAAAGCCAAATTCATGCGCCGATTGATTTCTTGAAAACTAATGTTTTGATTCAACCATTCAGCCCAAGATCCCTGAAGTAAATTTTTGAGGACTGATTGCTCTTCTGATGGATCGACCTTGCTTTGCTGAGCTTCGCCGGTGGCCAGCCCAAAAATTTTCTTTTGCTTGAAAAAACGGAATTTGCCGGCCGTCTCTTCGGTCCATATTTCTTCGCGAGCGTATTTCACGACCAATCGATCAAGCTCTTCGCGCGAAAGATCCATCCAAGAACTCAGTCGAGATTCAACCGCATGGGGGCGCAAGTTCACGTCCATTGCTAAAAAATATTCGTTGATCGGTCCTTCGTTCTGCCAATCCAAACCACGACCCGAAGCCATCAACGCGCGCTTGTCGCCCGCACTTCTTCTACGAGCCAATAAATCCGGAAAAGATTCCATCAATAAACTTCGGATCTGACTCATTTGCTTGGGGCTCACGGAAATTCGATCAAGGGTTCTCACATCAGCGCGGCGACATAGATCTTGATAAAGCTCGCTCTCGACTCGGCTCCATTGGCTGAGCGGTATTTTTAGCTGCTGCTCAAACCCATCCAACAATTCGCCATTTCGTCGACCACGATTCTGAGAGTCCATCAAAACTGGAAAGACCGCCGCCGCTCGAATCAAGTCAGGATCGCTTATGACTTTAGCGCTCTCCATAAATCTCGCCCATCGAGAGTCGAGCGGCCATCGAAACAATCCTCGCGCCAAGGGCGACAAAGTCCACTTCGAATCGCGATACTCAAGCAACTCAAGCGCGCAAAGTTTTTCCAAGATTCGCTGAATCAATGTTTGCGAAGGCATGGTGATCCATGGAAATTCTTCAATCTTTGCAAAACCAAAATCAAAGAGTCGCAAAATCACGCTTTCCAAGTTTCGGCGTAAAATTTCGGGTTTTTGAATGACTTCACGAAAGCGCTGAGAATCCTCGGACCACAAACGAAAGCAAGTCCCCGCCGCGGTTCGGCCAGCTCGCCCGGCACGCTGAGTGGAGGAATCGATCGAAATGTTTTCAAGCTGAAGAAATTCCAAACCTGAAGATTCATCAAAGGAAAGAACCTTTTGAAATCCCGAATCAAGCACATGGGTGATCAAAGGCAAGGTCAGCGAAGTCTCCGCAATGTTGGTGCACAAGATCACCTGGCAAGGATCCTTCGATCGAATGACTCGTTCTTGCTGACTCAGTTCAAGTGAACCATGAAGTTCAAGAGTCGAAAGGTTTTTCAGCATGGGATCCTGCTGAATCATTCGCTCAACTGTTTTAATTTCGCGCTGACCCGGTAAAAAAAACAACGCTCGAGCTTGGGGATTTTCGCTCAAAATTTCGCGCAGAACTTTCACGCCTTGCTCGCCCACTCCCTCGATGGGATCGAATGTCTTTTTTAGCGCGGGTCGATAAAGAATTTTCACCGGGAAGTTTCTACCGCTCAAGGCAATCATCTCGGCTTTAAGCGCGCGCGCATAACTTTCAGCCTGGCCAGTCGCCGACATCCAAACAATCCGTAGATCAGCTCGCAATTCTCGTTGCACATAGCAAAGCATCCCGCTCAGCAAATCGATATCGAGACTTCGTTCGTGGAATTCATCGACAATGACCGTTGAGACTCCGCTCAATTCAGGATCGCTTGATAAAGCTTGAACAAAAGATCCATGAGTCGAAACAACCAAGGGTGTGTCCGCGCTTAGCTTTTTTTCGAGGCGCATTTGGTAGCCAACTTCGCGGCCCAAAGTCCAACCATTCTCTTCGGCGATTCTATGAGCCAACATCAAGGTCGAGGATCGACGAGGCTGCAGTAAAAAAATTCGTCCCTTGATTTTGTTATTGAACAAATAGGGCGCCAAGCGAGTGCTTTTTCCACTGCCGGGTGGCGATTCTAAAATCAATCTCCCCGAACCACTAGCAATTTCGCCGGCAATCCTTGAGAGCTCAGAATCAATGGGAAGTTCGATTTTCACGCTCTTTGATTCTAAGACCCATTCCTAAAATTGGAAAGCGGCGTTGCCCCCCCGGGAACGCCGCTTTCAGTTTTTAGAGAGAGAGAGAGAGAGAAGAAAAGAAAGAGAGAGAGAACAGAGTCCGAACGACTAGCGTTCGTTATCCCACCAATTACCAGATCTGACCGCGCCATCGAGATAAGGAATCGCTAAAGAAATTCGAGTCGATTCTTCGCCATTGCACTCATCAAGTTTGCAGATTTTAGAAACGTAGCAACCTTTAGCCCCGTCATAAACCACGTCGGGCTCGCCACGCACCAAGATGCCTTCAACTTCCAAGGTGTTTTCGTTCAAAACCATCGAGCCAGAATTTCCGCCGTAGGTGTCTAAAGTAGCGACAAAGTAATTTGCTTGATCATTGGATCGCATTTTTCCGATTGATGATTTTAACGGAATTCCATGCGGATAACCGATCACGTTAAGTGGTGCGTCGTCTGCGATTTTGCCCCCACGGTGAATTTTAACCGGACTGCGGTCAGTAACCACTCGGTCTAATTCGATGACTGCGAAATCATGTCCATCGCGATCAAGTTCTTGGTGAATAACTCGTTTACAATTGTAAACCGCGCTCGCTGGAACTTGCGAGGGATCGTATTTGGCATCGAATACTGTGAAATCAAATACGAAAGAAGTGGCCTTGCACTCTGCTTCGCTTTGGATGCAATGACCGGCAGTGATAACGCGATCACCCGCCGCTAAGAAGCCGCTGCAAAAAGTTGCACTCGGTTGATCTACAAAACGCTCGGAAGAACACATTTGCATTTCATCGCCGTAACGACCGGCGTTGATCTTAATCCAACCTTGAGTTTGGCTGGTCGAAAGTTTAGCCGAGGAAATTAAAGCCACGGATGAACGGGCAACGTTTTGAATCGCTTCGTTCTTAATGTCGTACCAATCTAAGCGATCGTCATCGCCGTAAATAACGTCGGGACGCCAGCGAGATCCGTCACTGCCCTGACGAACAAAATCGTCGAAACTTTGGGCCATCGAGCTGATGGAGATTAGGAATGCGCTGACTGCTGCAAATTGCGTGATTAAATTTTTTGCGACTTTAACGTTCATGAACATGATTAGGTACCCTCCCAGGATTGGGGAACTAGCCCCCGTTGCCCTGTTAAGAGTCTGCTTGGGAATCCTAAAAGCGAAAGTGTGGAAAACGCTTAAATTAACTTAATTTGATTTTTATTTCGTGGTGCACAATTTTTTACACACAAAATTAGAGACTCAAGGCAAACAACGAATGCAAGCTCACGCCGCGCGAAAAAATACGCTCATCGACTTTAAATCGTGGATCGTGGCACATGAATTTCGCGCCCACCGCTTCATCAAAATTGCCGAGAAACACGAAAACTCCGGGTTTTTGCTTGGTGTAGAATGCAAAATCTTCGCCGCCCATAACGGGATCGGCGGGATAAACAACTTCACTTTGACCCAAGAAATCCGCAGCCAACTTGGCACAGCGCTCGCCAACTCGCAGGTCATTAATCAAAGGTGGATAACCTTGATGATATATCAATTCAGCGCGGGCTCCGAAAACTTTGGGGAGCGATTCTACAATTTCACGGAATCGCCTTTCGGTGGCGACTTGAACGCTTGATTCAAAAGTTCGAATTGTGCCGCCTAAAGTCACTCGCTCGGGAATGACGTTGTCAGCCGTGCCCCCATGAACTTTGGTCACACTCACCACCACTGACTTCAAAGGATCAGAGTTGCGACTGACTAAAGTTTGCAATGTTTGGATCAACTGCGCGGCCACGATGATGGGGTCAACACAAAGTTGTGGAACTGCAGCATGGCCACCACTACCAAAGATTTCAATTTCAAAAGTGTCAGGCTGAGCCATCGCCGGCCCTTGGCAAATGCCAATCTTACCGGAAGCCAGCAGCGGCCAAACATGAATGCCAAAAACTTCTTCAACGCCTATCAGCGCTCCGCCATCAATCATCGCGGGCGCACCCCCAGGCAAAGCTTCTTCACTGGGTTGAAATATAAAGCGAACGTTGCGCTTCAGCTGGCCCTTCATCTGAGTCAACACATGCGCCGCTCCGACCAACATGGCCGAATGAGCGTCATGGCCGCACATATGGGCCGCGCCGGGATTTTTTGAAGTGAAAGTCTCGCCACTATTTTCATTCATCGGCAATGCGTCCATATCGGCGCGCAAAGCCACCCACGGAAGCTTCTCATCAATGATTAATTCGGCCAAGATTCCGGTCTTGCCAACCGCGGTTTTTAATTTGAGAGGAAGCTTCGAAAGGGCCTCTTCAATAATTTTTGAAGTCTGATGCAACTCAAAACCAATTTCCGGTGTTGCGTGCAATTGTCTTCGCAAAGAAACAACAAGGTCCTGGGCCGCGAGTGCGCGATCCAGGACCTCTTTATATAACTTCGATCGAGAGTCTTGCATTAAGCCACTTCAGAATCGCTAACGACTTTTTCCTTGCGGCTATTACTTTCAAAGCCCGCTAGATTTGAAAAAACTTTCGATTTTTCAATAAATCGATCTTTGTTGCGCTTAAACGTTTTAGTGAGCTTGGAAATTTCCTTGCGCTGGGAGTGATAAAAACGTTTCAAAGCTTGAACGTCGTGTTGCAAATCATCAGTCAAGCGACGGATTTGAGCTTGCGGCACTTCTAAAATCTCTTCTACTTTTTCGGTCTGCTTGCGAATTTGAAGACGCGCCCAACGACCCTGAACTTTAACTTTGTGACCATAAGCATTGACCGTTTCTTCAACCTTGTGGCTATAAGCATGGACGGTTTCTTCGACTTTCATTTCTTTGTAGAGTTCGCGGATTGTTTTCATGAATCTCCCCATTCGCCAGACTGTTAATGATAATGACTTCCCTCATTTTAGAGGCGAGTGCTAAAAAAGTTCAAGGCTTTTAATTTCTTGTAAGTGTCTAAAGTTTAGACACCACGTGGCCATAATTTACCGAAAACACATTTTCCCCAGCTAAACCAGAGCTAAACCCTTGATGGATATAGGCACAACCTTTGCAAAATCTTAATATATGAGAAGCAAACGAGAAGTTTTACGAGAGAGCTCCTACAAAACAAAAGATCTTGTCATAGGGTATCAAATCCAAATGCTCAGGAGCCAAAATGAGACTCAAAGACTCTTCGTTAGCCCAAGCCAACGCAGTGTTAAGATCGACGCCCGCAACAAAGACACCGGCCGCCACAGCTCTTTTGAGCTCTTGCTAGCCGACAACATGGCCCTTGAACTTCATCAAACCGGCGCACTGGGTGTGCCGGCCTTGGTCAACGGAAAGCGTTTAACCGACGACAGCGTTCGTGAACTCGGTCACGGTTCAGTTTTGCAAATCGGCGGCGAGATCATCAAGATTAAAAAAATCGAAACTCATTTGGGCGCTAAGGGTCCTGGCACTCAGCGCGTCTACACTTCCAATCGCCGCGCCGCTCACCGAGCCAAAGGGCTTGATTCTCGAACTTTATATCGAGGTCTTTTGAGCGTCGGAATCGTGATTGCTACAATTATTTTTGCTTCATTTACACAGTAATTTTAGACATTTAGCGGCCTTAGCTAAACCTTAATACTCACATACCTCAAGTTTTGGTTGAATGAGTATTGAGGTATGTATGTTGAGCAGAAAGCTAGAGATCTTGTTACTTGCGTTGGTCGCCACCCTGTCGGCTTGCGGACAAAGAGTTCAAAAAGACTTCGATTACGAAGTTGCCCCCACCCGTTACCAAGAATCACGTAAAGAAGCCATCAAGTGGATCGAGCAATCGATGACTTCTGATGAGTGGAGCTCTTCTGACATCTCTAAATTAAAACAGCTTAAAGAACTGCTCTCTAACAGCTCTTTAAACTACGTCTCCAACCAAGATGGCACTCCCTGCGCTGAAGCTGGCCGCACTGCTGCCTTCGTGTTGCACCCGAACAACGTTGTTGAAATCTTTGTCTGCCAACTTTCGGACCAGTTTTCGGGATCTTTCGTATCACAAGTCTTGATTCACGAAGTCGTTCACTTAGGCGGTGACTTCGATGAGTGCTCAACCACTCGCATGGAAATGGAAATCACCAAAGCTTCTGGCCGCACCCCCTTCCGCAATGGCTACGTAACTACCTGTGGTCTTGATTGATCACCTTAACTTTGACCCTTTGGATTTAGAAACAATGGAGTCTTCAGCCAGGCACCAAGCGCAGATAGTGCACTTTGTGCCGTCACACTGACGGGCTCCGCAATATTGACGACCATAAAAAATGATTTGGAGGTGAAGAATGTTCCACACTTTCTCTGGAAAATGCTCTTTGAGATCTACCTCAACTTGAAGAACGTTTTTGCCACGAGAAAGCCTCCAGCGCATCGATAACCGATGAATGTGGGTATCCACAGGAAAGGATGGGATTCCGAAGGCCTGAGCCAAAACCACTGAAGCTGTTTTCCGTCCCACACCGGGAAGAGACTCGAGCTCTTCACGAGTTTTAGGGACTTGCCCCCCAAAATCAGAAAGGAGTTTTTTCGCCAAGCCGCTGAGTGCTTTGGCCTTTTGGGGGGCCAAACCGACCTGACGAATGAGTTTCTGAATTTCCGCGACTGGAAGCTCTGACATTTTTTGCGGATTCGGTGCCCGCCGAAACAATTCGGGAGTGATCTCGTTCACTTTCTTATCGGTGGTCTGCGCCGACAACAACACCGAAACCAGCAAAGTAAAATGGTCCACGTGATTGAGTGGCGGCTGGGGATCGGCATACAAGTCATTCAAAGTCTTTTGAATGAATCTTATTTTTTTTTCGCTTACTTTTATCGAAGCCAAGAATCAGCCTCGTTTTTTAATGGGCCGATTATTAGCTGGCCGATTATTGGGTCGAGCCTTAGTTTGATTAGGAGCTTGATTCGGATTTGAATTGCGCACTGGTTCCGGCGGCGAAGCTTTGTTGGCTCCTTGATAGAAGAAACAATCATCTCGGCCAATCTCGTGATAATAATCCGCCTCTTCAATCAAAACGTGGGCCGTGTTTCTTTTAACCGCAGCAATTTCCACTCGCACCCCTTCGGATTTTAAGTGGGCCACTAATTCAACGTAATCTGAATCTCCCGACATGATGATGACCGCATCGACTTTTCCAGACAACTGAGTGGCTTTGATGGTGAGCGGAATGTCCGCGGATTTGTGACAGGGTCGAACCGAACCGTGGTAGCGCTCATGAATTCGCTCGGCCAGTTTGGAAGAGATTTGTTTACCTTCACGAAAATAAATGAAACGATTAAGCGCACGATTGCCGAGTAGTCGCGGAATCACACTATCGAAATTAACCATCGCGCCTTCGTTACCGGTCAAATCTTGAAGACTGCGTTCCAAATTATTCCCGTCGACCAAAATCGCAACGGTTTGTGAAATTCTTACATTTTCCTGCATAGTGTTGGCAGATTGGCCTAAAGCCGCCTCGACTGCAACCTGGGATTGATTCATTTTTGCAAGCGGGCACTCTTGCCAGTCACGCCCTGCAGCTCTAATCATTTTGTATGCTATTTGATTATTCATCGGCCTTTCATTCGAAAACCAATTCTTCAGGTAAATCAGAGGCGAAAGCCTCCCTTAAAGCGCGACTGGTCATTTTGAATTCGCAAAAGAAAATCAAAACTCCAGCGCTTAAATCGCTCACTAAAAAACAAATCGAAGAATTCAAAGATCAAAAAATTTCTTTTGTTTTGGATTGCTCGAATAATAGTCTGGTGGCCTATGTAGCGCCCAAACTTTCTCTTAAACTTTCCGCCAAACAACTTTCCGAATACGCACCCTATCGCGACGATGTGGGCGCGGCTTTGCGTGCGATTTTAGCGAAGAAACCTGATTCAATCAGCGTTGAATTTGAAGACATCAGCGAAGACGCTTTTGTCGGCGCGATGGTGGGGATTGAGCTGGCGACTTATTCTTTTGTCGATCGCTCGAAAGAATTGCCGAAGTTCGCCTTCGACTATTCAGTCAATCCCGAACTTCTCGAAAAATCTTTGGCCATTGGCAAAGCCACCCAAGTCGCCCGCCACTTAGTCAACCTGCCACCTAACCGTTTGAACCCCAAAACTTTTGCCGATCTCTGCAAATCGGAATTTAAAAAATCGAAGGGCTGGACTTCGGAAGTTTGGGATGAAGCCCGATTGAAAAAAGAAGGCATGAATTTGCATGTAGCCGTTGGCAATGGCGCCAACGAAAAGTCTTGTCTGGCGATTCTCAAGTACCGCCACAAATCAGCTCAGCATCACGTGGCTTTAGTCGGCAAAGGAATCACTTTTGATTCGGGCGGACTCGACATCAAGCCTTCCAGTGGCATGCGCTTGATGAAAAAAGACATGGGCGGCGCGGCTGCGGTTTTTGGAACCGCACTGTGGGCCAAGGACTGCGCGCCCGAATTGAACATCGATTTTTATTTATGCTTGGCGGAAAATTCAATCGACGAAGACGCCTTCCGACCTGGCGATATTTACCAAGGCCGCAACGGCAAAACCGTTGAGATTTCTAACACCGATGCCGAGGGACGCTTGGTGCTTGCCGACACCCTCACCTTAGCTTCGGAAATCCTGGCTGAGATAGAAATGCCTTCACAAATCATCAACGTCGCTACACTCACCGGCGCCGGAAAAGTCGCACTTGGTCCCGATCTCGCGAGTCTCTTTTCAAACAACGATGATTTAGCCCATTCGCTGCAAAACGCTGGAGACATCAGCGGAGATCTTTGCTGGCAAATGCCGCTCCATCAACCCTACAACAGCTATATGAAATCAAGTTTTGCGGATCTGGAAAATTCCGCGTCGACGGGTTACGGCGGAGCGATCACCGCTGCTTTGTTTTTGGAAAATTTCGTTAAGCATCCTGCCTGGGCTCACTTAGACATTTACGCCTGGAAGGATTCGGCCGGCGGGGTCTATGCCGACAAAGGAGGATCAGGCCAAGGCGTCCAGCTGCTAATTCGCCACTTAGACGCCCTGACCCAAATAAAAACTACTCAGACCAAAAGCAACGTTACAAAAAAAGGAACTAAGAAATCAGTCTGAAGCCGGCGTTGCCTTCGCATCGGCCTTTTGACGCTCGCCCTTACGGCGTGCAATTTCTTCAGGATCATGGCTCTCTACTTTCTTAGCTTGCCATACATTGTATCCGGCCTTGCCCTTTACCCATTCGCCTTGGGCTTTGGTATCAGAGGGGCTCATGCCGTGATTGATCAATGAAACGCTGTAATCGTTTTCACAAATGTCCAAGTCCGTTTGCACGTCAGATCGGCGGTCGCCTAAAATTTTGCGGTATTTTTGAAATCGATCCATTCGATCACGCAAGTATTCTTCGCTTAAGCCAACGAGCTCGCCCTTTTCGTCGATTACAAATTTTAACTTTTCTTCTTCGGCAGTCACTCGCTCAACTTTGGGAGCTCGTTTCAATTTGCCTTCGCCGCCCATTCGGGGATCGGACAATTTACGGTAGCAATCCTTTAAAACGCCCACGATACCAGCAGTTCCGTATTGCTCGTTGCCATAAACTTCATCTTCGAGAAGATAAGTTTGGAGTTCCAATTTTCGGAGTTCTTCAGCCAATAAAACTTTGCGCTGAACCATGACTTTTCCATCGCGAAGGCCGACCTCTTGATTTCCAACACTGCTTGATTTTTCTAAGCGGGTGTCTTCTTTGGTAGCGGTGTGCGGGGAAGTGCAGCTCGTTGCCAAAAACAAAAGTGCTAAACTTTCTAATTTGAGTTTTTCGATTTTAATCTTTTTTATCATCTTCATAGACTCAAACTATACGGCCAATTTTTTAGAGCATCTAGCAATTGGAACTCTTAATGCTGCGCCTTGCGGCATAATCCATTTAAGATTGCTTTTTTACTTAAAATTTCTGGAAAAAATGGACTCAGAGAGCGTCAAATTATCGTGGATTCAAAAACCGAATTTTTGCAAAAGAAACCCTAAAATACCCAACATACGCAACTGCTAGTCAAGGCCTAGCATTAAAGCAAAACACAAATGGCAAAAAAAAATTCCAAAAAACCTAAGCGTCGTTCTTGGAAATGGCGACTGCTCACCAATCCCAAAGGAATGGCCGTGGCCTTGGTGATTCTCTATGTGCTGACTAATTTTTTTGTGCAATTGTATCGCAAACCTGCTGAAATTTTATCTTTTGCCGCCTTTCTGCATTACAAAACACCTGAAGAAAACTGGTCTGCCTATCAAGAGTATTTTTTGAATGCAGAAAAGTATGGAATTCAAGCTGAAACCTTAGCGGCACTTGCCCAAGCCGAAAGCTCTGGATCGCCTTGGGCAACGCCTCGATGGACTTTCAACTGGTGGCCGCGAGAAGCTTTTGATTTTTATCGCCCACAGTCGAGCGCGGTTGGACTTTTCCAATTCACTAACGGAACCTACGAAGCGGTTCGACGGCGCTGTTCAGTTGCCGAAAACAAATGTCCCGATCTTGGATGGACGGCGCCCACCCGTTTGTCAGCATCGGAATCCATCGAAAGAGCGGCACAAAACCTGCACAGAGAACTGATGAACATTGCACCTAAAAACAAAAATTCATGGACCCACTTAGCTCCCCTGGTTCATCTTTGTGGAAGTGGAGTGGCTCGCAAAGTTGCCAGAAATGGCACGCCCCAAACTCTAAGATGCGGCTCGCACAATGCCTTGGCCTATGTGCGCGAAATAGATTCGTTAGCCCGCCGAATGAAAAAAATTCGAGGCAGCTCCTCCAGATCTCGAATCTTAGATGGCGAAGTCGCAGGTCGTTAAATTACTTGCCGATCCCCGTCAATCGCTTTAGAAATCATCTGTGAACTGGAAACTCAATCAGTTAGTTTGGATCACCAGCGATCTTTCTTTAGGCCCGGCGCGAATCGTGGCTGATGAGGACGATTCTTTTTTTCGAGTTCAATTTTTGAACGACCAAAGCCATCGTCAATTTTCTAAAAAGCACCCTCCCTTTCGCCGCGTTGAAATCCGCAAAGACCAACGACTAACCATGAAAGATGGAGAATCCGTCGTGGTTGAAAAAATTATCAGTGAAAGCCCGCTCTATCGCTTTGAAAGTGATTTGGGTTCCTACGATGAATCTGAAATTAAAGAACTGGCCAATGATTTCGGGGTTGCTGATCTACTAGAACACCAACACTTCACTCCGCTTCGATCTTTCTTGTTGCGAAAACAAGGACTCGAACTCCATTCAGCCCGCGAAAATCACCGCTATAAAGGAATCTCCGGATGCCGGGTTGACCTTATGGAACACCAAATTTGGCTGGCTCTTAATTCTACAGAAATCTCCGCTGAATCGCCCCTGATCCGCTGCCTTTTAGCGGATGAGGTTGGCTTGGGGAAAACCATCGAAGCGGGTCTTATTTTTTCGCGACTACTAGCCATGAATCAGCTGAAGCGCGTGATCGTGCTGGTTCCGGAAGCGCTCAAAGTCCAATGGCTTACTGAGCTTTATCGTCGATTTAATATACGATTTCGGTTGGACCACGAAGAGATGATCGAAGAAGACGATTACTGCGATTTCGTGATCTCGAGTTTCGATCGAGCGCTCACCCTTACGGATTCTCCTGATTTAATCATTGTCGATGAAGCCCATCGCATTTTAGGTCACGAGCATTTTGATAAAATTAGCGAACTTATAAAATCTTCCCGACACGCTTTACTATTAACCGCGACACCGTTGGTTCAAGGATCAACGGGATTGTCAAAAATGATAGACCTCTTGCGATTAAGTAAAAACAAAAACATTAATCCCAAAATATTTGCTTCAAAAAGAAGCGATGTCGCCATCCAAACCTGGAGAAGCGTTGAACCGCTGTTTGTGCGCTCCACCAAAGAATGGATTGCCAAAGAACTCAAAAGTCAGATCGATCCAGCAGTGCCTCTACGCAGGCGCGAAAAAATATTTCTGATCACATCAACAGCCAATCAAGTGGGCGAACTTCAGAAATATTTGGTTCAACAAATCGGCCAAAAAATTGCCTGCTTTCATGAAGGAATGGATCTGATCGAACGCGACCGCCAGGCTGCTTATTTTGCCGACCCAGAGGGTGCCCAATTTTTAATCGCCTCCGAAATTGGGGGTGAAGGAAGAAATTTTCAGTTTGCCTCGCGAATGATTCTCTGTGACCTGCCCAAAGATCCTGCCGTGCTCGAGCAGCGAATTGGACGGCTCGATCGAATCGGTCAACGCAAAAAAGTGATCGTCCAATGTCCGATTGAAGAGAACACCGATGACGAATTCATGTTCGAACTTCACCGCGACGTTTTTGAAACCTTTGAGCGCCCTTGGACCGGTGCTTCTTTGCGCGATTCCAGTGATTTTCAAAAGCAATTTGATTTGGCTTTTAGCAGCCGAAGTTTGCCCGACCTTGCGGCACTTAAAAACAGCTTAGCCGCCAGCCCAGTTGATCTTAAACAACTCGAAACAAAATTAGGATTTGAATTGTTGCAATACCATTCAAAAAATCCTGCCACCCTTCCCGATTTGAAGAGCCTTAACCAAATTGAAGTTCGTGGCTTTCTTGAAGAACTTTACGAATTGTTTGGAGTTGAAGTCGAAGATTTCGATAGCTTTGGATCGCTAAAAATTTCGGCATCGTCTTTGATGTTCGTCGATTATTTTCCTGGATTAGGGGTGGATGGTGAAAAAGTTCTAACATTCGATAGAAATCTGGCTTTGGTTCGAGAGGATTTTTCGTTTTTTTCAATCGACCACCCAGAATTTCAGGAATCAGTGGACCTCTTACTGGCTTCAGACAATGGACGTTTAGCCCTAGCCAAGTTCAATGCAGACTCCCTACAACCACGCGATTTGCAATTGCTGATGGTTTTTAGAGACAGTGATCTATCGCTCAACCAGTTTTATCACTATTCTTATTCCCAAAAAAAATCGGCAAGGATCAAAGATTTAGGATGGTTCAAAAACTTAGAAAGCGTCGACCACAAACGCTTGCCCCCTGATTTTTTGCGCCAACTATCAGAACAATTTAAATCTATTTTTTTGCAGGTTATGCAAGATCCGAGTCTTGAAAACTCTTATCTCGATTCACTGCTGGTTTTGATCCCATCTTGATTTTAAAAATTCTCTGGTAAATTGCAAAGTCTCTTCAGCTCCAAAACTTTCTGGGGGCCTTGCGCCAACAAAATCAGCGAAGATTCGATATAGATGCAACTTGGAAAAACCTTGATTGCGTAATTCCATTAGACTCTGACTTGATTCAGACTTTGAAAGCTTGTGGCCATCTGGACCGGTCAAAACTGGATGATGCAAAAAACCAGCCTTAGCGAAAGAGGGCTCTTCAGGAAAAAGCATTTGTTCGATTCCTAATTGTAGCAAAGTCGATTCCCACAAATCCTTGCCCCGAATGATAAAATTGATTCGATGTTTTCGGTCTTCATTCAATGAAACCCAATGATAGGAAAAAATACCTTCACGACGAATGATCGGAATTTCATCACTAGCAAAACCAAACGGAACTTCAGACAAAACTCCAAAGAAGTTCATGATCTGGATGTTTTTACCTTTAAGAGACTTCAAATCCAACATCAACGCGTTTTGATGAGTTTGCAAAGCAAAATTACCGGACCGACATTCGCAAACTTTACCTTGGGCTTTATCTTTGCGAGAGCACTGACATACAAAAAATAAATCCGGATATTTTTTTTGACGATCTTCTAATACCGCTTGGTAAAACTCAAAACTCCACTGTTGAGAAAAAATCGATCGATGATCCTCGCTATTAGAAGGACCCAGTTCCCATTTAATTTCAGCCCATTTGAGTTGGTTAAAAATATCCTCGACGTAAATGTCGCGAGTCCGATCGCTGTCTAAATCATCGATACGCAACAAGAGCTGCGCTCGCGCGTGATCGGCCCACATTCGGGTCAATAAGAAAGAACAGAGATTACCAATGTGGAGCCATCCACTTGGAGTTGGCGCTATCCGCGTCTGAGAGTTCATCAAAGACTCGGTTCGTTGTTAGTGGATTCAACCTCTTCAACCTGGACTGGCTTGGTGGCTACATTTAATCTTGGTTGAGCCGCTTCACGATGGGTCTCTTCCAACCCCAGCTTGGTAGATCCGGCTACTTCCATACGCTTTTTATTACGCTCAAAATGAAAGGAATAAAAATACCAAAGTCGAGCCAAAGCTGATTTCACAAAACTAAGTTTGATCAGCGACCAAACTGAATCTGCCCCTCGCTGCAAATGCAGTCCGAGATTTCGTGAATTTTTCGCAAATGCCCATCGGCTGCGACTCTTAACTCCCATGACTAATTGGCGCGGGCTTCGTGAAAATCCATTTTCAATAAACTCAATTGGAGATTGCCAAAACAAAGTGGGCAAACGGCTCCAACGCAAAACAAAGGCGCGAAGCAAGCGATTCGGCCCCATAAACGAAAAAAGCGACTGATATATTTCTGCATCCAAATACATTCGATAAAATCGCTCAGCCGAATAATTAAGTTCAAGATAGCTCAATCGAAATTTACTAAAGAAGGTCGCAGGTCCGCCTTCAAGATGAAGAACTGGAAGTTTTAGTTTTTGAAAAATCCAGCCTCGTTGCTTCCAACGATAAGCCAATTCTGAATCTTCAAATCCATAACGATTGAATTGTCCGGAAAATCCACCAATTTCCAAAAACTTAGATTTAGCCACACAAAAACAATAGGAACTGGCCCATCGCCAAGAATTTTTCATTTCCGACCACTCAAAGCGATCGTCTTGAAACTTTCTCCAATGATTTCCACTGATGAAAGATAGCCATTTAGAGGCTTGCTGCCGGATAGGTTGAAGCCAAACGGGATCACTCGAAACTTGTCGGTCAAGCGACTTTAAAAGCATCGGGCTGAGCCAAAAATCTGAGTCGGAAAAAATCAAGAAAGCACCCCGGGCAAGACTGGCTCCTAAATTGCGTAAGGAACCTACCCGAAATTCATTGGGATCGGTTTTTTTAACGCCGTAAACTCTAATGTTAGGAACTCTCGAAAACGACTGTTCCAAATCGAGCGAGGCTGAAAAATCTCCATCAACCAGCAGAACCAATTCCCAGCGATCACGATCAAAGGCCAAAGCCTCCAAAGATTCCAAAAATTTCTTAAGCAGCTTAATGCGTCCAACTTTAAAAACTGAAACGATGGAAAATCGCAATTCAAGAGATTTCGATGACTTTTGCGAACGCTCATAAATTAATTTTGTTTTCTCAAAAAGGCTGGCTATGTCAAAAGACTTTTCTTGCTCGTTCAAGCCTTCAATCAACAACCCTGGAATCTTTGAATATTGATCAACCGCACAAAACAATTCATCGGTTGTGTAATCAGTTTTTTCAGGAATTTTTAATAGAATTCGAATGGGGCTTTCGGCTATATTTTGGGCCTTAATCGGGCGCTCCTTAGAAATTCTCCAAAGTGCGCGATCACATTCGCTCAAATCAATGACTTCGATCACGGCCGATTTAAGCGGAGTCAAAGGGTTCATAGCCGCGGCTCCTCTAGCTCATCGACCATCGAATCACTCGAGGCATTGAGAGATAAACGTCCACCATTAGGGCCATTTACCTTTTCAAGAAAAAATCCCTGCAACGTCAAAGCAATCAGCTCTAAATCTTCGAGCCATGAGAAATGGGCCTCAAGCGCCACACTTGAACCAAATCGACGAACCCGCCGTAAAAAAATCGTAATTTCTGTTTTGCGATAGATCCTGTGTAAATCATTAAGTTGGAATCGAAGTGTGTAGTAAATTTTACGCAAAGGCCAACTCAATGGCCATTTGGCTCTCGCCAATAAAGCTTTGGCTTGCAAGAGTTCCGATCGAATCGGCCAATAGTAGTCACGCATAAAATTCCAATAATGGGTTTTAATTGTCCAATAAGGCATCCGTAGTCGCCATAAAGATCCAATAGCTGATGCCCACAAATGTAGAGACTGAGTCAGCAAGGGCTGCAAACGCCATAGGTGTAAAGATTGAACAACAAACAAGCGAAGGTGTTCGCGTTTGCCAGTAGCGATTCTTCCCGCAGCACACCAATGAAAATGGAGATAAAAACCCAAACGATGATTGAAAAAAAATCCAATTCGCGGAGCCGAAGGAGCAAAGACCCGGGGCTTGTGAAGTTGATAATCTAAATAATAAACCACGCGATTGTTAAAAAGAGGATGTTTTAAAACTCGCAAGGCGTTTTTCCCAGACCACCAAATTTTTAAAAACAAAATATGCAGCCATCCCACATAAGGATGCAATCGCCAAAGTTGGGCTGTCCGAACCACAAAACTGATCACTCGCTCGCGATTGGTTAAGGTGTAGGCTCCGGCATCGCGCCAATGAAATTTAAAGTAATAGGACAATCGATTTTGAGTGAGAGCTCTTTGCAATTTGTCCCAATGGGGTTCGATCCGCCACAAGTGTCCCGCTCGAACGATAAAATTCCAAATCACTGGCGAAGAACCGTTTTGTGATTCCTCGAGTGAATCTCGCCAATGATAGCCAAAATAATGAGTCACACGATTCTCGATCAGCGGTCGAATCAAGAAAAGCAAACCTCTTCGAAGTGCAAAAAACCCGCGCTCTCCAGACAACCGAAACTGATCAATCGTGCTGCGAAGTTTTCCAAAAATCGGTTGCAAGCGCCAAAAATGGCTTGCACGCCAAACAAAAGCACCGCTTCGAAGTAATCGATTTTGGCTAATCGCTCCTGCAGCTTGCCAATGAAATTTAAAATAATAAATAATTCGATTTTGAATCAGCGACTGATAAGCCTCTCGGCTTTTTGATAAAAAACGATCAATATAGGGTTTCAAGCGCCAAAGCTGAAACGTCTTAACGATGAATCCAATCAACTGGGCGCCAATAGCTCTTGAGCCAGCGCTTGCTTCTCTCCAATGAAAACCCAAATAATAAAGAATTCGATTTTGAATCAG
This sequence comes from Bdellovibrionota bacterium, assembly GCA_964202055.1. Taxonomy (GTDB): domain Bacteria; phylum Bdellovibrionota; class UBA2428; order UBA2428; family UBA2428; genus CAXNGS01. The sequence goes on along the minus strand of CAXNGS010000002.1, from coordinate 72,464 downwards.
CGACTGATAAGCCTCTCGGCTTTTTGATAAAAAACGATCAATATAGGGTTTCAAGCGCCAAAGTTGAAACGTCTTAACGATGAATCCAATCAACTGAGCGCCAATAGCTCTTGAGCCAGCGCTTGCTTCTCGCCAATGAAAACCCAAATAATAGGCTGCGCGGTTATTCAACAACCAACTGTCCCGAGTCGCTGTAAATGGATTCAGTAAAAATTTCTTAAGGAATTTAATCGGAGCCCAAAACCAAGAATGAGCCGGATTTTGATAACTCAATTCGATTGGCGCTCCTAAAGTCAAAAGCAAAGCGAAAATCCAACGAAAAGCTGATGGAATCTGGAAAGATTTCAGATCTCCAGCCGGAACAACAGCAACCGGCTCTCGTATTTTTTCGATCACGCGCAATTTTGATCTTTCAGACTTAGCGGAATCCAAAGCCTTGGCCCAAACTTGCTTGGCCTTGCGATCGCCCATCCAATCGCCAATCGGCGATGGAGCGAAAAGAAATTTACAGCGCTCAAAAACATCATCATCAAGCGTGTTCATATAGAAAATTTTCGCGGTGTTTTTAAGAAGCTCAAGTTTTAGCGCCAGTGAATTTGCAAACTCACTTCGTTTATTCGCATGATAAAGATGAAAAACTTTCTTAGGATTGACTGTGAACTTGCTGCCCGATTTCCAAAGTCGATAACCTAAGTCGGAATCTTCAAACCCGTACCCAACAAAAACCTTGCGAAACCAACCCATTTCTTTGAATTGATCACTCCGCATCGATAAACTATGGGTGCAAGTGTATTTCCAACCCCCAACGATTTGATTCCAATCCGGCGAATTGATGAAATTGATCCAATAACCTTGGTCGACAACATAGGTGTCAGTATTTGGTTCAATTTCTGAATAAAGAGTCGCCCCGCTGCTGCGAGTTTCAATCAACTCAAGTCGCGCGCCCTGAACTACGTCGAATTTTTTATGAAGTTCGATCAAATCACTCAGATAATTCGAGGGCAGCAAAATATCCGAGTCCAAAAACAAAAGCAGTGAACCTTCAGAATGACGAACCCCTAAATTACGGGCCACTCCGGCTCGAAAGTTCAAGTCACCCATCGAACGATTGGCTGAGCGAGGAAAATAAAGATATTTAAAATTGAAGCGATCTTGAAAGTTTTTAGCAAAATCGAAAAAGGCTTCCCTCGTTCCATCGGAACTTCCGTCATCAACCAAAATCACTTCAAAGGATTTTGGATCCAAATCTTGAAACTGTAGATGGCGCAAAACGTTGGAAACGTAAATTTTATTATTGTAAGTCGGGATGACAACCGAAACGATGGGCTCAGAATTTTCGATGCTGCAAAAATATTCCGGAGAAACATCGGGTTCGAAGCCTTCAGTGCGAATCACGCGCGGATCAAAAAGCTCGGCTGCTGGCACGGCTTTAACATCGCCAAAATGAAACTTTAATTCTTGGACAAAATTATAAGCCTGCACCGACGAAAGGGAAATCTCAGCTCGTCCGGTGCTCACCGGAAAATGAAAAAAAATCGAGGCCGTTTTATGGAAGGTGCGTAAATTTTTAGCAGCCTGCACCGGATTATGAATCCGAGTTCCGACCGCTGTTGCGTAATCAATGGACCAATTTTCGAGACGGGATTCTAGGATCTGACTTTCTTCTAAAGTTAAGGCACGTCCTAAATCTTCGATCCAATTCCAAATCAGATCTAAACCTCGAGATTCAACCCAGACTCTCAGCTCTAAAATTTTTGAAAAGTCAGCGTGAAGAAGCTGGGAGCTGGTGAATTGAATGACCACTCGATGATTATTGCGAAGGGCTAACAGAATTGCTGGATAGAGGTGAAGGCTGTCGATCGACGCCACAGAAAAACAAAGAGTGTCGTAGCCGCCACCTTTAGCCTTGGCCATCGAAACTTCAACATCAGCCCAAGTTTTATCGCACTCGTGAACTTGGCCCAAGAAATGGCTGGTTGCTGAAGCAAAGGCATCCTTTGCAGTCAGCGGCAATCCATAGACCCTTTGAAACTCAAACCCCATCGGTCATGGACTCTATCAAAAGGACTATCTGATGACTAATTTTACGCACAATGTTAATGGCTTTCTCTAGAGAATCGTAAAATGAGAGCGAGTTGACTTGGACCATAATCACAAAGACACTTTGAGAGTGGAAATCACCTCTATTGTCATTCCTACTACCGGAAATCGTCTCTCGGAACTTGACCGATTGATTGACTCAATTGCTGAACAAAAAATATTACCTCTAGAGATTCTGATCTGCGGAAATTTGAGAAACACCACACTTGATGAACGATTTAACTATTGGAAAATAAAACATCCGCTCCTGAGCTCTCGACTGCGTCTGCACTTCACGGGCGTCAAAGGGGTCAACACGGCTCGCAACCTCGGAATTCGCGAGAGCCGAGGCGAAATCATTCTTTTCTTAGACGACGATTGTCGGATGAATCATCCGGAATTCATTTTCGAGCATCAGCGACTGCACCGCAGTCACCCGAACGTAACCGCGATTGGGGGGCCCTATGAGCTAAGCTCGAGCGCCGGAATCATGGAGGCGGCCTACCACTGGAACGCTCACTATTGGCTCTCGAAAGTAAATGAGGATTCGTCGCTACCCCAAAAAGAACTCTTAGGCGGAAATTTCAGCGTGAAAAGCCTGCTATTGGGAACAATTAAATTTTCGGAGTCGATAGTATTTGGGGGGGCTGAGACCGATTTTGTCTATCGAATTCAAAATCAAAAGCATCAAGTCCTTTGGAGCCCAGATCTTTCCTTGATTCACCAAAACCAACTTGGATTTCGCGAATTTTTAAACAAGAGTTTTCTACAAGGCTTCGGCTTAGGCCGTCGACTGCTAAACGGCATTCAAAAAAATCCAGAAAACGAAAACTCTCACCTCAGAGAACTCAATCAACTGCTGATCGATAACGGCCTTTCACTCTTTAAGCGCAGTCTAATCCTGAGCATGGTTTATTTTTCAGAATCTTTTTTTCAATTGGGCATTGAACACGCATATTCCCAAAGTCGCCATTTGCCGGTTCAGCCCACTTTTCAAAATTATTTATCCAAAATGAGTCTTAAAATTCTAGGCGTTGAATTTGTAAAACGCCAATTTTATCGACTCAAAACCCTTTGCAATGCATTGTTGATCATCCGAAAAAAGTCATTGGTTGAACCTCTGATCGGATCTGACATCGAGACCATAAAATGATTCTTAACAAAAAAGGCCTCCAACAACTACGCCAAGGTCACCCATGGCTTTGGGAAGACATGGTCGATGGCAAAAATTGGCCAACTCAGCCCTGCCTAGTGCCTATTGGAGAGCATTGGTTTTTCTACTCACCGAAATCAAAACTGCGTTTCCGCCGACTGGGGCCCAGCCAAAGAATGTGGCCCTCGGAAAATTTGGAAAGAAAAATCATCAGCGAGCCCTCTGATTTTGTAAAACATTTCGGCGATGCCCTAACTGATTATTTAGCTTCTATCACCAAAAGCCAATCACTTTTGGTCCAGGGCGATCGTTGCTTTCGATGGATTTTTGCTGAAAACCAAGGATTGCCTGGGCTGGTCTTAGACATTTTTAATTCAACAGTGGTCGCCCAAATTCAAAGCGCGCCCATCGAATGGATTTGGCCCGAGCTTAAAAGCATCTTCGAAAACGCTTGGCAAAGAGTGTTCCCCGGAGATTCTCCGCTTGTTTGGCTCGAAGACCGCTCTTCAAATCTGAGAAAACTTGAAGGCTTGGAAATTCTAGAGAACAAACATGAAGACCTCTTGCTTAAGATTAAATGGAATGGATTTAATTGGGAATTCCGTCCTGGATCTTCACAAAAAACCGGGGCCTATCTTGACCAACGAATCAATCATCGACGGGCCACCGAATGGGCTAAAACCATGAATCTGAAATCGGCCTGGGATCTCTGTTGTTATGAAGGCGGTTTTGGCATTCACTTAGCGGCTTTCGGCCTACCGGTGCTTTTTCTCGACCAATCAGAAAAGGCCCTCGAAGCGACCAAGAGAAATCTGGCCCTGAATTCGCTCGATGAATCCAAACACCAATTCGTCAAAGCTGACATTTTTGATTTTCTCAAAGATCGTGGCCAGCAAGCACCCAAATCAGTCGATGCGATCATTCTTGATCCACCTTCATTCACCCGAAGCAAGCAAGACAAGGTCCGGGCGCTGCGGGGTTACTTTGAATTGCATCGCCAAGCCCTAAAATGCTTAGCCCCCAATGGATTATTAGTTTCGTGCTCGTGTTCCCATCACATCACTCGCGCTGATTTAGAAGAATGCATACGCGAAGCTTCGCACCAAACACGTCGAGATTTACGGATCATTGATGTTGGCAGCCAAGCCCCAGATCATGGGCGCAGCATAGGTTTCCCGGAATCGGAATACCTGCATACAATTTTTCTAACGGCTAATTGATTAGCCGTTAGAAAAATTAAACAAAATTTGTAGTTTTTAAAGCGAATTATCCAAGAAATTTATCGAAGCGAGCGTTCGAAGTATTCTTCTTGAAGGCGCGAAAGAAATTTCACGACTTCAGGATTGCGCAATTTGTACAAACGTACCATGCGCTTCAAAACATCCATCGGAGGCGAGCACAAACCGCGCTCGATATTAGAAATGAATTGGGGAGATGTGAAACCCATTCGTTCTGCTACGAAACCCTGAGTCAGGTCAGCTTTTACACGCTTGTCTCTAAGATATTCACCCAATTTTCTAATTTGCAGTTTATCCATATTTTACGTCCGCCTTGTCCTTCCAATAATCAATTTCCACTCCAAGATTCAACTGTTTTCTGAACTTCACCGACTTTATTTCACGCAGGTTGATTATGTTGTTTACTTTTTAAAACAACGATTCATTAAACAAATTTTGTCTTGGTTTACTGTGGCGTCCGGAACCTATACGAAAAGTTTCTTTTTTCCAAACAATTTTTCTCTGTTAAAAGTAAATACTCAGAATGAGAATTAGTTTGACCACTTCTCCCGGCTATCGTCCCTTTGAAAAGGGCCTCTATCAGGTTGCACCCCTTCTAAAACCTTTAAACAACCCATTTAGCAGCCCTTCCCCCCCTTGGGACTCACGAGTCTTCCAGATGGATCAATATCAATCCCACTATCGCGATTCAAAAGCCCGTTCGTTAACGGACCGGAATGAGAAATATCTTGGCTTTGATCGACTTGAAGCCAAAGCCTATCAAGCGGTTTGCTGGTTCATCGCTCGGCAATTAACCCTTGAATATCCCGAAGACTTCGAAGTTAACGGCGAAATTGGAGACTTTTCGCTAAAATCAAAAAACACAGAAGAACTGATTTTATTTACAAAGGAATCCGACTTGAAGACTTGGGCGCAACTGTCGCTGGAAGTTCAAGAAGATTTAGCAATTTGGACCATGACCGCCCAAGATGAATGGCTTTCTGCCATTTCAATTCTTAGCCCCAACCATTGGGCACCCGAGCAAAAGTTAGGCAAATCATTTGCCCAAGTGCATGGACCAGTGGCTGGAATTGAGTCCATTAACAGCCGTGCCCGTCAGATGGTAGAGACCATGATCGAGAAAGGGCCCTTCCAGCGCTTTGCCTGGGGTGTGGCCACCGACAATCGACTCAATCACCATCCGATCGCCCCAACTACCGAAGATCCGCAGGCCTGGGCAGGACGAGGTTTTGACCCGTTGAATCCCAAACTCTTTGTACGAACTGAGCGCCAATGCTTGATTCCCTTTCCAGAAGTGTCCTGCAGTCTTTTCACGATCAGAACTTATTTTGAAGATTGCGAAATAATCAAAGCCGATCCCCGCGCGCGAAGTGCCCTCATTTCGGCACTCGAAAGCATGAGTCCGGAATCTCGGATTTACAAAGGACTCAAAGACAGTTATCAGGACATCCTAAGTTGGCTTCAAACGAATTGATTCATTTAAACCTTCGAACTCCGATCAGTGGCTTAGGCCTTCGGGTCATTTATCATTTGGATTTAGACGATCAAGCAGTCATTGAAGCGGTTGACTTGATTTGGAAGAAAACTTTTCGACCCAAAGCTCTCGAGCAACTCAGCACCCAAGAAAAGAAAATTGCCAGAGCAATGGCTTCATTGTGGTCCGGTTCTTCTAGCGGCATTCAAAAGCTGAATTTTAGCGAAGAAAAAGGCACCCCCTTTCAGCGCCAAGTTTGGGCCGCGGCTCAAGAAATCCCCTCGGGCACAACCCTGAGCTATGGTGAGCTCGCCAAAAAAATACGCAAACCCAAAGCCGCTCGAGCGGTTGGCCAAGCCCTTAACAAAAATCCTTGGCCTCTTTGTGTGCCCTGTCACCGCATCACGGCCTCCAATCACAAATTAGGCGGCTTTGCGCTAGGCAGTGAACTCAAAAAGATCCTGCTTAGTTTCGAAAAAAATCCTTCTTACCGCGATTAAATGCTGGTAAATTCTCGAGAATTCCATGCGAATTATCATCCAAAAGCTTACTCAGATTTTTAGCCAAGAATTAGGCCCAGATTTTGGATCACTTGATTGGTCGTTACCGCCCAATCGACAACTTGGCCACATCGCCATCCCTTGCTTTCGCTGGTCGAAAAACAAAGGACTTCCTCCTCCCAAATTAGCCGCGGATTTATTGCCCAAAGTGATGGAAGCCTTAAAAGGTCAAATTTGGTTTGATCGTGCCGTGACTCAGGGCCCTTACATTAATTTATTTTTAACGGGCAGCGGACTCTACGAATTACTCCGGCATGAAACCCTCAGCAGCGGCAAAAAATTAGGCTCCTCCACTCGCGGCGCCGGCAAAACTTGTCTGCTGGAATTTTCCTCGACCAATGTGGCCAAGGAAATTGGACTTCATCATTTGCGCTCAACTGCCATTGGTCACTCGTTGGCCAATATTTTTGATTTTCATGGATATAAAACGGTTCGAATCAATTATCTCGGCGACTGGGGAACGAGCTTTGGAAAATTAATTCTCGCATTGAAAAAATTCGGCAACGAAGCCTCTCTTAAAACCGAAGGGCTAAATTATATGCTGAATTTGTACGTGCAATTCGTGCAGGCTGAAAAATTAGACCCGAGCCTGAGTGACGATGCCAAACGTGCGTTCAAAGAACTTGAGCAAGGCCATGCCGAACATCGGCGCATTTGGAAACTGTTTTGCGAAATCTCGATTGCCGAATTTAAAATTCTCTATAGTCGCCTGTCGATTGGATTTGATCACTTCGACGGTGAAAGTATGTACGAATCAAAACTGGCTGAAGTTCTTCAAAAAATTGAAAGCACGGTCGGAACCCGTATCAGTGACGGGGCTACTGTGGTGGATCTCCCGGGCCATGAAGTTCCGGCCTTGCTCTTAAAAGATGATGGAGCTTCACTCTATCTGACTCGCGACATCGCCGCGGCTTTTGATCGCTACCAAAGATTTCAATTCGATCATTCACTCTACGTAGTCGCGGTTCAGCAAAAACTTCACTTCAAACAACTCTTCGATATTTTGAAATTAATGAAGGCGCCCTTTGCTCTCCTTTGCGAGCACATTCATTTTGGAATGCTGTCCTTTGGTTCAAAAACCATGAAAAGCCGCGAAGGCAATGCGATCTTTCTTAAAGACGCGCTCGACGAAGGAAAAAGTCGCGCACTTGAATTGATCAAAACTAAGAATCCCAATTTGCCCAATGCCGAAGAGGTCGCCGATGCCGTTGGCATGGGAGCTTTGCTCTACTTTGATCTTTCGCAAAATCGTGCTCACGACATTAAATTCAACTGGGACACCGCTCTGTCCTTTGAAGGCGACACCGGGCCCTGCTTACAATACACCCATGCCCGAACCAATTCGCTCAATGGAAAAGTCAGCGCCCATTTGGCAAAGTTACCAGCATCCAAAGATCCCTTGCGGCTAAAAGCACTGCTGGAAGATGAAGCGGTCATCAATCTTTTATTGGAATGGGGTTTTTATGAAATCCAGTGCGACAAAGCGCTGGATCAACGAGACCCTTCGCAAATCGCCACAGGCGCGATCAACATTGCGAAAGCCTTTAACCAGCTCTATCACAAAAAGCGTTTTCTCGAAGAAGACGATGCCGCTTGTGTCGAAACCCTGCTGGCGCTTTCCAATGGAACTCGCAACATCCTCAAGCAATCACTTAACCTTTTGGGAATTCGCGCTCCCGAGCAAATGTAACGATGAAGGTCGCCGTCAACTTAGTCCGAAATTCAGCTCAAAATTCAAAGGGCCGAATCAATGTCGTCCTTCGATTTTCAGCGTTGGGTGATTTAATTCTCACCACCGGATTTTTAGAAAAGCTCCGCCAATCGCGACCCGAGGAAGAAATCCTATTTGTCAGTTCACCCGAGTTTCGTGATTTGATCAGTGATTCATTTTTCACTAACTGTCGATTGCTATTTGTGACTCGAAGTCGCTGGGGCGCTTTAGGATTTTTTTTTCGAGGCTTCAAAGCATTTTCACAAATTCAATTATTGGGCACTAAAAGTGTCGAGCTTTTTGACTTACACAACGTTCCCAAAAGTCGGATGTGGTCAGCCGGATTTAAATTGGCGGCTTTTTTAAATTCAGGGGAAGTCACCGAAAAAACAATTGATAAAAAGCGCTGGGATCGTTGGAAATTACTTAAATTCAAAAAGCACCGGGGACATAATTTTTCGGTTTATCAACAGAGCCAGACTCTGTTGCCTGGCCCAGAATTGTTCTTGCCCAAATTAAAAAACCACGGTGATCGCCATGCTAATTTTTCAATTTTGATGGCACTCGATGCTCAGCATTGGAAAAAAATATGGCCCCGCGATCACTGGATTCAGTTGATCTCGCTTTTGCACAATTCGAATTTAAAAAATATCCAACTCACCCTAGTAGGAAAAAGTAGCGAAGTTCCGGCCATGATCCCCGATAGTCTTTTGGCTTCTGGAAAAATCGCGGTCGACAATTTAGTTGGGAAAACTCAATTGAAAGATCTCGCTGACATTGCCCATCGCCATCACGTCTGCATCTGCGGAAACACTGCTTGGCAGCACATTTCCGAATCAGTAGGCACACCCGTTATTAGTTTTGTAGGCCCGCTGGACTCGGAATTTGGTTTTAGTCCTTTTTTGCCCACCAGCAGCGAACTGTCGGTGAGTTTAGAATGTCGCCCCTGCACCTTGCACGGCGGTGGGGCCTGCAAGCTTAGCGGCGATCGTTTCCATGCTTGCATGAAAGAAATCACACCCCAACAAGTGCTTTCTAAAATTTTATTGATAGGAGCCTCACATCAATAATTAGTTATGAAGCAAAAAACAGGATTTTTATCAGGATGGCTTTCCGAATTATTTTACCGAAGCATCGACACCATTGATTCATGGTTAGGCTTACCGGAATCGGTTTCCAAAACTTTATTATACCGCCGACATTGGCAACATTATCTGAGCAGCGAAGCCCTGAGTAGCAGCAGCAAATCGGCCATTTGGGTCCATGGGGCTTCGGTTGGCGAATTGGAAGATTTAGCAGGATTGTTTTTAGACTTAAAACGTTTAGGCCAACTTTCCGTGACACCTGAGTCGCTGATCTTAACGGGCTCATCAGCCTCGGTTGAAAACCGATTGAAGCAATGGAATCAGCGTATGAATTTTCGCTTTGCGGGCCCCCTTCCCCCTGAAAATTCGCGTGAAATAGATTCGTTCATTTCTTTGTTGCGACCCAAAATTTTAGTCATTTCGCAGAATGATTTATGGCCACAACTGCTCAATCGATTAAATCACGCTGAAGATTTTCGTGGAATCATTTGGCTACCTGCCGGCAAAGAAAAACTTCCAAAGTTCACCGACACTCTTCGCCAATCTAAATTATTGGGTGTTGGATTTCGGAGTCAGGCCGATTTAAATCGATGGCGCCATCGATTTCCGGATCTTCAGTCGGATTTAAGAATCATTGGCAATCCGCGAATCGATCGAATCTTGTCACGCATCCAAGACTGTGTCCTGGACCCCGAGGGTCATATTTTGACTGATTATTCGGCCAGACCCAATCCTGAAAAATTATCGATCATTTTAGGGTCAGCTTGGCGCGACGACGCTGAAATTTGGCGACGAGCCCTGGACATCATCGATGCGTCTTCTCGCGAAAAAATTCAATTAGTGGTGTTGCCTCACGATGCCGACAACTTGCACGAAGTGGCCAGCATCCGCCAATTGCTACCAGAAGCCCGGGTGCTTGCCTTGGAAGGTGTGCTTTTGGAATCCTATCAAGATTTTAAAATTGCTTATGTGGGCGGCGGCTTTGGCGCCGGACTTCATAATATTTTAGAGCCCTTGCTATGGAAGATCCCCATTGTTTCAGGACCTAAAATTTCCAATCAAAGCGATGCCGAACGACTGCGCAGCGAAGGCACGCTACAAGTGATTAGTAATCCTCGCGAATTAGCCGATCTTTTAAAGAATTCACTAAGTGACATAAAAAGTGATTCTCCTGATTTTTTTAAAAATTGGGAAAACAAAGCGATTCAAGACTCTCTGCATTTTGAAGAATCCCGAGGCGCCATTGATCGGCTCGGAACCTTCATCCATGATCTATCTTCAAACGGTGGCATTCGTGAAAGACATTAAGAGCCATAAATCTAGGCTGCTGCCTTGTGGTCGACCGATACCCGAAGCCGCGCCTCCTCTGAGCGAAGTCCGCATTGCTGAATATCAAAAAACATTGCGAAAATATTTGAGCGATAAAAAATTAAAATACAGTGAACAACGTTGGTTGATGGCTAAACTAATTTTAGAAACCGGTGGTCACTTAGATGCCCAAGAAATGATTGCTCGGGTTCGCTCAAAACACCCAAGCATCGGCGCCGCAACCATTTATCGAAATATCAAAGTTTTGTGCGATGCTGGGATTTTAGAACCCACTCACCAAGACATCAGCGGTCGCGACGTTTTTGAATTGAGTGCGGACTCTCATCATGATCATATTTTGTGCTTAGATTGCAGCGAAGTTTTCGAATTTAAAAGTCCCAAAATAGAATCCTTACAGGACGAAGTGGCTCGAGTTTTAAAATTCACCCCGCAAGGCCATCGTCATGTGATCCATGGGCATTGTGAATACATCAAAAGTAAAACTGCTAAGACTCGATAAGATGGAGAGCTGATGCGCCCATACATTTCAACATTCCTTTTAATTCTTAGTTCCGGTCTCAACACTAGTTGTGTTTCGCTGCCGGGTTCGGACAAGAGTGCTTTCATCATGATTAGTGAAAGCGAAGAAAAATCGATGGGCCGCAAAGCCTATGCTGAAATTTTGTCCAAAGAAAAACTCAGCAACAATTTGCGTTGGCAAGAAATTTTGCAACGAGTGGGCAAAAGAATCGCGGCTCAGACTCCGGTAAAGTATCAGTGGGAATACTCATTGGTTCAATCCAAGGAAATGAATGCTTTTTGTTTACCTGGAGGCAAAGTGGCTTTCTACACCGGAATCATTCCGGTTTTACAAAACGAAGCCGCCATGGCACTAGTGATGGGTCACGAAGTGGCTCATGCGGTTCAACGGCACGGCGCCCAGCGAATGTCACAAGGACTGCTGCTTCAAGGCGGACTGGCGCTGGGCAGTGTGGCACTCGGAGGAGAAGGCAACACTTCGGGTAATTTAGTGATGGCCGCTTTAGGATTAGGCGCTCAAGTCGGAGTCATGCTCCCTTTTTCACGCTCGCATGAAACCGAAGCCGATTCGATTGGACTGAAATACGCGGCTGGCGCAGGTTACGACCCCGAAGAGGGCTTTCGTTTTTGGGAAAGATTTGCTCGCGAAACAAAGGGGGGCAAAATGCCAAATTTTTTATCGACTCACCCGTCGGAAAAGTCGCGGATCGACAATCTTCGAAAGCTTGCCGTATCTGTTCGCGCGCTTTATGAAAATTCTCCCAAATACGGCCTAGGTGAAACGCTCTAGAGCTGAATCACTCTGCCGTTTCATTCTGCTTTTTATTCTTCGTAGTCACTGATTGATTTGCTGTTTTCGATGATTTCAACCATCACGATTCCTTGATCACTGATCGATTGAACGCGAAAAGAAACCATATCATCGATGATCAAGGTTCCGGGCGGAGGAATCTGGCCGCCGGCACGGGACAACAAATAACCGTTCAAAGTTGCGTAGGACGCATCGATTGGCAGCGACAAATCAAAGCGGTCGTTGAAATCAACGATTGAAATTTCACCACTCACGATGCGGGGTCCGCCCAAATGTTCGCTGCCACCTTCAGAAGGATCGTCGTGCTCGTCACGAATTTCGCCAACGATTTCTTCAAGCAAATCTTCCATGGTCACCAAGCCAGTTAAAACGCCAGACTCATTCCGAACCAGCGCCAAATGAGTTCCCCACTTTTTCATGTCGCGCAAAATCATTCCTAGCGGAGCTAACTCTGAAACATAATAAGGCCGCCGAATTTTACCGGTCCATGATCCAATTCCCGGTTTCTGAAATTCGCGCAGCAAATCCTTTACCAAGACCATGCCAACAATGTCGTCTAAACTTTTTCGATAAACCGGATAGCGCGAATGGCCGTCCATTGCCACGTAACGAAGAACTTGATCCCAACTCCACGCCACCGAGATTCCACTGACTTGGCTTCGCGGCGTCATAACATGAGAGGCCAAATGATCGGAAAATTCGATCATGTTCGATAAAACTTCTCCGGTAGCCCGATCCAAACCACCCTCTTTAGTAGCCATTTCAATGGTGTGAGAAACCATTTCTTCCGTCACGGGCACACGCGCCTCACGACCCGGCATCCCCGACAAAAAAACAATTCCGGTCGTTAAACGAGTCACAATCCAGATGACGGGGAAAAGCAACACCGACGAAACTTGCAAGAAACGCACGGCATATGGCGCTACCTTCAGTGAACTCGCCCGGGCCATCATCTTTGGTAAAACTTCGCCCAAAACAATGTGAATGATCGTCAAGGCAATCACCGCGATTGTGACCTGGCCCTCAAATCGGTGAGACGCCCAAATGGAGAACAAAGCCGATGCGCCAATGTTAGCGATGTTATTGCCCACTAAAATGGTCACTAAGAATCGATTGGGCTCACGAACCCAACGCTGGACCAAGGTCGCGTTATCGCCACCGGCTGCTAATAATTTTTGAATTTCCAAACGGCCCAAGGAAGTCAACGCGGTCTCCGCGCCGGAATAGCAAAAGCTAAATCCCAAACAAATGATGACAATGATCAGCTCGATAGGCACGCTAGATATTTTAACCTATGAAAGGTATTATTTTTAATATCTCATGGGCGCGCAAAAGATAAGTTTCAGCTTTAGACCAATTTTTAGGCAGCTGATTTGGACCTTGGTCATTCTGGCAAGCCTAAATTCCTGCGCCCGCTACGGCATTTCACTTTACGAAGCCCCAGATCGTGAAAGAGTCAGCGAGAAACTCGAGATGCCTGCCAAAGTTTTGACGGCCAAGCTCGAAACTTACCTTCGCCGCGAACGGTTACTTGCCAATGTGATGGCCGATCCAAAATTAAAGCAAACTTATTTAGATTGTGTTTGGGTCCGCGACACCAGTCTTCGCTACTATTATTTGCACTGGGACACTCGGGGCCGTCATCGTTCGAATTGGAAAATCGTCTGGCGAGTTCGCGAGCTTGGCAAGAACAGTTCCGAACTCAGTGCTGAAGTCTTCGAAGTGCTTTTCTGGGGCCCTGCAGAAGAAACGCCGAACAAAGCCGAGCCCGACAGCGGCAATTGGGTGCAAACGCCACCCGACGGATATCGGCTATCACGCGAATACGCTAAATTTTTAGGTCAAATTTTTCGGCGCGATTCCGCAATCGTGCGTCGCTACGACCAAGTTCAAGCCCCTGATCTGCAATTTCGACCGGTCGGCGAACGGCTAAAAACTCTGCCCGAGCCGACTATTTTCTCAGGGCCCTATTTTTTCTAAATTCAATTAGATTTTCTAAAATGCGCTGAGATCGAAACTTCAACTGCGCTGAAACCAGCGATAAAGGCATCAACTCAAAAATCGGCCGATAAGGTTTAAGCGAGGTTCGCAATCGCAGCTCTATCTGGGAATCACTTGCGACAAACCAAACTTCGCCAATCATCCAGTCCAATAAATCCGGGCGCGGAAGCATTCGAAAGCGAAGAAGCGTGCGCTTAGTGGTGGGATTAAGCCCAAACAGTTCACAAGAGGGTGGAACTTCATCGAAGACTCGAAATTGCACTGTGGTAGTGCCGGTTTTTTTGATCCAAAATAAATTAAAACTAAAGGGTCCGGTGAGATCAAATGAAGTCTCCGATAATTTTCGAGCTACTAAATTTTGGACCTCGACAAAGTAGCTGCCATTTTCAGGATGAACATTGATCCCTGGCAAGACCCACTCTCGATAAAGTTCCGGGCTGCGCACGATCTGATCGATGGAACGATGAAAATCTGCAACGCTCTCGCCCTGCAAACGCTCCAAAATTAATTTTGCTTGGAAGCGAAATTCATGACTGCCTTTTTCGGCAAGTAAAGCGGGGTTAGCCTCGCGAGTTCCGGGAAAAAGCATCTTTGGCCAATCCAAACATCCACGATCCCAATTTGCTCGATGGGCTAATTCTGGAAATAAATTTTCAGCAGTCCAGCCCGCTTCCACTGAAGCTCCGCTCACTAAAAGCAGAATCAGCCCTGATTTTAAAAGTTTCACTTCCCCATTATCGCCGTGAAAAAGAATTTTTGCTGAAAAAAGAAAAACCCGGAGCTCCTTTCGGAACTCCGGGTCAGTGCCCATATTTAATGTTTGGAGGTTAAATTGACGTTTTTAGAAAGCGATTTGCAAACTGCCCACGACCTTCATTCGGTCGGAACTGTCGCCGTAAAGATCGTCCATATTATTCAGATGCTTGTTGAATATGTAGTTCCACTCATATCGAATTCCAAATCCGATATTTTTATTCATCGCAAAATCAACTCCTGCGCCTAAGTTTCCGACCATTCTGGTGCTGGTGCGGCTCCATCCAGCCGCATCAGCTTCGGCTAAAGTGTAGAAGTCGTCGATGTTGTATCTTTGATGAGCCGCGCCGATTCCACCCAACACGAAGGGTTGGAAGCTGCCTTTCAAGTATCCAAGTTTCACGTTGGCCGCCACTTCGAAAACATCGCGTGAGCGAGCGTAGTAAGCAGCATCGATGTAACCCGGAGTCATTTCGTAAAAGGGTGTGGTGATGCGATCTCGTCCATAACCAAAACTTCCTTCGATCGCCATTGCTGATCCAAGTTTGGTTTCAATTGCACCGCTGAAGAATCCCATATTTTGAACGTCGAATCCAAAGAAAGGTTGATAGGGCATCCAGCGATAACCAGCGCTGAAGCTAATCTTTCCGGTAGTGCGATCATCTGCGGAACTCAACGCTACTGAATCACCAAGACTCAATGTAGAACTATTAGACACCTGAGAAACTTGAACTTCAGCCGGTCCGTCAACCGCGACTGCGGTGACTTGCGCGGTTTCTAAAGTGGTCGGATTGATTTTCACTCCCGATAAATCGATTTTTTCAATTGATTCAGTTCGTTTCAATTCGCTATTGATACGATCTTCTTCAACTTTTTCTAAGATCCGGCCTTCGTTTTTAATTTCTTGGCGAAGTCTTTCGCGTCGAAGAGCATCAGAACCTGATTCAGCGGTGTTGGTGTTAGCAACATCGTTTTTTAAATCAGCGTCTTGATTGTTGTTAATGATGATCTGGGTGCCATCATTGTTTGCATTCTTAGAAGTGGACATTCCATTATCAAGATCAGAAGTGCTGGTGTCGACAGCTTTAGACTGGCTTGAGCTCATGTCATCAGCAATCACTGTAGGCGAGCTCACTAGCTGCGAAGAAACCGATTCGGTTGATTGCACGGGCACACTGGTCGGCGCCAAAGCCGCGCTTACAACCACTGGACTAGAAGCTAATGCTTCAGGAATGGCGGTTGCTTGAGAAGCAACGTTGCTTTCCTGAGCATAGGCAACACCTGCCAATAGGCTCAACGTTAACAATGAAAATTGTTTATAGATACTTGCGTTCCTTCGCACCATAAAATCCTCCTGATGATATTTGGGCTATCGCGCGAATAGTCTGCAGAATTCATTCCAAGTCCTTGATCGCTTCGCAAAAAGCCTAAAATAACCTTAGATTTCAATGGTTTATATCCAGCTATCGGCCATAGTTGAAAATGCGAAAAACACCAAAACTGCGTAGAAGTTTTTTACAGGCTGACCAAATTTGCGGCACTTGCTTAAAAAACTAGCCGCCTTCTTTTCCGCCTTTGCCTGAAAAGAGCATCCCGCCCAATAAAATCAAGATCACTCCGATCGCAATCAATTTTAAAATCATAAAGGTATCAAAGCCGCGACAACCGCCCGTCTCCGATTGAGACTCGCGATTTTCAAACTTGGGAGCTTTCTTTTTGCCTCCATCACTTCCACTTTCACTGGTGTTGCCGTCTTCACCAGCCGCTCCACCCTTTTCGCCTTTCGATCCTTTTTTCTTAGCGGCATCCGCGCTCGAATCATCTGAACCACCAGATCCGCGTCCCGAACGTCGGCTGCCTTTTTTAATGCTATCACCCGCGCCGCCTGCGTCTGATCCGCCCGCCGCATCTCCCGCCCCGGCACCACCATCAGCCGATGAAGATCCCGAACCCCGGCCTGAGCTCGAAGAACTCGATGAACCTGAGGAGCCATCATCGGATCCACCACCACCGCCGCCTTTTTTATTTTTCTTGGCGGCTTTGTCTTTATCTGCCGCGCTAGAGTCTCCGCCAGCACCAGCCCCATCAGCGCCGTTTCCAGTGCCAGCCGTGGAATTTTTACCTAAGGTGGCTTCAAGAGCCGCCAAATCATTCGAACCTTCTAAACCAAACCACTGCAACGGAATTCCCAATTGATCTTGGGCTAAAACCGAACTGGCTTTGTCTTGAAGAGTTGTTTGCATCTTCTGAACTTTTTTGTTGATGATTGGCAGAAAAATTCCGACAAAAATTCCGACAACTAATGCCAAGATCAGCATGTATTCCAAAGCCGCTTGGCCCCTTCGCAGCTCAAGCCGGACTAGCCGACGAACAGGCTCCGCGGTCGCATCGACTTTAAAAATTCTCCAGCTACCAATCACTTATGATTTTCCTTCCAGCGGCTGATGATTTTTTGATGCAAGCCACCAAAGGCCCCATTGGACATCACCAAAGCCACCACCCCACCAGAATTTCCCTCTAGGTTTTGGAAAAAATGATCGCACAATTTGTCGATGTCTTTTTCAACGACCACTGGAATTTTATGCTTTTCAATTCGGCGAGCCACCCCTTGAATGTCAAGTTTCTCGGCTTCTGGAACATTGCTCTTAGTGGGCGGTACTAAAAAAACTTGATCAGACTCATCGAAAGCACTGCCAAATTCTTCCAAAAATATATTACGAGCTGAAGTCGCCGAGCGAGCCTCGAAAAAAGAAAAAACACGATTTTTGGGATATCTCTTTCGAATCGCCGAAATGGTTTCGCGAATCGCGGTCGGATGATGAGCGAAGTCATCGACCACTGTTAATTCACCATCGGAAAACAATTCTTCCTGTCGACGTTTGATGCCTTTAAAACCTAAAAATAAATTTTGTATTTTAGCGACTTCCAAGGGGTTCAACTTTCCTGCTTGATCCAAAATCGCCAGCACGCCGCAAAGATTTAAAATGTTGTGGCGCCCGCTCATTGGAAAAATCATTTCCAAGCGACCAAAATGAGGCAATCGAAAAACACATTTACTGCCCATCGCTCGGCTATTGGGCAAACTCGTTTCTTCGAATGACAAAACTTGAGCATCGGCATTTGCCGCAAATCCATAGCGCAACACTTGCAAGCCTGCAGCCTTAGCGCTCGATGCCAGCGAAGCGACCACTTCAGGCTTGGGCGCCGACCCGTCCTCCACAACCACCCAACCCTTTTGGGTTTTGTCGATTAACTTTTCAAAGCTTCGTTGAATCGAGGCTAAATCAGGATAGATATCGGCGTGATCGTACTCCACTCCGGTGCACAAAACCCATGTCGGCCGGTAGTGCAAAAATTTTGAGACTTTGTCCCAATAAGCCGTATCGTATTCGTCGCCTTCACTCACAAATATTTCGCCGTGGCCAAGTCGACAGCCAAATCCATAATTGGCGGGAATGCCGCCAATAAAAAATCCGGGCTCTTTGCCCAAGCCTTCAATCGCCCAAGTTAGTAAACTGGTCGTCGTTGTTTTTCCATGAGTGCCGGCCACCACAAAACTTTCTTTGCGACCAATCGCAAATTCCGCCAAGCCTTCGGCGAAGCTCATGCGCACGCATTTTTTTTCAGCCAGCAATCGCTCGACTTCTGCAGCTTCTACATGACCACGACTAATGGCGTTTCCAACAATCACTAAATCAGGATTAGCTTTTGCAATTCCCCAAGTTTTTCCAAGCAAATTTTCCGCAGCGTATTTTTCAACTCGCGGAATTTTTCGGCTATCTAAAAAAGTGCTCATCGGCGGATACAAAGGCCCATCACTGCCGGTGACTTCAAAACCCAAATCTTGTAACAACGCAGCCAACGCCCCCATACCGGTTCCGCCAATGGCCACCAAGTGGGCCCATTTTCCGTTGAGAATTTTATTGGGAATTTCGCTATTTTTTAGGGAAGCCATCTAGCTTCTATTTTAGATTGCCAAAGATCAGAAAAGAACTGCTTTCGAAAATCGCGGATCCATTTTTGTGACTCAATCGTGTGCTGGGGGAACACCCGATTCGTCAAAAGAATGCCACTAGTGTCTCGCTCTTGGCTCCACCAAAAAGCGGTTCCGGTCCACCCCAAATGGCCCAAGCAATCACCGGGCGCATAGAGTGAACCAGCCTGCGAATCAAGCTCACCCGAAGCCGTGTCCCAACCCAACCAAAAACGATTGGGCGAAGACGTTTCACGATTGATCCAGAATTTTAAATCGGGATTGCGAATTGCCCATTTTTTGACGGCCGACAACCACTGAGCCACGCCCTCTACGCTACCAAAGAGTCCTGCGTGCGGGGACTCCGAGCCCATCCAAAAGCCATTGTCATCGTTGATTTCACCCAGTGGATGGCGAGATTCGCTGGGATTCAGCCTTGCTTTGATTGAGTCGTTGATTTGGCTTTCAAAGACTAAATCGAATTCGTTTATTGAAAATTTCAGTTTCCAGCGAGTCCACAATTGCGACAAAGTCATCGCGTGCTTTCGCTCAAGCCAAAGTCCCAAAATCCAAAAACCAACATCAGAATACTCGGTGTTGAGTGACTGAGTTTTTCGGTGGCGTAACTCTTCGCAGATTCTTGAAACCAACCTTCCCCACATGGTTGATCGACTTCCGGCAAAGCGCTGGCGTAAATTCAAATCACCGGCCAAAGAAAAATGGGCGGGCAAACCACTTCGGTGTTCCCAAAGACTGCGCAATCTTAAATCGATGGTGTCGGGGACCAGCGACAGTTCTGGAATTTCATTGCGCAAATTTAAATTTAAAAATTTTCCCCAATCTCCGCCAAAATTCTCGACCAAAGTCTCCATCAAAAGCGTTGACGTCAAAATCGGTTTGGAAAGCGAGGCCAAATCAAAAAATTGTGAAGGTTCTGAATGCGGGCGAGTGCTGAAATTTCCTTCAAGCAATTGACCCGCGCCCATCAAGGTTTTTTGATTTTGCTCAATCCACCACTCTACGCTGATGGGATCTTTGGAAATCAGCTGCGCATGAATTGAGCTTTTAGAAACCATCTACCTCTATTGAATCATTGGTGAAGCAGATTTGGTAGTCTCATCGATTCGATAAACCAAAAGTTGATTTCTGGAAGTAACGAAAAGCACCCGATTGCCATCATAAACGGCCGAAGTGGCGCTGTTCCATTCGCTGTTATCTTGCCAAAGCTCAGTGCCATCAGCTGCCGATATAACTTTGAAACCTTCGCCGAAAACGGTCACCGCCAAGCGATTACCCTGCAATAATCCCAAGCTTGCGGGCGATGACTTTTGCGAAGACTTAACCTTCCATTGAACCCGACCCTCTACCGGAGCCACTGAATAAATCATGCCATCAGTCGAGGCTTGAAATAAAGATTTTCCATCTTCAGAAAGCACCGGAGCCGAAGCGCACTTAAGTGAAACCGCCCAAAGTGAATCGCCATTTTCAGGAGACAAAGCCAGCAAATCTCCATCCACCAAAGCCACAATTAAGCGCCGGCCATCGGCCGATAAAACCGGACTTAAGTCAGCATCTTGAAAACGACCTTTGCGATTTCCAAAACTACGTTCCCATTTCAAGCGACCGCTTTCAGCATCCAATGCCACAAATGCGCCATCAGAAAATCCCGAAAAAATCACGCTGCCATCAAGGCTGAGCGCCGGACGAGCCGATCCTCGTAGGGACCAGTAAACTGAATTAGTTGGTGACGGTCGTTTGTAACGCCAAAGAGGTTTGCCGCTTCCATCTTCCAAAGCCCATAAACTATCGTCAGCCGTCGTGGCATAAACCACACCACGCGAAACCACGATTCCACCGGTTGATTCAACCGACAAAGTCGCGTTCCAAATTTCTTGACCCGAACTCAAACGAATTTTGCGAGCCTTAGCATCCATACCCACTACGTAAACAAAAGGTTCAGCCACAAATGGAATCGAAGCCACACCCATCGGAATGTCGACTGACCAAATTTTATTGCCCGTCTTCAAATCGCGAAGCTGCAAACCGCCACCCAAAATCGACAACAAAACTCTTCCGTCACCAATCAAAACTGGGCTCACAAAACTTTGTGAAGGAGCGCCAATCGCGTTTCGGCCGTTCCACTGCCATGACTTCGGCAGCTTTGAAAGCTGGACGTTTTGATCTTTGTAACCATCCATCAGCGAAATCGCCGCGATGGATTGAAGCAAAGGTTTTTTTGATTCAATCGGAGATCGTAAAGCCAAAGCTCCCGCTTGGTGAGAAGCTAAAAACCCAGCACTCATAAATAAAAACGTGGCTAAACCAAAGGCTAATTTCATAGACTCAAGGTCTCCATCAGAACCCGGGCTTTTTTCTCATAAGGAGTCGCCGGAAATTCGCCAATCAAAGCTTCGTAAGTTTTTTTAGCATCGTCAATTTTTCCCAATGCTTTTTGATTACGAGCCTTACCCAAGTAGGCCAACGGCTTCAGCGGATTAGACTTGGCTTTTAAGGAATTCTCAAAACTAGCTAAAGCTTGATCGTACTTTAACAAGGACTCATAACTAGTGCCGATACCTTCTGCAGAAAGCGCCGCATAGAGTGGGAATTTCTTAGCAGCCGCCCCATCGAGAATCGCTTTGTAGGCTTCAATCGCTTTTTCGTAATTTTTTTCTTCAAAATGCCAGCGGGCAATTTTTAAACCCGCGATAGCCCCTGCCGAGGTTTCTGGAAATTTAGCCGGAACTTCGGCTAACAAATCTAAATACTTTTTCTTTTCAGCATCGGGCCAGGTTTTAAAAACTTCCAAAGGATTCGTGGAAGTCAATTGAGCTTCTTTAAGTGCTTTTTGCTCCATTTTTTCAACTTCGAACAAGGCTTCGAAACCTTGAACTGCATTTTCTTGGTCGTTTGATTTCTTCCAAGCCACCGCGCCGTAAACGCCGGCCGCAATCAAAACAGCAATTCCCAAAAGTTTGAGAAGCCGCATCACTTCAAGAACCTTAATTTCAACGCTTTGTTGGTTATTCATGGGGATTGAGGGTACCATGGACTAATGAAAGTTTCAGCTAGAGGAATTTTCTTTGTTTTAGCAGGAAGTCTCGGACTTTATTGGCCCATTGGATCGTTTGCTGCTCCCAAAAACGTGATCGGTGATTTTGGTTTTGGCGTGAACAATGTCGGCACCGGCCAAGCGCCTTCACTATCGATGGACTGGCAAAGTTCCGAAGCCGGCGGTTTTGAAGCCCTGGTTTCGGTTCAAAGCTTGTCATCTTCTAACGAGCTGCGTCTTGGGGTGAGAAGCACCCGAAATCTTTTCGTCGAAGATCACCAAGATTTTTATCTTTTTGCGGGCGCCGGATTTTTATCACGAAGTTCGGGAAATGGTTACACGCTCGAAGGGGGCGCCGGATCGCGAATATTCCTTTCGGAAACACCAAATTTTGGCCTAAGTTTTGGCGGAGGTTTTGATTTAGAATCCGCTAACGGATTAAAATTGCGCTCTAAAGTTTTTTTTGGGGTTCATTACTACTTTTAAAATACAGGCAGGCATAAGAAATGAATCAAAGTATTTTGATTAAACCTCTAAATTTAAATAACTTTATTCGCAGATTATTTCTGACCACATTCATAGCAATTGGTCTTTCAGGTTTAAGCGCACAAGCTCAATCCTATGATGATTTTACAAAGTTTTCTTCCGAACCAACCGCACTTGATGACGAAGCCCGAGAGGTTTTTGGTCGTTTTTTCCAAACCGAAATAACGATTGGAACCAGTCTTTTTTCAGGGGGCCTGGGCTCGGCCAATTCTCCGGGCGTGAATCTGGGACTTCGCTTCATCATCTATTTCGACCAAATTTGGGCCATGGAAATCGGCGGATTTTACGCCCGCCACAGCAGCGCCTACACTCCCACTAACACTGGAGAAGGTGGTATTAATTATGGATTCACAACCAAGCTCATAACTCCCTCGATTGGATTCCGTTACGGCTTTGACCAAGAATCATTGCCTCGCGGATTTTCAACGCTCAATCCCTATTTTTCAGTCAACGCAGAAGTTTTTTTCCGCTCGGAAAAAGCCACTGACATTAACGGTCCTGACACAAATACATCTGGGTTTGTTGGCTCAGCTACTAAATTCCAAAACGAAACCAACAACTCCAACGCCTTTGGCTTTTCGATTGGCGGCGGCACCCAATTTGACGTTTATAAGGGCAACCTCTTTTTAGCCCTCGACTTGCGCTATCACTTTGCATTCTGGGACGACAAAGCGGTGAAAATTGGAACGCTGAATCGTGCCGGTTCTTACATCACGATCCTGGGCGCCTTTGTGATCAATTACTAAAATTTAAGCTCCAGAAATCTTGTTAGTTGATGAATTTGACCAAAATTTACTGACACCCCTATCTAAAGCCTTGAATTTGCCACAAAATAGAATCTGTGAACTTATGGTCATTACCGCTGAGCTTTTTTAGATTTTTAAAGCTTATGTATCGTTCGCGGATGCTCGACACCAAAAGAGACTCCATCCAAATTTTACGCTGGCAGTCCGACAAGCCCGCTCGAATGTCGACCTCCAAAGGCTTCTCACTTTTTTACCGATCGCAAAACGTTAAAGTGTTTATATTTAGCGTTTTCTTCTGCGCAGTTCTTTTGTGGACCGTAAAAAACTACATCGACCTCATCAGACATTTTTAGCTAAAATTTTTAAACATCTTGGATGTGAGTCATTGCCTAAAATATAACTAGTTCCTTCGTCAGCGGTGTTGTAAATTCGCTCAATGAAACGCAATTTCTTGGTGTTTGCTGGATTTTTAGCAGCCTTGCTTGTTCCCGGCTTTTTTTTTGAGGATCAATTTCTAGGACAGGCCACTGGGGTCGTCGCCTCTTGCTTGTTCTTGTGGCTTTTTGAAGTGGTTCCTAGCTTTGTACCTACTTTGGTGTTGATACTCTTAAGTTCCCAATGGCTGGGAGCCAGCAACCCCGAGATCAATTTAGCAAAACTTATTGGCTGGGGTATGGACCCCGTTCTCTTGCTTTTTTTTGGTGGCTTTTGTTTGAGCGTAGTGATTACCGAGCAAAGCCTTGATGAGCATATGGTGCGAGCAATTGTTCGCATCTCTCACAAAAGCAAAAAACGATTAATCGCATTCACCTTACTATCTTCAGCTTTCTTGTCGATGTGGATGTCCAATGTCGCGGCAGCCACTTTGTTGCTGGTTGCATTCAAGGGAATCTATTCTCACCGAAGCTTGGGGCGCGATGTAAAGATTCCATTGTTACTGGCGATTTCTTTGGGATCGAGCTTTGGCGGCATGCTAACGCCTTTGAGTTCTGGCCCCAATGGAATTGCAATGGCAGCTATTCAACCTTTTCGTCATATTACTTTTATTGATTGGATGATGCTTTCTTTGCCGATTGCTTCGGGACTTTTACTTTTAAGTTATTTCTATCTCGTAAAGTTTTACAAACTCAAAGGCCCGATCATTTTTAATGACGAAGACCTTCCGAAAATATCCAAGACTCTAACCAAAAATGAAAAGTTAACCTGTATTTTGGGAGGCTTGGCGATTCTTTTGTACATGACCGAACCCTTGCATGGAATTTCTACCCCGATCGTTAGCTTGGGACTTTCGGTCGCGCTTGTTAGCACTGGAATTTTCACAGCCGATGATCTTAAAAAAATTGATTGGTCGATGCTCATACTACTAGCCGGCGGAATGATATTGGGCCGTTTGGTGGAAGAAACTGGTTTACTTGAAATGATCTTTCAAAAAATTAAAGGCTATGGATTTCAGGGGGCCGGTTTACTTGGAGTTTTGGTATGGCTTTGTGCGATGATGTCGGCGGTCATGAGCAATACCGCGACCGCGACGATTTTGATTCCAGCTGCGCTCAAACTTCTTCCGGGAGTTCCTGAAGTTTCCATTGTTTTGGCAATTTCAGCATCTCTAGGAATTCCATTCATCATCAGCTCGCCAATGAATGTGGCCATTCGGGCAGAAGGAGTCAGCGCCAAGGATATTTTTATCCCTGGAATTTTGCTGTTAATTTTAGGTTGTGTGATCGTTTCTTTAACTGGAATTGAATTTCTGGGATTTATTTTTAAAGCATCCAATTAAAAACAGATTCTAGACAACGCTTACAACCCACGATTTTTCGAGCGCTGAGCTCGATGAAATTCAATCGCAAATCGATGAGCCTCGTCGCGCAAGTGAGTCAGCAATTTTAAAACATCGGGCTCTTTGATTTTCTTAGACAACTTTTGGCCCGGGAAAAAAATGCGCTCTTCACTGGCCACCACTTCTTCACTCTGAAAATTAGATTCAGTGCGAGCCTTGGCCAGAGACACGACCGGAAATTTTAAACCGGCAGAATCCAGAATCTCCATCACGCTCGACAACTGAGCCCTTCCCCCATCGACCACCAATAAATCCGGCCGAGGCGAATCAGGTTTTAAATATCGGCGAGTCACTAATTCTTGCAAACTTTTGAAATCGTTTTGGCCATCGAAGCCTTGAATTTTGTAATGGCGATATAAATTTTTATCGGGCTTACCATTCACAAAAACCACGCAACTAGCAACATTGGCTTCGCCCTGAAAATTCGAAATGTCGATGCACTCCATGGTTTTCGGAGGCGCATCTAATTTTAGAAAAGTCGCCACCTTCAACAAAACATCCGAGCTGCTTTCACTACGTCTTTTTTTATCGGTCCAAATCGCCTTAGCCTGATCGTTGGCTAAATCTAAAAGGTTTGCATAAAGTTCGTTTTCCGATGACAAATGAATCGCAGCCAACGCGGACTCTTCAACCACATCGCGACTTCTTAAGGCCTCTTCCAATTCATGACGGTCCAAAAGAATGGATTTTTCGGGAATGACCATTTCTGTGGGCAGCGGATTTTTCGCATAATGAAGCAGCAAAAAAGCCCCCAAGAAATCTTCGGTCTCTAAACCCTCGTCGCTTTCCGAACTCCAATGCATTCGGTTTAAAAACTTGCCCCGCCTAAACTGCAGCAAAACAACCACAAACAACGACTTGTCCTCGTGCACATCCGGCCAAAAGGCCCAAACGTCCCGATCGATCATGTCGCTTTGAACCATGCGCTGTTCTTGGTCCACCAATTGGCGAACCCGTTCTATCCGATCACGGATTGTGGCGGCTCGCTCATAATCCAAGCGTTCGCTGGCCTGGACCATGTCTTTTTCCCACTCGACCAAGAGCCGATCTCCTCGGCCTTCGATGAATCCGACAAAATCCTCGACCTGAGCCGCGTATTTTTCAGCCGTAACCAAGCCCACACAGGGCGCGGTGCACTGGCCAATTTCATAACTCAAACAAGGGCGCGAGCGATTGGCAAACTCAAAGTCCCGGCAATCGCGAAGCTGAAAAACCCGGCCGCCCAATCGAAGCATTTCTTTCAGCGCAAAGCCGTCAGTGAAGGGTCCAAAATAGCGATTTCCATCGTCTTTTTTCTGCTTGCGGGCAATGTAGGGCCGCGGAAACGGATGGCTAATGTCCAAACGAACATAGGGATAAGTTTTGTCATCTTTGAGCCGAATATTGTACTTCGGCTTCCATTTTTTAATGAGGTTGTTTTCAAGCAAAAGCGCTTCGATTTCCGAACCCGCGATTAAAAATTCAATATCAAAAATCCGCGAAACCAAATACTCGGTCTTGGGACCCAAATCCCCAGAACGCTGAAAGTAGCTGCGAACTCGGGACCGCAAACTCTTGGCTTTACCCACGTAAATGATGTGCGACTCTTCATCCTTCATCAAATAAACTCCCGGGCCGACCGGGCAGTTTTTTAAGAGCTCTTCGATGCGAGGAGCGCGCCCCGGATCATCGAGCGGATGTGTCCGATTATCCATCATTTTTTCACTGTTTTTCCTTGATCAAGAATCTAAATAATGTAGCATCCGCAGACTGTTGGAGTCACTAGACTCCAGCAAAATACACACGCTGGAATCACTTACGTTTCGACTCAATGGTGGGTCGAACAAAAGATTCGACTTGGTCGTCCACAAAAGGACGAAGATCCAGCGGAGGCTCAACCAAGGCGAAGGAGGATCTAATGACTGCAACAGTAACCATGAAAGACCTATTAGAAGCGGGCGTTCACTTCGGCCACCAAACTAGCCGATGGAACCCCAAAATGAAGCCGTATATTTTCGGCTCACGAAACGGAATTTACATCATCGACTTGCAAAAAACAGTCGGTCTTGCAAAAGACGCTTTGACCTTCATCACTAAAGTCGCGGCTAGCGGACAAAAGGTTTTGTTCGTCGGCACCAAACCCCAAGCTCAAGACGTGGTTCGCGCCGAAGCAGAACGCTGCGGAATGCCTTACGTCACCACTCGCTGGCTGGGCGGCGCTTTGACTAACTTTCAAACCGTTCAAACTTGTTTGGCTTCTTTGGAAAAAATCCAACAGAAAAAAGACACCGGCCTGGTCAATGACCTGCCGAAAAAAGAACAAGCCGCTATGGAAAAAGAATACACTCGCTTGATAAAAAACTTGGGTGGGTTGCGAAATCTTCGCGATCGTCCGGGCGCAATTTTCATCATCGATCCGTCTAAAGAACACATTGCAGTTGCTGAAGCTGCTTGCTTAGGGGTGCCCATCGTGGCGATCACCGACACCAATTGCGATCCCGATCCGATCACCTACATCGTTCCAGGAAATGACGACGCCGTTAAATCGATCAAGCTCTTCACGACAGCTGTAGCTGACGCCGTTTTGGATGGTCTAAAAGTAGTGGAAGAACGCGCACGCTCAATGGGCATCAACCCGATCAACAGTGATTCGGCTAGCTCCGCTTCTGCTGGAGCTCCGGCATTTGACCCAACGACTGGCGAAGAAGCCGCTTACGTCCCAGGCAAAAGCTCGACCACTGATCGCGAAGGCCGCACTGTAAACATTGAAGTTCGACGTTCGGTTAAGAGCACAGACAAGAATTAAACAGAAAAAACGAGAAGTCGCCTTTAGCAGGGATTTCTCGTTTAACCGTGACTTTTTACTGTGAACTTTTTAACTGAGCTCAACTCTTAAGTAGTGAAAGGATGACCCATGGCTGAAATTACTGCCGCACTTGTAAACGACCTCCGTAAGAAAACCGGAGCTGGAATGATGGATTGCAAAAAAGCCCTGACTGAAACTTCAGGTGATCTTGAAAAAGCAGTCGATACTTTGCGTAAAAAAGGACTGGCCTCTGCTGCTAAAAAATCGGGCCGCATTGCCGCCGAAGGCATCGTTCAATCTTACATCCACGCTGGTGGCCAAATCGGCGTCTTGATTGAAGTGAACTGTGAAACGGATTTCGTCGCAAAAACTGACGATTTCTTGGGCTTCGTCCGCGACTTGTGCTTGCACATCGCTGCGCAAAAGCCACTTTATCTTAAGCCGGAAGAAGTTCCTGCAGAGTTGATCGCTCGCGAGCGCGAAATTGCAAAAGATCAAGCTCGTCAATCGGGTAAACCTGAAGCGGTTTTGGAAAAGATCGTCGAAGGAAAAATCTCCAAGTACATGGAAGACATTTGCTTGATGAGCCAAGGTTTCGTCAAAGACCCCGACAAGAAAGTTTCGCTTTTGGTTAACGAATTAGTCGCGAAAATCGGCGAAAACGTTCAAATCCGACGCTTCGTCCGATGGGAAATGGGCGAAGGCCTTGAGAAGAAAAGTAACGACTTTGCAGCAGAGGTAGCAGCTCAAGTCAGCAAAGGCTGATTCGGGCTGATTCACTTAAATGGCATCGTCAACGGGTGTTCCTGGAACTGAAAAGAAGACTAAACGAATTTTATTGAAACTTTCTGGCGAGGCTCTCGCCGGAAAGCGTGATTTTGGTCTTGATGCTGACATTCTCCAATTCATCGCCCGCGAAATCAAAGCGATTCGCGCGCTCAACGTTGATGTCGCGGTGGTCGTGGGTGGCGGAAATATTTTCCGAGGAATCCAAGGCTCACAAAAAGGCATGGACCGAGCCACCGGTGATTATATGGGAATGCTCGCCACCACCATCAATGCACTGGCCCTGCAAGACGCTCTCGAACGTGAAGACGTCGACACTCGCGTCCAAAGCGCCATTCGAATGGAACAAGTTGTCGAGCCCTACATCCGACGCCGAGCCGTTCGGCACATTGAAAAAGGTCGGGTCGTGGTTTTCGCCAGTGGAACCGGCAATCCTTATTTTTCGACCGACACCGCCGCAGCCTTGCGCGCCATGGAAGTCGAAGCTGATGTTTTGTTAAAGGCCACCAAAGTTGATGGCGTTTACAATAAAGATCCGCACAAGCACAACGATGCAAAAAAATACGATACATTGACCTACATCGACGTTTTACGCGATGGCTTGCAAGTCATGGACAGCACCGCCATCAGCCTTTGCATGGACAATAAATTACCGATCGTGGTTTTTAATTTACATGAACAGGGAGCCCTCCCACGATTAATCCGTGGTGAGAGCGTTGGAACTCGAATTACAATTTAGGAGTGAAGATGGGAATTCCAGAACAATCAAAAGACAAAATGGACAAAGCAATTGCCGCACTTAAAGCCGACTTGGCTCGAGTGCGAACCGGCCGCGCATCTCCGGCACTGGTTGAAAACATCCGCGTCGATTATTACGGAACGCCAACCCCGGTAAATCAAATGGCTCAGGTTTCGATTCCTGATCCGAAAACAATCATGATTTCAAGCTGGGACCAATCAGCCGTGCCGTTGATTGAAAAAGCGATCATTGCTGCCAACATTGGCCTAACCCCCAATGTGGACGGCAAATTAATTCGAATGAACGTTCCAACTTTGACCGAAGATCGTCGTAAAGACATCGCCAAATCGATCAAAAAAATGGGCGAAGATTGTAAAGTCGGCATTCGAAACATCCGCCGAGAATCCAACGAAGAAGTGAAGGCCCAAGAAAAAGCAGTTTCTGAAGATGAGTCCAAACGGCTGCAAGAAAGCGTGCAAAAGCACACCGACGTGGCGGTAGCCGAAGTTGATAAATTAATCGAAGCTAAAACTAAAGACGTGATGACGCTCTGATCGAAAGATCGTTTGAGAGAGTCATTTATAAAAGTGAGCCATAAGTGAGCGGAGCGGAAAACTCATCTACCAGATTAGCCACGAGCGCCCCCAAGCACGTGGCTATTATCATGGACGGCAATGGCCGATGGGCTAAGTCGCGGGGAATGCCGCGAAGTTTTGGGCATGCCGAAGGAACTTCGCGAGTTAAAGAAATCATTCGCGAAGCGGATCGATTAGGCATCAAAGTTCTCACTCTGTATTGTTTCTCGACTGAAAATTGGAAGCGACCCACTGACGAAGTCTCCATTCTCATGAAACTGCTCAAGGAATACTTGCTCAAAGAGCGCGAAGAGTTGATGAAAAACAACGTTCGCTTGCAAGCGCTTGGCCAAATCGAAAGATTGCCCGAGCACCTGCAAGCTTTAGTTCGAGAAACCGAAATTTATTTAGCCAAAAACACTGGCTTGATACTTAATTTCTGCATTTCCTACGGCGGTCGTTTTGAAGTTGTTCGCGCGGCTAAAAATCTAGCTGCCGCGGTTCAAGCCGGAGAATTAAATCTCGATCAAATCACCGAAGAGGTTTTTGAAAAAAATCTCTACACCTGTGGATTGCCCGACCCGGATTTAATGATTCGCACCGGTGGAGAATCTCGAGTTTCTAATTTTTTACTTTGGCAATTGGCTTATTCGGAATTGATATTTCTCGATTTGGCCTGGCCTGATTTTCGCCCTCAACATTTGAAAGAGGCTTGCGAAGAGTTCCTGTCACGAAAACGCCGCTACGGTGCTTCGGATGAAATTTCTGCAGATATTTCAGGAAAGACTGCCAACCTCAAAACACAGGAGCTCCAATCATGACGGCCGAACTACGACAGCGACTCATAGGCGCCGGAATTGCGATTGCGGTACTTTTATTTGTATTATTGGCTCTTCCGGACCAAGCCACCTTTGCGCTAGCACTGCTCGCCGCCTTGCAAGCTTGGCGGGAATATTCGCGAATGATGGGGCTCGAAAAGCGCCAGCTTTTGCACCAGTTCGGTTTTCTTTGGCTGACATTAGCGATGTCGATTTCTTATTTTGGACCGGGAAGTTTAGGATTGAGTTGGTTTTGGATGTGGCTCGGATTTTTTGGAGCCTTTTTCTTGCTGGGAATTGAAAGTCTAGTCTTCAAACAAATCATCGACGTGACTGCCGCGTGGCGAGATCTTTGCCGATTCGTGATGGGCACCAGTTACTTATTTTTATTGTTTGGTTTTATCGGACCGATCACGGGCCTGATTAATGGCTTACAGATTCTCATATCTGGAATTGCTTCGATCGCCATTGCCGACACCACCGCTTATTTTGTGGGCAAAAAATACGGCAAACAGAAATTCTGGCCCGAAATTTCGCCAGGTAAAACTTGGGAAGGTGTCTACGGAAGTCTCGGCGGCGCTTACCTTGGCTCAATCATCATTTGGTTGATATTTTTTGCAGTGAGCCACAACACTCAGCTACTAAGTTTTGGTGGCACGCTATTGATTGGCTTTGTGGTGGGACCGCTATCCATCATGGGCGACCTCTTGGAAAGTTTAATGAAAAGAGCTTCTGGCACCAAAGATTCAGGATCTTTGATCACTGGCCACGGTGGAATTTTGGATAGAGCCGATGGAATGGCGCTAGTAATCCCAGTACTTTACCTACTCTTTTCCATTTAAATCCTTCTAAATTATTTCACTGGTTTTTTTCACTATGGTTTTTTTTAAAAATCATTGGGTTTTCTTCAATCATTCCAGTAAATTAATGACATGGATTTTGACTACATAATTGGATTTGCAGGCCTTCTTGGAATTCTTATTTTTATCCACGAGCTGGGTCACTTTCTAGTCGCTAAGTGGTGTGGAATTCGTGTCGAAATTTTTTCGATCGGCATGGGCAAAAAAATAATCAAATTCACTCGCGGAGAAACTGAATACGCGCTGAGCCTGATTCCCATTGGTGGTTATGTAAAATTAACTGGCCAAGATTCCCGAGAAGAAGTGGCACCCGAATTTAAACACAAATCATTTCGATCTAAGCCCTTGTGGCAGCGAGCCGCCGTCGTTTTAGCGGGCCCGATTTTCAACGCAGTTTTGGCCTACTTAATTTTCACTTCGTTATTCGCAGTGGGCAGCCAAGTGATTTCACCAGTTTTGGAACGTGTCTTAACCAGTTCTCCGGCCTTTGAAGCCGGATTCCGCAGTGGCGATCGCATCAAAGAAATTGAAAGCAGCGATGGAATGATCGCCAAACCCCGTGAACTTCCCGAACTCATCAACACCATAGCGGAAAACTCGGGCAACCCCCTTAAATTCACCATCGAACGTCGTGGCGAAAGCAGCCCGATAACCGTGCACTACACCCCCGAGGAAAAAGAAGTCAAAGACCTCTTTTTGCAAGTGCCAAAATTAGCAGGCACCATCGTCGGGACCGAACGCAACGCTCGAATGGCTTTGCTCTATGTAAAAAACGACTCCGCGTTGTTTAACGAAGGAATGCGCACTGGATTTTTATTGGAGCGCCTCGATTTGCGCGGCGGTCCGGTCACTGAAAGTTTTGAAATCAAACGATACCAAGATTTGGAATATGCATGGGAACGCATCTCTAAAATTTCCAACTCCCTTCCTGAAGCCCAATTGGAATTTTACGGAATGCAAATTCTCGACAAGGAACTAAAGCCTACTGTGACCACAGAAGACGCGGAAGCTCCTAAAGTTTCCGCAATCATCAACTGGACCGCTAGTCGACACCCGGACCTGTCAAGCCTTGAAGCTATTGGCGCAAGTTCAGCGGAAATGCTGGTCGCTGAAATTGTGGCGGGCACTCCTGCTGAAAAACTAGGCCTAAAAGCCGGAGATTTTCTAACCAAGCTTAATCAAAAGCCGATCGAAAGTTTTGATTCTTTTCGAGCCAATCTTCAGTTTTTAGCCAGGAATGAAAAAGCCATCGAGCTTAGCTGGCTTCGCAGTGGCCAAGAATTCAGCGGCGATGTGACTGCGGAAAAAACCATGGCCGAAGATCCGATCACTAAGGCTAAAAAAGAACAGTTTCAAATTGGAGCGCGATTCATTCCAGCTCAAAGCGAACCCCATACCGAGCTTCTTAAAGCTACGGGGATCATCGATGCCTTGAGTTTAGGTTGGATCCAAACCACTCGGATGACTGGCACCATGCTTCGCTCCTTTTACCATCTATTCAAGCGCGACATCTCGATGGACACCTTGGGAGGTCCGCTGAAAATCGGCCAAATTGCCGGGGAAAGCGTGAAGCGCGGAGCTCGGGCCTTTTTCTCAATGATGGCCTTTATCTCTCTCAATTTATTCGTTCTTAACTTGTTGCCGATTCCTGTGCTCGATGGCGGACACCTCTTGCTTTATATTTTTGAAGCCATTTTTCGTCGTGAACCCAATCACAAATTTGTAGAAGTTTGGACCACCGCAGGATTTCTGGCTTTGATGACTCTTATGATTGTGGTCACTCGCAATGATTTAAAGAGCATGGACGTTGTCGGACGCGTGAAACGAGTGTTCACCAATTGATGACTCGCGAAAAATTTAGATAAATTTTAGATGAGTTTTTGAATGAGTTATTTAGCGCTCGATTGGGGTTTAAAAAAAGTGGGTGTCGCCACTGCTGATCCCAATGGAATTGTGATCACACCTCGGAAAGTGCTTCGGCGAAGTCAAAGCCCCCAAATTTGGTCTTTAAGTGCCGAAGATAAAGTGGCACTCACCAAATTAGTCCAAGAATACGAAGTGTCGGTGTTAGTTTTAGGAAATCCACTAAGTCCTCAAAAAAGCCCCGAAAGCAGCATAAGGGCCTATAAAAACTTCTGCGACAAACTTTTTACGCTTTTGCAAATTCCAGTTGAAAGCGAGGACGAGACTCTAAGTTCCTGGGAAGCCCAAAAAACAGGGGCTGGCCCCGAAACTGAAGATTCAGTGGCGGCTGCCATCATCTTAAAGTCCTTTCTATCGCGCCGTTCTACAAAGTAAGCACCATTGCGTTCTGGACGACCCTCAAGGAGAATATTTAGTGAATGCGCGGCCTGCTCAAAATTTTTCTCCTCATGGGAATCTTGGGCCTTGGATTTTTGGGCTATCGATTTTTTGTTTTTGAAAATTCAGCCGCCTCAAAGGGCCAAGAAGTCGTCATCATAGAAATTGAAAAAGGTGACACCATGGCGGCCATCAGCCATAAGCTCGCCAATGCCGGTTTTAGCATTGATCCACTTTTTCGCAGACTATGGGTTCGTCAATTCAACGTTGAGCGCAAATTGCAAATTGGTGAATTCGAAATTCAACCCAATCTTAGCGCCGCTAAAATTCTTCATAAACTTTTTTTTGGAACACCCATCACTCGCGCGGTCACGATCAAAGAAGGCTCCAATCTTTATGAAATTGAAGCGCACCTAAAAAGTAAGTCGATCACCGGAGCTGAAACTAGTTTTCAAGAATGGGCTCGCAAACCGGAATTACTTGAAAAAATGGGTGTACCCAAAGGGATTCCTGCCAATGCTCGAAGCTTAGAAGGGTTCCTTTTTCCGGAGACCTACACCTACTTCAAATCCGATAGCGTTGAAAAAATATTGAAAGCCATGCTGAATCAATTCGAGACCAAAGCGCTTCCGCTTCTCAAGAAACACCCGATGGGTCAAACACCTGAAGGCCGTTTTCAATTGCTCACCCTAGCCTCGGTGGTTGAAAAAGAAAGCGGCAATGTCGATGAACAGCCAATCGTGGCATCGGTGTTTTGGAATCGCTTGAAAAAGAAGATGAGACTGGAATCCGATCCAACTATTATCTATGGATTGCTGCCCAATTTCGATGGCAATATTCGCCGCGGCGACATCCGGGCTCCCAGCGTGTGGAACACCTATGTGATTCGCACCTTACCGGCGGGCCCCATTTCAAATCCGGGATTGACCGCGATTCGGGCAGTGGTTGAGCCCGCGATCACTGAATATTTATTTTTTGTGGCGAAGGGTGCGGGCGAACACGTATTTTCAAAAACTTATGCCGAGCATTCTAAAAATGTCGAGCGCTATCAGTTGCGTCGCTCTTCAAATTAATCCTGTTTAATAAATCAGCGACTAACTAAAATAAAAGAATGGCTGAAAGAATCAAAGCCAAACAAATGGTGGCAAAGGCCACCCGTTTCTTGAAAACTTCATGGCGAGCTTCTTGAATCAGTTTTTTGTGAACATCGAGTGTTTCCAAACTTCCCTCGATGGCGGATTCTTCGATGTATTTTGATCGAGCCACTTTTGGAGAGGCATCCAGCTGTAGATCCACTCGAGTGACGTCGTTCCATCGAGTGTTGTCGTGGCGAGATTTTGCG
The DNA here is from genome assembly GCA_964202055.1 of Bdellovibrionota bacterium. Classification (GTDB taxonomy): domain Bacteria; phylum Bdellovibrionota; class UBA2428; order UBA2428; family UBA2428; genus CAXNGS01. The sequence goes on along the minus strand of CAXNGS010000002.1, from coordinate 37,391 downwards.
TTGTTAAACAAATCGACTCGAAAAGCACTGTTGCCGACTCTAATGTGGTCGCCGATTTTAATTCGCATGGCCTCGTTGATTTTGCGACCATTTAAGTAGGTTCCATTGGTGCTGCCTAAATCAACCAACAGACAATGACCGTTACGCCGATCGACCACCGCGTGATCGCGCGACACTTTGGTGTCTTCAACTGGGACCGAGGCATCCATTCGACGGCCAATGATCAGCCGACTCTCTGAAAGAGGATAAACGTTACCTACTGATAAGCCACTTTCGGCAATCAGAGCTAAATCATGTTCTTTTTCGTTCACAATGCGCATCATACGTTTACTCCTGGCAAGGGCCCGCAATGTTAAATGCAAGTTATGAGCCAAATTTTCCCTAATATTTTCAATACCTGGGGTGTCGATTTTTTAGACAGAAGACTACATAATAGTGACATGGCCATGATTTCCGCTGCATTTCTACCCAAAAAACATGGAATGGGCTTGATGGGGCTAATGATGCTCTTGATGGTGTCAAACTTGTCCGTGGCGGCATCACCACTCTTAATCGGCGAGTCGATTGCAGAAGTGGAAGACCGTCCCCTAGCCCCACGCCCGGGTCACTTCCAAGTCGGCATCAATATGTCTAGTAATCTGCCGATGAATCGCCCCTTCGTCTCCGGGACCTCCAGCGACGATGATTTTCAATTTCAAGTTAGTCGTGCAACCGGCTTGGAAATTGAAATGGGCTGGAGCCGCAAATTAAGCTTTGCCATTTCGGGTGCGTGGGAGAGCTTTGAATCTCGACTCGATACCAGCTCAGGCGTGAACACTGAATTTCAAACCGCATCGGTCTCCATCATCCCCGTCATGTTTGGCGCTAAATATCGATTCAGGGAAGCCTCTTGGACCCCTGAAGTGGAAATGGCCATGGGAATGGGACTTTATCGCTTTGGCTTAAACTCAACTAACGAATCGGCAACCAAAGACACTTCTAGCAGCGCGAGTTTCTTGGCTCACGCACTCTTGGGAGCCCGCTTTTATTGGAACGAAGCTTGGTCGTTGGCATTGCACGTGGGGTATCGCTACACCGCGGTCGGCAAGCAAAGTTTAGACAACGACATTCGAGAAGTTCAAAGCGACAGTTTCACTGGGCTGATTAGCCGCGGTGGAATTTCTTATCGCTTCTAATTTGGACAGCTAAAATTAACAGCTAATTTATAGCGAATTTTCGCCCGTCGCAAAATCCAGAAAACTCATCACTAGATTCTTCTACTATTTTAAAATATCCAGAATTGATAAAACCGACGCGCAAAGCTGACTGGCCAGTCTCCAAGCAATCCCAATGCATTTTATATAAATCGACTGCATTTAGTTTAAAATAAGGCATCAGATTTTGATCCATTCCAAAATAAGAATGAGGAACCGTGAGATTGGCCAAGTGACGACCAAAAGATTGCGAGCGCAGCGGAATCAAGCCGTCGTTTCGCGGATCCAGCGATCGCTGAATCGAATCCTTAAAAATAAAATCAAAGGCGAATTTTTGCGAGAATGAAGTGGCGTCTCGGCGGTCCAATAAAAAACTCCCATAGGAATAAATCGGCATAGACGGCCGCCTCCAAAATTCAGGACTGCCTTCGAGATTTGGCACCTTAAAGCTCGCTCGGAAAGCGTTTCAAGACCACTACCCTCCATTTCAGGAAAAAATTCTCCAATCAAATCAGCCATTGGAGTTCCTCGATGGGGACTAGCAAAGGTAGTCAGACTTTTGAAGATCGTGTTCCAGGGAATTTCTACTGATGAAGTCTGAATTTTCATTTTCGCAAATGCATAGCGGGCCACCAAACCTCCCATTGAATAGGCAAAAAGGTGGCATTGAAAATCCGGAGTTTTTTTAAGAATGTCTTGAACGGCGATTCGAAAACGTTGGGCTCGAATTTTAATATCGCCTCGCGATCCCATGTCGACAGGGACAAAGGAAATTCCAAATTGAGTTTTAAAATACTCTGGCACTTTGGTTTTGAAATAAGAACTCATTCCATCGGCACCATTGAGATAGCAAATGGAGTTTTTTGCCGGGTCTTTTGAGTGTGCCTGGGATTCAATCACTCCGCAAAGTCCGATAAGAATACAAAGAATTCTCGGCTGCCAAGACTTCATGGGAGTTGTTTTAGTGAGAGTCGGGCCGCTGGATCAACTTGCAGACTTTTTTAGATTAACGCACGGCTCCTGCAACTCGTTCAACAGGCTAGTGAGCCAAGATTCGATGCGCCAAAGCGTCTTGAAGCTCTTTAGAAGTCGATTGTCCCAACCAAGGCCAAGAGCCAATCAGCAAAATCGAAGTGCGAATTTCCATAAAATGCCGCCAGTCCAAATATCCCGCCAAATGGATGCGTGATTTATTTAAGAGCAATTCCGTAAAAACCGTTTCAATGATTTTTAAATATGTCCACTGCAAGGTCACGACATTGAGCCGGCCACTGATTTCCCGCGCCGCTTGGAGTGGTTCTTTGGGCTCAATCTTTAAACTTTTTCCGTGGAGCTCTTCGAAAACTTCGGTGCCATAGGAAACGTAAAGATGAGTTCGGGTCCCGGTGTGATTGGGCAAAAATTTTTGCTCTTCTAGAATCAATGCCGCTTCAAAAGCTGCGGTGACCTCGCGGAAAATCAATTCGATGGCCATTTCATTAGGGTGCACTCGTTTCAAAGGAGCTTCCGAAGCTCCGGGGATGGCCAACAACGGATTGATCTGATGAAGCAGTTTTCGCAATTGAGTTTGAGCTTGAGTGCGGCTTTCATCGCGATCAAAACCGCGAGCTAGCTCCACTAAATTTTTTGATATTTGCCGCTCTACACTTGGTAATAATTTTTGCTGAGCAAAAGCTTCAAACAGGAAAGCTCGTTGCTGTGCGCGGATTTCGGAGAAATCATCAGGACTATGGACCATGTTTGAATCAAGCAAAACTCGGCGAAGAATGGCGCTTGGCTCACCCGTAGGATCGCCTTCGGAATTCAAGCGAAGCACCAGCGCACGGCGAAGCAGTGCTTGCTCGGCAGCGCCCCAAGCCACAGTTTTAAGTTTTGCAAAATCCGAGATCAATTCTTCTGGAAGTTTTGAAACGTTTTGAATCATTGAATCGCAAAACTCACCGCGAAAAAGTTCCGATGCCGCAAGAGAAAGAGAAGAGCCTAAAATTTTCAAGATTCGGTCCAGCGCTGCCCGTTTCTTTTCAATGCGAATGCCATGTGTCCAAAGTTCGGTTTGAGCCTCTATGAAGGTTTTTCCAACATTCTCAATTGCGGCCACTGGCAGTTCGCATTTTGAGACGGGGTTTAGAACATCATTTGTGGAAGCCAAAGCTTCGCAAGAAATAAGCATCAGCAATAACAGGAAACTTCGATGACTTTTTTTCACGTACCACTTTTTTTGGCGTTACTTCGCAAGTCATAAAAACGCAAAAACCAATCAGTGGCTTCGTCCGAAACTGCGCGATCGAAATCGAGGTCTTTCCAGCCATTGAATTTGCCGATGTCTAAAAGCAGTCCATCGAGCAATAAACGAATGCGGTAGCGATCTTGAGTGCTTGCTGAAATCGAAACATCGTCTGGATCTTCAACTAATTTTTTATAAAGGCTGAGCAAATTTGAAAGCCGCAATCCAGTGCCTTCACGAACCAAATCCATGATCATCGGCATACCCTTCAGCAAGCAAACCGCTGAAAAATTTTCAAAAAGAATATCAAAAATCTCACCCTCGATGACACTGCGTCGATCTTCAGAGAATCCTTGGGCTGCGGGTTCAGTGACTTCAGCCCGCAGTTTCATCAAAGATTGCAGCGCAACTTCTCTTTGAGTCTGCGGTGATTTGCGAGTCGACAAGGAGAGACGCGCCAAAGATAAAATTTCGGCCATGTTGTTTTTGACCGGTGCTTCACAAGGGATGCTGGGAATGTTTGGTGGATGAATGCCAGGTCTCAGATTCACGGGACCGGATTCAGAGTGGCCCCAAGCCGGAAGCAAAGCCCCCAACCCAAGCAAAAAACCCAAGAAAGTCCGCCCGTAAAGCATTAGTCTTTATACGCACTGCGTCATTGCCAGTCAATCGCGGACTCACTGGAATCTTCGGTTTAGGAATGGGAATGCTTAGTTGGTAACGTCGCGCTGGCCTTCAAAAAGCCGCAGCAATCGCTCAGCGTGCGAGGCCTTTTGAATGTCTTGGCAGACCGTCAGATAAGTCTTGAGGTCCTCTGCAGCGCTTATGTATCGACCCATTCGACCCAAAAGCAGGCCACGTTCTTTGTAAGCCTCAATGCGCTCAGTAGGGCAGACTTCTATCAACGCGGTCAGCACCCAATAGAGTCTTGGTAGATCTTCTTTTTCTTGAAAAATAGCTCGTAAGTTTCTCAGCAAACGAGAAGTGATTTCTTGAGGATGTGCAACCTTGAGAGCGTCTGGACCAAAGCGAAGGACTCCACGAGTCCACTGTTCTAAACGCGCTTCACAATCGCTCACTGTTAAAATTTTTCCGTTATCAAAGCAGTCAATGTAGCGGTGCTGCTTCCAATCGACCGAGCCTTCGGTTTCTTCACGAGTCACCAGCCGCACTAAAAAATGTCCGGGGAAAGAAATGCCTACCGAACGAAGTCCGGCACGTTGACATAAGGACATGAAGACCAAAGAAAGCGAAATCGGGATGCCTTTTCGTCGAACCAAAACATCACTCAAAAAGGAATTTTTGATATTGTAGTAGTTCGTGGTGTCGCCCTTAAAGCCCAAAACTTCAGAATAAATGTGAATCAGACTCGCGGCTTGTTCCCATAAATTTCGGCTACGATCCAAGGCATCTATGTGTGGTTGGCAGACCTTTGAAAAGGACTCCATTTGCTCTTCAACATTGATATCTTCGTACTCTAATTTGGAAAGTAACAAACCCAATTCAATCGGATCCCAATTGTCTAAGATTGGATTGCGGATCTTCGACAAAATATCGTTGATTCGCTTTAAGGTTTTCCCCAAGTTCGTGGTCTCTGATGTGTGGGGCATGAATGTCGCTAAATTACGGTTTTTCTTGAGCGTTGTCCAGAACTGATCAACATTGAACGGGGTCTAAGCTTTAGCAACCTTGCCACTCCAAGGTCCTCGACCTAACCTCGATGGATGCTCAAAAAATCAAGGAGATACGGGCACTACCTTCATGGTCAATACGTGCACTCTCCTCACTATTTTTTGATGTCGAAACCCGACTTGGCCAATCCTTTAGAGGTCTGCGAAATCGCTGAAGTTCAAAACAATGACTTAGAGTCAAACGAGATTCTAGAGGCCGCTCTCGAAGGTGCATCGATCACTTTACGTGAATTACAAGATAGCCAATTTTTTCCGTTAACTGCCCGTCTCGAATTTTTAAAGCGATTAGAGAACAAATTAAGCGAACAATCCGAAAACATCGCGCGAGTGCTCTCAGGAGAAATTGCTCTGCCATTGGATTTAGCTCGTGCCGAAATTTCCCAGTCGATCGAAGCCCTGAAACAGTTGATTCAAAATCCCCTGGAATCTGCAGAAGATTCAAGCGGAATTCATGTTTTGCTATCGGCTTTTAATTCGCCGATTCTATTACCGCTGCAAGAATTGGCGAGATCCTGGATTCAGGGAGTTCCGGTTCTTTGGAAGCCTTCAAGCAAAGCCGCGCTCAGTGCGCTTTGTCTGGCCGACTTCATCCATGCCGAAGCTTTACCACCAGGATTTTTTGCTTTGCTCCATATGCAAAAAGAGGTCGTCAGCATTGTCATCAACGACCCTCGAGTCAGCACAGTGACTGTGCAATGCGCCCTGGAAAAACCTGAAGATTTTCCAAGTCGCCAAACCATTAAAAATAAAAATTTGGTGAAATTTCGAATCAGTGAATCCCATAATGAATCCAAAAAATTCGCCACCTTTTCTGAATCGGATGATTTCAACGATCAAATTCAATATTATTTTGAAAAAGCTTTTGATTTTGCCGGCCAACGCAGGGATTCTCTAAAAAATCTTTATGTGCCCCCAGCGCTTTACCAAAAAGTCCTTCGGACTTTAAATGAAAAAACAGCCGAGCTTTCTTATGGCAACACTAGCGGCGGTTTTAGGGTAGGTCCGATGATCAACACAGCTGCCGTTGAAAAAATAAGATTCGAGAAAGCCCGGCTTTTAAATTCGGGAGCTCAGTTATCAATTGAATCAAAAAATTGCGAAGCTCTCTATGAACCAAACTGGGCAGTGGCTCCAATGATTTTTCATAATCTTGCAAAAGGCGATTCGTGGGAAAATTCCAAAATTTTAGGTCCGTTACTTGCGGTTCATACACTTGATTGACGAAATTTCAGACTTGGTCACTTAAGAAATTACTTTTTCACGCCAAAGGCTTTGATTAGCTGAACCGGATGGATTCCAATTCGTCGAGCCACTTGCAAATATCCACGTCGCAAGTAAGCCTGACAACTGCGACCAATTGAAGGACTCCATAAATTCAAGCTATCACCAATGGCAAATCCGTAGCGCAATCGCAAGATACTCGGGTTCGGGCCCCGCCCCACCTTAGCTAATAGCGGATGTCCCAAGTAGGGTGGCTTACTCAAAATTTCACTCTCAATAAATTCGTCTAAACTGCGATCTGGTCGTCGCAGCAATTGTTCGATCAAAACCAAGTGAACTTCAGCACCCGGCAACAAAAGCAATCGTATAATGTTTTTAGCTCGGCCAGCTACCTGCGGACTTTTTGCAACATAGGGCAACAACGGATTCAGCATCGACCAAAGCCAATATTTCCATTCTGAATTAGCGATCATGTCTTTGCGCGAAAGCACTGTGCTAAGCAAGAAATTTTCCAGGCCTTCTGAAGGCACCCTTTCAACTAATTCTTCAAGAGTCGGAATGATTTGATCAGCCGGAGCAGTGTTCCACTCGCTACGCAAAAGCGAAATCTTCCAACGATTGACTCGGTCTTCGAAACCAGCCCCTTGATTAGGAGTGATAGCCGTGATGCCTAACAATTGTTTGGGCTCAGCAAAAACCAAATCGGCCACTGCTAAAGACCAAAATTCAGCACGCCGCCAATGTTGATGAGCGTAGAAAAAGCTAAAAAATCCATGGAACATAAACCCAGTTCCCGAATAGGGATTCAATCGGCGGCGAAGTGGAGAACCAAAAAGAAATCTTCGCGCTAAGTTCTGCATTCGCAACGAAGAGGAAAGCGAAAAAAGCGCGCGAGCGGCTTGGCTGCGTTTGGCAGAAATTTCTATATTGTACGATTCGCTTGAGCTCGAATAAAACAAAACATCGCGCATTTTTGATTCGAAGGATCGCAGCTGAAATTGGTTGCGGGTGGCTAACCACGAATCCATAGCCCGAGCCTCTGGATGAAGTGCGACTTCTTCAGCAGAAATATCACCTGAAATTTCTTGGCTGGCCTTGAGCCAAGCGGTCCACTCCAGCGGCAAGTCTTGGGCGTGACTCGCTGGGGCGAATCCAGCCCAAAAGACAGCCGCTATCCATAAAGCAAAACGAATCATAGAGGTTAGCCTTAGGGACGGCATGGTTGGCTAAGATAGCAAAGCTAACGCGATGCGTCAATTGGTAAATTTAAGATAAGGAGTTGATAAGATTAGCTTCTTTTTCTTGATCACGCTCTAAGTTGCGCTTCTCAATGGCCTGATCCAAAAGACTCATGATCAATTCAACCAATGCTTTGGGCTGAGTTGAACCCGCTCCGAATCGACGGCTCCATTTGTTTTTTGGAATGATGGCCTTGGCCATGGTCTTGTGACCACCAGCCACTCCGATCACATCGAAAAGTTCTTTAAAGACTTCTCCGCAGTGATGGACGTAACCGCAATTGCGACCCGATAAAACTACATTGTCTTGATAGACGCCGACTCCGACGGACCAAAGGGTTTCTTCGATCTGCAGGGCAAAATCAGCGGCTTGGGGAATCCATTCTTCGCGATCAGCGCTGGGCACCGGCAATACGGTGATCCCTTTGGCGCTCTTCAAAAACTTCAAACCCTTGCGTAGCTCTTCTAAATATTCGCGCGGCAATTCGGGGCGTTCAATTCTGCGCAATGTGTTGCCATTCATGAGCGGATACAAAAACACAAAGGAGTCCAAATCGGATTCCGAAACTTCGCGATTCAAAGCCAAAGTGTCTGATTTAATTCCATAGAGCAAAGCGGTGGCCAAACGCTGTGACGGAACTTCCCCAGCCGCTCGCAAAAGCAAAGTCATCAACGATGATGTTGCTCCCAAGTCTTGGCGAATTTCTTCGAAGGGCACATCGTAGTGAGTGCCCTGAGGTTTCGGATGGTGATCGACAATCGCATCGACTCGAATTTTATGGCCGCGGAAAAAAGAAGGCTGGCAATCAATCATCACCACGCCCGAGTATTTTAACAAGTCAGAATCGCGCTCAATTTTTTCAACTTCGATTCCTAAGAGTTTAACCATCGCCACGTTTTCGGGACGAGTGATTCCGCCGAAAGTCAAAATCGGCGCGGTCTGGGCTTTGCGACCCAAAATTTTACGCAAAGCTAAGGCACTTGCTAATCCATCAGGATCGGGATCGTCCTGGAGCAAAAGCGCTACGCTTTCGCTTTCTTTAAAAAGATTGCGCAAATCGCGCACTCGATTTTGCAACGATAACAAAGTCAACTCTTCGTCGACCCCGCGAGAAATCAAATCCTTCCAAGCTACCGAACGTTTGGTTTGATTGATCGCGCAGCGGCTCTCACGAGACCCGACTTGAAGGATTTTAATTCCTGAACTTTTGGATTTTAGCGAATCAACCACGGCTTGAGCCGATTCAGAATCTTGGAATCCAACAATCGCAACCATGTCATCGGTGACCGCTTCGCTGAAATGAATTCCGGCAATCGCGGCGATCGGATTGACGTGCGATTCGGATTTTTTAGTCAAATTTCCTAAATCTTTTTTGTTGTGTTGAATCCAACCACGACCGTCGATCCAAAGCGAAACACCACCGGGATCATTCTCTCTGGAGATAAATTTTCCAAGCGATTCGGCAGGCCAACTTTGGTCACCGAAAATCAAAAATCGTGATGTTTTTGCCACAAGCGAATAGATTAACCGGCTCCATCTAAACGCGTCAACAACGGTCTGCCGACGTTTCGTAAAACCTCATGATAACTGATGAAATCTTAAGACTTTTCAGTCCGAGCCTGATTTGCTGGGTGCTATTTTTTAGGCTCGGCCGACGGTTTTTCGTCAGCAGAAGAAATGGCCTGTTTAAGCAAGAATCTAACGGTTTTAGAGCGCTGAGCTCCGCCCAATAAAATCCGCAGATCTTCGTGAAGGGTCGGATCGTTGATCAAAACTCCCAGCGTGCCTTTACCTTGATCGATTTTACCCAAGATTCGGCTTAGCGATTTGAGACTTGCATCGAGACTTTCCAAAGCTTGGCCCTCGTCCAATCGAGCAGTGATTTCTCGGGTGTGCTTAGACATTTTCTCGACGTTCTCCAAAATTCGCGGAATTCGATCGCCCTCATTAAGTGAGTGTAAAAGTTGCGAGAGTTCGCGAGATGATGTGCTCAGGGATTCTACCAAACTTCCGCCTTCGGTGAAAAATGATTCCAATTCTTTGGGCTGAATCGCGGTTAAGAATTGGTCTTCCTTCACAACTTTTGAGCGCTTCGAACCTGGTGTTATAACCATAACTTTGTCACCCAAAACACCCTGAGTGGTGATCGTGACTTCGGAATCAGATTTGATGCGATCATGTTGATTGTCGTAGATCGCCAGCAACACCACAATCTGATTTTCATCAGCAGCGGGCACCCCCACCGGAAATTGTTTGTCGGCGACTCGACCCACTTGAATGCCGCTTAAGAAAACCGGCGCTCCAATGTTGAGTCCGCGCACATCGTTAAACAGCGCTCGTATGGTGAACTCTCCACCAAATACCGAATTTCCCATGAAGACTACAAATCCGGCGCAAACTAAAAGTGAAATTGCGACGAAAAGCCCCACCATAAAATTTTGAGATCCTTTTGAATTAGGTCGTTCCATAGGCCATTTCTCCTGTGATGAATGAGTGCACTAATTTGTTAGTGTCTTTTAAATCTTCAACGCGGCCGCTGACCGCGATTTTGCCCTTCAAAAGCAACGCCATCCGTTCGCTAGTAGCGAATGCAGTGGGCATATCGTGAGTGACTAAAATTCCACCGCGCCCGCGTTTTTTTAAATCCACGATGATGTCTTGAATGTTTTTAGTATTGAAAGGATCTAAGCCTGCGGTGGGCTCATCGTATAAAATGATTTCGGGATTTAAAATCAGCGCACGGGCCAAGCCCGCCCGTTTTTGCATTCCGCCAGATAAGTCGCTCGGGAAAAGTTCATTGGAGCCTTCGAGCCCTAATAGTTCGAGAGTTTCATCGACTTTGACTTGCTTTTCTTTGCGCGACAAAACTGTGTGAGCATCGAGCGGATAAAGCAAGTTTTCCTCGACGCTCATCGAATCAAAGAGCGCGCCGCCTTGAAAGACAAACGCGATTTGCAAGCGAACTTCGCGCCATTGGGTTTCGGTCAAATCAGTTAGATCGCGTCCTTTGAAATAAATTCTTCCGGCATCGGCACGTTCTAAACCGATCAAAGCACGAAGCAGCACGCTTTTTCCACTGCCGCTGCCTCCGATCAAACTTAAGACTTCGCCAGGAAACAAATCCAAATCCAAATTGTCGTGAACAATTTTAGAACCGAAATGTTTGCAAAAGCCTCGAACCGAAATGATGGGGTCCATCTTTAAAAGCTCCCCGCCTTAAATAAATTTTCAATGATCCACAAAAGCTTGGTGAGCAAGAAATCCGAGAAAACCACCAACACCGAAGCCATCACCACTGAACGAGTGGTGGCTTGACCGACGCCTTGAGTTCCGCCCGTGGTGTTCACGCCGCAATAACAGCCGGTGACTCCGATCAAAAATCCAAAAACCACTGATTTAAAAATTCCACCCATCACATCGCGACCGGTGACGATTTCAAAACTTTTGAAAAAATAATCGTAAGCGCTAACATTGAGATTGGTGGTCGAAATCAAAAGTCCGCCAAAGATTCCTATGAAGTTAGCGCAAATCGTAAGCATCGGCGCGGCGATCACGCAGGCCACAATTTTTGGCAAAAATAATTTTTTGGTAGGATCGGTTCCCAAGGCGCGAATCGCGTCGAGCTGTTGGGTCACTTTCATCGAACCAACTTCGGAAGTGATTCCGGCCGCCACTCGACCAGCCATCATCAAAGCCGTAAAAATCGGGCCTAATTCACGAACGATGGAAATCGTCACAATTTTAGGAACGTATAATTTTGCGCCAAAGCGAGCCAATCCAAATCCAAATTGGATGGCCATGACTAAGCCCACGGCCAGTGCCGCAACCGCCACGATCACAAAGGATCGAACGCCTAATTGATAAATTTCAAAAGTGAAGGCAGAAAAGCTCGGAGGCGATCGAAAGAGCACGCGAACGGAATCGCCGATCATCCGACACACACTGCCTAATTCTTCGAGCCCACGACCCAAAGCAGTGTCGTGCAGTTGCGCCAATCGTGATAGCCGAGTAGCGCCTCCGCCTTTATTGCTCATGGGTTATCCTTTTTTTCGGAGGAATTTCCATAGCGAAACCCCTGGACCCAGCCATCAAAGGATTCAATGGAATCACTGGAAAGCGGACTTTTGCCGACCATTGAAAAATCAAACAAACAATCGTTTTTTCTAAGGACCGTGACCAAGATTTCCGAAGCCACTCCGTCAAAATCACCCTTCAAGCGCAATCGAACCGCACGACGTCCGTCAACGGTGACTTCACTTTCTTCGAGAGTTTCAGAATCTTTTAAGCCCGATTCATATTGATGAGCCAAGCGATCCAAGCTGGTGCTCTCATAGCGAAAGCAAGTTGAATTGAGCGCGATCAAAGCTTGAGTGCCACGATCCTTAAAAACCGCATCGGCTCCCTCGGCATCTTTGTCTTCTGCAGGTTTTTGTGAAGTCCAATTCTTGGGAGTTTTTGCTAGTTGAATTTGGGTGGCTTTAACGTCTTCACGCAAAGGGCCACCAATGGAACAAGAAACTAAAAACGCGAGCGCCGCCATTAAATAGTTTTTGTTGGGAATGTGGCTCCGATGCAAAATCATGTTGGCTCCCTAAGAGATCTTTGAATTCTTTCGGAATTTTTCATAGATTACTTTTGAAGGTTCAAAAAGAATCTTAACATTAGCAGGCTCATTACGCTGCGCTGTGTTGTGAGATGGCAAAAAATATACCTCAATTCTTAAATTTGAGAATCCGATAGGCTTTATGTGAGCCAACTAAAGATCGTTCTCTTCTTGGGTTTTGAACCGAGCGAAATCACTCGAGTCAATCTACCTGAAAATTTTGAAGTGGTTGGGACTACTTTTCTAGAATTAGAAAGCGTTAAAGGAATTTTACAAAACGTTAGCTGGATATTGATCAACTTGACTGCTTTGAGCAGCGCGAACGAGCTCAAAGAAGAGTCCGTCAAACGATGGCGCGAAGTTTTTTCGGATTTGGTGCAAAAAAGTGTAGCTAACGACGGCCACTATGCGCAACTGGTTGGGGTCGCTCAAAATCCCGATTGGCAACTTGCCGAATTGGGAGTTGCGATTGGAACTCGAGACTTAGTGCTGATGAGCAACGTTGGGTCGCGACTAACTCGCGGGGCCTGGAAAAATTTCCCACGCGCTGAAGTCTCATTAGCTGAAAATTCTCACTCTAACGTTCTTCCCTTTCGAGATCCTCGTACGCTCCCCGCAGCCCTGGATCCATCAAGCCGCGACTCGCAATCACACCTGATTCCCATCAACCAAATTCCAGTCCCGATCCGGGGTCTTGAAGGCCAAAGTAAAGCGATTGAAAATCTGCGGAATTTGATTCGCAAATGCGCCCCTACCCAATCAACGCTTCTCATTTCGGGAGAAACCGGTGTTGGCAAAGAACACATCGCCCGATCGATTCATGAATACAGCCAACGATCCTCTGGGCCCTTTAAGATCGTGCATTGCTCGGAACTACAAGAAACTAATTTTAGCGATTATTTTAGCACTCCCACCGAGGGAGCCGCTGGCACTTTATTGATCGAACAAATTGAAAATCTATCGATGGCACTGCAATCTCGATTAACCGCGTTTTTAGTGGGCCATAATCAATCGGGTGATGAAAATAAATCGCGAATTTTAGTGAGCACTCAAGCCGATTTAAAAAAATTATGCGAAGCTAGCCAGTTTCGCGATGAACTTTACTTTCGAATCAATGTGATCGAAATTGCCATTCCACCGCTGCGCCACCGGCGCAATGATTTAGAAGATCTTTCTGATTCCTTGATGGCGAGAATCGCGCGACGCAATTCTCAAAAAAGAATTCCGCTGAGTGCTTCGGCTTTTGAAAAACTGCTTCATTACGACTGGCCGGGAAACATTCGCGAGCTAGAAAATGTTTTGGAACACTCTTCGCTCAGTGCCTGGGCCAAAAGTTCGCCGGAAATTAGCACTGAAGATTTACCAGAACACATCCAGTCCGCTGAAATGAGCGCTTTGCAAAAAGACACGCTTAAAGAGGCTGTGCGTCGATTCGAACGAGATCACATCGCCAAAACTTTATCACGCTTCGGGGGCTCCAAAGAGGTCGCCGCTGAAGCTCTGGGTATGAGCCTTGCCTCACTTTATCGAAAACTTGGAAATGCCTGAGGCTACGACTGCTTCAACACTTGCGAATTATTCTAATGAGCCCCACAATAGAAATGACTAGCTAAAATTTCAGGGGAGTACTCTCATCATGGCCAAAGACACAAAGAATCACGAAACTGACGGGGAAGTAAAAGGCGACGGCGAGTTAGATCAAAGTTTTGCGCGCTCGCTTTGTGCCGGCGAAATTCTAGAAAACATTATCTTTCCTTATCCCAAGATGAAGGAAGAAGAGAAATCCACCTGTCGTAGCATCATCGACTCGATTCATTCTTGGCTCGAACCCAAACGTGATGAATTTCGCAAATGGGACGTGGCGGGTCACCTGCCCGATGAGTTAATTAAAGAAATGAAAGAGATCGGACTTTTCAGTTTGATCATTCCCGAAGAATTTGGCGGCGTGGGTTTAAGCACCACCGCCTATTCACGAATCATCCAAGAACTCTCAAACTTCGACGGCTCGACCGCGATCACCGTTGGCGCCCATAGCAGCATCGGGATGCGCGGACTTTTGATGTTCGGCACCGATGCCCAAAAAGCTCAGTACTTGCCCAAACTCGCCAGCGGCGAAATGATCGCGGCTTATTGTCTCACCGAAGCCGGCTCTGGATCCGACGCAGCCTCGATCAAAACCAAAGCGGTTCGCGATGGCAACGATTGGATTTTGAACGGCGAAAAAATTTGGATCACCAATGGTGGAATGGCCGACTACTTCACTGTTTTTGCACGCACTGACACTCCTGAGGGAAAAATCACGGCCTTCATCGTCACTCGCAGCATGAGTGGACTTTCCACCGGGCCTCACGAGGATAAGATGGGCTTGCGAGGAAGCAGCACCACCACCGTTCGTTTCGACAACGTTCGAGTGCCCGCTGATCACGTGCTGGGCGAAGTCGGCAAAGGTTTCAAAGTTGCGGTTAAAATCTTGAACAACGGCAGAACCGGCTTGGGCGGTGGCAGCGTCGGCGCCATGAAACATTTAATTTCGCTGGCTACCCAACAAGCCAAAATGCGAAAGCAATTCGGCCAATCGATCATCGAGTTCGGATTGATCAAACAAAAAATCGGCCAGATGGTCATCGACTGTTACACTGCGGAAGCGGTCGTGAACATGGTCTCGGGCACCATCGATAAAAAATACACCGATTATGCAGTCGAAGCCGCAATTTCCAAAGTGGTGGCTTCTGACAACTTGTGGAAAACGGTCGATGAAGCTTTGCAAATTGCTGCCGGCAATGGATACATGCGCGAGTTTCCCTATGAGCGAATGATGCGCGATTGTCGGATCAATCGAATTTTTGAAGGCACCAACGAAATTCTTCACCTCTTCATAGCCTTGACCGCGATGGCCGATGCTGCGACGGTTTTCAAAGACGTTAAGAAAAGCGTCGACGAAATTCGTTCTGGAAAATTAGTGAACGTCTTCACCGATCCGATCAAAGGTTTCGGGCCCTTTGTCGAAGTTTCCAAACGATGGCTCGCCAATTCGACCGGCATCGGCAGCGCCGAAATGACCAAAGCCCATCCAGCATTGGCCGACCAGCAAGAAATATTCGTTTCTCACGCGCGAATGCTTAGCGCACTGAGCGACAAGTTAATCGTTCGCCATGGCAAAAATATCATTCACAAACAATTGGCCACCAAGCGCTTGGCTCAAGTCATCATTGATTTGTACACTTTGGCATGTACTTTGAGTCGTGTGACTTTAGCCATTGAAGAAAAAGGACTCGAGGGTGCAGCCCAAGAAATTCAAATTGCCAAGTCTTTTGCTTTCCAAGCCGACGAGCGGATCAAAGGCATCATCGTTCGAATGGATAATAACGATGACGAAATCATTAAAGGCTTGGCCGACTTTGTGGCTGAAAAAGAAAAATTCAATTGGGACAATATTTGAACTGAGTTTTTTCAACGTAAAAAGCCCGGGCAGCTTGAAGCTACCCGGGCTTTTTTAGATTAAATTTATAAATAATTACTATTTAGTTCGGCGAAATTTAAACTCTGTCGGATTAGCGGCCCAACCCACCTGCCAAGATTTAGTGCTCGGTTCAAGAGTGACCAATGCGTTTCGTGAATAGATCATTCGCAGTTCATTCACCTTGTCTTCTTGAGCGGTTGAAACCAGCGTGTAATAAACATCGGTTGGATACCAAAGCAAACCACCGGCTTCTTGTTTTTCAGTGAATCGCGGTTGAATCCAATAGATATCAATTAAATCTTCGCGCATCGGATTTTTGCGCAAGTAAATTCCGGGCTTGCCCTTTTGCAAGGCTTCGAAAGCCAAAGCCATCGCCGGAGTCTTAACTAAAACTCCGGTCGCCTCGCTAAAGGTTCCTTCGGAACCAGAGAGTTTCAAATTGGCCCCCAAAGCGTCATCGCGAAATTCGCCTTGATAGGCCGAAGGAATTCCACCACAGGCACTTAAGAGTGCGAGACAAGCTACTAGTAACAGATTGCTAATTTTAAACATTTTCATCGCTTTCACTTCGCTTTCCTTTAGTACTGAATCTGGTGAACAACCACCAGTCGTCCGTCTTCAAACACCGACAATTCAACAACGCCACTGCCACCAGAGCTTTGAACCATGATGGGAATCGAGAAATCCAAAGCTTCTCCGCTTTGCAACGGAATCAAGTACTGAGGATTAGGCCCTAATACCAACAAGGCATCTGGCGCGGTGATTTTTAATTGCAATCCTTTGAACAACAAACGCGATGAAGCGTTTTTGAGTCGATAAGGAATGCGAACCAATCCTGCAGTTTTTAGCAACTGATTGACTCGAGCGTCGCGCAATTCCAAGCGGTAATCATTGACCACTGGAACTTGGCGAGTGGTGTCCAAAGCACCAATCAACCATCCGTCACCTGCGCGCAAATCAAACACCATTGGCAATCGAATCGACGGATCTCTTGTGCGAGCAATCGCTTGAAACACCGTCAACGCATTCGAGCCTGCCGACAATTCAGGCAAGACTTGCGAAGCTTGAACGACTTCAACCAAACTGTCGTCGGTTTTGAAATTCATGCGCGCGCCATTTACCAAAGTCACTCGAGATTGGTTGGTCGAGCCAACTGTGATGGGCATCGGCATACCTTCAGACAACTGGGGTGTGCCATTTAATGCCAAGTTCACTTGGTATTGAGTCGTTGTATTAATTTGCTCAGAATCCATATCGCGCCCTTCGAAAAGAACGGTGATTTTGTAACGAGTCACCGAGCCAACCGAACGAGGCAATAATCGAAATTCAAACAATTGATCCACATCATTCAAACTATCGACTTTGATCGCTCGAGGCATTCGATGTTCGCGCTCGGTGATCACAACGTTGGAACCATCTAGTGCTTCAAGCTTCACGACCACTTGGTCGCCGGGCAACGCACGGTTTGCAAAGTTTCGAATTTGCACACGAGCTCGCAAAACTTCTTCAGGTTCGGTAACGCCATTAGGTCGGCTTTCGATGATTTCCGCTTGAGTCACCCGCAAAGGTCGCGCCGTGAACTCAGCAGCTTCCAAATCCCGGCCAATTTGATATTGCTGGCGAGCGTAGACTGGATATTTAGTTGCGTATGTCGAATCGCGGGCCGGACGTCGGGCCGATTCGTAAAGCGAGCTGTATCTCTCTTGATAAGCCGCCGAACGCGCTGATTCGAAGTAGCTATCATAGAGACCTTGATAAACTCGATCATAAGTGTCTTGGGCAAATCGGTCGCGAATTTCTGGGTAGAGTCGCGAATACAAATTGTCGTAAGCCACTCGGTACGAACGGTTATAAGCGCGATCAAAGCCTTCCTGTTCGCCGCGATCACGGTCACGACGATAGTCTTGACGACGAGCCTGTTCACAGCCACGGCGCTCACCTACATCGTAGGCTCGGAAATATCGAGCGCTGTAGATTTCGCGGTAATTTGATCTGAAGGCGTTGCCGTAAGCGGTGCTGTAATTGCTGGCGTACAAGTTTTGCAATTCTTGATTGTCGTAAACTTTTCCAGGGTGATTGTAACGATTGTCTGGATTGGCATCCGCACCAGGAGCATTACCGCCATGTCCATTGCCGGGGCGGCCATCAGGTCGGCCATTATTGCCGCCACCGTTTCCGCCACGAGCACCGCCGTCACGAGGACCGTCGGATGCCATGCGCATTTGGTCTTTGGAAACTTTTTGGAAGTTCATCAGCATCGCAGAGAGTTGGCGAACCGAGAAACGTTC
Organism: Bdellovibrionota bacterium; assembly: GCA_964202055.1. GTDB lineage: Bacteria > Bdellovibrionota > UBA2428 > UBA2428 > UBA2428 > CAXNGS01. Next base: position 19,472 of record CAXNGS010000002.1, on the reverse strand, counting down.
GCGATTTCGAGGATCAGCCGCAAATCTTTCGGTGTTGTAGTCCACTCGACCACGAGCACGATCGACTCGAATCGCCTCAGCCAAAGCATCGCGATCTCCGTCAACGATTCCTTGCTCACGACCACGAGCCGCGGCGTCTGAAGCATCGGCTTCGGAAAGTCCACGATCACGGCCGGGGCCCGCAGAATTGTTTCGAGCATCACGATCGGCGCTGTTTTGTCCTTGTGTATTACCGTCGCGTTCGCCGTTAGCATTGGCATCACGATCGGCTTCATTGGCTCCGCGCTCTTCGCCCACTCGAGTTCCGCGTCGGGCGCCCTCGGCCAACCCACGGTCATAAGCGTTTTGACGCTCTTCGCGTTCACATTCTTGGAAACCGTTGGCGTGACCATCGTTTTCTCCGCGACGATCCGCTTCGATTCCCGCTCGATCAGTGGCTTCGCGCACACCTTGGGGCGTTCCATCATTACGACCACGATCAGAGGCCGCTCGGCGCTCTTCATCGGTGGGTCCGGCAGGTGGAGTTACTGGCGGGTTTGTTGGAGGATTTACAGGTGGATTAACCGGCGGATTGGTAGGCGGGTTAGTCGGAGGGTTAGTCGGAGGGTTAGTGGGTGGATTAGTGGGAGGATTCGTGGGCGGATTTCTTGGTGGATTAGTGGGGGGATTTCTGGGGTTGTTCGGATCTCGAGGTCCCCGACCACCTCCGCCGCCATTGTCTTGGGCAACTGCCGACTGAGACTGGGCCATCAAACTTGCCAAAATAGGCAAAGGCAACGCCATACTCAGCGCTAAGACAAAAGATAAGGTTTTAGATAATAAAACAGACACTGATCTCAACAACATAAGACCCTCCTCAATTAACTCTCTGCGAGATCTTATTGCACCGTGCGAAGCACATGACTGCTTAAAAAGTCTTTGGGACTTGTCCACAGGAGGAGGATTAGTCAAAAAAATTTTCTGGCTGGTGCTTCAAAAAAAACTATAGGAGACTGTGTTTTCCATGGCCCGAAACGTTAACGTCGCACTTTTTGAACCCAACGATAAATTTCGCGAAAAGCTTAAAAAATCTTTGGAGTCGTTACCCATCAAAACGACTTTAAGCATTGCTAAAAACGAAGCGGAACTTTCCAAATTAATTGCTGAAAAGCCTTTCGACCTCGTCATCATCGACTACAAAGCCGCCGACCCCAAGGGCGATCGTCTGGTTGAAATTTTAAAATTTAAAAGCAAAGCCAACCAGATCAAAAAGGTTCTGGTGACTGCGATTCACCTCAACGAAGCCGGCAAGCCAACCGAGATCGGAGACATCCCCCTAACATTTGTTTCGAAACCTTTTCGGCCAGAAATTTTAGAAAGCACTTTGATTTCGATTTTAGAAATCGACGCTCCTTTGAAAAGTCCAAACTGGAAATTGGACGCGCGACTTTTAAATCCCTTCATCGAAGCTCTGCTCGAAAACTGCAGCGAAGGCGTTCGGCTTGATCTGAAAAAAAAATCTGTCGACTTGAAAAAGAAAGAAGATCTCTGTGATTTGTCAGTGACTTCGATCTTCGACAAAGGCGATTTGTTTGGAGCTTTTTCAGTGGGCTTTCCTGACAAAACTTTTTTGGAGTTTTCCAAAAAAATCTCTAAAACCGAAGATCGATCGATTCATCAGAAAAATATTTTTGTCGCCGAAGAATTCTTAAATTCAACGATCAAAAAAATAAAGGTCGCACTCGAATCCCGCAAAATGAATTTGAGCTTCCGCAGTCCGGTCGTGACCATCGGAAAAGGCCACTTAGCCCCCACAATTCAAGGTTTGAAACCGATTCTCATCAAATTTGAAAGCGACGAGGGCCTTCGGCTCCAGATCGAATTGTCTCTGCAAAAAAATCAATCCTAAGCTCTCACTTAAGTTCTCACTGAGCACGATTAACGCATTGAGTTAATTAAATTCATTCTGCCAAATGACGGAGCAAAGACTTGAATTTGCGAAGTCCCAGACCTAGATCAAAAGGTGATGAAAAAACACTTTGTCAGAGTCTACCCCTCCAAAGAACCCCTTCCCAAAATGGAACAATTGGCTTGGAAAATAGCCGAAGTTGCCAGCGATCCAGTCGCCGTCAAAAGCGAAGTCATCGAAATGATCGGAAACCGAATCATCGACAATGCATCCGTAGCCCTCGCCGCGATCAATCGTCAGCCCGTCGCCAATGCGCGATCCCAAGCGATCGCGCACCCGCGCAACAACGGCGCTACCGTATTTGGAATGCCCAACAATCAACGATTCGATTGTGAGTGGGCCGCATGGGCCAACGGCACGGCAGTTCGCGAACTCGACATGCATGATACGTTTTTAGCAGCCGATTACTCCCACCCCGGCGACAACATCCCGCCCATCCTTGCAGTCGCCCAACAAAGCGGTCGCAGTGGCGCGGATTTAGTGCGTGGCCTGGCCACCGGTTATGAAATTCAAGTCGACCTAGTAAAGGCCATTTGTTTACACGAATTCAAAAAAGATCACATCGCGCACCTGTGTCCCTCGGCTGCCGCTGGAATCGGCACGCTTTTAAGACTCGACACCGACACCATTTATCAAGCAGTTCAGCAAGCGGTGCACGTGGGCTTTAGCACTCGGCAATCGCGCAAAGGCGAAATCTCAAGCTGGAAAGCCTATGCTCCGGCTCACGCTGGCAAATTAGCGATTGAAGCCGTTGATCGCTGTATGCGCGGCGAGAAAGCGCCTTCTCCGATTTACGAGGGAGAAGACAGCGTGATTGCCTATATGCTGGGCGGCAAAACCGCTCGCTACGAAGTGCCTTTGCCCGAAAAGAGCGAAGCCAAAGCGGCAATTTTAGAAACCTATACCAAAGAACATTCCGCAGAATATCAATCGCAAGCCTTGATCGATTTGGCTTTCCGAATGCGCACTAAATTAAGCAACGTCGAAGACATCGAGAAAATTGTGATCCACACCAGCCACCACACTCACTATGTGATTGGCACAGGCTCGGGCGATCCCCAAAAATTCGACCCTAAGGCTTCGCGCGAAACATTGGATCACTCGATCATGTATATTTTCGCAGTCGCCCTGCAAGACGGCCGATGGCATCACGTTGATTCTTACAAACCCGAACGCGCCAATCGCGAAGACACGGTTCGCTTGTGGAAAAAAATCTCAACCGTTGAAGATGCTCAGTGGACGCAAAGCTATCACCACGTTGATCCTGCAAAGAAAGCCTTTGGCGCTCGCATTGAAATTCTTTTCAAAAACGGCCAAAGCTTGATCGATGAAATGGCTGTGGCCAACGCTCATCCCTTCGGAGCTAAACCTTTTCGTCGTCCCGACTACATCAACAAATTTCGAATTCTTACTGAAGGCATCGTGAGCAAATCCGAAGCCGATCGATTCATTGGACTGGTCGAGAAACTTGAAAAATTAACGGCCGACGAATTGCTATCGCTCAATGTTCAGGTCAATCCCGAGGGACTGACCATGAGGACTCGCGACACCCGAGGTATTTTTTAAATGCTATTCAGCAAAAAATCCGGAGCCGAAAAACGCGCGCAGTTTAAAAAGGGTTTAAGTTCGGGAAAATTGCAAAGATTTCCCGGCGCATTTTCGCCCTACATTGCGTTGATGATCGAGCAAACGGGTTTTGATGGTGTCTACATTTCGGGCGCCGGAATTGCTAATGACTTAGCGCTGCCGGACATTGGTTTGACCAATCAGAACGAAGTCGTCGAGCGCGCTCGCAACATTTCACGCGTCACTGAATTGCCAACGCTGGTCGACATCGACACCGGATTTGGCGAACCGATGAGTGTCTCGCGCACCGTGCGCGAAATGGAAGATTTGGGAATCAGCGGCTGTCACTTGGAAGACCAAATCAATCCGAAACGCTGCGGCCACTTGGACGGCAAGGGTTTAGTCAGCGCTGATGAAATGGTTCGAAAAGTTCAAGCCGCCGCCAAAGCCAAACGAGATTCGAATTTTGTAATTATGGCGCGCACCGACGCCGCTGCCAGCGAAGGTTTAGCCAAAGCCATCGAACGAGCCCAGGCTTACGTCGACGCCGGGGCCGATGCGATTTTTCCAGAAGCGCTTTACACCGAACAAGATTTCGAGACTTTCCGCAAAGCCATCAAAGTTCCACTACTGGCCAACATGACCGAATTTGGTAAATCAAAATTATTGACCCGCAAACAACTCGAAAACTTGGGTTACAACATGGTGATTTACCCGATGACCGCATTCCGATTGGCAATGAAAGCCATTGAAGATGGCCTTAAAGAAATTGAAACAAAGGGCACTCAAGAAGGTCTGGTCGAAAAAATGCAGACTCGGGCGCGACTCTATGAAGTCTTGAAATACGAAGACTACAACGTCTTCGATCAGAAATTATTTAACTTTAAAGTATAAACAAGCATAGTTTAAGCAGGCAAAGTTACAGCAAAGCAAAAGGAGAAATCTAATGAGCACCACCGTAGAAATTAAAAAAGGTTTGGATGGAGTCGTGGTCGACGAAAGTTCCGTTTCGAAAGTGATGCCGGAAAGCAATTCGCTGACCTATCGCGGATACGCCGTTCAAGATTTGGCTGACAACTGCGTTTTCGAAGAAGTCGCTTACCTTTTATGGAATTCCGAATTGCCCAATGCCACACAACTTGCGGCTTTCGCACAGTCCGAAAAAGCGCAGCGCAGCTTGACCAAAGGTCAACTCGACTCGATCAAGCTTTTTCCAAAAACTGCCCACCCGATGGACACCATCCGCACCGCGGTTAGCTACCTTGGAATGGAAGCCACCTCTAAGGACGAAGAAACCTGGTCGCCCAAAGACGCTCGTGCGGGCAAACCTTCTAACTATGATCACGCGGTATCTATGCTCGCAAAAATTCCGACCATGATCGCTGCTGATTATCGCTGTCGCAAAGGTTTGGAACCAATTGCTCCCAAAACTGAATTGTCGATCGCGGAAAATTTTTTCCATATGTGTTTTGGCGAAGTTCCCCACAAGGACATCGTTAAAGCTTTCGACGCTTCACTGACTTTATATGCCGAGCACGGATTCAATGCCTCAACTTTCACTTCTCGAGTCGTTTCATCGACCATGAGCGATATTTATTCGGCAACCGTTGCCGGGATTTGTTCGCTCAAAGGCCCGCTTCATGGCGGAGCCAACGAGCAAGTCATGCACATGCTCAAGGAAGTCAACGATCCCGCAAAAGCCGAGACCTGGATGCTTGATGCGCTTAAGAACAAGCGAAAGGTCATGGGCTTTGGTCACCGCGTTTATAAAACCGGTGATTCACGCGTGCCGACCATGGATAAATACGGACGAGCGGTCGCCAAAATTAAAGGCGAAACCAAGTGGCACGCGATCAGTGATATTTTAAAAGCCACCATGCTCAAAGAAAAAGATATTCATCCGAACTTGGATTTCCCGGCTGGGCCCGCTTATTACTTGATGGGTTTTGAAATCGATATGTTCACGCCCATTTTCGTAATGGCCCGCACCACTGGATGGAGCGCCCATGTGTTTGAACAAGCCGCTTCAAATCGCTTGATTCGCCCGCTGACTCAATACAATGGTCATGCTCAGCGAAGTTTGAAGCCGATTGCTTCGCGATAAAGATATTCACTATTAGAAAATAAAAAGGCTCCTTGGTTTACGCAAACCAAGGAGCCTTTTTTAATTTCTAGAAAAAGAACCGATTGATCAGCGCGGATTGCGATCTCGTGAACGAGCGTTTTCTTGAGCGTGACGGTAGTTATCAGCCGCGGTTTTATAAGCTGGAATAAAAACTAGAAGCCTTGGGTCAAGGGTTGTTCCGCTGTAACTAGTTTCCCATTTATCAGTCACTAAATTGATCCATGGGCGCTTGGTTTGAAACACCACTTGACCCTTGCTGTCTTTGACGTCGATTTTGGTCGAAAATAAATCAAGCTTTTCAGAGGTTCCGACCACTTGATCCTTGGTATTCAAGATCGAATAGGTAGTCGTGATTTTCCACAAAGATTTCAAGATGTCTTCTTTAACGGTGCCGATCTTAACGTCTTTGTCATCAGTCACATCAATGGTCGAGCCCAGTGCCCAAAATCGCGATTTAGCCTTGGCAACCAACACGCCCTTTTCGTCGAGCAGTTCAAATGTGGTGGTCCAATTCAATATTTTTTGAACAATTTTTCCGGCAAATTTTTTCTCGTCCGAAGAATAAATTTCGAAGTCGTTGCCGATCGCAAAGAATTTTTCGCGAACCACGAATTGGTTTGGCAGCTCAAAAGCCAATGCTGAACTGAAAAAACCAAGACCTAAAGCCAACGATGCAATTTTTAATTTTAAATTTGAAATCATTTTTTTACTCCGAAACCAAGCTATTGCCGCAACGCGTTAGCTTTGTCAAATCAACTGTTCTTAAATCCTTAATCCAATCAAATTGCCGAAAAACCTTCCATGTCATCAAACACCAGCAATCAGCCAGCCAGCCAAGGAAACCTTGGGTCCCTTTGAACTTCAAAATTTGAGAAGCGCGCATTCCTTCGCTAAAGATGAAGAACTCGGATGGAAACTTTGGCAAAACCCCTTATTAAACGTTGCTTAGATGAGGTTAATTCGTGGAAATAGTTGCGGATACTTCAGCAACTCCGTCGCGCCCAATCGACAAAGAGAAATTACTCAAACATTCAACGGTCTTCTGCATGTTGCCTTGGACTCACCTCTACGTAAATCCCGACGGGCGATCCTTCGCCTGTTGTTACATCAGTGAATCGAAAGAACTTGGAAACGTCGACCAATCATCAATTGTCGAATTGTGGAATTCAGAAAGACTTCGCGAGATGAGAGTCGCCATGCTCGAGGGGCGCCCATCTGAACATTGCAAACCCTGCTACGACATTGAACGATCCGGATCTTCGTCTTTGCGAAAACATGCAAATAGCACCTTTAGCCATCATTTTGATTCGGTCGGCAATACCAACCCAGACGGCAGCGTCGATAAAATTAACTTGGCCTATTTCGATTTGCGCCTTTCCAATGTCTGCAATTTTAAATGTCGATCATGCAGCCCTGAACTGAGCAGCGCTTGGGCTGAGGATTGGAAAGCATTAAAGGGCCCCAGTCAGAATGTCGGCCTGCACAAGTTAGATCTAAGCCAATCTCAAATATTAAAAGATATCGAACCCTTTCTTGAATCCATGGAAGAGCTTTATTTTGCCGGCGGAGAACCCCTCCTGCATCTCGAGCACTATGAGTTCTTGAAATTACTCATTGCTCGAAAAAAAACTGATATTAAAATTCGCTACAGTACAAATCTTTCAAAATTGGAATTCGGTGGCAACAAAATCCTTGATCTATGGAAGCAATTTAAAAATTTGGAAATTTGCGTCAGTTTTGATGCGTCTGGATCTCGCGCCGAGTATTTGAGATCGGGACAAAACTGGGAAATTGCGACCAATAATTTTCTGCAAGTGAAGACAGAAGTTCCGCACGCTCGATTAGTCATTGCATCCACACTGGGCGCCTATAACTCATTACATTTGCCGGACTTTTTTGAAGACTGGGTAAACCGAGATATTGTTTGCGTAAATCAACTCTATGTTAATCTCCTAACAGCTCCATCCATGATGAGTCTTAAGGTCCTTCCTGAATCATTAAAGCAAAGTATTAGAATTCGCTACCGACGGCATATTGACAAATTCTTAAGTCCCTTTGGAAAAGACGCCGAGTGTCCCATTGCCGGATTTGAGGCGGCACTTCGGTTTCTTGAAGAGGTTCCAAATCCATATGATTGGGCTGATTTTCGAAATTTTTCGGCAAAGCTTGATTTAATTCGTGGCGAAAAAATTTGTGATATTTTTCCTGAACTGGGAATTTGAAAACTCAACATCGTCTTTGAGTGATCTAAGCGAGTGATCTAAGCGAGTGATCTAAATCCCCAAAGATGCCATAATATTCTTCACCGCGAAACGCCACAGTCCCAGATCCGGAGCGGCATCAAAGAATCCTCGAACTAATTTTCCAGTCCGAGCTGCATTTTTTAAATCTCCAACCTGGTGATACAAAACCGTTTGATAGATATTTAAATTCATGAGGTAAGAAGCTCCGACCGGAGTCTTTGACACTTTCTGCCTTTCAAAAATCTCAAAAAATTTCAATAAATCTATCAAAAGATCTTTTTGTCGATGGATTTCAAAAACTTGAAATTCACCAACAGAATGATAGGAAAAATTAGTCAAAGATCGATCAATTTCGTTTATAACTTCATCGGAAACTCGCAAAGAACCGTATTTTCCAGGAGCATTCACAATAAAGAAAGAATCCAAAGTAGTCCGTCTTTTATCTAGCAATTCTTTAACCCAGTCCTCGCCCCCCATCTGAGTCCACCCTCTCGATGAAATTTCAACACGACGACGACTGGCGCTGTAATAAAAGGCGGAAGACCAAAACTCTGTTGGGCTCCATTTTTCTTTAGAATCCGCCAAACCAAGAACAAATGCTGCTTTATTGGCATTCTCATCATTTTCAAAAAATTTATAGAGTTTAGTCCAATTAATGTCCGCAGGATCCTGCAATGCACTTGGGACGACTGTCTTAAACATAAACTGAAAGGTAAAAGCAAAAATTCCCACTGCAAAAATCGCCTTTAATCGAATGTTATTTTTTGAAAAATCAAGAAATCTTTGAACAACCAGACTTGCGGCAATCACTACAAAAACAACACCCACCGTTAGATACCGCCACATAAACGAATATCGTAAAAAAGTCTGAAACGTCAGTATCAAAAATAGAGGATATAAAACAACGCATAAAACAAAAGAGGAATGGAGTGGCTTGCCTCCTCTTTTTAATAAAACCCAAGCCAAGAGCAAAAAAATCACCCAAAGATGCAACTGGCTTATGAATGATGTGGGAAAGATTAGTATTGAAAAAAACTGAAGGAAATCCGCACTAGAAATTGTTTCAAGGGCTCGAGTGAAACTCTCAAAAAGACTCCCTTCTTGGAATTTTGAAGCTGAGATAGCCCCCCCCTTTAGCCAGGTACGGAGCAATCAAAACAGCTGATAGGACCAGCTGAAACCAATAGTGAAAAAATAGACGCCTCTTAACGGATCGATCTGGGCCAAAAAGTGTCGGGATCAAGGAGAGCCCTAGAACTCCCGCAAAAATCTGGGGCTGAAAACCCATTATATAAAAGGAATTCATTGTAAAACCGAAAAGCAATAGAGTCCGCCTCCAATGCGGAGTCTCCTTCCAAAAAATAATGAACGCATTCAAAAGTAAAACAGCTGCACAAAAAGCAGCCGCGTAGGGACGACCCTCCCGAGAAAAATAGAGAAATGGATATCCAAACGCACAGAGTGCAGCTCCAAATGTCACAGCGAACGTGCTCAGATTCAAATTCCTAAGAAATAAATAGATCGCTGGGACCGTCAACGTGCCGAAAATTAGCGACTGCAAACGACAAACCCATGGCCAATATCCAAAGGTTTTTAAAGCGAGGCCTTCAAGAATATAATTAAGCGGCGGTTGCTGTTCCTTTGAAGCTGCCACCAAAAAACTATTTGGGGTCCCCCACGATGAAAAGGCCTGGGAATCCTCATCCAACCATACAAGTCGATCATTAATTCTATAAAAGCGCAAAGCAAGCGCAGCCAGAGTTAAAAAAACAATGAAAAACAAATCGTAGTTTGACAGCTTTGCCGGGCAATTCGATCCCGTCCTCCATTCAAGCCAACAGACAATCGCCAGCCCACCCATGACAACATAAAGTAGAAGCATGAGTGGATCCAAGGCACTTCCGAATACAGTTGCGGCATTGAGTAGAAGTGTCGCAAAGACACCGGCACTGTAGGCAAATAACAATCCAATGGAATTCATTGATTGCTAAATCATGCCACAAATCAATCCACCCGCCTATCGGGACGTTTCGGTAAATATAATTCTTCATCAGGAGGAGTCGACGGACTCCCACAGGTCTACCTTTACTTTGGGATGTAGATATGAATATGGGCCACCTCGTTAAACGAAGAGATAAAACAATTTCTGTAAAAAATGTTAGCCCTACCCACGTCGCTGCGGCGAGTGAACCTTCATTTGCACGAGCTCAGCTTCTTGATGGCTCAAATGATAGGAAATGCCTTTTTTGGATTTGAAATATAAAATGGCGCCCGGGCTTTCCAGGCGTTGAAGCAGGAGCCCTACGCTGATGCCCTTTTCCAACACTTTTCTGTGGGCTGATTCGTCATAGTCAGGGCAAGCGGAAACTTTGGCCCACTGTCCGGGGGCCAGTTGCGCGGCTTTGATTTCATTTTTTTTGGCGTCGCTAACTTTGCTGAGCTGGTTAGGAATGGGCATCCCCTGCTGATCATAACTCGGATACCCCAAATATTTTTCCATATGGGCGCAGAGCTCTGGAGTGACGGCATGCTCTAAAACTTCTGCTTCTTTGTGGGCTTCAAGGCTTGTAATTTTGAGAGTCTCTTGCAGAAAAAATTCGACAAGTCTGTGTCGGCGCAAAAGACCCAGCGCTATTTTTTCTCCTTTGGCACTTAGTCGCACGCCTTTTCGGGGCACAAGTTCGACAAGCCCAGCCGCACTCAGTCGAAAAAGCATCTCAGAGACGCTCGGGCGCTTGACGTGAAGCCACTCAGCGATCTGACTGTTGAGCACTAATTTTTTTGGATCTGCATTGAGGCGAGAAAGATTCCAAATAGTTTTCAGATAATTTTCTGTGTGAATATTGATATTGTGGCCCGTCGGGGCCGCGCGAGAGTCTGTCACTCCCAAGCAGAATAGCTCAAAATTTGCGCCCATGCCAAAAAATTAGCGATTATTGTAAGGATAGCCTAATTAGGCTATCCTGATTGAAGCATGGTTCGCGGACTCAAAACCTCTGCCAGTATTTTCCTATTGGCGTCGCTTGCTTCTTGTTTTCAAAATTCGAAGAACGCCCCAACGACCTCTTCGGACGGGAAAGAGCGCGATTTTTCTCGCGGGGCATCGGCCAAAAAGAAAGTTCTCACAAGTTTTACAATCATCGCAGACATTGCGCGCAATGTGGCAGGAGACGCGGCTGATGTTGATTCCATCACAAAACCCGGCGCTGAAATTCATGGCTACGAGCCAACTCCGAAAGACATTGTTCGGGCTCAGCACGCAGACCTCGTTTTGTGGAATGGAATGAATCTTGAAAGATGGTTTGAACGCTTTTTTTCAAGTGTTAAAAACAAGCCAAGTGCCGTGATTACCGAAGGCATTGTTCCGACGAGCATCAGCGAAGGTCCTTATGTTGATAAGCCAAACCCTCATGCTTGGATGTCTCCGGCGAATGCGATTGTTTACGTTGAAAACATTCGCAAAGCGCTTGTGAGTCTTGATCCAGCTAATGAAAAAATCTACAGCGCCAATGCTGCGGATTATTCTGAAAAAATTAAAGAGCTCGATGAACCGATACGAAAAAAATTAAGCACGATTCCCGAGTCTCAACGTTGGTTGGTAACGAGCGAAGGTGCTTTTTCCTATTTGTGCAACAACTACAATTTGAAACAACTCTATCTATGGCCGATCAATGCGGACGCGCAGGGCACGCCAAAGCAAGTTCAAAAAGTTATTGACGGAGTTCGCGCGCATAAGATCCCGGTGGTTTTTAGCGAAAGCACCGTGAGCGACAAGCCCGCCAGGCAAGTCGCGGCAGAGACGGGCGCGCATTATGGCGGAGTTCTTTATGTGGATTCGCTTACAGACGCAGACGGAGCGGCGCCGACTTATTTGAAAATGCTCGAATACAATGCAAATACAATTGTGAAGGGTTTCCAAATAAAACCATGAGTAAAATTTTGGAAAACACCGAACTAAGCCTTCGCGTAAAAAATCTAACGATCACTTATCCCAACGGACACACGGGACTTCATGATGCCAGCTTTCACTTGAATGCTGGAACCATCTGCGCACTTGTTGGTGTTAATGGTAGCGGAAAGTCGACAATTTTTAAAAGTGTGATGGGTTTTGTTGGCGCCCCTGCGGGAAGTGTCACCATCAACGATGCGCCGGTGAAGGAAGCTCTTTCTCATCACTGGGTGGCTTATGTGCCGCAAGCAGAAGAAGTGGATTGGCAATTTCCCGTCAGCGTCAGCGATGTGGTGATGATGGGCCGATATGGTCACATGAATTTTATGCGCTTGGCGCGCGCAGCAGATAAAGCTGCTGTTGAGGAAAGCTTGCGTCGCGTGAAGATGTGGGAATTTCGCGATCGCCAAATTGGCGAGCTTTCCGGCGGTCAAAAAAAACGCGTGTTCTTGGCGCGCGCGCTTGCTCAAGGGGGGCGAATCATTTTGCTTGATGAACCCTTCACCGGGGTTGATGTAAAAACGGAAGAAGCCATTATTTCGTTACTGCGCGAGCTCCGCGACGCGGGCTGTATCATTCTCGTTTCGACGCACAATTTGGGTTCAGTCCCGGAATTTTGTGATCAAGTTGTTTTGGTGAATCGCACCGTGATTGCGTATGGCCGAACGGATGAAGTTTTTACTGAGCAAAATCTCACCGCAGCGTTTGGCGGAGTGCTTCGACAATTCAATTTTGAGCACTCAACGGTGCAAGCAGATGATGGTCGTTTGGTTAAGGTCCTCACCGATGACGAGCGCCCGCTGATTTTCGGCAAGGACGGACATCTAGAGTATCGCGATCGCAGCAAACACGAAGAGCTTCTTCGTCAGCGGGCTCGAGATCTAGACTCTAAAAAAGACAAGAAAGAATAGGCGATGGAAAACTTCTCCTCTTTTTGGAGTCTACTGGAGAGCCCTCTTCATTATGATTACATGCTTAAAGCTATTTGGGTGAGCGCATTGATCGGGGGTGTTTGCGGGCTGCTTTCCTGCTTCATCACGCTCAAAGGCTGGTCTTTGATGGGAGACGCGCTTTCTCACTCGGTTGTTCCGGGCGTGAGCATCGCTTATTTGCTGGGACTGCCCTTTTCTCTTGGCGCTTTTATTTCGGGATTGCTGGCCGCAGGAGCCATGGCTTTTGTAAAAGCGAAAAGTCGCATTCGCGAGGATGCCGTTATTGGCATCGTGTTCACAGCGTTTTTTGCTTTTGGACTTTTGCTAATTTCTTTGTACACATCGCGTGTTGATATCAAAACAATTGTATTTGGAAATATCCTAGGCATTGCGGATTCTGATGTTGTGCAGCTTCTCATCATCAGCGCCATAACTTTGCTTGTTCTTCTTCTTAAATGGCGGGATCTGATGCTTTTTTGTTTTGATCCCAATCAGGCACGCGCGCTTGGTCTTCCGGTGAATCGATTGCATCTCACCCTTCTCACTCTTTTGTCGGCAACCGCCGTTGCGGCACTGCAAACGGTCGGGGCTTGTTTAGTCGTCGCAGTGCTTGTCACCCCGGGGGCAACGGCTTACTTGCTCACGGATCGTTTTGGAAAAATGCTTTGGATATCTTCAGGAATTGGGATGGCAACCTCCATGATCGGTGCTTATGCGAGCTTTTTTTTCGACGGCGCTACGGGGGGCTGTATTGTTACACTGCAAAGTTTGATTTTCCTTTTTGTTTTTTTGCTCGCACCCAAGCATGGAATTTTAGCCACCAGAAGGCTTGCTCGTGTCACCCGAGCGCAAGGCTATCGGGCATGAATTTTTTTGAGCCACTGCAATTTGGGTTTATGCGCGAGGCACTTTTGGTCGGACTCGTGGTGTCCAGTTTGTGTGCTGTGCTGTCTTGCTTTTTGGTTTTGAAGGGATGGTCTCTGATGGGCGACGCCATTTCACATGCGGTATTGCCGGGTATTGTCATCGCCTACATTTTGAAAATACCACTATCGATTGGAGCCTTTTCTTCTGGCTTGTTTTGCGCCGTAGCGACAGGCTTCATCAAGCAAAACAGTCGCATCAAAGAAGACACCGTCATGGGGGTTGTCTTCACAGGGCTCTTTGCTTTTGGGCTGGTTCTTTTTAGTCGCACGCCATCGGACCTGCATTTGGACCACATACTTTTTGGAAATATTTTGGGAATTTCGCGCGAACAAATTCGAGAAACTCTTTTATTGGGAGGCATTATTCTGGGGATCGTGATTCTTCTCAGGCGAGATTTTTTGCTGATGTGTTTTGATCCGGCTCACGCGCGTGTCCTTGCTCTGCCTGTGACATTTCTCCATTACTTACTTTTGTCGCTACTCTCGCTCTCGATTGTTGTATCGCTTAAGGCCGTGGGAATCATTCTTGTGATCGCGATGCTCATCACGCCCGGGGCTATTGGACAATTATGGACAGATCGCTTTGATCGAATGATTTTGATTGCGGTTGCGGCGGCGACTGGATCCACGGTTGCTGGAATTTTTATTAGCTACCACATCGATGCCTCAACGGGCCCTTGCATTGTGCTTATGCAAGCACTGGTATTTGCATTGTCCTTAATTTTTGCGCCCAAATACGGACTTATCTCCCAGCATCGTCACCGAGCTGGAAAAAAATCTGCGATTTAAATCGGTCCTTGAAGAGGCGATTCGGCGTTGTCCCTGGGTTGTGTTTTGCCGGAAGTTAGGCTTTCCTTAGGAGGATGAAATTATCAAAGTTAGGGGCTTCTTTAATTTTGTTCGCTTGGTCGCAACTCGGCGTTGCCGCTGCCAACAAAGCTTGTGCTTTACTTTCCGACTTACGCTCCGGAAAAATTTCCGCTGCCGAGTCGAAAATCGCAGGTGGCCAAAATCCTTTCGAGGTTTGCACCCGAAGCTCGATAAGCCCGGCTCATTTTGGGGTGATGAAATTTCCTGGGTCAGCGCTCTCGCAATCAATCGTGGCCTATTACTTGAAGCATAACGAAGTGGATCCAAATGTGATGGGCAAAGTAGACACTGACGACACTTCGTTGCCCAATGCCGTTGAGGAAAATTTAACCCTATTTCAAGCGTCCATTCTTTCGGGAGACTTATCCTTGTTGGCTGAGTTTCAAAAAAAGAAAGGATTTGACCCGAATCATCCGGGAAAAGTTGTGACCGCCCAGGGCCAGTCAGCCGAATCGCCGCTGGCCATTGGCTATTTATTAATTTTTAATAGCGAATCAAAAGTTGTTGCGCGCTTAAAGCGTGATGAAGTGCTCTTGCGCAAAGTCGGTTCGACATTTTCAAACTGCGAAGTACTCGCCGATGTGGTCGATCCCGATCCAGCTGGATCGAATTTGCGAGCTGGCCCAGGCGGGAGTTTCCCGATCGTGGGCAAGGTCGTAAAGACTCCCCAGGCTAAAAATCCCCCGGCGGTGATTATCTCTGGCTACAACATGGCAGGATGGTTTCAAGTCCGGCACGTTTTTCCCGCTGGATATCAAAACTTTTTAGATCAAGATTTGAACAGCTGCGCACCTCGCGATGACATCAAGGGTGAAGCTTGGATTCATGGCTCGTTAATTGATTTTCGTCAGTTGAGGGACCAGCGAGCCAAGAATGATCGGGTTGTTCGGAGTCTGTGCTATGGCGAGGCCTCCATTCAAATTCTGGGAAACGAAAAAATCCTCATGTTCAGAACGGATGGTCTCATGGACAAATTGCCCAGCTTCACGGCCTCCTGTGAGCGTTGAAGACCCAAGCCTATTTGCGACGCTCGAATCCGATTTTTGCAGGTTTGTTATTCCAATCCACCTACAACCAGGGCAGCTGCTTGAGCTATTTGCAATCTAAGAGAAGCTTCATCAATTTTTCTTGAAGCTGGCGCGCAGAGATCAACTCAGCTTTTTTTGCTTCAACAATCGCGCGAGCTTTTTTCAAGTTGCCGTGGGACACCGTAAAGTAAATGATTCCACCTACTGCGGTTACGGCAGAGACCCCAACGCCAAAGGCTTCAAGAACAAGGCCTTCTGATCCGCGAATGAGCGGGTGCGCAGCGTTCGCCGTGTTCAAGAACAAGGCCCCACTTGCAATGGCTCCGAGCACTCCGACAGTTGTGATTGTGAGTGCGATTTTTCGGCTCGACTCTGCTTTTCTCATTTCCGTTTCAAGTTCTTTGAGTGCGCTCATTCGTTCATCAACGCTTTTTATAGCAATTTCAAATTCTTTTTTCAGCGCTTGCTTTTGGATTTCGCTGAGCTCGCATGGCTCGCTTTTTGATGCCGGACCGCCAATGCCATCCCCCGAAGGTTTTGCTTCATGGCCTTTTGGTTGTGAGAATGCAGCCGTGCTTGAAAACATAAGTGCGAGAAAAAGTGTAGAGGTTATTGTTGCGAAAGTTTTATGGATTCGTTTCATTTTTATCTCCTTGATATGAAAAGTCCTGTTGATCCAGGAATTCTTTGAGTCCTTTAATTTCTGCGGCAGTTGCTCGACGTCCGGATATGGATTCAATCTGTTTAACGACTTCATCAAGTTTCCGGCCCTTTCTTATCTCTGGGGATAAATTTTCAACCCCGATTTGATCTGAAAGAAGTTTAATCGACTCTTTCCCTTCAAAACTTTCAGTCATTTTTTTGTCGGCGTGATTTTGTTGAGCTCTAACGCCAAAGGGTGTCACAACACCCGCCACCCCAAGGATACTAAGCCTTGCTTTCCACGTGAGTGAGCCCATTTTTCCTAGCAGACCGACTACGCCAACTGAGGAGATTGAGGATGCAAAAATCCCCGGACCCTTTTGGATGATTTTCTGACCAACCGCACAAAGACTGCTGAGTTCTGGGTTAGCTCTTTGACGATCATAAACTTCTTTTGCGGCAAAGCCCGTGGAAATGAGAGCCGAAGCTCCTCCAACGACGAGCGAAGATGTCGAAGCCAGGGCAACAATCGGATAAGCCACCGGAGCCATGATTGTCGCTGCGACCATTTTCTTTACGCCTGTGACACCTTTGTCCAGCTGATCGTTAGAAAGATTGAATGCCGTGTGAATTTTTTCTAAGTAGAGGTTCACATCTTCCCGACTCATTCCATAGACACGACGAAGATCTAAAAACTGTGCAATCATATGATCGGCTGAGCCATTAGCTTTTAGAGATTTTTCGCCGGGGCCATTTTTTCCCAGCCACGCAGCATTGAAGCCAGCCACAAAGAGGTTCCAAGGTGCGGCTTGATTTTTTGAAGCTTGGACAAAGCTTTTAATGGATTCACCTAATACATGTATTTTTTCCCGCAGTAAATTTCCGTGCTCTTCGAGAGTGATTGTTTGATTCAGCCCAGGAACTTTAACCTCACCTAAAATATAGAGCGCTGATCTCCCATTGGATTGAACGTAGTTTTTTAAATTTTCTTGCGCATCCGGAAATAAATCAATTAGAGCCGCCTGAAGTGTCGCGTCGCTGATTAATTTGTTGAACGAAAAATCGGTGAATTTGAATTGCCCGTCTCGAAATTTTAAACCATGACTTTTTAGCAGTTCCAAGCTGGGGTTTTTTACTAATTCCAATTCTTGGAGCTGCTGATTTCGCTTTTCTTGAACAATTCTTTGCCAAGCCAAGCTTGCAAGCATTTCTTTTCGGTCTTGGCTCCCACGACTTTCGCTTAAACTACGAAAAACCATTTCGCTGATTTTTGTATCACTCAAACCCGAGCGAGTTGCGATTTGAACGCGAGTCAAAAAAGTATGGTCTGCGCTTTCAAGTTCCGCATCGCAACTGCGATTTTCAAGAGTGGGGTTGAAATTTTCGTTCGAATGCTTGTGCTGAGCGTGCGATGCATTTGAAAAAAGAAAGATCAAAAAAAATAAAGCAAACACAACAAGAGTTTATACGATCAAGTGGCATTCGTTAATAACGAAGAATTGACGAGTTTATGAGAAAATCTAGCTGCAGACGAGTTCAAGAAAAGGATAGGTAAAACAAAGTCATTCTTGACGGTCGCCAGTGAAGCTTGAGCCGAAAGCCTATGAGCGCAGCCATTCGAGGCAATGCGTGAAAATGTTTCAGAGGTAAGCGATAGATGTCTTGAAAATCGATTGGCGCCCGACATCGATCTTTCCGGATGAGGCTCGACGCTTTACCTCTAGACAATAAGCTGCGGCAGAAGCTACCGCGGGCCAGCCCTTCGAGCTTAGGGGGTATTCTTTATTTCCTCGGCTCGGGGGAATCTAATTTCAAAACAGGTGTTGGGAGAGTCAGCAACAACGGTGATGGTTGCCTTGTGTTCATCTAAAATGCCCTTGGTAATCGAGAGACCAAGGCCCGTGCCTTCGCCAACTTTCTTGGTGGTAAAGAAGGGTTCGAATACTTTAGTGCGCACATTTTCTGGAATTCCAGGACCTGAGTCTGTAACTCTAAGTACAACGGAATTGGAGTCGTCAAAGAGAGTGACGTTGATCCACTTCTCGGGTCTTGTTTTTACCGCGTCAATCGCATTATTAATGAGATTGACAAGCACTTGTTCAATTTCAACTTCATCGCAAATCACCTTTGCCTGAGTTTTGCAGTCAACAGTTACAGGGGTTGAGTGTCGCTTGGATTTTGCTTCAGTTAGTATCGAGGCTTCCTTAATAATATTATAGAGCTCGTGGGTTATAAAATTGGGCTTAGTTCCCGAGCGGGAGAACTTCTTTAGTCCCAGAACAATTCGTGAAATACGATCACACGATTTCTTTATTATTTCGACCTTAGATGCGAGTTTTTCTGGATTGTCGGAAAACTTGGAGAGTAACCCAGCAGAACCTGAGATTATCGCAAGAGGATTATTGATTTCGTGAGCAATGCCAGCAGACATTTCCCCAAGGGATGCTAATTTAGCATTTCTAATTGATTTAATTCTTTCTTGCTCTAGCTCTGAACGAAGAGCGTGTTTATCTGTTAGGTCTTTAGCTATACCCATGAATCCATTCAATTGATTATTAGAATCGAATAGGCCTGTTACGTTGAGCAGCACAGGAACTCTCTTGCCGTCCTTTCGAACGTAGGTCCATTCTCGTTCGTCGAATTTCCCTTTTCCTTGCTTAGCTTTAAACACGACCGTATCAAAACCAACTGGAACTTCAGTGTTGAACTCTTTGGATAGTAGTTTTGCGGTTTCAACCACTTCACTTGGGTCGTGAAATATCCCTGGTGTTTGCTTGCCAATCATTTCTAAAGCAGAGTATCCGAGCAACCGTTCCGCCTCCTGATTAAAACCAGTAATGATGCCATCTAAACCGCCCGTGATAATCGCAAATTTGGCACTCCTTAGTATCGCATCATTAAAATTTAGCATCTTTCTTAGTTCATGCTGATTTTTGAAATTATCGCTTCGATCCTGACAGGTTCCAGACAGCATAATAGGTTTCCCTGTTTTGTCTTTCGTTACTCTACCAATGCCTTGAGTGTATTTGGTTCTCTGGCCGCCATCCAAATGGACACGATGATCAAATACGAAGTCTTCCCCAAATTGCAAAGCTCTGGAGTGCGGTCGCAAAATCGGAGTCAATCTACCAAAGCTTGAGGACGTAGCGGTCGATGTTTGAGCCGTTTTCTAGGCTTCGTTCAAACTCGTTTGGTGTTTTGTAGTCAATTCCCGAATGCACTCTTTTTTCGTTGTAAACCTCC
>CAXNGS010000001.1:0-495361 GCA_964202055.1 Bdellovibrionota bacterium | reverse complement strand
TTTGCTTGAATTCAGGGTCGTACTTTTGATTTCGATTCTTCATGGGTTAAATCTCCTTGGCGATTCTTGCTCGCCTTGTCAATTCAACCGCTTTAACTCCCTTAAACTATTGGGGTAGATTTCGTCCGACTAAACAACCGCACTCCACTCTGGTGGTGAGTCGATCAAGAGTTGTGAGATCGTCTGGGTGAATTCGCTCGCGATAAAGCTTATATAAATTTTCTGGAGACTGGGGTTCATCGATTTCAAATATTCGATAATGTTCAGTAGACCACGAGAGATCATTGCTCGCCAAGTCAAAGGTCCATGATCCGATTTTTGCTGTCGCTTGCGCATTAAGGAGATCGATCTCAAGCCTCCTCTGCTCACTGACGTCAAACCGAATAGCCATGTATTTTTCAATATCACCACTAGCCCCTGTCAGAGGCGAAATGACTGAACGTAAAAAATATGGCTCTCCGTTTTTTTTGATGTTTTGAATATCTCCAGTCCAAATTTCACCAGAAGAAATTTTTTGCCAGAGCTCTTTAAAAAAGGATTTTGGATGAACACCCGAGCTAATAATGCGATGATCTTGCCCTACAAGTTCTTCGCGCGTATAGCCGCTAATTTCACAAAAGTTATCGTTGACCTCAGTAATTTTTCCCTTGATGTCGGTAAAGGCAACAATTGCTGCGTTAGAAACAGTTTCTAATATTTCATGGTTTCTCTGAGCTTTAGTTAGAGCAGTTTTTACAAATCGACTTATGTGTGTTCCAAACACAGCACTGCCAAAAACCGCTAGCACGATAAGAATACTAAAATATATTTCTAGTTTTTTGGTAGCGCTGAGATTTTTGTGGTGCTCATCCAATATGTGTTCAATTTGATCCCTTTGGCGAACTCTAAAAACTTCAATTGCATGATTGAGTTTGGCATATCGTCTATCCATTTCAGCCATTAAAGCAGCTGCCTTTTCCGCTTCCTTTTTTTCAAAAAAATCAAAAATTCTACCAGCCACTTCACTCATGCCTGACATCGATAAATTAATGTCCTCAAAATCCTTTGTCGCAAGAGTGGTCGAGTCATCGTTTAATTTTGTGTTTAAAGCATTGGCGTTAATTGTTGACTGAAGTGCGGATAGTTTTTTTTCGTAGACAGCCTTTGCATTGGCAAATCGTTCTCTTTCATTCGCTGCATTCTTAGAATCAAAAACATCATTTCCAGGAGCATTCACTTGCTGTGCCGATTGAGAAACTTCTCCTACTAGGGCAAGAATTTTAATTTTGCTTTTGGTGAATTCGATTGCTTGATCGTATTGGTAAAGATTGTTGTGGGATAAATATAGCGAAACGCAAATGACAACAACGTCAAACGCAGCCAGTACAAAATATATAAAATGCCAATTCTTCGCCAAGAAAGACTGCTTCATCGAGCCACCAAATATTTTATTTTGCATGGCTCTCTCTCTCTCTCTCTCTCTCTCTCTTAGACAGAAATTTATTTTGCTCCAGGTTCATTAAATCGAGGCTCCCAGCTCCAAAAATCCATATAGGCGTGACTGAGCTTAAAACTCAGTCAAATAACAATCGACCAAGTACCCGCATCTCTTTAGGGAATCACCAGAATTTAGTTCTAATTTTTACCACGTTCGGCGCTCAGCGCGTCATGCGGTCTTGAAGTGTTCAGATTAGGAAGAAATCACCAAAGTTTTGGCGCTACTTCACCAAGCTCAAATTGATTTTCCACTCGTGCCAAGCTTGAGATGGAGACCCAATTTTGAGACTGAAGTCTCCGGATTATTTCAAAAGCTTAAGGGCTGGCTAGCGACTGACCCATTCAACAGGAAGTTCTTCCAAGGGAGAATCGCCTTTGCTCAAAAGGGCGGAAATCGGAGTCATTGTCCCGTAGCGCCCATCATCGACGCTTTTTCCCCAAAAAATTCCCACTAAATCTCCGTCATAGTTAAGGACCGGACTTCCGGAATCTCCGCTGATGGTTGCCGCCGTACATTGCAATTCTGTCGAGTCCGTTGCGCGCCGATCCGTCCCGCTAATATGGAATCGTTTGCCACTTTCGCCAATGATGCAGTGGTTACTTCTCTTAGTCCCGCGTGGATTTTGGCTTAAAATAATTACCGGAGTGCCTTCACGAAGTCGGCGGGGTGTTTTCATCATCTTCAAACTGCCGTAGCTTTTTGTCGGGTCACCAGCAGTTTGCACAATACTCATGTCCAAATTGGGATGTGTGTAAAGCAGTTTTGAACAAGGAAAATCGCGACTGATTGTATTTCCCAAAAATCCGGTTTCGCTGCTGTTCCAAAAGGTAAATACCGAGGCTCGGCATTGGTCTTGAGTCGAAACACAATGATGGTTGGTCATGACTAAGGAATTTCCGATCGGAAAACTTGTGCAAGCGCTGGTGCTGACTGGAATCAAACCAAAAAAAATCGAGTCTTTTACTTGGCTCATGATTCCAATCTTTGGCAAATGCTCTGATATCTCGAAAAGCGGTTTCGGTGGGCTTTTGTAAAAGCTAGCAATCTTCGATGCCCCAGGCGCCGGGAGATCTTCAAGAAAAACGACGACGTCATCTTGTCGATATTTAATTTCGCTTATTTCAAAGGGCAGTCCGCGGGGCAATCCTACGGTAACCGATGATCCCGACGCATCCGAAAATCGAAGTTTCATTTGAAATCTGATTTGGTGATTGCGATACTTTGGCGGAAAAACGACATCAACATGGAGTTCGGTGTGGCCGATATATTGCTGTAATTTATCGTGACGAATTGTATAGGAGACTTTGTCTTCTCCACTGTCTTTTTCGAGGTCGATAGAGAGGCTCCGACCACAGGCCGATACCGCCAGAAGTAGGGATAAAGAAAAAATGTTTATTATTTTTTTTAGCGCCTGCACGGAGCCCCTTGTACCATTTTTTGAATCGCGGGATCAATGCTAATTCGGAAGCCAGATTTTATAGTCTAACCACTTAAAAAGAATGAAGAAAAGGATCCACAAGTTTCGGTGTCGATAGCGAAGACGCGGCTAAGGAGCCTGGCCCATGACAGGCTCTTGGGTTTAGCAGACGCCGCGACTTCGTTTTCCGAAGCTGCGCCTTTATTTGGCAAACAGTTTCATAAAATCCCTAAACCTTTTTTGAAATTTTAAGCACTAACTTGGTCTTGAATTTAATTTTTTTACTTTCGTCAGGCCAAGCTAACTCTAACTCCTTTTGAATTTGCTCAACGGGATGTTGGCCGACGGTCTTTATAAATTTCTGAGTGGCAGACCACGTTGAAAGATATCCCTTAAACTCATTTAGATCCCATTCCGTTTCTGAGAAAAAATCGGGCGCGCTGATTTGAGTAAAGGGAATGGCGATATCTCTATATTCGTTCCAAATAAGTTTCGGCTGCGGACTCCAGTAGTTGGCCAAGATCTCTTTGCCGATTCGGTTAAAAAGTGAATTAACTTCAACGTTCTCAGTCTGATGCCATCCGTACGACCAGGCCGCAAAAATTCCATTAGGTTTGAGAACCCGATCGACTTCCTTAAAAAATTTTTCAAAATCAAACCAATGAAGGGCAGTTGCAACTGTTATTAAGTCTACTGAGCGATCAATCAGTCGAGAGTCGTGGGCCTCGGAAACGAAATAGTTGATGTTCTTTAATGGAAAGGCATGTCGAAGTTGATCATCGCTTAAATCACTTGCAAATACTTTGTTAAAATGTCGAGCAAGAGACACTGCACATTGACCGTTGCCCGTACCAACATCAAAGGCGCACTCATGTACGGGTGTCGCCGCAGTTAAAAAATCAAATAGCTCTTCGGGATATTTTGGTCGGTAATTTGAATATTCAAGAGCCTGACTGTCGAATTCAGTTTTCAATCGATCGCTCCCTTTTTTTCGCTGCAATTAATTTCACAATGGACTCACCGGTTGTGAGCGTAAGTTCCGACTTGCGCAAAATTCGAGCTTGAAGCTGGGATCCCATCCCTGCGCTGTACACAAGCGAACAAAGAGCTTTAGAATTCAGATCATTTCTGACCTGACCTTTTTGCTGCCCCTCCGCTATTTTGCTTTCGAGCCAATCTAGCCAATGATTGACAAACTCTTCCAGGGCTTTACGAACTTTAGGGGTCAAAATCTTTGTATCCACCGCCAGGGCTAAAACGGGGCAGACTTTACTTTTGTCGCTCGAAAATGAATAAAAAATATCGAAAACTTTTTTTATTTGGGCAAGTGGCTCCATTGGATCTACCCGCTTAGCCCAAGCATGGAAATCCGAAGTGTAAGTTGCCAGTATTTCCAAGATTAGGTCTTCCTTGGATTTAAAATGCTCAAATACACTTTCCTTGCGGACTCCAAGACGATCGCCAATATCTTTAAAACTAAAGCCATTGTAGCCGTGTGTTTGCAGCAGAGCTCGCCCCAGGACCTGAATCTTAGATTTTGTATTAATCATTTTAGCCATTTATAAAATATGATTACCTACCTGTAGGTAGTGTGGTATCCTACCCACAGGTAGGTAGTCAAATGAAACTTTATTACACTCCTCTTTCACACTTTGCCCGAAAAGTTCGAATTCTCATTGATGCGTTTAAGTTAGACTGCGAATACATCAACGTCGGAAATGTCGCCGTTTCTGATCCGAAGGTATTTGCAAACAATCCGCTCATGGCCGTCCCTGTACTGGTAGATCGGGATCAATGGATCATCGATTCTAACTATATAGCTGAATATCTGGTGAGAAATTATAATGTAAGTGACGAATTCAAGGTGTTAACTTCGAAGCCCCACGAACTCAACGTTCGAGCGATTCTTGACGGGGTAATGGCAAATGAAGTCAAAATAGTCATAGCCAAACGCACGGGCGTTCCGGTTGATGAATATTCATTTTTCGAGAAATCGCGCTTGGCAATTGGACACGGGCTTGGCTGGTTAGAAAAAAACGCTGAAACTTTTTCTGACAGCATTTTAAGTTACAAGGAAATACATTTGATCTGCTCTTTGCAGCATTTAGAAAAATATCAGCTAGTAAATCTCAAGGACTACCCAAGACTATTGAGCGTTGTTGGAGGCTGGGCCGCCGATATTAGAATTGCGGAAACGGATCCAAAAAACATTGCGGCTTTTAAAGGCTAAATTTTCGAGAAAGATCGCTGGGGTAAGATCCCTACCCTGAAATCAATCGATCGCGTGAGGGGCCGTCGGAACAGCGAGGCTGCGCACGACATTGCTCCAACGAAAATCGTCGATATGCCCGTCGAAATAATTCCCGCTCGCATCGGCGCCGATTCTCAGCGGACTCGTGCTCGAAAAGAGGTTTTGAGTGCCGATCGCCCCTGAAGAAGTGACGAGAGCTCCGTTGAAATACAGACTGATCTTACCGAGCTCCCAGACGAAAGCGACATGGTGCCAGACGTTGAGAGCTATAGCCAAGTTGGGGCTCGCGATCTCGGTCATGCTCGATCCCGCCGTGGAATACTGGGCATACATACGAGCTCCCGAACCCTGGTGTTTTAGGCCGAAGGACCAAGAGCAATGGTATTGATCGGAGCGACCGACCATTCATAGCTATCAGTTAGGCCGACGTTGCCCGAGGCATCCACGGCTCTCACCTGAAAGACGTGCGGCCCCAAGCTCATTCCGGTGTAACTCCTAGGCGACTCGCACGAGGCAAAGGTCCCCGCGTCGAGTCTACATTCGAAGCTCACCGGAGTTTCATTAGCGGTAAAAGCGATCTCGGCCGTGCTCATGTCCCAAGGGGTCGACGGACCTGATACAACGATCGCCTCCGGAGGCGAAGTGTCACGAATCCATTGGAAGCTAGTCGCCGTAGACCGTTTCGTTCCGTTGTCCTGAGAAAGAAGAAAGTCGTGGATCCCATCACCAAGGATGAGCGTGAAGTAAAAGGCCGAATCGGCGCAGACCATGCTGTCCACCGACGCACCCTCCAAGTGGATCGTGTTTCCACTCGTGCAACTACCAGAAATCGAAACGGCATTTCCGTTAGAAACATAGGGACTAGCCTCTGGGAGCAAGACAACCGGTGGATTAGGAGCCGGCGATTCGACGATCCATTGAAGCGGGAGCGACGCACTCTCGTTGCCGGCCATATCCGTTTGCGCAAACGAAAAGTCGTAGCTCCCTTCGGCATTTTCCGTGTGAGTAAAACCGAAGGTCCCGTCAACACATGCGGAAACGCTCAAAACGACGCCGTTCTTTCGAAAGGAAACCCAGCCTCTTTTGAAAGAGTCAGAGTTCGACATGAGGCCTGCGAATTCCAAAAAGGCCCGTTGGCTTCCGACCAAAAAGCGGCGCATTCCGACGCTGAACCACTGATCCGTCGACTCGTTGGGCGGATCCACATTCACGTAGTTCGCGACCTGCGACGAATAGAGGTAGGAAACGAAGAACTCGTTTGCCGGGCCCGCGAGAGCCACACGTCCGCCGTAGGAAAACCCGTCATAAAAATCTACCTGACCATCGGCGCTTCGAATGCTCGCAAGGTAGCCTGTCGAGCCCGAGAACTTTAAAATCGCATGGGCCGCGGGCATTGCCGACACAAAAACAAAGATCGATACAAGAAAACGGAAGCAGCTCACCCACTTATCATCCACGAGAGTCACGCTACCGGCAAGACGGTATTTTGACCTCAACCCACCGGCCGCAAGGAATTTACTCGTGGCAGCGCCTTCGGCAAATTCCGATGCTTTGATGGAAAATAAATGCGCAGAAGCGGGCCTTAAGCGGAAGGCCTCGAAGGGCGTGATGAGATCGCCATCATAAGTTCAACGCGAACACGTGTAAAACCAGTTTTTCATGGCCAATTTTACCAGACGAAGCTCATCCGCTCCTAATCGATCGCCCGAGTGAACAAATAAAAGCACATCGTCATGTACAAAAACGAAGGCAGCGAAAGCCAAAGCCCGTCGCGAATCTTTAAGCGCACTAGGAAACCCAGCAGCATGAGCACGCCCAGCCCGCCAGATGAAATGACTAGCAAGATCTTCCATTTCAACCCGAGCAGCAATCCGAGGGCCCCCAAAATTTCCAAAAGCGCCACTAAAATTCGGAATCGATTGAGCCCGTATCTCTTAAACTCATTTTTCATATAAGAGCTGGTAAAAGCAGCGGCGCCGTATACAAAAAATGACAGACTCGAAAAAACTATGAGCGCGCCCGTGAGCCAAGTCACGGGCGAATCAGGGACTGTCATTTAGGAAATCAATCCCAAGTGAACCGCAACAATGAAAATCGACAAGGCCAATAAACCCAGCGAAGGCAGAAATTTAAACACCGGATTTTTAACCTTGGCGTGTGCTATTTGGGCACAAATCATCAAAAATCCCATCATGGCGGCGGGGACCAGCACAAGTTCCGGATACCAAATCCCAACGACTAATAAAGTCGCCAAGGAAATTTTCGCAGCGCCAACTGCGTTTCTAACTAAGTCAGGCAATCCAAAATGCCGAAACTCTTTTACGATGTTTTCATAGCGCCCCACCCAAACAACCATGATGGAAAAAGCGATAATGATTTGTGCCACGACTGATAAATTGTAAAACATATACCTCAACCTTCTTTAAAAACTTTACTTTGGACAGTGCTCTAAGAGTCGCGAGTAAGCCGAGCTCTTAACTTGTTAGCTTCTGCAAAAATTTCCTTCTTCCGAGATTTATCCATTTTATCCAACATGCGTACCATCATCGAGAGTCTGGGATTCTTCAAGAAAAACGCTTTGTGCCTTTCGATAAACTGCCAATAGAGTCCGTCAACCCCGTCACACCAAAGTTCTTTTTTAAAAGGACCCATTTTCCGGTAATAATTCGAACCGCAGATATAGGGCTTGCTAGCAAAAATACCGCCGTCGCTAAAAAGCGCCATCCCGTAGACGTTTGGCCCCATCACCCAGTCCGATGAATCAATGTGCATTTCCATAAACCAACGGTGAGCTTCTTTGGGATCAACTTCCAGCAAAAGCATCAAGCTTCCCACCACCATCAAACGTTCAATGTGATGCGAGTATCCATAACGATTAACTTTTGAGATCACACGGTCGAGCGGTGGCACGCCGGTGCCGCCGTCGTACCAAAGGTCATTTAGCTTGCGATGATGATTCCAGAAATTTTTCTCGTCCTGCACGGAACTAAAATTTTGATAAATGCCGCGAACAAACTCGCGCCATCCAATGATTTGCCGGATGAATCCCTCGACCGACGCCAGTGGCAGATTCTTCTCGGCAAAAACTTTAAGCGTGCGTTCAACGATTTCCTCGGGCGTCAGCAGCCCCGAATTCATAAAGGGCGTTAAGACAGAATGAAAAACAAAAACGGAGTGTTCCGGAAGCGCGTCTTCATAGGGGCCAAAGGAAGCTAGTTTTTCCAATAAAAAAAACTCTAGAGATTTCAGGGCCCCCTTGCGATCAATCGGCAACCAAAAGTTTTGGGATTCTCCGGGATGATTCGGGAAGCATTCTTCAACGAGATTCATGACCGCTAAGGTACTTTTAGAGTGAGTGACCTTTTCCGGCGTTGGCGGGACTATGTCAGTCGGTAAAGACTTTCTATTTTCAACGTCGAAACTCCATTTGCCACCCACGGGTTTTAGTTTGCTATCTACCAAGATGCGCATACGCTTGCGCTGGATTTCGTAGAAGCTTTTCATCATCGGTTTTTTGTGAGTCGATAGGTAGCCCTCAAATTCCGGGCGTGTGCACAAAAACATGGGAGAATTAACCATTTCGGATTTGATCCCCAGGCCGTCAAATAGTTTTAATAAACGAGACTCAAAAAACTTGTCTTCAATTTCGTAAAACGAAATGGACTGAATTTTCTGCTTCGCAATAAATGATCGCAGGCAATCTTCGTATTTGCCATTGGTCGAATCCGAGAGCGTTTCGTAGTGAACTTTGTAGCCCTCTTTTTCCAGAGAACTGGAAAACTCCCGCATCGATGAGAGAAAAAATATGATCTTGTGTTTATGGAATCTAAAATAGGTGCAGAGCTCGCGATCTTCGCGCATGAAAATAATGGAGTTCTTCTTGTCTGGGATTAAGTCCCGAAGTTTCTTGGCATCGAAAAGCTGGTTACCAAGAATTAAAAACGCCTTCATGTCATTTTACTGAGTCAGTTTTTTCAGGAGAGCTAAGTCTCGGTGTTTTATGTTTTTGACGACCATGTCCAGCCCAACTCTGGCGAGCGAGATCATCGAACCAAGATCACTTAGCCTTTTGGAATCAATGTCGATCGGCTGGGAAACTGTCGATTTTTCGACCCGGCTGAAATTCACCTGGGCATTCTTCAAAAGCACGGATTCTCTTTTAGCCAGCACATCCACAATGACATCGATCACTTTGGAATTGGCCGTGTAGAGCTTGGTTTTTAAATCTCCCCCGGCATTTAAGATTAGCTTATGGCTCAGGAGCTCGGAAAGAGCTGGGCTGACGAGAGCTTTTGAGACCCCGAGTGTTCGCGAAATTTCAACGCCACTCAGGGGCTTCGTCGAGAGGTAAACGAGAGTCCAAATTTCACCGTGAATGCGCCGAAAGCCCCAGTAACGAATAAAATCACCGATGCTGCTGGCAAGTGCCCGAATACTTTTTCCATCTCGCCTTGTCATATGGTTCATGCTAGTATGAACCATTGTAACAAACAAGCCATATAGGGAACCTAATTCCCCAGGAGATGAATTTATGATCAAGTATCCAATATCCTTTGAGTCTGAAACCCGGGCGCCGTCTGGCACCCAGTCACCATGGACCACCCAAAGCCAAAACTACTCGTCGACTTGCAGTGTTCCCCTGGAATTCATGGGCTCCGGTGGCGCCCTAAGCCCCGAGGATCTTTTTAATCATGCGCTGACAAATTGCTTTGTGGCCACTTTTAAAGTTTACGCCGAGAACTCAAAACTTGGCTTTGAATCCGTGTCGGCGCACTCAAGACTCGTGGTTGATGCCGGTGAGGATCGCAAGATCACTATGCAAAGCATTCACATCGCCGTTAAAATTTTTAATCCTTCAAATCCCGAGAAAGCTTTGCTCTTGGCCAAGAAGGCCGCGGACGGAGGCTTTATTCTAAATTCCGTCAAAACCCAGCGCCACTTCACCTTTGAAGTGCTTACAAATGGGTAGCTCGAAGCCCGAGCGATTCCAATCAAGGATCTCCTCGTAGCAAATTTTGACAATAATATTTCGTTAAGCAGAAGCCGAAAATTTAACCGTAAATTCGCACCGCAAGAGTTTCTTAAGGGTTGTGGCATCGAGCTTCAACCACTATCAACTCGGCGTGGACCGTAAAATAAAGCAAGCGCACTTGAAACAGATTCATGAAATTTCTAAGCGATCGATGGCTTATTTATTGATCATAAAAATTTACCGAATCGATTTTTCCCTGACTAAATTCAAGAAGGCAGTGCGCCCGGCGCATCGGTCCCAACGAGGCCTGTCCATTCGCGCCCGCCTGATCAATACTTTTTGCCATACTCCGATGATTGAGAGGATCGAGCTGTTTGCCGCTTCCTTCTAGAGCTCGATAGGTATTATGGTTAAGCCCAATTTCGGTCACTTCAAATTGAGTGAGACTGAGGGCACCGAGTTGTTCACTCGCCACTCGGTTAACCATGGCTTCAGCACTAAAGGGAGAGCCTCTCTTATAGGAGTTACAAAAATTTCGAATGGGCGTTGCTTGCGTCGACTTCCAAACAGTTCGAAAACCCGGCAAAAGGACCACCGAAACCAAGACCGCTAAAAGGACCTTTTCCCATCGTTCAATTTTAATTTTGGCCCGCAGGCGAAACATCGTTCGCCAAAGAAAAGCGAGAACAGGCGTCAACACACCCACCACTGATAGCCACAAAAAAAACCAAACGTGCGGAAGAACGACAAATCCATCCCCCTGGCCGAAAGCCAGGACGATCAAGCTAAAAAATAGAAAAAGGGGAATGGTTACGAGAGAAAGAACCAAGAAAGAATTTTTTAAATACCAAGTGAATGACTTTTGAATTTTCTCTTCCATCTGCTTCAATTCTACATGATCCGTAAAATTTTCCTAAGAGACCGCCAAACAAAGGTAGTTCTTGGCGGTTCTGGTAATCCTAATTCCAAGGGGAGTTCGAGCAACTTGAGGTCGCCCTTTAATTCAACTTCGCTTTAGCTTCTTCGAATTTCTTTTGCAGACTTTGCCAGCGCTTGTGGCTGGCCATGTGTGCTTCCATAGCTTTGGGGTGTGGGGTTTCGATTCCGGAGAGGGACATTTTTTGGGAAATTTTGGCTTCGAGAAGGCTCAACATTTCGACGTCTTTAGCATCAACGGTGAGATCAACGATGAGCGATAGGCCCTTCTCGTCTTCGGGATAATTTGCGGTGGCCACTTCTTGCTTTATGGCCTTGGAAGCTTTTTTGCCCTCTATCCAGTAGCGGTAAATCGGGTGCGAGATTTTTTGCTTTGAGAGCCAAATTTTCACCTCGTCTCGAGAAAACTCATTTCGTGCCCAGCTAAAAAAGCGCGTGAACGCACCCATGTCTGTGATCGTTTTATATTCAAGATTAAACCCTGGAAGAACTTTGAGTTGCCTGAGAATCGTTAGCTTTTGATCTTTCTTCCAGCCGCTAAGTAGGTCCGTCGTTTTTTCCATTCCTTTTTTTGTGATCACCTCATCGTGAAGAATTTTCGCGAAGCGAGTTTTGAGGTGTTCGATCGTGAATAAAACAGGAAACTTCGAGGTCGTGATGAGTTCCAATTGCATCTGAGATGGGTCGCCGTGAAAAGAACTACCATTTTTCATCGACGTGAAGAAAATCACGTTGCCAATGATTCCGGCTCTTGAAGAATCTTGTGGCGGCACATTGATATAAAAAGCGTCGGCGCCAGAGGACTCTTTCAAGGTGACGTTAAAAGAGGGGCCGCCATCGGCTTCTTCCAGGTTCACGTCGCTCCACGTGATTTCGATTTCCTCACCGGCAACTTTTATTTTTGTGGCTTTGCCCCGTTCGAGTTGAAAGGTTTTTACTTCGGGTGCCGGGTGAAACTGAGTTTTTAGATTTTCGGCAAGGTCTTGGCTGAGTGAGTGTGGCAGCGAGGGCGTCATTTTTGAAGACTCCTTTGAGAGGGCCTGAAGATTAGAGGACAAGAGAACGAGAGCCAGGATCAGAGTTGGTAGTTTAATTGCGCCCATTCTAGAAAGTATTTTACTGTTGATTCGGGGCTTGCGCCAATGGATGGCCGGAGTGCTCACCCAAAAATTCGACTCGGTGCCGTTGGATTTCTATTTTTCTGATTTCTTGCTACGAGGTAATTCTTTGATGCGATCCGAGGTGCTGCGCTTAAAAATAATCTTCTTATAGTTGGGCTCACATCCCTGCAATTATGGCAAAATAATGATCAATGGCAAAGATCGGGTTTTTGCAGTCTCTAAAAATTCTTAAAAACAAGCGCATGCTTTTTATCTTTCTGATGGGAATTTCCTCGGGACTTCCCTTCGCCCTAACACTTGGGACGATGCAGGCTTGGATGACAGAATCAGGCGTGAATTTAAAAACCATTGGGCTCTTCGCTTTTTTGCGCATTCCTTATTCGCTTAAATTTCTCTGGTCACCTCTCATGGATCGCTTCAGCTTTCCCTTTCTTGATCGACGCCGCAGCTGGATTGTAGTGACGCAAATTTTACTGGCGATTTCTTTGGTTCTCATGGGATTTTTAAACCCAATCTCAAACCAAGGCCTGGTTGTCATTTTGGCCTTCTTGATAAATTTTTTCTCCGCAAGCCAAGACATTGTTCAAGACGCCTACAGGCGCGAAGTCTTGAAGGACGAAGAGTTGGGGACCGGATCCGGATTATTTGTAAATGGCTATTTGATTGCCTTTCGATGGATTTCAGGTGCTTTTGCCATTCTCATTTCCGGTTATGTCACGTGGGGATTTGTTTACCAAATTATGGGCGCGATCATGGCCTTGCTGGCCCTTTGCGCTTTTCGCGCTCCCAAAGCTGATATGCAAGTTGAGCCTCCAAAGTCGATCCGCGATGCGATCGTACAACCCTTGTCTGAATATTTTTCGCGACCGGGAGCCGTGACCATTTTGGCCTTCATCGTTCTCTATAAGCTCGGCGACAACCTCGCGAGCACCATGAGCATTCCCTACATTTTAAAAATGGGATTTAGCAAAGAAGAATACGTCGCCATCGCCAAAGTCTGGGGGCTGATCGCCACAATGCTGGGCGGACTACTCGGCGGATATTTCGTCATGGCTATCGGAATGACACGATCCTTGTTTTTGATGGGTGTACTCCAAGCACTTTCCACAGCGGCGTTTATGATTTTGAATACGACGCTGAAAGGTATCCCGGCTTTGATCGGCGTTATAGGATTTGAAAACCTCACCGCGGGCATGGGGACTTCTGCCTATGCTGCCTATATGGCCAGCATCACGAACAGGAAATTTACGGCAACTCAGTACGCCCTACTTTCGAGTTTAATGGCGATCCCAGGAGTAATTTTTGGATCACGCGCGGGAGATTGGGCGGAAACATTTGGATGGAACGGATTCTTCCTGGGATCTGCACTGGCCGCCATTCCGGGAATGCTTTTGATTTTCTACATCTCTGAAGTTCCCAAGAAATTTATCGAGCGAATTTTTGTAAAGCTTGTCGTTACTCTGACTGTTATCGCTGGAGTTTACGCGATCTATCAAAGCACAATCGATTTGTTTGTCTTGTTTTTTGTGCCAAAGCCAGGTTGATTCTTCCCCAACGACTATTCGGGACAAATAAATTTTTAACGGCAAGATTTTCGGTACTGACAGGCGACTTCTCGATAAATCTTGGAGACCGAATACCATTTTTGAAAATAGGGTTCCGGTAAGTGACTTAAGCGACCGCAAGCTCGATCCAAACGCGCGCTCGAGCGTACGTAACTCCAGGCCAATGATCCAGCTAAGTGAGTTTCCCCTGGATAGAGATAACGCTCGGAACTCGACCAGGAATAGGACAAGGAAAGCGCTCCGGCAGGCCACAAGCCCCACGCTGAGCAATCAGATTCAGAGAGCACTCGAAGCAAATTCCAGTGATGTAAGAGATACTGAGAATACTCAGAATCGAGCGGCGCACGACTCCTTCGATAGTCGACCATCCAATAAAGTGGTTGCAGGGCCAAAGATTCCCAAACGCTTTCCACCACCAACGGATGCAATTTTAAAGACAGATCCGCCACGGTTTCCTTTTGAAAAATTCTAAAATAATCACCTTCCAGAAAAAGGGAAGTGCGTAAAAATGCCTGCACTTCCTCATGAAAGGCGAAAATGGAATTGACGAGATTCTTCTTTTCCGGATTTTTACATGACCATTTATTTTCTAAATAGGCCTGACGAATTCCCAGCGGTGCCCCCATTTGGCAAGCCGCCATTTGTTTCCAAAGTGTCTGAGCGACCCCGTTGATTTCCGCTATCGAAGCAAGGTCTAGTAAAAACCTAGAGTCTTTAGAAGCTTGCCCTTCAGTAACGGCAGCACTTGAAGTAGCGATAGCCGCGTACGTTGCGTCCTCACCGAGCCAAGGCTTTGGAATTTGTGCTCCGAAACCAACCCCCGGGAAAAAACCTAAAGTTATTCCCAAGCCCATGCAGATTTTATTATAAACAGGGTTCATTTGAACTCGTCACAATGCAGCGCACTGTAAAATGGGTCAATCTATAAATTCGAACAAAAAAGGCCCGAAAAAAAAACCAGTGGCAATGATTTCTTTAGTATTCAATTCCCAAAAAGGCCAAAACCGCTGACCCGTATTTACTATCTCCCGCCTGAACTCACGGTTAAATCTTGCTCCAAAGTTTCAATTCCATTACGAAGATCGTATGGCTAAAAGCTGGCGAGTTTATTTAGAGAAAAATGAGCTGGGACTCTGCCTGCTTGCCTTAGACAATAGCTTTTTAGAAGCTTCCGAGCACCTTTCCCAGCCCACCCCTCAAGCCCTTCAGAGTGGTCACATGGTTTTTCTGCAAAACCCCGCACTCAATCCGCAAGCGTTGATTGCAGAATTAGAAATCATCATTCCGAGCAACGATCAAATTCACATTTTAACAGCTTACGAAGCTTTCAGTGGAATCAATAGCGAGCCTCTTTTGATCCGCGGGAAAAAGTTAATCGTAATTTCTCGAGCTTCGCTGACGGCCGAATATGCCCGAGTCGATCGGATCCATCGCGAAATTCAGCAAAACTTAGAGCGCGCTCAATCCCAGCAATTTGAAAATTTCAAAACTCAAAACTTGCAAAAGCCGCGCAAAACATTGGAGCTCTTCCGCCGGGCCTATAAAAATCCGATTCAATGGAAGTTGATTGAAAAAATTTTCGGAGACCTTCCCGATTTCGCAGATTTAAAATCGCGAGCCGCAACCAAAGCCAAAATGTTGCTGCACGTTTGCTGTGGGCCAGACGCCGGGGGCGTGATTCAACAACTTAAAAATGAATTTGATTTAACTTGTTTTTGGTACGACCCCAACATTCAACCCCGCGAAGAACATGACAAACGCCAAGAGGCTTTTGAAAAGGTGGCCCGCATTGAATCAGTTCCCGCAGTCATCGGCGAATACGATGTCGAACGTTTTTTTGAAAGTATCAAGGGCCTGGAGCACACTCCGGAACAAGGCGCGAAATGCTCTAACTGCTATGATTTGCGGCTCGAGCGCAGCGCCCAGGAAGCGTCGCGCGGCGAATTCGATTATTACGCAACGACTCTGGCGATTTCGCCCCACAAGGTTCAACAAAAACTCATCGCATTCGGCGAACTCAATGAGAAAAAATACCAGGTGCCCTACTATCACCGAAATTTCATGAAGGAAGATGGCTTTAATGATTCAGTACGCTACTCGGTTGAAAACGAAATTTTTCGCCAAGATTATTGCGGCTGCATTTATTCGCTTAAAGACGGCGGACCCGATGCCCGGGCTCAGTCCACTAGGCTTTTTGGATAATTTCGATCGAAGTACTCAACCGCTGCGCGTTCGGCTAATCTTGGATAGTGGCTATGCTCCAACAATTTCGCCTTTGTTTTTGAATCAAACAGATTTGCGTTTGCAAGAGATTGGACAAAAAATTCAAAAAGTTCGATTTCCCACATTCCTCGAAAGCGATCACTCAGACCCCAAGTCAATCTGCGTCGATTAAGGGTGCGGCCAGCAACTGAATTTTCACTCTCGGGATCCCGATATTCCATCGGAAAAATAAATGTTGAGTGGCTAGCCTGTTGTTCGCCTGTAGCCTGGAATTCAAATTCAATCTTTACGGGCTCAAAGGTAAAAATTCTTCGTATAAGCTTTATATCAAGAATTTGCTTAGCAGACTGAATTCGGATCTTCTCATCGTTGATCATTTGAATGATCCATTGAATCGATGTCTTATTTGGGTCTTGGTTCTGCAAAATCAACGGACCATGTTGGCTCTTCAAACGCAGCACTAAGGCATCTAATACGAAGTCAACTTTCATCTCGTGCAGAAAAGTTTCTTCCATCAAAGCCAACTGACGAATTCGAAGCCAAGACTGTTTCCCGTTAAACAGTTTGCGTTTATCTTGGTCGAGATTCCCACTAAGCGGCATATAGGTTCCAAATCGTGGGTCATTTGAAAGTGGAGAGGCACAATTAATAGGTAGATTGATCAAGGCTTGAGCAGAAGCGGCCGAAAACAGTCCTGCCAACACGAGTGCCCATATTCCAGACAGAGCTCGAAAAATTTTCATTCGGCTCCTCAAATAAAGCCTATGATTCGACGTGTCAACGCAATGTTGACACGTCGCATTAAAGCTTTGAAATTTAAGGATTATAACTTAATAAAATGGGCATTTCCTAAATCCCCACCTTTTTGCTCGCGATTTCATTGTTGGGAACATATCCAATATCTTTGGGGCCCCGAACGATTACCATATTAGTAATCAAACATGCCTCCTCAATGGGCAAACGCAGATTAGTCATGCCCTCCCAGCTATTAAAAAGCAACAAATAGGCTTGGCCGGTCTTGATATCCTTTTCGTAACCGTACATCACCAATGCGTGTGAATCGTCTTTAAATGAAGTCACAAAATCCGACATTTTACGTTCACCAACCTTGAAACGACCAATTTCAAAATCAATCATCGTCGAGATTGAAACGGCCATCGGAATTTTTTTGCAGAGATTGCCAATAGCGTCTTCGACATAGGGGCGACCATATTGCTTGCATTCTTCACGCCATTTCTGAAATGAATCATGAAGGCTATCCTTTGGATCAAGTGCAATTTTTTCTTTCGTACTTAAAATATCAGCCAAACTACGAGAGGCAGTACCATTCACCCGAATGTAATGCGCCCAGCGAAGGGATCTACGAAGAACTAAGAAGCTATCCGTGAATCTATTTTCGCATTTTTCATATTCGGAACCCTTTAAAGGCAGGCATAAAAGGTCAATCACTTTTTTTAATTTCAGCTCGGCCTCTGCGGTTGGCAACACCCCCGCCATGGTTTCGACACTGAACATCATTAACTCTTTAGGGATCTCAGCTTTAGCCTTGCCCTGAGCACTCAAGCGCTCATCACGATAGACCCGAAAATCCATCAGACTTTTTTGCGCAAACATCAGATGGGTATATTCTCGACTGAGATTGGTCAGCTTCTCGCGAATTTTATTAGACTCGGTTATCGACTTTAAAATTTCATGCAAGCCAGGCTTTGATTCCGTTGTAGATTCGAATTCAGGTTCAAAGGAGAGGGTCTGCAATTCGGAAAAATTATAGTCATTAAACTCAATTCTTTTTTCAAAAGGCTCTTTTGCCTTTTCTAACTCGCCGAAGGGTTTGGAAAGGCTGTCTGGATTTGTTCGAATGGATTCATCGAAATTCAACTGAATCTGTCGAAGCTCAGCCAATTCCTCGGCCGAAGATCTGCCAGCAGGGACCAATCCAATTTTGATGGCACTATCAATTGACTCTTGCAAAACCGCGCCATCGAAGAAGTCGATTTCGTTGTTTCCGCGCAAAATTTCGTTCCGATAGTTCAGCGGCCTTTTGCCGTCTTTGAGCATCATTTTTAATGCCAAATAGGATTCGGACAAGGGTTGATTCGAATTGGCAAACGGCGCATTACGAAGTCGTGCGGCCTCTAAGAGTCTCGAGGCGACGAAAATACTGCAAGTTCCAAACTCACCTTGGCCGCGATTCACATACGAAAACTGATCAGCCAATTGTATACTTTGATTTCCGGATAAACAGGAGTTGTCTGGGGCTTTTGCTTGGCAAAACGCGTAGGGCCCACAAATCAGGAGCGCAAAAAGGAAAAGAGGGCGCCGAATCATTCTCTATTTTATCAAGAAATATAACTAGAGATCAATGAAATGCAGGATCCTTAACCGACACTTAACATATTCAAATCCCCAATATAATTAACGTGTCTATCAACACGAATTTAGGAACTGGTCGCTAGTTCTTTTATTCATTAGCTTTTAAAAACAAAAATGCTCGCGATCTGGGTTCAGAACGCGAGCATTTTTATTTTTTAGCGAACTAAAATTTAAGCAGCTTTGTAGAAAGGCACCTTTTCGCCGATCGACCAGAGCGCGGAAATTTTGCTGAACTTTTTGCGATCGCGCAAAGTGGCTTTGCGATAATCAGTTGTGTGCTTTGCAAACAAACGATCCAAGAAGCTGTAGTAAGTGGTGTACAAGTGGTTACCCAAGAAGCTTCTCCAGAAAGTCACTGGGAATTTGGGGCCTACTGGGTTGCGTTTAGCGAAGACGGCCACTTCGCGATTCATCATCGTGAACCAGCGAGTCGCTTCGGGTTGGTGCACGAAATTTCCAACGAATACCGATTTGCCTTGCAGCACAAATCCAACTTCCCATCCTTCACCAGCCGAGGTGAAGTAGCTCCAACAACGCAAGGTCTTAGGTCCAAAGTGTTTCTTTTTCATTAATTCTGATCTCCTTCTGATTGATGACTTGAACAAGCCATGGAGTTCTTTCGGAGGCTTCGATGAAAAATTAACTTCGATATCAAAAATTGTTATTCGGAATTAACGCGAAGGCTAGCGTCAAATACAAAAAGGAGATTTCAGCGGCAATCTAAACGGAGACTTTACTTTTTAATGATGCTCTCATCTTTTAAAATTTTCTTGGCGATCACGAAGACCACAAAGGAAACCAAAATAAATTCAAGCAATGCGCCGATGACTTTGCCGTAAAAAATTCCGTGAAATTCGAGAGCCTCGATTTTATTCACGCCTGCTGCGTGCAGCGCTGGTTGAAAAATCGCCGGCATTAACAAATCATTAACTAAACTATTAACCAAGGCATTGGCCTTGCCACCGATCACAACCGCGAGCGCTAAACCAATGACTCCATATTGTTTTAAAAATCCGGTAAATTCTTTGAACATGGCGCGAGATTTCCCTGAACTTGATATTGAGTCAAAGCTGAGGCCATAACGCGTAGCGTTGCTCATCACCCTGCCAGCCATTTTCGTCTCCGAAACTCTGGTGCCAATTTGCCTCGGCGCCAGCCCCGCTCTAAGACAGTTTTCAGCATTTGGAGGCAATCAATCATGAGCAAAAAAATCCCCCTATTGATCAACGGCGAATTCTTTCAATCGAAATCCACCGAATGGATCGACGTCACCGATCCCTCTTCGCAAGAAGTCATTGCCCAAGTCCCCTGCGCCACTCAAAGCGAAATGGACGCGGCCTATTCAGCAGCGGCCGAAGCTTTTAAAACCTGGAAAGAAGTTCCGGTGCCCGAGCGCGCGCGCATGATGATGAAGTACCAAGCGCTTTTGAAAACTCACCAAGACGAGTTGGCAAAAATCTTGGCTCAAGAAAACGGCAAAACTTTCGCCGACGCTCAAGGCGATGTTTGGCGAGGCATTGAAGTTGCCGAATTTGCCTGCAGCATTTCGACTTTGATGATGGGCGAAACCGTCGAAAACGTGGCCCGAAAAATCGACACTTATTCTTACTTGCAACCGATGGGCGTTTTTGCAGGCATCACTCCCTTTAATTTTCCCGCAATGATTCCGCTGTGGATGTTTCCGATGGCGATTGCTTGCGGCAACACTTTTATTTTAAAGCCCTCTGAACAAGATCCGATGACCCCGATGCGATTGGCGGAATTGTTCCAAGAAGCCGGATTTCCCAAAGGCGTCTTGAACGTGCTTCACGGCCGCAAAGAGTCAGTCGACTTTTTATTAAAACACCCTGGCGTGCGTGGAATTTCATTTGTCGGATCGGTACCGGTCGGACAATACGTTTACAAAACCGGCACTGAACATTTGAAACGCGTACAAAGTTTCGCGGGCGCTAAAAACCACATGGTGGTCATGCCCGACGCCAATAAATCGCAAGTCATCAACAACATCGTCGGCGCTTCTTGTGGAGCAGCCGGCCAACGTTGCATGGCGATTTCGACTGCGGTCTTTGTTGGAGACAGCGCCAAATGGATTCCGGAAATTAAAGAAGCCCTTTCGCAACTTAAAGTCGGACGATGGGACGAGCCCGACGCAGCTTTTGGTCCGGTAATCAGTCCGGCGGCTAAAGAGAAAATCTTGAAGTTGATCGATTCCGGTAAAAAAGAAGGCGCCAATTGCCAACTCGACGGAAGCAAATTCGTGCACCCGAAATATCCGAAGGGCAACTTTGTGGGCCCCACACTTTTCTCGGACGTCACCCCTGAAATGACGATCTACAAAGAAGAAATTTTTGGGCCGGTGTTGATCACCATGACTGCGAAATCTTTGGACGAAGCGATCACTTTGATTAACAAAAATCCCTATGGAAACGGAACTTCTATTTTTACATCCAATGGCGCAGCCGCTCGCAAGTTTCAGCACGAAATCGAAGTTGGCCAAGTCGGAATCAACATTCCGATTCCGGTGCCGATGCCCTTCTTCAGCTTCACCGGATGGAAAGCTTCTTTTTACGGCGACCAACATGCTTACGGAAAGCAAGCGGTTCGTTTTTACACCGAAACCAAAACGATCACCGCGCGATGGTTTGAAGAAGACATTCAAGCCACTGGCCCGAATATGACCATTAAATTAGGTTAATTTAATAGAATAAACACGAGCACGAGGTTTTATGAATTTTAATCTGAGCGACGAGCAAAAGGCCTATCAAGAAGCAGCGCGAACTTTCGCGGTCAACGAATTATGGCCCAAGGCCGCTGAATGGGACGAGAAAAAACATTTTCCAGTCGACGTCATTAAACGCGCCGGCGAAATGGGC
This sequence comes from Bdellovibrionota bacterium, assembly GCA_964202055.1. Classification (GTDB taxonomy): domain Bacteria; phylum Bdellovibrionota; class UBA2428; order UBA2428; family UBA2428; genus CAXNGS01. The sequence goes on along the minus strand of CAXNGS010000001.1, from coordinate 474,153 downwards.
TTTTGTGGAATTTACACTCGTGAAGACGTTGGCGGAATGAATTTAAAGCGACTCGATGCTGCGATCATTTTCGAAGAATTAGCCAAGGGATGTCCCTCGACGACGGCCTACCTCACCATTCACAACATGGTGACTTGGATGATCGATCAATTTGCGCGAGATCACGTGCGAAAATCCTTGGTGCCTTCGCTCGCTAGTGGCGAAAAATTGGGTTCCTATTGTTTGACTGAACCTTGGTCGGGATCCGATGCAGCAAGTTTAAAATCAACTGCAGCCAAAAAAGGCAGCAACTACATCATCAACGGGACGAAAGCTTTTATCTCGGGCGCGGGTGCTACTGATTTTTATATTGTGATGGCACGCACCGGCGATGCCTCGCCAAAGGGAATTTCTGCTTTCATCATTCCTGCCAACAGCCCGGGAATGAGCTTTGGCGAGAATGAAAAAAAGATGGGTTGGAATTGTCAGCCCACTAAAATCGTCAACCTCGAAAACGTCGCGATTCCCCAAGATTATTTACTGGGCGAAGAAGGCCAAGGCTTCAAGATCGCGATGATGGGCCTCGACGGTGGCCGCATCAACATCGGCGTGTGCTCGGTCGGCGCGGCGGCTGCGGCTCTGCAATGCTCGATCAAATACATGAGCGAGCGCAAACAATTCGGCAAAGAATTAAATCAATTCCAAGCCCTCCAATTTAAGATTGCAGAAATGGCGACTGATTTAGAAGCCGCTCGAAATTTGATTCGCATGGCGGCCTTCATGCTCGATAGCAAAAGCCCCGATGCCACCATGTATTGCGCGATGGCCAAGCGATTTGCGACCGATGCAGGCTGGAAAATTTGCGACGACGCCATTCAATTGCATGGCGGCTATGGTTACACTCGCGATTATCCGCTTGAGCGCTTGATGCGCGACACTCGGGTGCACCGAATTTTAGAAGGCACCAACGAAATCATGAATGTGATCATTTCGCGCAAACTTTTAGACGCCGCGAAGTAACTGCTCAATTATTCAGACCGATTGTTTAGACCGAATATTTTTTGCTTATTTTTTACAAAGCGGAGAGACAAAGCTTCGCCCTGATAAAGGGCCGCGCCAATTTGCAAGATCATCCAATCGGCAGCCAATCAGTCCATAATCCTTTTCATCGAGTGCTTGAAGAACCTTTTCACGATGGCGCACAACTGAAACTCTGGGATAGCGATGCAGACTAAGCATCAGCGAAAAACTGAGCATCGCAAACAAGAAACTCCATTGAATTCCCGCAAGAAATTTTTTGCTGAGACTAAATCTTTGAATAGCTTCATCGAGTGCTTCAAAAAAGAATCGAAAAACCCAAGGCGAAAGAATCCAAAAAGTGTGCGATGACGGCCCCTTTCTTGAAAAGCAAAAGAGGAAAATGAGTCCGATAAAAATTGCCCAAATCACCTTTCGGGTAATTTTAAGGGTGCCCGCACCTCGAGGACTTAAGATCATTGCCCGAATCATAAAGAGGACCTGCAAAACTCCCAGCACCCCACCTAAAACAATACCGGGAACTGCCCAGGGATATTTAAGCACAGTGCTGACTCGATGATGGATCCCCAGGAATCGTCCCAACTCAAAACTCGAAAAAGAAAGGAGTCGCAAAAGAATTTTGGGGATGTTGACGAAAAATTTAGGAAAGCTAAAAACTGATTTAACATTTGATTTGAAACTTAAAAATAAAGACGAAGGGCCGAATTCGAGAATTAGGGGCAGTAAGAATAGCGCCAAAAGCATCGATCCGCCCGCAAAAAACCCGAGCAAACTCCACCGGTCTTTTTCGCGGCGATTGATCAAGGCTGCCCATCCAATAAAGGGCAGCAAAAGAAACCAAGACAAATGAAATTGGAAGCTCCACAAAAGAGCAGCGCCCATCAGAAATGCGGCCATCCGACGCGATAACAATCCACTACGATAGCGCGGTTCCAACTCCCAAAAAGCTGCAAAAAAAACAAAACTTCCAACGGCTAAATAATCGGTGTTTAGCATATGGGTGGAGTATTCGAGCGACCAAGGGCAAAAAAGCAGCCAGCATAAAATCCAAAATCGAGGCAAGGATGGAATCGATCGAGTCAATTGAATCGCAGCTAAGCCAATAGCAAAAAAACTGAGGATGTTTAGCAGAATCCACGGTGATTCCGGCAAACGAGTCAATTGCATGGGAATCGCAATTAAATAACCCATCAAAGAACCCGGAATTCCGGTTTGAGAATAAACCACATCGGCTCCAAAAAAAGCCGGAACCCCGGAAACTGCTGAGCGCAGACCTATTAAAAAAACCTGCTTTTCATCATGAGCCGTAAAGTTCGTTCCCAGGCCATGAAAGAGTCGGAGTAAAAAAAGCCCGATGATGGCACCCCAGCCTATAAATTTTGCCTGAGTCTTTGAAGACCTGGAAACTTGGGTGCTCACTCTTATTAAAGTAGCACGGAGCCTGAAAATTTACAGAGTCTTAACATTCGATCGATGGCTATTTTGTTAAGATGACAATAACGGATAAAGAAGCAGCCCTTTTTGTCCGAAAAGTAGTCGATGACGTACGTTTTAAAGCCCCTCTGGACCCAACGAAAATCTCGACTAACGTCAGTTTTTTCCAATTTAATCGTCGCAATTTTTTCGCTAATGATGAGCTCTTCGCAGGTGTGGGCTCAAAAACTACACGGACAATCGGGCTCTGACGGCGGAGTTCTTAAAAACGATCTTCGCAGTTGCCAACAACAAAACACCAAGGAAAATGCTCAGCGACTTTTAACCATGACTGCGCCTGCCCGCGCGGGGGCCAAAAGTGCTCAAGTCAAAAACGACGAAGCCATTTCCTTGATCAATGTTTTAGATCGCAATTGCTTCAATCAAGAATTGCCTTTTTATGCTGCTTGCGCGCGAGCTCATCATCCGGCCGGAGATTTTTTAGATCCAAAGTTAGGCTGGACTCCGGGTACAAAAGTGGCGCGCTTTCCAGGCGATGAAATCATCAAAACCCGGCTGAACGGCCAAGAACTTTTCTTTGTGCCCGTGCGATCATCCAAGGGACACCAAACTCGAATTCAAGTCTGCACCAAATTACCGTGCACATCGCAACAGACCATTGCAATCATGAATGACTTTCAACCAGTAGATGAAAAGGGCCAAGCCTTGGGCACGGCCGATGGAATGATCGATGCTGTCACATTATTCGGTGAAGTGAAAATGAAAGGTTCAGCTCTCAATACGGCGAGCAACATTCAAGTCGCGTTGAATTTAGACCGAGCATCAGCGATCGCAACCAATGGCGAAGTTTCTGAAAATGCCGATCGCTTTCGCGAAGCCCAGCGAATTGCGCTTTTAAAAACTAATGGACTTGATGCGCTCGCCAGCGAAAACAGCCCAGGAAAAATGTGACAAGGCATTCAAGGCGATCCGGTTCGACTTTTCGAATACGTTGTTAAAAAACGAAACTGGAATCCGAAAAATGCCGAGATCACAACCGGGCATTACGTTGGAGCCGTGGGAGCCGCGGTTTTTGAAGCTGACACTTGGTCAAACACCGGCACTTCACTTTATGGTTTAGGAGTTGGAGTTTACGACGGCACCGTAGGAGTCGTTAAAGGCCTCACTTACGATTTGCCCAAAGCCGTTTATTCGATTTCAACGGATCCAAAAGCCAAGGCCGCTTTCAAAGCTCAGGTCGGCGAGCTCTGGGATAAATTCGATGCCCAATGCCGCCCGGGCTATGAAAAATTATTAGACGGCGACAAATCTCCTTACACACAAGAAACATTGATCTCGGCTTGCGTGGTTGGAAATTTGATCAAGGCCGGTGGCGTCGCCATGGTTGCGCCGATTGGTAAATGTTTAAAAGAATCAATGAATAGCAGCAAAGAAGGCGCCGAAGAAACCGGCAAGTGCCTTGGCCAAGCAGCGGTGTTGGCTTTTGCCACCATCGCCAGCGCCGGCACAGTCACCGGAGGTCGCGTGGCAGCTGCTCGGGTTGCCTCGATCACCGAAAGGCTCGCGGTCGCCGGTCGAATGACTCCAGCCCGCCAAGCAATATTAAACACTGCTCGTTTAAAGGCCCGGACCGCGATCATCGGAGGAACGGCAGCTGGCGAAACCATGGGACTTGGCAGTGGTGGACCGAATCCGATTAAAAAAGCCGATGAAGCCATTGAGAAAATGGTCGCTAGCATCGATGGCCTTGTCGAAAAAGGAGCCCTTAAAAAACCACTCGACGAAGCGCAGGTCGAAAAGCTTTCAAAATATTTATACGAAGTCGCCAATCATTCGATCATTGGTGATGCCAAGCGTCCGCTTCCTCAAATTCCCGCCGACTTAGCGGAACTTTTTGATAAAGGTCGACTTGAGTCTTGGGCCTCGGACGTTGCGGCTCTCAGCGCTAAACCCAAAGCAAAATACGCGCGCAATGGCAACGCCGATCAACCCTCGCCCTATCAGGGAAGCGCTGGCGAATTAGCTAAAGTCGTGAGCACCGATCAAGGCCCGGCAAAAGCTCGAGAATTAGGATTGGCCGCCAAAGATCGTCCTAAATATGAGCGCGATCAATTCATTGCTCAAATGCAGGCCGCCGAAAAACACGATCGTGATTTAGCAGAAACTTTAGCCGCGCGAATGGAAGGCGCTAATGAATCTGGGAAAAAAGAGCTCAACCTACATCGCACCCAATTACTAGACCGTGCTGATGCCTTCAAAGAATCTTGGCAGCACGCAGATGGATCCATTGAAGAAGCTGGGCAAACTCGGTTCTTTGAAAGGAAGCGCGCCCTACACGCGCACTCAAGTGCTGCCGAAGCTTCCATAAGTCATCAGGTAGATTTAAAAGACGCGGTAAAAAGTTTTTCGCGAGAAACTCGAGAATCGTTGGGGCTAGATGACGCTCATCTCACCAATTTCTTGGAAGGTGAAAAAATTTCTGACTTCGGCAAACTTCCCGAAGGCAAAGCTTTGATCATGCCGATCAAAGACGACGTCGCCAAACTTGCCGAATCCGACCGATTGCTCAATGCCATTTCTGGTCGCCCGGATCCTAGCGTGGCCAAGAGCCAAAAAGCGATTCGTGAGCTTCTTGATGAAATGGGACATAAAGATCAATGGTTGATGAATCCGGATTTAACGCCCGAGCAAATGCGCTCGGTGGTTGCTGACGCGCCGACTTTAACTGGGTACCTTCACGAAATTCCGGGGATTTCAGAATTAATCGAAAAATTCGAGCGTGGAGTCATCAGCAAATCTGACTTTCAAGCACGTTTGCAAACGAGTCTTTTTCACAACGGACCAGACAAAGGATTTTGGGGATTTATGTCTTCAACTTTGGTACCGGGTTCACTCAAAAAGGTAGCTGATAAAAATCCGAGCTCAGTGAATTTTTTCAAAGGCACTGTTTTCGACGCAGGAAATGGCGCGCTTAAGTATCCGCCCCCCCAAGGTCTTGGATTGCAGCACGCGATTCTCGATCGCTTAAGCCAAGGCACCGGAGGCGGGATGGTCAAAATCATGCGCGAGCTTGAGGGCTCGCCGATGACCGCGACTCAAATCATCAAAGAAGTATTCTTGGGAAATCCCAAGGGCACCCTGACTCAATTCGTAGAGCTTGAGGCAATTGTTGCCCGTGATGCAAAACTTGCTCCTTCGGCAAAAACTGCGCTCAAAGATATGATCGCCAACTCAAAGCAACGAATGCCGGGTTATCAGCAAAGATTAGCCAGCCGAGTCCAAGTGGTCGGCGACGGCGTTATTTTGGATGGCAAAAAATTCGTCGATAGCGAACGCAAAGAAATGTTTGAGGTCTTCGAGCGCATTGCCAAAGAAGAAGAATCGAAATTACCGCCGACCTTCCGATTGGACAGTCCGGCCAATAACCCAGAGTTATTAGTCGACCGCAAAGGCAAGCCGATCACCGGTGAGCAACTTGCAAATGGTCGGCTGAGCGACGTCGAGCGTCGAGCCGAGTTGAAGCGAATTTATGCTGCCAACAAATTTGATTTAAATGAAAAAGATTTAGACGTCTTAATGAAGGTCCATGAAAAAGGCAAAGCCATCGGACAGCAAGACTTCACCAGCCTTCGTGCCAAGCTGAGCGGCGCCGGAACTGCCAACGATCCCGGCTATCGCGATCACTTCAGCGAGCGTTTCAACGATCCTAGCGAATACCGCCGTTTTCACGACGTCACCAAAGAAAAAGGCATGGACACCGGATTGCTTGGCACTGTTCCCGAACCCGCTAAACCGGGAGCGCTCCCCACCGCGGCGAGCCCTGCTCCAACAGCGACTGCAACGAAAATTCCCGACGCTCCTAAAATCGACGTGGTTCACAAGCCCACTAAAAAAGATGTCGATGTTGTTCGCAAAGCGATGGGCGCCGAAAACATTTCGATCACTCCTTCGAGCGGATCATCCGCTAACCCCAACGAAATTCGATTCCAAGCAAGCAAAGGCGCCGACATCACCGACTGGACCCTGCTCGATATGGGCAACGGACATTTAGTGGTTCAAAGAAACGGTCGCGACGTTGTGTTTAAGCGCGAGCCTAAAGCGAGCCTATTTAACCCCGATCTGGCGGCGGATTTAAAAACACTTAGAGAAATCGAAGCCACGATTAAGAAAACTGGGGACACTACAGCTGTCGTTCGCCTTAAAGAAGCTCAAGCCACTTTAATCGAGCGGGTGAAACGAAAAATTAAAGCGTCAATCGAAGAACAATTTGTTCCCGCATTCGAAGGCCAAAGCGCTGTAAAAGAGGGCGTCAGCCCCAACTTTGTGGTCGCCGACGAAAAAGGAGTCATTGATTACAGCCGATTGCCTTCTCCTCGAATGGCCAAAGATGCGGAAATCGCGGCCGGCAGCAATGTCCGCTTTAGCCATATGGACACCTCGTCTACTTCCAAAACTGAATTCCGAGTTCAAAGTCACACCAAAGACTCGGCCAGTGACTGGGTGCTCCAAGATCGCGGCAATGGGCAGGTCTCGATTCAAATCAGGGGACGAGATTTCTATCAGGGCAAAGAACCTCAGATGCTTTTGCAAAACGCGGATTTATCAGCCGACCTCCAGGCTTTTTTAAAACTCCAGGCCAACCCCTCAAAAACTGCAGCGCAAAAAGCCGAGATGCTCGCGCTTCGAGATAAAATTACCCAAAATTTACCAGAAACTTTTCAAAAACAAGTGGTGCCCACTCTTCGCGGAGACATCGAAGTTCCGCAATCCATTCAACCAGAGCGCGCGCCCGCCGGAAGCACACCCGCAACGTCGGTTATTGCTAGTGAACCCGATATGCTGGTCGACATGAAAGAATGGAACGGCATCAACGTGAATTCGCCTACAGATTGGGCTCGCGAATCTGTTCGTACTGGACCCTTTAGGCGCGCACCTCATGAAATGGTCGATGTGATGGAACGTCGAGCCCCACCTAAACCCGGAGCACCGACCCCGCCCTACTCGGGGGTCCCAGGAAAATACGCTCGTCGTGGGAATAAAGAAGGCAATTTATTAACCGCTCGTTTACAACAAATGGAAAATTTTGTGGATCAACACGTGGTGGTCAGCGAAGCCGGCAAGCCGGTGACTGTGAATCCGAAGCTTGATTACAAACTTTCGGCTCGCAGTGATATTCTGACCTACACCAAAATCAATTCACAAAAAATTCAAGAAGGGGTTACGGTTTTAATCAGCAGCGAAGATGGCACAGCATTCGCTCGCATGGAATACGCAATGCCCGATGGCAAAGGCGGGGTTAAAGTCGTGCAGATTATTGCGATGAATGACGACTTAAAAGTCGTTAAAGACATCATGGCCAAAGCCCAATCTACGATTCCCGTTGAGCGCGACAGTGCGCTTGTCAGACTTTATCAATTCGCTCAAGAGAAGGTTCGAGCCGCTCAAGCCAGCATGCGGTAGGTCAAAAAAAAGTTCGCCCTAGCCTCATCCTGCTCCTGAGTGGAAGTATACTTATTCCATGGAACTGGGGATCAAAATCACTCCTACCCGCCAGGGCACCGCACTGGTCGACCAAGGAGAGTTTTATCTAAAAGCTTCGGATAATGTTCAAAAAATTGAGGCTGAATTTAATTATTTTCAAAATCTCCCCGTTCAATTGCGCTCCTTTCATCCCGAAGTGAAGCGATCCAATCCGGGTCAAGCAGGAACTTATTTAATCAAAAAAATTCTTTGCCAAGATGCCGCTATTGTTTTTGCAGGATCAGGTCAATTTCCCGCTGAATATTTGCAAATATTATTGAAACAAATTGATCGATTTCTAGATCTTTGTCCTAAACAGAATTTAAGCTCTCATGAATTTCAAGCTTTGATCCGCAAAGAAACGGTTGATCGAAATTTAGAACGTTGTCAGAAAATAAAAGCGCTGCCGCAACAAGCCGAGCTAAGCCAGTTAGTGAAGAACAAAGGTTTCAGCGATTTACCCACTTTAGCTAAAAAACTAAATGAGCTAGCCCTAAGCTTCAGCGAAAAAGTTGCAGATCCAATTTCCATTTATTCTCATGGCGATCTATGCTTCTCGAATCTTTTGTTGATAAATCAGCAACTTTTTTTAATTGATCCACGAGGACAAAGCTCCAAGGAAGACGTTTTCCGCTCGCCCTACTACGATTTCGCAAAACTTTCGCAATGCCTGCTAGGTTTTTATGACTTTATTAACTACTCGATGGAAGACCCAAGCATCGAGTTTAAAAAATCGGCACGTCAACTCTTTGAGAGCTTCTTGATTAAACGGGGCATTCACCTAAAGTTGACACGAGCCATCGAGGCCAGCCACTTTTTCAGCATGATCCCACTGCACGCTGACAATCCACGAAAAACTCAGCGCTTTCTGCAACGCTCGATGGAAATTTTGAACGAATTATCATGAAGAAGATTTCATGGATCATATGTGCTGCTGGAAAAGGTGAACGATTTCAAAAAATCGGAATTCGCACCGCCAAACCTCTTATCAAGATTCACAATCAGACGATGTTGGAGCTGGCGATTTCATCGTTACCGATTAAAGCCGGCGATCAATTAATTCTGGTCACTCTTAAGTCACATCAAGTAAAAAAATTGCTGGCTCGACAAATTGCTAAAAAATATCAAAAAGTAGAGATCCGTTGGATCGAAATTCCTAAAGTCACCTCGGGGCAATTGGCCACAAGCTTAATCGCCATCAATAAAATCAAAGGCCAGTTCAATGAGCAGCAGCCTATTGCGATCTTTAATTGCGACACCTATTTCAAAGCTCCAAGATTTCGCCAAAAAATTTTTGCCCACGATGGAATCATCCCATGTGCTCGGGCGTCTGGTGCCAGTTGGTCATTTTGTAAAAGCAAAGGAAGCACAAGCAAAGTTTTAAAAGTTGCCGAGAAACAGCGAATTTCTCAGTGGGCTTCCGTGGGTCTCTATAGCTTTCGCTCAGTTCCCTACTTCAAAAAATTTGCTCTCATGCAATTGAAAGCCTTCGCCCGTGATCAAAGCGAATGCTACATCGCACCGCTCTATAATCGCTTGATTGAAAATGGCGGGCAAATCGAACTTTTGAAATGTTCAGCATTTAAACCTTTTGGGACTCCCGAACAAGTTCGGCATTATTGGGGTGCCATTAGCTTCCAAAAAATTTGCGCTGAGGCTTCATGTTTTTAAAAAGCTTACGCATTTTTTTTTCAAAACCACGCTCGCTTCACTACCTACTCATTGCTTGGGTAATTCCGCTAATCTTTTGCTTATTTTTCCAACCCGCACTCAAAACCCCTGGCCCGCTTGAAATTACTTTTGAGAAATCAAAAATCATCGAGATGGAAGTAGAAACAATAGATTCTGCGGGTATTCATCGACTTAAAATTCTGCCAAATCCGACGCTGAAATCGCCTTTCACAATCTATCGTTCTCAGCTTTCTAAAATCATTATAAAATCTAGTGATCTCGAAAAGCCAAAAGTGGTGGTTAGCGAAATTTGGGGAAAAGATCCCTTAGTAACAGATTTTGAAAAAAATGGGGCAAGCTGGGAATCAGCCAACTTAAATCGAAGCGCTCCACCCTTTGGAAAAGCTGCGTTATGGGGCCGCTATTTAGAATGGGTCATCGTCTTGTCAGCTATTTTTGGAATGCTTTGGCTAGGCTTTCGATTCCAGGAATTCAAAAGTGAATTGGCTTTCTTCGGGCTATTTTTAGTGCCAATTTCATACTTGGGCCAACTTCATTGGCCCGGCCACTTAAGCTTCGACGCTTTAATCGATTACAAAACTGCGCTGCTTGAAACACTCGCCGTAAGCACCGGAGTTTTTTATTCGAGCCTGCACATTGCCTTGATAGAACTTTATGGATCTTTGAGCAGCGGTTTGATTTTAAATCTTTTGCTAACTGCTTATTTTTTTACGTTGGTGTTCTCAACGACCCGTAAAGAATGGCTAAGCATTAGCCTTTTTTGCTTAGGGTTTTGTTTTTTCTTTGGGTCAAAAATTAATCAGCAGTTAACTATATTTCAAAATCGAGATATCACCTTTAGTTGGATTTTTTTAATTTTTATTCTTCAGTGCGCCAAACCTAAAAGTCTCTGGTTTTCGCGAATCTTCCCCTTTGTATTGGCAGTGATGATTCGCAAGGACACTCTTTTTTTACTGCCGATTTTCATGCTCAGTGAAATCTGTCGAGCGAAAATGGACAACCACCAAAACAGCTACCAGTCTTTACGTCGATTCTCTGTTCCCATAGTGGTCATCATCCTCTATTTGACAGGTAGCCCAACTTTCAAAGAAATCAATATGAAGCCCGCCTACAATGTATCCGCCTATCTCAATCCGATGATGCACATCATTGCTAAATATGGAAAAGCAGTTCTGACTGAAGAAGAAATTAAATCGGTAGCCGACGTAGTCGATTTCGACGAGGCTATTAAAGTCCACTTGCCTTTAGACATTCAGGAGTTCCATACCCAAGTTGTAAAAATTGAAGCGCTCAATTCCAATGACGGCGAATCCCGGCTACGAAAAATTGCCACTCGATTGTTTGTTGATTACCCCAAAGATTTTTTAACAAACCGATGGGAGATGGGGATTGGAATTTTAGGGCTCACCGAAAAAACCTATTGGTTCAACAACGAAGCTTTTCACAACCCACTTTTTCCTGAGTTAACTCAATTTTTGCCAACCGATAATCACAGCAACGGTCCCGATGCTTGGCGCAATGTGAGCGCGGCGCGGGAGCTAGTCTGGTATCGAGTGATGCTAGCCTCGTGCCTACCCGCACTGATTGTGATGATTGGATTGCTTTGGTTTTGGCGACTTTTTCCTATGAGCTCGATGGCTTCAGTGATGGTGCTCTGCCGAACCCTGATCGTCATTGGGCTCGCGCCCGCAAATTTCTATAAATACGCTTGGAGCACCACCATTTGGGGAGCCTTTATTCCGGCCATTGCCGCCGCTGAATGGCAGTGGCGGCGAAAACAAAAAGCCGAGAAAGTAAAAACACTATGAGTGCCAGCTGGAATTTTCAGAACAAATCTTTTGGGTTTAAGTATCTAATTTTTTCTTGGGCACTGCCGATATTGATAACTTTGTTAGTGTTTCCTTTCGTTCAAAAAACTGGGGCTTCCAAAATTTACTTTGATCCAAAAATAATTGCCGAATTAAAAGTCGAAATCATTCAGCGGGGCCAAGCCAAAACCATCGAATTACTACCTAATCCTATAGTTAAATCGCCCTTTATATTTTACCAAGCCACAATCAAAAAAATAACTCTTCGCCCGATCGCCAGTGAAATTCCGATCATTTCGTTAAGCGAGTACGGAGCACAAACTCCAACAACCAAAGCCATTCCCTTAACTGAAATTAACGGACGTTGGGAGTCACCTCCCCTGCACTACCAAAGTCCTATCACCGAATTTTGGGGACCAATTTTTGGATTTTATTTGAAATGGGTTTTGTACTTATCTATCATTTTTGCAATTGGAGTCATGACGACTCAGTGGCGCAAAAACAAAAAGGAACTTTTCTTCTTTTTCTCGATCGCTTCTTACTTCGCTCTTCAAACCTTCAAATATCAACCAGGAATTTTGGGAAGCGACAGCTATCAAGACTTTAACAACATCCTGCTTGGAATCATCTCTATTTTCACAGGCGGACTCTATTCTAGTCTGCTCATTGCGCTGATTGACATCAATCATTCAATGATCATGCCGATGCTCTTCAATCTTCTAATCGCCGCTCTGCTCTTCACTCTGGTATTTTCAATCTGCAAAACATCCCGACTGGCCACCGCCGTCTATTTAACGAGCCTGATATTATTTCTTTCCAACAGCGTTAACGGCGAATTATTGCTTTTTCAAAACCGCGATGTGACCTTCAGCCTGGTATTTTGTATTTTTCTATCCTCATTCAGCAATCAAACAAGTCGCCCATTCACCCGCTGTTTTTTATTGCTGCTAACTATTATGCTAAGAAGAGAAGCGATTTTCATCTTACCGTTTTTTATTTTTTTTGAGCACCGCCGAAATCAGCAATCGCTCAGAAGCACTCTGAGGTATTTTCTGATTCCAATACTTTTCGTTGCCGGCTACACCGCCGCGAACCTAAGCACGAAATACAACGCAACCGGTTATATCAATCCAATGATGCACATAATTGTTAAGCGAGGTAAATCTGTTTTAACGAATAGCGAAATCGATTCGGTCAAAGATTTTGTAGATTTCGACAAATCCATTAAGATTCATCGCACCTATGACATCGATGAATTTCATTTCGACACGATTAATAAAGGATTACTCAGAGATCCGGACCGTGAACGAAAATTACGTAAAATTGCACTTCGCTTAATTTGGGATTACCCAGGAGATTATCTTGAAAATCGCCTCCTCTTGAGCAAAGAGATGCTCGGATGGACCGGTCCTGGAGTCATTGCCGGCTACCAATCTCCGCTCAATTCCACTTACCTAGAACTCAATCATGCGTTGCCCACCGCACCCGATCTCAATCGAAAATTAGTGACCATTCCAAATTATGGAGACCATTTTTGGCAAAAAATATTTTTTAGATCCGCGGTCCCCCAATTTTTAATGGCAATCTTGTCGCTCTTTTTCTTCCAATGGATTCCTTTGACCGCCTCAGCGTCGACCCTTTTGCTGATTCGAAGCTTGGGTCTTTTCGCCCTAACCCCCGCCAGCTATTACAAATACGCTTGGAGTTTAAGTATCTGGGCAGCGCTGCTTCCGGCCCTTGCTTTGGCCGAATGGCAAGGTCGGCGATTAAGAAAAGGCGAAAGCTCAGTGTGAAAACCTTAATCGCCATTCCCTGTTATCGCTGCCAAAATCAAATCGTTCGAGTTTTGAGCGCCCTGGTCCATTCGAAAGTCTATTCTGAAATTTCCGAAGTCATGGTGATCGACAACCAAAGTCCCGATGGCACTCGAGATAGCGTCCAAGAATTTTTGCGCCAAAATTCTGCAGCTAAAAAAATCTCACTCTGGCTGAACGATGAAAATTACGGATTGGGTGGTTCTCAAAAAATTGCTTTTGATCAGGCCGCGAAATCCGGATTCGAAGCTCTCGTCATCCTACACGGCGATGACCAAGCTTCGGTCGACGACATTGAAACCCTACTGCTTGCCCTCAAAGCCGATCGCGGCTTGGCGGCGGTGCTTGGCTCCCGATTTATGAAAGGGTCACGACTTGAGGGTTATCAAAAATCGCGAATTTGGGGAAATCGAATTCTTAATTTTATTTTTAGCTTGTTTTGCACACGCAAAACTCTTGATCTGGGCTCCGGATTGAACGCTTTTTCACTTTTGAATCTACAAGAAATTGAAATCACCAAACTCGATGATGGATTTACTTTTAACGTCGACTTTTTGCTTTCGCTCTATTCCAAAAATTTGAAACTTCGATTCCTACCGATTCTCTGGCGCGAAAGCGATCAGTCGTCCAATGCTCGAAATTTTAGGGTGGCTTTTGGAATGTTGAGCCAACTTTTTTTCTGGCGATTTGGATTTCAAAAAAAACCTGGTCACCCTATCGGATCGAGCCAAAAAATTTCCAGCTGAATTTTATTTTGTTTTAGATATTTTCTTCGATGCTTTTGCTCGAAAGCAATCGACAGTGTGGTCATCAATCATTCCACAGGCTTGCAAGTGAGCGTAGATCACTGTGCTACCCACAAATTTAAATCCCCGTCTTTTTAGGTCCAATGACAAAGCATCGCTTTCGGGACTGGTTGCTCGAAAATCTTTTTTAGTGCGCGGTCGGTTGATGATGGGCTTGCCGCCCACAAAGCTCCAAATGTATCGATCGAAGCTGCCGAATTCTTGCTGAACTTTTAAAAATGCTTGAGCATTGCTAACCGCAGCTTTGACTTTGAGCCGGTTTCGAATGATCCCAGGATCTTTAAGAATTTTTTCGATTTTAGATTCTGAAAACTTAGCGACTTTAAGGGGATCAAAGTTCACAAAATGCTTTCGATAAGCCTCGCGTTTCATCAGCACGGTTTCCCAACTCAAACCGGCTTGGGCCCCTTCAAGAATTAAAAACTCGAAGTGTTTATGTTCATCATGAACGGGCACACCCCACTCTTCGTCGTGATAACGCACGTAAGTCGGATTGCTTAGCTTTACCCAGGGACACCGTATGAGTTCCTTCATAAGGTCAAAATCTAAGCACAGCTTAGAAAATGAGTCTGCTGATCTATCTAAATTGATCTATCTAAATTGGTCCATCTAGATTGATCTTTCTAAATTGATCAATTCCAACTAAAAGCAAATAATGTTTTCAAAAATTTCTGGCCGACTTTCTGCATTGGTTTCATTGGCGGCTTCATTTTGTTCAAAGCCTGACTTTCAAAGCAACCATTCTTCTCTTTACCAAATCCCCATTAAAACCATCGCTGATGCATCAACTGATTTATCAATGTATCAAGGCAAGGTTTTAGTTTTCGTTAACTTGGCCTCGAATTGTGGCTTCACCTATCAATACGAAGGATTGGAAGCACTTTACAAAAAATACAACGAAAAAGGATTGGTGATTCTAGGCTTTCCGAGCAATGATTTTTTGGGCCAAGAACCGGGTAGCAATGCCGAAATTCAAACTTTCTGCAAAGTTAAATTCGGAGTGTCCTTTCCGCTTTATGAAAAATTACCGGTTTCCGGCAAAAACATTCAGCCGATTTATTCTTTTTTACTTTCCAAGATACCTGAAACCGAAAGGGGCTCGGTTCGTTGGAATTTTGAAAAAATATTAGTGGATAAAAATGGCAATCCGGTTAAGAGATTTCGATCCGGCACCAAGCCCGAAGATCCTGCGTTTGTATCGGCGATCGAGGCGCTTCTTTAAAAATTTAGATTTTAGGTCGCTTACGGCGCACACAGCCCGGCCATCGAAAACGAAAGACTTTCGCGAATAGCAGCGCCACTAGCTTCATCTATTTTGCCCTTGATGAACAAATGAAAAGGTCCTTCTTGGCAGTTTTTAATCCGCGACATTTTCACATGAAAACGGGGCCCCTTGGGCGGAATTTGCAGCTTCTCTGGAACTTTTAAATAATCCCACTTAACCTCGGGCTCCAGATTGCTGACCCGGCGCAGATTTCCCGTGATTCTATCTTGCACGAAAACAGAAAATCCTTCGTTGCCAAAAACTTCAGAGGGATACTCGATGCGAATTCGGAAACTATCGGAAGATAAATTGAGAGTTTTTTGGGGTTGCGAAGCAAAATCAGCACTCGTTGAAATGGATTCTGCTGAAGGCTTGCTGCCCTTAGATTTCGGGAACAAAAAATGAGAGCAACCGCTCCAACCAAAAGACAGAAATCCCAAAATGAAGATTTTAAATCGTAATTTTAAAGCCAACATCACTAGCTAACGCCAACTCATTTTTGATTGTTGCGAGCTCGACGAATGCGACGGCTCGAACGGTCTTGCATTTTTTCTATTTTAACTTTTTCGCGATCGCTAACGGTGCCGTCGGATTCAGCCTTTTGCTGAGCGTGATCGATGTGCTCTTGGTTTTTTTGTAATCGCTTGGCTTCTTCCTCACTAATTTCACCACTGGCGACGCCCTTTTCGATTCGCTTTTCTTGGCGCTCTTCGCGTCGCTGATTGCGCGGCTTTTTAGGCTCATCACTTCGCGCGATCACCGGAGCACCCAGCCCTGCAATAATAAGCCCGGCTAGCAATGCTGTTTTTTTAGGTAAATACATCATTCAATTATTCTAGCGTAAGCCATGCTAAGTGGTTAATTAAGTTATTGTTTTTGATGCGGACCCATTTGATTTGACGCACTGCACAATATTCATTATAAGCCCTCGATATGATTAAGGCGCCATCATCGATCGCAGGCCTAAGTAATATAAATGGTGATATGAATTTTAGCTTCACCACCTCCCCGAAAAGCCGATTCCGAGCTCGAATTTTAGGCCTTAGTCTTTTAATTCTTCTGGGCCTGAGTGCTCGGGCAGAAACTCCACAGAATCTTAACGAAGCTTCAAAAACTTCAAAAAATTGGTTTTGCGAATTGGCCTTAGTGAAAAGAAGCGCGTTGGTTTTAAAAGGACTGCGCGATCGTGTTTCGTGGGGCCGCCCGGGAATGAGTGAAATCAGAAGCGGTGACTTCGACAGCTATCTAAAACGCATCGACCAGAGTCATACCAATCGAGGACAAGTCATTCCCTCGGTCTACGGCCCGATCCAAGGCTTTGACCCCGACCGCAGCGCGCGAATCCAACAGATGTCGGCTGACAATCGAAATTCCATCACGCCGTCTTACTTCAAATCTTTTGAGCCCGAAGCCAAGCGCACTTTCGAAACCTTGGAAAGCATTTGGTATCGCGCAAGAAATCAAGAACCCAATGCTGACTGGAAAGAATCGATGTCCCGTATTGAAGAGTGGCTAAAATCTTATACTGAGTATCAAGACATTCTCAACACCACGATCATCGAAGGTTTTGAAGCCCGGCTTCAGGCCGAAGTGTTGTTAAATTTGCTGCAAGGAAAAAGTGCTCAAGATTTTCAGAGCGATGAAATCATTCGTGACGGCGTCAAGATTGATTTGCCAACCTTAACTTGGGACGCGGCCTCCCACCAAGCCATCAAAGGCGTGCGAAAAGTTTCTTTTCGTACTTACCCAGAATTAACCAGCTCTTACATGGAAGCCGTTAAAGAGTTTGGCGAAACATTCGGACTGCCCAGCAATCCTGCTCAACTCATCGAAGCTCGTCGAGCATCGCTTAAGAAAATCCCGTGGACTCAAATGCTCAATCCGCTTTTTTGGATTTTCTCGTTGCCCTATCGCATGATTAACGACGTGGTCGGAGTGAGTGTCGATAGCTTCACTTGGTTAAAATCGAAATTGATTGCGATGGGACAAATTCAAGGAGTGGTTGATGCTCAAGCCTATCGTCGGCGACGATTAGAATTAGCCCATAAGGTGATCACCAATCGCCGAGATTTTCAGGGTTTCCCGCTGATTGCAGAGGAAGAGGTTTTGCTTAAAAAATTGGAAGCTGGGCTTTTAGATCCAGCCTTGGCTCCCCGAAGCGATGCGGTTCGCCGAGAGCAAGCGATGGAAATGCGCGCCGAGGCCTGGGCTTTTTATGGCAAGCGCTCGAGTTTAGCAAAGTTTGGAAATTCTAATTCAACAGGCGGCAGCTTGATCCCAGGAAACAGCGGCGCCATCGTTCCCGTTGTTGCACCCTCGAGCGTAAACAAAGATCGAGGTTTGCCCGAGCTCGAAAGCAACGAGCAACTTTCCTATGTGGCTCGTGTGAAGCAAATGTTCGATCGACATAAAAAATTACTAGCATTGGGAGCCGTGACCACCAGCTTGACTGGTGTGATTTTGCTGCAACTTAACAACGTGGTGGCACCGATCACTGAAAATCCCAGCATCAATTATGGCCAAGCCATGATCTCGGATCACGTCAACTTGATGGTCGCTAAATATTTCGACACCGATGGTTCGGGAAATTCGGTGATTCGAAAACAAGTGAAGATATCGGGGAAAGTCTGGGACATCGAAAACCCAGCCATTTACGCAATCATCGATTCACACTTAAGCCGCTATCGCGAAAAATATCGAATGGATCCTGATTATAATTTTTTGGCTGATCCTGCGTTTCAAAAAGATCAAGCTCAAGTGATCGACAAGCTTTTACAAGTTCGTCGCAATTATGGGGTCTCTGCACTTTTTGCATCGGGATCTGAATACTTGCTGAAAGTGGCTTATCAAAAAGCTGCGATTGAAGAAATGCGCGAGGCCTTCAAAGTCCAATACCCAACCGAGCACGCTCGAATCGACGTGGCCTTTAACATTGTGGCCGCTAACAAATATCAATCGATCGCTAATTTGGATTTGGTGGCGATTAAAAGCAGCGCTCCGGAATTGTATTTAGATTTGCGATATTTCTTCGAGAAAAAACTTCCTGAAGCCGCTCAGCAAGTTAAAATTTACGGAGTGATGTTCACTGTGAAAGGTGATGCCTACCAATCCTTTGGCCGTGCGCCCAAAGAATTCAAAGACCAAGTTCGCGCCGACGATACCAAGGCTGCCGAGGAAGCCCTCAAGGCCCAGCAAAAAATCGAAGCGGCTAAAGAATTAGAAGCACGAAAAATTAGCGAGGCTTTGAAAAAGTTGTCGGCCAAACCTGCGAAGTCACCAGCTAAAGCGAAGCAAAAGCGTTAGATATAAAACCTAGACAAAAAAACTAGATAAAAATGTTAGAGCTGAACCGAACCAGAACTTCCCTGTAAACCGTCGCTAGAATCAACGACGGTGTAAGTTAAAACTCGGGTCGCCTGGTTCCAGGTCAAATTGCAATAAGTGACTCCGCCAACTTCCGAGGCCAAGCCAAAATTAGCGATGTCGACGTTCCAAACTTGAAAGCCTGTGGAGCCGATGCCTTGATCGGCGCTGCCATTTCGTTGATGACGGAAAGTCAGCCAACCCCGATTGCCGCCACTTGAGTCTGGAAAAAATAAGTAGTCGTGATGACAGGCTGAGTATTGTTTGCCGGCAACCGCAGGACCAACCGCGCCCATAAAAAATTCTGCGTCTTGGCCATTGGCACCGTCAGTGCCATTGCTTCCATTAGCTCCATTTGTGCCGTTGCTTCCATCCACGCCATTACAGATCACATTGATGTCGGGCACCAATTGCCCACCCGAGTTGCTGGTGTAAACCACGCCTCCCGATGAACATTGAGTGCTGCTCGCCAAAGTCACCGTCAAAGTTGCCGATTGTCCCGCAACTCCATCGGCTCCGTTTGCGCCATCGGAGCCATCGGTGCCGTTACTTCCATTGCTGCCGTTGCAAAGGGTGGAAAAAGAAGTGCTTGCTTCATCAATTTCTTGAATCGAATTGTTATTGCGATCCACGTAAGTGGTGATCGTTGAACCACCCGCAGGACAAGCCAAATTGGAAGCGCCGGAAATTAAAATTCCGGCACCGTATCCGTTAGTGCCGTTGCTTCCATTAGTACCATTGCTGCCGTCCGAGCCATTGGCGCCATTTGTTCCATTGGCTCCGTTGCAAACGGTTGTGCGACCGCGCTCGATTTCTCCGCTGTCGAAAAGTCCATTTTGATTAGCATCTAAATAAGAAATAAAATCAGTGCCGCCGGTGGGGCATGCCGTGCCACTCGCGGATTCAATGGCAATTAAATTGGGATCGGCATAAACGATGACCGGATCGGCCTCTTGTTCCACTCTATCGGGATTGGCGATTTGAAATCCGGTTCGGCCACATCCACTGAGAAAGCCAAAGGCTACTACTAAACTCAGCTTCTTTATCTGTAACTTCAACACCTGTAACTTCAAGGTCTTAGCCATAGGTTTCGTTCCTCTGATACATAGACATCGTGTATGTATAGAAAGGTTAGTGAAATCCTTGGAATTCGTTGAAAGTGTTCAGAAATTCAATCACCTGCAAGCATTGACCATCCCCAGCTTGCAATTACAATTAAGACAATCCAATAAACGAGGTTTAAGGGGCTTTGAATGACTAAATTTTCAAAAAAAACCACTCAATGGGTCAAGCTTGGTTTCATCAATCCAGCTCAAGCCAAGCAAATACTCGATCATGAAAATGGCCAGAGTGGCAAACCGTGGGTGGTATGGGGATTTCTAGCGCTCGGAATTTTAGTCATCAGCATCGGAATCATCTCGCTGATATCAGCTAATTTATCAGTGATCATTGAAGGCTGGCTCGAATTACCAAGTGTTGCAAAATTAGCCATCGATTTCGGTGCGCTGTTTTTCATAAGCTACCGCGCTTTTCAAGCGCGGCAAAAACAACAAACTGTAAAATTTGAAGCGCTGTTACTAGCTCTTGCTCTTGGAGCTTTGGCCAGCATCGGCTTGATTTCGCAAATTTATCATTCAGGCGGAGAACTTTTTCAGGCTTTGCTTTTTTGGTGCTTGATCACTGCGGGACTTCCCCACTTAAGCGACCGAAGAATCATCTCGTCGCTTTGGGGCAGCGCACTTTTAGGAAGCATCACTTACGCACTTTTTGTTTTAGTCGACACTTCGCGGCTTGAAATGATTTTAGACAAACGCGATTCAGCCGGAATTTTATTAAGCGAACCATTAATCGCGGCTTGGTTGACCGTGATTTTTCGTCGTTTGGTCGACGAGAAACCAATCACCCGAGTTTTTCAAAGTCTGACTTTGCTTTCTTTTTTATTTTATCTTTTGCTTATCGAAATTGGATTGATCCATGAATTCAGCCGTCGCGCGGGTAACAGCTCTTCGATGAATATTTTTGCGGGATTGGCCTTAGCGCTTGGATTTGCCATATTGGTTAATAGAAATTATCCGAAAACTCAGCGATTGCTTTTACTCGGAGCACTCGGTTCTTTTGTGGCCGCGGCTTTTCTTGGGCTTGAACGCGGAGATCATCTACTCTTTGCTAAAGCTGGGCTAACGATTTTAACTTTGGTTTTTGCCGCGCTCTTTTGCGCCGCTCGCAATCAAACGGGCAGTTTTCAAATTCTGCTAACTCTCATCGGGATTCGATTTTTATCGATCTATTTTCAAGCGCTGGGCGGATTGGCGGCCAGTGGATTTGGGTTGATCCTTTCAGGAATCATCATCATTGCTGCAGTCATGATGTGGAATAAATATCGTCGGGCTATCAATAGCTGGGCAGAAGGAATGTTTCGATGATCAAAAATCAAAAAACCGTCGTGCTATTTTTATTTCTGCCTCTGTTCAGTTTAATTTGTTTGGCGGTTTTCAAGCAAAGCATTCGAAGCGGCGGCCGCGAATTCACCTTTCCAGTCAGCGGATATGATCCTCGAGATTTATTGTCGGGACACTATTTAGTTTATCGAGTCGATTATCAAACTTCACAAAATCAATGCGATGCTCATTCTCCGGCCTATGTTTGCTTGGAACCCACGCGCATTCTATCGATGGGAGAAAATCCAACTTGCTCGGCCTTTATCAAAGGCCGCTGTAATGAGCGCGGAAGCTTTGAAGCCAACATCGAACGTTTTTATGTTCCCGAGCTTGAGGCTCCCCAGCTCGACACCGCCATTCGACAAGGACAAGGCAGCATCATTGTTTCGGTGAGTAGCAATGGCCAAGCGGTGGTTAAGGAATTTTTGCTCAATGGATTGCCTTGGAAGCAAAGCATTGCACCCGAAGCGAGCAAATGAGTTATTCAAAGGATTACGACTACTTAAAAAATTAACCTACCTACTGGTAGGTAGGTATGTTATCATGATCCCATGACACTCGAATTGGGATCAACCGGCAAAAAAATCATTCATAAAGCACAGCTGCTGCTCCAAGAGCGCGGCTATCAGTTTTTTAGCTTTCAAGATTTGGCGGACTCCGTCGGCATTCGCAAAGCCAGCGTGCATCACTACTTTAAAAGCAAAGAAGAATTAGCCCGCATGATGATTGTTGATTATCGCGTGCGCCTGCAAGCCTGGGCCGACGAAATCGACAGTCGTTCGATGAACCACCGCCAAAAATTGCAGGCTTATTTTGAAATGTTTTCCGCGCTTTCTAAAAATGGAAAAAATGTCTGTCCCGGGGGATCACTACTTTTAGATTGGAATAATTTTTCAAAAAGCATCCAGGGTGAACTACAAGAACTTTTAAAACTGCACCACCGCTGGCTGACAAAATTATTAGAAGAAGCCATTGCGCTTAAAGCAAGCCCCTTGAAAAGCAGCGAGATCAGCGGCCATGTGCTTTTGATTGGCTCAAGCATTCAAGGTGGATTGCAGTTAGCGCGAGCCAATGTGGATTCTGAAAAATTCTTGCGACAACTTTTCAAGCAAATCGATCGAATCACTTTTGAAAGGACCGACTTGTGAAAAACATGACTAGCAGACCCTCTCTGCAACTTTCGCTGCTTAAATTGGCTGGATGGATTTCACCCAAGCAAACGGGCGAATACATCGCGCGAGTTTTTTTAACTCCCAAACGCTATCCGCGTCCGGATTGGGAAAATGAATTGCTCGACCGCTCGCAAGAAATCAGTCTGAGCTCTGGGCGCAAGGCTTGGACCTGGGGTCATTCGGCTCAAAAAATTCTTCTGGTCCATGGATGGGAGGGGCGCGGCACTCAGCTTGGTTCCTTCATTGATCCAATGTTGGCGGCAGGTTTTCAAGTGATTGCTTGGGATGGACCGGCTCATGGCGATTCACCCGGAAGCCAAACTCATTTGCCAGACTTTGCGCGAGCCCTCACCCAGGACGCAAAAGAGTTGGGGCCGTTGCACGCAATCGTGGCCCATTCGATGGGGGGCGCAGCGCTGATGTTGGCTACCGAAAATGGCCTTCAATTTTCTAAATCTATTTTAATTGCCTCGCCCTCTGAATGGGCGCCGGTCTTGGAAACATTGAAGCAAAAATTAAATTTACGCAAGCCCACTTTCCGGGCACTGAAATCTTCGCTCGAAAAAACCATTGGCGAGCCTATGGAAAATTTCGACGTTGAAAAGTGGACTTTGAAAAACTTTCCGGACGCGCTGATTATTCACGACGAAAAAGACCGAGACGTTTCGCCTCGCCATTTTCAGCGATTGACCAAGGCCTTTCCCCAAGCCCGAAGCAAACTCTATTCAGGCTTGGGCCACCGCCGAATCTTGCGAGACGAAAAAGTCATCACGGAAATTTTAGAATTTCTAGAAAAGGACAGTTTATGAACCCTAATAAAAGCCAAAATAAAATCACCCTGAATCCCCGTCGCCGAGTGGCCATAGTGGCTTCTAAACGAATTCCATTTGTTAAAAGCGGCACTCACTACGAAGGCTTGGCTTTGGCCGAGCTTTTAACCCCCGCTCTCAACGCTTTAGTGCGCGACCTGAAACTAGAAGGTCAACGCCTAGGTGAAGTAGCGGTCGGTGCGCTTTTAAAATCGCCGTCTGAAAGAGGCCTGGCCCGTGACTGCGTGCTAGGCACCCCACTGGATCCCCACACTCCGGGATTAGACTTAGAGCGAGCCTGCGGTAGCGGATTAGAGGCGGTCATCGCCGTTGCCAACAAAATCGCGCTCGGTCAAATTGAAAGCGGGATCGGCGCCGGGGTCGACACCAATTCTAATTTGCCACTGCTTTTTTCCAAACCTTTGGCTGATGTTTTTAAATCTTTTTACAAATCGGGATTTAGCGGCTCCGCCTTGCGCTCTCTCAGTAAATTACGCCCAGCTGATTTTGCGCCCACACTCCCCCGCGTCATCGAAAAAAGAACGGGACTATCAATGGGCCAGCACTGCGAGTTAATGGCCCAAGAATGGCAATCAAGCCGCCAAGCCCAAGATCAAATTGCTTTTCGCAGCCACCAAAACGCGAGCAAAGCTTATGCCGAGCATTTCTACGACGATTTGGTTTTAGAATTTGGGGGCCGCAAACAAGATTCGATTTTACGAGCCGACACCACCCTGGAAAAATTAGCCAAGCTCAAGACAGCTTTTGAAAAATCCGAAAAAGGCACCCTCACCGCCGGCAATAGCACGGCACTCACTGATGGAGCCGCCGCGGTGTTTTTAGCCTCCGAAGACTACGCCTCGAAGCATCAGCTTCCGATCTTGGGATATTTTGTCGACGCCCGAGTTTGGGCGGTTGATTTCGTCAAAGGCCATGAAGGTCTTTTGATGGCTCCGACTTATGCAGTGGCAGAATTATTAAAGATGCATTCGCTTAGCTTTGATGATTTCAAGCACTTTGAAATTCATGAAGCCTTTGCCGCTCAAGTCGATTGCACGCTTAAGGCTTGGGAAGACCAAAAATACTGCCGAGAAAAATTGGGACTATCCCAAGCTCTCGGAAAAATTCCGATCGAAAAAACCAATGTGGTCGGAAGTAGCTTGGCGTTGGGCCATCCCTTTTCTGCGACCGGCGCCAGAATCACCGGAACCCTTGCCAAACTTTTAAAGGGACACCGCGGAGAGCTTGGGCTCATCAGCATTTGTACCGCTGGGGGCATGGGTGTCGCCGCGATCATTGAAGGGGCTTAAACAAGCACCCTGATTTTCGGCTGGGTCGGGACGAAATTTTAAGCTGAAAAATAAAATCTCATCAAAATTCCGTGCAACGTCGCGCCAGATCGTAAATCTGAGTTTTCTTTCGATGCATATCCAAGCAATAATTCACACTGTCCCACTTTAAAACGCTGCGACAGCTTCTCGGCGGATTTTCAGAACCCTTCATCGCCCCAGCCGGTTTTCGTAAATCCTTGAGCCATGGCAAACTTACCGCGTGTTTGGGAACGTAATCATTTCCGCAATAACGAACGCCGGACTCTTCGCTGATCTTAAATTGATTCACATCTGCGAAATTGTCGGGGCCGATGCGCCGAAGAATCTTCACCTGTATTTCGCTGGAACCTTTAGACTGAGAATTGCTAACAGCCTTGGCTTCCAAACTTCCCATGACAAAAATCAGAGTCAGAAGCGTTAAATATTTGTCCATACTTTTCATTAAATTGCTTGCAGGATTTTTCACAACGAGCACTCCTCGCGGACAAAGTCTTTGTCACAGGCCAAGCTTTCCCGCAAATCACTGCGCAGAAATTCCAAAAGTCTTTCGCGGCCACTTGAATGAGGTTCATAGGAGCGTTTTTTCTGCCATTGGGATTCATCGGGAAAGGCTTGGTTGATCGAGGGTCGGTCGCAGAAGAAAGACAAACCAAGCAATGATTGCTTGCGACGATCTTCTAAACTGTCTTTGTGAGTCTGCTTGAGCCAGCGCGCATAAACGCCCGAGGCCAATGAATCAGCAAAGCGCTCGCCCACGTTTTCCGCATAACCGCCGCCAATCAAAGCGGGATAGCCCGAATAGGATTGGCCGACTTGCATTTTTTTCTCGTAAATTTTAACCGAAATGTCTTTGTAAACTTTTTCCGCAGCTTCCAATCGCTTGACTGGATTTTTTTCACTTGAGCACAAATAGGCAGCCACAAAAATCACTTCATCTTCGCTGTCGATTGAGACCTCATTGGCTTTGACGGATTTTTTGCCACAGGGATTTAAATAATAGGGATTTTTTTCTTTGCGGCCATTCTCATTGATGATTTCAGGCTGAGTCAGGGTCAAGAATAAATTTTTATCGGCCATGTCGGCACGAGTGTCGCGGTCAAGGTTCTCCGCAGTGTAGCGTGGCGACAAATCCGAAAAGGGTTTTAATTTTTTATTGTAGCGCAAGCATTGATAGAAAGATTCCGGGGCGCGCTCCGGAAATTTCAACTCGGCCAACATCGGATTCAAAGTGTTGACGTGATTGAACTTAAGAAAAGATTTTGGACAAGTCGCCAGCGGCGCATTGTTGCAAACCTCTTCGCGCAAAGCAATCATCGCTTTGCTGCCCGATGTTTTGCGCTCTTGATCCAGCTGTTGAGTTAAAGGATCAATCGCATGACCTAATTCATGGGCTATGACCACACGGAAGTCGTCAGTCGCATTAAAGAATCCAGCGCAAACCGTGAAGGTGTTATGGTCCGGGCGATAAAATGCATTGGCGTCGGTGCTGGCGCAAGAAGAGCCATCTAAATTGTCGGGATAAACTAATTTCACCGATCGAATTTTTTCAATCCAAGCTTTCTTCAGTGCCGGGCTCAGGGTTTTTCGCTCTTTTAAGTACTCGACGAAATTGAGTTGCATTTCATTGAATTGTTTTTCAACGTTCGCCCACTTCTCAGTGCCCTTCCACAAATTCTCAGAACTATCCTTGACGATGGATTCTTTGGCATCACTGAAGAAAAACTCTTCCTCGACCGTGGGATTTTCTTTGGTCGAGTAACCCGGGAATTTGCTTTCGACTCTTTGGATGCTGGCATTTTCCAAAGCATCGTTGTGTTTTTCGCCGATTTTTGAAACCATTTTGCTGAAAGCATTTAAATTTTGAATGCTTCGGGGAACGAGATTGGCTTCGTTTTTTAATTTTTGCAGATCCGTGTAATAGCCTTCTTTTTCAAGAGCCGCGTGAAAGTCTGGCGGCGGATTGTTTCTGGCCTCAAGCTTTCGATCAATGAAACTTATCAACCCCAGACTGATGCCTTTTTCGCTGTCGCCAAATTTCAAAGAAGCCTTTTCTCCAGCAATGGTGAATTCGCGATTACCGGGACGAGGATCTTTTGGGTCGGTGGACGTTTTGAACAAATCTGAGCAATGTTGATCGATCAAATCCGCACAACCCTTGCCATTTTTCGGAGTGACGGGAGCTGCAGGAGCCGTAGATTTAGGTCGCGCAGTTGATGGCGGAGAAACGGTGTGAGTCACAGTTGGACGCGAGGCCGATAAGGCTGAGCCAGCAGAAAAAATACCGATTGTGAAAAAAGACAAAACAAAGGGTTGATTGGGAAAAGACTTCATCTAGCCCTCGATTTTACCCGTCTTCGAAGCCTAATCTTCAGCAGAGAATTGACGCTCGATTTTTTTGGATCTGAAGAATGCCGACTAAAAAATGCATAAAAAAAAGGGCATAAAAAAAGGCCTATCGTGGTTAAACGACAGGCCTTTTATATGAGCAATTGGTTGCCGTAATGAGGCAACTGACGAACATCTACAAGCACCAGATATAATTCAGCTTCTTTGCTTATCAAAACAGGGAATTTCCGAAAAAGTGACTGAACTTTACGAGTTTGGACGCTCTCTTCGTGAAATTTCTAAAGAACTCGGCCTCGCCAAAACTACTATTCTAAACACTCTCAAACAGGCTGGAGTTACACTCCGGCCTTCAAACGCAGACTACCATCGGGGCCCCTCAAAGCCACCGCGTTCCAGCGTCGGGAACACTCCTTACGGCTTCGCCCGCCTGCGCGGCAAGCTCGTCGTGGACGCCAAGGAGATCGAGACGCTCCGTCAAATCATAAATCTCTGGCGATCAGGCAAGACCTTTCACGCCATCGCCATTCAACTCAACAGCCAAGGAATCAAGCCTCGAAAGGGCAAGGCTTGGCAGTACGCATCCATTCAATCCGTCATCCAACACCATAAAACTGACCTAAACCGTATTGAGGAGATCATTACATGGGCATCGAAAAACTAACTGCATGGGCCGTAGCTCTCGCCATCGCCGCCGCCAGCACGGGGCAGCTTCCGAAGATTTTGGCCGCTGTCCGCGTCGCACAGCTTGAACTGATTCGGGACTCGCAAGCCTCCAAGTGGCCGAAGGCTCCGCTGCTTCCGATGTCTCGGTAGACGATCCGGAATATCGGGCGTGGTCCAAACACAGACCACGCCCTGTTCGTAACTAGTGTCTGCTTCTAAGTCCAATGGGCCTACTGCGCTCTACGGGTTCATGATGAGCGATAGTTCGGCTCGTTTCCTTCAGAACCTTGAATTTTGTTATATTCAGATTATTTCCCCAAAACAAAACTCGCGGCGTAAGCTCGGCTTCGATTTCAACAAGGTAATTCTTTCCGGTTTCGCAGTGAAGCTTCACAAGCGCATCGCTACTGACAATATCGTAGGACTTTCCAGTTTCCTCATTTGTAAATTCTAAGTCGTGCTGGTGTTTCGTCGTATGATCCAGCTCGACATTGTCATCCTTGATCTCTCCCACCCAGCGCACAATCTTCTTATTGCTAGAAGCAGACGGCACGTCGGATTCACCAGCATAAGCAAAGGAAGCTCCTGAGAGTGTTAGAATAAGGATCGTGAATGAATTTTTAAAAGTTAACATATGAATTCTCCTCGGCGATAAACTTTCGCCTGACTAAATCGTAATAAAAAGGTTCAGGAACGGATTTAGACTCAGGCCGCCGGAGGACGAAGCGGTCCTTCAAGAATCGGTGACTCTACGAAGACTCCGCGCGAATAAAAATAATGAGTCTGGCGAGGCATCATCGGTTCGATTTCAATTCCTTGCATCACTAAATGCAGACAATGAACCGACGAGCAGTGGTGGCCCAAAAGACAATGGGCGCCGGATTGATCAGACGTAGAATTCGTCTCAGAATGGTTACAAGAATCATCGGCACTAACAAGGAAGGAGCTGCCGGCACTAACTTTTTTGCGATTTTCAAAAGAGCTGCTACCAAACTGAAAACACGAAACGGCAACAACAGCTAGGAGCATTCTCCGAAGTAGTGATCCGAAACGCATATAATCCATTTTACCATATCCCATAAAGTTGCCCGATCAGGAGTTCAATTTTTTCGTCAAACCCCTGACTAAGGAGCTATCGGAATATCCAACACATAAGTTAAGAAAATTTATTTAGCTTCAGAAAATACCTATTTTCCAAGCTCTTCATCGATGCGATTCTTGAACGCGTCGTATCCAAGCTCGGAGAGAACCTGACCATTGATAAAAAATGTCGGTGTAGCTCGAACGCCCAGAGCCATTCCATCGGCCTTGTCTCGATCAATCTTTTCTTTGAATTTGGGGTCCTTTAGATCTACTTCAAATTGCTTCATATCAATGCCGAGCGACTTCATATAGTTCGGTATGAGGTCTGGACGTGGCGCATGATGAGACGCCCATTCAGCTTGTTTCTCAAATAACAATGCGAGGGCTTCCCAATACTTATTCTGGCGGCCAGCAGCCTCCAGGGCCGTGGCCGCGTAAACAGAATTCCCATGAAAAGGCATGTAGCGCGTGACGAGACGCACTTTGCCGCCGAAGCCCGCCAAAACGTCTTTAACGATGGGATACATCGCAGCACATGATTCGCATTCAGGATCTAGAAATTCAACCACTGTGACTTTTGCAACACTGGGACCTTGGCTCCAGGAATCATCACGAATGAGTCGCGATTTGTCAGCTTCCACCGAAGGGCTTTCCTCAGCAGCTTTTTTAGACTCGTAAAAATGGGTAACTAAACCAAACACGGCCCAAACCACGAAGATTGTGGCGATCAAAATAAATATGTTTCTTTTATTTTTCATGCAGAAGACCTTCCTTTGCGCCGTTCAATAAGAAGCAGAATGCCAATTAATTTAAATGCCGCGTGAGACATCAGCGGAATCGTTAGAAATCCAAACCATTCTATTTGACGACTCGTGCACGAAATTCCTTCCGTGCACGGAATTATTGAGTCTGCAATTACACCGTAATAAAGAAGATTGTGGTAGATCGAAATGAGCCACCCACCAATGGCGAGCGGAAAAGCATACCAAAATAAATTTCTATCTTTTAAAAGCCACCCAACTGCTAAAATCAAAACTAGCGGATACATCAGTATCCGCTGGTACCAGCAGAGTACACACGGCGGAAGCTTCATGACTTCGCTAAAAAAAAGACTTCCAAACATCGCGACCAACGAGACAAACCATGCAAAAAAAACGTAGGGCCGCTGGATCATACAGTCGCTCCAACGCTTCGCCATTTGAGCAGACGCAAGCTAAAAAATACGACAAAAATCAACAGTAGTACGTCAGAGAAAATTGCCAACGTTAGAGAAGCGCGACCAACTACCGCAAGGCCCAAAACCGTAAGCTTCACGACAACGGCTAATATGGCATTGAAGCGAATGGTCTTCCAAGTAGTCCGCGCCAACCCGACCAAAAAAGGTAGGAGATCAAGTCGGTCATTCATAAGTGCTACATGCGCAGTTTCAATCGCAACATCGCTACCAGCAGCGCCCATTGCAATCCCAACGCTTGCTGATGCCAGTGCCGGAGCATCATTCACACCGTCACCTATCATTGCAACAACCTTCCCGTCCGATACCCATTGTTTTACCAATCGAGCCTTGTCCTGGGGAAGTAGTCCGGCATGAAACTCATCAATTCCAACTTCTTTAGCAATAGCTCGCGCAGCTTCAGCGGAGTCGCCCGTTAGCATGATGACGTTGACACCGAAGGCGCGAAGGCGATTCAAGCTCTCAAGCGCCTCCGGCTTTGTTTGATCCAGTAAGCTTACAATCCCCTCGATTGATTGAGCGGTCCAAATGAGAACGTTTGTCTTTCCTTCAGCCGAGAGGCGCGAAAGCTCCGCCTCTACATTCGGCGGGAGAGTTAGCTTCTCTACGGCGAGACTTCGACTACCGATAAAATGTTCCTTATCTTGGCAGACATAGCATTCAGCCTTAGCGCCTTTGCCAAGAATCGTTTCATAGTGACCAGCTGAGTGCGGAGAAAGGTTTCGCCTTTTTGCATCCTCGACAATACTGACCGCCAGCGGATGCTCAGACAGCGCCTCAATTCCAGCGGCACACGCAAGAACCTCTGCATCGGTCAGTGAATTCAGCGCAATAACGTCCGTGACCGTAGGCTTCCCCAATGTAATGGTACGGGTTTTATCCATGGCGATCGTATCAATTTTTGAAAGTGTTTCCAGATAACGACCACCCTTGATTAGCACGCCTTGGGAGGCAGCATTCCCAACAGCGGCAAAGATTGAAATCGGAGTCGAAATTACCAGCGCACAGGGACACGAAATGACAAGAATCGTAAGAGCTTGTTCCAACCAATGCGCCATATCTTGGCTCAAAACGAAAACAGGGATCAAAAAGATCAGCAAGGCCCCAACAAGAACTGAGGGAGTGTAGAATTTTGCAAATCTTTCAATGAAACGCTGAAAGACCGCTTTTTCACTCGTAGCTTTTGACGTCATCTCTATGATTCGGGCCAAAGTAGAATCCTTAGAGGTTTTGGTAACTCTGACCTCAAGGTAGCCATTAGTTAGGAGCGTTCCCGAAAACACTGAAGCATTTTCTTGCCTTGCCTTGGGCAGTGGCTCTCCAGTCAAGGAAGATTCGTCTATAAGACCGCTACCCTTTAAAACAACTCCATCTAAGCCCAAAACTGAGCCCGCCTTCACAATCATGACCTCATCAATTTTGACATCTTCAATGGGAATCAATCCGCGCCCAATAATATCTATTTGCTTCGGGGTTTTTTCGGCCAACATCTTCAAGGCAGCTTTACTTGAGGAGATACCAAAATCCTCCAGCTTTTCGCCAAGTGCAAAAAGGGAAATGACGACGGCTGCTTCGGTGTACTCACGAAGAAAAAAAGCGCCTACCATTGCGATGGTGACGAGGAGACTGATGCTGGAAAAATTGGCTGAAAAAATAGCCTTAATGCCTTTAAGAAGGACTTTCTGCCCAACAACCAAACAAAAAATTCCAGACAGAACGGCAAACCAAAGCATTTTGGCCTCGAAACCAAACCAGTCGAGACTTTCAACAATAAATGCAGCAAGTGAAGACAGAAAAAGAAACAAAAATTCTCGATCTTTCCAAATCGAGGGTGTGTGGGATGTCATACTTACCTGATCAAGATCTCCATTTGCTTTTGTTGAGTGCGAAAATATTACTTAGACTGCGGCTGCTGGGTGGGCAGAACCTGAGCGGTAGCGTTGGTCGACCCGTTAAAGGTCCAGCGCTTGATCAAAACACAAAAGTTATCCGAAGGTGAAGTGAGCGTGGAATACTCAGACTGGTCGTGTTTTACAGTCACCCAAAGCGGCCGAATGCCATCCTTATGCTTAGCTGTTCCACAAGCTTCCATTGCGGAGGCTCCGTTAACATTCGTTAGGTCATCAATTTTGACTACGATGTTGTCATCCGCAAAAGCGAAGGGAGAAACAAACAGTGTTGTGAGGACGATTTTTTTTAAGTGTTTCATGATGTGTGCCTCCTAAAAATTCCTTGGACAGGAATCTGAGTTATTAAACGTGTTTTGCAGTGCCGGACTGAGCTTCATTCGAATCGCCTTGATTAAATCCGGGTAGACTCTGAGTTCTTCGGAACAGACGAAAAACCTGCCAGACGTGCACTTTTTCATAAGAAGCTTCCAGCTCTCTTCTCTCAGAAAAAGGTCTTCACATACTTCATCAAGATTTTTCTTGCGAAGATTTGAGTCCAACCGCTCCGCTTGCTTTGGATTCTCTGTGAGTTGCAGAGCCAGATCACTAATCCTCGAAAAATAGTTTTTTGTGAGCGCGTACTCTGCGCTATTTAATCTCGAAACTTCGGGCAGGCTTTCAACCTCTGCCCTTAGAATACGAGTTTCCTTGGTCCATTCTTCGATAGAAAAATCTTTGCACCCCGTGCCTAACATTACTGCGCTCAATGCGAGAAATAGTTTTTTCATCGCTGCACCATTCCGTTCCTGATTTCCTCAATGTTGGCGGGTTCTTTAGTGTAGTCGCCAGCAAAGAGCATACGATCTAAGCGATCTTTAGACTGGTAGAACCGGGTTCGAATAGCACTCTGAGCAGCTTTTACGCCCATCATGCGCTCAAGGATGTTGGTAATCTCTAGGAGATTTGTCTCCTTGCCAAGATTTAGGCGACTCTTAACGAGGCGCCATTCTTCGTTGATATCCTTGAGTCTCTGTTCGAAGTTATCTTTTCTTGTTAGGTCAGCATTCCATTCATCAACGAGATCTTGAAGATTTCGCTTTAGAATCTGCTCTACTGCTTGCCTTTGTTTCTCAAAAATAGGGGCCTGAGTTGAAACAATCCGAACTTGAGGCCCAAGTCCAAAGCCCAACCCATCGCTCTCTGGAAGATCATCAAAAATCCCGCCTGCCGTTCCCCGGCTCGAGGAAGATGCGCCTAAAAATCCATAGTAAATTTCTTTTTTGATGGAAGGCACGACTTTTAACAAGTGATCGTACTGTCTATATTCGGGGGACACATCGAGCATACGAAATTCAAAAAGGTCGGAGTCAATAGGCTGAAAAATATCATCGGGAAGCGGAGAAACCGACGTCAAGTCTAGTTGGGTGCTTGCATCTAAACCTAAGCTCATGGTGAGTTTTCGCTCGTCTTTACGCACAAGGAGGGCCATCTCCATTCGGTCAGACTCCAACACCTTTCGTTTATCTTTTATGACTAAAGAGGACCCCGCAGGTAGATACCCAAGTCGTTCACGAGTGGTAATCATCGTTTCAAGCTCAGCAACTTTTTCGAGCACTTCGTTGATTGTTGCAAGGAGGCTTCGATCAAGAAGCGCTTGGTAGTAAAGTCCTTTTGCGGTCATGACTTGGTTCGCCCAAAGCGCTCGATAGCCTTCATTCTTGACCAGGTAGAGTTGTTTATTTTGCTTTAACCGAAACCAATTTGAGGGAACTAAAAAAGGAACAATGTCGCGAATCATTCCATAAAGTGCAGCTGGATCGATCACCGCCGATGCTGCCTTCCAAATATTGAGACTCGGTAGCAAACCTGCCCGAGCAACTTTGATCGATTCCTTCGCTTGATAGGTCTTTAGAGCCTCTTCGAGAACTTCATAGTTTCTCTCGCTTACGATGTTCACAACTTCGTTAATATCGAGTTTTACGGTTTCTCCGCTTTGTGCGTATCCCGCGCTTGCTATAAAAACTGAAAGAATTAAGAGTCTCATGGTCGCTCCACTCGTTCTGCGATGAAGTAAACCGTTTCGGCATTAGCATTTGATAGAGTAAATCCCGAGATAGCGGGAATTGAGGTGATCTCACCATCAAAGATTTTCGCGACAAGTTTTGGAGCCAAGATGTCGATCGACTCCGCGTATTGTTCTCGTGGAGTGGCAGATTCCAGAAGACTCTTATCAGTGATTGCCAGGAACAAACTGCCACAAGCACCAGATATGAGTTGTAGATTTCCGTTCTTCAAATCAGGATTTAGGCCTTCGACTGAACAGCCACCTCCAGAAATAGGTGATCCCTCTAGCCATTGTTGCACCTGAATACGAAAATCAAGTTTTTCAAGATCGCGAGTAACTTCATCCGGATGACGAGTGCCCCCATCGGGAAGAGGAAAAACGCTTGGCGTCAGCGTGATACGGATGCGATGCTTTTCTCCGGCCAGGATAAAACTTCCTTCATAGAAACCCTTAACGGCTGTAAAAAATTTCTGCCGATGAGCAAGGCGTGCTTCATTTTTTTGTGCTCGGGTTGCGAGATTTTCGTTCTCAGATAGGACCGAGTTCTCCGCGGCCTTACGAGATTCGATATCCGCCCGTTCTTTGAGTCGCTCGTCTCCGCCCTTACTACATGCGCCAAGTACAAAAATAGCAGCTGGCAGGAAAAGCCAATTTTTCTTACTTTTAAACACAAATACCTCCGTATTGGATTCACGCATTTTCATGATCAATGCCCCGGCGTAACCACTGGTTCGCCCAGGTACTTTTCGAACAAATTGAATAGGACTGGCAACATAATTAACGTTAAGAAAGTAGCGGAAATGATCCCGCCTACCACCACAGCAGCCAGTGGTCTTTGAACCTCGGCCCCAGCGCCTGTCGATAAGAGCATGGGCAAAAACCCAAAGATATCGGCCAAAGCGGTCATTAAAACGGCTCTTAGGCGTACCAGAGTGCCTTTTTCTACAAGCTCCCGCCCCGTAACCCCTTTGACCCGTAGCTGATTAAAGTAACTTACTAGGACGACCCCATTTAAGACGGCTATCCCCGCAAGGGCCACGAATCCGACTCCAGCCGAGATACTGAAGGGTAAACCATAAAACATTAGGCCAAGCACGCCGCCGACAAGGGCCATGGGAACACAGAGAAATACAAGTGCCGTTTCCACGGGGTCTTTGAAAGCCGCATAAATCATCATGAGGACCAGAAGCAAAGCTAGTGGAACCAAAATCGCAAAGCGTTCCGAAGCACGTTCGAGATTTTTAAAATTTCCTCCCCATTCGACATAATACCCAGGGGGAAGCTTTAGCTCCTTCTCTACTTTTGCTTGAGCTGACTCAACAAAGGTGCGCATATCTCGCTCTGTTGGATTAACAAGAACTGCCGCTCTCCGTTTTCCGTTCTCGCGAGTAATGGCTCCAAAAGCCTCGGTAAATTTCACATTGGCAAGTTCACCAAGCGGAACCGTAAAGTTGCTGCTCACACCAACTGGAAGCGATTTTAAAGTCTTCAGATCAGAACGATCTTCTTCACGCAGTCGAACTACTATGGGGTAACGACGAACTCCCTCAAAAAGAACTCCGGCTTCCTCACCGCCGACCCCAGCATTGATGGTATCCATTACTTGTGTCTTTGTTCCACCCACGCGGGCCAAAGTTTCCATGCGAGGCTCGATGCTTAAGAGTGGCGATTTACCTTTCGTATCCTGCTCAACATCGCCCGAACCGGGAACGCTTCGAACTATGGCGGCGAGCTGCGCCGAAAGATCATCGAGTTTGTCGAGGTCTTCACCGTAGAGCTTGATCGACAAATCAGCGCGAGTGCCCTCCAATAGCTCATTGAAACGCATTTGAATCGGCTGAGTGAAAAGTGCTCGTTGCCCCGGAAGCTCTTCTTCCAAAGCTTTCTTTAAAGCCGCCTCAAGAGATTCTTTGTCGTGAATTTCCGAATGCGGCCCTTCAGACGGCCACTTCTCTTGCGGTTTAAGAACTACATAGGTATCGGCAAGATTAAGACCCATGGGGTCGGTGGCAATTTCAGAAGTTCCGATGCGCGAAAATGTTTTATCAATTTGCGGAAACTCTCGGAGAATATCCTCGGATAGCTCCTGGAGCTTGACCGAATTATCAGCACTAATATTTACAGGTCTTACAAACTGTATGGCAATCGAACCTTCGTCGAGTTGAGGAATGAACTCGCCTCCCAGCCTAGTAAAAAGAAATACACCCAATAAAATGGATGCGAGTCCACCGGCTACGACGGGCATTCGCTTCGTCAGCGACATTGCCAAAAATGGTGCATAGAATTTTTCAATCCATTGCATCAGTTTTGGCTTTTTATCGCTCGGATCGCCGACCAAAAACGTCGCCGCCAGCGCTGGTGCAACCGTAAAGCTCAAAATGAATGCACCCAAGAGCGCAAAGCAAAATGTTGCGGCCATTGGGCCGAACATTTTTCCTTCGATTCCTGTAAGTGCAAAAATGGGCAGGAACACGACAATGATAATCAATTCTCCGAAACCAGCGGCTTCTCGAACCTCTATTGTCGCCAATCGAACCGAATCGGCAATTTCAGCCCGGCTTAGCTTACGTCCCACCTCGCGAGCACGTCCGTTAACACGCCGAACGCAGTTGTCTAGAACGATGACCGCACCGTCAATAATGATGCCAAAGTCGAGGGCTCCTAGACTCATCAGGTTTCCGGAGACACCGCGATACTTCATCAAGATGAAGGTAAATAGAAGTGAAAGCGGGATAACCATTGCAGTGATGAGTGCGGCTCGTGCATTTCCGACAAGAAGAAGGAGAATTATAAATACGAGAATCGCGCCATAAACTAGATTGTGTTGAACAGTTGCAATCGTGCGATTGACGAGCTCAGACCGATCATAAAGAGTTTCGAGCTTTACGTCGTTCGGAAGACCTTTAGCAATTTCTTGCAGCCTTTCATGGACACGAATGGAAACAGTTCGGCTGTTTTCTCCGAGACGCATGAAGGCTGTGCCTAAAACTGCTTCCTTTCCATTCACGAGTGCAGCGCCTGTTCGAAGCTCTTGGGAGGGACCAATCTCTGCGATATCACCTAGACGAACGATTTTAAAATTCTCTAGATTTTTTAAAGTGAGATTTTTTATATCGTCTACGGTGTTGAAAATCCCTAAGCCTTGAACCAAAAATTGTTCGGCACCTTCCTGGACATAGCCGCCACCTGCGTTTCGATTGCTTTCTTTCAATGTCGAAACAATCTCATCAAAGTGGATTCCATATTGAGCCATCTTCTGAGGATCGGGTTTTACGAAGAATTGCTTTTCGTGTCCGCCAATCGTATTAACTTCGGCCAGACCTTCGACCGTCATTAGTCGGGGTTTAATAACAAAATCTTGGAGAGCCCGTAGCTCCATCAACTGTCGAATTCGCTCCTCGCCCGTAGCTGGATTTTTGGCTTCGACAGCATAGTGGTAAATTTCACCCAGCCCCGACGAAACTGGTCCTAAACTTGGTTTTATCTCATCAGGTAGCTCTACGTTTTGGAGACGCTCGGACACCAGCTGCCTAGCTCGATAGATGTCGGTTCCATCTACAAAGTTGACGGTTACCTGCGACAATCCAAAACGAGTGATGGAGCGAAAGCTTGTAACACCTTCAATACCGCCCATTGCACTCTCAAGCGGGAACGTCACGTTTCGTTCGATTTCCTCGGGACTCAGAGCACTCACTTGAACGTTGATCTGAACCTGAACGTTCGTGATGTCAGGGACGGCATCAATCGGAAGTTCTTTGTAGGAAAACCAACCAACCGCAGCCATAATCATGGCAAGTAAAAATACTAAGTACCGGCTTTGAACCGAGAATTCGATAATCTTGTTGAACATACTAAACCTGCTATTTCCTTATTCTCTTAGTGCCCATGTCCATCACCGGAAGCCCCGAAGGCTTCTAGGTGAGACAATCGAACAAGGCCTGCGTTGTGGCTCACAACCTGTTCTTCAGCCTTGAGATTTTCACTTTTAATAAACGCACGGTCTTTGGTGCGTGAAAGAACTTCAACTTTGACCATCGTCAACCAGTCATCACGTTTAACGTAGAGGAGATTTTCTCCCCTTTGACCGATTACAGATGCACTCGGCACCTCAAATCCTTTATTACTTGCGCGAGCCGGAGAGAACTCAAGTCTTAATCTTTTTGCAGCCTTTTCATTGAGCTTGATGCCGCGAGTTTCATGAGCTTCAAGAATTGCAAGACCAGGC
This sequence comes from Bdellovibrionota bacterium, assembly GCA_964202055.1. Classification (GTDB taxonomy): domain Bacteria; phylum Bdellovibrionota; class UBA2428; order UBA2428; family UBA2428; genus CAXNGS01. The sequence goes on along the minus strand of CAXNGS010000001.1, from coordinate 436,180 downwards.
CCCACGCTGGCCGATTTCTCATCGCCGTGTGCGCCTTCCTTCTCTTCGCCGTGCCCGGCATGCCCTTTTTCATCATGTCCGTGTTCGTCTCCTTCGGAATGACCAGCTTCAGAATGACTTTCGCCTGCGTGCTCGCCTTCCTTCTCTCCTTCATGTCCGGCATGCTCTTTTTCCTCGTGCCCGTGTTCATCACTTTCGGAATGACCTTCTTCAGCGTGCTTATCTCCGGAATCCCCTTCTGAGTGATCGTGGCCCTTATCTTTAGAGTTTTTGTTATCCTCGGCATGAGGCTTGTCGTGGTCGTGACCTTTCTCTGCCATTGCGGGAACTAAAGAAAAAATGCCAGCGCAAATGAATACGAAAGATAAGTTTTTAAATGTCATAACAAATCTCCTGCTTCAGAATTTCCAGAAATTGCGCGAAGTCGCAGAAGTTGCTCCAGTGCTAACGACTCTGTTTCATGTAGCTTTTCAAGAAAATCCAAAATCTGTCGGTGGGTTTCGATCACGAGACCGCTGGAAACGAGACCACGAGCGAATAATCCCTCTAGATTTCTGTGCCCCTTTTCCATCTGACTTAGATCTCCAAAGTTTTGAAGCTCAGTTCTTGTTCTTTGGTAAGCGTCACTGAGGCGTTCCAGCTCAGAACGAATTTCTTCTTCCTTTGTGTGGACCCGAATTTGTGCCTTCTCAAATTCGGCTCTGGCCATTCCGCGCGCGCCACCGTTCCAATTCCAAAGTGGCAGGGGAAGAGAAAGTCCAATGCCAATAGAATAAAATACGTCAGATCCCTCGGCCCTTCGTTCCATGATTGGACCCAAGCCAATTTCGGGCCAAGACTCTCCTCTGGCGATTCCCAACTCAGCTTTTGAAATCTGGCTTTCCGCTCGAACTTTTCGCAAATCCGCTGCCAAAAGTTCATCAGGTTTTTTTGGAGCGTCTGGCCACCGCGACAATTTTTTTGGAAGGTGCTGATCGCCCCAATTTAAGTCTTGTCCAAGCGCAATATTTAAAGACTGCCTAACTTTCTTTTGCTCTTCCAAAACGTGAAGTCGATTGAGTGAGGCCTCTTTATAGGCGGTATCGAAAACAAAGAGACTCGCACTATGCTCGGGGCCTAAGCGACCACGAGACTTGTACTGCTGCTGAATTCTTTTAAATGTATTTAACGCTTCATCAAACGCGTCGTACTCAATTGCAAGCTGACGCAGACGATGAAGACCGGAAACCACATCCTTGACGCTCGTAGCGAGCGCCTCATCAAGTGAGGCAGTTGCAACTTCTTTTGAAGCCGCGGCACGGTCGATACGAGAGCTTCTTGCCCCCCCGATGGAGAACGTCTGCTTTAACCCGATTTCCGTCGTAATCTCAGAAACTCCGAAGTTATCGCCAACCGTCGTGCTGGCATCCACTTCTGGATTCGACCAAGCCCGCGCACCAGACTCCTCGGCGATTGCCTTGCTTCCATCGAGCTTTGCTTCCTTAATCGCAGGCGAGTGCTTTAAAACACAATTCAAAAGCTCTATTGGACTCTTAGGTTCACAAGAGGCATCCGCAGGTTCAGCGGCACCACTTTGAACAGATAAGGCTAAGAATAAAACCAAACTCTTAGTAAAATAAAAATTGCGCACTCCAACCTCCGACTGGACCTAAAACGAAAAGAATCTTGACTAGGCTAGGAGGGAGCGCGGAGGCCTGGTGATCCGGCCTATAAAATCGCGCGCGTGAAAACTTTTATAGAAAAAGTTATTCAAAGAAAAATTCAATGAAGGCAAAAGGATTTCAAATCCACTGGGAACTTCTGCACTATGGAGGCTACAACAACCAAAATGTGGTGAAGGGACAGATGTTCCCGCAGGTGCGCCTTCATGGGAATGACTGCCGGAATCTGCGGTCTCTATCGAGGAAGCAGAATTTGCAGATTCCATCTTGCTGTCACCGGAGCAATGAGCATGCCCAATCATCCCAATACTGAGTACTAGAAATAAAAGGGTCAACACTCTCTGCAACATCTCTGCCAAGAGCTTATCTAGCCTGCTGCATGGAATCAACCACTGCAAAAAATTTTTAATCTCGGTAGGTTCCGCTCAGTATCGCATCACCGTGGAAAGAGCTTGATCCTAGACTGCTTCACAGCAACGCATAGAGTCTCCACACAAAATGCGGAAGCCTGCATTTTGAATTACGCTGCTTTTTCGAAAGGAAATTAAGACATGAACAAAGAAATTCGTATCTGCACCTTAACTTTAACAACGCTACTTGTGAGCCTGAGTATTTCAGCATCAGCAAAAGAGGCTAAGCCCAAGCTTCCGGACCTCCTCAAGGCCTGTGCCGTCGAGTGCCCTGGCTCGAAAACCTTGAAAGACGTACTCAGCTGTGCAGAGAAGAAAGAGGACGACGCCGAGTTCAAGAAGAGTGCATGCGGGAAAGAGCATGCTACCTACGAGAAGTTGACCAAGGCTCACCACGATCATGACCATGGACACGAGCATGAGCATGATTCCACTAGCGACAAAAAGAAGAATTGATTTTTCTCGATAACTGCACGGAGTTTGGCCTACGCACGACAAGATCGTACATAGGCCTGACCCGCTCCCGTGCAGATCAATCTTCCGGCTGAAAAATTCGACTTTACTGCGGCGATTTCAATTTTTTTCATAAAAATGCGCAAGTATCCGCGCACTTTACGGACCATATAGAACTGACGGAATAAATAGGGAATTCCTAGAAAAAGCCCCAAATTTCTCAAATAGTGCGCAACTTCTTGCGCACTATCACTAATCTAATTTTATTGACTCGCTACGTCAAAAACCTGTAAAAATGCGCTTCATTTCAGATCCTTAGGCCACTACTAATTTTGCGAGTGTTCTAACAGTTTTGAAAGATATTTGAACTCTCGGAAGATCAGTTCGGAAGGGCGCTAACAATGAGTGAAGTTGTAGAATTTGTCAAAGCAGTCCTAGCAAGTCGCTCTTTCACGCGCTTTTTTTCGGGCGAGAGCACCTCCCTGCCGGGTCATGGGCCAATCTCCCTTAAGGTTAAATCCGTCCGACCGTTCACTAGGTCTGAGGGCTATCGTCTAGTGAAGCATTCCATTTGCACGATCGTTGAAACAGAATCAGGCCTGCTTGGTTATGGATACGGCGAAAGCGATTTTGAACTTCTCGCCTTGCAAAAAAGTATCGCAGAGGGAGTTGAACGATGCATCTTCCGAACTGCCAAGCAGGCCGACCCGTCCATTCTCACCTCTAACGGTTGGGCTGCCCATCTAACCCAGAAAAAAGCTCGCCAATCCGCGATGGTCGAACTGCTTGAAAGAGACACATCGCTGGTTCATTGGCTTAGCGAAACTTCTTACACAGAAATCTTGAGCGATTCTTGGCCTGAAAAATTAAAGTATTGGGCAGACGATGAACTATCGAGGGCTCCAAAATTTAACAAGCTACGAATTCTCGTTTCACACCTTGGGCACGTTTCGACTGCCGCGACGGTGATTCACGACACTTCTGGCTTTGCCTTTGTATCGCAAGCATGCTCGAACTCTTTATCGAGCGCTGTTAGCAAGGCACTTGCAGAGACCTGTCGAATTGCGGATCTATCTTCTCGGGTTACTGGCTCAACTTCAACCAACCTTGAAGCGCAGTCGTGGTCTCCGGAAGAACATATTGCGTTTTACGCCAAGAAAGAGCCTCTTCCCGAATGGTTGTACGGAAAGAAAGCCACTTTCCAATTGGCCGACTCGCTATGGAGAAGTCCGGATTTTCGGAAAACGACTGAACTGAATGTCGGTTTTTCGGACTATCACTGCGGACCTCTATTCGTAGCTCATGCATCGAGTCCGGATTTGCAAAGTCTATTTTTTGGAACCACGGATCAGGCCGTTTCCAATGGGTGGATCAACTCAGAACGAGTGAAAAGTTTTTGTGGAAATAGAGGGGTAAGCCCTCTTCCTCATTTTGTCCCATAACAGAAAGGATAAGAGAAATGTCTTTACTAAAAAAGTTAGCAGTCACCATCGCAATGGCCTTCACGTTTATGTCGGGAGGAACAAGAGCCCTTTTTCAAGCGGCCGCGAATTCTTCTAACGGCGGAAGCGGGAACGGAGGAAGCGATACCGCTCCCGACCACTCGGATTCCGGTGGCAGCTGTAAGTAAGAAAGCTCTTTAGACATGAAAGCAGAAAAAGTATGCGCCAGTTTATTTTCCTCGTGTTGGCTATGTGGGCATTCGCTCGCCAGCCTTACGCGAAAGAATTTCCTATGAAACAAATCAGAACCTACATGCCTTATTCTTATCCGATTGATCCGGTGAGACTCGTCTCAATCGCGGATATGGATCTGTCGTATGCTTTGGGTTCAACGCTGGTTCAATGGGATAAGGACAAACAAATCAGTGGCGCAGTTGCAGAGTCGTGGGACACACGATCTGCAAACATTTATCGTTTTAAGATTCGTAAAAACCTTAAATGGTCCAATGGCGCTCCCGTTACTGCATCAGACATTAAGGCTAGTTTTGAAAGAGCGTTCAAGGCCCACCCGGAGGATCTACGAAGCCTCATAAATCTTACGAAAAAGATCGTGGACGTTGACGAGCAAACTATAGACTTTGAACTTTCTACGGAAGCAAAGCATAGCGGTTTTTTGGGGAAATTGACCGAGCCCAATTACGGGATTCTTAAGATAAAAAAAGACGGGTCGCTCGATCTCTCAGTAACTTCGGGTGCCTTCTATCTTGAGGTCGATTCATCTACAGCTCTCACATTGAAGAAAAATAAAAACTGGTTTTTTACTTCTGAAAAAATGGCTGAAGAAATTCTGATCCGGAAACCACCGGCTTCTCTGGATTGGCAGAAAGTGCTCCTCGCAGACGCCTGGCCCAATTTCATCGAAACAAGCTCCCTAACTTCGGCCGAAACTATGAACGCCTATCGTGCGGGGCAATATAAAGTTTGGACGAGGCCACTTGATAAGTTGTTCATGATGCAACTTTCCAAAACATTTGCCTCTGCAGATGGCCCGGCGTTGCTGAGATATCTCTATCAATTCGCCGATCGAGCGGAATTGACTAAGGGATTGTCCGGATTTACGAACTCCATGCAGGTTTTTCCGGACGGATATCAACTTCACGACAAAGAGATGCCTCAATCAGAAGAAACGGCTAAGTTTCCCGAGACCTTCAAGAACAAGTCTCTTAGGATTTTAATCTCGCCCTCCCGAGTAACTCCAGTGCTACAGGAAAATATCAAAAAAATGCTGGTGAAAGCCGGGGTCAACCCTGCTTTTGAAGCGCTTCCCCTCGATCAAATCGGCGACCGCGAAAAGAAGGGCGATTTCGATGTCTACATTGGTTCGATGGGTCTAGCCGATCCCGATCCAGAGGGAATTATGTCGTACTATTTTGAAGGAGCTACACCCGTTGTGCTTTCGGGCAAAGAGAGCTTCGTTGCCAAGCTCGATACAGCCCGAAATGAAAAGGACGAGCGAGCGCGCTTAAAGCTTATGCGCAAACTTATGACCGAAGCGACGCTCAAGGGCCATATTCTACCCCTGTTTCATATGTCGACCGTTGGAATCGGCAGGGAAGAACTCGATTTTTCCAGCGTTCCTTCGTCCGATGAGTCCGTAACACTTTCCAAAATACGATTTAGGTCGGGAAGCAACTGATGCTTGAGCAATCACCACGTCCTAGTTTGAAGTCCACACTCAGAATCCTTTCGCTTCGCTGGGCTGCCGCGGGCTTTGCCTTGACTCTTTTGGTGTCAGCTTTCTTTTTCTACACGTTTTCCAAACGATCAGCTGACCATCGATTGTCAGTAATTGCTCAATCCGTGGCAAGATCGTTTCGACCGGACATTTTGGACCGCGATATTCGCAATGCACAAATTCAGATGCGAAGAGTTTTGAATCTTCAAGAAGGCGAATACATCGTCGTTCGAAACACTTCCTTCAAATCAATCTACGCCCCCGAAGCGGGAGAAGTAGAAAATTCCTGTAAAACACCTTCTAAGGTATGTTGGGATTTGAAGTCCGGCCTCGTAACCTATCTTCATCCGATTTTTTTTAATGAAGACCTGAAAGATCAACTATTCGGGTACGTAGAAGTAGCCGTTAAGAACGAAGTTGATTGGTACTTTCTCGGCTACTTCCTGTTGTTTCTCGTTTCGATTTTCTCCGTCCTGGCTGTCGGGCTCTTCGCCAGTCAGGCGCAAAGTCTGAAAATACTCGTAGACACCTTCAACAAATGGGCAAGGCACCTGAAAGAATCTCCGGATTCAATAGCCGTCGACGGAGGTGCACCGTTTGAAGAACTAGGCCAGTTGGAAGGCTCCATTCATTCACTGCACTTCCAGATTGAACGACTCAAGCAAGTTGCCGCTAAGGACGCTAAAGCGAAGACCCAACTTTCGATGCTGCGAGAAATTAGCCACGATTTGAAGACACCCGTTTCGCAAATGGCGAAGTTTTTCTCTGTCTTGGTTTCCAAAATTTCTCGAACCGGAAAACTTGATCAAGAAATGGTCGAACAAGTGCAACGCTCGATGACCAAAGTGGGCGACTTGATTCGACAGGTTGAAGCTATAGGTCCAACGCTTAAAGCTTCTGGCACGCATTTTTCCCAAACAGACATTGCTCAGGAAGCGATGGCATTCATCGAAGATTTTAAGAAAGGCTCCGCTTTTGCTGAGAATGGACTAGAGATCAAAGTTTCTACTTCATCTACGAAGTTGGCAGCCGTTCCCCAGGTACAGTTTTATAGAATTCTCGATAACCTCGTTCGCAATTCATGCGACGCCGTGAATCCGCAAACAGGTTTCATCGAAGTTGCCGTCAGCCAAATCGGGGCGCACCCGACTCTGATCGTGAGAGATAACGGCAGCGGCATTTCTCAAGATTCCTTGGAAAAAATATTTGACGCCGAATTCACGACAAAGCCCGCACGCGGAACGGGACTTGGTCTTTCGATTGTGAAAAAGCTTTGCGATGATTTCTCGGCGGAAATCAAAATCTCCAGCGAAGTCGGTTCTGGGACTGAATTTCAAGTTAGATTTCAGCCAACAGCGGGTATGAATAAAATTTCCGTAGCCGCTTCGAGTGAGGTTCAATTATGAAACATCGAATTCTGGCGGTGGACGACGATATATCTAATCTTAAAGCAACTGAAGCTCTTCTTGAAGAATGGGGCTACTGGGTAGACGCCGTTTCAAACGGACCGGAAGCGATAGCAGTGATTGAGAAAAAGGATCGCGACTATTCAGTTATTCTTTTGGATTACCAAATGCCGGGAATGAATGGCGCTGAAGCAGCATCGAAAATCAGGGCACTCAGCAAAGAAAGTATCATCATCATCTACTCCTGCGACAGTTCACGTCGCGCATTAAAGGAAGTGTTCCGCGTTGGTGCAGTTGATTTTATCGACAAGGATGAGAATGTTGAAAATCTGAAGGCCGCTCTGGAGATGGCCTGCAACCGCTACGAGAATCATATTCAACTATACCGCGCTAGGGTCAACAAGTCTCACAATGCCGAAATTCTTCGTTCTGTAGGAATGATTGGGCACTCCCAAAAAATGGCCGACGTTGTCCAGCAGTGTATCAATTACCGCAAATACAATCAGCCAGTCTTAATTCTTGGTGAAACGGGATCTGGAAAAGAGCTGGTCGCAAAAGCGATACAAGGCGATTCGCATAAAAAATTTCAAGCTGTCAATTGTGCGGCCTTTACCGAAAGCAACCTTATCGAGTCTGAATTGTTTGGCTATGAAAAAGGTGCCTTCACGGGAGCCAATAATCGTAAAATTGGAATCCTTGAATCAACTGGAGACGGAACGGTTTTTCTGGATGAATTGCATTACCTTAATCCAAAAGCTCAGGGACTGCTGCTTAGAGCATTGCGCGAAAAGGTAATCCGCAGAGTGGGGTCCAATATTGAAACTTCAATATCCTGTAGAATTTTTGCGGCCAGTAAGCCCGATCTTTTCAAGAGAGTTCAAGCCGGAGAGTTTTTACCCGACCTCTACTATCGCCTTAAATTTTTGACGATTGAGGTTCCTGCACTTCGTGAGCGTCCTGAAGATATCGGTTTATTGGTCGATCACTTCTGCCACAAATTTTACAAGGAAACCGGCAGGAAAATTTCCTTTCGAGCAAGAACCATGAGGATGATGGAAAGATATGACTGGCATGGGAATGTGGGAGAACTCGAAGGCTACGTTTGGCAACTTCTTATCAACGCCAAGGAGTCCATCATAAGTCCGTCAAACCTAGATGAACGATTCCAGCTTCTAGATATTCTTGGCGACCCAAATGCCACACTTGAGGCTTTGGAACTAAAGCATGAGCAAGAAATCAGAGATCTAATTGCGCTGGCCCTAAGCGCCTCTGGCTCCAAGAGGAAGGCTGCTGAACGTTTGAAAGTGAATGAAAGCAGTTTAAGGCATTTGATTGCCCGCCTCGGAGTTCGCGAATCTACAGTTTAGAGGACATTCAACATTACCTTCTTCTGAGTTCGTCTTGTCCAATATCGACATCATTCGATTAAATAATTCCGCAAAGCGATTTCGATTGCGTCTACACCCGTCCAGCCGCGCCTTATCATTTGCTTTAATTTATACGGCAACTTTCCGCGCGCGGTTCTCCGCAGGCCGCGCAGAATCTTGCGCAAGAAAATCTTGAATGCATTCGATAACTTCTAAAAAAGTGCGCAGTTCTCCGCTATTTTTCGAGGCTGAATTTCTCGTCTCTAGATGAGCCACAAAATTTATTCCTCTTCAGTTCTGAGTACTTACTTCGAGTTGGCACGAAACAGCCTTCAACTTGCAACTACATAAGTGTCCCCGAACAAAGGTCTCGGGGCAGAAACACGGAGGTAGCAAGTCATGTCTATTCACAAATGTCCCCGATGTGGGGAGAACAAACTCGAATTTATGAGGTCCTACTCGTTCTGTTGGGAGTGCGGCTATTCCGCCTCGACCGAAGAGAGTCCGACCTCTTCGCTGAAGCGGTTCGGCCAATGGCTAGAACGTCAAATGGAAGAAGGGCGCCGCATATCAAAACTTGTCGATGAGCAGAAGCGCATTCGCGAGGAACGTTATTCCCACATCAGACCCTTGGGTCTCTAAGAGGTGCGGTGATGAAAAACGAATGCAACCTCTTCAGCGAAAAGGACAAAACTCTTCTGCGTCAGAAAATGAAGACGCTCGGAAAATTGGAGCTTCTGATTTTGTCGATGCGCTTTTGGGACAACATGCTGATCGAGGAAATCGCAAACTGTTTGCGACTTCCTTGGGATCATGTGAACGAAACGATTGATAAAGCCATTTTAAAGCTTCGCAACGAACTGATGAACGATCTGAGTTTTAACGAACGCCCCAACACCTATTCGATTGCCGATTTGAACGCCGCCTAAATTTTAAGAAATACGGAGAACAAAACAATGCAAAACCAAAACCCTCAAGCAAACCAAAATACTGATCAAGAATCCTACTACCGATTCGCGGTCTTCCTTGCCAAACAGGCTCAAGGCAAGATCGTCAAGGGTAAGACCGTCGGCATGGCCTACTTGCGCAACGGCCAACAAATGTACACGCTCAAGCTCTGGATGCACTCGCTCGAAAAATACTTTCTTTTGCCCTCGAAGGACGACAGCACAAAGTATCTCATCATGACCCGAGAGCCCAACCGAAGCCCCAACGCTAAGAACAAGTATTTCTGGAACATCGTCGGCAACGCGAAATCGCTCTCAAATGATGGGCTGATCGAGCTTCATTTCGATCTTCTCCATGAGGTTCTTTACATGAGCTTCTTCCCCGAGCCTTCGGCTCGCAGTCAAGCTTTGCCCGATCCCGATGAAGTGCTGCGCGAAGCCGCTTGATGCGGCTATCTCGCTAAGTCCTTCCTTCTCTTACTGCGACTCTTATTGATTTTTCCGTATCTCACTCATCCGTCTTTATGGACGGCATTTTCTAGGAGAAATCAATGTCCAACTACAAACTGGCTTATCTGTTTTTTGCGTTCTCGGCCGCTCTTCTGCTTTTGGTTCCCGAACTAGCTCACGCTGACTTGGTGGGCTCGATCAACTCAGTGAAATACAAACTGACCCAGATCATCTTGCCTGCGCTCTCCGTCATCGGAATTTGTATTGCGGCCATCTCGTTTTTCACAGGCAATCCCAATAGCAAACAGCACATTTTTTACGCGATCCTCGGATGTCTGATCGGTTTCGGAAGCCAGGCCCTTGTTGACTTCATCAAAGACACCGTTCGCTAGGAGGACTCGATGGAAAAAGAACTCCTAACAACAGGTGTGCCTCGCGCTTTGGAAATGAAATCGAAGCTCTTTGGCTTCGAGCTAGGCGATCTTCTTTTGATCTTCTTCAACCTCGCGGCGACGAATCTAATCTTTGGGTCGACGAGCTTTCGCTATCCTCTTGTGTGGGGATCGACAACGCTTCTTGCGCTCGTCGTGTTTTTTACCAAGCGAGGCAAGCCCGACAACTACCTTCAACACCTGGGCGAGTTTTGGACTCGCCCAGGCTATAGAGCGGCGGGTCTTCCAGACCTGCTACATCGGCCATTTCAAGGAAGGAAAAAATAGGAATGAATACAGCAAAGCTATCGGAAGCTCCTCTCTGCGAAGAGCTTCCCTATTGGAACTTTTTTGATGAACCCTTACCACACGCTGTCCTAACGGATGGTTCACTGGTCGCGGGCTTGAAGGTTGGACTTCTCGACATCGAGTGCATGGACGCATCAGGCATCAACCGAGCAACGGAAGCGCTACGTTCAGCCCTGAATTCGGTCTCCGAGAAAACATCGCTTCAATTCGTCTTCTCGGTCGGATCGGACTTTGAGGACAAACTCAAAGCTCACGAGAAGGGAATCACCGCCGTCTCCTCTGAATTCATCCGAAAGATGGCCGAGAACCGCCTAAGGGCACTGCGCGCAGAACAAGCCGAAGGCTTGCTTTATAGGCCTGAGCTGCTTCTCTTCCTGCGGGTCGAATCTCTTGCTGAGAAGAAACGGGGATTCATCAAAGGGCTCTTTGGAAAAGAGGAAGAATTTTCTTGCGAAACCGAGGCGATCTATTCGGACACGCTTGAAGTGCTCACGCAAAACATTGAAAGCCTTTCGTCTGGTCTTGGCGCAGCAGGATTCAAGCTTAGAACGACATCAAGAACGGAAATCGTTTCATCCATCTATAGGTTCCTCAATCCAAAAAGATCAAAATCCGAACCTTTGCCTCTACTTCCCAATTCTGAATCCGGGCCGGAAGTAGACAAAGACAATATCCTTGAGAACCCTTGGCTTGCCGAGCATTCGCCACGAGAACGACTAAGCTTCGGCGACCTAGTTTTGAACTATCAAGGATTTGTTCTTGATTCGTTCGAGCACAGGCTCATCACGCTCAAGACTCTTCCTGAAATCACATTTGCGGGAATGCTCTCGAATTTTCTTCGGATGCCGTTTCATTACGAGCTGATTTTGAGTGTCGAAGTGCCTCCGCAGGCAAGCGAAATGGCGAAGCTCAATCAGAAGCGTCGCATGGCGCACTCGCTTGCCATTACTCAAGGGAACAAAGTCTCCGATCTTGAATCCGAAACAAAGCTTAATTCGACCGAGGAGCTGATTCGGGAACTTCTTAATTCTGGTCAACGGATTTACGCCGTACAAATGGGCCTTGTTCTGAAAGCACCCATCGGGGTCGAAGGCACAAAGATCCTTAATCGACAGGTAAGAGAAGTTCTTGCCCGTTTTCGTTCGCTAAACGGAGCCGAGGGCCTTGAGGAAAGCGTAGGCGCCTGGAAGATCACCAAAGGAAGCCTTCCAGCGGCGCCTCTTCGTTTTGAGCGCGCGCGCAAGATGAAAACCAACAACCTTGCCGACTTTCTTCCCGTTTACGGACCGGAGGAAGGCGACCGCGATCCTTCGGTTATTTTTAAGAACCGTCTCGGTGGAGTGCTATCTTTCGATCCGTTCGACGCCGGGCTATCGAATTTCAACTCTCTGGTCACTGGCGCATCTGGGGCCGGAAAATCGGTGCTCAGCAATTACATTTTGATGCAAGAAGCCGCTCGCAAGTTACGGGTCTTTATTATCGACATCGGTGGCTCATATCGAAAGCTCACGGAAGCTCTTGGAGGCCAATATCTCGACGTAGATCTGTCGGATAAGTACCGCATCAATCCATTCCACTTGAGAGATCCCAAGCAGGAACCATCGGCTCAGAAGATCAAATCCCTACTCGCGGTGCTTGAATGCATGATGACGGACGAGGGAAGCGCCCGGCTCACGAAACTTGATCGTGCCCTTCTTGAAAAAACTCTTGTTGATCTTTACGCCGAAAAAAGGGTTCAGGCCAAAGTGCCTACGCTTTCTGATCTGTCTCGCTACCTTGAGAAGTCAGGAGAAGGCAGTCTTCGCTCGTTTGCAAAACTTCTCTACGGCTGGACAGGGGATCGGTCTTACGGACGAATTTTGGACGGTCACGGATCGCTTAGAACAGACGCGCCCATTTGCACCTTCGATTTGAAAGGGCTCTCGAATTACCCCGATCTTCAAAGCGTGATGATTTTAATTCTTACAGACTTCATTCTTTCGCAAATCGAGGGCGACAGGCTCTTTAGAAACCGAATCATTCTCGACGAAGCCTGGCAATCGCTCAAGATTCCCGCTGCCGCAAACTTCATGGAATACTGCGTGAGAACAGCGCGAAAAATGGGTCTTGGCTCGGGCATTACTTTCATCACGCAGGGCGTGGAGGAGATTGTCACAAGCCCCATCGGGTCCGCGATCATCGGCAATACGGCAACGAAGTTTGTGATGCTCCAAAGAGGAGACTCCGACATTCTGCGCGACACACTGAAACTAAATGATCAAGAGCTTGCACTGATCTACTCGCTTGAGCAAAGGAAAGGCCATTTCAGCGAGGGTTTCATGATTAAGGGCGACAAGAGACAAGTCGTTCGAATTCACCCGCAGCCTCTTGAATACTGGCTCTCTACCTCCGACGGAGCCGACAACCAATATCTTGATGCCTTGAGGAGCGACGAAAACTTGAGCCTTGCAGCGGCGCTTGAAAAAGCTGCCTCTGTTCATCCGTGGGGAATTGCCGCAGGAACAAGAAAGGCGGCCTAAGAATGAAAATTTTTAAGAAGTGGGTTCTCATGCCTACGCTCATCTTCGGGCTGATACTCCCAAAACCAGCACGAGCAGATTTTTTTGGCGGTGATGTTGTTGTCCTAACCAAAATTCTTGTTGAGTCCATCAAGCAACTCTCGGCGCTAAGAAGCATCCTCTCGTCGGCTCGGGGGCAGCTCGATCTAATGCGAGAAATTAACCGAGGTATTAAAGACGGTCTTCGGATTATTCGCGTTATCAATCCGCGCTTCAATCCTGGTCTTTACGGAAATCTTGAAACTGCGGATCGAGTGTTGGCCGTTATCAATGAGCTGTACGGAAGTATTCCGGAGACGGCGGACGCAAGACTCCAACAGGCTCAAGACAGGTCGGTAGCTGAGAGTATCGCCATGAACGGAACGCTTTTTCGATTTGCGGACGATGTGGACGCCGAAAGCAAGAGGATCATCGAACACGCAAGAAGCGTGAATCCACAAGGAGCAGGAAAGCTAACGGCGCAATCCCTTGGTGTTCTGATCGGCGTGACGACTCAAGTGCTCAGAACGAACTCCATGATGCTGAAGATGATGAGTGAAAATATGGCGCTTCAGAACAGGAAAGAAAAAATTTCCAGTTCTCAGTTCAAAGCGCAATACGAAGGACTGTCGAACGCATTTGATTCTCTTCCCAAGGAGCGTGAATCAACGCTTCCTTCTCTCAAAGACTAGGAGGGCGCCGTGCAAAACCTTGAGCTTCTAGGTGGGCTTATGCGTGATCTCCATAGGGATTTCACCGAGCTCTACTATCTTCTATTACCGGTCTTTTTTGCGCTTGCTGTAGCCCTAGCGTGGTTTCGCTCTCCGCAGGGAAGTCCTGAGTTTCTGGATATATTGAAGCGAGCGATCATCTCGACTCTGCTCTTAGTGGCATTTCCTGAAATCACTCGATGTATCCTCTTTCTAGCTGATGGAATAACTGAACGGATCGACAAACTTTCAGGCATCGATGCGTTTATAAGAATGGCAAAAGAAAAGTCCGAAACTTATTCGCTCTCCGTTACCAGCGTTCTGATTCAGTTCAACGACCTTATCATTGCGACGCTTTCCTTCTTGAGCTACCTGATTCTCTATTTTGCCCGCTCCATTACCTTTTCGATGTATCACTTCTTTTGGGTTTTCTACTCGATAGCGGCGCCGATCCTGCTTTTGTTCAATCTGTTTCCAGCAACGAGCAAAATTACGGTCAATCTGTTTAAGGGAATGATCGAGGTTGCTTGCTGGAAAATCGTATGGGCGATCTTAGGGGCGATGCTCACGGCCCTCTCCTTTGGCGACGCCTATCAGATTGAAGGCGGTTACGTAACCTTGATGGTGATGAACTTCGTGATCGCGGTCGCGATGCTCGCAACGCCTCTTGTCGTAAGCTCTCTTGTTGGATCGGGGCTCAATTCGGTTGCGCCTCTTATCGGTGCGGCGGCCGTTAGCGCGATGACAGGTACTCCAACGAGGGTCGCAACGGTGAGCCGAATTACTAGAGAAAGCCTAAATGCCAGCAAGAACTTTTCCCAGAAGAGCTATGCGCGAATTTTCCCGAAAGACACTCGTTCTGCTTACGAGAAAGGACATCTATGACTCCAAATAAACTCAGCATGAAAGTCTCCGCACTGCCAGCGCTAGTGGGGAAGCTTTCTCATTCCGTGCAATTTTTGAAAGTATTTAGCTTAGGCCTTCTTGCCCTCCTTTTGATTCTTGTTCTGAGTCTGGCCTCGCTCTTGGGAAAAGAGCCTATCGTCGTCGTAACAGATTCCCAGAGCCGGGTTCTTCAAATGACAGAACTCCCAAAAGCGGAAGTCCAGATTGAGGAGGCGGTCAGGCGCTATTTGAAGCTGCGTTACTGGTGGGATTCCAAGTCCGTAGCTATGCAGCTTCAGAAAGCCGAGAGTTTCATTGCGTCGTCTTCACAAAAAGTGTTTCGCAATGCGACTGGATCAGTTGCGAAATTCTCGACCGACAAAGGCGTATCGCAAAGGCTCTATCCCGATCAGCTCAAGATCGACCTTTCAAGGAAAACGGTCGAAATTTCTGGGGACCGCGTGACTTCCATTCAAGGAGTGCTCGCGGCAGGAGTCTTAAGGCTTGGCCTTAATTTTGAATACGGAGAAAGAACTCCTGAGAATCCGTGGGGAATCTATATCACAAAGGAGCGAGAGGAGGGACTTTGACAAAGGGTTTGTTTTCCTTGCTCATCTTCTTGATTCTAACCTTTCTTGACTCGGAATCATTCGCCCAGGTGCGTCGGGCGCAAGCTCCGCAGGACCAAATCGTAACCGTTAAAACGGCGCTCGGGATTGCCACGATCATTCAAGTCGAGGCAAGACCCACGAGCGTCGTCGTCGGTGATTTGGATTCCTTCAAGGTCGAGTATTTGGATGAGGCCATTACCATAAAGCCTCTCTCTTATGGGGCTCGCAGCAATCTCTACATTTACACCGAGTGGAGGCGCTACAATGTAAGGCTCGTTTCGGTTCCGAAGGAAGAGGCCGACTTTGTGGTTTACCTTGAATCCGCAGTACGAGCGAAGTCCGAAGCCCAGGCACTTCCGAAAATGCAAGATTCCGTGACAGTGGCATGGATTCCCTTGAATCGGCAACTCACAAACGAGGAACTTATTTTTCGAACTAAACAAAAGCTCGTCTCACCTGATGGACTTCTCTGGATCGACTTTGAAGTAACAGCGACTCGCGCGGGAAAATTCGATCCTGCATGGCTTTGGATCACCCAAGGAGGCAAGACTCGACCGATTCACAATCTGATTCTTTCATCCTTAGAGTTGCAACCAGGCAGGCCAGTCCAGGGAGTCTTGCAAATCCGGCGCGCAGACCTCAATTCGAGCGAATCTTTTCGGATCGAATTGAGGAGAAAGCGAACGAGTTACATGACTCTTCACGAGGCCGAGTCATGGAAAAAGTGACAGCGTGGGCATCAAAACTTTTTCTGAAAGATCCGAAGCCTTTTTCCGATAAACGCGATCTTGATGTCTCAAAACTTGCAAAAGTCGGAGGCGGCCTTGTGGTGCTCGTCGTTATAGGACTCATCGCTTGGCCCACTCCTCCGCCGGAAGCGACCGTCTTCAACGAGCAGCGGGATTCTTCGGGTCGAATTGTTGAAAGGACGGGATCAGAACTTCAAGACAACACGCTGTCACAATTTCATGAGAGCCAAATGGCTGCCCGCGATCCTTCGCGACGAGTGCCGAGTCTTTCGGAGCTTATGGGAGAAAATGCGCAGGGAGGACATGGGAGCGGTTCCGGTGGCCGCAGCCTCGGGGCTTCGATGATTCTTATGCGTTCTGGGTTTGATGCCAAAACCCAGCTCTCCCAAGGGACACGGATTCAAGTTCGGGTCGTTGACACTCTGTCATTGGTAGCTTCTGGCTCTATGCCTATTCGAGGCGTTGTGGAAATGGATATCGAACATGAATCAACCGTTGCGATCCCAAAAGGCTCGCAAGTTCTGGGCGAAGCGGCCTTCAACTCGTCTCTTGGACGTGCGCAGGTGATCTGGAAACAGCTCGTGTTTTCAGATGGACGGATGCGTGAGCTTGCCGCAATAGGCATCGGTCGGGACGGAAAGCCAGGCATCGAAGGCAACGTCCATTCGGGAGCAGTCCTAGCGACCACAGGAAAACTCTTAGGACGATTTGTAGGCGCTTTTGCTGAAGGCTCGATGACCCGCACCCAGACAGGTGAATCTGAGGGAGGTTACGAAAATGGTTTGAAAAATGCGGTCGGCGAAACGGCCCGTGACCAAGCCGATTCCTGGGCAGAGGATTTGAAAACTACAAATCCTTGGATGGAACTTAAAGCAGGAACACTCAGCACAGCCATTTTGACTGAAGCCTTTGCCTTTCGAGAAGCAGGATCGGTGCGCTGATGGCAGATGATAAAAATCCATCTGGCGGAAGCGACCACATGCTTTTCTGGGGCACGGGGCTTTTCCTTGGCTGCGTCTCTCTCATGAAGGCATGGAAGTGGCTTGATGTTTGGATTTCCGAACCTCGCCACGCCATAGCCTTCGGGCTCGTCGTGGCATACCTTGCTGCAATCCTTGGGCATTGGATTCACGGGAAAGTTTCAGCTCATCTTGAAAAGAAGCGCTTTGATGAATCCATCATAGGAAAAGAATCGGAAGCGGTCTGTTCGGGACGAACGAGCGAAGGCAAAGTTGTGTGGATCAAGACCCATCAAAGGTCGATGCACACACAGATTGTTGGCACGACGAACGCGGGCAAAACCGAGAGCCTAATTCTCCCCTGGGCGATTCAGGATATTGAGCAACAAAGAGGACTCCTATTGATCGACGGTAAGGCTGACCGGGGACTTTTGGAAAAGATCTGGGCATACACCGTGAAGGCAGGACGCGAAAAAGACTTCAGGCTCGTGAGTCTGAGCTTTCTCGAAGAGAGTCATCAGTTCAATCCACTGTTTGGAGGCACGCCTGAAGAAGTCACCGAAAGAGTTTTCAATGCTTTCGAGTTCGAGAATCCGCATTACAGGGCTTTGCAGTTTGAGGTCTTTTCTCAAGTAATGAGAATCTTTTCCGCAGCATCGGTCACACCAACTTTCCTGAAAGCTCATCAAGTAATCTCGGAGCCTGCGATCCTTGTTGATCTTGCCGAAAAAGGAAAAGATCCTGCGCTGATTCGATGGGCGATCACATTTAGGAGTCTTGAGTCTAAAGAACGCGAGACAAGAACCAGCGGATTACTTGCGGCACTCAGTCACTTCGCGTTCGGGAGCACGGCACAGCTCTTTAACGCCGATAAACCATCGGTCACGATTGATGAGACACTTCAAGACAGGCTGATCGTTTACTTTCAGCTGCCCGTGCTTCTTTCTCCGTTTCTTGGGAGGGCGGCAGGGAAGATGATTCTTCAATCGCTTCAAAGCGCCGTAGCGAATCGCCATAGATCAAGCGGAGATCGAAAGTTTTTCTCGGTGTTCCTCGATGATTTCTCTGAGTATCTATACGCAGGATTTGTTTCGATCCTGAACAAATCCAGGAGCGCAAATGTCGGCATCGTTTTCGCGCATCAAGCACTGGGTGACATCAGCGCACTAGGTGAATCTGTTGCCAACACTATACTGGTTAACTCAAACATCAAAGTTTTCATGCGAGGCAACGACCCCACTTCGGCAGAGTATTTTTCAAAACTCATCGGAACCGTCCAGGGAATAAAAAGTACGGAAAGGGCAAAAAAGGGATTCTTTGGCCGAGCGGAGCGAACGGGCGATACATCCGTTCGAGATGTCGAACAGTTTGTCATCCACCCCAACTACTTCAAGCGCGAGCTTGGAGTTGGCGAAGGCATCATGATCTTGCCTCATGCCCGAGGTTCCAAGATGCTAAAAATGCGCTTTGATAAATATGAAGACCTTGCGACTATCCCAATCCCGATACCTGAAAAAGAGCGGCCATCTCGCTTAAAGTTTGAAAAATCGAAATCAGCTTCTCTTCTTGAGAGTGATTCTGACACGATGTCTGCGGCATGAAGTTGCCGTATTTTCCAAAATGGAGGTAAAGCACTATGGGAAAAACCCTAAGTCATAGCCTTTTTGATCTTTCGTATTTAAGCGGCGTGATCCTTATACTTCTGAGCCTGTTCATGTTTGCCGGATGCTCAACTATGAACAAAAGTGTAGGGCTCGGTACGGGACTCGGAGCCCTTGGCGGCGCCGCAATTGGCGGGATTGCCGACGCTGGGAAGAATGGTGAGAACCGCACACGCAACGTCGTCATTGGCGCAACACTTGGTGGCATGGCGGGGATGGTCGCTGGTTCTTATACATTTTCTTCGCTTGAACGGCAGCGGGGGGAAGCCTTCAAGAAGGGGCAGGCATCGGCTCCTCACCCAGTGAGTGGAGCCATGCCGGACCTGAAGGCCCCTCAAGTGGAGGCTCGCTGGATCGAGGGTCGAACGCTTGGCAATCGCTATATCGAAGGCCACTATGAATACATCATCACTGAACCAGCCCGCTGGGATGCCCGACGGTGAGGCCGAGGTATCACGCGACCGAAGCCATCATCTTTGCTGCGAAGACGGGATTTCTAACAAGAAGTCTGTACTATGAATTTTTCTCTTCCGGCGATCTTAGGAATACGCAAAAGCATTGGTTAAATCTTGTTCGGCGGGGCTTGTTCAAACAACATCCTTCGCCAACGTGCTCAGATACATTGGTTCTGTGCACTAACTCTATGGACATTTCCGATTCTCAGGTGATGGCCGTCGTGCCACCGCCTCACGTCGGACAAATCAATCACGACGAGATACTTGCGAAAATACTTCTCCGAGCAAAACAGCAAAGGCTTATCCAACACTGGATCAGCGAAGCCGAGTTGAAAAAGGTGAATGCAGCCGACTTCAAGCTCCAAGATCGTCGGCCAGCGGCGAAATATCCAGACGCGCTTGTAACCTTGAATGCGCCTGGTAAACCCGTGCACGTCGCCATTGAACTAGAGCTTTCGAGGAAATCCTTTAAGCGTTACGAGGATGTCGCTTATGCTTATCGAAGGATTGCAGGCGTCAAGGCCGTGTTCTTCGTCTGCAAAAATGTGGAAATCGTCGAGGCGATTAAAACCGCCTTCAAGCGAGCAAGATTTCCTTCGCATGAAAAGCCTATAGGTTTTGCTCTCGTGGATGAGTGGATAATAAGTCCAGCCGATGCAGGTCTTGAAATGCCAACCCGAAGGACTACACTTGCAGCGCTCATAGCCGAAATTTCCGAGAAACGCCGTCAGTCGAATTTATCTTTGAGCACCGAAGTTTAGTTCGTCATTGATTCGTCTGACGAACTAAACTTCTGAAGAAAACTATTTCTGAAAATCACTCGATCTTTCTGAAACCAAAGAACAACCCCCGCCAACACTTGAAGAATTCACCCCCTGATCGCTTCCTGACCCCTCCCCCCCAACGAGTTGAGTGGAAGGGGTCAGGAAGCTGGGGGTGAAGGAATAGTAAGGAGGCGGGGGTTGTGGGAAGTGGATAGGAATTAATGGATATAAATAATAATAAAATACAAAAATACAGGGGAACGGGGGACGGAAAAACTGATGAGCAATATCGACTGACGGTGGCCCGAGATGCTGAGGAGGCGATAACGAAGATTACGGAGCGAGTGAACAGTGGATTCGATGCGGGCCAGATCACGAAGAGTCAGGCCGCGAGCTGGGCGCTCATCAGGCAAGCCGAAATCTTGTCCGATCAAGATGTCCGAGACATTCGCTCTCTTCACTTCGACGAAGTGGCGATGCTCGAAGCCCTGCTGAAACGTGCCAAACAAACGGGCGAGCTGTCCGCCGACCTTAGAGCGCTTCTCCAAAAGCAAATGGGGCTTCCTGCGGCGCCCAAGAAGCCCACAAAAAAGGGCTTGCAAGAAAGTTTAATCAATGATGAAAACAGGAGGAGTGGAGAAGCCTAATAAGTGAACCCCGATGAGGTCCGCCGCATCCGAGAAAAACTCGGACTTTCGCCCGTGGAGTTTGCGGATCTTCTGGGGCTCTCCGGCTATGGGAGCATCATGAATATCGAGAATGGAGTGCGCCGTCCTAACAAACTAGCAATTCGGCTTCTCCGATTTCTTGATGATCTTCCGGCAAAAAAAGCTACGGAGTTTATCGAACGCTTGAGGAACTACGATGTTGTTTAAGTTTATCCAAAAATGGAGCGTGAAAATGGCACGAAAGCTCAAGAAGGCGGTACGCCGTCTTCCTGCTAACTGGCCGCGCGTCCAATTGATTCCTGCACCAGAAGACCAGGTGAGCTACGAACTGAGAAAACAAGAAATCAAGTCCCTCCTTGCGGTGCTATTTGTCAGCGCCCACAAACGAGGACGCCCAAAGAAAAGCGAATCTGAGGAGGAGCTAAAAAATGCGGCATAAGATAGGCCTCTACCTGAGAGTCAGCACCGACGAGCAAGCGGCCCGCCACGAAGGGTCGCTCGACAACCAAAAACACCGATTGATGTCCTTTGTAGACATCAAGAACGTCCAAGACCCCGCGTGGGGAAAGGTTGTCGAAACTTACGTTGATGACGGAATTTCTGCGAAGGACACCAAGCGCCCTGAATTTCAGCGAATGATGCGCGATATACGAAAAGGTAAGATCAACCTCATTTTGGTGACTGATCTTGCGCGTCTTTCGCGTAACATTCTCGATTTCTGCATCCTGCTAGAAGACCTGAAAAAGGCGAGCGCAAAGTTCCTTTCGATCAAAGAGCAATTCGACACGACGACCGCCGCAGGCGAAATGATGGTCTTCAACATGATTAACCTTGCGCAATTCGAGCGCAAACAGACATCAGAACGTGTCTCGATGAACTTCCATGCGCGAGCCCTTCGGGGGCTCCGCAATGGGGGACACGTTATCCTGGGCTTTGATATTGATAAGTCCAACAAAGCAACGTTCAAGGTCAATGAAGAAGAGGCTGTACGAGTAAGAGATGTTTTTCGGATTTTCCTAGAAGAAGGAACTTGTGCGAAAGCTGCCGACAGACTGAACCGTGAGCATATCACTCCCAGGGCTCGTCCCGAGAGAAACTTCAGCCTAAGGAACGAGGGCAAGTGGACACGCAATGCTGTGCTTCTGGTCCTGCGTAACCCGGCCTATGCGGGACTTAGAGATATCAACCGCAAGAGTAAGAATAAAGACCCGGAGACACTCCGCCTCTTTGAGCGTTACCAAGTCGTTAAGGCATCATGGCCTGCCATTGTTGAACAAGAGGTCTGGACAGCGGCACAGAGGAATCTTGATCTTGCACTGGAACAGGAGCGGACTCGCCTTGCAAACAAGGAAACCCGAGTGTTTCTTTTGTCGGGGATTCTACGCTGTAAGTCCTGCGGAGGTCCGCTTATGGGATCCGCCGCTCATGGCAAAGTCAAAGTGCATCGCTATTATCGCCACCGCAAGCTCAAGGGACAGGAAATTACTTGCCCGATTGATTGGATCAGGGCCGACGACGTTGAGGATGCGATAGTAAAGCACTTGAATGAAACGCTCCACAGAGAAGGATACATGGACGGTATTGAAGCCAGGTATGAAGTCATTCTTGGGCAAAGCCACCGCGATCATCTGACCGAGAAGACCGCATTGCGTGGACGGCTATCGAACATCGAGATGGAAACAAAGAAGGTTATTGAACTCCAACTTTCGATGAACGATGCGACCGTGGATTATGTTTTCAGGGACAAGATCAAGACACTCGCGGAACAGAAAAAACATAGCCAAGGGCGTCTGAATGAAATTGAGCTGACCATCGAGGATCAGACAACCGTTGAGGAAGCTGTTTCTCGCATCCAGAAAAACACCGATGAGTTCCAACGTGGGTGGAAAAAAGCTACGCCTCACATTCAACGTAGACTTATACGAAGTGTTTTTAGGAATATCGTAGCGAGCTACAACGGACTGGAACTGCACTATCGAGTGGATGAAAAAAGCTCGGAAACCGGCTGCGAAATGAAATCTAACAGACTTTTAGATCCAGCTTCTGCAGTGGAAGAGGATCGAAGTATTGAAAACTACAAAAGAATAAAGCGAACTCCTAACCGAAAGGTCGGGGGTTCGCTTATTGATAGAATTGGTTGCGGGGAGAGGATTTGAACCTCTGACCTTTGGGTTATGAGCCCAACGAGCTACCAGGCTGCTCCACCCCGCGGCATGGTCTTATAACAAAGCGGAAAATTAAGCTAGTCGCTTCTTTAGTTGAACTTCTAAAAAGCCCACTAAAATGCTGTAAAGTGAGATTTATGCCTTCAAGCGAAGAAGCCTTAGCCATCCAAAGCAAACTCCATCGAGAAATTCCGCTCTCGGGACCCAACCATTTGAACTTTCAAATAATGGAGCTCAGCTCGCTGAGAACCCGCGCCCAATTGCCGCTATCGGGAAACACCAACCATGTGGGGACGCTTTTTGGGGGCAGCCTTTTTTCGGCCGGGGCCCTGACTTGTTACTCGACCCTTTTGGGAATTTTGAGCCGCTTAAATTTAAGCACCAAAAACATCGTGATCACGGATTCACAAATCCATTATGTTTCGCCGGGCGATGGCGATGCTGAATTCAAAGTCGAAGTGGACCCGATTGAAGCCCAGCAAATCGCCGAGCAATTGAAGTCCAAGGGTCGGGCTAAAGCCAGCTTCAAAGCCAAAGCTTTTCGCGATTCCAGGCTGATTTTAGAGCTCACAGCGCACTACAAGATTGTTATCTAAATATCTGTTTTTATTTTTGTTTTTTGCTAGTTTAAATTGAAAGCCTTGTATTAATGCAATGCATCAATTAGACTTGCGCCATGATGGCAAGGACGCCGTTTCTGAACCCAGGGCCCGGATTGGCCGCTTCTTTAGGCTTGTCTCTAAGCTTTGCGATTTTAATCGCCGCTCCGCTTTTGAAGCCCTCTCAGGCAATGGCCACTGATGTTTTTCGAGCCCAAATTCCAACCCAGCAAAACTTAGCCAGACAAAAGGCCAATGAATTAGCCACAAGAACCGAGCTGCCTTTTGACCACCTAGAGTTCGACCTTGAAACTCTGGCCAACCCAGTTCGAAAAATTGAAGTCAAATTGTGGAAAGACGGCCAGCTTTTTCGCCGAACGGCTAAGTTTAAGTTGCTGCCGTTGAACGTTTCGGATGGTCGGCTGATTTTGCGCTACCGCGAAAAAAACGAAGAGATTTTGCTTTATGTGGATCCCACGCAGCGCAAACTTTTAAAGATCAGTTATCGCAAAGAAGAGAGCATTGGCGATTGGGCAATTGCGGCTTGGAATTGGATGGGCCTGATTTTATCGCCCCCGGCAGCCATTGCGATTTCGCGCCCCGAAAAAACTTCAGTAGTCGCGACCGACAATTGATCCGATTTGATTTTTTCTGCCGATTAAATTCCGACGATTTTAATGACCACACGTTTGCGACGTTGGCCGTCCCATTCGCCGTAGAAAACTTGTTCCCACGGTCCCAAATCCAAATGGCCATTGGTCACCGGCAGTATCGCCTGGTGTCCGCAAAGGAGTCTTTTTAAGTGGGCATCGCCATTGTCTTCGCCGGTGTGATGATGCTGATAAGTTGAATCGACTGGCGCAACACCTTCAACCCATTTTAAAATATCGTGATGAAGGCCACTTTCCATATCGTTGACAAAAATGCTGGCGGTGATGTGCATTGCCGAAACCAAGCAATAACCTTCGCTCACGCCCGAACGCGCAACCAGTGCTTCGACTTGGGGAGTGATGTGGACAATTTCTTTTTTATTGGTCGTTTCAAACCAAAGGTATTCAGTAAATGCTTTCATATTTTTCTAAAAAACCGTTTGCAGAAGCACTCCACCACCGAAGTAATGAAAAACTTTTCCGGAAGCTGTGCCTGCAAATTCGCCGCTGCCGTCTGAAAGGGCCAGATCGAGATCATAATCTACATAGGGCCCTAACGCCATCGAAGCGCCGACTCTAAAAGTGTAAGCCGCGCGCACGCCGAAGCCCAATCGAAATTCATTGCCCGATCCGGTGAGTTTATTTCCGCTATCGTCTGTTTGCTCGATCACTCCGGTCGTTAGGTTTTTCGTGGTGATGCCGGTGTGATCCCAAGCCAATCCTAAGTTCGCGCTCAAAGCAAAAGCACTCTTGCGCATTTGGACATGAACGCTTGGATAAATTCTTTGCGACTGACGAGAGACTTGGCATTCGTTGTCAGTGAAACAAGTTCCGGTGACACTTTTTGAATGAAGTTTCCAATTCAACCCCGCGCCCCAGTAAAAATCCGAATCGATTTCA
This sequence comes from Bdellovibrionota bacterium, assembly GCA_964202055.1. Lineage (GTDB taxonomy): Bacteria > Bdellovibrionota > UBA2428 > UBA2428 > UBA2428 > CAXNGS01. The sequence continues at coordinate 411,256 of CAXNGS010000001.1, read as the reverse complement.
AAGCTGATGCTAACGCCCAGGCCTAAACCGTGAGCGTTTTCCACGCTTAGTTGATTGGAATATCCTAGGGAAAAATCCATAGCCGGACCTCGACTGGCAGTGGAACTTTCGCCGACCTTTTCGGCTTTTTCTTCGGCCTCGACCGTTTCTTCAAAAGAACTGGCGGGTGCGCGATCACTTTTTTCGACCTTGTGGGAAATCATCGGCTGGGTGCGACGTGAGTCTTGCGAAGTAAAACGCAGGGGCATCCACCCTTCGCGGCCCGAGGGCGTTCGCACAAGAACCCAAATTCGTGAAGCGTCGTAATCTAAAACTTCGACTGGTAATCCGGCTTTGAGTTCTGCGATGGCTTCGCCAAAACGATTTGGTTCGGTCCAAATTTTGGAATTTTTTGCAACGTAAGTCTTAGCACCCACCGATGCCATCGGCGCGGCCTTGGATTCGGACGCATGTACAAAGCACGCGGCGGCCGTTAGCAGGCATAATTTTTTTACGCTGATTTTTCCACCTAAAGACACCTGTATAAGTTTAGCCACTTTGCGCGCGCGCCAGGGATAGAAAATTTGACTGACAAGCTGTCAGACGCGCCGCAATATTTTATAGCTAATTCAGCGCACTCTCTGCCACCACCTTTGCGATCTTTCATCAGCTCAAAGACTAGGGCGTGCTGAGACTTGGCATTGTTCTTGCTCTTATAAACCTGATATGCGCGAAACATTCAAAGAACTGGTCGACGGACTCCGCGAAAAAGTTGTGGCGTTGCGCGCTCGGAGCCGAAATCTGCGACTGGCCGATAGTTTGCGAAGTGCCGGTGGCACGATTGGCCCAATGGCTCATCGCGGGCTTTTGCGTTTGCCGGGACTTGAAGAAATTTTTGGGCGGCTGCAAAGATTCGAATGGGTTTTGTGGGCTTTAAGCGGAATTTTAGTCGCCGATTTGGCAATGAGCGGACTCGGAAATTATTTGGGCAAAAAATTTCCGGCCGGCAGTACTTCGGCTCCCGCCCCCACTCGTCGAGTGGTGAACCTGGACCCCTACGTGCGAAATTTCGAAGAATACAATTTAATTTTAACCGCCAATCCCTTTTGTCCGGGTTGCCCGATTCCCGACATTTCAAAATTGCAACGGCCCAAAGATTGCGGAATGGCGAAACCCTTAGCGAGCGGAAGCTTAAAATTAATCGGCACGATCGTTTTGAGTGACCCCAAATATTCGGTCGCAACCATTCAGCGCGGAAGCGAAACCGTCGCTCTACAAAAGGGCGATGCAATGGGTGGCGTCGGCGAAGTGTATGAAATTCGCCAAGGCCGGGTGTGTTTCATGATCGGCACCGGAGCTTTGCAATACATCGAATTGCCCCAAGATTTTTTCCAATTCCAAACGCCGCCGCCCGCCGCGACCACCAAAGTTAGCCTCCAACCCTCCAACACTCCGGGCATCGATCGAGTTTCCGATACTGAATTTAATATCTCTCGCGATATTTTAAATAAAAAACTTGAAGACCCGATGCTCTTGACCGAAGCCCACGCGGTTCCGCAGCGTGAAGACGGGGAACTCAAGGGTTTTAAAATTCTCACGATCAAACCCGGCTCGGTATACGAATCCTTAGGCGTGCAAGTCGGTGACGTTATCACCGGCGTCAACGGCGAGCCCATGAATTCAGTCGCCAAAGCCCAAGAACTTTTCGTGTCGCTTAGAACCCAAGACAAAATTGCAATCACTATGAATCGAAACGGCCAAGACGTAACCCAGACCTACTCCATACGATAAAGGATTGAAGAGATGAAAAAAGCCAATGACTTCAGTTTGAGGATGAATCGATGAAAACACAAAACGCTGCCAAACAATTTAGCTTTCTTTCGATGGTGCTCTTAGCGCTACTAGCTTTGCTGGCCGTCAGATCTTGGAGCCAAGATTCCGAGGACGAAGAAGATTATTCCGAGCCGTCAGTGCCGGGTGCGGGACTTAGTATGCCGGGTGCCGGGATGAGCTCAAGCAGCAGCCCGGCTCCGGGTGCGCCTAAAGGTGCGCCGCCACCCGATAGTTCTTTCGTTAAGGAAATCATGATCGGCGATTACGTCGAGCTTGATGATTCTATGAAAAATGAACTCTACGGCACCATCGATTTTCCCGATGCAGAATTGAAGCAAATCATCAAAGCGATTTCTAAATTAGCCAAGAAAAATTTTATTTTGGACAAAAAAATTGAAAACCGTCGAATCACCATCATTTCTCCGGTCGCGGTCACCAATCAAGAAGCTTACAATGCGTTTTTATCGGCTTTGTACATGAACGATTTGACGATGGTTTCTGAAGGAAAATTTTTAAAAATCATCGACTCGAAATCCGCATACCAATCCAACACTCGCGTTTTCATGGGCGACTATGCGCCGCCGAGTGCTGAAATAGTCACCGTTTTGTATCCACTCACGCACTTGAACGCTGAAGAAACTTATCGCTTCGTTCAAGAATTAGTCCCGCGCACTGGCCGAGTCGCGGCTTATCCCGACACCAACACTTTGGTCATGACTGACACCGGACTCAATTTGCGCCGAATCATTGCGATTTTAAAATCGATCGACGTCTCGGGCCAAAGCGAGCAATTAGAAAACATTCCAATTCGCTACGCCAGCGCCAAAGACATCTCGAAACTCATCGAAGATATTTTGGACGCCCAAAATCCCACTCGAAGTCGCTCGAGCACCATTCGTCGAAGTGGCACCAAGCAAAAAACTCGGGGCGGCGGAGTCATTTCGAAAATCGTGCCCGATGAACGCACCAATAGTTTAGTGGTCTTGGCCAACGGTCGCGGGATTCAAGAATTGCGAAACCTCGTCAACAAACTCGACACTCCGAACGCCGCGGGCGGCGGAAATTTGCACATTTATTTTTGCAAGCAAGCGGACGCCGAAAAACTTTCGGAAACTCTCGGTAAAATTTTATCGAGCAATTCTAAGGGCAATGAAGTTCGTGGCGCGGCACCTCGCCCGGGCATCGGCAACGACTCGAGCCCCAGCATTGGGGCAGCCAGTAGCGTTGATGGCGTGCAGTTTGATGGCAATTTAAAAATCACGGCTGACAAAGCTACCAACTCTTTGATCGTCGTAGGATCGGCCTCGGACTTTTCGTCGCTGAAACGCATTTTGGCCCAGCTCGATGCTCCCCGTCGCCAGGTTTACGTGGAAGCCACGATCATGGAAATTAAGTTGGATGGCTCGAAAGACTTAGGAGTTATCACCAACGTTTCGACTCCGGGCGTGTTGGCTGCAGGCGGATTTTATCCGTCGACCGCTCCGACATCGCTTTCAAAAATTTTGGGCAGCCCCACCGGGCTCACTGGTTTAGTTGCCGGATTCGGTGCTGGAAAAAAATTCACGCAAACATTACCTAACGGAAAAAAAATCAAACTCAATTCTGTCGTTTCCTTGATCAGCGCTTTGGTTGAATCGACTCAAGCCCAAATCATGCAGCAACCGCAGATTTTAACATCCGACAATGAAGACTCGGAAATCAAAGTGACTCAGAAAAAGACCACGCTACTAAATGGCTCAACTGGCGGCACCACTCCGATCGCCACTCAAACCTTGAACAAAGAAAACGTGGAAGTTTCTCTAAAAATCAAACCGCACATTGGTGAAGGTTCGGATTTGATCAAACTCGAAGTCGAGCAAACGATGGACGACTTTGCTCCGGCTCCCGATGCCGCCGGACAACTCGACACCACTCAGCGCAAGGCTAAAACGGTGGTCACTGTTAAAAACGGCGACACTGTGGTGATCGGCGGATTGCAAAAACAAGCCAGCTCTGACACTCAAAGCAAGATTCCGCTCTTGGGCGACATCCCTATCATCGGTCGCTTATTTAGCGGATCGACTTCTGATAGCAGTCGTTCTTACATGGCGATTTTTTTAACTCCCCGTGTGATCAACAATTATTCAGATTTAGCCGTTATCACCGATCAAGTTTTAAACGAGCGTCAAGAAGTCGGAAAACTTGCAAGTAATCCCGAGGATCGACAAAAGGACAATGTCGCCAAGTTTAAGAAAAAAATTCGCGCCGGCACCGAAGATCGGGAAGCTCATGGATTTGCGCCATCAAACTCTAAGGGCGGCTCCGGTAAATCTTCATACATTAGTCAGGATGGACTTGAAGGCGAGGAACCTACTGTGGTTCCTCAAAAACCAGACTTGATGGCCGAGCCTTTGGATTTACAAAGCGGAAGTGGCGATATGCCCGTTGAACCCACTAACATCGACCAATCGTTCCCCGATGCGCTTGCCTCGCCCGAGGGGAACTAATGGCTTATCAATCACTCGAAAGCAAACTCGGTTGGATCTTGGTCCAAAACGCCGGGCTAAAAGAAAAAGACTTGCAAGAAGTTTTGCAAGAGCAGCGCACCACCCAAAAAAAATTGGGCGAAATTTTAATCGAGAAAAAATTACTTAAGCCCGAAGACATTGCTAAAGCATTAGCGATTCAATTGGGGATTCCCTTTGTCAACGACATCAAGCCCGATGAAATCGATCCTTTGTTAGTCAAAAACCTGAGCATTCATTATTGCCGCGAAAATCAATTGCTGCCGATTTCCGAAAGTGATGACCGGTTGACCGTTTGTGTTTCCGATCCCTTTCGTTACCAACCAATCGAAGCGCTGCGGATGGCTTTTAAAAAATCGGTCGACATCGTTCTAACGACTCACATTCGGCTCGACGACGCGATCAACCGAGTTTTCGAGCGATCGGAAAACGCGATCTCGGAAATCGAAGAAGACGAAGAAGACTTGGAAATGAATCTGTCGGAAACGATTGATTTGTTGGAGTCGACTGACGAAGAATCCAAAGTCATTCGTTTCGTGAACAGTCTTTTGTTTCAAGCCGTGAAAGAAAAAGCTTCCGACATTCACATCGAGCCCTTCGAAAAAAACGTAGTCGTGCGCTTTCGGATCGACGGCATTTTATATGACAAGACCACCGCCTCTAAGCGTTTGCACGCCGCGATTTCTTCGCGGGTTAAGGTCATGGCCGAATTAAACATCGCTGAAAAGCGCACGCCCCAAGACGGTCGTGTGAAAGTGAAACTTGCCAATCGGGAAATCGATATTCGTTTGTCAGTCGTGCCCACGGTGTTTGGCGAAAGACTGGTCATGCGTTTGTTAGACAAATCGAGCGTGGTTTTGGATTTGCCGTCACTTGGCTTCAACATCAAAATCGAGCGCCAGATTAAAGAACTCACCAATCGCAAATACGGAATCTTTTTGGTCACCGGGCCAACCGGTTCCGGTAAATCCACCACCCTTTCGGCGGCGCTCAAAAACATTTCTTCGCCCGAACGAAACATCATCACGGTCGAAGACCCAGTCGAGTATCAATTACCGGGCGTCGCGCAAATTGCGGTGAATCCAAAAGTGGGACTAACTTTTGCGGGCGGCTTGCGCGCGATTTTGCGACAAGATCCCGATGTGGTGATGGTCGGAGAAATTCGAGACAAGGAAACTGCCGAAATCGCGATCAACGCGTCACTCACTGGTCACTTAGTGTTATCGACCCTGCACACCAACGATGCGCCCGGCGCGGTCACTCGGCTCGTTGACATGGGCATCGAGCCCTTCTTAGTGAGTTCGTCGTTAGTTGGCGTATTGGCTCAGCGACTGATTCGACTAGTTTGCCTAACTTGCTCGGAAGAATACACACCCACCAATGAAATTCTGAAGAACGCTGGAATTAGCCGCGAAGAACTTCTAAACACCTTCAAAGAAGCGAATCCTAAATTCAAGCGCGCGGCCGGATGTTCGGAATGTCGACTGACTGGCTATCGCGGTCGATCGGCGATTCACGAATTGATGGTCATCACCGAAGATTTGAAGGGTTTGATTCTAACCGGATCCGACGCCAACAACATTCGCAAGATTGCGGTGAAGCAAGGCATGAAGAGTTTGCGACATTCGGCGATTGAGAAATTATTAGAAGGCAAGACGAGTCTCGAAGAAATTGTTCGGATGACTCAGTTAGAAAATTAGGTTTGGAGATTTAATAAATGGCCCAGTACGAAGTCATTGGAACCGACAAAGCCGGAAAGTCGATGAAGATTTTCATCGAGTCGGATTCCACGCGCAACGCGCGACTTGAGGCCAAAAAGCGCGGAATGATTCCGCTCGACGTTCGGGTGTCCGACGGCAAAGAAATCGCCAAGCAAAAAGAAGCGCCAACAGGTTTCAGCAGCATGGGCGGGTTGAGCTCAAATGAAATCGCCAGCCTCACTCGCCAAATTGCGGTGCTCGTTAAATCGCACGTGCCGATCGTGGAAAGTTTATCAGCACTGGTCGATCAAACCGAAAAAGCCAAAACTAAAAAAGTTTTGATGTCGATACGCCAAAGCGTCAAGGAAGGTAAGTCACTAGGCGATTCCTTCGCGCAATTTCCCAAACTTTTCAATCGAGTTTACGTCAACATGGTTCGCGCCGGGGAAAGCTCGGGAAGACTTGATGTGGTCTTGATGCGCTTGGCGGATTTTTACGAAAATCAATTAAAGCAAAAACAAAAGGTCCAAGGCGCGTTGGCCTACCCCATCATCATCGTGATCGTGGCGATGATTGCGATGGTTGTGATTTTTACTTTCGTTATCCCGAACATCACCAAAGTTTTCGATTCGCTCAATCAAGCGATGCCCTGGTCCACTCGGCTTTTGATTGGGGCGAGTGAGTTCTTCAAAAAATACATTTGGCCGATTGCGATGGGCGGATTGGCCGCGATGGTTTTTCTCGAAAGATTTGTGGCGACTGAAAAAGGTCGCGACACTAAGGACCGCTTGCTTTTAAAATTGCCATTGATTGGTGGATTGATGCGCTTGATTGCGGTTTCGCGATTTTCGCGGACTTTGGGCACGCTTTTGCAATCGGGCGTTCCGATGCTGGTGTCGCTGCAAATTGCTAAAAACGTGGTGAACAACACGGTCTTTGAACGAGCGATCGAAACCGTTTCTGGCCAAGTCGAAGAAGGTAAATCGCTGGGACTGGCGCTCAAGCAAACCGGCGAATTTCCGCCGATTGTCATTCACATGGTAGGCGTCGGCGAAAAGTCCGGCGAGCTTGAGGATATGCTTACGAACGTTTCTGAAAATTATGACCGCGAAGTCGATTCCGCTATGGAAATCATGACTTCGGTTTTATCCCCGATCATGATCGTGCTCATGGTCGCTTTTGTTGGATTTATCATGATGGCGGTCCTTGGGCCCCTCATGCAATTGAATCAATTTGCGCAGTAGTAATGAAAAATGTTGAGGAGAAAAAAATGATGAACGTTATGAAACAAACCCTAAAAAAGAATTCCAAGAAAGGCATGACCCTGATTGAAATCATGTTGGTCCTAGTCCTGGTGGGATTCATTGCGTCTTTCTTTGCCAAGGATTTATTCTCGGTATTTGCCGGAGGCCAAAAGAAAGCCGCCAAGCTCGCAATTCAAAGTTTGCAACAGCAGCTCGATTTGTTTCGACTGGATTGCAACTTTTACCCAACCACTGAGCAAGGCTTAGAAGCTCTGGGAACAGCACCCACTGCCGGACGCCAATGTTTGAATTACGCGCCCAAGGGCTACCTGAACGGCAAGAAAAAAGCTCCGGTTGATCCATGGAACACGCCCTTCAAATACGAATCCACTGGAGGCTCTGAATACACGCTTAAAAGTTTAGGCGCCGATGCCAAAGAAGGCGGAGATGGCGACGACAAAGACATTTCTAGCGCTGACGAGTGATCAAGGATTGATGGGTGTGAAGATGGAACGCAGGCGCCCTCGAGATGTTCCCTCTTCACGCGCAGCTTTCACGTTGATCGAGGTCATGCTCGTGCTGGTTTTGCTGGCCTATGCCACCACCGCGATCATGCCCGACATCACCACGATTTTTCGAGTGGGTGTGAAATCCAGCGTGCGCCGTTACACCGCACTGGTGCGCTTTGCTTATGACGAAGCGATGCTCAGCGGAAAAGTTCACCGAATTGTGATCGACCTCGACAAGCAAACTTGGAAATTAGAACGAGCCCAAGATGGAATGCTACCAATCGACAAAGAACGCGCCGGAGTGATGATGCAAGGCTTTCGGGTAGAAGACCGAGTCAATCCCGAGCCCACCTATAAAACCGTGGGTGCCCGGGTTGTTGAGAAAATTCCAAGCGGCACTAAAATCATCGGCGTTAAGTCTTGGCGCAAAGGCAATGATTTGATCGAAAAAGGCGAAGTCGCAATCTACGCTTTTCCCAGTGGAATGATCGATGAATCGAGCGTTGAAATTTCCGAAGAAGGCCAAGAAAAAATTCAAAAGTTCATTATCTCCACTGCCGGATTAACCGGCAAGACGACCATCAAAGTCGAAAACGAGGGCCGCTAAATCATGAGCGCTCTTGAAATGAACCAAATAACGAGCAATCAAAGCAAAAAATCCGGATTCACTTTGATTGAAGTGATGCTCGCTTTTATTTTGTTCATCATCATCGCCACCGTATTCGCAATTTCTAAAAGCGACAGCGAACGAAACGTCCGGCAAAACATGCGCCGAGACATTGCGATTCGATTGCTGCAAAGTAAAATGACCGATCTCGAAATGAAACTGCAAACCACCATTGATAAAAATGGGGTCGAGCCCAGCTACCTGGAAGAGGCCGGCAAATTCGACGAGCCCTATCAAGACTACAGTTGGACCATGAAGTTTCACGCGCCCACCATCAAGTTCACCGCAAAATTACTTACGAAATTTTTAGTCGAGTTGGGCATGGACAAAGACGAAGCGTTAGCCCAAATCGAGCAGCAAAAATTATTGATCACTAATTTGAATAAAAACGTCGAAGCTAATTTCGGCGAGCTCGAGCTTGAAGTGAATTGGGAATACATCGGCAAACAAAAGCTAACTCTTTTAAATCACCTGATTCCTAAAAATCCAAAAGTCAGCCTCACGACGACGACGGACAGCGAATGAAAAAGTCACAGGCCGCTGGTTTCACTTTGATTGAAGTCTTGATGGTGATTTTTCTGCTCTTTTATTTAGTCTACGCGACCTTTGTCAGCGTGCGTGAACTGATGGAAGCCAAAGGCCGCATCGATTACCGCACCGACCAAGGCCAAGTTCAGCGAAGCTTATGGTCCATCATCGATCGCGATTTGCGAAATGCTTTCTACATCACCGCGATGGATTTAGGCTGGAACCCCCAACCCCAAACCCAAGCAGAAAAGGACGATGGCACACCACTGCCGGTGAAGCCCATTCCCGCTACGATTTTTCAGGGAACTTTGAATCAGATCATCATTTCCACGCGTTCGCACCAGCGCATGAGCCAAGACGTTCCCGAAAACGAGCAGCATTTCGTACGCTATGTTTTAGAAGCGGGCAAATTAAAACGCGCCGAAAGCGCGCGGGCTATCAACCGCGACGACATCGGCAATGAAACTAATTTTAAAGAAATCACTTTGCTCGAGGGGGTCACCACCCTTGAATTTAAATATTACGATCAAGAGCGCGAACGATGGGAAGATTCTTGGGACGCCAATCGCGCTGAAACATTGGATAAAATTCCCGGCGCCGTGAAATTCAAAGTGGTCTTCACGCCGGTGCTTGAAGACGATCCCGACGCTAAACCAGTGCCGGTCACTATAGAATCATCCATCCGTATCACTCAACGAATTTACAAGGAGGGGTCATTTGAGCAGCCGAAAGCTAAATCTGCCAGCAATCCGCCGGGTACGTAAATTCTTGGGTGAATTGCGTTCACAAAATCCCGCGCGCAAAAAAGGCGTCGCGCTTTTTATGGTGATCGTCTCGATGATGCTCATCATCATTGTGGTGGCAGAAATTGTAATGGCAAGTTCCGTTGACACTAAAATTTCGCGCAACGCGATTCACCGATTGCAGGCTTATTATTTGTCGAATTCCGCGACTAAATTATCTTTGCTGCGCCTGCGAATCTTCAAGGAAGTTAATAACCAAGTGTTGGGCACGGCCGCCGCGGCAATGTTTGACACTAAACTCATCGATCAAATTTGGTCGATGCCGCTGCCGCCGCTACCACTGCAAGAAGACAAAACGACCGCTCATTGGCCCGGAAAAATCAGCGCCTCGATTAGTAGCGAGAGCTCTAAAATCCCCATCAATTTGCTCGACAAAAATCGCCATCGCAACAGCGGCAAGGCTGAGAGCGAAGACGTCTATAACCAACTCGAATCTTTGATCCTTGGCTTTGTGCAGAACACCGACTTCGACAAACTTCCCTACAAAGGCATGGAAGCTAAAAATTTACTTTTCCCACTCGCTGACTGGATCGACAGCGATTTTGATCGGCAAGACGGTGGCGACGAAAACTCTGAGTACGAGCGACTCAAGCCGCCCTACTCGGCTCGTAACGATCGAATGGCTTCGCTTAGTGAGTTGCATATGATTGAAGGTTGGACCGATGATTTCGTCGATCGCTTTGCCGCAAGCTTTTCGATTTTAAATTACAAAACTTCGGTCAATCCCAACCAAGTTTCTATCAATCGTATCAAAGCGTGGGGTCCCGATTTAACGCCCGAAGATTTGCAGCAGATTGAAAAACGCCGAAGGTTGCAGCCCTTTGCCGATTTGGCGGATTTAGAAGGCTTCATCAAGAACACCCCGGGCATCACTGGCGGGCGAACTTTCATCATCACGCCGGCGGGCCTTAAAAGTCACTCTAAGGAACAAAGTTTTGTCATCGAAGGCAGCGGCGAAGCCGGGGATATTTCGCGGGTTGTTAAGCTGGGCGTCTATTTGCCCAGCGAATTCGTGCCGCCGCTCCCCGATCCTGAAAAAGCCTCGCCCGAAGAACGTGCCAAGCAAGATACTAAGCTGAAAGACGCCAAATTAACGGATCCTCAGGTAATCTATGTGGAGGAAGCACAATGAAAAAAGTGAAGTACATGAGTGAAACGAGTCACATATCATGAGCCGCGCATTAGGAATCGACATTGGAACCGTCAGCATCAAAGTCGCGGAAATTGATTTCACGCCCAAAGGCCAAGAGATCATCGGGCTGTACGAATTAGCGCGCACTCATGACTCCAACGAAGCGACCCTGATCGACAACTTCATTCGCTCGACTCACGTGTCGACCGCCCGCGTGGCGATCGGCATTGGCAACACCAACTCGATCATTCGCAAAATGCAATTTCCCTTTAAAGACGCCAAGCGCTTACGCCTCGCGGTGATGTCGGAGTTAGAAGACCAATTGCCGCTTTCGCTTGATGATTTTGTGATCGACATTCGCCCGCTTGGAAAATTAGGCAACGTCTACGAATTTTTAGTGGGCGTGGTTCCCAAAGAACAAGTTGAAAAAATCAACGCACTGATGAATCAAATCGGGATTCAGCCGGCGGCCTATCTCGACGACACTCAAGCTTTGGCGGAATTAGCGTTGGGCCAAAAATTACCGGCTGCTGAAACCGACGAGCCCTATGCGCTTTGCGATGTGGGCTTAACTCATTCGCGAATTTCGATCATCAAGGGCCGTAACATTCACTCACTTTACAAAGAGAAAGGGCTTGATCCCTTTCCCGGCGAAGTCTTGGAACTTCGCCGCATCGAACGCGGCAGCAACGAATGGATTCAATACATTTCCGAACGTCGCAAAGTTTCGCTTGAAGAATCGAAGAGCTGGCTCATCCATCGTGCGGAAATTCAAACTTCAGCCAATGATTTAAAATCAATCAAACAAGATTTAAGCGACGATGTGAAAAGCGCGCTGCGACCTTGGGTAGTGGAGCTCTATCAAACTTTCCAAGCCTCGCGCGTTCAAAGCGGCGTGGTGCCGAAGACTTTGTATTTAACCGGCGGCATGGTGCAAATCGCGGGCTTAAAAGAATTCTTAGCCCACGAATTACGACTGAGCGTTTCGAGTTGGCCAATCGCCATTGGATTCGGCACCGAACGTTACGCGCCGTCGGAATCCGACAATCGGGGATTTGCTTCGGCATTGGCATTGGCTTCTTATTTTTGCCGCAATGATCGCAAAAATTGGCTGAATTTTAAGCGCACTACAAACCCCAATCGCAAAGTATTAAGTGAAACCTACGCGAAGTTTTTAGCGCCGCAAAATCGCAGGCCGGTTTTGCATTTAGCCGGACTGTTTTTAGCGGTCATCGTTTACGGCCAAATCAGCGCCAAGCTTTTAGGCTCGCGGCTTGAGGAAAGCCGAACGCAATTACTCGCCGAACTTCGCAAAGCCGATCCCATGATGGGAGATAGCGCTAAGCGCAGCGGCATTTTAGACTCGCGCTCGAAAACCAAAGAGCTGGTCGGAAAAATCGTAAGCTCGCGCCGCCGCAAAGCTGAACAAGGCCCCGCCCCCACCGGCCGCGCCAGTAGCGAAGTTTTGCTCGACCTGACTCGACTGCAGCCCAAGGGCTCTACTTTAAAGAGCATGCTCTACAAAGACCTAGACAGCGTCAGCTCAGTGAGCGCCAGCTTAAGCAATGTGAATGATCAGACTGAAAAAACCAGAATTGGCAAAGCCCTGCAGTCCAAAGGTTATTCAAAGATCAACACTGATGTGAAAAGCGGAGATCTCTCGATCAGCGCCAATTGGACTTCGCGCAAATCAAGCGGAGGTAGCAAAAAATGAACCGCGTTTGGGAAATCCTTGGAAAAATAAACGAAGCCATTAAAAGTTTGCTCGCCAAAATCGAAGAGTCTTCGATTTTTGAACGGATTCTGATTTTTTACGAAGGACTTGATCCATCCAAGCAAGCGCTTGCCCGTGGCATCCTACGCTTTGGATGTTTTGCGCTAGCAATCGTGACGCTTTTCTCGCCACTGATGAAAAGCTATTCAAGTAAATCCGATATTAAAACTTTTGATGAAGCGGCTTTTCAGTTGCAATTAATCGCGGCCAAAGGATCCGAAGTGGTGTCACAAGCACCGAAGCCATCGACTTGGCAAAGCTTGCCGGCTTCCAGTTCCGCGGAACTTGAAAATAGCATGCGCGAATATTTGGCTAACATTGGCGTTCCCGATGAATTGTTCGTGGCCCAAGCCGACGGCCTTGATCGCTTTAATTTGAACATTGAAGAATTGACTCTACGCCAAGCGCTTGCCATTACTTTTCAATTCGATGGTTGGCATCCAGCGGTGCGCACTGAAAATTTAGAAATAAAAATTCACGGCAAAAATCCTGATCGCTTGAGCCTAAGCATAGCGGCCTTCATTCCCGCCGCCATTCCCGGCAGCGAAGATTTCGGCAGCCACGACAATGACTTCGAGGGCACCACTCACAACCCCGAGGGCACCTCAAATCCCAACGGCGAAACTTCGCACTTTGGTGGCGGCGACAATCCGGACTATTTTGATTCCGATCCCAACCAAGTGCCACCACCACCGGTTGAATTCAATGATAACCCACCGCCACCGCCGCCTAACTTTGACGAAAGCTTCGATGACAATCCTCCGGTCTTTGAAGAGAACGGCGATATATGAAGGAATTTTTACGAAACTTTTTTCAAGCGGTGTCCAACATGGAATTTCCGGATTTTATTAAAAACGGAATTCAAAAGCTCAAAACCCCGTGGATTTCTTTCACGATTCTTTTTGTATTTGGGTTGATTTTATTTTTGCCAGTCGATCGATTCCAAGGCGTCATCGTCGACCAAGCCCGCAAAGCCGGACTGCGAGTCAGTATGGGCCCGATCGGCATTGGCCGCGGCGTCTTCCCCGAGGGCGGACTCTTGGGACTGTCCGCTAAAGCCTTTCGTTATGATTTGAGTTTAAATAAATCATTGGAATGTGACAGCGTGAAAATCAGCCCGCAAATTTGGCGCTTGTTTTTTTTGCAGTTGCAAACCGCCGTCGTTTGCAAAAAAAATGGCGCGGGCACAGTCTTGATCACGATTCGCAGCGGATTTCCTTTTAAAATTTCAAAGCCCACAATTTTCGTAAACCTTGACGATGTGGATTTGTCGGTTTTTGGTGAAGCTCTGGGAATTTCTGGAATCAAAGGCATCGCCAACGGCAGCATCAAAACTTCGGATTTAGCAGGATCCGATCGTTACGGACTGCCCGGCGAATTGGACCTAACGTTAGACTTCACAAAATTTCGAACCCCACCCTTCAACGATCCCAACATGGGATTTGCGCTGCCAAGTATCCCCGTGCAAACCGCATCGATTGATTTATACGCCAAAGAAGGCGCAGTCGAATTGAAATCCTTCAAACTCGGCTCGGAAAAAAACCAGCAAATTTATGGGGACTTCAAAGGCAAATTCAAAATGCAGCCCGTTTTAGGAATGATGTTCCCAGCCGGCGAATTGGCCGGCAAAATCAAGGTCGACAAAGAAACTGAGGACTCGATTAATTCGGGCACCAGCCTTAATGGATTGTTTGGTACGGTAAAGCCCAGCGGATTCCGCGAATTCAAAAAGAAAAAGTTGACCGCCCCGCAGTCGATTTTGTTTCCCCCCGAGGAGTGATCGGGTTTTATAGGGGCACATGGGAGCCATTAGCCGCTCTTTTGTAAATTCCTAAGCTTGTGTATTGACAAGGCCCAGCACGACCCCTAAATCACTGAAAGTCATCAATAAGTGGGCCCATAGCTCAGTTTGGGAGAGCGCCTGATTTGCATTCAGGAGGTCGTCGGTTCGATCCCGTCTGGGTCCACCATTAAGAAGAGGCTTCAAAGTGGCCTCTGTTGACTAAATACACGTAACCACTATCCATTAGATCGAGTGCTTACTGTTGTTTTCCCTTCTTAAACCTAACGGAAACTAACTCCTCCAAACTCTGGTTGGCTTTATCTTGGCTTTGCTTTGGCTAAGCGAATAGCGGCGAGTTCCCAGCGACAATTTTGCAATAGCAGGACGTCCGAAAGCCTCTAGCAAAGTTGCAAATCAATTGATTTACGGAACTGCTATGGGCACTCGCCAGGGTTGTTTCACCAGTTACAGGCCATTCCTCCTTTAATTTCCAAACTTGAAAGGAGAAATTGAAATGAAGACAACTGCAATTAACACCCCCCGGAAGGCTAGAATTCGGCGTCATTTAATCACGGATATTTCACGAACCATGAAGGCCTTGCGCCTTCTGAAAGGTCTTACCCGGAAAGAGGCTGGCGCACTTTGCGGCGTGTCGGCACGCGCCTTTGAACAGCTAGAAAATGGGCGTTGCTTTATGAAACCGGGGCGCATTGAACGCTACGCCAACGCACTTGGATACACGATGGAGGACTACGAAAAAAACAGAATCAACGCGCGGGAAATCCTCCATGAGCTGAAAAAAATTGCTCTCGAAAAGAGGCCGAGGGTGCCTCCCAAACCACGGCGAAATACATATAAGAAAATAATAAAGGAGGTCCGGGTGATCCGCATTTTGAGAAAGCGAATGGGGCTGACTCAATACCAAGCGGCTCACCTTTGTGGGTACGCGACTTCGATCTTCGGACAGATCGAGAACGGCCGAATCGAGCTCCCGAGACCTCGAATTGAGCACATTGTTCGAAGACTGGGATTGCCAGTTTTAGAGTTCGATAAGCTTATGAAAATGGAGGTTCTTAGAGACGAAATGATCGAGCAATGCGCCGCTTTCTTGGATTCTCTGGAGGATCACAAGCTTGAATCGGCGCAGACCGTGATCAAGGCATTGATGAGATAATAATTTCTTAAGCGTTTAAGAACTCAGGATCCGCGGCATAATAGAAGCTACCTAGTTGGAGGACTTATATGCTGCGGATTTATACAGTTGGTTTGATTTTTGCAGTCGCGTTGGTTTTGTCGGGTGCTGTTTACGCAAATGATACCGAAGTCGGAAGTGTTGTCGGTAATTTTCAGTTCTTAAAGAACGAATCAATTTCCGTTGAGTCTGAGAAACTCACAATCGCTCCCGGAAATATCAAAGTTGAATACGAGTTTCTCAATACATCAAAGCAAGACAAGTCCATCACGCTTGGCTTCCCCCAACCTCAGTGCAAGCTCGATGAGTTTAGTTGGGATGCAAGCGATTGCTACAACAAGGTTCCTATGAAATTGACAGTAGACAACAAGCCGGTCAGTGGAGAATGGATATTTAATTATGAATACAAGGGCAAACTACTTTCTATTCATACTGATCCAAGTTTTCTTCATGGAGACGGCACAGAGATCGAAAAGCTTGCAAAGGCCGATAAATGTCCCTGGGAGGGGTATACCGAAGACCAATGCCGGGAATACCAAAAAGAATACAAAGTACTATGCGCTGACTTGCTTAAAGCCACTGGGATATCTTCCTGCTCCCAGGCAATCAAAGAACTCAAGGTAAACTATACATTTATTTGGAAATACAATTTTAAAGCGGGAGCTATCACCAAGATCCAACATGAATATGCGAGAGAAGATAAAGCAAATGCATTTTTCCTGGGCGGTGACGTCGGAGGGTATCATCCGGCCCGATTGCCCTTTCTTCGCGACGACCTGTGTTCGGCATCTGAACAAGAATCAAAAATTCCAAAGCGTCTAGGTTGTGGACTAAACTGGCAACGCTATGTTCTGAAAACAGGTGGAAATTGGAAGTCAGGAAACATCAAGAAGTTCCAACTGAAAATCGAAAAACCCAAAAAATACCGGCGGGTTTTGACCTGCTTCCCTGGGCTAGTGAGTCAGCCAGACGGCTCACTATTTGCGGAAATATCAAATTACATTCCTAACAGGGATTTGAGTATTACCTGGGAAATAGACGGAACTCCTCCCTGTTCCGAACACGTTGACATTTTTTCTAATTATCCGGGCGTGGTGCCCAAGATTCTATTGGACCAATGCCGAGACTCCAATGAGCGGCTCCTTTTCAATGGTGAAAGACTGGAGAAAACCGGAAAAACTGATGAGCCGGGAGCTGACCTGAGGAATGTTTATGCGTTCGTAGACGATCATTTCGACGCACTATGCATCTATAAAAACAAAAAGCCTTCGATGAAGGCGATTCGGGTCAATAAAGTTGGTAACACCTGGAAGGTCATCAAAACAGTTCCTTTTGACTACCAATCAAAAGAAAAGAGGTGGCCTGATTTTATTGAATTACAAAAGTATTTGAACGAGGAGAAATAGATCGGGGAACATTTTTTTCAAAGCTGTGAATGCGAGAAATTAACTAGGCAATCTTCTTTTTCAATAACGCTAGCTCACGCTCGATCTTCTCAAGCCGCGAATCATCAATCGATTTCTTCTCCATAGCAACTTGCCTCAAAATCCGATTGATCAACGACTGATAAGGAGCCCCACGCTCCGCCGCCATCTGGCGAAGAACGCCCAGAAGGTCTGAATCAAGATTAATGGTGATCTTAACCTTTTTCGCCTTGGCCATCTCAGCGCGCATCCGACGGGTGCCAACCTTATCGATTTTCATATCACTCATCTTTGGCTGTTTCATAGAGTCTCCTAAACTTGCGCCAATCAGCGCTTCCTATAATCCTAATTTTCGATCCGCGTTTCGTGAATCTGGTTGTCAAAACTCGTCCAGAATCTGATTTTCCAACCCAGTAATACCGTTCTTCAGCCTTCGAGTGCTCTTCATCAACCAGTTGGATACCATGAGGGTCAGAGAAAGTTTCGACAGCCTCCGTGAAACTCACCCCATGCTTTTTTCTATTCTCCAGCTCTTTGGCCAGATCCCACTCGAAATCCACAAAGACATATTACCATATTAGTATGTATAAATACATATCTATCTTCAGAATTGCCTTTCTGCGATGTGACAGACGATTTTGCCATAGCAAAAGCTGTTGAATTCCTGGAGAATTTGAAACGGCACGCACTATCCTAGCCAATATTTTTATTGCGGAAAAAATGCCATCCACCAATTTAAAAGGTGCTGATTTGCTGTTCGAAGCAAAGGCACCTTGATTCCACAATCAACCCAAGCCCTTAGATACCAATAGAATAGCAAGAGAGTTCCGAAGTGCAGCTGACTGTACCTGACCGGCAATGACTGACGTTGGCTATTTCGTGGCTACCGTTTGGCTACCGACCGTTCGCATTAAAAATGGCTATTGAATCAATAGCAAATCGAACTCAAGTTTTCGATTTCATTCATAATCGAATGCTTTGCGAATATTGCTAGTTTATCAGGTCGAAATTTTCGTTAACTCACTTTAGATTTCAAACTCAAGAGAGCATTTTCCAGGTTTCCTTCCGTAATTTTTGGAGGAAAAATGAGCGAAAGATCTGCACCACGACATACAAAGAAAATCATTACGAACACTCATAAGGCCATCAAGGCCGCACGACTATTGAAGCAACTATCCCGCAAAGAGGCAGCCCAACTTTGCGGCTGTTCTGCAAAGTATTTCGAGCAAATCGAGAACGGGCGAACGGGCATTTCCGATGCAAAGGTGCTCGAACTGATGGGAGCAATTGGCATGCCGGAAAATGATTTTCGAGAGCTCGAAAGGCATCCAAATGCTGCTTTGGCCAGCGCCAAGAAGAGTTGGATTCCGGTAAAAACATTGCATACGAAACCCCGTCGAAACTTCTACAAACTCATAACAAAAGAAGCTCGAATTATTCGCATTTTGCGCAAGCGGAAGACGTATTCTCAGTATCAAGCATCTGAATTATGCGGTTATGTTAACTCAATTTTTGGACAGATTGAGAACGGACGAATTGAACTTCCAAGAGAACGAATTGAACACATCGTTACTTCCCTAGGATGGTCGATTGGCGAGTTTGATCGGCTCATGAAGGCCGAGGTCCTCCGAGATGAAATGATCGAACAATGCACAAAATACCTCGAAGCTTTAGAGGATCATATGCTGGGTTCCGCCCAGACTGTGATAAGGGCGTTGATGAGGTAAGCACCTTTTAAGTGTTCCAGTTTTAGGGGCCAAGCCCGAATATGCTTCGTAGTTTTCACAACATCAAAATCTGAGATTTTCCAAACTTCACACAATTGTTTGACCGGCCACAGTGGCATCAAAGCGAGCGTTTAAACACCTTGCCCTATTGAACGAGCTTTTGTGAGCTGCCACGCCAATGGGTACGTTTTAAAGCACACTTTGTTGGCGTTGCCGCGATTTAGCTAGCACTTCCGATGGCAGCGCCCAAAATTCAATCATTGGATTTAATTAAAGTCCCATCAAATACTTGAGAAATAATCTATCCCAGTTATTCTGGTGAAATATGAAAAACTCGCAAAATAGAATGGCAACTGAGTGACCGGCCGGGAGTTTTTGTACCACTACCAATGTTAGTAATTAACTGACAAGTTGAAAATTCACCTCCTTGGTTTCCGGGGCCTTTGGTGGCCTTCCACCGAGTGAGGAATGAGGTCGAACTTCGTTGTAATGCCGTCTCCAGGCCTCGATCACAACTCGTGCTTCAAGGAGTGAATAGAAAATCTCACCATCCAAAAGCTGGTATCGCATCTTGCCGTTAAAGGATTCGCAGTAGCCGTTTTCCCATGGTGAACCGGGTTCTATGAATAGCGGCTTTACTTCGAGCGTTTTAAACCAACGCATTAAAATTTTAGCAACAAACTCCGGTCCGTTGTCGGATCGAATGTGCGCGGGGATTCCGTGCTCGATGAAAAGATCCGCAAGAATCAGAAGCACGTCTTGACTGCGAATTCTTCGAGCCACATATGAAGCCAGACATTCCCGCGTGAATTCATCGATGATGTTTAGAATTTTAAACGGTCGGCCATCGTGATTTTTTTCAGCAACGAAGTCGTAACTCCAAACATGGTTCTTGTGGGTTGGGCGCATCCTGATGCAAGATCCATCGGCCATCCAAAGTCTGGCGCGCTTGGGCTGCTTGTGCGGGACTTGAAGTCCTTCCTCACGCCAGATCGCGTGCACACGATCTTTGCCCACATCCCAGCCTTCGAGCTGCAACATCGATGTTATCGTTTTGTAGCCGTATCGTCCGTACTCGGTTGCGAGTGCAACAATTCGCTCTCGAAGTAATTTCCGCTCTGGATTTTCAACTGGCTGGTATCTTTGTGTTCCGCGAATTTGTCCGATCACCCTACACGCGAAGCGTTCTGAAACTTGCAGTACTTTTACTGCATGCAAAACCGCTTCCCGTCGTCGTGCAGGGCTTAGAAGTTTCCCGAAGCTACTTCCTTCAAAACTGAAACTTCTAGGGCTTGGTTGGCGACTATGCGTTTTAGGCGTGAATTTTCGCCCTCAAGCTCTTTGAGTCGGCGCGCCTGATCGACGCGAAGCCCGCCGTACTCCTTGCGCCATCGAACAATTGTTTGAAAACAAACACCCACCTTTCGTGCTGCTTCCTCGAGCGTCAGGCCTCGGCCCTGCTCGATCTCCACCGTCCTTAGATGTTGGATGATTTCCTCTGCTTTAAATCGTTTCTTTGCCATTTCGACCTTTCTAAAAAGGTCCGGGCTAACTTTCAACCTGGACCAATTTTATCCGGCCAGGTCATCAGCTTCCTTATGCTCTAGAGGGTGGGTTAGCTCTTGTTGCAGTTTCGTATGTCGTAACGGCGTTGATCTTTTTGCGCTCTAATCCCTAGCTTTGACGGGCATAGCGGAAATTTTTGAGTAGTGTCAACTGACTATCATTTGTTTCGAGGATCTATAGCTTATTCCAAGCTAAAGACCCAAAGTTAGCATTTCGAGTCGATGTCATGCAGGCTCTCGGAGAGTCCCCAATTGCCGCGGTTGGACGTGGCTCGTCGAGATTTTCTATGTAATTAATTATGTTTCACATTTAGACTGTATCGATGACGTTCCCAAACAAATTACTTCTCGTCACAACTCTGCAATTTTTATTTAGTTTTACTGCAAACGCAAAGACAGCCGCAGAAACAATTCAGCTCGAGCTCTATGAAAAAAAAGACATGAATGAAAAATTTATCTCTTTTCAGAATCAGGCAGACCCCCAGTTCGAAAAATTAGCGAGCAAAGGGTACATCAGCTTGGCAAAGGGTAAGGCTCGAGAGAAGGACTACTTGGCGACTTGCGACCTTCCATTCGTAGCTGATGACCAAAAGGCAGGCTGTAAGATTATTTTTCGGAAGTTTGTCCGGTTTCCCTATTCCATGGAAATGTCGTTTATCGCTTACGGACTAATGAATGCTGCCTATGAAGCTGCGTGGCCCCTTGAATTGGCATCTAAAAACAATCCAAAAGCCAAAGCTGAGACCGTCGCTAAAATTTCCAAAATTATGGGCGGATTGAAGTTACTCAAGCAAGAGCTGAGCGATCACATCTTGTTCTTTTCGAGACTTACAGATCAGAATCACACAAAGTAGCTACGCAGTCTAAATCAAATGACAGAAACACGAATTTCAGATTTTAAAATCCAAACTTTACGAAACAAAATTTTCACTGCCGCAGCGGTTAAACATTGCGTCATTTAATCCAATGATTGAATTTTGGCCGGTGCTGCCATAATTGCCAGCCTTGATGAACTGCAACGATTGACTCTGTTTTTAAAAGCGCGCATTCAAAGCACGTCACGTTTGGATCAGAACTAAGCATGTAGCTGCCCCACTGCGGGCGTTTCGAAGGTGGGTTCAACTCCCTCCGC
The DNA here is from genome assembly GCA_964202055.1 of Bdellovibrionota bacterium. Classification (GTDB taxonomy): domain Bacteria; phylum Bdellovibrionota; class UBA2428; order UBA2428; family UBA2428; genus CAXNGS01. Next base: position 389,760 of record CAXNGS010000001.1, on the reverse strand, counting down.
CTCCACCATTTTCATTTTCCGATTATCTTTTTTCCAAACAAATCCAATAGATCGAGTTTTGCGGAGTTATTCTAGGTATTCAATACCCAGTCTCACCCAGTTAGAGGGACTTATTTAGGGGGAAATTTTGCTCGAAAGTCTTCATGCCCTGCTGTGGAAGTTCAGCTAACACATGCGCATAATGATCGGTCTGTTGCAGCTCGGAATGTCCTAGGATTGCCTTAAGCGCAGGTTGGTCTTTGGTGGCTGCTAAGAAGTGAGTCGCAAAAGTGTGCCTAAGAAAATGTGAACCTCTCAAATTCAATTTAGCGGCGATACATGCTTGATCATAGTGATCAGCCGCGAATGAAAATGAAGTCGAACAAAGCAAAATCAAAAAAACTGTAAACTTAAGAAAAGTTTTTAGAAAAAAGTTCGTGTTGATCCAAGTTGTTTTCACCTTGGATTTATCGAACGAGGATTGAAAAATCTAAACCATCAGCGCGACACAAATTTGACGAACTAAAAAATTCGCAAAAACTAAGGCAAAGAATAAGAGCCCGATCCCGAAATCAGCAAATTTTGGCGGCCAGATGGCTCTCCGTCCGGTGCCATGCCGTGGACGAACACTGCTTTACCCGCCCACTCCGCCATTTTGGCAGCAGGAACTTGAATGTTAAAGCGATGGCCGATCCCTGAAGTTTGGCATTCGCTATCGACTTGTGATTCATTGGGCAAATCGGCCACGCCATCCACTAAAAAATTCGCCATACCGGCAACCGAACCAGCCGGACCTTCGGCGTAAACGTGAAAGGCTATTGATCCCTCAAACCGTGGAGCACAAAGCCACCCCCCCACACGTCCACTGGCATCGACCATATCAATCCAACCAACAATATCACCGATCACAGGTTCGCTAGCCGGACCTGGCCCAGGACTAACCGGGGTGACTGGTGTGACTCCAGGATTTTGAACATTGGCTTGCCCGTTTGCGGCTGCCGCTGCGGCCCCTGCGGCAATTTCCGCTTGAATCGCTGCATTGTTTTGTTGAATGCGCGTGATTGCGGAATTCAAAACGCTGTCTTGGCCAATTTCAACAAAATGCGTGTAGGCCAATAATTCATCGGAAGTTGGATCGCGCCCAAGAGCATTTTGAAAGGCGGCGCGCACTCGAGCTTGTGCATCGGCACGAGACATCACTGGCGTATCACCGTTGCTATTGGTTCCCGTTTGCGGAGTCACAGTCGTGCCCGCCACTGAAGTGTCTGTCCCGATAGTCACCGCTTCGTTGTTGCCGCCGATACCACCACTAGTGGAAGTTGCACTGGTTGTGATGCTTCCGCTGGTATTGGAAATTCCGCTGCCGTCTTCATTTGAATTCGCTGCCGAATTATTATTAGAATTTGCGGAAGTGGTGTTCGCTCCTGAGTTTCCACCATCACCTCCAGAATTGGAATTTGGTGATGCTGCGACTTGAACCGGAGTTACACCACGGCGAAAAAATCCAAAGAATCCTGTGCCCGTGTTTCCGGTAGCGGGTGTAGCAGTGCCGCCACCATTGGTGTTTGTGTTATTTCCGTTGCTGGTGCTACCACTCCCAGTGCTAGTCGTGGTGCTGGTCGTTGTCGTGATCACTGCGGGCGGTGTGCCTTCATCAGCAACGGTGCTTTGATTGGAATTAAGCAGTTCCGGTCGCGGCAAAGGTTCAGAAACAAAACCTTCGATTAAGTTTGCATCGCAACCCACATACTCTTTGCGATTGCGCTGCTTGGAAACTCCTTGGCCAGCCAAAGTGCTTTTCATCGCGTGACCAGGATCACCAATCGTGAAATACAAATCATTGCCGACTGAATAATATTTGCCTTCCGTGCTTCCAAGAATTTCTCGGATTGCAGTCGCCGTGTTGGTCGCGGAAACTCGAGTCGCACCCGTGATGTGACACTGTGAACCAAAGCCCGTCATTTTTATCAAAGGCGATCGGCCAACGCTTTGATCTTCCCCGCCCCAGCCTATTCGTAAATCAGTACGGCCTCGGGTGTGATTAAATTCCTTGATCCCGGCTTGTTGATTAGGCAACAAAATCATCTCATAGGCAAAATTACGACCGTTGATTAAATAAATTTTAGTGTGCAAGGCATTGGAGTCTTTAGCTTTAGCCACAAAAGTTTCACGATCGGATCCGGGGAAAGATTCAACCCCATCATTTCGCTTAACAACGTACCAAAGCGAACCAAACTGTTTCCAAATGTTATCGTTGCCGGTTTCATTTTCCGGAGTCAGCGAGCCCTCTAAGACTCCGACTTTAGGTTCTGCTGGACAAATCGAGAATAGCGGAAAGCTTGCCTGGTCAACGCACTCAGCCGACCGCGCAATCATTTGAGCCGGCGCCAACAACGCGCCCCCCTGTTTACCAGTTAATGAGCCATCTAAATCTCGAATCAAATTGGTGTGCTTCACCTCGGGCCAGGCTTCGCCATAAGAAGCAATTAGCGGCGGGCGCCGGGGACTGAAGCGAATTTTGCTGGTGATGTTGACGAATTTTTCAGAACCGCCCCCACCCCAAAAAGGAACCTGAGCATTACTATCGTAAGTTGATAAACCATTAAAGTTTATAAAATCGAGATTTTCCAACTCAAAGGGTCCATCATAAAGCACAACCCCGACTTGCTGCATATTGCGATTATCGACCAAATATTTTTTAATTTCGGCATCGTTGTTTTCACTAAAGCCCACGATCACTGAATTTTTAGTGATTTGATTATAGGCAAAGAACAACGACATACCGTTGTCCGCCAAAACCGCACGATCGTAAACTGCGGTGTTGCCCCGAAAGTAAATTCCAGAATTAATGTTTTTATAAGCTACTAAATTTGAAAAAACTGGAATGGCAGTGGGGCTATAATGATGGGCACCGATCGTGCGATCTCCGACGTCGGTTTCCGATTCTGCACTGGGAAAAGGGTTAAGTGGATTATTTGCTGTTACATCCTCCGGATGATCGCTCGAATCTTTCGCTCCATCCCAAGTGAAACCAACTTTACCAGAGTGAGCCACGTTATTAGCAAAATTTCCAGCCGGAGTGTTGATGTTATCAATAGCCATGACTCCACCGTCGATAGCCACTTTCTTGTCCTCAAAGGAATTCCAGAATCCAGAGCCTTCAAAACCCGAGGCAATGTTGTTCGTGACTTTGGTGCGCGGATTAGCAATCCAATAAACAGAACCCGGGGCAAATCGATCTTGGTCTAGCCCGCGACCTGATGGATCTTCAGAACGCAGCAAATGATTTTCAAGGAAAGGCTTCATGCCGGCCATTCCGATATTGCCGTCTAAGATGTTGTCGACTTCCGTTCCTTCTTCAAAAAAGAATCCATGACCTCGAAATTTTAAACAAATATTATTTTCTACTCGTACTTTATTAGTAGCGTGAATGACAACGCAACGCTGAAAGCTATTTTCAACAACCGAATTGCGTAAGTATTGACCATCGCCACCATCGCCACCTTCATGCCAATGCATGGGATAACGGGCCAGAATTCCCGCCTGGCCCATGCTGTCAAAATGGACGCCATCAATTTTAGAAGTTCCGCCATTGTGAACCATCAAGTGAGCGCCCAATTGCGAATCTGCAATGTAGAAATTTAAGCTTCCCGTGGTGTCGAGCGGAGAAATTTTAATTTTGCGCGACAAGTTCACAACCTCGGCTCGTTGATCCAAAATCTGGGGCACCTGAGCGCCTACTGCCAGACTCTGAATTTTCCCCCAATGCCTGTGATGGATTACGCCATCAAGAGTGATTTGATTTCCTTCAATGCGCGAGATCTTAAATTTTTCATGGCCCAAAGGATCGTAACTAGTTGTCGAAATGGCGATTTCATCGTTGACCGACCAATTGCTAATGTTGCCATCGACCACGATGCGATTAACACCGGCTTCAGCAGTCGCGTTGAGCTTAACCATCATCGTGGGACTGGGTGCTTGAAGTCGCAAAGTCCCACCGGATTCTATGATAAATCCGCGATAGTTTTCGGGTTGCAAGCCCACTCGTTGCGGGCGATTTGAAGCATTGTCCTTCAATTGTATATCGAGTCGACCATTGAATTTAGCTTCAGATCGGCCACATTCAAAAGTGCCCGAGACCAAAATCGTTTCCGCAACAATGGAGAAATTACCATCATTAGGGCATTTGAGAGTTCCTTGAATCCGCAAAATTTTTGCGTCAATTGACTTGCCGCCTCCGGCAGGATTATCCAAAACGGCTTCTACCCCAACAGGAATGATCAAATCCCCGTTCGGGCTCTTTGCGATAGAGCTAACATTGGTCGCGGCGAAGGATGTCATTGATGTAAAAAAAGCAAACGACAATACCCAAGTACGAACTTTCATACTCTAATTATCGGTATTTTCAGCGCGCAAGCCCAATTAATATTAAGGATGAGTGGCTGATTTTTGATTAAGAATTGATTAAGAAAAAACCAAAGGGCTTATTTTTGAGGTCCAAGAAGTTCTTTGAGTCGGAGCTCACGATTTTTTAAATTTTCTTCAACAACTTTATAATCATCAATTCCTGAGCCCTTTTTCTCCAGTGCTCCCAAGCGTTTTTTATCTTCTTCAATCGCGGTCTTTAAGGCCGCGATTTCCTCTTGCTTTTGCTGAGCCACGTAACGCTCGCCTTCAATGCGAGTGCGTTCTTTCGAGGCTGCAAATTCCTTTTCTAAACCGGCGGCCGCTGGATCAAAATTCTTATCTCTGCTTTCTTGAATCACTACTGGAACGGCCAACCTTCGCTTGACGATCAACGCCGCAACCAAAACCAACAAAACGATCACTACTGAAACTGCAATATTTTTTTTGCTCATTTTTTTTCCACTTTCAATCAGATGTTTCCAAGTTAAACAGAAAAGATGAATCAAAGCCTAGTGAATCTTTGGTTAACAAATTAGCCTGCCACTTCATTTTCTTTAAATCGCAAATCGGAAACTTTATGTCCACGCTGTAAGTCTCCGAATCAATTTTATTAAGCTTTGGCCTTATGTAACCCATATTACGATACAAACCGATAAAATCAATCTCGCTAGGGCGAAGCGTTTTTGAATTTGTTTTGATAATGATCGCAAGGTCTTTAGCGACTCGGACAGGCTTGGGGCTTATCGAAAAACTCATGTAGCCTTGATCACCAAAATTATCACTTAGCTGAATTTTACAATCGCTCACCCCAAGATCACAATTTGCATTTTCACCAAGCATGACCACATTGCGACTTCGCTTATCTTTATAGGCTTGTTCTTCACTGATTAAATTTGAATCGTGCAGAGTTTTAACAATTTGCTGGGTGGTCGAATTTTGAGCCAAGGTGTGGGTCCAAACTCCGGCCCTATTGATCACAAAAACGCTATCGGTGTGATCCACTAAAAGCGATCCACTTCGGGTTTTAAATCGCGCAAATCGGGCGCCAAATTTTTCGGCAATTGCATTCAGCTCAGAATCGCTAGCAGTGCCTGCAGTAAAGTTCTCGCCAAAAATTTCGACATATTTTTTTAATCCAGCCAAGTTATCGCGCTCGTTATCAACTGAAATAAAAATCACTCTGACTAACTTTTGCTCAGCTTTCGACAATTGCTTAAAAGCTTGGGCAAAGTTTCGCAAGGTCAGGGGACATACATCGGAACAACGAGAAAAACCAAAATATATAAAAAGATTTTTTCCACGCAAATCTTGGGTACGAAGCTTGCCACCATAAATCGGCAAAGTGAAGTCACCGCCCATCGGAGTCTTAAGAGTCATTGTTTTTTGAGGAAACGCTGCATTCGAAAGAATCCCGACAATGATAACGGCCGCGCCGAGGATTCGGGGTAAAAACAAAGCCATTCGGTTTAATGGAAACTCAAACCAGGGCGTCATTCATTCATTATCCATGATAATTGACGGAAAGACATAGCTTCCATTACTTTTAAGAAGTGGAAGTTTTTAGTGTAGATTTTTGGCCAGAGATTCCACGAGCTCCTAGTTTTTCAATGGCTCTTTTAGCGCTTTGCCTAGCATCGGAATTTTTCTTTTTAGGTGATCGTGCCCCTTTGCAAAAATACCGCCGAAACTTTGTATTACTAGCAAGCTTTCTCATTCCATTTTACTTTTATTGGCTGACCCTTGCCCCGGGCATTGCCGGTGATGACAGCGCTGAATACGCACTACAAGCCCATAGATTGAAGCTAGCCCACGGCGGCGGATACCCTTTTTATTTGGCGCTTGGTAAAATTTTTACTAAAATTTTCAGTTTCGCATTCGACTACTCAATAATTTTTTCCATGAACCTGATGTCAGCATTTTTTTCAGCGGCATCGATTGGATTATTGAGTTGGATCGGAATGCATACCGGCGTTCATCCAAGATGGGCCCTCTTCACCTCGCTTCAACTGGCATTCACCTCTGTTTTTTGGTCACAAGCCACCTTCACCGAAGTCACAAACGTAGCGGTGGCCCTTCAACTTTTGATGATCGCCCAAAGCCTTGGCAACACCCATCGTTCACCGCAAATCCTGCAGCCAGTAAAAAATCCACCACACTTATTTTTCTTTTTCTTCGCGGCTTGTTCTGTCGGATTTTACTCACCAATCTTGGCCTTTTTGCCAACCGCTTTTCTGCTGTACCGAAATTTAGGATTTAGCCGAAAACCGCAAGACTCGACGATCTTTTTTTGGCGCTTGCTTTGCTACGCTCTTGGATTTTGTTTGGTCGCCTGGATCACCTGCCATCATGCCAGAATAGAACCCGGGCTCGGTACTCGCGCTCCCCCAACAGATCTTTTCAAACTGCTGCAAAACTATTTTGGTTTCGAAGAAGGTGGTTTCCAAATTTCAGATGGGACTTTCGGTATGGCCCGTAGCTTGAAATTTTTTGGTGATTCCATTTTAGTGAGTTTAGGAATTTTTATTCCTTTCACCGTGCTAGGCTTTAATCAACTACGCCGCAGCGGTTTTACCGATTTAGCCTGGGCCCTGCTCTCGATTATCTTCCTTCAAGGCCTAGTATTCTACGCCAGTGGCGCCAACCTTCCGGTCATCCGATCCAATTTATCACACGCCGCGATGTTTCTACTTATCGGTCATGGATTGCAAAGTTTGATTGAGTCCCAAAAAATTCATCACGTTTTCCAGAAGTTAATCATTGGAATTCCGGCTATTACTCTTTTTATTTCCATGCAAAATCCCTTAGCTCAATTAAAAGCCAATAACCCCTACGTGACCAAAGTAGACCGCCATGATCTTCAGATTTTTGAGAAAACTGTTCGCTTGATTTTTCGTAAACTTCCGCCTCACTCAGTGATTTTTGCCGAATGGCCGATCATGACTGGAATCAGATATCATCAGCATCTAGAAAAAATTCGCCCAGACATTCTGGCTTTCGAAAGCCGCGATCATATGTGGTACCAAAAAACATTTATTAAAGATTATCTAAAAGCCGCCTGTTTTTTTGAAAAATCACGTCCAGTCTACTTCTATAGAATGACAGACCAACAGCTTGATAAACAAAAACCCTGCAGTTAGGATTTAGCGATGATACGAGCAAAGAAATTGCCTAAATTAATTTTGGTCAATTTTCTAGTTCTTTTGCTTTGTTTTTCTCTTCTGGCACTGGCCCCCCCTGCGCTTTCTGATGCTTTTCGATATTTACAAACAGCTGTTAAAAAAATTGGTCTTTTTAATTCAAAAACAAAGGAAGATCCCCGCGCGCTATTGCCAAATTATGAAAATTCGAAATGGGCCGGCGAGCATTTTAAGGAATTTGATCAATTAACTTCGACGTATTTCGATTACATTGGTTGGCGGCGAAAGCCCTTTAGCGGGAAAACCATTAACGTCGATCCACTAGGCTATCGACAAAATTCCTCTGCTAAAATTTCAATTCTTCAGGATTCAAAAATTTGGGTCTTTGGCGGTTCAACTATCTGGGGAAGCGGCGCACGTGACTTTGAAAGCATTCCTGCATTTTTAGAACAAGCCACCCAGTCCCCAACTTTCAATTTTGGTGAGTCGGGCTACGTTGCCCATCAGAATTTAAATTTATTAATGAAAGCTTACCTTGATGGAGGTCGCCCCCAAAACGTAATTTTTTATGACGGGGTCAATGAAGTTCTTCATAAATGCCGCTCCATGCAAACTCCCTTCAGCACCGCCTATGAAGGAAAAATTCGCTGGCAAATTGAAGAAAACTTTCGACTTTCGAGCCAATCGTTATGGCAAGTTTTTGCACCATCAACGCAAGTGTTACAAAAACTTTTCGCCTCGATTTACATTCCTTCAACGCCCGCAGCAAAATATTCTTGTGACATCGACTCAATTAAAACGCAAAAAATTGCCGAAGGATTAGTTAACGACTGGAAGACAGCTCGTTTTATCGCAGAATCAAATGGCGCTAAGTTTAGCGCCATACTCCAAGCGTCGGCGTACACCGGACAACCTAATTTGCAGCATCTAAAACTTGTGACCGAAGATAGCGATTTGCGAAATCAATTCAACGCGGTGTATCCCGCCATTCGCCAAGCCCTTAAAAGCCATAAGTTTCCATATCTTGATTTTAGCGACGTCTTTAATGGTGATCAACATTTCTACATTGATGGCTATCACGTCTCACCGAACGGCAACGAGCTAGTAGCCCAAAAAATTGCACAACATCTAGCGAAGCTCATTCGGGCAACTAAACCTTAGCAGCCAAGGATTTTTTGAAAGCACCTGACTAGGTCCGAGCATCCGCTCAAAGATTCTCCGCTCTGTTTGCCACTCAACTCGGGCAGCTTTTTTAGAAATCATGAACATCACAAAAACATTACAAGAAGGATCCTGTATTTTTCCGCTGGTGTTTATTTTCCCTGTGCTCATTCCATACAATGCCAACTCGATTCTTTTTTTCATGTCAGCAAAATCGTAATCAGTGTCTGAAAAAATGATTTTCTCAAACGTCCTCAGCGGAAAGTACCGAGAGTCAATGGATTGGTAACCCAATTCGCTGCCGTAATAAACTAGCAAATCCCCACTGTGCCACTCTTGGGAAAGATTATAAAAAGCATTGTCCCAATTTTCCCGATAAGCACGGCCTCTAAAATCAACCCAAGATCCCGCCAAAATCCCAGCAAAGATTACAAGCAAAGAAGATGTCAGCCACCGCCACTTCAAATTTTTAATTTCAGCAATTTGAATGGCAAGGATAGCAATCATTGGCAAAAGCAACGGCAACAAAGTCCGACCAAGAATGATTGGTTTAAAAATTAACGAATACCCAACGAGCGGCAACAAATAGCCTGAAAATGCAGCGAAGAGCGAAATCACGACCGAGATTTTTTTTTGAAAGAGTCGCCTCAAAATATCAAGCAACGATATCAAAGCAATCAAGCCAAATGGCCAAAGCCAAACTCCCGAAGGCTTCAATTGGTTAATCCCCAAGAGACCTCTGATCGCTTTTAGTACCCATCGAAGAGTTAAGGAATCCGGAACCCACCAATTAGTGGCGGAGTGTGGCTTTAAAATCACAAAAAATATTCCGCAAAAAACTAAAGCAGGGATTCCTAAAAAATATTCAAATCCTGCCGGTAAGCGGTTTTTTGAATGGGGTTGGCAAAGGAAAAATGCCAAGACTGCCGGCAACATAAATACCCCAATTGGATGGAGCATGATCGCAAAAGTTAAAGCCGTGGCTAGAAAAATTTTTGGACTAAATTTTGGGCTAACTTTTGGACCCATTTTTAGATCGAACTTTGCGGAGGTTTCTGATTTTCCAATAGTCACTTGATGGGCGTAAAACCAAATCGCGGCACAGCACGCAAGCAACAAAGGATAAGGTCGAATCTCTAGCGAATAGTGAATCAAACTTGGTAATGAGACAGCCAACAGGGTTCCCAATCGAGCCGCCCACAACCCAAACGAACTGAGCCAATGAAAAACAAAATAAATAATGAGCAGCCCAAAGAGCAATGAAAAGATTCGCAGCATGGAGTCACTTGATCCCAGCAGACTCCAACCCTTTAAAAGCCCGTAATAAAGCGGCGGCTGATTGTAACGAAGGGCCCGGCCCCAAAAGTCAGAATCACCAGCAAAACTGATCGAACAAAATTCATCGAACCATAATTTGCGATTCACGCCCAAAAGCCGAAGGGCTGCGGCAGCCACAAGCCAGATGAACCATTCACTCCTCAGAGACCATTTCTTAAGAAAGCCAATCATCGATTTCAGTCTTGGTTCATCAAAGTGGGTTTAGCGTTTGAGCCCAAAATAAAATGTTGGATTCGAAAAAATTCAGCTAGCAGGCCGACTAAAAAACCGAGTGCATAGGAAGCATGGACGATCGGATAGAGTAAAAATTGAAAAAAGGATGCGGTCCCATCACCCTTTCGAATGAAGCAAAGAAGCGAGGAAGCCAAACCGAGCACCCAATATAAATGGATGGGCCAAAACGAAAAATGTCGAAAGGCCATGACTAACGCCAAGAGATAGCTGAGCCAAATCAAAGGAATGAAATAAATGATGCTCAGGCTACTTGGCACCCTAAAGATATTTTGGGCACGGCCAAATCCATATTTAAAGACTTGGCTAAAAATGGAGGTAATTGTACTTCTTCGCTCGTGATAAACCGAGAGCTGCGGGCAATGCATGGATTTCAGGCCACGCCCTGAAATTCTTTGCAAGAGTACATTTTCTTCGTTGGAAATCATGCCCGATGGAAATTTTTCTAAAATAGCTGATTTGCGAACGGCCAAACTGCAGAGAATTAAGGAATGCTCATTGGCTTCAAAAGTTTTCGAATTTTGCTTATAGCGCCGATGCATCCCCGCCATTCCAAACCAAGACTCAAAAACATAGCCGCTGGCTCGCGCTAAAATTTTACTATGGGGCGGAGTCAGATTCGCGCCACCCGCGGCGGCAATGCTGGAATCCTGAAAAATTTGCAGGATCGGCTCGATCATGTCATTCATCACTTGAATGTCATCGTCTAAAAATAGCAGAATTTCCCCTTGAGATTTAGCAATCGCCAAATTGCGAGCTTCGCCCGGGGTGCATTCCTTAACTTGGACAAATGAATAATTTTTTAGATCCAAAGCTTTAGCGTACTCAATGATCGCTTGATCGCAACCATTGCCAATGATGATCAATTCCCAATTTTCTGTTTTAAAATTTTTCCGCAGCGATTCAACGGCTCGCATCAACATCGTCAGTCGTCGATGAGCTAAAATGACGACGCTAACTTGTATATTGCGCTTTTCATGCATAGATTTTCTTAAATTATGACCGCCGCCCCCCATATTTGCAACTTTCAAATCTATGGGATTGGGGTGTCGATTTCCGGCGCCTTAAGTGAGTTGATCGCCGAGGATTTCATTCACTTTACCGATGAGAAAATTTCCGAGCTTCAAATCAAACTTCGCATCAAAAAACAAGCACCGACTCCGATGCCCTCGGCCAAAATCACCCATCGCTTTCGATCGGCAAATGTTTACCAACCATTAGATCAAACAGGCTGCGACCAAATCATCGACTATGACGGCAGTGCCCGAATTTGGATCAAGTCAGGCCCCTGCATCGAAGCCGAACTTGAATCAGAAAATCCGGATCTGCTGCATGAACTGGCTTATCTTTTTTTGCAGAGCAAAATTGGCGAAAGGCTCGACCAAATTAAACTTTTTCGGGTTCACGCCGCCGCTTTTGTGACTGCAAAAAATGAGAGTTTTTTGATCTTGCTGCCAAGTGGCGGAGGTAAAAGCACACTCGCCATTAACCTACTAACTAAACACCCATTGAGCCTCTTATCCGACGACACGCCGATCATTAACCGACTGGGCCAAGTTTTGCCCTTCCCCATGCGAATGGCCTTTACCAAGGACGCAGTCATTCCCTGGTCCAGCCAAAAATTCATTCGCCGTCATCACGGCGATAAAAAATTAGTCAGCATTCGTCAGCTTCCCCCAAAAAGCATCGCAAGTTCGGAAGCTCGAAAAGTTGCTTTTATTTTTTTGGGCAGTCGAAAAGCCAGCCATCATGAACCAAGTATTGATTCCGTTGCCCCTATTTGGGGACTCGTGGCATTGTTTAAAGACATGGTCATTGGAATTGGAATTCCTCAAGTTGCGGAATTGGTGCTCAGCCGCAGCCCCAGCGGCTTGTTAAAATTGATCCCGGTGGCCTTCAACCGCTTCTGTGCTTCGATTGCATTGATTCGTAGCGCCAAAGTTCTGCGATTCCGACTGTCTAATGATCCCGATAAAAACAGCGATTGTTTAATGCAATTCATTAAAATGCAGGGTCGACAAGATCGTGCGCTCTAAAAAATAGGGACTGGTACTCGAGAAATTAATCACAAAATCTCGAGCCCGATGAATGACCACTTGGCCATCTTGAATCTGGCGGCGCAGTTCATCAACTTTTAAAGTCGTGGCTTCGAACACTTGTTGAGTTAAGAGTTGCCGCGAAAATTTAATCTCATGGGGGTCGTTTAAGAAAAACTCTTGCCGCTGAGAGCTAGAAAGCTCCGCAAAACAATGTTCAACAGAAAGCACAGCGTGTTTAAGGAACTTTTCAACCCACTCTTTGCACTCCGCTAAATTCTTAGAAAAGGCTTTGCTCAGATAATGGCTCTTATGGAATTCGATGAAGGTACTAAAATCAGGACCCTCAAAATCAAGATTTTGATAGCTGCGTTTGAAGCTGCGCTGATTTTTTGTAGCGTTTAATACCACCGTGTTGATTTCGCCTAAAAATTTAAAAATTAAATGTTCGTAAAATAAAATCGGCATTGAATCGAAAGCTTCAACTTGGAACATTTTTCGATTCACCAAAGTCCAGATCAATCGTAACTCTGAAAAGCAAATCTTTTTAAATTCCGAATCCGTTAAACTTTTAAGCAACTCAAAAACCTTCAGAGGCTTTCCGGCTAATAACTTCCAAGTCATCGAACCCTCAAGCAATCGATAAGCATGAAATCCGCGGCCATTAAATCGCGAGAGCAACTCATCCTGAGTGCAAACTTCAAAATCAAACAACGGAATCTTGCGTTTAATCGATTCGGTAATGGACTCGAACTTTTCGAGATCTTCGAAATCATTCACAACCAGCAAAAGATCAATGTCAGAAAGCCCCAAATAAAAATCACCCTTAGCCAGACTCCTTCGCAAATAAACACTCGAAACCCCGGGATTCAGCGCAAAAATTCGAGCCAGCAGCCAAGCCGAAAATCTTGCCGCCCAACGAATCAGCCCAATGGAAATTCGGTGATTAAATTTAGGAAGAAGCCAGCGTAATAAATTTTTGATCTTTGACGGCTGTCGCTCACTTTGGGTGCGAAGCATTTTTAAAGATTCCTATAAAGAGCTGAGCTGGCAATGGACTCAACGAAACGATCGCCATGAAGTCGCTCTTTAAGGCCGGAATTTATTAAGTAACGATGGGCTTCAAACACTTTCTCGGGATCAGCCAGCAAAAGTGCCGCCTCTCCCAGGTCTTCAAAAAATAGCGGATATTTTTCACCTAAATATTCAACGGTGGCGGGATGGCGATTAATCAAAATCGGAGTGTTGCGAACGATGCATTCAACCACGGTGTTATTCGCGCTGGCATCGTAAAGATCAACAAACACCACATTTTCCGCAAGCATTTTATCAAAGCTTGAGTCAGAGACTCGATCCATCAATTCAATGTCACTGTTGTGAGTCGAAATTTTTGGCTGATGAAGTGAATTGTAATGTCGAATCTCTTCGGCGCAATATTCCTCTAAAAAATGGCGACTGTTGACCAAGGCAACTTTTCGATAGGGCGATGCAACTCTCATGAAAGAGGTAAATTTTCGAAGCCAGCTCCCAACATGAAGAAGTTTTTTATCTTTATTTTTTTTAAATCTTAGCGGATCCCAACTCAAATCCGGCATTGCGGTCGGGTGAAACACGCTGGCGACCTCGACGTCGACCAATGTGTTTAAGTGCTTTTTCAAATGCTCAGAAAAAACAAAAAGCCCTTTGCAGTTTGCCAGACTTTTAACAAATGCCGGATTTTTCAAAAGTGCTTGGGGTTCATGAAAGCGCTCTTCTTCGGGATACCAGGGCGGGATCGATGGCGGATTGTGTAAAAATCCAACCCAGGGTTCTTGATAGACCACATTGCGATTTGCCAAGCCGGGCTCAAATCGCCAAAGAAAGGTGCTCTCGAGAAAACCATCACAGCCAATGCCAGAGTTTAAATGGAGTGGACGCAAACATTCTAAAACATGACGCCAACCACTGCGGTGCCCACGGAAGACACACTGACGAATAAAATCAAGCTTCAGTTTGGGAACAATAGTGGTCTGATTTTGAGTTGAAAAAAAACCTTGGGATGACGAAAAATCCATTTGAAAATCAAAATAGGCAAATGGCACTCCCATCGATTCCCCGAGACTATCAGACAAATTTTGCGAATGGAACTTGCTGTATCCGGGAGTCTGGCTATTCTAAAAATTCCCATGACGCCTGCCCTTGAAAACGCGTGCAATCGAATTCAAACGGACCTTCGAGAAAACATCTTGCCCTTTTGGATTAGCCACGTAAAAAACCCTTCAAGCCGTAGTTTTCATGGAGCTCTCAGCAATGACCGATGGGTAGACCATAAAGCCGAGCGGGGCGCCGTGCTAGGCTCGCGCATTCTCTGGGCTTATTCTGCAGCCTACCAAAAATTAGCAAACCCAGAATATTTGAAAATGGCGAGTTTCGCCTACCGAGACCTTGGACTGCGATATTTAGATCCTGAACACGGCGGCTTTTTTTGGTCCATTCATCCTAATGATCGGGTCTTAAATGATCGAAAGCATCTCTATGGCCAGGCTTTTGCGATCTATGGACTCAGTGAGTATTTCGCAGCCTCTGGCGAAATCGCAGCGTTGGAAATGGCTAAAAACACTTTCCATTTAATTGAAGCCAAGGCTCGCGATTCCGAATTCGGCGGCTATTATGAATCGCTAAGTCGTGAGTGGCTTCCACAACCTGACACCCGATTAAGCCCGACCGATCAAAATGATTCTCACTCTCAAAACACGCTGCTTCACTTAATGGAAGCTTATGCAAATTTGGCTCGAGTCTGGCCGGATCCCCAACTTTTTAAAGCACTTGAAGAGATCGTTGAAGCTCTTTGTAATCGGGTGATCGCAGCTGATGGTCATTCGATTTTATTTCTCAAACGAGATTGGACACCAAACTCCGATCAAATTTCCTATGGCCACGATATCGAAACCTCTTGGCTGATTTGCGAAGCCTCGGAAATTTTAGCAAAGCCTGAATGGATCCACCGGACACGTGCACTTGCATTAATCAGCGCAGAGCACACCCTGAAAAATGGCACCGATGAAGACGGAGGAATTTACAGGCTAGGCAACAAAAACGGAGTCATAGACCACTGCAAAGATTGGTGGGCCCAAGCAGAAGCGGTGGTCGGATTTCTCAATGCCTTTCAAATTTCAAAAGAACAACGGTTTCTAACGGCTGCCCTAAAAACTTGGAGATTCATTGAAGTCCATTTAATTGATCATGCTAACGGCGAATGGTTTTGGGGACTCAATCACCAAGGTCGACGGATTGATCAGCCCAAAGTGAATTTCTGGAAATGCCCGTATCACAACACTCGAATGGCTCTTGAGGTCGCCCGTCGATTTTCGCGTACAAACGAAATTCTAAAAGTTTAGCAAGCGCCTTTTAATACGACCCAGAATGAACGCCGGCAAGATTAGCGAAACTGCCACCGGCCACCAAAAATATCGAAAGACCATCCCGGGCGCGAAAAAGAAAAAACTCGAGATGTAGCAAAAAGCACTCAAGCTTAAAGCCACAAATGATCGGTTTTTCATTAAACCAAGTTTCCAACCTATCAAAAATTCGAAAATCAAAAGTAGTAAATAAAAACCATTTTTAAAAATCCACCAATCTTTGCTTAGTTTTACGATTTCCTTAATCTGAGTGGCCGGAAAGAAAAAATCAGGTCGGTACTTGGTTCTGAATTCCTTGAGAATGATTCGATAGGGCCAATAATTTTCGCGAGTCTCGGGATAACGACTCCACCCCAGCAAAGCCCCAAATACCCTGGCCCGATGTTTTAAATAAATTTGTGGCCAAGCTAAAATTCCATGGATCCATTGGTGTTTTAATTGCAAATACTCCGCTTGCTGGGTGACAAGGCTGAGATGGGGACCTCGAGGCTCGCGCTGCCCTTGAATCAAAGGCAAACCCCAAACTAATGGGCTTATATCCGAGGGGGTGTAGCTAGTTTCGAGAAACTCTAAAGTTGGGGTAATTGCGTCATCGAAAAACAATTCTGGGAAATAATTTTGCTGACTTTGAGACGATACCGCCGCCAGGTCATGAATCATCACCACCTGGCTTGGATAGCTAAGATTAGCTTTGAGTATAGGATATTTAATCAACCAAGCACTCACCCAAAGTCCAACTAAAGCCAAAAATCCATAGAAAGGAATTTTAGTTTTATGAGGGAGCGCAGGAAAGAATCGAAGGATGGCCGCTTCGAAGCAAAACACAAATGGCAAAGTAGCAAATATAGCGTTGTGCCGAACCGAAAATCCATAAACAAGGCCAACAAAGCAAAACAACAAATTCAATTTTGATTTTTTTTGTTCAGCCACCATCAA
Organism: Bdellovibrionota bacterium; assembly: GCA_964202055.1. Classification (GTDB taxonomy): domain Bacteria; phylum Bdellovibrionota; class UBA2428; order UBA2428; family UBA2428; genus CAXNGS01. The sequence continues at coordinate 373,137 of CAXNGS010000001.1, read as the reverse complement.
AGCACTGGAACTAAACACCATTGCCCCAACGAATGCGGCATCCTTTCCGGTGCAACTAACCGCCAGTGTCAGCGGGAAATAAAACAAAATGAAAGTAAAATAAGCAATGCGGTGACGATCATCATTCACCAGCAAGCGAGCGAACTGAGCCATTCCGTAGGAAAACATTCCAGCGTGTAACAGGAAAAATGTTTCGTTTCTAAATCCAATTCGATCCAGGACCCACGCCATGTAACTCATCAAGGGCGAATGCCAGTCACTCGCATGCCCGCCTTCGCGATACTTAAAAATCCAACCACAGTCGAAGTCAGGAAAACCTGGAAAATAAAAAAAACTCATCAAAGCGAGCAATGCAAAAAATTGAAAATAAAAACTAGCGAAATATTTTCGGAGAATTTTCGCGAAAAACACTAATTTCTGATTCAAAGCAAAATCAATTAAAGCACAAAAATTTGCCGTAAAAAAATACCGGCCTAATAATTCCCATTTTTTCGGGGGCTCATAGTTAGTTTAGGAGTCTAGCTGGAATTTCGAATAAACCGGGCGCCCTCTGTAAACTTGGCGAGGGATTTTGGGATTGCCATAAAATTTGCAAAAATCACTAAGCTGGCTGCCTTCGATAGCCATGTTGTAAAATTGATCGCGATAGGTTTCTGCACCCAAATCAAACGCTAATTGGGCAATGGCTGCGCACTTGCGAAGAAGTGCCCGAGCTTCAGCTTCATCGCGACAAGGCTGAAAAGGCGAAAGTTTAAGCAAACCTAAAGCTTCGTTGGCCATATAATTGCCGACACCACTTTGCTGGCCCGTTCCCAACAACCAACTGATTCGGGATTGAGTTAAAAAACCTTTTGGAGGTTGCGGTTTTTTTTCGACCCAAAAACCCTTGCTGCCACCAAAGCCGCCAATTGCGGTGCCGATATCGCGAGGTACTTGCACCCGACCAAATCGTCTAGCATCAGAGTAATGAATGATTTGATCCTTTAATTCAATCTCCAAAAAACAATGGCGCTTCCACTTTCCAAGCGGAGCCTGCAGATGAAATTGCCCAGTCATCCCCAATCGAAATTCAGCCACCGCTTCATTTGATTTAGCCTCATTCAAAAGCAAACCTTTGCCTCTGGAATGAAAACTAAGTGAAGTCCCCACAAGTTCTTTAAGTTTTCGCTGAACTTCCGGTTCGATAATTTTCTGACCACCGTCTTTTTGATTGGGAAAAGACACCCGCAAAACTTGCTGACGACGGCTTACTTGATTAAGTGAACGTGCGTAGAGCGCCACTTCGGCCAATTCAGGCATTAAAATATCCTCGCATGAAGCATTGGATTTAACTCAAATTACAAATATTAACATTCGCCATCTTATTTCATGAATTGTCTCAGTCTGGAATTTCCCTTATTAGGATTCTAATGAATCTCCGCCCTAGCACCGATGCTATTCCCAAAATTAGCCCCGGTCAGGCCCGCCGACTTTGGATTCGAGCCCAAAAACTCGACGTCAATGAGCCCTTTGGTTCAGGCGGCGCGCTTGCCACCCAAAAGGCCATCGAACATTTAGGCTACGTGCAAATTGACACCATCAATGTGATTGAGCGCTGCCACCATCACATTCTCTACAATCGCATCCCTGGCTATGAACGCCAAAACCTTCATGACGCTCAAAGCAAAAACAAAACAGTGTTTGAATATTGGACCCACGCTCTTTCCTATGTGCCGGCAAAAGATTTCCGATTTTTTTTGCCGGCTATGAATCGCATAAAAAAATCTCCAGGCAAATGGCTAAGCGCTGTGAAAAAAAACGAACTACAAAAAGTTTTGCGCATGATCAAAAGCCAGGGACCTATTTCCATTCGTGACATCCAAGACGAAGTGCTGGTTGAAAAGGAACACGCCTGGGGCAGTCGCAAGCCCTCAAGAAAAGCACTGCTTCTGGGATTTTACAGCGGTCGCTTAGTGGTTAACGAGCGCCAGGGAATGCTGAAAAAATATGATTTACTCGATCGCCATTTCAATTGGTCTGAAAAACCAAAAGCCGCTACTGAAATCGAAATTTTAAATTACCTGGTGGAACGATCGCTGCGCAGCCAATCAATTGTTTCCCTAGAATCCATCTGCCATTTAGAACCCAAACGAAAAATTGGTGTTAAACGAGTTCTCGAAAAAATGACAAAGCTTAAAGAATTGGTCGAAATCCAAATCACGGGTTCTGAAAAAATCGCGCATTGGATTCGCCCATCGGAATTAGATTCGATTCCAACAGTCGATCCAGCCCAAGTTCACATTCTTTCTCCATTTGATCCGCTGATCATCCAGCGCAAGCGTTTGAAAGTTTTTTTCGATTACGATCATCGTTTTGAGGCCTATGTTCCCCCAGCCAAAAGAGTCTTTGGCTATTTTACACTTCCGGTTTTAATCGACGGCCAAGTAGTCGCGGCGCTGGATCTCAAGACCGATCGGAATGCTCAAAAATTATTGATTCAAAAATGGAATTGGGTCGGTCGCTACCAAGGCTCGTCTCTTAAAAAACGAATCGAAGCGAGTCTGGCAGATTTCGAGAAATTTCAGTTAGCACCATGAAACAAAACTAACATAGACTGTTTAATCTAAATAAATATAACAATAAAAACATATACTTGAGCTAAGTCGGGATTTCTTCGAGCGAGGCCAATGCCAAATTGACACCACGCGTTATTCATGAGAAGCTCCGGGCGCCGAAATGGGGACTTTTAATAAATATTGGATCTTGCTTGGATTCTTGAGCAGCACAGGTGCCCACGCTGCATTCATCCACACATCCGAAGCTTCCGCTCCCCCACCTTCCGCTTATAGCTGCAGTTTTCCACTTACAATGGCCGCGACATGGACGCGACCAGAACTTGCTTCACGCCCGACTCAAATCAGCGCAACCGAATGGCTAAGTTATTTTGAGCGAAGGCTTCAAGAACTGGAACAACAAATTCAACTCAATCCACGACAACTCAGTTCACTAAGCGCCCAGATGGAAAGTGAAACGTTGGCGATGGCCCAGTGGTTTGAGGCGGTCAGAGACCAGGCGAACAGTGATGCAGTTTTAGCTAAATACTCGGCAAGCGTTGAACGCATCAGCGATCCAAAATTTTATTCCACTTCGAATTCACGCTCGCCCTTTCGGCCCGAAACAAGCAAGCCTGCAGAAGTTAAAATTGGAAAAGTATTTTTTAACCATCGGGCCTTGCGCGAAATGGAAACACTTTTCTTAAATGGCGACGGCGCTCAGAAACGATTTGATTCTTGGAAAAAATTAGTCGAATCAAAAGGATACTTCGACGCCCACCAAAGTGCTGATTACGCCCGTTTTCGAGATCACATCATGAACCGCTATACTCATATGCACGCCATTCAATTATCGGCCCGTGAACGATTGATTTTTACGGTTCGCGGAAAAGACGTTTCTGCTTTGGGATTCATCACCAGCCACGAGTACGAAGACCTAGACAAGATCGCAACTCGCGAAGTGGTCTGGCAATGATTCGACAATTCTGTTTATAAACTACAATTCTTTTTCTAATTCCGGAGCGAGAAATCGAGTCACAAAGCGATTATGGGCCGCCGATGGATGATGATTGCCATCTATGTTGGGCAATCTCAGCATCAGCTCTCGAAGATTCCAATGGGTGAAATCAAGCGAATGCAGTTTCTCCTCATTCAGGGCCGCGATTATTCCAGGAACTTCACGAATGATTCCGCCTTGTAAATAGGGCCCCAGAACCACAACCAAACGATTAATTCCCAACTTACGCTGAAGATGCTTTTCGAGACTTTTTAAGGTCAGCGCCATCAATCGATAATCATCAGCGGTGTACCACGGAAACCAATCAAAATTTAGCCATTGGGCAAGCGCGCTGGCATCTAGTAATTGGTACCAACCCAGTAAAATCTTACGGTCTATTAAGCGCCCGCGAATTTCAACATCGTCTTCATTTTTGTTCATTGCTAGCCATGGCCCATAAACCGACAAGGGGGTATAGCGAAGCCACTTCATACTTCCGAGCAAACGCTGAAGTTGAAATGCGTAAAGAAAATAAATAGCGGTGCCTTTTGCTTCAGGAATTTCGGCTCTGAGATCCATTTGCGAGGCTTTCTGCCACATTTGAACAGGTGAAGCACCCGGAACTCCGTAATTATAAACCATGTAGTCCGGCATCTTGCGCGCCAATGAAGACGCCATGGTTCCCTCATCATTGAGTCCTTCACCAAAGACATAGGAACAACCCATGGTTAGTAAAAATTTAGTTCTCTTTTGAGGCTCTTTGTTAATCGTGAGTCGGCGTCCATAGGAATCTGATCGAATTCGGACATTAAACAAAACCCCTTTATCGTGTTTGGCAATCGAACGAAAATCGGAATTGGGCTTAAATCGCAAAGAATCATTGAAAAAATCTTTGGGGTATCGCAGGGAAAAATCGCGTTTAGTGCTAAATTCCACGGTGTTGATTTCATGATCCAGATAGGAAGCATCGGGATCCCTCGGCGGTTGAATCAGCCGATGAAAGGGCGAATTTAATGAATGTTTTGGCGGATTAAATATCCGAGCCGCATTCCATCGCCATGGGTTTATTTGTTCGGGCTTGATCACCCGAATCGCCAGTTCTAATGAAATTAACAACAACAAAGGGCCACCGATCATGGCTAAGAATCCAAAAAAAATGAGCTTCAATCTGCGGCGATTTATAAAAAATGAAAGCGGCCTCATCGATTCAGAGTTTACTCCGGATTAAAAAACTAAAAAGCTTAGTCAGCTCCTAATATTTTAAGCAATTAATTGCCTAAAGAGCCCAAATCTATCCGATTTAGCTTCCTCCCCAGCTCGATAAATGCGATAAAGTCGAGCTCTAATGACCACCACGCTGTTTAGCCAACTGAACCTGATTGATCCACTCTTAGAAGCTCTGAAAAAAGAGGGTTACGAGCACCCCACACCCATTCAAGAACAAGCCATTCCAAAAATTTTAGCACGCCGTGATTTGCTTGGATGCGCCCAAACCGGTACCGGAAAAACCGCGGCTTTTGGATTGCCGATTTTGCAATTGCTGGCCGAAAGACCGGCCCCCTCTAAAGGCGCCTTTCGACCGATTCGCTGCCTGGTATTAACTCCGACTCGTGAATTAGCCGCTCAAATCGGCGAAAGTTTTGATCGCTATGGTTCGAATCTTGGACTTCGCAACACCGTTATTTTCGGCGGAGTCGGCCAGCGACCTCAAACCGACGCCCTGCAAAGAGGCATCGATATTTTGGTTGCCACGCCTGGGCGTTTGCTTGATTTAATGGAGCAACGCTACGTCGATTTGACCACCATTGAAATTTTTGTGCTCGATGAAGCCGATCGAATGCTTGACATGGGATTTGTTCACGACGTTAAGCGCGTGCTTCGAGTGCTTCCAAAAAAACGCCACTCACTTTTCTTTTCGGCGACCATGCCTCCTGACATTCAAAGATTAGCCAACGACATCTTAACCAATCCCGCAAAAGTCGAAGTGACGCCGGTCGCAACCACTGCTGAGAAAATTGATCAGTCCGTTTACTTTGTCGACCAAACTGCCAAGCGAACTTTGCTTGAACATTTAATGCAAGACCCCAAAATTTCGCGCGCGCTGGTTTTCACGCGCACCAAACACGGCGCGGATAAAGTCGCAAAATTTTTAAATCAAGCCCGCGTTCCTGCGGAAGCGATTCACGGAAACAAATCACAAAACAATCGAATCCGTGCATTGAATAACTTTAAAGCCGGAGAGACTCGAGTCTTGGTCGCGACCGACATTGCAGCACGCGGCATCGACATCGATGGAGTCAGCCACGTCATCAATTACGAAATTCCCAACGTTCCGGAAAGCTATGTTCACCGCATTGGACGAACTGCTCGAGCCGGCGCTGAAGGCATTGCCATATCATTTTGCGATCGCGAAGAGCGCGATTATTTGCGCGACATCGAACATTTAATTCGCATGCAAGTTCGAGTGGTCGCGGGACCCTATCCGGGGTCTGATGGTAAGCCAGTGGCTCGTCCGGCGCCGAGCCCATCGCAGTCTTCTCAGCACTCTTCGCAGCACTCTTCGCAGCACTCTTCGCAGCACTCTTCTCATAGCCAAGGACAAAATTCTCAAGGCCGCCGGCCCCAGCAAAATAACCGCCGTCCTCAATCAAACGATCGCCGAACTTTTAGCCAAAATCAGGGTCAAAATAATGGACAAAATTCTTCGCGCCCGCAAAAACAGAGCGGCCGACCGCAATTTCAAAATTCAGCTCAAAATTCAAATCAACGCACCACTGACGCTAGTCAAAGCCCGCGCACCAATTCTGGCGGTCAAACTGGCAGCCAAAGTCGTGGACCGCGAAGTCAATCTCGTGGACCACGAAATGATTCACGCAATGATTCACGCAATGATTCACGATCCTCTCGATCGAATTCACGCCGCGAGGGTTCCTATAGCGAAAACAAGGGAAGCACTTCAAAGGCCGCAAGCTCGACCAGCAAAAAAGCCGATGGCGCTCCGAGCAAAACTCGAACCGCTGCGTCTGCCAGCCCTGCAAAATCATGGTGGCAGAAGTTAGTTTCCAAAAAATAAGCTAAAATCATTTATCTGAAATGATTTTTTATCGAAGATTTATTTTTTTAGTGTTCGTTTTAATGGCAGCTCAATCCATGATCGCTGAAGCTCGCATTTCTCTGCGCGGATCTTATGCTTATTCCCCATCTATCAGGGTCTCTAATGGCAACCAAGACCTCTACGATGGAACCGGCGCGGTCGCTCGACTGGGATGGATTCACGGGCTCGACGAAACTTTTATTTATTATCAGTGGACCCGCCAGACCGCTAATTACACGGACATCAATCCGTTTCAATCAACCGATCAAATGATGGGTCTTGGTTATCGCAATTATCTGTCGCCTGGCCGTATGGTTTTTCTCGAGGGCTCGGCTCAATACGCGATTTCCAATGGTTTCAGCAATAGCTTCGGCATTGGTTTGGGGGGCGGCATTAATTTCAGCTTGGCCGATCGAGTTTCGCTGGGAATCACCACTCTTTTCACTTTCTTTTTTCCCAGCGGAATCCAGCGGCGCTTTATCACCCAAAGCATCGATTTAGGATTTATTTTTTAGCTTAATTTTTAGCTTAATTTTTTATCTCTATTTTCAAAATTTCATCAAATTGCACTGTTTTTCATAGAGATCTCCCTTATTTGCAGCGACAAAATTCCGATAAGTAATCTGGAGCACCAGTGCCGATGATGAAGATCTCGTTAAGATCGCGGCTAGGCCAAAAAATTCACCGGTGGACACCGTTGTTTTTGCTCGTCCAATTTTTGGGCTGTTCTGGTTTGGTTCCTCGCGATCGAAGCAGTGTTCAAGAAGTCACCGAGGTCAACGTCGAAGTTGCCTTTCCGGTTAACGGCGGCCGGTGGAATGGTTACCTAGAAAACAATGGCGCTCAATTTTACCAAGCTAACGACACCGCCTGCAATGCTGATGGTCGAATCGATGGCGGAACTCGCGACGGCGAAATCGGCGGACCCCAAACTTGCTTCCACGCTGGAGTCATTCGTAAGGTTTCGCTAGCCAATGAAAGTTCTTGTGATGCTTTGAGCGCGGTCGACGATCTTGCCGTACTTAATTGGCTTTGCCTCGAAAATGGCGGCCAAGTTTATTTTTATTCAACTAATTTAAATCCAGAAAAACGATTAAGTGATTTATTAAATGACGACGGCGATGACTGGCGTGAAAACTCAATCAGCATCAGCAAAGACAGCGTCCTTCTTTATCAAAGCACCGCCGCCAAATGGTGGGACAATCCGGTTCGCAATTTAGATTCACTCGACAACGCCTCGGCTGGAACTCAAGTCAGCACCGGAGTGCTTGGAGTCTCGGGCGTCGACAATCTCAACGCCACAACCGGAGCCCTTCATGCTTATCGATTGGATGACAGTGAAGTGATTTACACCGTGATTAGCAGCAAAGCTTTGCACGGCATCGTGATCAACGCCGATAAAATTTCGCTAGTGGTCTATCCCGATGCCGAACTCAGCGCCACTGATCCTGGAACTAACAATTGCGACAACAGCGGAGCCGTGAACAGCACAGATCGTTGCTTGGTGGGATTTGGTGCTAAAAATTATTTATGGATCGAAGGCCAATTCGATGGGGACAACGACAACTCTGGCGGAGGTCGTCGAGTGCTCGCCGGGCAATCTCGATTTTCAATGTTCCGCCACATCCAAGCACGACGCGCCGGAGTCGAATTGTTTTTCGGCAGCGGTTTTTTATACAATCGAATTTATGATTTAAAACTTGGCCAATCGATCAGTGACGGCTTGAATTTAGAAAACGGATCGGAATTTAATGTTTTGCATAAAATCAGCGCTAGTAACATTTCAGAGAACCAAATTCTGCTGAGCGACGGCAGCAATAACATTTTGACTCATCTTCAAAGCACGAGCGGCGGAACCGGAGTCACGGTCTTAAGCCCCAACAACACCCTCAGTCACATCAATGCCTCCAACTTGGACTTCGGAATGCTCATAGATGGCGGCGCCGATCAATTGACTGTCACCCAATTGGTGACCGCACACAATTCGAGCAGCGGAATCAGCAGCCAAAAGAACGAAGGATTTTTTAGCCAAGTGGCTTCAGCCAACAATGTTGGAGAGGCCATAGAATTAACCGGCAACGACAATCAATTTAGCGATCATCTTATTGTTGGCAACAACGGCACCGATTGCCGGGTCGACGCACTTTCGACTGGCAATGGACTTCTAAGCGGCGACACTGATTGCAGCGGTGGCAGCGCATCGATCACTTTGCTAAACAATCAAAGTTTGGCCACGACTTTTGTCGGTCAAATCACCAACGATCCAACCAACCAAAACACCGCTGATTTGAACGGTAGCGGTTTCCTCACTCACGACAACGTCACTGATTGGTTTAATTTCGCCAATCCTGAACGAGCTTGGGGCAGAGGAATCAACGCCAACCTCTTTAATGCCGGAAATCTTTTTCAATGCGAAAGCGGGATCAATTGCGCCATTTGGGATTGGCGACTTCGAGTCAGCGACAGCAAATTGCGAAATCGAAACGGCGCCTTCGTCAATGGCGCGGGCTGTCCGGCTTCGGTACATGGCGATGCAGTGGTCGCCGATCAATTAACCGCTTTAGCTAATTTATATTTGCTCAACGCTAGCGAAATTATGGAAGACGGCATTGGTGACGACGATGGACTTTGCGAATCCGATGAATCTTGTCTTTACTCGCCCAATCTTGGAAATTACCAGGGCCACGGCACGATTGGAACCTGTACTTTCGACGACAACAGCGCCAGCACCTCAGTGACCGGCGTCACCATGCACGGCTACTTGAGCAATGGTCAATAGTTTCTATTTATAAAAATCATCTAACAAATGGAACCACATAGGGATGACTGCGAATGACTAAAGATTGCTCCAAATTAAAAGCCCAAGCAGCCTGGTCGCTTAAATCACCGCTGTAGTTGATGTCCATCAAATCGCCCTGCCCAACCTGAGTGCTCGACAAGGGATCCTTAAGTCCATCGAATTCCTCTACATGAAAAAGCCCTAAACCATGAGCCACTTCATGGGCGATCAAAGCATGAGTCGGCAATCGACGTTCGCCACTGCGCGGGCGGTTACTGATGACGATGTGAGGTTTGTTAAGCGAAGCCGGAGCCCCTGGAGAAACTCCATCGGCAAAACCCGAGCCGATATCTGATTTCAATTCATCGACCACTATCAAATTAAATCCATCATCTCGCAGCGGCAACTTTGCATAAAGCTGGGTCAGCGAAATCGAGCCGGCTTCATCGATCATGCTCAATTTTTGAAATTTTTTGGGCAGCGCATAGACACTTTTGATCTCGACTTTGATATTAGATTTTTCAAAAATGGCTTTCATTTTTGGCAAAGTTTCTCGATTAAAAGTTGAATCAAGAAATGTTTTATTGGAAAGTCCGTTACTGCCGGTCAAATATAAATAAATCTTAAAAGTTCGCCTATCCATTTTTTGCGATGACGCTAAAAGAACCTGGCTTTGAACACGCAGTGAAACAGCCAGGTCAATGGCCACCGATGACTCAACAACTGCGCGCCATTTTCCGGCTTTGAGTTTTGGGAAAGTGGCGTCGTTGGGAATCATCTGGCTGGCGCTTGCGGGAAAATATGCCCGGTTCCCAAAACAACCCTTCCGACAGTTGGGTTTCGTGAAACTTTGAGCTACGAAAATTTTTCCATCGGGATCTCGAATTTCCGCGATCATTAAATCGTGAGCCACTGTCCCGCCCTCGGGGTCTGCCGAGATCACAAATGAGCGGGTGTTGGGTAAAATTTCAAACTCAATCGCAGAACTACGCCGGCTTTTCGGATCTATTTTAAATAAACCTAAACTTTGCCCCGGCCGTAAAGAGCTCTCGCAAATTTTAGCGGCCCATCCTTCACTAGCGAAATGATTTGATACAAAGCCCAAAGCCAGAAAAAAAATCAGCTTGGGCTTAAACATAATGCCTAGAGTTCAGTCCTTTGAAAATTCGTCTTTAAAAGCGCATCACCGGCTGCATAGGCCTCTTCGCTGGCTCGCCACCCCTCAACGCTGTTGCGAAGTTCTTCGATGATTGCCGATGCCTGTGGCTGGTCAAAAGTCATTCTCATCGAAGTTGCCCGGATGACTTTCATGGTTTCCAGAATTTCTTGCCAATTCAATGGATTGACCCGCTTCAGGTCTTTGGCCCAAGAAAGCACGAGCTTAAAAGATTCTTTTCTATTTTCCGCCCCGTCTTTAAGAAGAGTGCAGGAATTAAGCATCAACTTTTGTAACATTCCTTCGATCAGAATCGTACCGCTTTTTTTATTTAAAATTCCTTCTAGCTCCGAGCTCCAACGGAATTTCAATTCAGCAACCGGGACTCGATCGCTCATTTTTCCGACTAAAACTGCATCGGTCTCGGCGACCATGTGTTTAGTTGATAAACTTAAATCATTTAATATTTTAGCTTCAAGCAAAAACTTGCCGTGGTTATAGAGCAAAAATATTGGAAGTGGAAAAAACCCCAAGCCGGTCAAGGCAAAAGCTCCGCCCGACATCCCGCCAAAAAACGCGGTCGCCAATCCGTCGCCAAAAATTGAACCCACTCCGCGCCCAATATATTCTTCGCCGGTCATGCCAAATATCGCTTGGCGGCGACCCACATAAAGTTGATAAGAAATTCGAAGTCGCTCAATGTCGGCCGCCGAAAAATGAATGGGTCCTTCGACTTTGGCTCGCAACCAAACCGAAAGATGCTTGATCGATTCATTGCGTTCGTTAGGAATTTTCAGCCATCTGACCATCGCAAAACTGATGAGTCGCGAAAGCAATTCGGGACTAGCTTGACGATAGGCTCCACCCTGTAAAAGAGAGTCGAGCACCAGCAGCGCCAAGGGCGTGTAATTAGTCCGACGTTTGTAGTCCCGTTGCAAAGCCACTGCGTCGCTTCGTGAATCTAAATCGTGTTGAAAAGCCTGAACTTCGCGCGGGGTTCTCGATAACGGGCTTTGGCACCAGGGCCGCTGCGGAAGGAGAGCGGAATTTGCATTAAATACCAATAAAAACAAACAGATATAAATTGTTTTTAGCGAGCATTGCTGAAGAATTCTCACGCTTTGGGCTTAGTGAAATCAATGCACCGTGTCAACGATGGTCATTAACTCAGTTGCGTGTTGGAGACCCCTGGCCGCTTTCCAAATATCCCTTGAGGCTCTTACCCAAAAAGAAAGCCCACCCCTCGCGACAAACTTCATAGCAAGCTGATTCCGGATAGGGCCCTTGAGAGAATTCCAATTCCGATTGCTCGGCCGAAACTGGAATGATTTTGAAGCGAATTTCAGTGCCGACCCAAGCCCCAGAATTTTGCATATTGGACTTAAGACACTTCCAAACAAGTTCACGGCCAATTTTGCCCGACACGATTTGCGCCGTGACTGACCATCCGTAATTTTTCCAGTTAAAGACCGCTTGGGCGCCAACTTTGGCCGGCACCGAGCAATCGTCGGTCCACCATTCTTTGATTTGTGATTCTAGCGTTAACGCTGCAAAAAGCTTCTCGGCACTCACCGCGTATTGAAAACGATGATGGATGGCTTGCATAAATCCATTATCGGCAAGCTTATGAGATTTGCCAACCCTCCCTATTAAGAATCAATAAAGGGCAAATTAAGATTTCGTTTATCAAAAAACTAATAAAAGTCATCTTATTTAATCCGATAAGATGAGGGTTGGGCTTTCTGTGCTTAAAGCTCAACGACTTTACTAAGTGACTTTACTAAGTCGTGAAATTTTGTGGAACGTTAGAGGAGAGCAGATCTTGAGATTTTTCAATCACTTTAAATCGCTAGCTCTTTTCAATGTCCTAGCGATGGGTGCTTTGCTGAATGCCTGCGCGCCTCAACAAAAGAACACTGGCTCCGTTGTTTTTAAACTTAACGAGGGCCAAGGTTTTTCTTCTTTGAATTCAGGAAGTTTTAGCTTCCCAAAAAATCTTTGTTACTTCGTAAACTCAACCGGCTCCTCAATCACTAAATCACTTTCGCAAAATGCTACTTGCGAAACCGATCACGGTTACGGGATCATCGCGGGAACCGTCGATTACGGTGCCGATCTTGAGGTCAAAGTTCCTTTCGGCGAAACTCATTTTTCAGTGATTGGGGTCGACGTACCGGTGGGAACTAGCTGTAGCAATATCGAAATCACCACCTCATCTACCCCTTATAAATTTAAAAAGTTTATGATCGGCTCCACTGAAATTGCATCGAATAAAATTTACGAATTTTTATCGGGCGACGCTCAGATCGAATCCGGCGTGAACACGGTGTCCCTGACCCCCATCGCAAAAGACAGCAACGTCAGCTTTTCTGACGGTCAATTTTTTCTTAAAAAAGACCGAAGCTCGCCGCCTGCTGGGTGCAACGCCAACGGCCCTTCTGTCGTTACATTTGCTGATGGCGCTGCGTACACTTTCGCCAACACCCAGCTCCTGTCGGGATCTTTCTCAGCAATTCTAGCTTCAATACCTTGTCCGATATCAACATTAGCGGGATTGGCCAGGTGGTAAATGGCGATGGAATTTACCTGCTTAACGGCTCTTACAACGTCCTTCAAAATCTAACCCTAACCTCAAATGCTGGCAGCGGGATCAAAATCGGCGATGCCGATGACAATTTTTTTACGAACCTAACCGTGGTTAACAATGGCGGAGAAGGAATTTACGCAACCAATGGGACAACTGAAATTTTTCACAACACCGTCATCGCTAACAGTGGGCTTAACGGATTGAAGTGGCAAACTGCAGGCGGCGACAATGGCACTTTCTCCAATTTCATTTCGACCAACAATTTGTCCAATGGAATTTACTTTGACAACGGAGTTTACGACCACAAATTCACCGGAGTTTTGGGCGTTGGCAATAATACCGGCGTCGATTGCGAAATGTCCCATGCCAGCCAAGGTTTGATCGACCTAAACTGCACCAGTACGGGTGCCGACGGATCCACAAGTTATCCCGGCGAAACAACAGCCGGTTCCAATGCAATTTTGCGACCGAGCCGAAATTTATCCAATGCTTTTGTCGGCAAAGCCCCTTCGGACGCCATCATCCCCATCGATACGTCGGGAACTGCGTCTTTCACCAGCATCAATGCCGACTTCCTTTACTGGGTCGGCTTCGAAAATCCCTTTCGGGCCTGGGGAAAGTTCCATGCCGACGCGCCATTGACCGCCAATCATCGAGGCCACTGTGTTACCGGTCAGACCTGCCAAATTTGGGACTACAGTGCGGTATCGGGCCAACCAATCTACAATGTCAGCGGCAATGGATCTTCAACGAACAGCGCCTTTGTTGCGGACGCCGCCTGCCCATCAGTACTCAACGGCAACAACGCACTAGTCTCTCGTATGGGAACTTACACTTATCTTGCTGCTGCTGTGGAGATACTCGGAGACAAACAGGGTAATGAAAACGGACTTTGCGAATCAAATGAAAACTGTTTATACACTCCCCATTTCGGTTCCTATCAGGGCAGTGGAGCGCCGAACAAGTGCACATTCAACAACGGCACGGTCACCAATGTTAAAATGTTTGGCCTAAGCAGTCTGTAAAAAACTTCCATTAAATAAATTTTATTTTTAAAACAGGGCAATCTAAAAGTTTGCAAATTCACTCTTCGAAACTTTGCTTCCAAGCCTTCAACACATCGGCATAGCGATGACCGCGCGTCAGACAGCGGCGCATAAAAGTTTCCGGAACTTTCTTGTCCGCACATTTGCGCCGGGCTTTTTCGACCATGGCCTTAAGCCCGGCATCGGCTTCAATCCCCTGCTCATCAAGCATCGTCCCAACAGAAGTGGCACTCTCAGAAACGCCATCTTCGCGCAGCCGATAAGAAATTCCCGAAGCGCTGTAACCCTTGCGGGCAAGCGAGCGCGTGCGGGTGCGCAAAAAAGCCGCGGGCTGAAAATATTTTTGCTCTTCCATTTTATCGAGCAAGTCTTTGATTTGCTCGGGGCTTAAAGTCTTGCGATCACGAAGTTTGGTTTCTAACTTTTTACGTGAATAATCAGTGCGCGCTAATAGCCAAAAAATATAGGATCGTTCGCGCGCCAAAGTCTCCTCGGGCGAGCGCACTTTTATTTCTTTGGGGTCCTTTCGTGGAACTTTGCTTCGCCTCACGAAAATCAATCTAGCTAAGGATTGGCATCAGCTCAAATCTCAGATTCTTTACATTCAAGAGCCAGAAGATTCGGGACTTTGTCCAAATCCAAAGAAATCAATTCGCCACTCATGCGACCGCTGCGAACAAATTCCCCAACAACCGCTTGTTTTTTTCCCAGCTCACTTGGACCATCAAGGATTTCAACACGATCAAAATTAGAATCGCCAACGCGACTGTTAGTCGGCCTTTCAATCAAGTCATAATCCCAGCGAAGCGAGAGCAAAATCGGGGCCCCGGGAATCGGGCGCCCCGCTAAATCTGCTTCGGCTAATAAAAGAATTTGAGTCACTGGTGAACTGCGATCCGGTGATTCAGCCTTGCAATTCAACAACTCGGCATAGTGCATACTTCCCCCACCAATGATCCCGCCCTCTTCATCTTGTCGGCAGCTCGCCAAAGCAAAGACCAGAAACAATGGGATCAAAAGAATTTTTGCATTTCTCGGCCAAAACATATTTTGATTTTCCATGACTAATCACCGGCCGTCTAGCTTACTGGGGCACAATTATATATTCACAACGCGTTAAGCGAAGATCGGGCAGTTCCAGTACAAAAGATGTTAATCGCCCTTTTTTCTTGCACAGATCAACGCTGACCGAGCCAATCTCGGCATCGTAGCCCTCAGAGTCATCTGAAGCCAAAATTCCAACATAGGCCGGATTCCAATTAAGGGCTCGACTCGATGTTGGGAGAAATTCCAAGATCTGCTCATGGCGATCTAAAAGCACCACACTAGCCATCCCATCGGGATCCACTAAATTATCTGCGCCACGCGGAGTCCAAATTTCCAGATAGCGAACTTCGCTGTGTGAGCCTCCAACCGCCCGCGCTTTGCAGCGAAAAACCGCTTCGATATTCGTGACGGGCACGTCGCCATCACTGTCGTCGCCGCCGGCACGGCTTGCAATCGGCACCGCTAAGCTAAGCACCATTAAAACTCCAAAGATTTTCTTAAAACTAGATTTCATTTTTATTTCTCCTCTGCAATTAACTTTACGGAGGCCTGCCCCAAACAAATAGAGTTTTATTCTATGTAATTTGCCAACATTTAGAGTAATACTCTATATATGGATCAGCCCGAATGGATTGATGTTTTAGAATTCAATTCCTACCGAGACATTCTCCAAGAAGTTTTACAGAAAAAAAAGCGCGGCTCGCTCTCGGCTTTGGCGTTGAATCTCAAATGTCATCCAACCTTTGTTTCTCAAGTTTGCAAAGGACGGGCCGAGCTATCAAACGAGCAAGCCTTTCGATTTGCCCGATGGGCGCCCTTTGAGGGCGATGCCTTTGATGGTTTTCTTCTTTTGCATCAGTGGGAGCGAGCGGGAACTCCTGAACTTAAAAATCATCTGAGAACTCGGCTAGATTTGATTCGCAAAAAAAGAGAGGATCTGAAAACTCGCTGGGCCCAAAAAGACCAACTCCCCTCAGAAGTTCAAAGCCAATATTTCTCGCACCCGCTTTTTCAAATCGTCCACGCCTCGATTCAAATTCCTAAATTTCAGCAGGCCGCAGTCTTGGCCGCTGAATTGGGAATCTCGCTCAATTCAGTTCTTGAAATTCTCCGCCGACTTTCTGGCTGGGGATTGGTCCGCGAACAACAGGGAAAATGGAAAGCCTTGGAACACTCACTTCATCTTTCCAAGGACTCGTTAAGCATCACTTCTTTTCATTCGCTGTGGCGCCAAGTGGTGCAATCGCGATTTCACCAAAGCCTGGAAGTCCCTGGCACTCACTATTCAGCCATTGCCTGCCTGGATGCGGCTGCAGCGGAAAATGTAAAAAGAATTTTGCTCAAAGCTTTGGACGCTTCACGGAAAACCATCGAACCCGCGCCCAGTCGCGAAGCCTACGTGCTGACCTTGGATTTTTTTCGTTATCTTTAGCTGTTTAAATTCGTAGCCTAAATTCGCAGCCTAAATTCGTAAGAGCGACGAACGCTCGAGCTGTTCGCCGTCGATGATGGCCGGAAGCGCCGAAGCCTTCCATCGCGAGCTGTGATAGCTATTGATGTAAACCGAAGCGCTTTCAACTCGCGATTGAATGATCGCATTAAAGCCTAACTCCGCGGCCATATAAGCCATCTTTAAAATGATCTCGCGACGGTCGTCGCAATCTTCAATGTCGACCCGCTTGGTGTGCTTTCGCAGCACTCGCACATAACCCCGATAATCTTCAGTTAAAAAATAAACGTTGCGCGCTTTCTCGGCCATCAATTCATAATCGGCCAAAGCCGGAACCACTTTTGCGTCCCAGCAATGAATGCAATAACAAGTGTGATTTAATTCAACGGGAATTTTTTTGAGATATAAAAACGCGTCACCCGCAGGTGTTTCCAAACATTTTTTGCAAACATGAACTTGGCACAAGCCACAAGTCTTAATCGACTTTGCGGTCAGACAAACTCCGCATTTGACTAGCTCTACAGCGCTGGCGACTTCCATAAATCAAACTCGACGAGGATTTCTCAGCGGGCTGCGCGGGCCATCAGCACTTCGCTGCGGACGTTCGGTTAATCCGGGCCGTTGCGGGCTTACCGGCGCCAATGCACGTTCGTGACTGCGCGAACCACTATCGAGCCCACGCGGAGTGGGATCAAATTTCGGAGCTGCGCGATCACGATCATAGCCGCCACGGGGACGACGTTCGAAACGATCACGACCAAATCGCGATCGACCGCCACCACCACCGCCATCGCGACTTTGGTATTTGGGCTGACGCTCGACTGGTTCATTGAAAGTTTGACGCTGAGGCGCCTCTAAAATATCGGGCATGATCATGGAAACAAATCGTCCGATGATTTCGGATTTGCTCATCTCTTCAACGGCGCTCATCCAAGTCGGGTCGACTAATTCAGCCACACGCTCAACGCGCATTTGCGCTGCGAATTTCGGCAACAATGCTGAAACTTTTTTCATGCCGACTTCTTTAGAAGACGGAATTTTTCCTTGGATCATTTTGCTCTTGGTCATGAACTCGATGCGCTCAACCAATCGGCGATTCGCCGGAGTCACCAGACTCATCGCCACGCCGGCTTTGCCACTGCGCGCGGTTCGACCAATGCGGTGGACGTAGCTATCAAGCTCGCGCGGAATTGAATAGTTCACCACGTGAGTGACGTCTTTGACGTCAAGCCCACGAGCTGCGACATCGGTGCAAATCAACATTTGCACGCGGCGATCGCGAAAGTTTTGCATGGTGCGCTCGCGGTCGCGCTGTTCTTTGTCGCCATGCAAGCAATCAACTTTGTAACCACGACCACTCATGTATTGAGCCAAGTCGTTCACTAAAGATTTAGTCTGGCAAAAAATCAGCCCGTAAAAATCAGTGGCGTTGTCGATCAACTTGCACAAAATTTCCGGCTTATTGGATTCTTGAGTGACGTAATAATATTGCTCGACCGTTTCCGAAAGCATTTCCTTGCGGTTGACTTGAACTTGCTTGGGCTGCTTCAAATAAGTGTCAGCCACTCGGCGAACTTCGCGACTCATGGTCGCCGAGAAAAGCCAGATTTTGCTTTCCGCGCGCGGAACCATTTTCAAAATCGCTTCGAGCTCGTCTTTGAAGCCCATCGAAATCATTTCGTCGGCTTCGTCTAAAATCAAAACTTTCACGCCGTCTAATTTCAAAGTGCCGCGATTCAAGTGATCGATCACTCTTCCTGGCGTTCCAACCACTACGGCCGCGCCACTCTTCAAACCATAAACTTGATCGCCAAAACTCGCGCCACCGTAAACCGCCACTGCGTTCACACCTTTGTATTTGCCGAGTATTTTAATTTGCCCAGAAACCTGACCCGCGAGTTCGCGAGTCGGGCACAAAATCAAAGCTTGGACGCCTTTGATGTCGCCGTCGATGCGCTCGAGCATCGGAATGCCAAAGGCTGCAGTCTTGCCGGTGCCGGTCGCCGCCAAACCAATAAAATCCGTGGGCTCGCCCAACAGAATCGGCAAAGCCTGTTCTTGAATCGGACTGGGTTTTTCAAAACCCAATTCCAAAATGGCCTTTTGAATCGGAGGACTTAGATTTAGGTCTGCAAATGTCAACACGGTCGGCATCCTACACTAAAGACGCACCGCAGCATAGATCTAAATACCGCTCTTATACCGGCCAAATTGGGGCAAACAAGCCCCATAACCTCTTAGGATGCCTTTCTGGCTTTTGCGATCGTCAGAACAAGACCCCATGGACGTAAAAGTCTCTCCAACGTTTCCTGGGTTGGATTGTGACCGGGGTGAATGGCTCGAAGTATGTTTGATGGTGGAAGCCCCGCCTTATCCGCAAATTCTTTAACACCAAAAGCACGGATAGCTTTGGCGAGCACTGCTTGAATCGAGATTCCTTCGTCGAGTGCTGCCAAGATAAATTCCTGAGCAAACTTAGGTCGACGAAGATCTTTTGCCAGCTCTTCATTCCAATCTTTACTTCTCTTGGGCATTTTCAATCCTCCAAATATTCTGCCCAATATTTTTGAGCTTTTTTAATATCTCTTGCTTGAGATCCTTTATTTCCCCCAAGCAGAAGAATCACTATTTCGTTTCCATCAAAAGCAAAATACACCCGATAACCAGGACCGAAATCAATTCGAGATTCCAAAACTCCTGCACCTAAATTTTTAACATCTCCAAGATTTCCCTCTTCAATGCGAAAAATACGAGCCTCAATCCTCGCTCGCGTTCGTTCATCCAACCTTTCGAGCCAATCTCGATAGGGTCTTTGTCCTTTCGCAGTAACGAATACCTTTACGGTTTTTTTTAAAGATATCATAAATGATAATTATTTTCCATCAAAATCGGCCCTTTAATTGAACTCAGAAGACGGAATTCCCCGGAGCAATCTTCGTGCCAACTTTTAATTAAATTTTTAGCGCTTCAAAAAAATTAGATTGCCCCAACCCCCAAGCACCCGCTATCAAACTATGACCCCATGCAGACCAAACTCCATGCCCTCACCCGCACCCCTGCCCCCTCGATTGCTAACTGCGAGCTCACCCATCTGCAGCGCGAGCCCATCGACTATGCAAAAGCGGTCGCGCAACACCAACTTTATTGCCAAGCGCTCACCAACCTCGGCATCAAAGTCACCACGCTATTTCACAATGATTTTGCCGACGGAGTTTTCGTCGAAGACCCCGCGATTGTTTTAGACGAAGTCGCGCTCATCACTCGCCCCGGTGCCGCATCCCGTATGGACGAAGTTCCCACCCTTGCCACTGAACTTGCCCGCTTTCGCGAAGTGAAACAGATGACCCCACCCGCCACCCTGGAAGGCGGAGATGTTCTCTGCATTGGCAAAAAAATCTTCATCGGCCACTCAAGCCGAACGAATCAATCCGGAATCGAGCAGCTAAAGCAAATTGCAAAGCCTTTGGGTTACGAAATCAATGTCGGAGACGTGCAACATTGCTTGCACTTGAAAACCGGATGCTCCTACATTGGCGACGATACAATTTTAATCAACCCTCAATGGATCGACCGCGATCTCTTCCATAATTTTCAAATTTTAGAAATCGACCCCAGCGAGCCCTTCGCCGCCAACGCGATTTTCGCTAACGATCAAATTCTTTATTCGACTTCATTTCCGCGCACCCTAGAAAGAATGGAAGGCCTTGGCTTTGAAGCGAACACGGTCGACAATTCTGAATTGCTCAAAGCCGAATCAGGCTTGAGCTGCATGAGTTTGATCTTTAAAAGTTAACTTAAAAAATTAGGCAAAATTTAATTAGCGATTCACTCGAGTTTGCTCGATGTATTCATCATAAGTGATGTACTTATCGGTCTTCACGGTCACATCCAAATCGATGATTCGGTTAGCGACGGTTTGCACCAACTCATGATCGTGCGACGTGAAAATGATGGTGCCTTTGAATCGCTGCAAGCCGTCATTAAGCGCGGTGACCGCCTCCAAATCCAAGTGACTCGTCGGTTCGTCTAAATACAAAAGGTTTGGTCCCGAGAGCATGATTTTAGCCAGCATACAGCGCACTCGCTCGCCACCGCTCAAGACATTGGTGCGTTTGCCGCCCTCTTCGCGGCTGAATAACATTTTGCCCAAAAATCCGCGAATGAAAGACTCATCGGGATCCGGCGAATACTGACGCAACCATTCGATCAAGGTCAAATCGCTGTTATCAAAATACTTCGAGTTATCGATCGGGAAATATCCGGCGGTGATGGTCGCACCCTGGGCAAAAGTTCCCGAATCGCAAGCCACTTCACCGGTTAAGATTTTAAAGAGCGTGGTTTTCGCCACGTCGCTGCGGCCCAAGAGCGCAATTTTATCGCCGCGATTCACCGTGAAGCGAATGTCTTTTAAAATTTGTTCGCCATCGATTTTTTTCGAAATTTGGTCGACGCTTAAAATATCGTTTCCAGCTTCGCGCTTGGAATCAAAACCAACCCAAGGTTGGCGACGCGAAGAAACCGGCAAATCCGACAAATCCAATTTTTCCAATTGTTTTTGGCGCGAGGTGGTCTGGCGAGCCTTCGAAGCGTTGGCTCCGAAACGGGCAATGAAGGCTTTCAATTCTTCGGCCTTGTCGGAATTCTTTTTATTTTCATCGGCCCGTAAACGCATCGCTAATTCCGATGAACGTTTCCAGAATTCGTAATTGCCGGTGTAAGTCGTGATTTTACGAAAATCGACGTCGGCCATGTGCGAGCAAACTTTGTTCATAAAGTGTCGATCGTGGGAAACCACAATCACAGTGTGCTTATAATCCAGCAAAAAGTCTTCGAGCCAACGAATCGCGTAAATATCCAAGTGGTTGGTCGGTTCGTCCAGCAGCAATACATCGGGATCGCCGAACAAGGCTTGAGCCAAAAGAACTTTGACCTTTTCCCCACCGGTTAATTCTTTCATCAGCTTCGCGTGATAGTCAGTCGTGATTCCCAAACCGGCCAGCATCAACGCGGCATTGGACTCGGCTTCCCAGCCATTGAGCTCGGCAAATTGAGCCTCTAATTCCGAAGCACGCTCGCCGTCGGCTTCTGAAAAATCGG
This sequence comes from Bdellovibrionota bacterium, assembly GCA_964202055.1. Classification (GTDB taxonomy): domain Bacteria; phylum Bdellovibrionota; class UBA2428; order UBA2428; family UBA2428; genus CAXNGS01. The sequence goes on along the minus strand of CAXNGS010000001.1, from coordinate 351,353 downwards.
GCTTGGCATAAAGCGCGTCTTTCTCGCGCCGCACGTTGTAAAACTTTTCATTGCCCATCAAAACGACTTCCAAAACCGAAATCTCTTCGTAAGCAAAGTGATCTTGGCGCAAAAAGGAAAGGCTTTCGCCAGGAGTTAAAATGACAAGGCCAGTGGTCGGCTCGATCTCGCCCGAGAGGATTTTTAAAAAGGTCGATTTGCCAGCCCCATTGGCGCCAATCAGCCCGTAACAATTGCCCGGAACGAATTTAACGTTCACGTCTTCGAATAGTTTTTGGCTGCCAAAACTGATACCAACGCCCGCTGTGCTAATCACTCGGCCCTCTTAGCCGAAATTGACTCTCAAGGCTAACAAATCGCAATTTCTGCCTGGCAAAAAAGCACCTGCCCGACCTATGGTGCCGCCTTATGACCAACACACCTAATGGCCAAAAATCTTATCGCAGTGTCATTCGCTCGGTCGGACATTACGTTCCAGAAAACGTGGTCCGCAACGCTGATTTGGAAAAAGTCATGGAAACCAGCGATGCCTGGATCCAAGAACGCACTGGCATCAAAGAGCGCCGTTTTGAAGTCGAGGGAGTGCCAACCTCGAGCTTGGCCCAAAAAGCTTCTGAAATGGCCCTGCAACGCGCCGGACTTGAAGCCAAAGACATCGACATGGTGATCGCGGCGACTTTGTCGCCCGATTATTATTTCCCGGGCATTGGCGTCTTGCTCCAACGAAACATGAAAATGAGCCACGTGCCGGCGCTCGACATTCGCGCTCAATGCAGCGGCTTAGTTTATGGATTAACGACCGCCGACGCCTTCATTCGCAGCGGCCAAGCCAAACGAATTTTATTGGCCTGTGCGGAAGTTCAGCACCCGGTCTTGGACATGACCACAGCCGGTCGCGACATGGCCGTCTTGTTTGGTGATGGCGCAGGATCGGTGATCATCGAAGCGGTCGAAGACTCCGAGCGCCCAACGGTAGCCAACAAAAAACGCGGAATCATTGATTCGATCATTCACAGCGACGGCAACGGCGCTGAAGTTTTAGCCATGAAATATCCGGGCACTTCCACCGCTAAGTTTATTACCCAAGCTGACCTCGACCAAAAAACTTATCAGCCTCGCATGGACGGCAAAGTCGTTTTCAAAAACGCAGTGACCCGAATGCTGCAAGTCGCGGGCACTCTTTGCGAGCGAAACGGTGTGAAGCCGAGTGATTTATCACTAGTGTTTCCGCACCAAGCTAATTTGCGAATTAACGAAATGGTTCGCGAAAACTTGGGACTGCCGCCCGAGCGCGTCTTCAACAACATTCACAAATACGGCAACACCACCGCGGCAACGATCCCCATCGCGATGAGCGAAGCGGTCGCTGAAAATCGAGTCAAAGAAGGCGACTTAGTTTTAACCCTGGCATTTGGCGCGGGATTTACCTGGGGCGCGAATTTAATTCGCTGGTAGTTGGCTTAAATTTTTAGCTTAAATTATAGCAACGCGTTTTCCGCGCGACGTTTGAAAAAATTCACACCGTCTTTGCAAGCGCCGCGACGAGCATCGAAAAATCCGTAGATATTTTCGCATTTATATTTGGCGCGCGAGCTGGCGTTAGCCACTCGCTGACGAATCGCATTTTTATCGCCCGACAAATCAAAAATCGCAGCGTCTTCATTGGCGTAATTCACGCCGGTATAACAAGCGTCGTGCTTGGGGTTTTCAAGATAGTGCTCATCACAATCGATAAAGGCTCCGACCGTTAAATCCACCAGACGCTGGCAACCGGTGAAGGCTACTAAAGCGGAGAGACCCAAGATCATCGTGGTGTTTTTTTGATTGAATTTCATGGGGACGAGCTAGGACTGAAACCACGGTTTTTAAACTAAATAAGCCTTACGCGGCGCGGAAAATTCTTGAGCCAAAGCCCGGATTCCATTACTTCTTCGGCCAATGGGATTGGGAGCGGTTAAAGCCAAATCAGCGCTGCATCCATTGGCCCGTCGTTTTTTCCGCCAAGTATTCCGCCAAGTGAAAACCTTTCTGATTTTTTGGACCCTGATCTTTGCGGTCTGCCAATTCCTAAGCCTTACTGCTTTCGCTGAATGCGAAAATCCGCTTAAACAATACTACGCCCAATGGCCGCGCACTTCCCAGGTCGGAACCAGCCACGTCCATCGCCATCAGTTACCTAAAGAAGCATCCAAGGAAGCATCAAAACCCAGCAAAGCCGCCGCCTCCAAAGATCCGAAAGCCGTAGAAAATAAATTTTTAGTCTTCACAATTTACCAACCAGTGGCCGGTGATTATCAGGGGCCACTTTACGACCTGACCAATTATCCGGATTCTCGCGATTTGCCCGAAGTGATTTTGCTGGGCGACGGAGCTCTTGATATTCCACTGACTTTGATCGACTACCGTGAGGGCTCGCCACTGCGAAAACAAATCCGTGATTTCGTGAAAGCCCTGCAAATCCGAACTTCGAGCCAAGAAGAATTGCTGCAAATTTTAGCCACTGAACTTCGTGAGCTTTTAGCCGGACCTAACAATTGGCTCGGGCCCAGGCTCAAAGAATTTTTGCCGGATCTTGGATTTCAAGACCACGGCGAAGTCACCGACCAACACAAAAAAGCTTTTGCGGCGCTGGCCGAAAAGCCCGAACTTTTTGTTTATTGGCGCGCGGACACCAGCACCCCAGTGGTGCCACTTGAGTACATGCTCGCTGATCCCAAGCGCATGATGTGTTTTCATCACAGCCTCTTTGTTAGCTTGATTTTGCGCGAGTTAAATATCGAGCACCAATTGGTCACCGGATTTTCAGCGAGCGAAACCAATGCCAAAAAATTTATTGGCCACACTTGGATTCAACTTCCAGATGGTCGATCGCTCGACGCTCAGTGGAAACTTTTAGAAAAACCTGAAGCCGCCAAAGACGGATTTTCAAAAATCAGCCGCAGTTATTCACAAAGAAATGCCCACTTTCCTTTTATGAAGGTCGAAAAAATTCAAAACGATTTGGCGTTGCCTAGAAACAACGAATTCTAATTTTAAATGAGAGCTCGATCATTAATCTAAATATCTATAACTAATGGATGATTTGTGAGCGTGAGTTGACTCATTTTCTTAACCAAAACTTAACCCATTTATCGCCCCACCCAAGATCCAAAGACCTTAAACTTAAAGGGAATGAGCACCCGCCGATTGCTTCGTTTCCTTTGGACCTGCTTGGGGATCAGCGGCCTTCTTTGGCTAAGCACTTCGGCCCACGCTCAAGAACCCAAAGGCGACTTGCAAGGCATGATCTCTTTTTTCAGCGACTCCCTCGGAGCTGAAGCCACCAAGCAACTTTTGCGTTCCTCATCGGGCACCATGGCTATGATTGGCGAAGCTCAAGGCTCACAAAAAAAATCTGCTTCTCATAACGGCAAGACAGATAGATGGGCCGCTCGTCGAGTCAAAGCCCCCAATCAAAACTTCAATCCGCCTGGCAAACTCTTCGACGATTTCAATTTTGAAAAATCCCACAAGCGCGCTTTTCCAGTAAAAATTTATGATGCAAAAAATTCAGCTGCAAATTCGGAGATGAAAACCTGGAATTTGCTTTTTGCCTTTGAAGACGACGGCGACTTTGCCTTTGGAGAAATTCTTGGTGATCCTCGCAAAGATACCGAAGTCGAAGCCAAACGCATTTCATACATGCTTAAAGGCGATAAAGTTTACATCATGGGCGGAGAGCTCAACCAAACCTATCGAGTTGGGAAATTCGGAAAAGAAGTGGTGCTAGTTAAAACCGGCGATCCACTCCCGGACGGATTTGAAAATCTAACGATCGGAATGATCAAAGCTCAAATCGAAAAAGAAAAAAAACAAGCTTGGCAAAAGTCTTCGGGCGCGGTGGTCGATGAAACAAAACTATCTGGCGCCCATTCCGGATCAAGCCCAATTTCGGCGCCCCCCAAACAACACTAGATCAAAAAATTAGTGCAAAATTAATCGACGATTTAACCTTTGATCCGCTCGCCACAATCTGGGCAAAATTTGCAACGCTCGCGGCGTTTTTTAGAATGAACTTCGCTGGTGCATTTTTTGCTGGGCACTCGCTCGCTGACAATTCTTCCACAATCCGGGCAATAGCGAACGCTCACGTTCATGCTTCCATGATTTCGATTTGGGCAATTGATCTTTTCCATGATTCTCCGATTCGATTGTTTTTAAATTGAAATGAAGAATGCTGATGAGCCCCAAATGAGTGAGCTAGTGTTCACACTATCACGTTGCTTGCGGGTGCAAGCCAAGAGTCAAATTTAGATCACCGCACAGGAACCTTAGGTGATTTTAAACGCAAAAAACGGGGTCTCCTGCATCAAAGCAGAAGACCCCGTCTCGTTTTAAAATTTTAGACTAGCGAGTTATCTCTTGGCTTCGGTCGGAGTGGCTACAGAACTACCGCCCGATTTCTTGAAGAAATCCCAGCCCATTTTGCCCATCTCATTAGCCTGTCCAGCTGCATCTTTGTCTTCGGTCTTGATATTGCGTTCTTCGATCAAGGCCGCAATGTCTGCGCCCTTTTGCATCGCGTTTCGCAATTCACCCAATTGCATACCGGTCAATTCAATGGCGCGCGCCACTTCGGGCAATTGGTTAACGGCATCAGCCGCATGCAAGGCTTCGTTCTTCATTTCTTCTTTGAGAGCTTGCAAAGTGGTTGCGACGGTTTGGAAATCCAAAATCGCTTCTTTTTGAGCTTCTCGACCTTGTTGCATCGCTGCTTGGAAATCCTTCGAATGTTGAACCATCATCGCGTTCAATGTTGAACGCGCAGTTTTCAAAGCTGCCGAAGCGGCTGCTGCATCTTGAGTCGCGTGGTGATTAGAAATCGTTCCCGCGATCACCAAGATACCCACTGCACGAACTTCTTCAGCTTCTTCCATAATTCGGCGGTAGTTTTTGCGGTGATGAATTCGCTCAGACATAACCGCGTCCAATTGAACCAAACGAGCTCGAAGGCCCATCATCTTGCGACGTAAGGGCAACATCACGTTCTCGATCAGCAATGCGCGGGCTGAATCGGTTTCGATTGTTTGATTTTTCAAAACTTCGCGCAAGTTATGATCGGCCATGATCGAATAGGCCAAAGCGTATCGGCAGTTTTCAGCTTGCTCGCGGTAGTACAGATCTTCTTGATCGAAGATCGCTAAGTTTTTAGTCAACTGCGCGATGTGAGCGTCCAATCGATTGTTCAAAGCTTCAACGGCGGTTTCGCCCGTAACCATGCTTTCGACTTGTCGATTCAAAGCGTCCCTCATGCCAACAGCACCTGCTAAGCCCGCTACTAATTTATTTTTCAAAACCGCGCGGCCTGCATTTCGCACTTTCATTCTGCCGCTGTTAACTTTTTTAGGATCCATTTCGACTAACTTGTCGATCAACTCTTGCACGGTCAAACCGACCAATTCGCCAGATGTTTTGCCTTTTTCCGCGGTCAAGATCGCGCGCTTCATGAAATCACCCTTTAAGATTTTGTCCATGTGAGCGGTTATCTGGAAAATCGGCTCGTTAGCCAAAAACGCGTTGAGCTTAGCCTTGCCAGCTTCGCTTTGATCTTTCGCAGCTTCTAACATCGCTTGAGCAAACTCTTCCGAGCGCTTACGAAATTCCGCCTTATAATTAAGTCGCGTAGTATTCCGGACTTTCTTTTTCGATGACTTCCAAAACGCCGAACTTGCGGGGAACTCCGACGCGTCTAACGCCATCAGCGCCCAAAGTGTTGATGAAAGCTTTGCCATCATCATCAACATCTTCAGCTGGCTTGCCTTCGCTCACGGCAGCTTCACAATTAGGATCAGCGAGTTTAGTAAAATCCAGAGGGTCTTTTTTTGCAGGAACTGCGTCCTCGGCAAGAGCCTCGATTGATAAACAGACTCCGAAGGCCTGTACGGCGATCATCGAAATCAATAATTTTCTTTTTAACAAAATGCTCATGAAATTCCTTTCTTTCATCCCAAAATCCAACCTAATGCAGCGTGTTATATTTCTTGACACTATATGTCAATTTTTTTAGCACCTAGCTTCGAAAAGCTTGGGACATTTTAAGAGGCGAAGGTTGGCAGGATTCATGACGAAGTCGTATTCAGGGGTACCACTTAAATCATTGTTTATATTTATTTTGGCGCTGTCTTCGATGGCCCATTCCAGCTCGCCGAAAAAGCCCCCCCCAGCCGGCGGATTTAGCTTAGGCGGTCTTGGTTTTGGCGACGGCTCTGAAATGAGCGATGAAGAATTATTGGGCGGAAAAATTCCAGGACTCCCGCCCAATTGCGCTGATCCCTTGAGCGGAAAAAAAGCCGCGCCGACCGATCCCAATACCAAAACTTCGGGCGGCCCCAGTGGTCCCGCCGATACCAACAACTCACGCGCCGGAAGCGATGCTTTCAAAAAACTCGAAAGCTCCGATAAATTTCCGCGCCCCTTCGTTAACATTTACAAAGATCCATCAAAAGGCATCGATCGAGTTTCCGATTTAGCGGATTTTGTGTCGCCCGATTTGCGCAGCCGAAAATTCACGCCGGTCTTTTTAAGCGGCGACGAAGGCAGCGGTCGCAGCGCTTTTATGAATTGGATCGCAAGCGAAGCTCAAGCTAATTCAATGGAATTGCCCGCAAGCTTACGCAAAAAACCAATCTACACTTTGGATCTTTCTAAAATTAGCGGCGCCACTGCAGTCCAAGATATCGAAGGAATCATTGGCCGTGTCATCAAAGACGACGCCATTCTTTTTATTCCGCGCGGAAAAAGCATGATCCCCGACGAGCGCGATAATTTATCGGAAGAAGCGATTCGAGCCCGCCGAGTTTTGTTAAGTCGCATCGATTCGGGAGATTTGCGAGTGGTCATCGAAGGCGATTATTCGATTTTCTCGAAGCTCAGCAAAGTTTTCACCAAATCACGCACGGTAGAAATCACCGCGCCCAATAACGAACAACTGCGCAGCATCTTGATGGCCTACAAAGCCGATCTTGAAAAAAACTTCGCAGTCACTATCCAACAAGAAGCGATCGATCAATTAGTGATCATGAGCGAGCAGTTCTTGAAATCGCTGGGACTGCCCGGAGCGGCGGTCGACATTTTAGAAAGCGAAGTCGAGCGCGCTTTGCGTAACAACACTCCGGCACCTGGGCAAAAAATTGCAGTGGGCGTTCCCGAAGTGGCTCGTGGTTTGGCCAAGCGCACCGGTCGCAGTGTTGAGGACATGAGCCGCAGCGATCGCGACATCATTTTATCGGGCCGCAAAAAACTTGCCGAAAGAGTTTTCGGACAAAGCGAAGGCATTGAATCAGTCGTCCAAGCAGTCGAATACGCGCGCTCTCCCCTCAAAGCGCCCGACGACATGACCCCTTATGATTTCATTTTATTTTTGGGACCTACTGGGGTTGGTAAAACTGAATTAGCCCGCGCCGCCGCCGAATGGCTTGGCATTCCGATGATCGAGCGCAACATGGAGCAATACATCGAGAAGCACACGATCTCGGAAATTTTGGGCTCGCCTCCGGGCTATGAAGGCAGTGGCGACACCACCACCATGGTTCACGAAATCAAAAAGAAAATCCGCGCGGTTGTCTTGCTCGACGAATTCGAGAAAGCTCATAAAGACATCAAGCAAGCTTTCTTAGGCGCGCCCGAAAACGGCCGTTTAATTGGTCGTGACCGCGCCGAAGCTTTGCTGCGCGAAACCTTGTGGATCATGGCATCGAATGCTGCCGAAGCTTTGATTTCGCGTGGCGCCAGCAAAGAAGAAATCATGGAAGAATTGAAGCAGCATTTTCCAGCCGCTTTCTTAGGCCGCTGCAAAATCGTGATCTTCAATAAATTTGGCCGCAAAGAACTGCGCCAAATTGTGCCGATGATTGAAAAGAAATTTGTGAGCGTGCTCGCCAAGAGCAACATCAAGATCACCATCGATCCGGCTGTTTTGGATGGCGTGGTTGAAGCCACTGATGTTGATTTAGGCGCGCGAAATCTGCGTAACACCTTCCGCAACTTGATCGGCAAGCCTTTGGCCAAACCCTATCACCAAGGGCTGTGGCAACGTGGCGATTCGCTCCACATCTTCCGCAAGGGCGATGAAGTCTGGTTCCGCGCCACCAATCCATCGGGCGCAACGGTTGAAGAAAAACTAAGCGACATTCAAAAATTTTTCACCGCTGAAGAATTAGCAGCGCAAGAAAGTCCTGCAGATCCAACAGTCCGTGCCATGGAAGGAAAAGTTCCTGATGGCGCGAACTAAATTCTGGCTGCGCGGCGGAATTTTTATTCTGGCCGCAGGCTTTTCAATAAGTGCTCGAGCGGAAGATGGCGCCCCGGAAGCCTCGCCCTCTTTCGCCTTGAAAAGCAAAGTTCCCGAATGCGAAGCCAGCTTGGGAATATTTAAACTGCCCGATTTTTTGACCAAAGGCCAAGAATTCAAAGCGAGCTTGTTGCCGTTGCGTTTAGCGATCGCCGAGCTGCTCCACAAAACCAGCCCCGACCAAGCTAAGGCCGAATCAGTGATTGCCGATGCCCAGAATTTAGCCATTCTTCAAGACATTCTTCACGATCGAATTTCTGATGAATTAAAAGCCAAGTTTTCAGAATGGAAGCATGTTTTTGAAAGCATATTGATCCAATCGTCGATGCTTTATCGTCATGGCCGATTGGGACTTAATGAACATAGCTTGAGCCAAATTTTAGAACGAGAAGTTCCCCACACCGTTAAAGCATTATTAGTTCCCTCGGCAATCACTCCCGTCACGACGGCCAAACCAGGAGATCGCTCGCTCTTTGGTAGATGGTTTGGATTTTCAGAAAATAGCAACGCCGTAATCAAAAAACCCGCGGCGCTCGATAACTATAAATATTTGGGAGCACCGAATCTTTACAAAATGCTTTTTAGATTTGATGAGCGCCTTCGACTCGATCTTTTGAAAACTTTAATTCAAGATCCTGACACTGCATTTCCCGAAATCAGTCACCTCGAGGCTTACATTTTAATCGCGGCCATCCCGCGCAACAGCCAAACGGCGGCTTGGGATTTACTCTTGCCCCAGGTCATCACTCGTGCCGAAATGTTTCCCGCAAAATACTTATCGGAAGCCGCCACTTTTATGGAGCCCGAAACTTTCTTAAAATCTTTAGCCGCTAACCAAGGCCAATTAAAAATTGAAGAGTTGCTTAATTTATTGCAAGAAACTCGCGACAAAACTCCGGTTCGCATCGAAGAAATCGCCAAAGGCAACAATTTCCCCACAATCGTTCATAGCCACGCATTGGGGCTCATCAGCCAATACGCGCCCTTAGATTTCGAAAGCGCCTATGCCATTGCTTGGGCTTATTCGGTTGCCGGGAAAAGCGTAGAAGAAGTTTCAGCCTTTTTGGAAACTTTGGAAAAAGCGGCCACTCCCAAATTAAGCGACGAGCAGTCTCAAAAAATTCGCAGTAAAATTGCCGAGCGAGTTTGGCCATTAACCCAGGGACCTCAGAGCTCTGAAAAGCAAAGTCTCATTAGCAAAATTAAAATCGCCGAATACTTAAAAGTCGGCCGAGCTTTTATGCTGAGCCGACTCTATTGGGAGCTACAAACCATTTCGAGCCTAACCCCGATGGAGTTAGCCACGGTGATCGAGGCCATTCCGATCGAAGCCCACCGTTCAACATTTGATGGCAGCGTGCGAAGCGGAGATCGACCCCCCACCCATGAAATCATATATGCCGATAATTTATTTTCGGATCTTGCACTTGAACTTCGCTTTTCGGGAACCCCAGCTGTGAAGTGGTATTTTTCGGATCTCTACTGGATGGGCATCACCACCAACTTAGTGGTGATGAATATGGCACTGTCGCGCGCCAGCCAACAAAGCGTCGCGCCGCCTGCTCTCGAATTGTTTCGCAATAAACTTGGCGCGCTCTTTGCCAATGTAAAACCGCTAACGCCCGAGATGATCGATCCCCAAAACAAATGGAAATTGAAATGGGAAGCAGGAAAAAACATCAACACTTATACATTCAATCCCAGTGAACCCGACGAACTGGTGCCAGGACGAAGAGGTGTTACTCTTGAAAGAGTCCAAGATTATTTCAAGCGAGCTCTGAAAAAATTGGAGCAACGCCAATGAAAAAATCCAGTTGGCTTTTATTACTTGGGCTGTCGGTAAATACTTTGTGGAACTCGAATGCCCGAGCCATGAATTTTTCGTGGCCCTTCAAAAAAACTAAATGCGAAAGTCGAGTAACAGCTCAACCCATTAGCGAAGGCCAACGACTTTCTGAGCGAGTGCTCGGGCTGCTCGACGTCAATCATCCCTTTCGAGAAAGCCGCACCCGTTTTCTTGAAACCGTGCGCGACATGAGCCAATACGAAACCCAGTTGAAGCAACTCTCCATCGACTACGAAAAACTGCTACCCGAATTGATCAAAGCTTATGAAAGTTTCACCAAAGCCCCCAGCCCCGATTTAAAATCGCGACTCGAAGCCGCTTTGCTTCGGGTCGAAATTTTAGTCGATCAGATTAGCGAACTTTGCTTTCAATTAAAGCACTCGATCACCATTCGGATTCAGGAATTAAGAATCGGCTTAGAACGTCGACCAGACGTGATGCGCCAAGTTCCACCCGAAGTTTTGGAAGGGCTCCGAAATCCCAAAAGCATCAGCGCAGCTATGAAGATCATTGGCGAAGGCAATCGGCTTTCCCATCTAGAAATTTCAGTGATGGAAGAATTCCAAATGATTATGTTTTTCATTGGATTTCAAGAAAACATCACAAAAAGCATGGAAGAGGGCTTCTCACCAGTGCTCCAAGAAAAAATTAAACTGATTAATTTTATTTTAGGCCGCTCGGTCGCTGACCCCAGCGATAAGGCTGCCGATCAAAACCCCAAAACCACCGTTGAACCAAAGGAAAAACTTGAATGAAAAATAATAAATTAATTCCATTTACAATTGTGGCGGCAATTTTATTGTTAACCGCAAATCTTTCTGCAATCGCTCAAAACAATGAGCCAGCCAAAGCCCCTCCTCCTGCCGGGATGTTGAGCCTGGTTGATCTCTTGGAACAACGAGCCGGTAGCATGGGTTTGGTACCGGTGTCGGCCGCCAACGATCCCGACTTCATAGCCTTCATGACCGCGATTCGTAGCCGCGATCGCAGCACCGGACGCCCCCGCCCTGTCGCCCAAGCATTCGAAGCGGAATCGGAGACTTCGGGATTAAATTCTTATGAGCTCTACACAAAAATGAAAGCGATCTTGACTTCGATCCGCAGCACTTCGCAATTGCTCTACGGTGTGGCTTTTAAAATGTCCCAAGGCATGGGCCAGAAATCGACCGAGCTCACAACCAATCTGCAATTAGCGGTTGGGCGCGGTTTGCGAGTCGGCTTTGGATTAGGCTGGGAACAACGTGGACGGTGGAACCTTCCCATTTTTACTTTTCGATTGGGTCACATTTATAACGATGTGTCTGGCGAAGTAGTCATCGGTGTCACGGCCGATGTCGGAATCGAATCTCGCCAATCGGGCGAAACTCCCGAAATGATCACGATCACTGAATCCAAAATGACCGGCGGCACATTAGCGCTGGGATGGAATGGAATGACTTGTAGCCGGGGTTCTGAGGTCACCAGATACAACGGAGTTTCGGTTGGTGCGGGATATCACTGCAGCACTGACTACAAGGGCTTCAAAGTGAAAATCCCCTTATTTTTACCACTCCCAGGATTTAGTCCCTTGCGAAAGGCCCTCAAACTTGAATCCGAAATCATTCAAGCGCTCCATCGATTTGACATGACTCGAGCTTCGAAATTATCAGCCGACTACAAAGTTCAAGTCGGAAAAGCGGCAGTAATGGCCAATTCGCAGGGCCTAGGCTCCAATGAAGTATTACTAGAAGCTGGACATCCACTCTTGAGCCCCGGCAATCTTTTCTCAGGCTCAGCTTTGGTAGCATATTCACCAACGCTGGCACCGGATTTGGTTGCACTCTATCGCGGGCAAATGAAAGCAGGTAAAGCTTGCGAAAAGGCAGTGATCGACATCGATGCCACCCCGGTCGCCCCCAAGCAATTGCCCCATTGATTTCTACGTCTCGATCTTGACTCAGGCGATTCCTGTTCCAAGATAAGAAGCTCAACAGGAGGTTCTAGTTTATGGAAGTTTTTACAAACGCTTTTAGCGTCGATTTTATGGGTCGTTATTTTCACGTTTTGTTCGGGATCGTTTGGATCGGAACGCTTTACTACTTTAATTTTATGCAGGTTCCTTTTTTTGGTGAGACCGATGCCGCCACTAAAAACAACGCGATTGTTAAATTAGTGCCGCGCGCTTTGAAATGGTTTCGTTGGGGCGCAATGTTCACTTTCTTGAGTGGCCTTTGGCTTTTGTGGTCGAAGTACGGCCCCAGCATGAGTGATGGCAGCTACATGTCCGGCACCGGTGGTTTGACCATCACGGTCGGCATGACTCTCGGTATATTAATGTTCTTAAACGTCTGGCTCATTATTTGGCCCAAACAAAAAATCGTGATCGCGTCCACAACTGCGGTGCTTTCTGGCGGAGCTGCTAATCCTGCAGCCGCGGCGGCTGGCGCACGTGCATTGGTGGCATCACGCACCAACACTTTGTTTTCGATTCCCATGTTGTTCTTCATGGTCGCATCTGCCCATTATCCGATTCGCAGTAATCCCGAAGGCTCGCCCTACGCGATGTTTGGCACGATCATGCTCTTGATCACCATTATCGAAATCAATGCGATCAAAGGCAAATTAGTGGGTCCGCTGAAATCAGTCGTTGGAGTGATTCACGCTGGCTTAGCGCTGCTATTCTTGTTCTTTGCAATGCTCGCCAGCGTTAGTGTTCTTTAGGAAAGTTCTTTAAGAAAATCGCGTTTAATCATTAAAAATTAAATCAAAAGCCCTGCTTAGTTTAAGACTAAGCAGGGCTTTTTTTTTGGAAGCGGATCTTAATCAATTTCCTAAAAATCAATGATGATTGTTTTCTTGTTTACAAAAGCAACAGCCTTGGGAGTCATGTCCTTTAAATTTAATTCCACTTGAGCCCGATAGGTTCCGGACAACCAATGAGAGTCAATGACAGTGAATCCACCGCGAAGGCGGTTGAAACGATAAGCGTCTTCAACCGATTTGCTGGACAATCCCAAGATCAAATCTAATTTAGCAATGCCGTCTATTTTAAAACTTGCATAGTCTTTTCTGGTTAGAGCCTCGCGCACGGGAATTTGAATTTTCGTGCGATAAGAATCCTTTTCACCAGCAAAGGGAACCGAGAAAGGGCCCTTGAGCCATACGTAAGCATCGAGAAACCATTGTGAACGAAAAATTTCGCCAAGCGCATCGGGATTGGCTATGTCGGCGTCGTCAAAGGCAGAATCCTTGTAGTTCTCATAACTATTGACGTAAAGACGATCGTACTCTGGCCACGGTGTCGCGGTCCAAACGTATTCATCCCATTCATTCTTGAGACACTCGTGAAGAACCACTCTCACATCCAACTCAACGCGCGGATATTTTTCTTTTTTTACCTGAACAAATTGCGCGGTGGCATTGCGCCAAACGGTGAAGCTCCATCGATTCCAGCGACTTTCGTGGGGCCGATAGCACTGGACCAGCTTATCGGGTTCGGGGATCAAATGAGGCGGTTGAGCTTCGACCAAGGCTGCAAACCCAGAATTGCTTAAAAAAGTACCCAGCAAAAAAGAAGCTTTCACTGTTTTCTCAATCGAAAATTTCATGCCGGCGAATATCTCCGTTTTAGAATTACCGAGCAAGTAACAAAGTCTTAATCTTTGTGTGTTCCAAAAAATTAAGGATCCCGACGACTAAGATCGGGAATGGGATCCCAACGCGGATCAAAATAGCCGTTTCCGATCACGTATTGCATATATTGCAGCGAATTTAGAAGGTCCAAGTTATCAGATGAGCCATAAATCGAGCTAATTTCATCCAAGCCCGTGGCATAGGCCCGAACCCGAACCAAAATTGCCCGACTCAAATTTTCTGAACCCAGTTGGCTGATTAAAAAACCAGTTCCCATTCGTTCAAACGGCATATTACCCTTGAGATCGGCAAAGGCCCGAGCCCGTTCAACGGGCAAATCCGCTGAATTCAAAACATCGGCCATTCGCTCGGCGGCTTTGCGAATTTGGGTGCGGTAAAATTTTGTAAATGTTTGTTGGCTAGATCGTGGAGATTTATGGCTGCTGCTGACGTAAATCGGTTCGAGACCTTGCTCATCGATGTAGCGCGTGAATTTTTTAAAAAGCAAATCAGCGCTTTGATCTTCAATTTGCATTAAACCACTTTTATTGATCCAAACATCGACCAAAAATCGACCATCGCGAATTTGATCGGCGGCTTTCCAACTATCGAATAAATTGTCCGCGAACAATCCACCCCCCGTGGCATGAGTGAAAGAGTTGATCAAATCATTGGCTTGATTGTGGGAAATGTATTTGTCCTTAACTTCAAAGCTTAAATTGATGTTTTCTAATTCTGAAAGCGCCCCACCATGATCGGGATTTGAGACCAAGGCCGAAAGATTTAGGTTTTTTTGATACTTAAGAAATCCCCAGCCAAAACCCGCCTGGGAATTAGAAAGCGCACTGACATAATTATATCGCTTGGGCTGATCGAATCGATCAAAGTAAGTGATGCGATTCTCAGCGCGCATCCGTCCGGCCTCAAAATTAACAAACGAAGCTCCTACTCGAAACTGCAGCGCGTGATTTAAATACTCGTCATCACCACTAAAAAGTCGGCGGATGCGCTGTGATTCAATTGGAAGTTGTACATCTTCTAAGCGAATTTTTTCAGTTTCCAGCAAATCAGACAGTAATTTATCACGAAGACTTTCGGTCAAGGTCAAATCTCGCAGTCGAAAACGAAAGGTGGACTTCAAAACTCGATCGTATGCCAGGCGAACCTCGGGACGATTCAAATCATAAACATAATCAAGCAAGACCAACGACCCCTTGGAGCGCGTGTAGGACAAGAGCGGCAAATCAGCTTTCACAAAACGCGAAATAAAATTATCCGCAATGCTAATTCCGAAAAACTTAGGACTTGATCGAATCCCAACACTGGCACCTATCGATTGACCCTTGTCGGAAATCAAACGCAAACGAATTTGATTGTTGGGCAAGCGAAACATATGGAGTTGAAATTTGCCGGACAAGACTCCGGCATTGATTCCTAAATTGGCATCAAGCCCCGGCACTAGCGAATAAGTCGTACCAACTCCCACGACAATGCTCATTTCGGCCGGGATCGATACAAAATCGCCGGGCTCCATGTGCTCGATGGCTAACTTAGAAGTGAAGGGAATGCGCCGTGGATCGAAAACTGGCAGACTGATTAAAGCTTTGGCTTGGCTTTGAAATTGGCGAACGAAAATGATTTCTGAACCGCGATCCACCTTCAAGTAAACCGGCAAAGTATCAACATCAAAAAAATCACCCGGCGATATCGCCATGTTCAATTTGTAGCGATCGATCCGCGTGAAATATCCGCCTTGATAAGAGGGCTCGACCTTATAGCGATACTTGGCTGATAATTTAAGTCCTTCAAAAAATGCTAAATCAGCCAAGCTGATTCCAGCCGTCACATCCAAGCTGGCAAAATCGATGGGAACCTTGCGTCCGCGCGGCGGCGGGGTGTCTTCCAAGACCGACGTACCAGAGATTGCCTTCGAATTTGCCTTAATTGCGGCATTGGCAAATGGCGAAACAGCGACCAAATGAATGGCCAGCACTGTTGCAAAAATTTTAACGAAACCGAATTGCTTAGATATTTTCCCCAAATGAAAGCCCTCTTAGGTCTAGGTTAGAGGGCTTTCCTAAATCGTCAACAAAGTGGCGTTTCCTTTTTGGAACCACCTTGCAGTGCGCAATCTAATAACAACGCATAAACAAAAAATAACTACAAAGCTTTTTGCTTTGTTTCAGACATCAGCCGATCTTGAGGCCTTTTAACTTTGCAAAGGGATTGTCGCTGAAGGTTTCGGGCTTTGAAGGTCGCGCCCCTGATCCATTACCGCGAGAATTTCCACTGCCACTATTTCCCTGATGAGAGCCGCCCCGATTTTGATTCATTGCTGATGGATGGCCAGTGCGGGCGCCGGCTGAAGCACCGGATTCGCTCTTCATCGTTGCGGCAATTTGCCGTTTCTCTAAATTCACTTCCAATACTCGAATTTCAACTTTTTGACCGGGCTTCACCACTTCGCGAGGATCCTTGATGAAGTTATCGGACAATTGGGAAATGTGAATCAAAGCATCTTGATGAACGCCGATGTCGACAAAGGCCCCGAAGTTAGTCACGTTGGTGATCACGCCTGGGCATTTCATGCCGGGCTTTAGATCTTCCATTTTAGAAATGTCGTCGCGGAAACTTTGCGGGTCAAAACCCTCGCGAGGATCGCGACCGGGCCTTTCCAATTCGCCCAAGACGTCTCTAAAGGTAAAGGGCCCGAGTTTCTCTTTTAAAACGGAATCGCTTTTTAGCTTGGCAACTCCTTCGTGGCCAACGAATGATTTAATGGTGGAACCAAGCTCAAGTGCCCGCGCTTCTAAAATCGGATAGCGTTCGGGGTGAACCGCGGTGTTGTCGAGTGGATTGTCGGATTCGGGCACTCGCAAAAATCCCGCAGCCTGTTCAAAAACTTTGTCAGTGAATCGCGCAACGTCCAGCAAAGTTTTGCGTGATTTAAAAATTCCGTGCTTCTCGCGATAAGTCACAATGTTTTTAGCAAGAGTGCCACCGATGCCGCTGACTCGCGCCAATAAATATTCCGAAGCGGTGTTCAAATTCACGCCGACTTCGTTCACACAAGAATCGACCAAGACTTCTAGCGATTTTTTGAGTCGCGGCTGCGAAACATCGTGTTGGTATTGTCCAACCCCAATGCTTTTAGGATCAATTTTTACCAATTCAGCCAGAGGATCTTGCAATCGGCGACCAATCGAAATCGCGCCGCGAACGGTGACATCCAAATCGGGAAATTCTTTACGAGCAACATCGCTTGCACTGTAAATGCTGGCGCCCGATTCATTGACTGGCACAATCAGCGGCAATTTTTTGCCCAGCTCTTCGGCCTTCAAAGTTTCTTTGATCCACAATTGAGTCTCACGACCAAAAGTTCCATTGCCCACCGCAATCGACTCGACCGGCAGATTTTTCACAATTCCCAGCAAAACGCTTTTCGATTCTTGGCGCTCGCGCTCAGATTGCAGATAGAAAACTCCGTGAGCCGTCATTTTTCCCGAGCTTTCGATCAAAGCCCATTTCGAGCCCGTGCGAATTCCCGGATCAACCGCCAACACGCATTTCGGACCAAAGGGTGCCGCCATCAAAAGCTGGCGCAAATTCTCCACAAAAACTCGAATCGCTTCAGCATCGGCTAAATCTTTTAAGTTTTTATGAAATTCGTTATGCAGACTCATCAAAACCGCGACTTTGACCGACTGGCGCAAAGCTTTTTCGAAGAGCAATTTCCCAGCAGCCACTGAATTTTGAACTAATTTTTTGCTGTAAATGGCAACGATCGCATCGTCCATCTCTTCGCGCATTCCATTGATGCTCACGACTAATTCTTCTTCGTTCCAGCCACGTCGCAAAGCCAAATAACGATGAGAACTCTCGCCCTTAAGCAGCGAAGAAAGGGCTTCTTTGTATTCAAAATAGCGCTCGAACTTGCTAGCGGCTTTGGCTTTATCGGTTTTTTTAGAAACGATGGCGCCTTCTTTAGCCATGTAATCGCGAGCCACCTGTTTGAGTACTTGATTTTCAGAAATGCGCTCGGCCAAAATATCAACAACGCCGTTGCTGACTTTGTCGACCGTTTCAAAACCAGCTTCCTTGTTAACGCTCGAAGCGAAATGAGATTCCCACGGAGAATTTAAAGGCTTTTCGATCACAATTTCTTTGGTCACTTCCTGCCAAATCGAAAGTGCTAAATTTTCTAAGCCCGCTTCTTTAGCGAGCATCGCCTTGGTTTTCTTTTTCAGTTTGTAGGGCAAATAGATTTCTTCAAGCCGATCCAATTCAAAGCAATTGCTAATTTCTTTTTTCAAAGGCTCAGTGAGTTTTCCCTGAGTTTCAATTTCACCCAAAATGTAAGCTTTGCGCTTAAGCGTTTCGACCCAAGCTTCCATACCCTCGACCACGTTTCGGATTTGAACTTCGTCCAAATTTCCGGTGACCTCTTTGCGATAGCGAGCCATGAAAGGAACCGTAGCTCCCTCTTCGCTTAGCTTCATGACCGCTTGGATCGAAGGAGTTTTTAATTCTAGGTGTTTTGATTGTAACCATTGCTCAAAAAGCATGGGCTGATCCTGCTTAATCATCGACGCTTAATCAATCCTCTTGGGAAAAATTATTGTGCGCCGGGAAGCAAAAAAACTGCATTAAGTCCTAGTGACGCTCTCGACACTGAGGCATATTCGAGCCATGGAAACTTATCCACAATTTCGCAGCGTCGATGAACGATTGGCCAGCCTGATGGTTTGCGCACCTGCAGCCTTGAGCTAAGCTGTCGCCATGTCTTCGATCGACAAACAACACTTAGCCACTATTTTTGCGATGGTCCTTTTAACTTTCCTCGTCTTCCTTGTGCTGGCGATTCGCCGAATCGGCGGAGCGATGCGGGGCGAGTATCCTTCGGATTATTTCAAAGTCTTGCGCAGCAAAACTGATTTCATTCCTCCGGTTAAAACCGAACAAGCCGCCCGCAATCTCATCAATCTTTTTGAAGTTCCGGTGCTTTTCTACGTATTGGTGCTCATCCTCATATGGACACAAAAAACCGATCAGTGGAGCTTGTGGCTCTGTTGGATTTTTGTGATCAGCCGATATGCCCACAGCCTCAATCACATCGGGCCCAATAAAGTGAAATTGCGATTCTTGGCCTATCTGATCGGCGTGCTTGTTTTGTATGCCACTTGGTTTCGATTGGCCGTCCAGCTGCTTAGCTAATTTTTTAAATTCCGCTAAGCAGCCTTAAGCCTCTTTGATTCAATTAATGCCCGACAGCTTAACGTGAAAGCAAAGCAATGATTTCTTGCAAGCCACACAAGTCAGTAACCGCTCCTGAGGTGCGCTGACTCAAAATAGCAGCTAAAGCATCGGCACTTCCACCTGCATTGCCAACACATTGCGAAGTGCTGTTCATCGCAATGCTGTTAAACGAAAAGTTCGCCAAATCATTCTTCGTCAATTGCGACAGGTTCATTAAAAACGTATGAGCCATGGTCGCGGCTTGAGTTTGGTCGCCAATGTGCATTTGGTCGCCCAAGTAAATCACTGAAAAATCTGCGCCGTTTCGAAGAAAACCATCAGCCAAAGGACCTCCGCCGGCAAAAGCGCTCAAGAGCGAAGTGATTCCAGGGGTTCCCAAAAGTTGGGCGGAATCGGTAACGTTCAAACCTTGGCTGCCGTTGCCCATGGCTTGAAACAAAACCGGGATCAAGGCTTGAATCATAGGCGCGTAGGAAGCTCCGGCGCCCCCCGAAAAATAAGTCGCGGCTAAAGGAGCCAAGGCCACTGCTAAATTTTGAATCTGATTTTGATCCACGCCCGTGAACTGTTGCATCAGCGGAAAAATCGATCCCAACAATTGCAAAGGTTGCTGACCACCAAATCCACCGCCCCCCATTTGCGACATCAAAATTGGCAACAACATCGAAGTGATTTGGCTTTGATCAATGCCACCACCACTTTGAGTTTGACCAAACATTCGCAAAAGCGAGGGCAACAAAACTGACGCCATATTGCCTTGTCCGCCACCGAGTCCACCCCCTTGAAGCATTCCCAAAAGTTGCGGAGCCAAAGAGGCAATGATTTCGTTTTGATTCAAACCGTTTTGATTTCCAGAAATTCCCGACTGGATCAATTGCAGAAGCATTTGCTGGCTTGCGTTCGATCCAAGGCTCCCACCCATTTGCTGGCCTAAAACTTGGCTAAAAATGGGAAGCAATGAACCCAGCATCGCGCCTTGCGAAGAACCCGATTGGCTCATGCCCGCGATTTGCGAGATGATGGGAAACAGCTGGGGATAACCTTGGGTGACTTGAGTTGGAAGTCCGCCGCCAGTTGGCAATCCGCCCGACCATCCCGGCATTAAAAATTGGCTGCCGCCGAAAATTCCAAAGAGATTCGAAAAAATATCAAAGCCCGCTGGGGCTCCACCGCCCACCGGAACGTTTGCCGGATCCACGCCAGCCGTTCCTGCTGAATAAACCGCATAGCGCACGTCACGACCATTGGCTTGCAATCCAGCAACAATGTCTTGAATGGATTGCTCGACTTTGGCGCGATTAGCATCGCCTAAAGTTGAAGCATCAACCGCGAAGAGTAAATCACTTCTATTTGATTCCACCAAATCGTTAGAGTTACTTGTGACTTGAGTCTCGCAAGCCGCCAGCGTCAGCGCTGAAAAAAGTGCCAAAGTTTTAAGGGTGGATGGAAAGTGCTGTGAAAAGCGAAAACGTGCAGCATTCATACAAAAAGCCTCCTGAGAATAACGTTCAAATGGGTTGGAGCTTACATCCAGAGGTTGTTGTCATCGGAGCTGCAAATCTTTGATGCTGACTTCTTTGATCATCGCACCGATTGCCGCAACGCGCAATACGTCATCTTCGACATCATTCGGGAAAATATGTCAAAAGCCGCCACTAAAGCGGAATGATTTGATGAAGATTCCGTTAAGCCGAAATTATCTGAGGCGCCGATGTCAGGCCCCACCAAAATAAAACCGATCTAACCAGTAGATAGAAATGAATCTTCGCAAATTGAAATTCATATAGAGGGGAATCCATTCATGACATTAAACTCGAATCGCATCATCACCGGCTTATTTTTTTCGCTGCTTATGTCCGCACCGGGCTGGACCGAAGACCACAAGGAAGAAAATAAAAAACATGATGCTCACGAGAAAGCCCCGCACTGGTCGTATGAAAGGGAATCAGGCCCTGAAGCCTGGGGCAAGATGAATCCGGACTGGAATCTCTGCATCAAAGGAAGCGAACAATCTCCGATTGATCTCAAATGGAAAAAGCCAGTTAAAGATCGCAGCATCAGTTTTTTTTACAACTCAACTCCGGCCGAGATCATCGACAACGGTCACACTATCCAAGTGAATTTCAAACCCGGCTCTAAAGTTGATCTTGATGGCAAAGTTTTTGACCTAGTTCAATTTCATTTTCACGCTGAAAGCGAGCACACCATTGCCTCTAAGCACTTTCCGCTAGAACTCCACTTCGTTCATAAAAACGAAGCCGGAGAATTAGCAGTGGTCGGAGTCTTATTTAAAATTGGCGCCGAAAATGAAGCTCTCGAAAAACTTTGGAAAGACATTCCCCACAAAAAAGAAAAAGCGGTGTCTCTGAGCTCAAAAACTTTTGATCCCTCGCGATTGCTACCTACCAAAACCACCCACTATCATTACAAAGGATCGCTCACCACTCCTCCGTGTTCTCAAGGAGTCAATTGGAACGTTTTGAACACTCCATTGGAAATTTCGGAAAAGCAGTTAAAAACTTTTCATAAAATCTACGCTAAAAACAACCGACCCGTGCAAACATTGCACAGCAGAAAGCCCGCTAATTTCTAAGGATAAAAAACAATGAGTGATTCAAACGTAGCGAAAATATTTTCCAACAGCGGAGACCTCAAGAGTTTGCACACTTGGGTCGAAGGTTTGCGTGGAAGATTGATCGTCCATTCAGAAACGCTCGATATCACAGTCAGCGCCCTACTGGCTGGTGGTCACGTTTTGCTTGAAGGCCCTCCGGGAGTGGGAAAAACGACCTTGGCCAAACAACTGGCCCACTCATTGGGCTGTTCCTTCTCACGCATTCAAATGACCAGCGATTTATTACCAAGTGAAATTGTCGGGGGTCTTATTCCTGCGCCGGGATCTCAAGGTTTTGAATTCAAGCGTGGCCCGATATTTTCGCAAATCGTGCTGGCTGACGAACTCAATCGCAGCAGCCCAAAGACTCAAAGCGCGCTGCTTGAAGCGATGGCCGAAGCCACCGTCAGCGTCGACGGCGTGACTCACGAATTGCCCAAACCCTTTTTCGTGATCGCGACTCAAAACCCTGGTGAGTCTCACGGGGTTTTTCCATTGGCGGAAAGCCAACTCGATCGTTTCATGGTTCACGCATCGCTCGACTACCCCGATCAACCCAAAGAATTAGAAGTTTTAAAAAGCGAAATCAGCAAAAGCACTCGCGGGCCCAGCACCAGCACTCATGCTTTAAAACCTGGCGAACTTTTGCAATTTCAAAGACTGGCCCAATCCGCCCACATTGAAGAAAGCGTCTTTCAATACATCCATCAGCTAGTCCTCGCCTTGCGAACCAACACTGGTCTTAGTGGTTCGCTGTCAACTCGGGCCCTCATCCAACTTAGTCGTGTTTCCCAAGGCCATGCCTGTTTGATGGGCCGCGATTATGTCTTGCCCACTGACGTAGAAAAAATGGCTCCCTTTACACTGGGCCATAGAATCTTTAGCGGCGAACAAAATTCTCAAACCCTTCCTGAAAATCGTGAAAAGGTGATCCAATGCTTGGCCACGGTTTCAAAGCCAAAGTAAAACGTTTTCAGCAGCGTTTTCTGCCTTACCGCAGAATTCGCGCGAAAACTCCGGGACTTTGGTTCACCGGACTCTTAGCGAGTATGGGATTTCTCACCTTGCTCAGCGAAAACAACATTCTCTTTTTATTATTCAGCTGCCAAATCGCAGTGATCATCATTTCTGGAATTTTTTCGGAGTACAGCGTTTCGCGCATTGAATACATTCGCCACGCTCGAGACACCTATGAGAATGAAGCAAGCAAAGATCAATGGACCCTTCGAAATCGCGGGATGATTCCAGCTTTCAATGTTTCAGTCGGCGAATGGATTGATGAAGAGTGGATTGTTCATGCAGTTTGTCGCTTAATCATGCCCGGTCAAACTCTCTTGATTAGCAGCCACTACAAATATCCCAAAAGAGGTCATCATCAATGGGATGGCACTGCCTGCGGCAGCGATTTTCCATTTGGTTTTTCCGAAAAAATTTGCATCGATCGACAAAGCGGCAATCGGCTTATCTGGCCGTCACGCCGTCCCGGCGAATTGCAATCAGTGTTGCAAGCCCAACTCAAAGGCTTCGGGTCCAATTTGCGCGACGGCGAAATTAGAAATCTCGGACCTGGAGAAATCTGGACAGACTTACTGCCTTTTCGAAGAAACCTTGATGGCACTCCGCTCGCCCGAGCTCGGGGTCGGCCTGAAGAATCTTTGTCATTTGAAATTGATCTCGACAAGATCACCGAATCCGATTTGGAAAATGCGGTTCAAATAGTTGCAAGCTTGAGTGCGGAAAACAGACTACAAGACCTCACTGTTCGTTATCAAAAAAAGTCACAAGTCTTGCGGCAAAAGCGCGGAATACTCGATTGCGTGGCCTTGATTTCTAAAACGGAGGCGCCATGGCTGCAGAAAAACGCCTCCTAAAACTAATCTTGTTAAGCTCAGAAATCTTAGCGATTGCGGCCTTGATTTCCACAGGCGACGTACTGCCAGCCGTCATTTTGTTTTCAGGCTTTGGCCTACTTTTGCTAAGCCTTTTGGAAAACAAACTGCCCAGACATCGATTCATCAGCGGTGGATTGATACTTTTCTTAATTCCACTCGCGGTGATCATTGGCAAAGTGGGATCCTATCGACCCCTTGAAGTCGCTTCACAAATTGTGCTCTTGCTTCATCTTGCATTGTTTTTTTTACCGGATCCGATCCGAGCGCGGCGCTTTCGATTGGCTATGACTTTTGTCATCACCAGTTTGGCAGCGGGCTTGTCCCCGGAATTTTTAACTGGAACATTCATCGTGCTATATTTTATCAGCGCTTTCATCGCGCTTATTTTTCAATTCGCCTTTGATTTCAGCGGCAACACTCTTCGCGATTTGGCTAAATTTGGCCGATTTAAAATTTATTTAGCCACAACTGTCGGAGTCCTTGGATTTCTGGCAGTGACCGCGTTGGTTTTTCCGATGTTGCCCCGACTCAATGTCAGTCGAATGTTAAGCGGAAGTTCCATTGGTAAATTAGGATTTTCCGGCGAGGTAGATCTTCAGGGCAAAGCCGATCCCAATGCAGAAAGCACCGTTGCCTTGCGCATTGAAATTCCCACTGATCCTGAAGCTAAAAAAATTCTGACCCGACAGGAATTTTTAAAGGCTCGCAATCTCGACTCTTTTGATGGTCGCAGTTGGTATCCTTCGCCAAGTGTAAATTTTAGGCCCTATTATCCCACCAATCCTGACAATCTTGCAGGGGTTGTGCTCCGGCGTGAAGCCCTGGATGTGAACGTGTTGCCGGTGCTTTATGGCAGCCAAATTTTGGAATTGCTCTTTCAACCCTTCAACGGCGATGCCCTTCAACAAGGCAGCGGAAACAGCTTTCGGCTACCGGGCAGCTCAAAACGCGGAATCACCTATCGGATCACACTACCAAAATCGCCCAACAGCTCGCCTGAACTTTTTGAATTGCCCAATAAATCGAATCGTCAAAGCGAAATCAATGATGCTGACTTCGATGACTTACTGGCTCAATACGCCAATATAGTTTTCAAAAAAAATATCGATGCCTCCAAAAAAATAATCGCCCTTGAAAATTACTTCAAAAAAGAAGGCTTCCGCTATTCGCTCGAGCCCTTGACCCAAAGCACACCCAGTGGGTTTGCTCGCTTCCGCAAATTTTTAGTCGAAGAAAAGAAAGGTCACTGCGAACTGTTTGCCACTGCCGCCGCTCTCTTAATTCGCAAAAGCGGAACTCCAGCACGACTCGCCGCCGGATTCCGTTTTCCCACAGAACACGGAAATCGATTCATCACCCTCCGCAACAGCGATGCCCACGTCTGGGTTGAAGTCTGGGATCAAAACCAGAATAAGTGGTTAATTTACGATCCCACTCCAGTTGAAGTGACTTCCTTTTGGAAAACCGTCTATCAAGATGCCTATAGCATTCGCGACGATTTAGAGGCTTATTGGTATCGATACGTAGTGGATTCCGAAGACATTCAATTCGTTAAACTAGCGCGCGAGTTATTAGTTACAGCCTTTCAAAGTAAAGGAATTTGGTTCTTATTAGTGCTGATGCTGAGTTTCTTCGGGATGTTGGGGCTACAATTTCGCAAGAAAAGAATCTTAGCTCATTTTGGAATCATGCCTCGTCCGGAAATTCGAAAACTGGCTTTTAGAATCATTGAAGTTCAGAAAAAATTTCCACAACCCGATCCGCAACTTCAAGAACTACTCAGCATCTATAATGAACTAAGATTCGCGCGACCTAAAATCGCGACTGAGTTCTCACAGCAAATTAGTAAAGCTGAAGCACTGGTGAATCAATTGAAAGTTTAGCTTCCAATTGAAATAGCTTTAAACTAACGACCAGCAATCTTGAGGGACTGTCCCTTATAAATCACGGTGCCACGTAGACCATTGCTTTGTCGAAGCGCGGCAATGCTAACTTTAAATTTTTGAGCAATCGAAGCCAAACTATCCCCAGGTTTGACTCGATAAAAAGTAGCTCGGGCCAGGGTCAGTTGTGAGCTGCGATTCCCAGGAATCTTGATGGCCTGGCCAACCATGATTCTTCCCGTGCGCAATCCATTTTCAGTCTTTAATTGAGTCATCGACTTGCGATAGCGCCGTGCGATCAAATTAAGAGTTTCACCCTTGCGCACAATGTGAGTTCGAAAAGCACCGCCCCCGACCGCTCTTCCGCCGCCCGCAAAAAGTCGCGAATCTTTTTTAAATGGAATTAATTTAATGCTTAAATCCTCAGAATCAATTTTCATCGATGCTGGCATCCACACATAATACTTACTGACGTTAGGCGGAGTGTAACCCGCTTTTAAATGAGGATTAAGTTTTTGAATCATATCCACTGAAACATTGCTAATTCGAGCCAGATCCGTGATTTTAATAGGGCTTGGAACTCGCACCGGCTTGATATCGGGAATTTCCGCAGCATCAGGGACCTCAAAATTAAAACGCTCAGGAAAACTTCCAACAATCATCGCAGCCATGAATTGAGGCACATACGAAGCCGTTTCCTTCGGAATGAACCCTTTTCTCGCCAACTGCCAATAGTCCTTTAAACCCGAACGGCGCAAAGCGCCTTTAATGCGACCCGGCCCCGCATTGTAGGCTGCCAAAGCTAAATGCCAGTCATCGAATTGATTGAAGAGCCATCTAAGATATTTCGCAGCCGCTTGAGTCGCTCTCACGATGTCTTGGCGCTCATCGACATAGGGCGAAATACGCAAGCCATATTGAATGCCCGTTGGTCGCATGAACTGCCAATAGCCCACAGCACTGGCCGATGATCGAGCGTGGTGCACGAAACCACTTTCAATCAAAGCCAAGTAATAAAGCTCGGGTGGCAATTTATTCTTGCGAAAAATCTCTTCGATTAATTTTCGATATTGCGAACCACGCACTAAATACGATTCAAAGCGATCGCGTTCTTTTTTGGCAAAGAATCGAATCCACACCATGACTTCATCGTTAAGCTCAACAGGTATTTCAGAGTGCAAAACCAACTGCTTTTTTTCCGGAAAGGCCACTTCTTCAATTTCATCCTGTTGAATTTCTTCTACGGTGTCTTGAAGCGAAATTTCATTACCCAAACCATCAACGATATCGCCATGCTTAGCCGCTTCGGGATTCGAGGCGCAACTAACGAACAGGACACCCAAAGGCATCAGCCAAAAAAGACGACTCAATTTGTTCAAAGGTGAATTCACAGACCCATTCTAAGTTCCGCTTTTTAAAATTTCGCTGCTAAAATTTTGTTCACTAATGAAGCTTTAAATCTCCGTCAAAACATTGGCCATCACCCATATTTCCACAACCCAAACATTGGTCTTTCCCTCTGGAAACTCGATTTATCGAGCAATCAGCCGTAAACTAAATCTATGTTCACGCTCGGCAAAGAAGCGATCTATCAACGTTCGAACATCGCTAAATGGACCTTCTTGGCCTTTCAAGCCGGTGCCATCAACATCATTGGTTTTTTGGCCGGCCAGCGCTTTGTTTCTCACGTCACGGGATTTGCTTCCCTTGCTGGCATTGAATTTTCGAATTCCAATTGGTCCAAAGGTTTTGGAATGCTCACAGTCCCCTTGTTTTTTTTGCTGGGAGCCATGATCGCCGGTTACTGCATTGATTTAAAAATCAAGCATCATCGACAAGGTGGCTACGAAACCATTTTATTTTTAATTTTTGCTTCTTTAATGACGGCTTCGATTGGATCGCTCATGGGATTTTTTGGAAATTATGGCGATGATTTCTCGATGAGCGATCACTATTTGCTATTAGTTTTATTATCGGGAACTTGCGGACTACAAAACGCGATGATCACCACGGCTTCGGGCAGCATCATTCGAACCACTCATCTTACGGGGATTTTCACCGATTTAGGTATTGGTCTCACTCGCTTATTATTTTCAAAACCCAAGGGTTTAGAAATCGAAGATCGCCGCCGAGAAAAAGCCTCGATACTGATGAGACTAGCTATCATTGGTTTTTTCACACTGGGATCGCTGAGTGCGGCTATTTTGGGAAGACTTTATGGATATTGGGCGATTGTGCTACCGACCACCACTTCGCTGGCACTTTGGATCTTAGTAAAGTTTGAGCACAAAAAAATGAATTTGATTAATTAAATAATTGAATTTGAAATTAGCTTAGAATTTTCATCTAAAATTTCCAATGAAGTTTGGCCTGACTTCTCATCATATAAAGTCGGCCCAACCTCAATGATTCGCCCGCCGCCCAAGCACACTCGACCCGAATAAAAAACCACCGATTGTCCGGGAGTCACTGATCGCTGAGGCTCGCTAAACTCGACCAAAATCCGTCCGTCGGCCTCAACGCTGATTCTGCAATCTTGATCTTGCTGGCGATATCGAACCTTGGCAGTGCAATTCATCGGCAAATTTTTGGGAGCGTAAGGCAGCATCCACTGTATTCGATCGGCCCAAAGCTTTCGACTGTAAAGCGCCGGGTGATTTTCACCGCGCTCCACAATCAATGTGTTGTGTTTTAAATCCTTGGCCACCACGAACCAGGGACGGCCCTCGCCGCCTAAGCCTAAACCTTTGCGCTGGCCCAAGGTATAAAAACAAAGTCCTTGATGCCGACCCACCACTTCGCCAGCCAAAGTTTTCATCGGCCCTTCGTTAAGCGGTAAATATCCCGACAAAAAATTCCGAAAATTTCGTTCACCGATGAAACAAATTCCCGTGCTGTCCTTCTTAGCGGCCACTGGCAAACCGGCTTTGATCGCAATTTCTCGAACGATTGATTTTCGCAAATGACCAATCGGAAACAAAACTTTGCGCAACGATTCATAGGGCGCTCGAAATAAAAAATAGCTTTGATCTTTTGCAGAATCCTCGGCGCGCACCAAATAAGGATTGCCATCGTGATCGTAATCTAGCTGCGAATAATGGCCGGTCGCTAAATAATCAGCACCGAGTTCCATCGCTTTTTTGAAAAAAATATCGAATTTAATTTTCTGATTGCACAAAATGTCCGGATTAGGAGTCAATCCAGCACGGTAATCTTCTAAAAACTCGGTAAAAACCTCATCACGATACTGTTGTATAAATTCCAGCGTGTAATAAGGAATGTCGATTTTCTCGCAAACGCTGACGACATCGCGATAATCATCTTCGGATGTGCAGTGCCCGGCTTCGTCCCAATTTTTCATGAAAAGCCCGACCACATCGAAGCCCGCTTTTTTCAAAAGCAAAGCGGAGACGGCCGAATCCACGCCGCCCGAAAGCCCAACAATGGCTCGCTTTTTTTGTCCTAGGCCTTCCATCCGAGCGTTCTTAGCAAAAAAGCCAGTTTCAACGAAGAAGGAAATGGCCAGAGACCTCTAAGAAGGCGAAAAACCCCAAGTAAATCAATTAGATTTTGGGGGGTTCGGCTTGCGTGGCAAGTGCCGCAAGTAATCGTTGTCGAGCACGTCTCCGGCTTTGACCAAAAATTGGTATAAAACCTCTATCTCGTAACGAGAAGCTCGACGACGAGCCAAAGATTCAATCACGGTTCCAGTGAAAAGTTGATAGAGCTTTCCCTGCGCGCCCTTAGGCCCCACCAAATCTTGAATTTGATTTGCCGACAGAGCCGCACGCTCCACGGCATTGGGATTACGCAAACTCAACAATGTTCGCGACAAACCTAAAGCAGTCCAAGCCAACGAAACCAAATTTTCATTGGTGTTATCGCGAAGCTGAATTCTGCCCCCGGGCAATACTTGCAAATGATTTTCGCTGACGTTTTTTAGGTTTACGGCCATGGTTCCAAAGCCCAATTTCAAGAGCGCCAAAGGCAATGCATATCCCGACTCTTGGGGCTCGCCGATAGACCACAACCCAACGGCTCGGTTTGAACTTAAGAAAGCCGAGAGTTTCAAAAAGCCTAAAAGCTCACTGGTCTGCGTAAATTCTTGGCGCAAATCAACCGGACCTTTCAGCCGTGCTATGACCCACTCTTCATCTACAAAATGACCAAAAGAATTAGCTTTATCTTGGGTCGGATAAAGCGCTTCGCCGCGTGAAGATTCGTTGATCCATCCAGACTTATTTAATTGTCCATTGGCCAACAAAGTTGGCTGGCCTCGTGTTCCCAGCAAAGAAATGATTTGAGCTAAAAACCGCTCGCGTAATAACCAAGCACAAGATTGCTCGGCCAAGGGCTTGCCACCCAGGGACGCCGCCTGAATCAATGCCAGCGATTGGCCAATGTCTTGAGCGCGCTCTTCACTGAATCCGTCGGAATAAAGCGGCAACACCAAAGTCCAACGTTTAAAATTTTCCCAATCTTCGGTTTTAAAAGTTTCAGACTTCAATCCCGAAGCTTTCAAAAAATCCTTATAAGGTTTGGAATCAAATAACGATTTAGCTTCGCCACTAATGGCGCCCGAATAAGAAGCATCAATTTGATCTTGGATCGCCCCAGCTCTTTTAGAACGCAAGACTGAGTTCATTCCTACCGAGTTCATCGATTGCAGCAATCGATAGCTAGTCGCCGATAACTTTCCTTCTTCATAGGCTTTTTTAGCCAACAACATAAAGCCATCGATTGAGGGCATATCAATCGGTTTTCTCATTAACTGATCGATGTTGCTTTCTAGTTGAGCCATTCCCCAAGTAACATGGGGAAGCTTCGCCAAATTATAAAGTGCGTCGGCTTTGAATTTAGTGCCAATGCCACTAAAGGCTAAAGACTGCAAAAGTTGAAACTCTTTGACCGCGACTTTGTTGGCTTTGGCAGCAGCAAAATCTTCGGAAAGTTTTTGCACGTATTCACAAGCGCCGATCTCAACTCTTGGCTGTGAATAAGCATTGCTGGTCGATAAAATTAAAATGGCTAGCGTTGTTCGCTTTGTAAAAATTTTCATCTTTTAAAAACCCCTTAGAAAAATACGATCAAATCCAAACGGCCATAGGCTGCGTCGGTGTCATTAGTCGCGTTTAAGACTTTAGTATAACTGGCATCAATCTTCATCGGAACCGGAATGGTTTTAGCGGCATAAGCAGGAATCGTAGAAATCGTCATTCCGACCATCAACGAATGGCTGCGTCCGGCAGTGTTTTCCATCAAAGAATTGTAGTCGTAACCACTGGGTCCTGAGTATCGATCCGCGCCGCGCATCGTGTAAGTATAGGCCACATAGGGGCTCCATGTTTTGTTGATGGTGTAATCCAAATAGGCTTCATTCTCGAAAACGTCGCCCAAGTTTCGATCAACCACCACAAATGAAGTTGGGTCCTTCAAATCAGGCAATCCAGATTTACCGGTCTTCAAAACTGGCATCTCGGCATTCCGACCGAATTGAAAAGTGTAGCGGCTATGAAAACCGGTGGTCAATCGGCTAGTAACTTTGGCATCAAAACCCGCTTCAAAAGCAAAATCCAACTGTTCGTCACCAGTGCCTTGATCCAATAAATTTGCGTAATCTTTCTTATGAGTCGAAGTTGGCAAACGAAATCCTGTTTGAATCGCGGTTAAAAAAGTGCCGTTTTTATAGGGCTGGACCACAGCTCCGATTTCAATGTCACCCAAACCTGCGTATTGAAAATCACCTGGTATTTCATAACCGTTTGCAGTGAAAAGCCCAGCAGCCAAAGCATCGCGCCCCGGAATTTGCGACTCAAATTGAGTCACGCCATTTTCCAAAAGCGTGCCCATTACTTTGTTTTTAATCGATGCGGATTTGCTAGAAACTTTGGCATCAAATGAGGAGCTTCCGGTGATTTGAACGAAGGGCACAATCACGCCCAAAGAAACTCGATCGGTCAGTCCGTATTCAAGTGCGGTGGTTATTTGGTGAAAGTTGATTTTAGCGTCGGCGAGCAATTGCGCCGAAAAAAGGTCATCACCCAAGTTAGGTTCAAATGAATTCAAGCTGTCGTAGAGAGTCTTAAGCTCAGGCTTGCTTGCCGCGAGGGTCGAAGCACCCACCGTGCGCTCCAAAGGAGCTAGCAATTCTTGGCGATCCCCGTTTTGATCAAATTTGTTAACAACCGGTTCACCAAAAACGTTCACGACCCGCGCCCGAAAAATTCCGGTAGGTAACAGTGAAGAGGTTTTGTGGGCGTCAGCGGAGCTTGCAAGCAAGCTGCTTATAAAAACGATTGAGGTTAATCCGTGCACTTTTCTGAGTGTTTGAATCATACAAACTGTACTATTCCATAGACTTAGACCTGAAAAGACAATACGAACAATTTGAGCAATACACATGAAAACCATTGAAATTAAAGGTGATTCTAACTTAAACGTGCTCTGGCTCCATGGCTATGGGGCCAATGCTTGGGACCTGTTGGATCTAGCGGAACTCTGTGATCCTGAAGGTTTTTACAACCACTACTTCGCAAACGCGCCGATTGACCTTTACGGCCAGGGTGAACGCGGGCCTAGAGCCTGGTTTCCACTAGACTTAAGCTTACTCGGCCAAATCGGGCCGGGAGGCGGCGGATTAAAACTTTCACAGCAGCGGCGCGAAGGCGCACTAGCGGCTGTTCCTGAAATCGATGCTCTTATAGAAGAGCACGGCTTTGATGAAAAAAATCTGGTGATTGGGGGCTTCAGCCAAGGGGCCATTCTTTCACTTCACTGGATGCTCGAAAAAAAGGCCCATCCCCGCGGAATTTTTTTGCTATCAGGCGCGCCGGTCGATGAAGAATACTTGCAGCAAAAACTTCCGGAACACAGCGGGCAACGGTTTTTTCAATCTCACGGCATGAACGACGAAGTCTTGTCTTACTCCGAAGCCGAAAAATTGCGCTCATTTTTCAAAAAGGCTGAATTCAAAGGCAAATGGATTCCCTTCAAGGGCGGCCATGCAGTTCCCCAAGTGGTGATCGAAGGCTTGGCTCAGTCGCTGCTTGAGTGGCGCAAAGATTAAAACTGGATTCATTGTTTAGAGCTGCGCACTCTCAAGATTTTTCCGTTTCCAAATGAATGAATCCATCCAAAAATGTATCAGACCTAAAGCAATTCCTAAGCCACAGAGAAAGCGCATGGCCGGGCTTCGGTTTTGCAAAAACGCATCTTGATCAAAATATCCGAAGAAAAAACCAAAGGATAAACCAATCAAAACCGGAATCATGATCGCAAAAGCCACGCCTTTAGCTGGGTTATTCTTAATTTGATCTTTGCTCACTAGATAATAATATTGAAGCGAATGTATGACCACGCTAGCCATCACTGCTAACGACGCAGGTAAAAAATAAAAGCTAAACAAAGTAGATCCCAACAAAAAAAGAGCAAAAAGAAATTTCTTAAGTTGGAGCCTGTCGGTTCGATACTGCAAAAATATTCGCGCTAAATAGCAAAGCCAAAAGGCAATCATTGGCCACCAAAGCACCGATGTGATTTTAATGGCCCACTCAAAAAGACTCATCACCCACCAGATGGATCTATGCATTCCTCCAGATAACAGAGCCCCGTTGATGGTGCTCGGGTTAAAGACATAGCTTGGGACAAAATAAAAAATGGGCGCAAAATAAGCAGTAGCAAAAAAGATCTGATCCAATTGATTTTCCCGATAATTTCCCAGCAAATTTTTCACGGTCAAAAGACGGGCAACTCCATAATGCTGCCGCATATAATGATAATGAGTCCAAACCAAACCAATTAAAAATGAGAACCAAAAAAATTCATCGGAGGCCGTGGTCATGGCAATGAAAATGATCGAAACCGAAAGCACCTTGATCCCAAATTGTTTTTTCACGTTTTGAATAAGCGCAACCCGCAAGTGTCCAATGACTACATGACCTAGCGACAACTTCATAAAAATGATGCTTGAAATTCCGGCACTGAAGTTAGTTGGAAATGTGAGAAACAATAAAACCGCGATCAAAGGCAAATAGACCAAAAAAATGGAATCATAATCGAGCCGAGTGCCCCGACTTTTAACAAAAATCCGAAGAGAGTTATTCATGGATCAACTACAACAATAAGCCAAACAAGAGTTAGTTTTTGAATTTTTCATCCACCGCATGAATTTTACGGCAGCTGATCCGAGGCGCCCCGCGTTAAGTCGTCAGAAAAACAAGGATTCCCTTTTGGCTCGGAATTGTTTTTAATAGGGGAAGTGCGTCGAAAAAATCCCAATAATTCCAGAGGCCTTAGGTCCGTTGTTTGGACCCTAGCTTTAGCTATGGGAATTGGGTATCTAGCCGCGAAAAAATTTGGATATTTTGAAGATGGCGAAAAGTATTCGCGCTTTGAAGTTCGGGAATCGCTCAAAAATGTTTTAGTCAAAAACGACTTTCCCAAAGAGCTGTCTTTGATCCGCGGCAATATCGAAAAGCCAATTTCCAAAGAATCAGTTTTCGTCGAGTACACCATCGTTCCGGAAATTCAAGCCGAAGCCGAATCACTATTGGAACGTTATCACCCGGATTACGGTGCGGTTGTTGCGATGGACGCGGAAAGCGGCGAAATTTTAGCGATGGCGCAAACTTCTACCAAAGATCACGGGTTGGGAAATTTAGCCCTGCGCTCAACTTTTCCTGCGGCTTCCGTTTTCAAAATCGTCACGGCCGCCGCAGCCATCGACGAAGGCAAGGCCTATACCGAAACCCTTATTCCTTATAACGGGTCTAATCACACGCTTTACAAAAAAAACATTCTTAGCCACGCCGACAATCGATGGACCCGCTTTGTGACTTTACGAGAAGCTTTTGCAAAATCGATCAATACGGTTTTTGGTCGCCTGGGAATTTATAAAGTCGGTTCAAAAGATTTAGAAAAATACGCGGAAAGATTCTTCTTCAACAAAAGCATTCCGTCGGATTTGGACATCGACATCTCTAACACCAGCGCCGGCCAATACGATCAATACGAATTAGCGGAAGCGGCCTCGGGTTTCACCTTGGGAAACACCCTAAGTCCGGTTCATGGTGCGATGCTAGCGGCCGCAATCATCAACGAAGGTACTTTGGTCACACCTTACATAGTAAAAAAGGCGGTCGACGAATTCGATCGTACGCTTTACACCGGCCACCCGAAAATTTTAGGCAATGTGATGTCGCCCTACTCTGCTGAACAAATGAAATTATTAATGCACGAAACCGTTTCGCGCGGCACCTCAAGACGCTTCTTCAAATCTTTAGTCAGCAACGACGAATTAGCCGACGCGGAATTCGGCGGCAAAACTGGTTCATTGACCGCGCGCAATCCCGATGGCCGTTGCGATTGGTTTGTCGGCTATGGACACGATCAGGGCCGTAAAATTGCGATTGCAGTGCTCACGGTCCATGAAAAATATTGGACCGTAAAAAGTTCCTACGTCGCAAAGACTCTGTTCGAAGAAATCTTCCTTCAACGAAAACCAGCAAGTCCCCCCGCCGAGTCAGCCCGCCTCAAACGCTAAAACAAAAAGGGGATCCGGAACTTTTGTCCCGGATCCCCTTTTGCCAAAAAATAATTTGACTAAATAATCAGTCTAAAAAAATCAGACTTAAGGACGACGGCCAGGTCCACCGTGTCCGGGTCCGCCATGCCCAGGACCATCCGGGCGACGACCGTACTCGTCAGTGTCAGAAATCATTTGGACATCCAAACGCGCTCGAGTTCCGAAGACTCGACCTTGAGTTCCTTCAACCACAATTGATCGAAGGCGTAATTCACGTTGGTAGAGTCCACGACCACGACCCAAAGAATCGTCGTCATCGATCACAACGAACAAATCACGATTTTCGAAAATCAAACCAACCGGCACGTCCATTTCCGCGCCGTTCGAAAATCGGAGAGTTAAACGAGTGACATTGAAGGCATCATCACGAGCGCTCAATTTAAGAGCGCGCAAATCAGAAACTTCTTCGCCAACTAAGAATTCATTTCGGCTCAAACCTTGGCCGACCAAACCTGTCGATCCAACGTGTCTAAGAGCACCAAAAACGCGAGCCTCAGTGCTGTAAACGTACGGCAATCGCGCAGGGCGACGGGCCTCTGCAACGCTCACTTCAACACGAGAAATGTAAGCGGAGCCTTGTACGTCAAGGGACAATCCGTCATACAATCCACCGATTTCAATTCCTCGCTCGTCGAGAAAAAAATTAACTGGCAATCGCGAACGAGCTCCAACGATTTGTCGGCTAGCGATGACTCGACCAAATTTAGTCAGTCCAATCGCCGCGCCATAGCGTCCGTTAGATTCAGCAAAAATTTTGATTCCAGTGACTCGGGCATCCACACAGTCACGGCTCAATCGCAGCAATTCCAACAAACTCACCGAAGTTGAACCCCGGAGGGCCCCCACTGAGCGAGCAACTTGAATTTCAACAGTGTTGTCATGATGATCTCGCCGATCACCATCTCGCCGAGGATCCAATTCACGACACGAGCCGTGAATTCCGCCTGGGCCATGATCATCACGACCATCACCTGGGCGACCATAATCAGGGCGACCATCACCTGGACGACCATCACCTGGACGACCATCACCTGGACGACCATAACCTGGGCGACCATAAGCAGGATGGCCGGGGACAGGCCGACCTGAACCTAGGCGTCCTCCTGGAACATCAGACCAACTCGGAGCCGCCGGAACCAGCAAAACAGCAGTCAAAGCCGCTGTTGCAATTCGCGAAGCTAGAAGCGCAGTTAAGTTTGTATTTTTCATAGTTTTCATAAACTCCTCCTTTGGAATGATAAAAATTAATGTATCGGTGACGTGTCAACAATCCCACGCAATTACTCTTTACACATGAGGACAAAGGCCGATGCCATGACACAAGGCAATACTTGCTTCAATTTTCACAGCGACTATTTTGCGAGCATGGCAAGGAATCAAAAGTGGCTCTGGCTGATTCTTTGCATCGCGCTTTTCGTTTTGGTCGGCGCGCTGGGAACTTCTTGGAATCTGGTCATCCTCAATAACTATGAAAAAATGGTTGGCCTGGCCGAAGCCCGATGGGGGCGCAGCCTTCCAGAAGAATGGCGTAGTTATCCCTGGTGGACGATTGGTCTTGGAACTTTTGGCTTTCTCTCGATCCTTGCGCTTTCCATTGTGGTTACGTGGAAGTTGTTGCTGGAAATGAAAACCAATCAAGCACAATCGGAATTTCTGGCGCTGATTAGCCACGAATTGAAATCGCCGATTGCCACTCTCGAATTAAGTGCCAATCTATTAGAAGCCGGAATTCCTAAAAATGCCAAAAATGAAAAACTCTGGCTCAGTCATAACGCTGAATTGCAAAGGCTAAAAATTGAGATCGAGAGACTGCTCACCGCTTCGCGATGGGAAAACGTTCACGATCGACCCCATCTCGAAGCCATCGATTTAGTGAGTTGGATTCAAGCACGAAAAACAAAATGGACCGCGGTCTTAGGCGCGAAAGCTGATTTAAAATTTAATTTAGCAAAAGGACCACTTTGGATTATGGCCAATTCGGATTATTTGGAATTGATTGCCAATAATTTTTTAGACAATGCTCGCAAATTTGCCAAAGACGGCCAAGCTGAAGTCCAAATCGAATTACAAATTTCCGAAAATCAAAAAAGCACTTTGTGGCAACTTAATTTTAAAGATCAAGGCGCAGGTTTCGATCCCAAACTTCGTCGCAAACTCTTCAAGCGCTTTTATCGAGCCCCTACATTTGAAAAACGAACCGCGGGGTCGGGCTTGGGACTTTACTTGGTAAAAAAAGCTGCCAAAAAAATGAAATTTAAAATCCAGGCCGAGAGTTTGGGGCTGAATACTGGCTCAACCTTTAGTCTCAGCGGAGAGCTTCATCTGTGAGCAACCTCAAGAGCTTAAACTTTAAACATGCTTTGCTCATTGAAGACGAGCCGCATCTTCAAGCCACTTTAGCCGCCGCACTCGAGCATTTAAATATTTCCTATGAAGCAGTCGGCACTCTTCAGACGGCTCGAAAACGTTTTTTAGATGATCCACAGTTTTTCGATTTGATATTTCTGGATCGAATGCTCCCCGATGGCGAGGGTCTAAGTCTTTGCCGAGAGTTTCGTAAACATGGTTCCGATGCGGTCGTCATAGTCTTGAGCGCACTGGGAACCGTTGAAGATCGAATCAAGGGGCTGAGTGAAGGGGCCGACGATTATTTGCCCAAGCCTTTTTCGCTCGATGAATTGACCGCAAAATTAGGAGCCTACTCCCGACGCAGAATTCTTCCGCAAGAAGGTCCAGAAAAATTATGGGACCGTCGTGAAGGAGAGCTAAAAATTCTCTCGCCCAAAGGTTGGGTTCAACTCACCAAATTAGAATTTCGCTTAGCTTCCTACTTGATCAAAAACGCCGGTAAAGTGGTCTCTCGGGAAGAATTGCTTAAAAATGTTTGGGGCTTTCAATTGCTGCCCAAAACTCGAACATCTGATTTATTCGTGAGTCGCTTGCGCAAGCATTTTGAAATTGACCCAAACGAACCCAAACATTTTCAATCGATTCGTGGCGTGGGCTATCGCTTCGACTCTTGACTAGTCAATGGATCTGTCGCCAAATCTGACGCCTGCATTTTAGCAGTCACACCATCGGTGCCTTCGATGCAGTAAGGGCAAGATTTGCGATAGACGTAATCGGCCGAAGATTGATCTTCAATCGACAAGGGCTCGCCACAAGCCCAACACAGCAAGCTTTGTGATTCTTCCAAGCTGGGCAAGACTCCGACTCGCTTATCGAAAACAAAACACTCACCGTTCCAATGAGCTCCGCCACATTGTTCGAAGTAATTCAAAATTCCACCCTCTAATTGATAGACTTCTTTGAATCCGGCATCCCGAGCAGCAAAAGCGGCCTTTTCACATCGAACCCCGCCAGTGCAAAACATCACGAGCGGTTTTTCGGGATTTAATTTTTCTTTTCGCTTCTCTAATGAGGCTTCGAAATCTTGGAACTCTTCGATGCCCAAACCAACCGCCTTGGCAAAAGTCCCCATCCGCATTTCATAACCATTGCGAGTGTCAAGCAACGTGAAGTCGCGACCCTCGTCGAGCCATGCTTTTAAATTTTGCGGATCAATGCTTTCGGCTTTTCGTGTCAGCGGGTCTAAGGCTGGATTACGGACGCTGATGATTTCTTGCTTCAATTTGATTTGAAGTTTGTCGAAAGGCAGATGGTCAGAAAACGACTCCTTAAACCAGAAGTCAGTAAAACCCATTGCTTCAAATTGCGATATCCAATTTCGAACATTTTGCTCAAGACCGGCCAGAGCAACATTGAGCCCTTCGGGAGTCAGCAAAAGGGTTCCCATGACGTTGTTTTTTTCGCAAAGTTCAGCCAACTGGGGCTTCAAACTTTCAGGATTCTCAATGCGGAAGAATTGATAAGCCGAAATGTTGAGATAAGGCTTGTTTTCAGGACCCATTTTTTGACTCATAGCATGGCAGCTAATTCGATGTCCACGAAACATCTTTTCCGCCTTTAATCTCCATGAGATAAATACCCTATGAGTTCCACGTTTTTTAAGCTCAAAAAACCGAGAATTTTTGCCCACCGAGGCTACGCTTTGAAAGCACCCGAGAATTCGCTGCCGGCCTTTTCCGAAGCCCTCTCAATTTGTGAATATATAGAAACCGATCTACACGCGACCCAAGATGGGGTCTTGGTTTTTCATCACGACTTTGATCTTAAGCGAAGCTGTGGAGTTGATAAGAATCTTGCGGATATCAAATTTTCCGAGCTTCAAAAACTTCGGCTCCTAGGTACAGGTGAAATAGGTACAGATGAAAAAATACCCAGTGCTGAAGAAGCTCTCACGAAATTCCCCGATGCACATTGGAACATTGAAATCAAAGATCCAAGACTTAAAATCGAAGATGACGTTTTAGCCTTGCTCAAAAAACTTGGCGCCGAAGAGCGCGTGTTAATTGCCGCCGAAAATGACGAAATCATGCAACGATTTCGGGCCTTGAATTCCAACATTCCCACCAGCGCCTCGCACCTTGAAGTGTTTAGAATCGTTCAATGGGCGATGACTGGCATTGGTGAGCCACCAAAAACTTTAGCCAAAGCTTTTCAACTTCCTACCGAGTATTCGGGAATTAAATTAGATCGACCCGAGTTGATCGCACTGGCTCACCAATTGGGAATCGAAGTTCATTACTGGACCATTAACGATCCATTAGTCGCCAAAAAACTTTTGGAATCGGGCGCTGACGGAATCATAACCGACGCACCCGACCTCATCTCAAAAATATTATAAAGATCATTGGCGACAACGTTCAAGCATTGCCAGGCAGGATCGTCTCGCACAACACACGCGGCGGAAACGCTCTTGATTTCGATTTACCAAAGGGAACGCCCATCGCAGGCTAACGTCCAAAGTTTAGAAAATGGAAAATCCTACCAAGCGATTTCGCAGTAAACCTAGCAAATAATTCTCGAAATATAAATTAAAATCGTTTAGACCATTCGAAGCCAAAACTTGAATAAGACTGGTTAATGTAACCTGCGCCATAACTCAATTTGTAGCGCAGCGAAAAAATCGAATTTTCTTTCCATTCATAAAGCAGTCCTAAACTTGCCGCCCCTAAAAAATCGAAGCCATGAGAGGAAGTTTTTTTGCGATCCAATATTCGCTTGGCACCTGACAACCAAAAAATTCCGCCCAACTCAGGAGAGGCATAAGCCGACCATTTTTTCCACGACCGATTGAATCGAAGACCCAGCCCTATTGGGAATAAGTTCAAAAAATTATCTTGGCCGTTTTTGATCGAAGAAGCGTAAAGCCAATCCACGCTGATTTCCGGTTCCAAAAATTTTAAAATATTCGCACGAGCACTTCCACCAATGCCCCACCCGCTCCCCGTTCGATTTTTAAGGGTTGCGTTGGGAAAAAAACCATTGGCCCGCAAAGTCCAAAAACTACGAAAATCCGGAACCCTACGATCGACCGAATGTTCTTCTTCAGTTTCATCCTCGTCTGCAACTGGGTTGGCCGGTTGGATTTTCACCGCCTCCACGGGACTCTGCGGTGGTGACGAAATATGGGATTTCAATGAGTCGCTGAGCTGGGGCTGCTCATCGGCAGCTAGAGACTCACCAGACTTAGGATCCGCAATTAACAATGGCTGATCCAAACGACCGCTGCCGGCATTGGGCACAATGGCCATTGGTCCAGCAGCACTAGAAGGCATCGTCGAATTTTCGTTTGAATAAATTATTTTAGTTTGCAACAGAAACACCGCAAAGACCAAAAAATTTCGGCCTATAGAGCTCAAGGAGTGGCTCCCGAGCTAAAGCTCCGAGTCGGGCTCTCTACAATGTTGCCATGGCCGTCATAAATAAAGGCCTTCCAATAATACGTAGTGCTAGGGCTCAGTCCTGTCATAGCAATCGTCCATCGAGGACGTGCCGCAATGTCGAAACTATCCATAAGTTTTTCGCGTCCACAGGCCCACAGAGTGGAAAACCCCATCACCGCAAGCAACAGCACTAAGCGATCGCGACGAAAAAAGCCGATCCCGAGTAACAAAGCCAGCGATAGCGAAGCCCACGAAAGACTTTGCGAGCCATCTCCATCATCACCCTTACGAGCGCTTAGTTCCGCCGAATAATCCGCGCACTGAGGACTAGCCTCGAATTCATCATCGGTGTCACGGCAAAGAGTGAGGGTTAAATCATCGCCATCCAAATCAAAAGGTAGTTCCACAACGTACTTTGAAGTGTGAGTGAGCCCGGTAGCTCCCGTCTTGGGACTGATCAAAACGATGTCGCTTGGTGCGTGATTGCCACTTTCGTTTTCATCATTTTCATTTTTAAATTGAAAAGTTTTGACCAGATTGTTGTAAGCCGGATCGGTCGAGCTTGTGGTGAACACCACATTGAAGCTGGCATTGAGACCGCGAGCCTCGTTATCTAAGCCTCGAATCACTAAAGTTTTAACTTCCGCAGGAAGGGCGCTGGTGATGACCACAGGACTAGCAGGAAGCAATTCCACCATCCCGACCACACTCGAAGTGATCGCAATGGAAACATCCGCTAACGGTGGATCCCCCAGACTTAGGGAAACACCTATGGATTTACCGAGCTCGTTAACGCTATGAGTCTTACCGTTGA
Source organism: Bdellovibrionota bacterium (assembly GCA_964202055.1). Taxonomy (GTDB): domain Bacteria; phylum Bdellovibrionota; class UBA2428; order UBA2428; family UBA2428; genus CAXNGS01. Next base: position 309,735 of record CAXNGS010000001.1, on the reverse strand, counting down.
CCAGTCCCACCACATCCAAAGCCGGGGCGGCTACAGATCTTCCCCCAATCAGGGTCAGAAAAAAAAGACAGCCGACCAGGGAAAAGTGCATGGGTTTAGCTTAGCAGTCTTGTTCCCCAGAAATTAGATTTTTTGGTGTAAGTAATTTGCCAGTTCCGAAGGAAAGCGTGGGCCCCGATAAATCCAAGACGAATAAATCTGCAATAAATCAGCACCTAAATCCAAACGGATCTTGGCTTCCTCAACCGAATCAATTCCGCCGACTGATATGACCGGAAGATCACTGACTTTTCGCACAACTTTTAGAATTTCTCGAGATCGCTCTCGAAGAGGACGTCCGCTCAATCCGCCCTTAAGACCCTGATGTTCCGAAGCCAAAGTATTGGTCAAAATCAAACCAGCCCCACCCCAAAGCGGTAAGCGTTCGGTTAGCTGTTGCACAAAATCGGGTTCCAATTCTGGGGCAATTTTCAAAAACAACGGGCGATTGAATTGGGTTCGACGAATGGCTCCGCTTGTCGCGCGAACAATTTCTTCTAACGATTTAAAATTTTGCAAATCTCGCAATCCCGGAGTGTTTGGAGAACTAACATTAACGACCAAATAATCTGCGAACTCCGCAAGATTTTCGGCCAACAAAACATAATCACCAGCCGCCATTTCAGCCGGGGTGTCTTTATTTTTTCCTAAATTCACACCGACCCGGAAATACCAAGGCTTGGATTCCGAAAATTTCTTCAGACGAATTTTCAACGCGTCGGCTCCAGAATTGTTAAAGCCCATTCGGTTAAAAATGGCCTCGTCTTTGAGCAACCGAAAAAGCCTCGGTCGCTCGTTGCCCGCTTGGGCTCGTGGTGTGACAGTGCCCACTTCCGAAAAATAAAAACCCATGTTCGGCATCGCCTGTAAAAGTTTTCCGTCTTTATCAAATCCTGCAGCCAAACCAATCCGGCCCCAAAAATCAACACCGGCCACTCGAACTAGCCCATCACGTTTTTTCAATCCTCTTTTGGCCAACGAATCTGCGCTGGTCCATCGTAAAATAGATGGAAAAACCCGAGCCAATGTGGCCATAAAAAAAACCGAAAGATTGTGAATTTTTTCAGCGTCAAATTTGGCGAAAATGCGAAGGATAAATTTCCAAATCATGGGCCTAATTTTGATTCCTGAGTTTTCGTTTCTTCCAAAAATTTTCTGCCAATTTGTATAAAACTATCGCCGCGATGATTCCAAAAATCGCTAATTTCACTTCTTTTAAATTTTTCAAAATGGTGTCGCCATAGAAACCAATCAACAAAATTTGTGTTGGAACGGACAAAAGGGCTGCCAATCCATCGACTGCGCAAAATTTCCAAACTGGAATCCCAAAAGCACCGCAAGCCAAATGCCCAGGGAAACGAAGCCCCGGCGTGAAACGAAAAATGGCGCTCGCCCATATTCCATTGCGCCGAATGCGTTCTTGAATTTTCTTAAAGCCACCAGCATCTGTTATTTTTTTAAAGCGCGGTGAAGAGTGAAGCTTTTTTCCCATGTATCGACCGAGAAAAAAAATGACCAAATCTGAGGCCATCACCGAAAAAAAACACCAAAATGCCAAGAAATATAAATTAACCGAAACGGCTCCTGGATACGGAGGAGGATAGCGATCAGGATGCATGGCAATGTGGCCGACTAAGCCGGCACCGATCAGTGGAATCTCTTCCGGGATCGGCAGTCCAAAGGCACTGGCAATCATAAATAAAAGTATTGCGGTGTAAACGGTCCATGGAGCGTAGGCGGAATCTACAAAAACCTGAATTATATCTTGCTCCGTCAAACCAAACATCAAGCCGCCGAGCATAGACTAATGACGGATAACTTTGAAGGTAAATGATGCGCCCCAACATTGACTCGGTGTCCTAGCGTTTGAGGGTTTAAGTAATTTTAACTCTCCAGCAATTTTGCGATGTGTTTTCTATTGGCCATGAGAGAGAGGGGTTCGAACAGAGCGAGCACTTCGCCGCTTCCGAAAGGAATGCGCGAGGCGCTCGCTCTGTGGGGTTTGAAGTGGGGTATGAAGCGGGGCCCAAAACGGGGCCTCTATTTTTTTGCCTTGCTTATTTCTTGGGGGCTTGCTCAAGCTGGGTTTTCTCAAAACAATTTTGCCGAAATGATCCCCAACGATTCCGATGGTGAATTTCGCATTCTGGAAAATAAACCTAATACTCAGCAAAGCGACCCTGTCCAATCGGCAAGAGTTTCAACACAAATTCCTAATCCATTGATCAATCCGGAATTAGTGTTGGTGATCGATCAAGGAATCGACTTCAAAGCATCGGAATCTCTCCGCGACAAACGCGCCACTAATCCCACCGAACTTCGCGGCCGCAGTGGGATCGACGACGACAACAATGGTTTCGTTGATGATTTGTCGGGCTGGAACATTCTCTCAGACTCTCCGGATTTTTTTCCGTCTTGGTTGAGCGATTTCTTTACTTCCAATCAATTTGAAATCAATGCGCTGGTAAAAAATTTACTGCAAAAAATTGGGCTGAACACTTACGGAAAACAACTCCTATCTGAGATCAGCGAACTCGGGCACGGAACTCACGTAGCAGGAATTGTTGCACGCTATAGCTCGGATAAAACTCGAATTCTGAGTGTTAATCTTCAAAGCGCGGGCTTTAATAATTCGCCGCAACTTTTAACCACGATTTCCAAAATTAACTCGGTCGACGACTCCGGCTTGTCGGTGTTTGACAGCAAAGAGCAAACGGTTGAAGTCCTTAAAACGATCACTCGGATTTCTTACAAGCAAGCCGACGTATTAAATCGTTACTTAATCGCCACTCGACCTGCGGTGGCTAATTTATCTTTTGGCAGCGTCAGCCAAGAAGAAATCCAAGGTCAAGCCGAATTGCTTTGGCTTAATTATTTGCGAAATGCTGGACTCGTGCTGACAACTCTTCGGAATGCCGGGCAAGAAAAAAACTTTGGATTCTTTGTTGCCAATCTCTATCGATACGAATCTGAAAGATGGTCACGGCTTTTCAAAGCTAACTCCAACACGCTATTTGTGATTGCCGCCGGCAATCGCGGCAAAGATTTAGAAAGTGAAGCCGCTCTTCCTGCCAACTTATCCGTTAATTTCTCCAACGTGATCACAGTCATGGCCATCAATGGACATGGCCTGAGTGCAAATTTTTCCAATTTCGGCAGAGCCCCTGTTAACGTTGCGGCGTGGGGAGTCGACATCGAATCGACCATTCCTGGTGGAGAAATCATCCGAATGAGTGGAACTTCTATGGCCGCTCCTTTTGTAACAGCTTTGGCTTCTAAAATTCGAGTGGCCAACAATCAACTGACCGCGTTTGAAACCCGCAAAATCATCGAGCAAAGCGTTTACCGAATTGCTGCCTTAGAAAAAAAGTGCAGCTCGTCAGGGATCATTAATTTTGATCGGGCCCTCGAACTCGCCAAACGTTACGGCCCCTAAAATGAAAAACACCGCAGAGCTTCGATATGGGCCGAGCTTTCTCATCATTGGAGCCCATCGTGGTGGCACCACCGGAATCCATCAACTATTGCGTAAGCATCCCCAACTAAAAGACCTGCCCGAAAAAGAAATTCATTATTTTGACCGAGACCAGAAATATTCGTCGCCCAGCCATTTTGCGGAATCTAGTTTCTTTAAGCGATTCAAAGACAGCAGTTTCCGAGAAATATTTCAGAGATTGCTTAAAAATTTATTTATAGAAGGAGCGGGCAATTTTTTTTGGTATCGAAAATTCGTCTTTAAAAAAATTAGCGATGATTGGTACCGTCAGCTCTTTAAGCACGTTCATGGCTTTAAGTCTTGGGAGGCCACACCAGCTTATTCATTACTGGAACTTGAAGACATTCAAAAAATTAAAAATCTTTTCCCTGAGTTAAAAGTTATTTTCTCCTTACGAAACCCGATCGATCGAAGTTGGTCCCACTTGCGATACACCGGACGAAAAAAAATCTCACCCCACAAACTAGCCATGCTCTTGAAATCACCAGAATTTTCACAGCGCAACGCTTATTGTGCAACCTTGGAAAAATGGGAATCGATTTTTGGCAAAGACCAAGTCCTAAAAGTTTTTTTTGAAGATTTTGAAAGCTCGCCCCAAAAAGTAGCAGAGCAATTAAGCCACTTTTTGAAAATTGAAGCCTTTCCTGAAGGAGCGTTGATAGCTTCATATGAAAGATTCAATGCCTCTGCTGAACTTGATTGCCCTGCAGAAATTCGGCAAATGCTGGCCGAGAATTTAAAAGATGAAATTCAGCGGGTGCGCTCCAGAATCGGTGGGCGATCTCTCGAATGGAATGACACCTTTGGCGCTCCGCCCCGATGATCGATGAATTCTTTGCATCGATTCATTTTTTCTCGCTCGACTCAAAGGAAAATCAAAGCGTAATTTAGCACTCCAACATCATGCGCAGATTTTTTTCAAAACTTAAACCATCCTCACTTATTTTTACTTTTGTGTTCTCTTTATTTTTTCTCGGGATAAGTGCCCATGCCGCTTCCATTTCGGTGATGATGCCTTTGAACCCGATCACTGACTGGCCACGATTTCGCCAACAACTCAAAACCTTGAAAACCGCAGGCGTTCAAGGCGTCACTACAGACGTGTGGTGGGGTCATTTTGAAAGCAGCGGCGACAATCGTTTCGATTGGCAATACTACCGCCATTACGCTCGAGTGATTCAAGAAAGCGGCCTTAAATGGACGCCGATCCTTTCCTTTCATCAATGTGGCGGAAACATCGGCGACGATTGCAACATTCCACTCCCTCAATGGGTATGGGGACTTGGTGATCCTGAAGATATGGTTTATCGCGATCAAAATGGCCACGCCAATGGCGAATACATCGCTCCATGGTTTGTGGGTGCTTATGAGCAATACGCCCAAGCAATGGCCTCGTTCGGCGAAAATTTTCGCGAATTTTCCAGCAACATTCCAAAAATTTACATCAGCATGGGCCCGGCTGGAGAATTAAGATTCCCATCTTACAATGCCAAGGCTGGCTGGCGCTATCCCGAGCCCGGAAGTTTACAAGCTTACTCACGAATTGCAGTGCAGAACTTCCGCGATCAAATGCGCGTTAAGTACACAAACAATTTGGCTTGGCTCAATTCAACATGGGGAACTTCGCTGATGAGCTTTGACGAAATCACCCCACCTCGTGATGGCGAGAATTTTTTCATCAACGGGATTCGATCGACTTATGGCCGTGACTACATGAGCTGGTACCAAGGCACTTTGCTTCGTCATTTGGCTGTGATGAAAAAAGTAGCCAATGAAAATTTGTTGCCTTACTTGCCGGTTGCTATCGGTGCAAAAATTTCTGGCGTGCACTGGCAATACACTAGCAACCGAATGCCTCATGCCGCCGAATACGCCACGGGGTACATGGAATATGATTCTTTTGTCCAAGAATTTGCGCGCCAAGAAATGGAGCTCACCTTTACTTGTCTAGAGATGGATGATCAACCCGGACATCCCAATTACAGCTCACCCCAAGGAATTGTGAGCGAGATCTCGACTCTGGCCAATCGTTACAAAGTTCGCATCAATGGTGAAAATGCTTTGCCGATTTTTGGCTATGCTCGCGCCTATGAAAACATTCGAAAAAATTTAAGCCAATTTCAATATGCCGGATTCACCCTGTTAAGACTTCAAAACATTGTAGATTCCGATGGCCGAGAAACTCCGGATTTAAACTTGTTTCGTGACATTGTGATTCGAGGTCAAGGCTTTCTTGATTTTCCATTTCCAGAGCCGAATTATCGAGACCCCTTGTTTCTCGAAATTCAGAAATCGATTTAGTAGTTAATTAACGGGATTTTTGCGACAAGCTCATAGCCTTTTCACAGCGTTGAACAAATTCACGATGAAGCGTTGATGGCCTCTCGGGACAAAGTTCCGGATGAAAAGTGGTCGCCATGTGCAAACCTTCGCTCACCCAAACAGGATCACCGTTAAAATTTTCTTTGACCACTACGTCTGGGCCCACCCGAATGATCCGAGGGGCCCGAATGAAAGCCACTTCAGAATTGCCGGCAAGCGGAACAGAAAAACTTTCAAGTTGGCGGCCATATGAATTTCGTTCCACATCTACGTCAATGAAGGAAAATGATCGCTGCTCAGGCGAACTTACTTTTTTAGCCATTAATATGGATCCCGCACAAATTCCCCAAATGGGCTTTTCACTAGCAAAGCGATGAAGCGGATCAATCATATCAAAGCGATCCAAAAGTTTAAGCATGGTTGTGCTTTCACCACCCGGAAGGATCAAACCCGCTATATCGGGCGAAGCTAATTGGGCGGAAGTCCGCAACAATTCAACATCAACTCCAGCAGCTCGCAAATGCATCAAGTGCGGCTCTACCGCACCTTGAAGAGCCAGAATGCCAATTTTCATTTTAGCTAAGTTACCAGCCGCGTTCGGCTAATTTGCTCGAAGTCTCGAGAGTTCGCGCCGACATTCCACGCATCGCCGAGCCAAGGCCGCGACTAGCGTCTGCCACTGCTTTAGGATCGTTGAATTGCGCCACTGCAGAAACAATGGCTTTAGCAAAAGCTGCCGGGTGATCGGATTTAAAAATGCCCGATCCAACAAACACTGATTCGGCTCCCAGTTGCATCATCAAAGCCGCGTCAGCCGGAGTGGCCACCCCGCCGGCCGCAAAATTAGGAACCGGAAGTTTGCCTTCACGAGCCACTCGTAAAACCAATTCATAAGGCGCGCCCAAATTTTTTGCTTCCGTCATCAAAGTCGCTTCGTCCATGATGCTCAGTCGTCGAATTTCCGAAGTGATTTGTCGCATATGCTTTACGCCTTCGACAATGTCTCCGGTTCCAGCTTCGCCCTTAGTGCGCATCAAAGCCGCACCTTCACCAATTCGACGAAGTGCTTCGCCCAAATTACAAGCGCCGCAAACGAAAGGAACACTAAAATTAAATTTGTTTATATGAAATCGATCATCGGCCGGAGTTAGAACTTCACTCTCATCGATGTAATCCACGCCCAATGCTTGAAGAATTTGTGCTTCAACGAAATGGCCGATACGAACTTTTGCCATGACCGGAATGCTGACAGCAGCCATGATTTCTTCGATCATTCGCGGGTCGCTCATTCGAGAAACTCCGCCTTCTTTTCGAATGTCACTGGGAACGCGCTCAAGAGCCATCACCGCTACAGCGCCGGAATCTTCGGCAATGCGCGCTTGATCGACGTTGATAACGTCCATGATTACGCCGCCCTTAAGCATTTCAGCCAGGCCGGTTTTTAAATTAATAGTGGGTTGGAATGTGGGGCTTTGAGTCATGCCCCACAGTTAATCAATTTAGCTGACGGAGTGAAGAAGAATCCGCGCATTGGCGAATTGTGCTCGAGGACTTCGTTTTAAGTCTTAAAACGAGTCTTAAGCGACAACTAGCGTTTGTACTTCTTATTGAATTTATCGATGCGGCCTTCGTTGTCCATAATACGGGTTTTACCAGTAAAGAATGGATGCGATTGGCTCGAAATTTCCACTCGAATTAAGGGATATTCTTTGCCATCTTCCCATTTCACGGTGTCCTTGGTAGCAGCGCAAGATCGCGTAAGGATGGAAAAATCACAGGAAACGTCCTGGAACACTACGTTGCGATAATTGGATGGATGAATATCTTTTCTCATATGAGGAGTGAGCTTCTAGCTGCATAAGCACCCAATAATCAAGATAATTTCGCAAGCACCTGCGGCCCACATTTCGATTGACGCAGTAGGTCAAATCAAGTAAAACCCCCTAGCTACTCAAAGAACTGAACGAACGTGCTCTAGAAAGGCATCTGTTAAACATATGAAATTAAAGGATTTATCAAGCAAGACCCTTACAAAGAGTCTCTTTGGGTTCCTGTTGGCCTCATTTTCCGTTCAAGTTCTGGCCCAAAATTCAACACCTAAAGGTCGAGTAAAATCGAGCGAAATTTCAACTAACGCGCAGCCTACTAAGGCAGAAGCACCCGCAAGTTCCCCCAAAGCAGCCTCAAGTCAAAAAACAACTTCAGCGGATGAGGTTAGCGGTACCGGCACTTCTGAAGTTGACCCGAAGACCGCGGTTAAAGCTTCCGAGTCTTCACTCGCCAATCACAATGGCAACATTAACACCGAAGCCACCAGGACCATTGAACTCATTCGAGGACGACTCACTGATGACTTAAACGTTCGCCCCTTTGAATTCAAAGGCAAGAGTAATGCTGGCCATGAATTCCGTGTGATTTTAAAACCCGCTGCAAAAAATGAGCTGGGCCCCGTAGCACAAAAAGCAGATCCCCAAACACTCGAAATGAGCGTGGAGATTTATTTTGACGGAGCCCTCCCTATTCCGATCACTGGAAGAGTGGCACTGCATCTTCCGAATCTGGTTTCAGGAGCTCAATTTCAGGGCCACATGGACGTCCTTGATTTTTCTCGTGGGCTAGTAGAAGAAGGAATTCCCGACCCTCTTTCTGAAATTAAGTTGCTAATTACTTACAATATAGAAGTTGGAAAATTTGAACTTAAGCATTTTTCCATTCACGCTGGAATGCAAGCCCTTAACCCGTTCAGCGACAGCAAAGATGGCATCGTTTTTGGCGGACTTGATTCTGGTGGCGGCGGAAAATAAATTTTCAGCCCACCATTCCCAGTGAATAGATCATTTAGTGCAGTAAAATTTTTTGTCTTTATCGAAAATAAATTTTTGTTTATCAGACTCACTCAAATCATTGAGTGAAAAACATCCGCGAGGACAAGCAGGATCAATCACCACATTGTTTGCGGTCATGTAGGTTCCCTGTAAACAGGCCTCACTAGGCGGACTCACAAAATCAATGAAGGGATAGGATTTTTCGGCATTTTGCGCGACAAATTCACTAAACTCATCAGCGGCTAATGCCCCTCTTGAAAATGGATTGTAGCAATTGAGGACCGCCATTCCAGCAGTCACAGGTTCGTACATGAAAGATTGGCGACCGGTGCGCATCCGGGTGATTAAAATAGTCCGCATCTGCGGACGAGGATTCCCTTCAATCGAAGTCAGAAAACTAGGCCATAGTGGCACATAAAGCGACGGATAGAAGCTGAAAAAATTAAGAGCGATCAACACCATTGCGCCCACAAAGGCCTTGCGCGAACCAATCCATAAAACCCATTTCGTCTGAAGAATGGGCAGAACTCCAAAACCCAAAAGAAGCAAACTGAAAACTAAATCGTGGCCAAAGCGCGACACCACACGAATGGAATCATTAAGCAAATAATGATTGATCGCTTGAAAGGGATAAAATTCATGGTCGCCACCTAGATAAAAAACAAAGCTGCAGATTCCTAAAATCACAGCAAATTGGCCTGGGCTTTTGAGTTGAAACAATGATTCCCAAAATTTCTTGGGCGATAGCATCAGCGCGACGAGCAAAATCCACGGCACTAGGGAAAAAATCGAAGTTTCCCAGATCGCCCAAGGCCCTGGCCCATCCCACAATCCCAACATTTTATAATTGAGAGTGGGAATGAGCATATTTAGCAACATATCGATTGGTGAGGTCAGCTCCACCGAAGAAACGGTTCGAGGATTGGTCATCTGATATTTGATCACCGCCAGCCACTTATAAGAACTCAGCAAGATTCCAGAGAGCAGCGCACTTAAAAAATAACAAATCGGACGAAACTTAAGAGATTTCTTCTTAAACTCTAGCAACAAGTGAACGACACAGGCCGCAGCCAAAGGCAGGCCGAAAAAAACCGAAGTGTGATAAAAACCCCCCGAAAAAATGGAGAAAATAATCGCAGCGGTTGCGGCGGCATTGCCATGAGTGAATTTTCCGGAAACAGCGCGGAGATAAAAATAACACAAGCCCAAAACCCATAGATGTAAAATAAAAGTCAGATGCCCATGATGAAAATGCCAGAGATAAAAATTTCCAAAGAGATAAGAAAAGATCAACAAACGCCCCAATCGTTCGGACATTTCTGGAAAAAATTCCTTACGAATCTTTTCCAGAAAATAAAAACCCAATGCCGACGAAGCCACGATGAAAATTTTCCAACCCCACACCGCACCAAATAAAATATTAAAAATAAAGAATGGAGAAAGACCAAAAGCTTGCGGGTCACCGATTCGAGTCACTCCGCCGCAAAATTGATAACTCCAAAGCGGGGCCTCGCCCCAAATCATCCATGATCGTAAATCGGACTCGGTTGAGGCCAAAAAATGATCCCAATCAAAAATATTGCTCACTGAAACAAAGGCAAACAAAATTGGAAAAAGTGCAAAAGGCAGATACCTTAGCCATTTAGCTTTCATTGGGTTAGTTTCTAAGCACTGCCCTCATTTTTCAAGGGATCGACAGTCAATATTAACGAAGCACTCTTGAATCTTGTTGGATAATCCCTAAAAATGACCTTCATGAAAAAATTTATGGGGAAGTGCCTTCGATTGCTCGGGCTATTTCTGATCGCGGTGACTTTGGGACTGATCACCCTTTATTTCAATCAAGAGAAGTTAGTTTTTCATCCAACCCCGATCGCTCAAGACCATTCCTTTAAGTTTGCGAGCCCTTTTGAAGAAAAAAATATAGAATTCACTCACCAGGGGAAGCCTGTAAAAATAAATTATTTAGTTTTTAATTCCGCCAGCACAATGGGAACCATTCTCTATTTTCATGGAAACGCAGGAAACTTAATCAACTGCGGCGAAACTGCCGATCAAATCGCCCAAAGAACCGGATGGAGTGTCTGGATGATGGATTATCCAGGCTTTGGAAAAAGTTCGCCTGACTTAGCTAAAAATCATTTGATACTTTTGGAAATGGCAGAAAAGTTTATCGGCTTGATTCAAAACCTTGAAACTAAAAAACCGCTTGTAGCCTATGGCCGAAGTCTAGGCAGCGGCATTGCTTCAATGATCGCAGCTAAACACCCTAAGATTTCCTTAATCCTGGAAACACCCTATTCAAGCTTGGCCAAAATCGGTCACCAAATGTATCCGATGTTGCCAGAATCTTTTTCGCGCTTTGATTTAGACACCTTAGGAGGATTGCGCAATTTAGAAGATCGCCACGTTTTAATTCTTCATGGCGACAATGACCAAACCATCCCGGTCAGTCACGGTCGAGAATTAGCCCAAGTTTCGACGCAACATCGTTATGTAGAATTCAAAGGCGGAGATCACGATAACTTAGATAGTTTTGCGCTTTATTGGACCGAGTTAGAACTATTTTTAAAGAGCGTAGCCAACGGACAACCCGTTTAAATCGAATTTTATTTTTTATTTCGACGAATCATTTTGATCGCAACGTCTCGCTGAATCGGGGGCAATGCTAGCTCATAATTTTTTTCACTTTTTGAGAAAGGAAAAGAGTGGAGGACTCCCTTCCCCCAAGTGTCCCATACTTCCACGTCGTAAAGTCCGTTTAGAACTTGAGGAAGTTCTAAACTAATATCGGAAACGTTAAATAAGCTCCCGGGATCTTCTGAATCAAACGGATCAAAATTAGCTGGTTTATTTTTAGAATAAAAATCAATCATGTAGTCTTTATGTGCCTGAGAACCAAGCGGGGCATCTGCATGAAAAACATCAAAAGTGTCGGAGTAAATCCAGAGAAAAGACTGAGCGGTTCCAATCCTTGCCAGTGCTTTGATTCCAACATGATTTGTTTTTGGCATTATAAATTGCCAATCATCACGAGAAAGATCTTCGCCTCTAATGTATTGCGAAAAGTCTTTGAAATATCGCATCAACCCTTTCGCCGATACGAAATTCCACCACCAAGAAAGCGGTGCGGCCGGAAGGGGAAGAACCCACGAAACCCAAAGACCATCATGTATGTTTTGTGCAAGATGGCCCGCAGCTGCCCCAAAAGGACTTCCTCCATATTCGGTAATTAGCGGGATAGTGTCCATGGACCTAAAGTCATGAAGTCTCGACCTGATAATCCTCACATTTCCAGCGCCCGGATTATAAGCTTGAACTCCGCCAAATTGCAGAGAGGAAAGACCCTGGACAAGATCGGACTGCTTAGGACGCCATCGAATCGAAGTTCCCACAGGGCGATGATAAGGATCGATCTCGTTTAAAAATTTAACCGCTTGCTGATGCCAATTAATAAGGGCTTGCTTATCTTTGCTAACGGCGTTGGCTTCATTCCAAAGTTCCCAGCCAAACAGACTTTTGTACGAGGAAAATCTTGAGACGATGTATCGGTATCTTTGCTTGAATAAATTCCAGGCAAGGGGGCTTGTATATACCTCGGATGGTGAATCAAGAAATCCACCATTTTCTCGGTTAAAGGGATTGAATTTCCATTGGCTGCTTACTTCAAATTCCTGATGTCCATTCAAAACTAAAATTAGCGAAATTCCATGCTTTTCGGCGGCCATCAAAATTTGCTCAATTCGCCAAGCATTTCTTAAACTGTAATCACCAAGCCCCGAAAAGCTTGGCCATTTTTTATTCCACTCAAGCCCGCCCCACCAGGGTGCCATCCAAATTCTAGAAAAATTCATTTGGTTCTTTGCCATTTCGGCGAAGATTCGGTCGTAGACCTCGACATCGTCATCTACCCGGGCCTCCGGAATCATCCATTCTTTCCATTTTCGCTGATCGAAGGGCCACCCGAGATTCATACCCATTGGAAAAATAAACTTTTGATTTTGATCTCGGAAAAATTTTTCGCCCGGAGGAAAAAAAATGGGTCCCATAAATTTCTGGGGTTTTGATTTTTTAGCTTCTTTAACAATTAACGTGCGAAGCGGAGACTCCCTTAATTCACCTTTGTTATTACGCGCTGAAAGACTCCATTGGTAAACCCCTGCTTCGACGGGATTGAATCTTATGATCCAAGCGGGCGAGCCAGTTGCTATCAGATCTTTTTTGCTCAACTGGGCATTCTCAGGATCGGGATAAGTTCCCAAGCGATAGCTCTGACTAAAAAATGCTGGGACTAAACTCGACTGACCGCGTGGAGATTTAATGGTTGCATTGACCTCAATTTCTTTTGGGTCAAATGGATTTTTTGCTATGGGAGTGACGTCGAACTTTGCTTCGAATCTTGAACCGAAATGAATCTCTTCAGGGGCTATTAAATTGGAAATCTGAAATGGGCTAACCAGCCGATTTCGATCGATGACAATGTTGCGAACATCGAAACGTCCTAGTGAAGCCCAAAATAGATCACGTGCAGAACTCGAATTCAAATCCTGCAAATAAACTCTGAGTGCGCGCACTTTTCGGAAAGTCCATGGGCCGATTTCAGTGTCCCAATTGGGACTTTTCCAAAGCGCATCAAAGGGTAAATTAATTTGGAGTTCGCGATTTGGAGGCCAAGGATATTTTTGATGAAATTGATAGAACTCTCCATCATTCACTTCGATTTCAGTCAGAACCGAAAGATCCAGTGGCTGAGTCATTCCGGATTTCACGCTAGGAATTCGAAGTTCAAAATTAAGAGCGCTGGCTTGGCTCCAATCGGCATCCACGAGTAATTCACAACTAACCTCGTGCTCGCGAGTTTGAATGTTTGAGTAGTAACAATTTCGAGCCGCAAAATCGACCAGAAATTCGCTGGTCGATTTGAGTGCGAGCAATGCAAACACAACCGAGGCACCTAGTATCAGGCGCTCGAAAGTTTTTGGGCGCGGATTTTGAGCTGGAACTCGTGGATCAAGCTCGTCGTCTTTTGCCAAACCATGGGGAGTCTTCTCCCAAAAGTGGGGCTTAAAGCAGAATTGAAAAATTCCCCGCCATGACGCCAGCCCCGTTAGAAACCAATAAAAAGGCACGCAAAAACTCCACAGAGCCAATCGCCATTTTTTTCTAAGATAAGCCCCCAGAAAAAAAGTAAAAATGAAAACGAAATTAAATAAATTGAGTCCCACTCCCGCGTATAGCAACCACTGGGTCCACGGCTTATCGGGAATCATTAGAGGCCAGCGAAAGTAAATCCACAGAATCATTTGCAGCCAAAAAGGAATTAACAAAGCAAGCACCATCACCTGGCCGCCAACAACGGTCGTGAAAAGAAAAGTCTTCCAGGCACCTAATCTCTTAAGAAGAGAAAACGGATTTCGGGTGTGAACAAAAAATGTTTGCAAATATCCTTTTTGCCAACGAGTCCTCTGAGTAAACCAGTGTTTTAAAACACTTGGAGCCTCTTCCCATGTTGTTGAGTCAAGGACCTGAGTTTGGAATCCCTCGATCGCAATTCTCATCCCGAGATCACAATCTTCCGTAACGTTGTAAGGGTCCCAAGCTCCCATCTGAATGAGTTGAACGCTTCGAAAATGGTTAGAGGTTCCGCCTAATGGAATCGGAGAGCCAATGGCATAAAGTCCGGGCAAGAAAAGATCAAACCACGCCGTGTATTCAAGGGTGAAAAGGCGAGTCAGCATATTTTGATCGGAGTTGTAGCAATTGAGTTTGGCTTGAAGACAAACAACGGAATTAGGCAAGGATCGAAAAGCCAGAACGGCCTTTTTAAGCTGGTCTCTTTCGGGCCGGTCTTCGGCGTCGAAGACCACGGTGAATTCACCGCGTGCTAAACTCAACCCAATATTGCAAGCCCTGGGCTTAGTCTGAGGCACGCCTGGGGGAATTTCCATGATTTGGAGCCAACTCGGGAGGGATAGGCCCGCAAGTTTTTCCTTGGTTTTACGATCATTGGCTTCAAGTAATAATTTGATGTCCAATTTGGATTTTGGATAATCAAGATTTTCAATCGCCATCAAAAGGCTCTCAAGAACTTCCGGCTCTTGAAATATCGGTAACAAAATTGTGTAAATCGGAAGTGAATCGTCTTCCAATTGCGCCAATTGCTGCTCAGTCACCCGAACGGAAAAACCACGATGCATTCCCAAGAAAGTGCAGACAATCCGAAGCAGAACATAGATTACAAAAAACGAGGTTATGACGGTCCCAGTCACCAACCAGATTTCAAAAAAATTGGATCGGCTAAAAATAAAACCGCATACCAAGATCAAAGCAAAAATAAAAAAATATTGAAGTCGAGAGATGTTTTGTTTCGCCAGATTTTGATTAGTTATCGGCATATAGAGATCGGCATTAAAGATTGGGCAATTCAAGTGCCGATTTATAGGCACCCTTTGAATTCACTATTGGTACCGTTTTATGGTACCGAAGGAGAGACTCGAACTCTCAAGTTCTTACGAACGGTGGATTTTGAATCCACTGCGTCTACCAGTTCCGCCACTTCGGCTCAATTGACTCCCAGCGTTCTAAAGAATTGTCGCCCAAACTTCAAGGGTCTCTGACAGATTTTTGCGACCCAAGTCGCCATTGCGACTTGTGGCCAAGCACTCGGCACCATTAGAATGGTCAAATGAGCTCCAAAGAGAACCGGAATTTGGCCTGGCGCAGTTACCGCTGGATTCGCCGCACTTTAGGCCCTTCCATTCGAGAGCTCCTCCGAACCGGCAAAATTGTCCAGACTCTCATTGATTCAGCTCGAATTCAGCGAAAGCAAAGAGACTATTACCGCCGCGCTGGGGAAATCGCGATCTTGTTAGCCCAGCAAGGCAAACTTCAAGACATAAACTTGGATCGAATCTTAGCTAAAATTCAGCGAAGCGAAAGACTGCTAGCCCGCCAAGACATCTTGGTTCGCAGTTATCAAAAACGTGGAGACATCCGTGAAATTCTTCGCGAAGAAAAAACTGCTCAAGCTCCCAACGCCGCCGAGGCCGAACTCATCCCATAAATCGCCGGCCAATGGAAAATATCCTTGAGAAATTGTTAACTTAGGGGGATAAATCTTATTAGGAAGACAACATGGGAATCGAATCAAAATTTGGCGACAGCGTTATCACCACATCTTTAGACTGGGTATTAAATTGGGGACGTGCCAATAGTCTTTGGCCGATGCCGATGGGCATCTCTTGTTGCGCCATCGAAATGATGGCCGCGGTCGGACCCAAATTCGACATGGCCCGATTTGGCAGCGAAGTGATGCGATTCAGCCCTCGCCAAGCCGATTTAATGATCGTCGCCGGCACGCTCACTTATAAAATGGCGCCGGTGGTTCGAAAAATTTACGAGCAAATGCCCGAGCCCAAATGGGTCATCGCAATGGGCACTTGTTTGTGCACCGGTGGAATGTTTGACAGTTACAGCGTTGTCCAAGGACTCGACCACATCATTCCAGTCGACGTTTACATTCCCGGATGTCCCCCGCGTCCTGAAGCTTTGATTCAAGCGGTGATGAAGATCCAAGAAAAAATCAAACGCGGTAAGGGCACTCAACCCATCAGCCGCGCCGATGAACCCGTAAAACTTTCAGTTCCCTCCATCACCACCCCCATCAAGAAAACTCAAAAGGAAAGCATCATTTTAAATATGGGCCCGCAACACCCTTCGACTCACGGGGTATTGAGGTTGATTTTGGAAATCGATGGCGAAACCATTATTCAATGCGTTCCGGAAATCGGATATCTGCACCGAGGATTCGAAAAAATTGCGGAAAACAAACGCTATCACCAATTCATCCCTTACACCGATCGACTGGATTACTTAGCGCCGCTTTCCAACAACGTTAGCTACACCATGGCCGTTGAAAAATTATTGAACATCGAAATTCCTCGCCGCGGACAATACGTGCGAATGATCGCTTGTGAATTAGCGCGAATCAGTGCTCATTTATTATCGCTGGGAACTTATGCGCTCGACGTCGGCGCCGCGACCGTATTTTTCCACACCTTCGACGAACGCGAAAAAATTTACGACTTGATTGAGAAACTTGCGGGTCATCGCTTCACCACTAGCTACACTCGAGTGGGTGGAGTCTCTCGCGACGTGAGCCCCGAATTCATCGCCGGGCTCAAAGATTTTTTGAAAGACTTGCCACAAACTTTGGACGAAATGAGTTCGCTGTTAACTAACAATCGAATTTGGATCGACCGAACTCGCGGCGTTGGCGCGATCAGCCCCGAACTCGCACTGTCATACGGCATCACCGGCCCCAACCTGCGAGCCGCCGGTGTGAAGTGGGATCTGCGCAAAGACATGCCCTATATGCTTTACAACGAAATGGATTTCCGGGTTCCGGTTGGAACTCATGGGGATGCCTATGATCGCTATTTAGTTCGCTCGCGTGAGATGGAAGAATCGATCAAAATTTTGCATCAACTCATCGATGGCTTGCCCGAAGGCCCAATCAACGCAGACGTTCCCGATGTGGTGATTCCCACCAAACAAGAAACATACACTCAGATGGAAGCGCTCATTTGGCATTTCAAAATTATTTCTGAAGGTTTCAAAGCGCCGGTCGGACAAATCTACTCGGCGATTGAAAATCCCAAAGGTGAATTTGGATTCTTCATCAAGAGCGACGGCGGCAATCAACCGGCTCGCTGCCGCATTCATAGCCCTGCAATGCGAAGTGTGGCCATCATCCCAGAATTGGTTCGCGGTAAACTCATCGCTGATGCCGTGGCAACCGTAGCAAGCCTTGACCCAGTCTTGGGCGAGATCGACAGGTAATCGGAGACAAACGTGGCTGCAGACGAAATTCAAAAACCTACCGGAATCAACATCAACATCGACGGTCGTGACCTGCAAGTCCCCGCGGGAACCACCATCATCAAAGCGGCTCAGCAAGTTGAAAAATTCATCCCGCATTTTTGCTATCATCCGGGCCTAACGGTCGTTGGCCAATGTCGAATGTGTTACGTCGAGATCGAAGGCCAGAAAAAATTAGCCACCGCTTGCTCGACCACTGTCACTGAAGGCATGAAAATCAAAACCGATTCCGAATTCGTGAAGCGCGGCCAAAACTCCACGCTAGAATTCGTGCTGCTTGATCACCCATTGGATTGTCCGATTTGTGATCGCGGCGGCGAATGCAAACTCCAAGATTATACTTACGAGCACGGTCCTTCACGATCACGAATGACCGAAGATAAAGAATTGCTCTTGAAGCACGAAACCATTTCAAACAATGTGGTGCTTGATCAAGAACGCTGCATCTTGTGCACCCGCTGCACTCGCTTCTCCTCGGAAATTGATGGCCGCGCCGAACTCGTGGTCAACGAACGAGCCTCTAAATCCAAAATCAACGTTTTTAATGGCCAGCTTATGGAAAGCCCCTTTTCAGGCAACGTCGTTGATTTGTGTCCGGTAGGGGCGCTGACTTCTAAAGATTATCGTTTCAAGGCACGTCCTTGGGAACTGCGACACTTTGATGGGCTTTGCACGGGATGTTCCGCGGGCTGCAACGTAGAAATCCACACCAAGCATCGCCACCCCGGAATCACTCGCCCTGACAAACAATCCCCGACTCCCGAAATCGAAAGACTGGTTCCGCGCGAAAACCAAATGGTCAACGATTGGTGGCTCTGTGATGCCGGTCGCTGGGGATATCATTTCAACAACGAAGACAGCAAACGGCTTTACTCGCCGATGATTCGACGAAATCAAAACCTCGAATCCACCAGCCTTAAAGAAATTCAAGCCAGCATTGAAGCGGTGAGCGGCGAATGGGAATTCTGGGTTTGGGACGAAGCCCCCCATGAAGAAATTGCCTGGGCAAAAAGTTTGCTTTCATCGTGGAACAAACGCGGCCGCAAAGTTGCCGGATTCAATCCTTTAAATTATTCGAAAAAATTTATGGAAATCTGGGCGGCTCAAGCTTCGCAACCACTTTTCTCATCACCAGTTAATTACCGCAGTTATAAAAAAATCGTTTCGCAATTGGAGTCTTATCGAAGCTTGGAAACTTTAGTTCCGATTTTGGCGACCACTTTTGGTCCCAGAGTGCGCAACAAAACCTTGCTTTGGGAAACTCGCAGCTCCAAAGACTTTTTTGATGCTAAAGATGACTTAACGAGCACGCTTTATTTGATGGACCTGCCGCGCACTGAAGGCGATTTAAAACTATACAAGTCAATCCCCGAGGGAGCGCATGCTCTGCCGCTGCTCAATCACCTAAATTCTCGCGGCCTTTTGAATGAAGGCATCACCCCAGTGGAAATTTTGGAAGGTGAAATGGCCGATGCTCATCCGCGAGGCCCGGTTTTTGTTTTCGCTCAAAGCACCCAGAGAAAATTGCCCAAGAATTTTGTAAATTATTTAAAACAAGCTCCCTTTGTGGTCATTGCGGATTCTCAAAGTGGAAAATTAAGTGACCTAGCCAACGTGGTTTTGCCGCTTGAGCTGCTTTACGAAACAAAATTCACCGCCACCAATGTGGGTAATTTGCGACAAGTTTCAGAGGGCGTTCAAATTCGAAATCCGAACTACCCGGCGATTCAACGGGGCAGCACGACGGTCGTTAGCCCCACACTTCAATTGTTATAGAATTGTTGTAGAAGTTTACCTCTCACTACTCATTTTGCCTCACTACTCTTATACGGACTCCCTTCGGAGGCCGGGGGTAGAGGCTCATTGAGTGCGCCCTCTTCGTCTATCGAATCAGGGCCGCCACTGCCGCCTAAGTTTTCTTGAGCAGAGGGCGCGGGATCTAAAACTTTTGGATCGATAGGGGGTTCAGCGTTTGCGCTGGATTCGTTCTCAGTGGCTTCCAAAACTTTGATCTCTTTTTTAGAATCAAAACAGCCCAAGAGTCCCAAAAGCATCAGAAGCAAAAATCGCGATAAAAAAGAGAACGACACCTCTTTAATGATCACTTTAAAGCTGGAAAAACTCAAGTGTTTCATAGGCAAATACCCTGTTAGACAAATTACCGAGATATTTTTTTTTCAAAGTGCTAAGGCTTTGCTATGGACGAAAAACAGGGCGAAAAACAAGCCGAAAAACAAAGCGTCAAAACCCTCGACATCCGTCAATTCCGATCGGGCAATCCGGCCGATAAAAAAGCCTTTATCAAAAGCTTGGGAGAATCTGCCCAGGACATCGGCTTCTTAGTTATCAAGGGCCATGAAGTTAGCGCTGATCTTCAAAAAGATGCTTACGATAAAATCGACGCATTTTATAAATTACCGGTCGAAGAAAAAATTAAATACGAAATCAAAGATTCATTTGGGGTTCGCGGCTACACCGGCTACGGGAAAGAACACGCGAAAAACACCACCATTGGCGATCTTAAAGAATTTTTTCATTTAGGAGTGGACGTCCCGGCCGGTCACCCCCTGGAAAAAGTTTATACCAAGAACGTTACGGTTCCGGTGGTTCCTGGATTTGATCCCACATTGCGAAAATTATTCAACACACTGTTAGGATTGGCCACTGATTTGCTTCGTGGCTTTGCGGTTAACCTGGAACAAAACGAAAATTTTTTTGATGAATACGTTCGCTACGGTGATTCCATCCTACGCCCCATCCATTACCCGCCACTAACTGGGAAGGAACATCCCGATGCGCTTCGATCATCGGCTCACGAAGACATTAACTTAATCACACTTTTGATTGGGGCGAGTTATCCCGGATTGCAAGTGATGGGCCGTGATGGAAATTGGATTCCGATCACCACCAACGCCGACGAAATTGTGGTCAACGTTGGAGATATGCTTCAACGACTATCGAATTACAAATACGTCAGCACAACTCACCGAGTGGCCAATCCGCCTAAGGAATTAGTGGCCCAAGCTTCTTCGCGACGTTATTCGATTCCATTTTTTGTGCATCCAATTCCGACGATGAGCCTCAAGGCTCTTGCCTCGTGTGTCGGTCCCGGCCGCCCCGCCAAAGATCCAGAAATTTTGGCAGGCGCTTTTTTAATTCAACGACTCAAAGAAATTGGGTTAGGCTAAACCCACGATGACAGACACCCTGATCCACCTCGCCCTGTCCCATGTACCCGTTCTTTTTATGCCACTGGCTTTAGTTTTGTTGCTAGTTGGAATGATTAAAAATCGACCTGACCTAAACAAAGCTGCTTTAGCCATATTTTTAGTTTCCGCACTCGCAGCCATACCAGTTTTAAGAAGTGGTGAAGGTGCTGAAAAAATCATCGAAAACAAACCCGACGTGCTGCATGAATCGATAGAGGCTCATGAAGATGCTGCGGAATTCGCCTTTAAATTAGCCTTGGCCACGGGAGTGATGGCACTCTTGTCACTTGTGGTGCTTGCTAAAAAACCTCGCTTCAAAAAAGCATCGTTTGCTGTAACCACCGTAGTCGCAACGTTATCATCCGCTTCTTTATTGCGAGCCGCGTATTTGGGCGGACACATTCGTCACACCGAATTAATCCATGGTGCTCAAAATTCTCAACCACTTGAAGAATTTGACCCTGAGTTTTTGAAAGAAATCGAAAAAACTAAAGAGCGCGAAGAAAACGCTGGAGACGAAGAATAGGCTTTAGCCTTAAGTCTGTGGCCACCTGCGTTATTATTTTTCAAGTCTGCTGAATTTCAAAAACTATATTTAACATTCTCCTTAGATTTCTTTGAATTTGTGACGAAAAGCTTTCATGCGGCTCTTCGACCAACGCGCGCTCGGATTTTCGATTTTTCTCCACGCGTTGCTGATCGTTTTGCTGACCATAAAAAATCCCTGGATTTCCAATAACGACTCGTGGAATGAAGCCTCAAAAGCTTTGCAAACGCGTACACTCAGCGAAAACGATTTCAAGCTTTTGCAAAAAATGCAAAAGACCCAAAAGACCGAACAAATTGTGCAAAGCGATGACTTGAAGTCCGATCCTAATTTAGTGGCCCCACTGAGCCAAAAAGTATTCAAATCCCAAGCTAAAAATGTAGTCGATCAAAACACTCGAGCCGGTCGGGTTGGAATTTTTAAAAACGTTCGAGAAGAAGGAATCACTTCGCCCCAACAAAAAAGTGATCGTCGCCCCGCGAGTGCCGAAGAAAAAAGCGAACAACTAGTACAAAATTTGTTTAATTTGCCAATGGAAGCTGCCCCGACCAAAGAAGGCACAGCAGGCGGCCGAAAAACCGCCTCAATCCCCTCGCCCGAAAAAAGTGGTCAGGGTTTCTCGGCGACCAACGATTATTTGCCAGACGTCGCGATCGGGGCCAATACCCTGCTGAACACTCAAGAATTCAAGTACTACAGTTTTTACGAACGCATTCGTCAAAAGTTGTCTTTCCAATGGGAAAGCCGGCTAAAAACTGGTTTCGAATCTTTAATATCTCAAGGAGTCAGACAAATCAGCGGCGATCGCATCACACGACTTCGAGTGTTTTTAAAACCCGATGGATCACTGCTGCGCGCTGATTTATTGGGCACGTCGGGATACCACGAACTCGATCGCGCCGCGCTCGAAGCCTTCCGCGCTGCTGCGCCCTTTCCCAACCCACCTTCAGGATTGTTGGCCGGAAATCAAGAATTAGCGATTGAATGGAGCTTTGTGGTGATGACTGCTGAAGATGCCGGAGTTCGATTAAGCGTCCGTCGTGGAAATGCGGATTATCAGTAGCGCGGAACAAAAACCCGAACTCGCATTCGAGCCCGCGACTTTAATCCAAGCAATGATTTTGAAAGATCAAAACTCTTGGTGCTGCCACCTGGAAAAATGCTCAGCAAAAAACATTCCTGATCGGACGGAAAATTTGCGCTTAAAGAATTAACCACGTTCCCATCGGGATCAAGGACCTCGGTTTTTACATATAATATGTCAAAGGCCAGCCCCAAGCCCGGAGCCAAATGATTGAATCGTAAACGCCATTGACTCAATTCGCCCTCAACCCACCCGTTGATATTGCTGGCCGCAAATAAACTCCGTTGCGAATGCTCCCATTGCGGATCCACTACAAAATAAAGCGAAGGCAATTCAGACACCGTCATATCGCTTGCACAGGGAATTTCTTGAGCCACTGCTAAAGTTGAGCCAGCCCAAAGCACGAGCAAACTTAGCTTTCCCAAAAGGTTCTGAGATCTCTTTTTGACGCTATGCATAATCATTCCTTCTAACGTTATCGGCACCGCGTCATAAGAAATGAGGCTTATAATGTGAAGAATGGATGAAGATTCACCGCTGGATTTAAGGCTCTCAACTGAGTCTTATCTCCAATACTTGAAATTCCCGCCAGGCAATCAATTGCCACCTGCTAATTTCCGCGATCTGTTCAAAGTTGAAAGTGCCAAATCTCTTCAGTTTTGGTCAGACCCCGACACTGCTCTTGAAAATGCCATCCAAGGTCACTTCGCCAAATCATCAAGCTTCGATACCCAAAATTTTTTTTACGCTGGGCCGAAAAATTCTGGTTTGGAAAAACGGCTTCAACAAAAATTTCCTGCACTCAAAATTTCTCGATTGGGATCTGACCCTGAAGAAATGCTTGAGTTGAAAACTCCGCTCCGCTCTTTCTATTTGCTCTATTCACCGAATCCGAAAGATTCATCTTTTTGGTCACATGAGCTGCTGCTGCGAGTGGCTCATCGTTTGCTGGAAAACGCAGAATCTTACTTGATGCTCGATGAAAGTTTGGCCAGTCTTTTTTGGGAACCCGGAACCGATGTTGGCACCCTTAGACATCAAGCCCACTCTCGAATGGGAGTATTATTGTCGCTTGGTCCCTGGAGCGGCCATGAGTCCAAACTGACGATGACTTATCACAGCCCGGCTGATGACGTAGAGGCGCTAGACCCTTCAAGCCCTGAAATGATTGAGTGGTCGAATTTGCAGCAAATTTGGATTCGCGATTTTCATAGCGGAGTTCAACACCTAAGACTCCGAACAGCGCTGTCTCGAAACACCCGAACACTTTTGGAAGAACTCCGAGATTTAATCCAGGCCAAAACTGTAGAGTGTTTGCATTGGCCCAAGGCTGGTAGTTCGATATTACTGCGCTTGAAAAATTTAACGGAAATCGAAGCTCACAAAAAAATTCGGGATCAAAAGTTACTCGTCCAGCTTGAAACTAGTGATTCATCTCAAGCAGTTGAAATTCAAATCGTGGTCCCGCTCAATGGCCCTCGAACCCATGAAATCGCCCGAAGAATCAAACTCTTAGTCAGTCAGGGCTAAAAGCCTAGCTTATCCAAGCTTTTATAAAACCTTCACCCAGTTATCTGGCAAATTAGCGATAATTTTGCTTATAATAGGCTTATGTTCGACTACAGCGACATTTCCCAAAAAAGGGCAGAACTCATTCGTGCCGAGATGCTTGAAAAGCCCGTTCGCAAAATCAAGCTTCCAAAAGTGATTGCTGTAATCGATCAATCCGGTTGCACTGGATGCGAAGCTTGCATTCAATTTTGTCCGGTCGATTGCATTGAATTAGTGCCCGGCCCGAAATATCCAGACATGGAAAAAATGGTCGAGGTCGACCAAGACCGCTGCATTGGTTGCAAAGCTTGCGCGAAATATTGCCCATGGGACACCATCCAAATGGTGCCTTCCGGCGATGCTTATGACACGGGCAATGCCTGGACTCTTCGCTCGGTCATTGATCCCTCCGCCGCCGACAATCAAATTTGGCCCCGCCCGGAACCGACTCCGGAAGCGGATCCTATTACTGAAGCATCTGCAAAGCCCACTACTGAAACATGAAGCTAGCCTTCTCTGCGCTGCGAGCGGAAATTGCTAAACAATTTCCGTTTGAAGGCACAGATTTGCTGGCTCAAGAAAACGTAGCCATTCTTAGTCTTGATCGCGCACTGTCACCGGCCGGAGATCGTCGGCTAAAAGACGCGCGAGTTTTAATGAGCCAATGGCCTAATCCTGCGGTCTATCGAATGACTCAATTGACCGAACGGATTGTTTTTCACATCGAGCGCAAAACTCGCCAAGCCATTCAACAACCCACGCTTTCGATGGTTGAGTGCATCGAACTTTTTCGTCGCATGGAACCATCTCGACGACTTCGTCATCTCTATGCGCGCATTTTGCAATTCAAGCAACTTCACCCAAGCGCCGCTCATTTGGATCGATGGGCAGAAGTGATCCGAGAATATGAAAGCGCTCCAAGCCTTGATCTCAAAGAGTGGAGTGAAATTTTAATTGATTTTTTGCGACTCCGTATGAAGTCAGCGGAAAGCAAAAGTTGGCTTTCGTCTTGGCAATCGGTTTCGGTGCTCTTAGACAATTGGTCTGAAGTAGAAGCACTAAGCACCTTTGATTGGCACGAAATCCTCGAGCGAGATCCCAACCTCAGTGAGCCACTAAAAATTTTAGTGATCGAATCTCGTGAAGCTTATGCGCTTGAAGCGACTTTTTTAAAAGCGCTGGGTGAATTAAAAAATCCCGGAGCGCCCAAACTTCTTAAATTAAAAATCGAATCGAGCTCGGCTCTGGCTATTGAAGAAACTAAGCATTCTGAGTTTTCCGCCTTCACGTATTCAACAACCCTCGATGCTGATTCAGCCATATTTTGGGCCACACCTGAAACCATTCCAAGCACTATTGAAGCCATTGAGTGGATCCCGGGAACATTTCCGCTGGATTTAGCGACCGATGAAAGTGCGATTCCACATCCGGAACTTAAAGAACTATTTAATTTTGCCAACTATCGAAAACTCAACACGCCCAACAAACATAGTTGGTTGCTCATGAATCACTCTAAAAAATTAAGACTCACTAAAGAACAAAGCCCAAGCCAAACTTGGGAACAATTTTTACGGCTTTTCGAAGCTGAGCAAAACCATATTGCCAAAAATTTGCAGCCGCCTAAAACTTTTGAAGACTTAGAGGATTGGTTTTTTATTTTCTTGGAACTCGGAGTTGCTCCTGAACAGGAAGTAAAAACTGAGAATCTGCACCCGAGAATTCAAAACAACGGGGTGCCTCTTTTAAGCATTCACGATTTACTTTATTCACCGGATCCAAAAAAAATTCTTTGGGGTTCAAGTGTTGATTTGGAAAACCTGTGCAATCCCTATGCTGCAGGTTCGCACACTCATTCGTTATTGCCCTCACAACTAGAAGACTGTTTCGAGGCTGCTGGGATTGTGATCCCCAAGGTCTCTCGGGAAATGGAAAAACTTCGGAGCATCCTTAGGCTTTTGAAATCGGAATTAAGTTTTCTGCAAGTTCCTCAAGCTAAAATGTCCATCGAAGCTGTTGCTCCTTTAATTTTAAAACCCTACGAAAAAGAAAAACCATCGCCCACTGCAATGGAGAGCTATTTAAAGTGTGGCTTAAAATTTTATTTTGAGCGGGTGCTGCGTTTGGAAGATTCTCAAGCTCCCGATCCCGAACGAGTTCAAGACAATCTGAAGGGCAAATGGATTCATAAAGTTTTAGAACTCGCCTTTAAAAATCCCCAAGGACCAAACGCGGCCAATGTTCCTCAGCTTTTCGAAGAAACCTTGGATGAAATTTTCCAAGACCGAGTCAGTGAGGCCTACAAATCACTTTTGATCAAACAATCGCGCGCTTATGCGGAATCATTAAGTCGCCATCTCGAAAATTTTGAGGCTAAACTCTCGAAGTTTTATCCGCAAAAAACTTGCTTGCTGGAACATCCCGTTGAGGGAATTTTTCAAGGGCAACTTTTTCGAGGCCTGGTCGATCGAATCGATCAGCTGGGAAATGGCCAACTTTTGGTCTGGGATTACAAGAGCAACGACCAAAGTCAAAAGATGCCGACCTTGATAAAAAACAATGCTTTCCAATGGTACCTCTATAAAAAAATCATTGAAGGATCATTGGAATTTGCTGGCTCTAAAGTCATCGGAGGCGGTTACCTCAATCCGATGAACCCAGAGAAATCTCGGATTGTGCTTTGGCAATCGACAACTTTCGAAGCCTTCGAAGAAATCTTATCGAGCTTAAAATATCCCAATGAAATTTTTAGCTCTAAAGAAACCGAGCTTTGCGATGGGCTCTTGTCCGAAAAAATTGCGGCGGCCCTAAGTGGTCTTAAATCTGGAAACTTCTCGCCCATGCCCATCAAAGAAGCCGAGTGCACTCGATGTCGCTTCACGGGAATTTGCGGCCGTCCCTATTTATTGGAGGACCAATCTCCATGAAATCGATAGCTGGAATGCGCCGTGAAATCGTAGAAGCCGGTGCCGGTTGCGGAAAAACCACCGGATTGGTTGATCGATATTTAGAGGGCTTGGGGTATTTAGCGATCAACCCAAGCGAAAAAAATTTAAAAGCCACGGGTCTTGGCTTTCGAGTTTCAGACATTTTTTGCCTGACCTTCACGATTGAAGCCTCAGAGCAAATGAAAGAGCGGATTCTCGAGCGCTGTAAATCAGCGGGGCTGGACACTCTTTTTGATGATGTGTTTCATCGAAGCCAAATTTCAACAATCCACAGCCTCTGCTATCGGCTGCTGCGACCCTATTTAGGCAGTCTTGGTTATAGCGAAGAGCTGAGCGATGAATTAGCCGCGCAATATCAGCGAAAGTCATTTGCGATTCAAATGCTGGGAAATTTCGAGCAGGCAGAATCTCTGTTACGGGTTTTGCCGCTCGAAGAATTGCTTCAAATCACTTGTAAACTTTGGAACAGCTCCACACTCGATTCGGATTCCAAAGCCATCACCGCTAAAATCAAGAAAACTACCGAGCGATTTAAGGAGCTATGTCTTTCTCTCTTAAAAGAGAGCCAAGTGATGGCCGGCCGCTATAACGAATTGATGGCTAAATCGAAAGCCAAAAATATTTGGCTACTCGACTTGATTGACGGTTTGCAAAAAAATGATCGAAAGCTTTTAGCATCGCTTAGCTTTCGTGCGCTTAAAGAAATCAAAGATGCCGAACCTGAATTTTTTGCTCGAGTGGAAGACATCAAAGATTTCGCAAAAGGTCTTTTCTGGACCTCGACATCCATTGAAGCGCTTGAAGAGGAATCCCAGCTAGAATCTTCGCTCAAGCAGTTCATTTTAAGCTGTCGAATTCAGGGCCCACGAATTCTAGATTTTTCGGCACTCGAGTTTGAGTTGTTGAATCTGCTGCGACTGAAAGCAAAAACAACCGAACGGCTTTGTCCGCCGCCGAAACTTTTACTGGTCGATGAGTTTCAAGACACCAGTCCTTTGCAAATGGAAATTTTAGATCATTTGTCGAGCGATGAAACCCAGTGGTATTTCGTCGGAGATCCCAAGCAAAGCATTTACGCTTTTCGGGGCAGCGACGTGGGTCTTTTTATTCAAGCCCGCCAAGAATTAAAACTGCTAACGCTCGCCAATAATTATCGATCGCATCCAAAGATCTTGGACTTCGTCAACGTGATGCAAGAACAACTCTTTGATCCACAAGATAAACTAGACCCTCCGGCTCAAAAATTATTAGTTCCCCCCACTCGCGAAGAATTGATTCAAGACTCGCTTACCGAAGCCCGTGTGGCCCTTCATGTTTTTGCCAGCCGGGCCGAACACTGCGAATTGTGGCAGCAACTGATCAAAGACATCAGCCAAAAAAAGCAGCACTTAAAAGCCGACGCCACTCACGCCGTTTTGTTTCGTCGATGGTCCGGGCTCCGAGAATTTGCCGAGCATTTATCAAGCCTAGGAATGACTTATGAAATTTTGGGCAGCGAAACCTATCTCAATCATTTGCTGACCGATTTGTTTGCGGATTTTTTAACTTCACTCGACGACCCCAAAAATCCGCGCGCAGGCATTGGATTCAGTCGCTGGAATTTAGGAATGAAGAGCATCGAAAATCCCTTACGAATCGAAAACTCTTTGCGCGATCCGATAGAAGCCTTGGCTCTTTTTTCAAACACTTTGGAATGCCGCCGATTTCCAAGGGGTGCCCACTGGCTAAGTGCGATGAACGGGTTTTTAAAAAATCTGCTGCAACGAGAAAATCGATACACGCTTGATTTAGCCGATCTCATTTGGATTTTGCGCAAGCAAGCTAAGACTGCCGAAGTTTCCATCGCCACATCGATCGAGCAACAAAGCACGGTTCAAGCTCGACCGATCCAACTAATGACTCTTCATGGTTCCAAGGGTTTGCAATTTGATGCAGTTTACTTGCCCGAACTATTTGAAAAGCGCGGCAGCCAACAATCAAAGATTGCCGAGCACGAAGATTCTCTGGGCTTTAATTTCACGCTTCAAAACTCCACGAGCGGCGAGCGCCGAGGATCCCTGTTATTTCTGGCGCGAATTGCGGAAAGCGAAAGACTCAAAATTGCCGAGCAAAAGCGCTTGTTTTACGTGGCGACCACAAGGTCCAAAGAATTTTTATCGCTTTATTTGCGTTCGGCTCCAGAAAACCGCGATGAAGCTCCCATTAATTCCACGCTCAGATCGCTTGGCTGGCCTGCTCTTGAACCCGTTTATTGGAATGATTTCTTAATCGAACTTAATGCTAAAGGATCCTTCAACAGTCAGAGAAGCAGTGGCGCTTTGCAGTTTTCGCTCCACGAGAATATTGATGAAGCTGAAGACGATGAAGGAAGCCTGGATCCAAAGGAAGCTCCCATCCTTGAAGCGACTCGGGCCCCAGATAATTGGACCCAGATTCAAGCCTCGTCGGATTTCACAAACTCTCCGATCAAAGCAAGTCTTCGAATGGGTGTGAGCCGTTTTTTAAATCTTGAAAGCGAAGATTCTCAATCAAGCAAAGAAGAAGCCGTCGCTAAACCGCAAGCGAATAATTGGCTAAAACGATCCAGCGAAATCGGCGACGAATTCCATGCCGTTCTAGAATTATGGGATGGGCAAAGTGAGAACGTAGAAGCGCTGCTTAAAATTACAGAAAATCAAAGCGTTTTCCGCCAAGCTCTAAATGAATTGCGCAAACTAGACTCACTAAAAGAATACTGGCCCGATTTAAAACAAGGACGGGTGTTGCGAGAATTGGGACTCTTCATCATCGATGAAAGCAAACGACTCAGCGGATTTTCCGACGCAGTTTGGTTCCCCAAAGGCGGTCAGCCGGTTGTGATTGATTGGAAAACAACTAGCTCTATTAGCACCTTAAAAAAACCGGAACGTTTAGAGAAAATTCGCGCCCAATTAAAACTCTATCAAGAATCGTTAGCTAAATCGGGTCGCTATCAACCGAAGCGATTAGCCGTGGGCATTGAGCTGAGTAAAACGCCAAAAGTCGAAGTGCTGTTTTTCGAGTGATTTTAATCAAATCTCTTAAACGATATTTTTTTTATTTATCAAAATTTCTATGTTTCTGAAGATATTCTACGAATTGCTCTGCATAGCCACCAAACACATAAGCTGGTGGATGCGCGACGTAATACTCTGGTCCTTTATCCTTTAAACAAATCGAGAGCACCGGAACCCCTAAAAAACTTGGATTATCTTGACCACAATAATGAGAATGTATCGGATCTAATAACAAAAAATTCATTTTTGGATACTTAGCTACTAAATTTGCCAAAGATTTGTGATTAATTTTTTGGCCAGGCTCATAAAATTTTTTAAAGATTCTACGACATTTTTCTATATCCCCTGAGCAGCTAGTCAGATGATTTGGAAATTGAAATTGAAAATGAATCGCCAGATGATTTATAAGAATCTGGATCATCCGGTAAGACGCCAGTGCAACAACTAACTTATTATGGATCGCTACCAATCTTGGGTTTTCAAAATGAAACAATGGAATATTTTCAATATATAAATTTGGGTCCCGATTAAAATAATTTTCAAGAGATTCCCGGTCAAAGTCAGGAACTGAAAAATCTCTACTTAAAAAAGGTCGTCGCCCCTGATTCACAAAATCTTGAATGACAATCAAATCAGGATCAAATCTTTTAATAGCATATTCAGCATACGACGCGCTCTGGGAAAGCACAGAAGCTGTAATCCCCCCATTCCAAACCTCAAAACGTTTTGGGTGCTTTTTATTTAATAAAGTCTGAATCTTTGCAGGATAAGTATTCGAATCGGTAACATGAATTCCATAAGTTGTTGATCCACCAAAAAAGAAATCCGAAAAATTCCAGGGGCTTTTTTTTCAGGCCATTCGGGTGATCTAAAACCAAATTGATTAATAGTCACAATTCTAGGGTAAGGAGTCTTGTCTAAAGGGTGCATTCCTGAACTGAAACGAAACTGTCGATTTGGTTTCGGCGAATACATCAGATGGGGATCGTCTGATTTCTGATAAACTTCGTTATCATAGGGAGAATAAAATAAATTATACCGAAGTAGACGCAAATCTAGACGGCTAAAACGTACCACCACCTCCAAAATCAAAGCCGCCATCAAAAGACCAACAATTAGCCCAAGGAAACTTAAACAGCATTGTCGTAAAGTTTGAAAATATTTTTTCATAAATTTGTTCCTAGCAGAAATTTTAAGGCTCAGGCATCCGCGCTGCCAGGCTCACTCGATCTTCTAAACAAGATTCCTTTTGAAAACTCTTGAGCGCGTCTTCAATTGAAATTCCATTTTCTAAACTCGACGCTAAATAATTTGTAACTTTAGCCGATGCTTGTGAAGTTCCGCTCAAGCGAACTGATGGATGCTCGCCACAGGGTGCCCAAGATTCGACTTCGCGGCCTTTGGCAGCGACATCACTGCCTTCCACGCCAAAATTGGAAAATGCGGACAGACAAGAATCTTTGCGTTTTTCAAACGACGCCACTCGCAATAAATTCGCAAAGGGCAAGACTGCCGGAATCGGCCCATGACGAAGCATTCGTGATTCCAGCCGATCGCCAATGCTATCGGCGCCACCATTACCAACCGGCACCACAAAGCGCACTTGCGGGAAGTCAGAAATCAGTGTGGTCCAAGCGCCAATTAAAGCCCCCATGATTTCTTCGGCGGCTATTTTTGCGTCATTGGGCTGATAACCGCCGGTACGCAAATCACGTTCGTTTTCTTCAAAGGTATCACTTGTTGCAACGAGTACTAAATCCGGCAGCTGCTCGCGGACCATTCGATAAAGTGAAACCATTTCCGGCAACACCACGGAAGCGATGTATTTTTTATGGTCACTAATTCCATCCAAAACACTTGGAGGCGGATGCATAGGAAGCATGATCACCTGGCTCTTGCGCAAACCGGCCTGAACCAAACCTAAAACATGATAGCCATGAGTTTTCCAAAGCGATTGCTCCAAATTGCGAACGGTGGGCTCGTCCAATTCAAAAGGAGGCGCTCGGCTGGCGAGCAAGGCCGAGAAAAAATCTTCAATTTTTTTCAAATTAGCACCACAGTTTTTGCCCAGATCAGCGGCGCCATTACTAGAATCAGGTATCAAGATTTGAACGCTTTTGTCGCGCTTAAAAATTCCCACATCACTCACCGCCATATCGGCGATTAAAATTCGCGGGACGGTTTTGGCAACTTTGGGTTCAGTAGGCGGCGGATTGATCTCTCGAATTTTTTCGAGCGCCTGATTAAACTCGTTCCATTCGCCCGTTTCCGAAAGAAGCTCGGGCATGTCTTCGTCGGCGCCCATATCAGCGCTTTCAACTTGTTGATCCATTTGTTGATTTGTGGTGTGCGGATAAGTTTTCGCGGCGGCGTAAAAGCCAAAATTAAAAAACATGTGCAGCAAAACCGCCGAAAAAATACTGTTTTGCTTTAAGCGGGCGTATCCCCAAATCAGTCCAAATACTAATGTGTAAAAAGTTTAATACAAAACAAAAGTTTGAAAAATCGCCTTAACACCGAAGTAGGCTGAAAAATGATCCAGCGAAAAAAGAATAGAAGTTGTGAAGAGTGTCAAAAACACCGAATGAAAAAGTGAGCGTGAAACCTCCCACAAAATTCCGCGAAACAAGAACTCTTCTAGAATCGGCGCGATCACAATCAGCAGCAGCGCAAATAAACCGGACTCAAAATCAAAGGGAATCATCATCCCCATTTTTTCACCCAAGAGAAAAATGGCGGCTCCGCAAATTAAATTAAGAGAGGCAAAAAAAGCCCACTGCCAATCAAGCCTCCATCGAAAATGTAATTTTTTTCGATGCAGACCAATGAAAGCTGCCACCAACAACGCTTCAAAAATATAGGGGATACTTTGAAAAATGACTGAAGGATTGGCGCCACTTAGGGAATCAAGTATTCGTCCGAGGAAAAGTCTTTCGAAAACAAAAAGTGCGGCCAAGATCCAAAGATAAATCTTCACTCAAATAGTTTGCCAGCACGTTGAGCTAACCGCAAGTTCAGAACCCCGATCACGGCCTCCTTAACGATCGAGCCGCTCATCTTGGAGACTCCGGCTCTGCGTTCTTGGAAAACAATGGGAAATTCAAAAACCCGCAAGGTCTGTATCAAAGCCCGATACTTCAATTCAATCTGAAAGGCATAACCTTTGCTTTTCACAGTAGCGATTTTCAGTGGCTCCAAGGTTTTGACTCGCCAAAAATTAAAGCCGCCAGTCCAATCATGAAGCGGGAAACCCAAAATCATGCGTGAATAAACCGAGCCTGACTTAGACAAAAGCAAGCGTCGCCGGGACCAATTCGAAACTCCGCCACCGGGTACGTACCGGCTTCCACAAAGCACATCATATTGATCAGCCTTGATTAATTTTTCGACTTCTATCAGATGCTTGGGGTCGTGAGAAAAATCACAATCCATTTCCGCTATCCAGTCATAGCCACGAGCCATGCCCCACTGAAAACCCTGGATATAAGCAGTGGCCAAGCCCAATTTTCCCTTGCGATGAATCACATGGATTCGATGGTTTTCCATGGTCATCACGTCGAGTAATTTTCCAGTTCCGTCGGGGCTGCCGTCATCGATGAAAAGAATTTCTACATTTTCACTGGTGTTAGCAAAAACGGCTTCAGCCAAAGGTCTGACATTGTCAGCTTCGTTGTAGGTCGGGATGCAAATCAACAGTCGAGCCAAAGCTCACCTCCGCAACGGTCTAATTTTAATCGCCGTTATTTTGTGAGCACTTTATCGAGAGGCACGTAATCAAACTTCAAATCCTGAGCCACTGGTTGATAAACGCAATGTCCATCCCAAGTGTTCACACCCAATGCCAATGCTGGATTTGATTTGAGTGAACCCACCAAATCATTGGCGATCATCAGTCCGTAAATCAAAGTCGAATTAGTCAGCGCGAATGTCGAAGTTCGAGAAACAACGCCCGGCATGTTCGTCACGCAATAATGAATCACGCCTTCTTCGACGTACGAAGAATTTGTATGCGTTGTTGGCCTGCTGGTTTCAAAACATCCGCCTTGGTCGATTGCAATGTCGACTACGACCGAACCTGGTCGCATTTTTTTAATCATTTCGCGAGTCACAAGCCGCGGAGCTTTAGCTCCGGGAACCAAAACCGCGCCCACGACCAAATCGGCTTCGGCGACGGTTTCTTCGATGCTGACCGGATCACTCATCCGCGTGTTAACCGCGGTGTTAAAAATGTCATCTAAATAAGCCAAGCGCTCGGGACTGCGCTCGACTACGGTCACTTGAGCGCCCAATCCAATGGCGACTTTTGCCGCATTGATACCGGAAACTCCGCCGCCGATGATGGTGACTCGACCACGATCCACACCGGGCACGCCCCCCAGCAATACGCCGCTGCCGCCATTGCGTTTTTCCAACAAATTAGCGCCCACTTGGGGAGCCAATCGACCAGCCACTTCACTCATTGGCTTTAAGAGCGGCAAAGAGCCGTTTGGTAATTGAATGGTTTCATAGGCAATCGAGCGGACCTTGTTTTTAACGAGCACTTTTCCAAGCTCGGGTTCGTTCGCTAGATGCAAATAAGTGTAGAGAATTAAGCCGGGTCGCAAAAACCCAAATTCTTCGGCCTGAGGCTCTTTAACCTTCATGACCATGTCGGCGTCCCAAGCGTCTTTTGCGGTTGGAACCATCTTAGCACCGGCACTCCGGTACTGGTCATCGGTGATTCCAGACCCCAAACCCGCGCTTTCTTGGACCCGAACTTCGTGTCCGGCCAAAACGAGGGACTTGACGCCAGCCAAAACAATAGCGACTCTGTTCTCTGAATTTTTTATTTCTTTTGGTACACCAATTCTCATAAGTGCGAGGAGATTATCACGGTATGAATTCAGGTCAAAATGACTCTGTTGTAGAATCTAATGTTGCGTCTAAAACAATGGGCACCACTGAAACCCAAGTCGATGTTTTGCTCGATATGGGCTCGGGACTGATTTTGCTGCAAAAAACCAAGGATCCGGAAAATTGCTGGAGACTGCCGGGCGGAAGCTTGGCTCCTGGCGAAGTTTTGGAAGAAGCCGCTTTGGCTCGGGTTTATGAAAGCACTGGACTCGACGTGGAATTAGTCCGCCAATTCCACGCTTATTCGTATGAAAGACCCTCAGAAGGCGGCGCCAAGGTCCGTGTGGTCTTTTTAGCTCGCGGTCGAGGTAACCCCAAAGCCAACGGGGTAGCGTTAGAAACCGGATTGTTTCACCAAATGAATCTGCCGGATCCCATTGCCTGGAAGCACAAAGAAATCCTAAACGACTTTTTTCTTGAAAGATATTAATCGTTTAGAGTCTTAAACTGATGCCAAGCAAAGCCCTTCCAAAAGTATTGATCGTCGACGATGAGGTCGACAACTTAAACGCCTTGCGTCGCCTTCTGCGCAAAGACTTTGAGGTCACGGCCTTTGAAACGCCAGTAGCGGCGCTCGAGAGCATCCAAAAAGGCGCGCGCTATGAATGCATTTTGTCCGACCAACGAATGCCAGAAATGTCGGGCTCAAAATTTTTAGAAGAAGTGATCAAGATCGACCCCAAACCCACCCGCATTTTGCTTACCGGATTTGCTGATTTGGAAGCGGTGATCGAGGCCATTAATGCCGGACAAATCTGGCGCTACATTTCTAAACCTTGGGAGCCCAATGATTTGCTGCAAACTTTAAAGCAGGGCTGCGAACGCTGGGCACTTTCTAAAAATTTAGAAGAGTCACGATTTAGCCTTGAGCGTGCTTTAAATCACTTACGCGCCAAGGATTGGTCGCGCGAAAGGTTGATGCAAATTCTGCTTCACGAATTTCGAACGCTGCCCCAAATTTTAGAAGCGCTAAAGCAATTCAACGGCAGCGATGAATCGCTGGTTTTGGTGCGTGAAAAATTTCTCGGACAAATTGGAACGCGTATGGAAACACTCGAAGACGACATAAAATCTTTGCTAGCTGATGAAAAGACCATTGCGACTTTGCCCGCGGAAACTTTTTCGCTGAATCAAATCATATTAGAATTGTGCTTGGAAAAGAAAGTCCATTTTGAAGATGATTTGGGAGCCGCAACGTTTGCCATTCATGCGCCGAAAAATCAACTCCGCACTTCCCTTCTCCATTTCATGGACATCATTTCAAAAAATAGCGCATCCGCGCCTTTAAGCGTTCGCCTTGAAGCCGGCAGAGAAAACGAAGCTTATTTAACTTTCTCACTCAAAGCGGCGGAACCCATTCGACCCAAAGCACTTAGCAATTTAGATCCGGCGCTAGGATGGGCCGCTTTGCTTGAACCCTTTGTGGGCCACGAAGATTTAATGCATCATTCGACGGGCTTGCGAGTGGAAACAGCGCGCCACGTGCGCATATTATCAAACTTAGCCTCGCGACCGGATTTCTCGGTCAGCCACGATGGAAATAAGGTCGAATTAGTTTTCTCCTTCCGCAAAGCGATTAGTTAAAAGCATTGATCATCTCATTGGCCCGATTCTTGCGACGGTCGGCCCATGATCACCAGCACCTTTCAAGCGCTTTTATTTAAGTCGATGGTGATATTAAACGCGCAGCATCCGGCAAGCTTTGGATTGAAGTCCTCGGAAATATGGATTTCCGATCCTGATCACGTTGAAGCCCGGATTTCTCAATCAACTAATGGATCAAGCGTGCAAATTCGAAGTCTCAGTCCCAACACTAGTTTTTTTGCTAGCGGCATCAGCCACCCAGGGTGGACCCTTGTTGATCCCCAAAAATTTGTGGTCACCACTGACGAAAACTTTAAAGCTTTGCGCAAATGTCCCCATGTAAATTTACAAATTTTAACCGATGGTCGATTGGAATGGATTGCCGAACAAGGTGAGTGGGACAGTCAAGGCGCCCAATGTGGCTTTGATGATTTATTAGTAGGCGAAAATGCAAGGTGGCGGCAATCATCGCTTTGGCAAGAACAAGAAGCCTTACTCTTGCAGCAAGGTTTTCAAATCTTGCGCAGTCGTTGGGTGGATCGCAAAAAAGAAATTTTGATTAAAGGTATTTCTTCGCAACAATCGCGAATCAAAAAAATATTGGGGCCACTATCGGCCTTTTACTCGCTACAATTTCGCGAAAACCAAGCGACCCCGGGTCGAACCGTCCAATTTCAACTGACACTATTTGAAGTTTCACGCTCTCGAGCGCTTAAGCTTGGTATGAATTGGCCTAAGCAAATTTCCTATAAAGAATTATTGGAAAGCAATCGAGTGGCCAATGGATTGGTCGCTGATTTTGCGGAAAATTTGGGAATCGGCAAAGTTTTAGCTCAACCGACCTTGCGCACTTTGCCCGGCGAAAAGGTCAGCTTTCAAAGTGGTGGAGAATTTCCCATAGAAATTAAAACTGAAAAAGAGTTGTCGACGGTTTTTAAAAATTACGGGCTCATTCTTGAAATCACACCCCAAAAAGATTTGATTCCAGGCGAATCCGAAATCTCGATCGAATTCAAAGCCGAATTGAGCGAACCCGACTTCGGACTGAGTGCCGGGAAAAGTCCGGGGCTTACAAAAAGATTCCTGAGCAGCCGTTTTGATTTGCGAATGGAAGAAACCACCGTTTTGGGTTCGATGTTTCAAAGTCGAAGCTCGGCATCGAGAAGTGGTCTTCCCGGATTATTAGAGTGGCCAGTCATAAGCTGGATTTTTTCCAGCAAAGATCGCAACACCAATGACAGCGATTTGTGGTTTGGAATCCGTCCAAGCTGGATCGACTTAGCGCAACTTCCCGATTTGGACGTGCAAAATGAATCCATTCAAAATCTCTGATTCAAAATTACTTGATTGTTATCTGGATCCCTCGGTCGAAGATCTTTTGCTGCGCCCCAATTTTTATTGTTTCTACAAACATTCGCAGTGGCATGGGCCCCACCCCAGCCAGGAATGTGCGCCCGAAAAAATTTGGAGCCTAGCCCGAGCACTGGCCGAAAGCAGTTCACAAACTTTGTCGCTGACCCTTCCGGTTTTGGATGCAGTTTGTGAGTTTTTTCCCGGAGTTTTTTTTCGCGCTCATGTTTGCATTGAACCTTTTGTTGAAGAGGGTCCGGAAATTTGTCTGCGCCGAATTCAACAAGTGCCCAATTTTAATTTGGCATCTTTTTTTGAATCCAAAGTCGAGATGGATCAAGTGGTGAGAGCCTTTAACGAGGGCCAATCCCTGATGATCGCTGGTGCCACTGGATCCGGAAAAAGCAGTTTTTTAGCTGGGCTTTTGCGACAGTTGCCCGAAAATTGTCGGGTGATATTGCTAGAAGACACCAAAGAGTTGCCGGTACCCAATCAACTCTCAACTCGTTTACTAACTCGAGTGGATCGTTTCGCTTATCGCGAGGGCGCCAAATGGGGGCTTTCCGATTTGCTGCGCGAGTCTTTGCGAATGAGACCCGAACGATTGATCTTGGGTGAATGTCGGGGCAGTGAAGCCAAGATCATCCATCAAGCCTTGGCCACTGGCCATCGTGGGCTTGCCACGACCATTCACGCAGGGAGTGCGCCTGAAGCGATTCTTCGATTTAATGCGTTGGCTAACGATGAAAGCAACCCATCTCTTAGTCATCGCCGCCGGCTACTAAAATCTATGGAAATCGAGTCGATAGAAAACTCATGGGACATGGTCATCATGCTTCAGCTAAAAAATGGCCAACGACGAGTCAGCCAAATACTGCATCAGCCAACAAAAGAGAACTCATTTTTTTGCGATCCTATTTTAGCTAATTGAAAAGGAATTTTAATGCCCTACCGCCGAAACTTGATCGATCAATTTGAAGTCATCAAGTCGTTGATCCAGTCGGGCTTCACCTTTCAAGAATCTTTGAATCTGGCAAACCCCGATCGATCACTTTTAGTCCCCGCGGAATTTGCGCGTGAGTGGCAAGAAATCAAAATCCAAATTCTTGAAGGCCAATTATCTGGTGCTCAAGCCTTGCAAAGCTTGATTTCGCGCATCGAACTCGATGTCGAAGTCAGCGAGGCCTTTCAAAAAACCAGCGCGATGGCGGTGGCTCAAAGTTATATTTGTGGCTTTCTTTTTTTAGGTGCTTTGATTCTCAGAGTCTGGCTTTCCGATGCACCTTTTCAAGTGACTGATGGTTTGGCATTTCTAATGATCGCTATAGCTGCGCTTAGCCAGTGGAAAATTTACCGACATTTTCTGCGAGAATCCTGGTTCCACGATTGGCTTAAATTCATTTCAAATTTTGAAAGCCAAATACGAAGCGGAAAAACCCCTCAACAAGCCCTTCAAGAAAATCGTGAGCGTTTGAATAAAAAAATCCCCGAATATTTATTGGATCCAGAAAAAAATAGCGAGCCCAACAGAACTGCTAAAAAAAATATCGGCCCCCTAGAAAAATCAGCACAAAAATCTTGGAATTTAATTTGGCTGGCTCATTCACGAGGCTTGGGATTGGGTCAATTTTTAGAGCGCCAGCGCGAAATCTTGCTGAAAAAATTATTAGCCCACTACTCAATCGCAGCTACTCGACTGTCGCTGCTGATGCTCATCCCACTTTATTTATTATTTTTACCAGCGTGTTTGATGGTGATGCTGGGGCCGTTGCTCGCCAGTCTCTTTAAAATTTAAACGAAAATCCCGACATCGCAAAATACGTCGGCTGAGTGGAACTCAAGTGACCGCGAAAACCAATTTGCACCTGAACGTGCTTTGAAAACACGTAATAAACGCGAGCACCAAAAACTAAGGCGAAACCACTTTTCAGCAAATTATCCAAACCATTTTGTGAAACCACATCTTCATCGAGCCCAGCCAAGGAGCCGATCGGCAAACGATAAACCGTGCCAAGCTCCAGCGCCCCAGCCAAATTTCCCGCGCCATTAAACAAAACATATCGAGGCATAAAGCCAACGTTAAAATACTTGACCGAAAAGGCCGAGGTTCCAATGGTCAACGCTTCGCCACTCCAATAGGAAGCCACCGCGCCCAGTTCAAATCGGGTCGAACCAGAATTTGAAATTCGAGTGTCGATTCCAAGCATCGACGAAAATCCTAAATTATTGCCTTGGTTGCCATAGCCCACATCAAAATCAATTCCGACTCGACCAAATCGCGAGGGCGCTTTGAACACCGACAATCGATTCGTGCGTAACCAACCGGCCGGATACCAACCTTCTTCGCCAGTGATTTCCAAACGAATACGAGCCCAGTTACCCGACGAATCTTTTTTCAAAAAGGTGACTTGATCACCGGCTTCGATCAACCCGTATTTTTGAGCCAATGGATTGGGTTCCATGTAAAATTGTCCAGGCTCCAATGCCGTGACCAAATCAAACCCGGCATTGAGACCATCCAGATGACTGCCGTCGATGTTTTGCAAATCTCCGTCGCGCCCCACAAAGCGTTTGCTCGGATCAATGGCCGCATCACCATCAATTAAGGTTCCCGAAAAATTGGTCGAGCCACTCAGACTTTCGGAATTTCTCGCCGCCATGTTTTCACCGGGAACCGGGAGCGGTCGCAGCGGTTTAACGTAGCGCTTTCGAACCCAGCCGCTTTTTCGACGAGTCTGCAAGAAGGCCCACTCTTTTGAGGGATCGTCGCCGGCCAAGAAAAAAACATCGTCAGGCTTCACCGGAAAAATTTCCGGAGATGCTTCACCCGGCGCCGGGCGCAAGGCCGGTTCTTCCATACCTCTTACGGTCACTAAAAATCGCTTAGGCAAAATGCTGGAGATACTTTGATCGCCAGCACCCATAAATCGCGCGTCTTCTAATTTTTCAGAACTTTGAACGTCAGGCTCGGGCGGCAAGGGTGCGCCTTCTGGCGGAGTGTCGTCTTCAATTAAAAAATCCTGGGCGTGAACCGGCGCCACCGCCAATAACCATGAAGCCACGAAGAGACTTCGTAAAAAACGCTCCAAAAATCGCGGATGTTGCGGACGCTTAGCTTGGGGTTTAACACGAGGCTTTATAAGGGCCTGGCCGAAAGCCCTATCCACCAACGACTCACCCACAAAAATTCGCCTGGGAATCGAGAAGCGACGGCTTCGATATTCCATAAATTGATCTTGTTTATTATTTAATAACGGATGATTCGCCAACTCCGGAGCTCTCTGCAAAACACCCTGAGTGATCTCCCGAACTCGGGCTCGGAAAGCTGCCGGAGTCGGTCCGTGATGAATATGGGGCTTGGCAAAACGCCTTAGATCTCCGCGAAATTCTGGATGAATGTGATAAATCTCGTGCACAATGGTTTCGATTCGCTCTTGAAAACTGAGATAAAAAAATCGCGGAATTAAAAAAGTCATCAGATAAAGCGCTTCCGGATGATGCTTTTCAATTCCAGCGCTTAAGTATTGATAAACACCACGCACCCCGCGACGAACACCCTGCCGACTTTTCGCGCCGCCGATGTATCTAAGGGGCGTGACATAGGCCCAGGTCCCCGTTTTCCCCAAGCTCTTAGACCGAGACACCGAAACCACGATTTTAGAGGGATCTATGAGCTCAAACTCTGGAGCTAGTTTGCAAATTTCGGCAACCAAAGCCTGAAAATCTTGGTTAAGAATGGGTGAAGATCGCCGCGATTTTCTTTTAAAGGTCTTTTCTTCGCGGTTGGCTTGTATTTCGATCATCCAAAACTCTTAAATTAAACTTTACACACATGAGCGGAAGAAAACGATATTCTAGTGTTATGCAGTGCGTTAGTAGAAGGGGCCAAGCGTCTTGAGCAGTGTGATGGAGATGCAGCCTAAATCAATCTTTAGCCCTAATCGGGGACTGGAACTGGCGAAAGCCGAAGTTCTAGTGATCGAAGACGAAGAACTCATGTCGGCCTTGATCCAAAGATACATCCAACAATTTAGCCAAGAAAAGTCGGTCTCGTTTCAAACACTGAAACTTGAGAGCGGCTGGAGTCTGTTAACCGGCGACTTATCGTCGGTCCGCATCGCGGTGGTAGATATTCTGCTACCTCAAGTGAACGGTGCCGATTTGATCCGCCACTTTCGAACTCACTATCCCAATATGGGAATTGTGCCAGTGACTGGGATGGCCACTAGTAAACTTCGTCGGCAAATCAAAGAATCGCT
The DNA here is from genome assembly GCA_964202055.1 of Bdellovibrionota bacterium. Lineage (GTDB taxonomy): Bacteria > Bdellovibrionota > UBA2428 > UBA2428 > UBA2428 > CAXNGS01. The sequence goes on along the minus strand of CAXNGS010000001.1, from coordinate 267,716 downwards.
GCCGCAAGGTTTTGATATTCTCGAAAAGCCACTTCGCAAAGACGCCTTCTTAGAGGCCTTCGGTCGGGCGTATGATTTTGCTCATTCAAAGAGCCTTAGCCCCCCGCCCGCTCCCATCGAGAAACCCATTGAAGATGCACTTTGGACCAGCGCCGTCCCCACTTCAATTCCAACTGCGCAGTTTAAAAGAAAGATACCTGGCCGAGCTAAGGCCGCTTAATTGAACCGATTTTTGCCTTATGGGAATGGTCCCGGCTAGGCAAATTGATCCTTAGGAGGATGCATGTACTTCAAACCTGTACGTATTCGAAAAAAGATTCAGACGAGATTTCCTCTTCTTGAATTTGGTTCGCATTACTCCTCGGGGCCGCCTTAACGACAGCACGGGTTGAGGCGCCGGGAGGCGCGTTCACGCCGTGTAGTACCCTGATCTTCGGCGACGGCCGACCCTCAGGCGATTGCATTTAAAATTTGAGACCGCGGTCGAGAGTTTGAAGCTCTCGACCGCGGTTCCTTTTTTCCATTTTTTTTGATCCACTCCCCAGCAAGCGAATGCTTGACTCACTGAGAAAACTTCCTTAGTTTTCCGGAAGTTTCACGATTTTTGCAGGCAGAATCTTTAACCCGCAAGAAGGAGGAGTAAAAAAATCAATTCATGACCCAAATCAATAACTTAAATAATTCTAGTTTTCTGAAGCTACTTGAGGGATCGAACCCATTTGCGGGCGGGGGCACCATCAAAACCTTTAGAGATCCAGATGAAGAACCCGGAGCGAAAAGCTCTTTTGAAGAAATGTTCGAGCAATCTCTCGAAGCAACCGACACCAGCAATGAAGGTCAACTGATCACTGGTAAAGTCGTTGCCATCACCCCGGACAAAGTACTCGTCGATGTAGGACACAAAGCCGAAGGCGAAGTTCCCACATCTCAATTCCGATTAGCCGACGGCACTCTTGAAATTAATGTCGGCGATGAAATTCAAGTCATCATCGAGCGTATGGAGAATGCAAACGGTCTCATTACGCTTTCTAAAAACAAGGCGGACATGCATCGCGCTTGGGACGAAATCGCAGCGGTTTGCGAAAAGAACGAAATCATTGAAGGCGTCGTCACCGAAGTTGTGAAGGGCGGACTCATGGTCGACATCGGCATCAAGGCTTTCTTGCCTGGTAGCCAAGTCGATGTTCGTCCTCTGAAGAATTTGGACCAGTTCATGGGCCAAACTCTTCGCTTCAAAGTTTTGAAGTACAACCGTAAACGCGGCAACGTCGTTTTATCTCGTCGTGCAGTTGTTGAAACTGAACGCGATTCATTAAAAACCTCGACTCTTAAACAACTCAAAGTGGGCGCGATCGTTCGTGGTCTTGTTAAAAACATCACCGACTACGGCGCCTTCATTGATTTGGGTGGCGTCGACGGATTGTTGCACATCACCGACATTTCTTGGGGTCGCATCAAGCACCCAAGCGACATTCTTAAAGTCGGCGCTGAAGTGAACGTTCGCGTATTAAAATTTGATTCTGAAAAAGAACGCGTGTCTTTGGGCATGAAGCAAACGCTTCCTGATCCATGGGCAAATGTTTCTGATCGATTCTTTGTTGGCCAACGCACCAACGGTAAAGTGGTCAGCATCACTGATTACGGCGCTTTCATTGAAGTGGAACCCGGCATCGAAGGTCTGATTCACGTTTCCGAAATGAGCTGGACTCAACGAGTGAAAGATCCCCGAAAACTTTTGGAAGTCGATCAAACGACTGAAGCAGTTATCTTGGACATCGATCACGACAATCGTCGAATGAGCTTGGGATTAAAACAAATCAGCGCGAATCCTTGGGATTCACTGGAATTCAAATATCCCACTGGCACTAAAGTTAAAGGCACCATCAAAAACGTCACTGACTTCGGCATCTTTGTTGAGATCGAAGAAGGCATCGACGGCTTGGTTCACGTCTCTGACTTGAGCTGGGATCAAAAGGTCACTCATCCAAAACAATTGTTCGAAAAGGGCAATGAAGTTGAAGCCATGGTTATGAACATCGACAAAGGCAATGAACGTATTTCCTTGTCGATCAAAAACCTGAGCCGCGATCCTTGGGCTAACTACGTTGACACTCACCCAACTGGAACCGTCGTGGAAGGCACCGTTACCAAGCTTGCTAACTTCGGAGCATTCGTAGAGATGTCTGAAGGCGTTGAAGGCATGGTTCACATTTCTGAACTGTCCGACGAGCGCATCATGCACCCTGAAGCGGTTGTTAAAGTTGGCGACAAGATCAAAGTCGAAATCGTCAACATCGATCAAAAAGATCGCAAGATCAGCTTGAGCGTGAAGTCGTTGTCGAAGCGCGAAGAACGAGAAAACCTGGAAGGCTTCCGAAGCCGCCAAGCCGAATCGTCACGCTCGTCGATCGCGGATTCGATCAGCCCTGAACTGGCCAAGAAATTGGGAATGTTCGGCTCGTCTGCTGAAAAACAGCCGGCTTCTGAAGAATAAGTTCGATCAATCGTTATTATTTAAAAAGCCCGGCAGCCATTTGGCCGCCGGGCTTTTTGTTTTTTAGCCACTTGCTTATGAACAACGAAGTTGCTTTCGAAAGATACCTCGATAAAATTAATCTCATCACATGGTCTCCAAGAAAAATTCCGTAACCAGCTTACGAATTATATTTTTTAAAATATTAACTCTTGGAACAACACCTATTTTATTTTTACTTTTGATTGAAATTATCATCCGCATTTGGCAACCAAATCCGCTCAACAATCATTCGTGGATCGATGACTTACTTATTCGATCAGGCTATGGGATTTCTCATGCTCAGACTTCCCAATCGTCTTTCAACACACTAGTCGCAGCGCCAGAAGTGACCAATGCCGGATTTCATCAATATACCAATAGCAAAAAATCAAATGATCACTCACCCCTTGATTTCAGTTTAAAATATCCCCCAGGAAAAAAGATCTTTAGCTCAAACTTTCTACTTATGCCTAACCAGGATTTTATCTCGATTGCCAAACGAGGCGATAAAATTATTTATCAAGCTCGTACTCGAATCGATTCGGTTGGCCGGAGATTGGTACAACAATCCCACACTAAATTGCGAAAAGAATTTTTAATTTTTCTAGGCTGTTCTTATATTTTTGGAGAGGGGCTTGATGATGAAGACACTTTGCCATGGAAAATGGCTCAAAAAATCACCACTCGGGCGATCTATAATTACGGAGTTCCGGCGGGGTCTCCGGCGATCGCCTGGAAAATCAGTAAATATCGAAAACTCCCGACGGAAATAAAAGAAGAGTCAGGTTCAGCACTTTATTTTCTTTGGGATTTTCATCTTGCCCGTCTCGTAACACGAAGCAATTGGCTAAGAGTCCACCCTTTCTTAATTTACAAGCCTTGGCTTTCACCCAATTCTTCGAATGATGATTTAATAGATCATCACCTTAGCTTAAAAGAATCGAAGCAATTTAAATTACATATTTGGTGGGGCCAAATAAGTCTTTTTAATTGGCTTGGTATCGATTGGTTTCCTTGGTACCGCGATTCAGATTTTGATTTCCTAATTTCCGCCCTCAGAGGAATTGAAAAAAATTTGAGGAAACAACTAAGTTTAAATAAATTTTTAGTCGTGCTCCCGCCACCGTTTAAAGGGGAAAGTCCTTTAATTAGCGAGATCAGTCACCGACTCAATCAAGCCCAGATTTCCACTTTGGACTTTAGTCAGTGGAAATTAAATCAAATCATGACTCAACGACCCGAAATCGAGGACGAGGGCCATCCATCGGCTGCCTTCAATAACTTTTTCTCTGATTATTTAGCTAAAGAAGTTATAAAAGCAGGAATTTAACGTCTTTAACAGATTCGAAAAACGCAAATATTTCCAGAACACTTTTCGTGTAAGCGCCAAACCTGATAAAAGAAAAGCATGAATGATCGTCGTAAATTACTTTGGGTTTTTGGCATTGGTTGTCTCTTGGCTCTGGCATTTGGCTTTGCCACCTACCGGTCCGTGAAATTGGCTTACCAAGTTGCTTTCGGTTCCGGAAAAAACGAATCTAAAGGCGGAGGCGCGATGGCGCTTTTCAGTGGCGGTTCTTCAGACGCTAACATCGCGATCATCGACATTGAAGGCGTGATCATGAGCGCCCGCAAAACGCTCGATGAGCTGAAAGAAATAGAAGAAGACAAAAACATCAAAGCGATCGTGGTCCACGTGAACTCGCCGGGCGGCGCAGTGGCTCCCTCGCAAGAAATTTACGATCGGCTGCTTAAGCTCCGTGAGAAAAAGAAAATTGTTTGTTCCTTTGATTCAGTTGCGGCTAGTGGCGGTTATTACATCGGCGCAGCCTGCGAAAAAATTGTGAGCAATCCCGGAACCATGACCGGCTCGATAGGAGTCATCATGCCCTTTATGAATTTAAAGGACCTTTATGCTTGGGCCAAACTTGCGCCCTTCAATATTAAATCAGGCAAGTTTAAAGACATCGGATCGGAATCTCGGGCCATGACCGAAGATGAGCGAAATCTGCTACAAACCATGGTCACCGAAATTCACAGCCAATTCAAAGAAGCCATCAAAAAAGGACGGCCGCAAATGAGCACCGAAATTGTTGAAAATTATGCAGATGGAAGAATTCTTTCGGGTGCCCAAGCCAAAGCACTGGGCTTTGTCGACGAATTAGGCGGCGAAGATCGCGCCATCGAATTGGCCGCAGAAATGGCTCAAATTAAAAAACCCAAACCCGAACGCTGGGGAGCAGAACCCAATCAACTTAAAGATTTTTTGCAAGACCTGCGCTATCACGGCGATCCTGCAAAATCTGAAATGCTCGATGCAGTAAAAGCATTTCTCCCCATGCTCTCGAGCGGCGTTGAAGCTGGAGTTCCCTATCTTTTGCCCCAACATTGGTTTTCGGGAAAAGCTCGCTAATGACTAAAGTTTTGTGGGCGCCTTGGCGTGGCGAATGGATCGAAGATCAAAAAAAGCGCGAAGGAAAAACTTCAGCCCGCAAAAAAAAATTTGAGCCCTTCACCGAGTTGCCTAAAAAAGGCGCCAGTGAAAAGACATTGGTACTTTTTGTAAACGACGATGTCTTCGTGGTGCTCAATCGTTTTCCATACAACCCCGGTCATTTAATGGTGATTCCCCGTCAAAAAGTCGACAGCCCTGAGAAACTTACTGGCCGGGAATTACTCGCCGTCCACTCAGCCTTGAGCCTGTGCCTTCGATACTTGAAGAAAGCTTATAAGCCACATGGCTTTAATATCGGCATGAACATTGGCCGCAGCGCAGGCGCAGGAATCCCCGAGCACATCCACTGGCACGTGGTCCCGAGATGGAATGGCGACACAAACTTCATGCCGCTCTTGGCCGAAATCAAAGCGGCTCCGTCTCACAATGTGACAATTTACCGGAAGCTGAAACCTTTTTTTGCGACCTTTGCAGCCGAGCTTCGCAAAGTTATGATGAGTTAAGATGCGTTGGATAAAGCTTGGACTATGGGTTCTCTTCACTTTTACAATTTTGGCTGTGCTCGTTGTGATCATTGGCCAAAATCAAGAACCAATGACCGTCGCGCTCTTTGGGGTCGACACCGAAGCTCAACCAAAATGGTTGATTTTAGCAAGCTGTGTTTTGATTGGTGCGCTGATCGCCAGCATTTTCTTCATCGTGAGTTTGGTGATATTAGAAACCAAAAATATTCGGCTCTCGCGCGCCAATCAAAAATTATTGCGAGCTTTGGAAAAAGGCGGGCTTAGCATTAAGGGACAAACTCCCATCAGTCCTTCTTTTGAAAATCGCGAACCCCTTCCCGGGAGTGGGATGGCTCCGTCAATTTCTGACGACGACAGCGATGTTTAATCGCGCTGGTTTATGTCGATTACTATTCATTCTATTCTTTGTTCAGCTTGCTGCTTTTTCACAAAGCTCAATTCCTGAGAATTCCTTGCCCTTAGGTTCCTGGGAAAATTGGATTCAACAAATATTAAAGGGCGTCGAAGTGCCTAGGCCCGATGGTTTGGCTAAAATGGCTGCTCTGCCAGTTTGGGTGGACTGTCACATTAGCTGGTGGATGGACCAACCTCGTAGTGAAAAATCCAACCCTCAATTCACCGTAAAGATTCCTAGCGAAATAATCTTGAGAGCCACCCCTAAAATCTGCGAAGGTCAGCTGGAGCAATGGGCGCATTAATCAACGATATCTTACAAGCGGTCGAAGTCCTTCCGGGCCATCGCCAGAAGAACACCCGCTCTAAATCTTTGCACCTCGATGATTTGTTGGATGCTTCGAGCACTCAATTTTCCGGTGGCGCTCGCGACTTTCTTTTCATGGCCTATCGTTACTCGGAAGCTCAAGAAAATTTTGCGCGAGTTTTTTTTAAAAAGGAACCGAAGTCATTAATTCTCAAAGATTACTGTTTAATTGCCTACTCTTCGCTTTTAAGCCGCGATCAGATTCCTAGTGAAGTCATCGCTCACGAAATTGTAGAGGCCAGTAAAAAAGAATTAGCTGAGCCTTTGGTCAGAGTGTTGAATGCATATTGCCGTAGTTTGGTTCGTGAAAAAAACCAGCAGCTAAAAAAATTAGCCGAGAATCCCGCGCTCTTATTAAACCCTGCGCTTCGCAAACGATGGGCTAAAAATCCGTCGATCATCGATCATCTTGGCAAAACGCTGCTCCAACGTCCCAGCCCCGGAATTTGGGCCTTTGATTCCAGCTTGAATTATCAAAAGCTCGAAAGCCAAGTTTTTTTAAAATCAGAATCTCCACTTCAAGCCATGAACTCTGGCTCCGCAAATTTGATGCAGCATTATTTTGAAAATTTTCCGATGCAAAATAAATCTCAAATTAAAATTTTGGATTTTTGCGCAGCCCCGGGCGCCAAACTTCTTTGGTCTATCTTTCAGGCCCAAAAAAGTGTCGGCTCCGTCAGCGCGGTTGCAGTTGAACAGAAACATTCGCGGATGCAACGTCTCAAAGAAAATATCAAGCGCTTTGGCATTCAAGAATCGATTGAAACGCTTTTACTAAGCGTCGGTGAAGAGACACTGCCCGCATCCATTGTAGACCAAGAATGGGATCTGCTTTTAATCGACTTGCCCTGTTCGGGGAGCGGCACTTTGGCCTCGCGGCCAGATCTCTTAGGCGAAGATTTGGGCTCGCGAATTGAGGGCTTAAAATCGATTCAAAATAAAATTTTGGCCGAGTTACCCAAACTAAAATTTAAATCAGCGTTGATTTCGGTTTGCTCGATTGATCCCGAAGAATGCCAAAGCATCAGCACTCAACTCAAAAAAGAGGCCGACTACCAGCCGTGGCAACGTTCCAATGACCCAATGGACGATGGGCTGACGGCCTGGTTTCTTTGACTCTTGCCTTTTTAGGCACTCGCTCTGAGAATAAGTTTAGGGGATCAGCATAAGCATGTGTTCTAATTTATGAGCGATGAAAATCTGAAAAATTTAAAAGTCAAACTCGATCTTTTGGAAGGCCGCTTGCGCGAATTGCTGAAAAGCACCGAAGAAGAATTAAAAATGGCGCGTTCGGTCCAAGCCCTTTTGATGCCCAATCGATTGCCCAAATTTCACGGATTGGAAACTTTCGCCAAATACATTTCAGCCCGCGAACTTTCGAGCGAGTTTTACGATTTGATTCCTTCGGAAAATAACCGGATTTTGTGGATTCTGCAGAGCTGGACTTCAAACTTTGGATTGGCATCGCTCGTCACCCAAACCTTTATGACCCTGCAAAGCCAAAAAATATTATCCGCCCATGCCAAAGGGGACATCGAAGTGGTTTTTCAGGAACTGCTGAGCACCGTTAAAAATTTAAACCAAGACAACACCGGAAATTTACGACTGATGATTCGTCGACTCGATATGAGCCGACTGAGCTTAGAGTCGATTGGTTTTGGCTTTCCGCCCCCCGTAATCCGCTCTCAAGAAAAAAATCGTTGGGAAAATTTTCACTGCGATTCACTGGACCATTACGTTAAAAATCCCGCAGCTTTAAAGCACTTGCCCTTTTCGGCGATCGATCAGTTGAACCTCAAGAACTTGAAATACGCTTCGCAAATGAAACCAGGACAGCGATTTTTCTTGATGGGCGCAAGTTGGAATCCCACCGACTCGATCGCTGAATTTTTCCGCGAGATCAACTTAGAACTGAGTCATGAATCCGCAGAAGAATCGGCTTCGCCCATTCCCACTCCGGACTCTGAACTATTAGACGATTTAAATTATTTGATTTTGGAACAACAACGTTCCCAAAAGAAAAAAAGCTTGAAGGCTGATATTTGCCTCCAAGCTTTTCAAACAGACAAGAAACTTTTGCACCTAGCCTAAATTTTTAGCTAAGCACTAAGCAAAAATTCAGAAGCCAGGCGCATTTGGCTGGTCGGGCCCTTCCCTGGCAAATTCACTTCGCCGTTTCCTGTCCCCGGATTGCTTGCAGGCGGACTGAATGGCGGAATCGGAGTCGATCCAGAATTGGTGTTTGAATTCGGGTTCGGACTGTTTCCAGCCTTAAGAGGCGGCAAAGTTGTAGAGACCGGAGGTTTAGTCACCGGAACTTTTTTAACAACTGCAGGCGCCGCTTTAACTTTGGATTTAGCTTTCGCTGGAGGCGGTGTTGGAATTTTGCTGCGCGGTAAATCCCGAGTTGCGGGTGTGGCCTTGACGGTCGCTGCTGGTTCAGCAACTTTCACCGCGGCCTTTGAACCGGGTTGAACCGGCACAAACGGAATCACCACAACCGGAGCAGAATTGCTCGGATTAGTCGGCGAGACCTTTACCGTTGCTGGGGGAATCACGGGACTCGGAGTCGGAACCTGGGGAGCCGGAGGCAAGAAGGGCCCAATTGTCGGAGCGCCATTCGTCGGAGTTTGATTTTGAACCGGTGGCGCCTTGGCTGCTTCTTTTGAATTCGGATCTCCAGGGATCGGAAAAAGGTCGTCCTTCGGCGGAGTCTTGTCGTCCTTTAATCTCACCATTGACTCCAAAAGCAGTGCACGGGTTCGAGTGTAAGAATTGTAGTTGCCGGCAAATTCGGTCATGTAAACTTCTTGTTTACGGCCAAAAATGTTTTGGCGTGTCGGAGCAATTCGATTGTGAGCCACGTAAAGCAAAATCAAATAGCGCGACGAGATGTCTTGAATTTGCTGGTCGAGTTCAACCATGTTTTGGCGAGCTTGCTCTAGGGTTGTGACCTGCTTGGCGTAGCGCTCGATGTAGAACGGATTTCGCGGCAAGTTCAAACTCATCTGCAAATCAAACAAATCAAATTCCATTTTGTTCATTCCAGAATAATGTTTGTAAGCCCAATTTTCGACGCCACGACGGTAAGCCCGGAAGGCATCCGCAGTTTCAAAAGGTAATTTCAAATAATTGTGCGCCAAGTCCACAATGGCCGCGCCCATACCAACCACGGGCAATGCGTAAGTCAGCGTCGCACCCAAGCGCGAAGCACCTTCTTGCCACACTTCGTATTTTTCATCGGCATTTTTTGCGTGCTTGTATTGAGTCGCAATGATGAAAGTCTCTGCAGCCAAAGCCAAGACCAAAAGTCCATTAGCGGCCGCGCCGTTTTTAATGTACTTCTGATTCTTAACGTAATTGAAAGTCTGCTGAACACGGGGATTCATCCACTGATAGAACTTAGTAAATTTCTCAACCCCACCTCGCGAAATGGTGAGGGCAGCGGTTCGCAAAAGTTCGCGAATTTGATTGATCGATTGAGGTTTAATTCCGGGGAAAGCTTCGATCGTGTAATAAACGATTCGAATCATCCACATCAAAACTCGACCCGCATCACGGGCGCCGATTTTCGAGAAATCAATGACGAGTTTCCCCATCTTCGCCAAATAAATATAAGTCTGAGTTTGGGAAATCACCCCGGCAGCGGTACGCGCCATCGCGGTGCCTTTGTCCCAGTCTCTAAAAATGGTGGCCATCGACATGAAGAGCCGCAGTCGCAACAAATCCGGACCCGCAATTCCTGAAATCACATAAAGCGCTTGGCGCTCGCCGCCTTGAACTTGCTGCAAGCGAATTTCCAAACCTTCTTGAGTGCCGGGGCGTTGTTCGCCAACCAGTCCCGACATTTTAATGCGAACGTTGCCTTCCTTATCGCGAGTCACCAGCTTTTCGCTGAGCACGTCTTTCAAAAGATCCCATTCATTGGCTGAATTCGCAGGCATATCTCCCAGGTAAACGGTCAATCGAACGCCTTTCAAAAATTCTTGCAATTGTGGATCAAATAAAATCGATCCCGGATCGGCAATCGATTGCATCATCAGCGCTTGCTCGAGGTAACGGTTGGTCACTCGATCATCAATTTTAAATTGCTTGATGATTCGAACGACTTCTTCAGTGATGTCGCCCAAATCAACGCCCGATTGAAGAGCGTCATCGATAAAGCCATTGGCTTTGTATAATTTCATATTGAAAGCGGGATTGTCCCAATCAACTGGACCTCGGCCGACGCCCGATCCCGGAGGACGCGGCCACGGACTGACCGGCGTGCCCCCACCGACCGTGCCACCGCTGCTGCCACCACCGGGCGGAACAAAGGGTGGTACCGGAGTCGGATTGGTTCCCGGAACTCCCGGCGGTCGCGGAATATAAGGAGAGCCACCACCACTGCCACCGGGGATTCCGGTCGAAGGAGAAGTGGGATATCGATTGTTATAGCCACCTTGGCGTGGATCTTTATCGGTCGACGTATGGCGACGGGCGCGCTGTACGTTTTCCGGAGTCAAAGCAAAAATGTCGAAAGCATAACTGGTTTGATCGGGATACATGATCATTCCGCGGTCTTCGAATCCCGGAAAAAAATAACTTTGCAAAAGCTTTTCAACAAAAACGGTTTCAGAATCAGACGAGTTATTGAGAGCGACCCGCCAATCCATCAAAGCTTCATTCAGCAAATATTGGGCTTCTAAAAACGGGCGAATTAAATGACGGGCATTTACCTTTTGTCGGATGTAAGTTTCGGGCAGATAGCGAGCCACTTGTTTTGCGGCGCGATCGATTTTTTTATAAACAATCGAGTTCATTTCCTCGCGGTGATTTTTCAAAACATCGCGAAGCAATTCGTAGGCTTCAGCCCAATTTTCATGATTCTCTAAAAGAACTCGCGCCATGTAAATTTTTGCAATGGGCGTCGAGTGAAGGGTGGTTTCGTCCAAAACATCGGTGGCTTCACTGCTCCCCACGTTTTGCGAGTGCCCAAGCGGCGCAAACATTAGCATCAGTATAAAGACCAAGGAGTGTTGGATAATAATTCTAAGTTTTCGTCCTAATTTTTGTGCCGATTTTTGTTCCAAATTTTGTACCAAGGAATACCCCCGTTTCGTATTACGCACTGGGTCTCACATTGCTGCCATTAAGAGTCAAGAAAAGATGTCTGACTTTGAAGGCTTATGCCCTTAATTCGCCTGTCGCATGATTTAAAAGAACAAAAGTGCTTTTGAGAAAAGCATAAGAGAAAAGATTAAGAGAAAAGATTAAGAGAAAAGATTAAGAGAAAAGAATACGAGTAGAAATCTTTGAGCAAAAATTACTGCAAAGGAATGCTCGCGAATTCAACGCTCAGAGCCTGGCCACCATAGGCCTTGTTTAAGGCCTCAAGCTCGCTTTTAGCGGCGGCGACCAGCTCATCCCTTAAATCAGCAGGCAGCGAGCCCAAAAAGAAATAACGAAGCTTTTGGCCGTTACCGACGACCAATCGCTGTTGAGAAGTCCCCGAAGCGTAAGTAATTCCAACCGACAAGCGCTTCATCAGCATCAAGTGATCGTTCATTTGCGAGATCAATTTAAAACGCCAAGAAGTTCCCGGGCTTTCAACATCGAAGGCTTTGACCTCGACCCAAACACGATCGCTATTGGTCATCAAATCGATTTCTTTGTCCAACATCCGAACTTCAATGCCTCGGTCTTTAAAGGTGTCTCGAACGCTTCTGGGAGGGGCGTGAAAAAGCGTCGCCAAATAAGGGCCCATCTTAATTCCCCGTCGTGGATTGTTGAGCATTCCGAAACCATAAAGCTCTGTGACTTGACCCAAGATATCGCCCACTAAATTACGAATGACTTGGCCACCATAATGGCCACTCAAGTTCTCGCTGATTTTGCCGATTTCTTCTTCGCGTTTTAACTCCAACACCAGAGTGAGGGCCTCGATTCGACCTAATATCTGGTCGACTTCTCTCTGAAAGGGCTCGCAAGCTTGGCAATTGATACGATAATCGCGAAGACTCAACACAATTTGTTTACGTAAGCTCATGCCCCGAGAAAAAATTTGTTCGGGTGACATCACGCCACTTGGCATCGAATTGATCTCAATGGTGGTTCGACGAACCAGCGCCAGCTGTTCGAGCATTCCTTTTTTAATTTGTGGGTAATTTTCGAAGATCGATCCAACTTCAGGATTCGTAAGCTCGGAAACTTTGACGACTTGGGCTTCAACGCTCGCAGGCGACAAGCGGGTGCTGCAACTTAGTTTGACCGCATCAGCATTCTGAATGATTAAAAATGGGGCGAAGAGCCCAAGAACTATAAATATTCTATTAAATAAGCTGTATTTATAAAAATTTGAGAAGCGAAGGGTCCCAACCCTAAAAGAATCAGCATCACCCCTGATTGCCAATCGCATAGGTAGGGAGATACATCCAATAATGCGCCGTGCTAACTTAATAGGTCTGTACTGGATTTATGAGCCCCCAAAAAAAGGGGGGCTGGTTCAAAAATAACTTAGATTTTAGCTACTTTGGCTATTTTATAGAGAAAAAATTAGTGAGATTAACTGATTCTGGAAGCAGACCGATTAATCGATTGTAACACCACGGCGATCAATCGATCGTAACACCTTTAAGCAGATCCAGGTTTTCTAAGGCCAAACCTGCGCCCAAAGCCACCGCCGACAAGGGGTCTTCACTTAAGAAGACCGGCAGCCCAGTTTCTTCGCGCAATAAGACATCCAGATTTCGCAGCAGCGATCCGCCACCGGTCATCACGATACCTTTATCAACAATGTCAGCTGCGAGTTCTGGCGGAGTTCTTTCTAAAGTTACTTTCACCGCTTCAACAATTCCGTTCACGGTTTCAGAAAGCGCTTCACGAATTTCATCAGAGCTCACTTCAATGGTTTTCGGAACGCCGGCCAACAAATCGCGACCCTTCACTTCCATCGAAGTTTCTTTGCCCGAAGGATACGCGTTGCCGATCGCGATTTTAATCATCTCGGCAGTGCGCTCGCCGATCGCCAAATTATATTTACGACGAATGTAATTCAAAATTGATTCGTTCATTTTGTCGCCACCGACTCGAACTGATTTCGAGAACACGATGCCGCCCAAAGAAATCACCGCCACATCAGTGGTTCCACCACCAATGTCGATGACCATGTTGCCGCTAGACTCAGTGATCGGAAGTCCCGCGCCAATGGCCGCAGCCATAGGCTCTTCGATCAAATAAACTTCGCGAGCCGAAGCGGACAACGCCGCTTCTTTCACTGCGCGTTTTTCTACTTCAGTGATTCCGTAAGGAATGCAAATCATGATACGTGGGCGAAACAAAGTTTTCTTTTGCTGCGCTTTATTAATTAATTGGCGAATCATCACTTGAGTGACTTCGAAGTCGGCGATGACGCCGTCTTTTAACGGACGAATGGCTTGAATGTTGCCGGGAGTTTTTCCCAACATTTGTTTTGCAGCGTGCCCCACTTCGATGACTTTTTTCTGGCCACGCGAATCGCGCAAGATCGCCACTACACTAGGTTCGTTTACAACGATACCCAAACCTTTTACGTAAACCAGGGTGTTAGCGGTCCCCAGGTCAATTGCGATATCGTTACTTAAGACACCCTTTAAGGAATTCCAAAAACTCATGTGTCTTACACGATACGTTAAAATGCCCAATTTCTTCAAGAAGAAGCAAAAATTTCTCTGTAATTCGTGCGGGATGTTAAATCTCGTCTAAACTGGAGCTTCTATGAACGGTCTTCAGTTTCAACGGTGGGCCCAGGTTCCAGCACTTTTTTTCGTCATGACGACTCAGCTGTTTTTGACTTCGAGCGCGGTAGAGGCGAGCAGCCCAAAGTCAGCTTCGAAGCCATCAGCCAAGCAGAAAAAAGAAAATCCCCACCCTGCAGTCAAAGTCAATATTATCAAAGCGGCCCCAGAGGCAGCCCCCGCGGCGCCTGAAAAAAAAATCACCGATCAAAGCAAAACTTCCAGCGAAGAAGAAAATCTTTCTAACCATGAAGAAAATGCAGCTGCGAAAAGTGGCCATTCCAAGTCCTTCTTAGACAAACTCAATTGCGAACAATTGCCCCAGAAAACCACCAAAGATTTGTGGAATTTGGCCGAGTGTTATGAGAAAATAGGTGATTATTTTCGAGCAGTTAGCTCGCTTCGTGAAATCTCTCGGCGAGAGCCTCAAGACCTAGAATCCTATTTCGTCAGCGCCTGGTTATTGTGGCGCGAAGGCCGCCGTCAAGGCGGGATCACTGAGTCTAAAAAGAATGCAGAAGCCCTGGAAGAGTTAATGAAGGCCCGGCTCTCAAACCCCACGCACTGGCGAGTCGATGCCGAAGTCGGCGATTTTTACTTTTTAAGATTGGCGAATATGCCTCAGGCTTATGCCGAGTATATCAAATCGCGGGACCACTACACCGGCGACTACGCGCGAAACGTGCCAGAAGCTAGCTTGGGCATGAAAACTTCCATTGAAAACCGGATTGCACGCAGCACTGAGATTTTGGATCGTAAGGGCGAATCGGTCGAAGCCTCTTGCCGAGCCCTCTATTTTGATCCAGACGACAAAGATGCACGAGATCGAATTGAGCGCTTGGCCGGATCTTGCACCCGAAAGGGAGTCGAGGACCCCCAGAAGAAAAATCAAGATTCTAAGAAATCAGGCGATTCAGGGGAAGTTCCGCCACTTTGATGGCCGCCTTGGCTGCCGAAATGGCCGCTTTTCTTTGTTTTTTGTGAAAGTCTTGCTTCCATATCAAGGGCCCTTGTCACCAATGACTCCAAACGAAGCCAGGCTTCTTTAGGACTAAGCTCGAGAACATCAGTGGACTCTAACTCACTCAAAATCGATTCGACTTTTGGATCTAATTTTGGCTCTTCGACTTCTAAAAGCTGAGTTTGAGTGGCCGATGTTTGAAACAGATTCAACTGAGGTATCGAATTCGAATTTTCCAATTCTAAATTCTGTCGGAAAAATTTCTCGGCGCTTTTTAAAATCGCGAGTGGTAATCCGGCTAATTTAGCGACGTAGATTCCGTAACTGCTTTCGGCGGCTTGAAACTCGAGCTTGCGTAAAAAAAGAAGTCGTCCGCGGTATTCTCGAATTCCCAAGGAAGCATTGCGGGCCAAAGACAACGCGTCAGCATCGCGGCTAAGTTCATGATAGTGAGTTGCAAAAATGGTGGGAGCGCCCAATTCGTCGTGAATGTATTTTAAAATCGCGCGGGCAATTGCCAAACCGTCTTGAGTGGAAGTGCCACGACCAATTTCGTCGAGCAATAAGAAACTATTTTGATCAGCGTCACGCAAAATTTGCGAGCATTCTTTCATCTCAACCATGAAGGTGCTTTCGCCGGAAAGAATTCGATCCGACGCGCCCATTCGCGAATAAAAGCCGCTTGATGGAACTAGTTTCATCGACGTTGCCGGAACCGGCAGCCCACACTGAGCCATCAAAACCGCCAAGCCACATTGGCGCATGAAAGTGGATTTACCGGCCATGTTGGGCCCGGTGAGCACCATGACGGGTTTTTCGTGAGAGCTGATAGCGATTGAATTGGCCACGAATTCTCGATCCCGTGCTGCCAAAATCGGATGACGCAAATCTTCGGCCGAGAATTGAAATCGCGAACCTTCTTCGATCAGCGGATAATTCCAGGGCACCAATACAGAAAGCTTGCGCAAATTTTTTCGAAGGCCCGCCCATGCATCAGCCCAGGCAAAATGATCGATGAGAACTTGTAGCTCTTTTGTCGCAGCCAAAACTTGAGCTTGCAAATTTTCTAGAATCTCGCGAGCTTTGGCTTCGACTTGGCTTTCGGCAGTCAGAATTTCTTTTTCTTTTTGGGTCAATTCTTGGCAGGTGAATCGCTCGCCGTTAACAGTGGTTTGTTTACGTTGAAAAGTGCTGGGCACTTTATTCAAGTGCGAATTACTAACTTCAATGTAATAGCCAAAAATTTTATTAAAGCGAACTTTGAGAGTGGAGATAGCAGTTTCACTCTTGAGTTTATTTTCAAAATCCACCAACCATTGGCCGGCGTTTTCATGAGTGTCTTTCAGGTGATCTAATTCGCTATTAAAACCCCGACGCACTAATAAATTTAAATCAGTTGTTTTGACAACTTCAACACTGGTGTCGAGGGCTCGGCTTAACTCCTGCGCAAGTTTTCCCAGCGAATTCAAAACGGGTTTTAATTCAATCAAAACTTCCGAGCGGAAGAAATTCTGCCATCGTTCTTGACCTTCGATCAGCCCTAACCCGTTGATCGAATGTTGGAGTGCGGCCAAGAAACGAAAAAGTTCAAGGGGCTGGGCCACTCCAATTCGAAATCGCCCCAGGATTCTTTCAAAATCATAAACGCTTTTAGATTCGGCTAGAAAACTTTCAAATTCCGAAAAGTTTTTCAGGATTTCCTGACGGATTTGAATACGTTGAACGCTAAGCAAGGGCCGCGCTAATAATTCACGCAACCGGCGAGATCCCACCGCACTGCCACAGCCATCGAGCAGTTCAAAAAGTTCGGGGAAAACATTCCACTGCTCCAACACTGAAGTTGGCAATCGCGCATAATGGGCGCCGCCCGACGAAATCACTTCATGCAATCCGCGAGCTTCGGGAATGAATTGGCTTAAGTCTTGCTCAGAAAATTTTTGAGTGTATTTAAGGTAATCTTCGAGATTCCCCCTTGAAGTGGCGCCAATCCAAGGAGTGATGATCGTTCGAAAACGTGATCCTTCATTAAGTGACGGCCAAATTTTTTCAAAACTGCGCTGAGTAGAAACAGTTTCGGAAAGCAGAATTTCTTGGGGCTTGGCTCGTGAGAATAAATCCAAAAGTTCTTCGTCAGTGGAAACTTCGCCTTCAAAAAGTTTGGCCGCCAGAAAATCGAAAAGCGAAATTTGCAATTTTTGATCGTGAAAGCCGATCGAATAAAACCAATGGGGTTCTTTGGCGTCGAGTCGCTGAAAATCAGTCGGCAAACCCGGAGTTAAAACTCGGATGACTTTGCGATCGACTAACTTAGTTTTTCCCGGCTCCGAGACTTGTTCGCAAAGCGCGATCTTCAATCCGCGGGCTAAAAGTTTTTCGGTGTAAGCGTCGACAGCATGGGCGGGAACCCCGCACATCGGGATGCTGTCCTTAGAGCCTTTGCTTCGGGAAGTTAACTGAACTTCCATGATCGGCGCGGCCTGGACCGCGTCTTCGCCAAAGAGTTCGTAAAAATCACCGAGTCGAAAAAACAGCAAGGCTCCGGGAACGCCGTCTTTAGCGGTCCAATACTGTTCAAATAAAGGGGTTTTCCAGGCTTCGGAATCCCGAGGCGGCACCCGCTCTTTTTCTCCAACTCCCAACACCGGGCTGGTTTAAGCAAACCCCAATCGCTAAGTCACCGATTAATATCGAGGCCGGCCGCTGCCAAAAGCCATTTCATTGAGCCATAGCTGAAAAGAATTTAAAAAAAACGGGGTCTGACAGCGATCGGCCAGCAATTTATCAAGATTTTGGCCTCCACTATCGCGCAACACTCCGATCAAATCCGGACATTTATTAGCGAGAAATAAAACGGTGGCGTAGGACAATCCATAGCGATATTGAATGTCAAAACTAGCCCCCCCCTGTCTCATGGCATCCATGATCAGTCTTGGATCAATCGTTTTATTTTGTTGATTGATCCACGAGAAACTTAAATTTGGGTTCTGGGCCACCCATTCTGCAAAACCTTCTTCCAAATAATCTGCCATGCTGCCATGAAACAAACTCCAGCTGATTAAATGTCCTAACTCGTGGGAAAAAAGTAGCTTAAAATCGCGAGCCCTAGTTTGCGGGCCAATATGAATCATGTTTTTCGAGGAATCGGCAAAACCCCAGGCAGGAGTTCCGCCTAATCGGGCATCTTGTAAGGCTAAGCCATACAAACCGGGATCATTATAAAATTGCACCACCACATTCTCTGGGTTCCATCCAGTGCGGGTTTTTATTCCGTCGATGATACTAATGAGATCGGATTTTTTTAACCATTCAGGGGGATTTTTAAAGACGATGCCGGGGAGCTCTACATTAGAGAGCAAACTGGAACTCTGGGCACCTACTGTTTGAAAGTAAAGGCAGGCTGCAACCAACAAGAAGACCCAATTCTTTCCCATGCCTTATTTTATGAGGAAAAGTCCGGCCAATCTCATGAAGTTAGAATTAAATAAATTCTGTTTTGTTATGATTGTGTGAATCAATTGTTAAGTTTGGGTGAAGGCCTATCAAAAGCCAAAGTTCATAGGGTATTTAGCGGTTGAAATTCCAACGGATAAAGAATCTTGGCGATTATTTAACAACAATTCCAAAATGATAACCCAATCTTAATTATGATTTGCTGGGGTCGACCGATAAACTGAAGGCGTTCTGTATGTACGTTACTGGAACAGACAATAGGTATGACCACTATTTCCTTTTGGAGGATTGCCTTGAAAAACGCGAAGTCGGAAATTCAAAAGAGCTCAGGACTTAAAGCCCTAGGACTCTCTATGGTTCTCTTCAGCCTCGGTTATTCTTCTATGGCATCCGCCGCGACTTTGGAGACAGGAATCAGACTGTTTCAAAGGTTATCAGGAGTACCGCCGACCAGCGGTGAACTTTCGCAAATAGAAGACCTTGCCGCGGCAAACAATTTAAAAGGGATTGCAGAATTAGCAACCAATACTCGCGGTTTCATCAACACCACCGTTAAAGCGTGGGCCGCTCCGATGAGCAACGTCAGCGCTCAAGCCAGCGTGGAATTCAATGACTTCACAGCTACCATCGTTGGATTAGTACGCGACGAAGCTCCGCTTGATCAGATGATGTGGGACGACGTTACTTACGTTGGAAATCGAGCAAACTTGCTGGCCGTTGTCGGTAACCCGATCAGCGTTCCGCAACCGGCTTATTACAGAAACGATCACTGGCGCCAATTGGAATTGAAAGGCGTCGATTTAAATGACCCTTCACTTTTCGAACGAGCCCTTCAATCTTCTTTAAGCGACGCTCGAGGCGCCGCACTTTTGCCCGAGCAAACGATGGGCGTTATGACCTCGCACGCCAGCGCAGAAGCCTTCTTGCAAGCGGGAACCAACCGCCGAATGGTTCGCTTCATGTTGATCGATTTCATGTGTGTCGATATGGAACAACTTCACGACACCACTTTGTCGGACTTCATGGTTCGACGAGACGTTCCACGAAATGCCGGCGGTGATAGCCGTACCTATATTAACACTTGCGCAGGTTGCCACGCGGGAATGGATCCCTTGGCCAACGCCTTTAACTTATACGACACCTTCACAGTGGTCGGTGGTATGCAAGAGCCGCTAGGAATCATGGTGAAATATGATAGCGCCAAGGTTCAAAACATTCCGGGATTGCCACAAAACAAAGCTGAAACGATGGTTGAACAAGCCAACAAAGTCACACGTAACTATCAAAACTACCCCGAAGGATTTCGTCCCCGCCAACAAGATGGCAACATCGAACGATGGGTCAACCAGTGGACTGTTGGTCAGAACTCTTTCCTTGGATTTCGCACTCCTGCCAAACAAGTTGGCGAACCAGATTCCGACGTTCCCAACATTAACATGGGTAACGGCATTAAATCTTTGGGTCGAGTTTTCGGCGCGACCACTCAATTCTCACGCTGCATGGCTCAGCGCGCTTACTCTTCAGTCTGCAATCGCAAAGCTCCCTACTCTCAAAAAGAAATTGGGTTGTTCGCTAACTTAGCAGAAAGCTTTGATAACCAAGGCCGTTCTGGAAAGGCTCTCTTTGTCGACTCAGCTGTAGCCTGTATCGAAAACGAGATGGGAGAGTGATTTATGAAAATAAACAAAATTAGTTCTATCAGCGCTTTGCTCTTGTTCACAACCGTTAGCTGCTCTCCACAGTTTGTGGATCAATTGGCGGCCGGTGATGAAGTGGAATTACCAAAAGCCAACGTCAGCGTTCGAAGTTTTGACCAAATCAACGAGACCATGTCAGCTCTGACGGGCGTCAACATTTCTAAATTACCAGCACGATCGATCACCGTTGATATGGTGACCACAGTTGGTAACGATTTCATTCGACCCGAAGGCGGTGGATTGAAATCAGAGTTGCCCTCCAACAACAACTTGGCGGAATTCAACGCTTCTCACCAAGGCGCGATCATTCGGATGGCAGCGATTTATTGCAATCAGCACATCAATGCTGAGCGAGCTCTGGGCAATGGCCCGGCATCGGTTGCCGCTTTAAACGCGAGCATCGATAACGTGGTCGAAGGTTACTACGAAAAATTCTGGGGAACTTGCGCAGTCAAACCGGAAATTGACGGTGTGAAATCTGAAATCCGCAGACTGCTCAGCGACCTTCAAAGCGTCCAAGCGACCGATGTCGCCGACGAATATCTAAAACTAACCTGCTCGGTCTTCTTGTCGAGCTCTTGCGTCACTATGTTCTAGTAAGGCTCTAGGAGTTGAGGACAAAATATATGACAAAAAAATTTCGATCACAAACTGATGAATTTCAAACCGCTCAATGTCACTCTTCGCGCCCGGCATTAACTCGACGCGATTTCCTAGCGCGAACCGCAGGCGCTAGCGCAAGCTTGGCCTTTGGCCCAAGCATCTTGGGACTCTTAAGCAACGCAGCTTACGCTGGCTGTTCAGGCAGTGGCGCTGGAGCCGGCAAACGATTGTTACCCGCTTTCATCACCGTGGACTTAGCCGGTGGCGGTAACTTAGCAGCCAGTAACTTCATCGTGGGCGGTAAAGGCCCCGGTGGATTGGGCAGCCAAGAAGCTTACTTAGCAGACTACGGCAGCATTGGATTAACTGCTGCGAGCAATCCGAAATTAGGAAACCTGACTCGAAGCTTAAACCCCGGTGGTTTAATGTTTCACTCGCAAAGCGCTTTCTACGAAGGCTTGGCTCGTGAATTAAATCCGGTCGCGCGCACTAAAGTGGACGGCGCGATTTTCTGCGCGCGCTCGGGTGACGACACTCAAAACAATCCGCACAATCCGAGTTACTGGGTTGCTAAGGCTCAATTGCAAGCCGGCATTCGCGGCGAATTAACAAGCCTTGTTGGCTCCACTCAAAACATTGCTGGTGGTAACGCGATGGCGCCGGTTCGTTCGGTTGACCCCATGCTAAGACCCGTTCAAATCCGAAGCGCGGCCGACGCGGTAAATTTAGTAGACGTGGGACTTCTACCTTCGTGGCTTGATGGCGGAATGGCCAGCACTTCGCAACTGAAAGCTCGCGCAGATCGCGTGATGTCAACTGTGAATCGAATGAGCTCTTCGCAACTTGATAAATTTACCCAGCTAGATTTGCCCTCGCAAGTTCGATCGCTGGTTGATTGTGGATATTTGAAGAGCCAAGAATCTGTGAAAAAATATTTAGGTGGCGGTGCCGCGGTCGACGCAGCACAAGACCCCAAACTTGCGCCGATCTTTGGTCTTAACAATACCAACACCGCTCAAGTTGCCCAGGGTGGAAGTGGTCGAGCTCGCACTGCAGGTGCCACTCAACGATTGGGCCAAGCCGCTGGTATCGCAAAACTTGTGCTCGGTGGATTTGCAAATGCCGGCACCGTTTCCTTTGGTGGCTATGATTATCACAACGATGATCGAGGCGAGACCGACGAACAAGACCGCAATGCCGGTCACGTGGTCGGAGCTTTGATCAACGCCGCTGCGGCGCTCGGCCAAGACTTAGTGATCTACTTGTACACTGATGGCGGATTGTCATCGGGCGCTACTGTTCAAACCTCCGCAATTCAAATTGAAACCGCTCCGGGTGTTTTCACCGCGGCCAACGTCCAAAAGCATCAGTTCACTGGTGATAACGGAACCAAATCAATGTCGGCACTTCTGTGGTATCGCCACGCCGGATTGAAAATGGCAACCAAACACCAAGTGGGCGCGTACAACGAATCGGCAAGCGTCGACCGTGGCGCGACTTTAATCAGCGACAACGTCGAAAACCTGACCAAAGCGATTGTGGCTAACTATCTGTCGATTGGCGGCAAAGAAGGCTCACTCGTTCAAGTGGTCGGCGACAACCCCTTTGGTGGCGGAATGTCCGATGTATTGACCATGCAAAACTTCGGATAATTAGTTTTATCCGAAGCCGTTAATTTTGGACCGTTATAGGAGAGAACATGAGAGCACGTAACTTGGTGTATCTGATACTTCCGATGATTTTGTCGGGCTGTATTATGGGCGAAGCTCAGCTCCAAACTCAAAACTCGGCAATCATCATTGATTCCGAAGATCAATCCTTGGTCGGATTCCAAAAAACTGTTTATCGCTTTGCTAAAACCGGCACTTGCTTGGGCTGTCATGCTTCCGGCCAGTCGCCCTTCTTCGTAAACAAAGATCCTTTAATAGCGCGCGACGCACTTCTTTCTTCGGGTAAAGTTAACTTTCAACGGCCGGAACTTTCGCGGCTTTACAAACGCTTGGTCGATGACAAGCACAATTGTTGGGGCGAAGGCAGCCTTGATGAAAACTGCAAAAAGAACGGCGAAGGAATGTTGGAAGCCATTTACGCTTGGCGAGAATACGTTCAAGGTTACTCAGTGGACATGGGTGTGGTGACTGCAGTTCAACCGTTTTTGCCCGGTAGCAAATTGCCCCTTCCCCGTGGCGCTAAATTAGTAGAAGCCGAAGCGGCTTACTCGGGAAGCATCGTTTTGAAGCCTGATGCTCCTTGCAGAGACGCTCAAAACAATCTTCGAACTTGTAAGGCGGCATCGATTGGCCAACGCTTTAAAGTTTCCGAAGATAAAGTCGCCGGCAAAGGACTTTATCTTTACATTCCTGACTCTGGACGCCCACGCGACGCCCTGGATATCCGAATGGGTAATTATGCCCAATACCAATTCTCCAGCACCGAAGCTAATTACGAAATTTATATGCGTGCGGCCGCGCCGATCAACAGCACCCGTAGTTTCGATGTCCAATTGAACAAGCAAGCCTTAGGCGGCGCAATTAACATAGTAGGCAACGGAGCTTGGAACTGGCAGCGCATTGGGCAATTTGCAACCAGTGTTGGAGCCTCCAACACTTTCAAAGTCGGCATCGTCAATGAAGGCGTGAAATTCGACCAAATTCTTTTCATTCCGGATTCCTTTGTTTACAAAGGCTCGAGCTCAGATGCCTTAGCAAACAACGGAGGCGTTTTAATTAACGAATTGATCGGCCGAAAAGTGACACTAACTTTCGACTTGGATCCGATCTTGGATAAAGCAGCTGCTGATTACAATTCGTTGAATCAATCCACTCCCATTGTTCCTGATAATTTGAATCTGGTTCTCGACATCACGGTTTTCGACGAAGAAGGCTACAAAGTTGAAAAAGGCACCATTGTTCCAAAACCCAACAGCCCCGAACGTGGAAACAACTTGCTCGTTCGCGGCGTGCGCTTCATGATCAACAGTTCTTTTAACCCCAATGACTCGGACTGGGTGACCGTTAATAAAGTCATGCCGACATTGGCGCTCGACACTCAATACGCCAATGATGCCGATCCAAAAACAATCTCTAACCCAGTGACTTATCGCCAGCTTTCGTTGAAGCCCATGCTTGTGCAAAAACAGGGAGGCGCGCTCAAGGATGAAATCGCGATTGCCTTTGAAACATTGGATTACACCAAACTAAATCCCGCCGGGGCTGATGACATTCCGGCAACCCTTACTGATGAAGAAACCGTAAAAACCATGATCTCTACGTATTGCATTAACTGTCACTCGAGTTTTGCGGCCGATGCCGATCGCACCCAATTCGTCGTGAAAAATGCGCAGTTCCGCTTGGACCCCGTGAAAACTTTCGATTGGCTCTTTGAAGGAGTGCAACTTCCCAACGAAGCAACTCCTCGTCCCGAAGCCCATGTTCGCCGATCTCACGAGCGAATGATGCGTCCTCCGGTGCGATTGCCCGTGGCTAAAGGCGGAGGCCTGGCTATTGGTGGCGGATCTGAAGGCTCTGCCATTTATCGAGTCTGGAGATACCAAGAGCGTGTTCCGGCTGAAATGCAACCTTATGTTGAAGCCTTGAGCACTGGCTCACCGATTGCGGACCAACTTTTCGATAAATTCAAAAGGTTTATTGATGGTCAGCGAACGGATATGAACGCGCCTCTTTTCCGCGAGGAAATAACCGACACTGTTAAGCCTCGTTTGGCCATGATGGGCGGCATTGACGACAACGTCGGAAATGGCTCTGCAAGTTTCTCGATCGACTTCGATGCCTTTGACGACGTCTCGCGAGTGGAAAAAATCAACTTAGACGTCCAAAAATTTGGAGCAACCATTTCGAATTCGAGCCTTGATGTATTCGGTGACCCCAATGGCGCGCCGATGAGCAATGGATCTATGGGCCCAAATCCGCGACGATTCGATGGTTCCTTCGATTTCAACACCGCAGATTTTAATCCAATAAATTTAAAAACCGATAACGTCAAATTCGTCGCTCAAGCCGAAGACGAGTCAGGTAATCCGTCGGAAACTCTCGAGATCAACGAGACGGCCCTGCCCACTCCTAGAGACAACATTCAACAAACGATCGGGAATTGTGACGTGCTTCTGAGTCCGCAAGGCACCGACAGCAACAACGCATTCCCGAACAACAGCCTGACTGTTGGAGTGGCGGTTGACTTAACCGCCTATGCCCAAAATAAATTCGCCGCCCAAGTGAACGGCCAAAATGTTGAGACCGTGATGACGGTCAGCGAAAATGGGCAGGCCATCACTGGAGCCGGCGCCGTCGCAAGCATGGCTCTCAAAGCCTCTTCGCCAGGGACCGCAAAATACACTCCGATGAGCACTCAAAACCGCACGATCACTGTCAGCGCAATGAATCGCATTGTCGGATCTAATTCTCAAGATCCAATTTTGACCGATCCGTATAGCTGTACCAAATCCGTCAACTTCAGCACTACCGTGACGAACACTCGTGCGGAAGTTAGCGGCGCATTGGAAATTAAGATCGTCATCACCAGTGCTTTCACTGGCGGAATCAGTGTGACTTCACTGGCTGAACGCCGAATCAACGACGCCACCAACTACATCATTCCAGTCGCCCAAGTGGTCGGAACTCCCGATGCTTTCGGAAACGCGAATCGTGAATTGATATATCGATGGCCGAACACCGGTCGTGACGGCAACGATCACACCTTCACTTTCTCTTTGGACTTTGGCGGTCGAAACATCACCGTCCAACGAACTGAGCGTTAAGCAAAGTTTTGAATGTAAGCACGACCTAGGGGGACACGTATGCGGATCAACGGAAATTTAAAACTGATGGCACTACTAAGCGTGTGGACCTTGTCTGCGTGCAAATTGGCCGTGAACCCTGACTTAGCTGGTGGAGGCGCAGACGAAGAAGAAGAATTCGTGGATGCTTGTGGCAATGCCGACACCACTGACTATTCAATGCCCCAACCCGGTTTGATGACTGCAAAGAAAGCGCGACTTGAAGCCGCGGCAGCAGTCATTCAAAGCAAGTGTCTTAGTTGCCACGAATCCCGTGGAAATTTGATGGCAAGCCAACTCTACAATCCAAAATATTGGAATGATCCGTGTCTCGGGGTGCCCCATTCATTCATTGGCCTTGATTTCGACGGATACCAATCGCCAATGATGCAGACCGTTAAAAAACCTGCAGGCGCGCCTGCACTTTTGGTGTCGATCGAATCAATGCCGAAAAATACCGGACTTACACTTGCTGAGTTCAATGCGCTTTGGAATTTCGTTGAAGGGCTAGACGATTCAGACTGATCGAATTTTAAATCACAAACCCGTGATGTAATCTTTGCTTAAAGACCCGTGATGTAATCACTCAAATCACTAAGCGAGCTGCTTTCCAAATCTGGATAAGAACCCAATGGCATATTGCCGCCGGAACCCGCACCGGCCAATTTAGTATAAATCGATGATGATCCAGGAGCCCCTTTGGTGATCAATCCATCAGCGACGTAGTCTTCGAAAGAATCATAATCCAACCACTCGCTATGACAGCCCGAAGTGAAACATCCGCCGGGTTTTAGCAAAGTTTGAAATCCGCAAAAATCTTCGTCGGCGCTGTCACCGCAAGGCTTGTCGGCTGTGAAAGTGTTGCTGGTGTTTAAAAAACAAGACTGCAAAATTCCGGCTCCGGCAAAAATTAAAATCGCGAGACAAGGGCCTATTATTTTTTTTGCGATTTTTCCCGCTCGTCCCTTCATCTTAACTTGCACCCGTTGAACCATGCTCATGATTCTAACTCTCAAAAATCTTCTGGGTAGCCTTGGCCACTGTTTTTTTTCATATTTTTTGCATAATTTTTGCGGCGGATAGCGGAGCTTGGATTTCTTTGATAACTTCTTAACAAGATGAAACGATCGCTGGTCTTTATTATTGCCGGGCTGATCGCGCTCATCACCTCGCAAGAGTCTTTGGCCTATCCTCACTTTGTGGCCTACGGCTACACTGCTTGCTCGGTCTGTCATTACAATCCCTTGGGCAATGGCCCGCTCACCGATTACGGCCGAGCCTTGGGTGCCACTGAATTTTCGGCAAAGCCTTTTTGGAATTTAAAAGCAACTGATGAAGCCATCGGCGGTCGTTCGGGATTTTGGGGGCGGCCACGAGTGGACTCGAAATTTCGCCCCTCATTTGACTTGCGAATGCTTCACATGATCGACGACATTGGCAATGATCCTAAAGCTCGATTTTTTCCGATGAGCGCCGATTTCAACATGGTCATTAACTTTAAACCCAATTTATTTGCATCGGGCACCATGGGATACATCGATGCAGGGGGTACCGGAAAAATTCTCATCACTCGCGAACATTATTTGGCCTATCGTCCCTCGAAAAAATGGGGCTTCTACACCGGATATATGGACACCGCTTTTGGCACTCGAATTCCCGACCACACCGCCTTTAGCCGGGTGGCTACTGGCTTAGCTCAAAACGATCAAACCCATGGATTGCTGGTCAATTACGCGAGCACAAAATCGGAGATCAATCTTCATACCTTCCTAGGAAACATGATGGCCGATTCTGAAATTCGCCAAAAAGGCGCATCGCTCATGTACGAATGGGAACCCAAAAACAAATGGCGAATGGGATTTTCTACGCTTTACAGCCAAAGCCCGCTCCGAAAGCGGATGATGGCGGCGATTCATTCCCGCAGTGGCTATGAAGGCGGAGCCAGCCTCTTAACCGAAGTTGGATACGTTCGAACGGACATCGGCGATAGTGGTAACAACAGTGCTTTGTATGCTCTTATCCAGTCATACACCACGGTCGCCCGTGGATTGCATTATCTTTTAACCTTTGAGTATCTAAGCTCCACCCAAGGTGGCGCCCGCAACGAGCAATTTCAAGCGGGTCCTACCTTGATCTATTCACCCTTCCAAAGACTCGAACTTCGCTTCGATATCCAGGGCTATCGATCCTACAACCTTTCAGAACTCGGAACCAAAGGCGACACCATCCGACTATTAGGGCAGGCCCATGTTTACTTTTAACACTAAACAATTTTTATTTGTGACGACCCTAGTCACCTCCGCACTAATCGCAAGCTCGGCGCGCGCCGATGGCTACGTGGTCGGAATCAGCAATCCGAAATGTGACGTTAATCAGTATTCTAAAAACGACAGCAAGTTTGTAAAAACCAAACGCAAACTTGGTTATTTCAGCAAATACAAAATCGCCGGCAAGCGCTTGCCCCAAAAAGACGAAATCACAGTGTTCATGGTCGAAGGCGACAACAGCGGCCAAATGTTTGCGGTTAGTTCAAAATGCATTCGGCTTAAAGAAGCCTATGAAAAACCCAAAGACGCGGCTCCCATCGCATCGAATGTGGAACGCCCCTTTGCCCATCGTTTGCGACCCGGAGAAACCGGCTTAGCTGAAATCAAAGGCTCCTATTTCACGTTGGGATTCATGTCTTGGCAGGAACAAATTACGATCACCATCAATCAAAGCGACGCCAACGATCGCCACAAAATTCCAGTGCTCTCTACCGCGATGGGCCTTTGTCCCGGCATTGGATTCTACCTAAGTAAAAGCGCCCGTCGTCAATTCACTTGGGACACCTGTGCGTTTGTGGGGATTGCTAATCTGGGCGATAAAAAAGAAGACTCTTCGCTTTGTGCCAATGCCGGCACCGGCCCCGACAAGTGTTACATCGGGAAAAACATTCAAGTTTTCGGCGCCATAACTGGGCCCTCGATATTATTCAGCCACTCGGAAACTTTGGCCGCTGGATTCGAAATCCCCATCGCCATTCGTAAAGGGCAATGGCCCGACGACCCCACTAAAGATATCAAATCCAATAATAAAATTTCTTTTTATCCCCTTTATTTGTTCACCACCCATTGGCGCGGCGAGAACTGGGGATTTGTCCAAAAAATCGGTTTGATCAAAACTTGGCCCGGTTATTTTTGGAGCCTACAAGTGAATCGTAATTTTTAATTAAGCCTCTTATTAAATTATCTAAATTTTATAAAAACTAAATTAATTTATAAAAACTAATTTAGCATTGCCGGAACTGCCGAATTGATCAGCCAAAAAACCAGAGCGCCATCTAAAAAGCTATTGCCATAACGATAAGTCATTTCAATCGGGAATCCCGCAATGTGCTTCAACCAAGTGCCGGGTTTCTCGCGCAGTAAAGTCCAAAACTCGCCGCTCTTGGCGAAACTCGAATAAGCACTCCAGCGCTGGCAATATTCGCGCCACCCCTTGCCATCGCCGTCTTCGCCCATGCTTTTTTGGGCTACCAAACGACAGCCTTCGACTTGGCTGGCATAACGTTGGCCTCGCAAAGCCTTGTACAAATCTACCGTGAGCAATCGTCCTAGTTTCAATTCATCGAAAACTTCGCCTTCGCGAAAGCGCATTCCATATTTTTCTTTTAAACTTTGCCATTGAGGTTGCCATCCGGACGATAACCAACCGCGAAAAGCTGGCAAAACTCGCAAGTCAAAAACCTTGGAAAAAAGCGCCCACTTAAGTGACAAGTAAACGCCAAACATCACCGCAAACAAAGCCCGATTGGCTAAAATTCCACCAAAGCCTTCTGGAAGATGCCCACTCTGAATCAAACCCGGCGTGGCCTTCAATGATTCCATCAAAGTCAGCGACAAAACTTCGAGAGGAATGATCGATAAAAACCCAACAAAGCGTTGGCCGTTTTCTTTCCAAAATCCGTTTTTCCCTCGGTAAGCTTCTTGAATCATGCTCAGTGCTGGTAAAGTCGATTCCAAAAGATTGCGACTCCAATCGCCCACCGGGCGGGGAGTTTTCGTAAGCGCGCGGTCTACCCAGTTCCATAATTTTTTGGGAGCTTTCGATTCTGCACTATCAACATCTGGAGTGTTGCCGGCACCGCGATCACTCTGAGTCCACACCATGAAAAAGGTATGAAAAAATATTGTATAAGGCGCATTGAAAATATTTGATACAGCGCCGGTTTTGGCTTGCTCGCGCATCCAACCGAAAATTTGCCCCGGCCAAATGATCGCCATATTTTTCACAAAATCGAGCATCGCATTTGGGTTCTTGCGCAACTCACGCCCTCGAACGGCCTTCACCGACTCCCAAATTTCCACACCACTTTGCACGACCATCGATCGCAAAAATTTAAAGAGCTGAAAACGTCGCGTGATTTTGGATTCGCCAACTTCGCAAACGCCGGCCTGAGCGCACGCTGCCCCCACCGATTCATCGGACTTGAGCGCGGCTAATTCCAAGGCTGCTTTATCTCGGAGCGCCTGATCGCAAGACTTAGGATCAGCCGCATTTGGTAGTGACGGGGATGCGTCTGGTGATTCGCCAGCACGATTCGGATCAATTGGAGCGCCGCCGTTTAAATCAATTTTATCTACAGCCAGCGAAGTCGACTGAAGAATCGGCGACAGGAAAAAGGACAACGAAAGCGCCAGCGCCATCAATCGATGAAAAATTGAAATCGAAGTTGGGCACGAGCGTGAAATCACAGCGCAGTCTTAGTTAAATTAACGCGTGGAGTCAAACTGTGAGATGTAGAGCGAAAAGGACCCCCCAAGAATGAGAGTCCCACTCTAACTAACGATTATTAGAAGGAGTTCGGCTGTTGTAGTTGAAGTTCAAGTAGCCTGCTGAACCGCCACCATTGCCAACCACCGCACCATTCAACTGAGTTCCACCGCTGCGATAAGGCGGATTGTAAATACCGGTTACCCCACCGCGACCACTCTGAGCCGTATCGTAGTAACCCGAGCTGGCTTGATATCGCGACATTTCGTATGCCATCCACGCTTTGTAAGATTTCATATTCCATTCGTTCATCGCACGACTTCGCTCTTCTTCAACCGAGCTATAAAGCTGAGCCTTGCGCCGCGCATCTTCTGCTGCTCGCATCATCGAAGCTGCTTGTCTTTCCCACTCGGCCGCTTGTTGAGCCGCGTAGTTTGCGTTTTGTCCGTTTTGCGCGCCCCAATGAGGAGCTTGTCCGAATTGTCCGTTGTAGCCATAGGGATTGTTGCCACCCGAACCCCAACCATTGCCGCCACCGAGTGTTCCACCAGGGCCCGGGAATCCGTTGCCCTGATTTCCCCATCCCGGCATATTAGTACCGCCGCCCCAACCGGGAACGCCGCCACCACCAGCACCGCCACCCCAACCATTGCCGCCACCTAAAGTGCCGCCAGGTCCGGGGAATCCATTACCACCGCCGCCCCAACCGGGACCGCCATTCATCGAACCACCACCGCCGCCGCAACCGCCGTACCACGGAGCCATCGGAGGAAGACCACAAGGACCGCCGCCTATGACTTGGCCACCACCGCCGCCGCCGCCACCGCCGCAAATACAAGGAGCCGTGATGCACGCGCAGCCACCACCACCAGGAGGTAAGTAGCCACCACCACCACCGCCGCCGCCCCAACCGGGACCCATATGTCCGCCGCCGCCGCCGCACATTCCGGGCATGGCCATGCCACCACCACAGAATCCGCCGCCGCCGCCGACAATCACGCCACCGTTACCACCACCACAACCACCGCCACCCCAACCACCGCCGCCGCCACAACCACCGCCGCCCCAACCTCCGCCGCCTGAGCCAGCGTAAACCGCACTCGGGAATCCCAAGGCGTAATTGTTGTTGATGGCCATTTGCGCGGTTTGCTCGTGCTTATTGAAAGCTTTGTGCATCACGTACATCGGAGCCAAAACTTTCAGAGCGCCCAAACTAGCGTTTAAAACAGTTTCTAAATTATTTTTCTCGCGACGGATGATGATCGGGCCACCGCCACGGTATCCGCAATAACCGCCGCCCATCGCGTCGAGTCCGGAATTAGCAAGCGAAGTGTAAGTCTCTGGTTTGACTTCGTTCATGTTCACGCCGAGTTGGGCGCAAGTCAGCAACACGGTTTGCAGTGCTTTTTTATCTTTCTTTTCGCGTTCGCGGAAACTTTGGCTCATGCAACCGAATTTGATCGCCGGAGCATTATCACCGGCCAATGTAGGCAAAGTTTCGGGATCACAGGGACCCTCACCTGCAACATCAGCGCCATTGCCCTGAGAAGAACTGCCGCTAAAAGCAAAACTGCTCATTGAGAAATTAGGCTTGGCGGCTTCTTTGCCGTTGGAGCCGGTAATTTTATTTGCATTTTTTTCAATGAACAAAGGATCACGAATGCTTTCGCATCGCTCTTTAGCCAAATCAGTGTCTTGAGATCCCAATGCGTTCAACACAAACATTTCACAAACCGGGCTCTTGTAACCTGCGTTTTCTAATTTACTCTTATCTTTCTTGGCATTGAAATCACGTTTCACTTGGGTAGCGACAAAGGATTTTAAAGAATTTGTAGGTTCGTTTTTTGAATTGAAAAATTCGCCGTTAAATCCCCCGCCGTAAACTCCACACTCAAAAGCGATGGCGGTTAAATTTATGTCTTCGATCTTATCTGACAACTCCGCTCTCGCGTTTGGAGCTACCAGCGCAGATGTGATTATCCATAAACTTAATTTAGCTGTTACAGCCATGGAGATCTTTGGGCGATTAGCCAAAAAAATCGACATAAGATAGAACTCTCCCTACTTCAGTGTAACCTATCGGAAGTTTTTGATGTAAACTTTAATCAGATCTTAAAGAGGGGACTTTTGACTATGAAAAGCGCATTTGAGGGTGCCAAAACTCCGTCAGGCTTTCGCTCTCGAATCGCAGTCTTCCTTATCTTATTAATGATCATCACTTTTTCAGGTTTAGTTCTGATGAAGTCAGCCCAAGAGTCGCTCGACAACGCTTCCAAAAGATATCGCACGCTTTTGTTACCGGCTGCAAAAATGCTTCAATCAGCCAAAGCTGAATTGGATTTGCAGATCCAAGAATTGAGCCTCATTAGCGCTTTTGAATTAAAGAGCCAAGATTCTGGCGGCAAAAACGCGGCCCTCAATCCCCATCAACAAACTTTGTTGAGAGTTAGCCCCTCAGTTCAATCACTGCTGCAATTCAACGGCAGCCCGGTGTTTCCCCGTGGCCTGGCCAGCCCCTTCAAACCTTGGACCGAATCGGTCAAAAAATACCAAGATCAACTGAATTCATTTAAATCTTTTCAAGAAGCCATCACTCAACTCGAAGACATCCGCGAACAGACGTCGATCCTTGAAAAAAACTTGGACCGCGAATTTTCCATTCAACTCATGAAGCTTGATCAGGAAAACCACAGCTACCTGGGATTTTGGACGCTACTGGTACTGGGCGCTTTTTTATTGGCCGCGATTTTCTCGGTTTTGTTTTGGCGATGGATTCGCCCGCTAGAAATTTTGCGCCAAGCTCTTCAGTCGACTAAAAATTCCGAAGACATTCCGCTCGCTCCGACTTCGTTCACCGGCTCCGGAATTGCTTCGCCTCCGCGCGAAATTCAAGAACTCTCTGAAAGCGTGCGCCATCATTTACTGAATTCACTTGAACAACGCCGCGAACTTTTGCGCCGCGAGGATAAAATCCAAGAAAGCGAACGGGCGACGTCGACGTTGCTATCCGCGCTTTTTCACTTAACCCGTCACAACGAAGAGTTGCTGCAAAAGGTCATTAAGAACGAAAAGCTAGCAACTATGAGCGAAATGGGCGCGCAACTGGCGCATGAAATTCGCAACCCATTAAACAGCATGAATTTAAAGCTCGAGATATTGCGCGAATCACTCGACACCGAACAAAAAGCAATCGTCGATCGAATCTTGCGCGAAGTCGACCGGCTGGATGCTCTGACCGAAACTCACCTAAGTGACACTCGGGCCAGCCTCGACAACGACAGCGAATCGATTTGCCACCTCCAAAGTGTGATCGAAGAATGTCTCGAATTATTTTCCGACGAAATTAAATTGAACGCGGTTGTGATTGCTCGAAAAATAACCGCTGAAAACATTTTACTGCGCGTGCCAAGAAACGTGCTGAAATCAGCGCTGATTAATTTGCTTAAAAATGCACTCGAAGCTCTTGAAGATGCGCCGGTTCGCTTGATTCAAATCAGTCTTGAAAAAACTCAGTCCCATTGGAACCTGCAAGTCCAGGATTCAGGATCCGGACTACCCAGTGCGGTTCAAAGCGGAAAGTTCGAAAGTTTCGTGACCTTTAAAAAGCAAGGCTCGGGACTTGGGCTGGCCACTGCAAAAAAAATGCTCGACGCCTATTCAATCCACTTAAAAATCTTTTCGGCAACCTCGCCCTATGTCACCGCCATCGGCTTTGAAGGGCCTGGTAGTGACTTAAACGCTGAGCCTAAAATTGCATCACAAAATTCAGCTGACTCTCGGAGTGATTTCGTATGAGCTTAGAAAGCATGAACCCGCCAGAAATCCAAAGTGCCCAAACAAAATCATCGGCTCAAATTTTAATTGTCGATGACGAAGCAGAAAATCGCCAAAGCCTTTGCGAAGCATTGGGCAAATCTTATGGAACCATTCACCTGGCGGCCAGCGGTCGCGAAGCCCTTGAAATTTTACGCGCCAATCCCAAAATTAAATTATTGCTCACCGATTTGAAAATGCCCGGAGGCATCGACGGACTTGATTTGTTGAAAGCCGCGCGAATGATTCGCCCCGATGTGCAAAGACTTTTAATCACCGCCTTTGGCACCATCGAAGACACCGTAAAAGCCATGAAGGCTGGAGCTTTCGATGTGCTCACCAAGCCCGTCAAACTCAAAGCCCTTCGCGAATCGGTAGATCGCTTGCTCGAAAAAGTACCCCAGAATTTAGTAGAGCCCAGTTCCACAGAATCAACTCAATCAGAACTCTCGGAATCCTATGCCCGAGTCACTGAAACTTTGCGCAAGGCCGCGGCGTCGGAAGCCACTGTATTATTTTTGGGCGAAAGCGGCAGCGGCAAATCTTATTTGGCCAAAACTTTGCATCATTGGTCGCCTCGAGCCAAGGGTCCCTTCATTTCTTTAAACTGCGCGACCATTCCGGCGGATCTTTTAGAAAGCGAACTTTTTGGCCATGAGAAAGGCGCCTTTACCGGTGCCACTCAGTCGCGCGAAGGAAAAATTCAAGCCGCCGATGGCGGGACCATTTTGCTCGATGAAATTGCCGACATGAGCCTGCCTCTTCAGGCAAAATTATTGCAAGTCATTCAAGAACGAAAATTTTATCGACTGGGCTCAAGCAAAGAAGTTCGTGTCAACGTCCGCATTTTATCGGCTACCAACCGGGTGCTCTCCGAAATGGTCAAAGCCGGGCAGTTTCGCGAAGATTTGTATTACCGTTTAAAAGTCATTCAAATCGAAATCCCAACTCTGCGTTCACGTAAACAAGATTTGTTGTGGTTGGTGCCCGGAATTTTAGACACTCTTTGCGAAAAAAATCATTTGCCGCCGGTGCGCATCACCGAAGAAGCACTTCGTAAAATCTGGGCCTACGATTGGCCCGGCAACATTCGCGAGTTGGAAAACTCGATCGAAAGCGCGCTCGTGCTGGCTCCCGAAAGCGAAATCCAAGCTGGGCTCTTGGGCACCAGCTCACTTCCTGATCACCTCCGAAGCCTTGGGGAGGGCGAAGATCTATCGATTGAAAATATGCCGCCACTGTCAGACCTAGCGACCCTTGAGCGGCGCGCGATCCGCCAGGCACTTTTACTCAGTGGTGGCAATCGTCGTCTGGCCGCCGGACTTCTGGGCATCAGTGAACGCACCCTCTATCGAGTGCTCGGCTCAGAAAGCACAAGCAATTCCTAAATAATCATGCTTTGCTAAGGTAAACGAGATGAAATCATTAAGATTAAGCAATTTGAGTTATGTTATTTTAATCATGATGACAGCCTGCCAAAGCAATTCAGCAAAAATTCCAGAATTAGTTCCGGTCCCCAAAGTGGATCTCGGTCGTTTCATGGGGACCTGGTATGTGATTGCGAACATTCCATCCTATTTAGAAAAGAACTGTTTCAATGCCATCGAACAATACGATCAAATCAATGATAGCAAAATTAAAATCACCTTTTCATGCAACAAGGGTTCTTTTGACGGGAAGTACAAGGAAAATCACTTCACAGGTTTTGTCGAAAAAGAGGGAAACGGAGCGCTCTGGAAAGTTCAACCCTTTTGGCCGATCAAACTTCCCTACATTGTAATCGAATTGGCTGAAGACTATTCCTACACAGTGATTGGCTATCCTTCCCGCGATTATTTGTGGATCATGGCCCGAGAAAAAACCATGTCGGAATCTAGCTACCGCGAGATTGTGGAAAGATTAAAAACCGTTCATCAATACGACACCGGCAAAATTTTACTGGTTCCGCAGCGTTAATTTTTTTGCGAATTTTTTTACGAATTTTTTCGAGCCACAAAAGCCCGCATCGGAAATCGAAAACGCACTCGACCGTCTGAATCTTGAATGCTTTCCAAATATTTTTGAATTTCCAATCGCAATTCCTGTCTTCGCTATCCGATGAGCTTCTTTTAAATAATTTTCCCAGTTTAAGATTTTACTCATAACTCCCTCTTGCTACCAGAGTTCTTGTTGAAAGGCTCCACAGACCGTCCAGCCCCAACGAGTGACACATTTAACCAAAAAACGTCACCCTAAATCAAAGACTCCGAACTCTCATTTTTATACAATGCGCCCAGCTCGGCAATCGGAGGTTGTATGAAAAAGTTATTCGCCACTTTCACCCTATTTTTGGTCATGGTTTCAAGCTTAAGCGACGTGTCCGCAGGTCGGAGCCTTCGCCCCGACTACGATCATTGGCAAATGGATCACAGCTCAGAAAATGAAGCCACCGTGACACCTTCGTCCCTGCTCGGCGATCGTTACATTGGACAATATCAGTGGAACGACCAAGGATCTCTCAACGAAGTCCATTTCCAATTAGTCGACACAATGAATTCTAAAATCATCGGACAAAAAACTTTTGTCATCGCTAAAAACCCAAGCCCTCGGGATCAGCAAAAACTACTCATTGAATTTTTTAGCTTTTGGGATTCGATCAAAGGCTCCGAGCTCGTTCCTACGGAGAGCCGCTCAAAGGGCGATCAAATATTAAACGACGCAATCGCCGCACTGGTCCCCAGCGCAGATGCAGCCCTAATCGAAGTCGGAGCAGGCATGTTGCTGGGTGTGGGCTTTGTGGCCTTCATCATCGGCCGGAGCTTGGCCAAAATAGGTGGAGGATCGGACCTGGGAGCCGGTCTGGACATCATCGGCGGACTCATTGGATTGGGTGGCGCGGGCGCCATGGTCATGGGTGGAATCACACTGGGCTGCCAATATTTCCTGAGATAGTAATATAACCGGGGCTGATGAAGCCCCGGACCTCTTGCCTGGCAAAGCGATTGCCCATTATAAGTGGGCCGTGGAATCCAATCCTTCTTCTGGCCTCGAAGCCATCAACGCGCTCTTTTACTTGCTCGGCAGTTTTGTCCTTTTGCTCGGCATCGTTCTCTACATTCGCCGTAAGCCCGGCCGCACCCGACTCAACACTGAAGAGCTCAACGCGCCCAACAATGAGCCCGTAAAAATTGATGAGCCCGAAGAAATTCCACCCACCCTAAAAGTCGAGGCCGCTCCCAAACTCAATGAAGCGGCTCCTGCAAAAAGCCCAGCAACACGCCCCACTTGGTGGAGCGCACTCAGCAAAACTCGTCTTAAATTTGAATGGGGCAGTTCCCGTTCTGAAATCAACGAAATCAAAAGCGCACTTGAAGAAGCCTGCTTAGTTTCCGATCTAGGATTAAAAAATACCGAAGAATTAATTTCGCGAGTGACCTGGGATGCCATCGCTAGCGAACCCGCAATTTCACGAATTCCCAAAGCCAAACAACAAGCCGCCGTCACCTTGAGTGCTTGGCTGGCCTCGGCCGAATCCTTGCCCAGCTGGCCCACCCTCAATCAACCGGAAAACGGACCTAAAGTGATTTGGTTTGTAGGGGTCAACGGCGTCGGAAAAACCACCAGCATCGCCAAACTCGCTTCCGAGTTAAAATCTCGCGGCCACTCGGTACTTTTGGCCGCGGGCGACACCTTCCGCGCTGCCGCTGGCGAGCAATTAGAAATCTGGGCTCAACGGCTTGGCATCGAATGCGTCCGAGGCGCTCCGGGCGCCGATTCCTCAAGCGTTTTGTTTGATGCCATCAAATCCGCTGAAGCTAAAAAAATCGATTTCGTATTGTGTGATTCAGCCGGCCGACTTCACAATCAAAGCCAATTGATGGAAGCGCTCGGCAAAAACAAGCGCGTCATGCAAAAGGCCCTGAGTGAAGCTCCCCACGAAACCCTTCTGGTGTTAGACGCTCACACCGGCCAAAACATGCTCAGCCAAGCCAAGCAATTCAACGAATCGGTGAAGCTCACAGGACTGATCCTGACCAAACTCGATGGCAGCGCACGCGGTGGCGCAGTGGTCGCGGTGGCTAAAGAATTAGGCCTGCCCATTCTACGATTGGGACTGGGCGAAAGTCCCGAAGACTTTTCGCGCTTCGAAAAAGAACCTTTCGTCCGAGCCCTTCTTGGCACTTCGGAAACATAACTTAAAAATATCTCGTTCCCGACTTCAGCATCACCCCAATTCTAGTATTATCACGGCGTGAAAATCGCGGTGATTGGTTCGGGAATTTCAGGAATGGCGGCAAGTTATTTGCTGTCGCGCAAACACCAAGTCTTTTTATTCGAAAGCCAAAATCGAATTGGGGGCCACACTCACACGGTCCAGGTTGAATCTGCGGGCCAGAGTCTGAACATCGACACGGGTTTCATCGTCTTTAACAACTGGACTTATCCGAATTTTATAAAAATTCTTGAGCAAATTGGAGTCGAAGCCCAAGACTCCTCCATGAGCTTTAGCGTGAAATGTGAAAGCTCTGGCCTTGAGTACAACGGCACCACTCTTAATTCCCTTTTTGCCCAAAGACGAAATTTATTAAATCCAAAATTTTTGAAAATGATTCAAGAAATTCTTCGCTTTAACCGCGAGCTCAGCGCAGAGGTCGATTCGCTCAGTGGAAACGAAACCCTCGGCCAATATTTACGCCAACGAAACTATTCAGAATATTTTTGTCACTATTATATTTTACCGATGGGCTCGGCCATTTGGTCCGCGGGACTAAAAGGCATCGAAGATTTTCCTTTAAAAACTTTCGGAGTTTTTTTCAAAAATCATGGAATGCTCAGCGTGGATAAACGTCCGACCTGGAAAGTGATTAAAAACGGGTCGAAAGCCTACATTCCGGCCCTGACCTCGACTTTTGCTGATCGCATTCAATTAGCAAACCCGGTTACTTCAGTGGCCCGTAAAAGCCAAAGCATTAAACCTTCCTTTGAATTAACTTTCGCCAACGGCTCTCAAGAATCTTTTGATGAAGTGGTCATGGCCTGTCACAGCGACGAAGCTCTAAAAATTCTCCAAAAGCCTAGCCAAGCGGAACGTGAAGTCTTGGAAGCCATTCCCTATCAAGCCAATGACACCGTTTTGCACACCGACACTTCCATCTTGCCTAAAAATGAACGAGCTTGGGCTGCCTGGAATTATTTTGTGCCAAAAGTTTCTAGCGACAGCGCTATGCTGACCTATCACATGAACATTTTGCAAAACTTGAAGTCTGATAAAAATTATTTGGTGACCTTAAATTCCACTCATAAAATTGACCCGAAAAAAATCTTGCGCCAACTCACCTATCATCACCCGGTTTATGACCTGGCCTCTGACCAAGCTCGCCGCGATTGGGAAAAAATATCGGGCATCAATGGATTGCATTTTGCTGGTGCCTATTGGCGAAACGGTTTTCACGAAGATGGAGTCTGGAGCGCGGTTCGAGTGGCTGAACAGTTTGGAATCAGCCTGTGAAATCTGCTTTTTTTTCAGGAAGCCTGCGACATCGACGGAATTTTCCCAAAAAAAATCATTTCACCTATCCCGTTTTAATGGCTTACCTGGACCTGGACGAAATTGACGAAGTTTTTTCGCAATCCAAATTTTGGTCTGTAGAAAAATACAATGTCGTGAGTTTCCGACGAGCTGATTACATCGGGCAGAAACATAAAAATCTAAAAACAGAAGTGCAGCGTATTCTCTGCGAAGATTTTGGGGCCCTTGCTTCTGAAGTCACCCAAATCAACATGCTGACGAATTTGCGATTTTGGGGTTACGTCTTCAACCCTGTGACCTTTTATTACGCTTTCAATTCTCAAGGCCAAGCAACTTTTGTGCTTTCGGAAATCACCAACACGCCCTGGAAAGAAACTCATCGCTATGCCCAGCGTTTCTCAACGACTGATACCCATACCCGGTCGCTTCAAAATTTTTCCAAGCAGTTTCATGTTTCACCGTTTATGGCGATGGACTTTGAATATCGCTGGCAATTCAACGATCCCAGTCATGAAAAAATCAGCATCCACTTGGAAAACTTCAAAAATGATGAGTGTTTTTTTGATGCAACACTCACCCTGAACCGCAATGAATTCACCAGTGGAACGATGCATTGGCCACTTTGGAAGTTTCCGCTGATGACTTTTCAAATTGTTTTTTGGATTTATTGGCAGGCCATGATTCTTTGGCTTAAAAAAGTTCCGTTCGTTCCTCACCCTAAGTCAGCCCCCAAAGTGGGGCGTGATTAAAATGAAAGAGGCTTTATGAAAGTTGCCCTATTAGACGATTCTTTTGAAAAATTGGCCAAAAAATTTCCGCCGGGATTTGAAAAAGCCCTTAAGTGGGTGGTCCATAAAAAACTTAAAGGACTTAGCCATGGATTCATCGAAATCGATGAAGGCAACGTGGTCACTAGTTTTGGAGATCCCTCGTCATCGGTTAAATGTCGCATTCAAATTCACAATCCAAAATTTTACACGCTCGTTGCTCTTGAAGGCAGCATCGGTGCTGGCGAGTCTTACATTCATGGCTATTGGGATTGTGACAACTTAACGAACCTGATTCGGATTTTTATTTTAAATCGTGAATCCATGACCGCCATTGAAAGTGGCTGGGCCAAGATTTCTTATCCGTTTTTAAAAATCTATCACTCCACTCGTAAAAACACCGTTACCGGATCTTCTAACAACATTGAAGCCCACTATGACTTGGGCAATGATTTCTTCTCGCTCTTTCTCGATGAAACGATGACCTATTCTTGCGGGATTTTTGCCAATGAAACATCCACCATGAAAGAAGCTTCCATCGAAAAATACGACCGAATTTGCCGCAAATTAAAACTCAATGCCGATGACCACATCATTGAAATTGGAACTGGCTGGGGATCCTTTGCCATCCATGCCGTTCAAAATTACGGATGTCGAGTCACCACCACCACGATCTCTAAAAATCAATACAGCTATGCCAGAGAAAGAGTTGAAAAACTCGGACTTTCAGAACGCATCAAAGTCCAACTCAAAGACTATCGCTTGCTCGAGGGCCAATACGACAAATTAGTTTCGATTGAAATGATCGAAGCGGTGGGCCACGAATTTTATCAAGACTTTTTTAAAGTCTGCTCGCGACTCCTGAAAGACGACGGTCAAGTTTTGATTCAAGCGATCACGATTCGCGACCAAATTTACGATGCGGCTCGACGCTCGGTAGATTTTATCCAGCGCTTTATTTTCCCGGGCAGCTGCATCCCGTCGATCTTGCAACTCTCGCACGTCGCCAGCCACCACACTGATTTGAACATGATTCACCTCGAGGACA
The DNA here is from genome assembly GCA_964202055.1 of Bdellovibrionota bacterium. Lineage (GTDB taxonomy): Bacteria > Bdellovibrionota > UBA2428 > UBA2428 > UBA2428 > CAXNGS01. The sequence continues at coordinate 226,313 of CAXNGS010000001.1, read as the reverse complement.
TCACCCAAAACTATCCCCCCACCCTTCGCTACTGGCGCGATCAAATGAAACTCAATGAAGCCACCATTTTAAAAGCTGGATACCCGCCCGCGATCATTCGAATGTGGAATTTTTATCTGGCTTACTGCGAAGGCGGATTCATCGAGCGCAATGTAGGCGACGTGCAAATGATGTTTGCGAAATCGGGCTGGCGCGGGAACTCACCTCTGGGAGATATTTCTAAATGATCAAGCCACTGCTGACCGCCATCGAAAAAGGCTGGATCCCAGACCCGATCATCCGCCTTGGCATTCGCAAGCTTATCCAGCAGCGAATTCAAGAAGACATCCCCCAAACAGTTGACCGCGCTCAGGCAAAAACTTGGGAACACGTCCAAGCCCTTAAAAATTCAGCCATCGCCATTGAAACAAAAAAAGCGAATGAGCAGCATTACGAACTACCGCCTGAATTTTTTAAACTCTGCTTGGGGAATCGGCGCAAATACAGTGCCTGCGTTTGGACCGACACCACCCAAGATTTAAACCAAGCTGAAATCAACTCACTCGAACAAATCGTTGAGCGCTTGCAAGTCCAAGACGGCCATAAAATTTTAGAACTAGGCTGTGGTTGGGGCTCGCTCACTTTATTTATGGCTGAAAAATTTCCTAAATCACCGATCACCGCGGTCTCAAACTCTGCCCCCCAAAGACTGCATATCCAAAGCGAATGCCAAAAACGCGGACTTACAAATGTGAATATAATCACCGCAGATATCAACCAGCTCAAACTTGCCGAAAGCTTTGACCGTGTGGTTTCCATCGAAATGTTCGAGCACATGAGAAACTACCAAGCCTTGTTTGAAAAAGTCAGCAGTTGGATGAATTCCGGGGCCTTGCTCTTCATCCACATTTTTACTCACAAATCGGTCCCCTATTTTTTTGAAACCGATGGAGACCACAACTGGATGGGTCGCTATTTTTTCAGCGGCGGCCAAATGCCCTCGAATGACTTGCTTTTGTATTTTGCCGCGGGTCTAGAGCCGGTCGGTCATTGGACTCTCGACGGCACCCATTACGCCAAAACCAGTGAAGCCTGGCTCGTCAACATGGACCGCAATCGAGCCGAAATTTTAAAAATCTTCGCGACCACTTATCCGGGCCAAGTCACCCTCTGGTGGAACCGCTGGCGGATTTTTTACTTATCGGTTGCTGAACTATTCAATTACCGGAACGGCCAAGAATGGTGCGTGACTCATCACTTATTTAAGAAGCCTTAAATCTATAGGATTGAAAATCACTTTATGAGAATAACTTTTGTGCTTATTATTTTTTTAAGTGGCTGTGCCCTCATTGTAGGTGGTCGGGAAAAAAACGTTCAGAAGCTTCACGAGGAATCGATTCAAAGCAAATGTTTTTTTGAAAATGTTCCGCTGGTGCTGCTAGGCGGTGGCATGGCATCGAAAAACACTCTGAACACGATTTCAAAAGCCCGGGTTCGTGGGGCGCTGGAATTTATAAAAAAATATCGAAGCTTACTTAGCAACACGTTGGTCATGAGCGGGGGGCCGGTGGAAGGCAAAGACGGTCTGACCGAGGCTTATCTCATGAAAAAAATGTTTCGCGAATTAGCTGTTGGTGAAAAATTCACGGAAAGCATCGAAATTATCGAGGAAGCAAAAAGTTTATCGACTATGGAAAATGCCACACACACTAAGGATCTTTTTGTTGAGAAAAAATGGGATCTTAAGCTTGTTTTAATGACAGATCTGTTTCATTTAGAGAGAGCTAAACAAAATTTTGAGACAGCTGGATTTGAAATCTGTCCAGCTCTTGTTGTGGATCGAAAATTTTTCCGGGATGCCTACTTAAACTCTCCTTCGTCTAATTGAAAAAATAGCTCGTCTTTAGCCAAAAAATGCATTCGAAAATCAAACAGTAGGGGAAGCTTATGGGTTTTTGACTTTTCAACAAATACAGCGATACTTAGGGGATGAATCGGAAAAATTTTTTACAAATATTTTTTGCACTGGGGTTAGTCATAGGCGGATATTTCCTCGAAACCAAAACCTATAACTCCCGGATGAACGATGATATTGCTCAGTTAATCAATTCTCTTGAAAAAAACGGAATGAACCCGCTTCAATTGGAAGCCGTCCAAGGATTTCTCAAACTTCAAAAAGCGACAATCAGTAGCTTTATAACTGGATTATCATTCGTGCTCTTTCTAGGGTCTGCAATTTTATTCACGCAATTTAGAAAACGCTTGTAACGTTCTCTCTATTTTTTAAAGCGGAGAGCGCACGTAATATTTTTGTCGATCCAAAAGTTGAAATTTCTCGACCCCATGTTTAAATGGCGTAATGAATCGAATTGAAATCAGCACTTTTCTGTTCGCATTTTTCTTTATTTCGGCCTGCAGTTCATCGCCTAAGAAGTTTACGGAAGAGACTTCGACGGTCACCCAAAATAAAACCATTAAACTAAAAATAGATTGGGTGAAGTGGAAGGGTAAAAAGATTGATTTCAAAATCGATCTTGAGAACCTAACCGATCAGTTTATTGTTGTTCCGAAATCCGATTTTCGGTGCGAAAGCGGCGCCTCCAAGGGCACTGCCAAAGCCATCGTGGGCTTCATGAGCATGGATGCCGAGGCGTATAAAGATCAAGGCGCCGACAATGTTCAGATCAATCCGGATCAGACTAAAGAAATGACCATGACCTGTGTTTTGCCCAAAGGCTCCACTAAAAACATTTTCACGTTGAGAATTAAGAACATTTATAAAGTTGTTGGCGGAGCATCGAGCACGATACCGCTTCAATTACTGGAAAAAGATGTTCTCTGGAAAACGAAGCTTCAGTAGTTGCACTTTAAACCTTAAGACACGCAAAACGCTGCTTCTCTTCGTCAAAAACGTCAACCTACCCGCCTCCTTCTCCAACCCCACTGTCCGTGAAGGGTCCTGATCCCTCATCACTTAAGAAAAATGACTCAAGTTTTTAGAATCTATACATAAAAAGCAATGCAAAGCGTCTTATTTTTCATTTTATTGGCCTTCTTCCATTTCCCACTAAAGCAGGGCCCAGCCTTGAATCTGAGATCGAATTCGCCCTAACTCACATTAATTCAACAAAGCCTGAAGATTTCCATGCAAAATGGCTGATTTTATGGAATGATTTGACCTTGGTTATGGAAAAAACCGTTGAACAAATTCCTACGGAAATTCTCCCACGAGGCAGTGACAAAGTCACTGACATCTCGCTTGGGAAAATTGCGGTGAAGGTGAAAACCGACGCCACTCCGGCACTCCTTAAGCAAATTCGTGATTTGGTGAACTCAAAATTCGAAGAGTTCGAAGCACGAATTGATAAAGGAATGAAAACGGAACAGTTAGCGGTTCTCGTCGCCTTTAATCTTGCAGAGGAGCTCATTCGCGAACGCGAAAGTAAGAAGCTTCTGAAGCGACGAGTTGCAGAGACTACAGAACGCCTTATTTCGCGGGTCGAGGCGCATCTGTAATTGGGGCCGGCTTCCCGGCCCGACGGAAATCAACTTTGTTGATTTCCTTTTGTCGGGGCTTCCGGGTGCTGGTGTGGATCTTTAGCTGTCGACTTCGTCGATTCGCTCTGGATCTTCTAGCTTGATTTCCTTTCTGGATTTCACGCTAACTCCTACCTCTCTCCATAATTTGAAACTTTGACCTGTTAACTTTTGTGAACTTGGCAATTAATTTTGCACTATGGATCCGCTAATAATTAAGCGGACCCCGGATGAAATGATTAGAAACGAAACAGAACGCTCCCATTCAGGGGACCGTTCACAGGAATATAAAACTGAAATCGAATCAGCCTGTGCTGATAACGTCGCTTCTTCGAAGAAGGATTTGCGCGCGTTCTTGTCGCACGCCCTGCGACTGCAACCCCTATCTCCCTGGTCGCTTTGCACTCGAAAGAACTCCGACCGAGCGGCCTTTGCCCACGCCTTCGATGAAAAAGCCTGGGCTCTCTTTATCGCTGAATTAAAATCCGCCAACGCTATCGGGCTCTATGCGCCGGTGAGTGAATGGGCCGAAGCTCAAAATCTTGAAAAGAGTTTAAAAACTTTGCTGGGCAAAGATTGTCCAAAGTTTGCCTACCCCCGTTCCGCTAAATCAAGCGGCAACAGTCGCGACATGGAATTCGCGATCTGCACCTTGAACCAAACCACCCGCGAAGGTTTGAAGTCTCGGGCCGCGCCCGCCGTTGCTACAGCAGTGATTCCCGAAATCATTTTTGTACCGGGAACTTGCATGGACAGCCTAGGCAATCGACTGGGTCGTGGCATGGGTTTCTATGACCGCTACTTACTAAAACATTCAAAAGCACGACGGATCGGGACCATTCATTCTCGATTCGTGGTTGAAGAATTTTCTAATAATTGGATTGAAGAACACGATCAACTGCTGGAGGTCCTTTGGACCGAAACAGGGATCTATCAGACGCCGAACTTTCGGCTAGCGAAAAATAAGGAGCAAAAATCATGATGATTGCATTGTATATTGGAGTCGGGCTCATTCTTGGAGCCATTGGAGGCATCCTCCTACTCAAAACCCAGATTCAAAAAAATTCTAACGCTAAAGCCAACGAGATTATGAATTCGGCACGACGCAAGTCTGACGACATCACTCGCGAAGCCACTCGACGATCCAAAGAAGCCGTCGACCAAGCCCGCCGCAAGTTCGAGCAATCGGTTCAGCAAAAAATCGACGACACTCGTCGTGCCGAACAAAAAGCCAAAGACATCGAGCAAGACTTGGTGAATGAGCGCAAAACTTTGCGCGATGATAAAGAAAAAATCGAATTGGCTAATATCCGCATCGAAAAACAAACTCAAGAAACCGAGCGCGTGAAAAAAGCTGCCGAACAGGCCGAAGGCCACTTCAAGCAAAAGCACGAAGAGATTCTGGTCGAACTGGAAAAAGTCGCGAACATGACTCAAAAAGAAGCACGTGAATCGCTTGTTAAATCGATCGAAGAAGACGCTAAACTATCGGCTGCCCGCTCGATTAAATACATCGAAGAAACCGCCAAAGACGACGCCGAAAAAGAAGCCAAGCGCATCATCTCGATCGCGGTGGCTCGTTACTCTTCTGATTACATTCCTGAAAAAACCACCTCGATGGTTCACTTACCCAGCGATGAAATGAAGGGCCGCTTGATCGGTCGCGAAGGCCGTAACATCCGCGCCATTGAAGCCGCTACGGGTTGTGACTTGATCGTCGACGACACTCCGGAAACCGTGGTGGTCAGCAGCTTTGATCCCGTTCGCCGTTACATCGGCAAAACCGTATTGGAAAATTTAATTGCCGATGGTCGTGTTCACCCAACTCGTATTGAAGAGTTAGTGGAAAAGGTCACCAAGCAAGTCGACCAAAAAGTTAAAGAGTTCGGAAAAAATGCGCTTTTGGAATTGGGCATCGTTTCGATGCACCCCGAATTGCAAAAAGTCATTGGCCAATTGCAATTTCGCTATAGCTATTCGCAAAACCAATATTTTCACGTCATCGAAGTCGGCCACTTGTGTGGCTTGATGGCGGCTGAACTGGGCCTTGATATCAAAAAAGCCCGCAGAGCGGGCTTGTTACATGACATCGGCAAAGCCCTCACCCACGAAGTCGAAGGTTCACACGCTGTCATTGGCGCGGATCTTTGCGAAAAATATGGAGAAGCTCCCGACATCGTGTACGCGATTCGAGCCCACCATGAAGACGTTAAACCCCAATCATGGCTCGATTTCTTGGTCATCTCGGGCGACGCCATTTCCGGCGCACGACCGGGTGCTCGTCGCGAACAACTAGATAATTACGTTCGTCGATTACAAGACTTGGAAAACATCGCCAACAGCTTCCAAGGTGTCGAAAGATCCTTTGCCGTTGCTGCCGGTCGTGAAATCCGGGTATTAGTCGAAAACAGCCGTATCAACGACGAAGGCGCGATCATCATGTCTCGCGACATCGCCAAGAAAATCGAAGCCGATATGACTTACCCAGGTCAGATCAAGGTCACGGTTATCCGCGAAACTCGAGCCACGACTTTAGCGAAGTAAGCATTAGAGAAAGACCACGCGATATGAAGATCTTATTTATCGGAGACATCATGGGAGAAGCCGGCCGCAAAATGGTCAGCGACTTCTTGCCCGCGATTAAAAAGGAACACAGCATCGACGTGGTCATCGCCAATGGTGAAAACATGGCTGGTGGATTTGGGATCACGCCTGAAACCGTTCAAGAACTTTACCACTCGGGCGTTCATATGATTTCGGGTGGCAATCACACCATGGATAAAAAAGAAGGTCTGCCAATTTTGGAAGACGATCCCTATTGTGTGCGTCCAGGAAATTACCCCAGCACCAATCCCGGCCGTGGATCAGCGCTCTTGAGCCTGCAAAATGGCCTCAAAGTTGGTTTGGTGAATTTAATGGGCCGGACTTTTATGGACCCACTCGATTGCCCCTTTAAAGCGGCCGATGTTTTGGTCACGGAACTTCTCAAAAAAACCAAAGTGATTTTGTTGGATTTCCATGCTGAAGCGACCTCGGAAAAAATGGCGATGGGTTGGCATATGGAAGGCAAAGTCAGCGTCGTCGTTGGCACCCACACTCACGTGCAAACGGCTGATGAACGACTCTTGCCGGGCGGCACGGCCTTCATCACTGATGTTGGAATGACCGGGCCCTATGATTCAGTCATTGGCGTTAAGAAGGAAATCATCCTCGAAAAATTTGTGAATAAACGCGGCCGAAAATTCGAAGTCGCGTCGGGCGATCCTTGGCTTTGCGCAGTAGTTGCCGACGTTGACGAAAATACCGGGCGAGCGCGCGGCATTAAGCGCATCCGCATCGAGCGATCGCGCCCTGAAACCCATCCCCCCGCTATAAACTAGCCAATAATAGAGCCCAAGATTTGGCAGAGACCCTTGCCGAATCCACCCTTCGGATTTAAAACAATGACCTCTATGAAAGCGGATACCGAAGATTCTCCCAAAGTCGATTCCAACATCCGCAAGCAGGCCAAAGAACAGATGGACAAAATCTGTCGTGGCGCCATTGAAGTCGTTCCCAAAGAAGAGCTTCAAAAGAAAATCGAAAAAAGTTTGATCGACGGAAAACCGTTGCGCGTGAAATTGGGAGTCGACCCTTCAACTTCTGATTTGCACGTTGGCCACACCGTGGTCATGCAAAAACTTAAAACTTTTCAAGACCTTGGCCATCAAGTTCTCTTTTTGATTGGTGACTTCACCGCGCAAATTGGCGATCCGACTGGCAAAAGCGAAACTCGCAAGCAACTGACTCGCGAAGAAACTCTTTTAAACGCCAAGACCTATTCTGAACAGGTCATGAAGATTCTCAACCCTTCAAAAACCCAAGTGGTTTTCAACTCACAATGGTGCGACAAACTAAAAATTCAAGACGTGATTAAACTAGCCTCGGCCATGACCGTTGCCCGAATGCTTGAGCGCGAAGATTTTAACAAACGCTATTCGACCCAACAGCCTATTTCATTGCACGAATTTTTGTATCCGATTTTGCAAGCCTACGATTCGGTGCAATTGCGGGCCGATGTTGAATTAGGCGGATCCGATCAAAAGTTTAATATCTTATTAGGCCGCGAGTACCAAAAAATTGCGGGCCAAGAAACCCAAGTCGCTATTCTCATGCCGATTTTGGAAGGGCTCGACGGCGTTCAAAAAATGTCCAAAAGCTTAAACAATTACGTCGGCATCACCGAAAGTCCCGGCGAAATGTTTGGAAAAATCATGAGCATCAGCGACAAGCTCATGCTTCGCTACTACGAAATTTTAACGGACATCGATCTCAACGACATCAAAGCGATGCATCCGCGCGATGCAAAAGTTCGATTGGCCTCGGAAATCGTGGCACGTTTTCACGATTCAGAAGCATCTGAAAAAGTAGCCGCTGAATTCGATTCGGTCTTTTCGAAAAAACAACTGCCGACTGACATCCCAGAAGTCATTATTTCCAGCAGCCAAATTCCGCTGACAAAAGTTTTAGCCGAGCAAAATCTAGTGACTTCACTCAGCGAAGCGCGCCGCTTGATCGTTCAAGGGGGCGTCACCGTTGACGGCCAAAAAATTTCGGACACCGCCCATGTCATTGAAGGCAAAGACGAGGCTCTAGTGAAGGCCGGCAAACGTAAATACATTCGCTTGGTTTTCCGCCCCAGTAACAAGGGCAAAAACGCAGCACAGTGATCTTATTGTAGCGTATTGTGAAGCTCCAAGAATGAACGCACCTGCCATTAAAATCACCGCCTTCTCAAAAAATTATGGGGCCTTCAAGGCCGTGAATGACCTGAATCTTGAAATTCCTGAAGGCGAAATTTTTGGTTTATTGGGCCCCAACGGCGCCGGAAAAAGCACCACCATTCACTCAATCACGGGTGTGTCTAAATTCACCGAAGGCAGCATCGAAGTTTTCGGCCGCAACGTTCAAAAGGAATCATCGTGGACTCGGCGACACATCGGAATGATGCACCAAGAAATTTACCCCGATAATTTTTTTGCGCTCGGTCGCGCTCTGAAAATTCACGCTGGCTATTACGGATTCAAAGACGATCCGGTTTGGCGCAATCGCTTGATTGAAAAATTGGGCTTGGGTCCCCACCTTGATAAGAAAATGCTGCAACTTTCGGGCGGACTTAAACGCCGATTCACCCTGGCCAAAGCTTTGATTCATAAGCCCAAACTTTTAATTCTCGACGAGCCCACCGCTGGGGTCGATGTGGAATTACGAATCTCGATTTGGAATTTCGTGCGCGAGATTAATCAAGAAGGCACCTCGGTTTTATTGACCACGCACTATTTAGAAGAGGCTGAAAAAATGTGCGGCCGAGTCGGCATCATGAACGCCGGGAAATTAGTAGCGCTCGACACCAGTCGAAATTTGGCCGCGCGATTTCAGGATCGTGAACTGCTTGTGGTGCTTGAAGAATCAAGGCCTGACACTAAATTAGGCAATGAATTAGGATCTGATTTACTGGCATTGGGCGTTCGGCGAATCGACCAACACACCTTAGCGGTTAACTTAAAACAAAATCAAAGCGTCGGCCCGGTGCTTGAAGCCTTGCGCGCCAATCATTTATCGATCAAAGATTTTTCGCTGAAAACTTCCAGCCTTGAAGATGTTTTCTTGAAACTCACCGCCCATCCAAGCTCCACAAACACCACAAACCCCAAGGAACCGTCATGATTGAGCGCTCAGATTTTTCGCACTTTCGATGTTTTTGGACGCTCTTTAAAAAAGAAATTTTGCGCTTCTTTGAAGTCTCCGGCCAAACCTTGATCGCGCCACTGATCACCGCATCGCTTTATCTTTTAATTTTCGGAGTGAGTCTTGGCCAAAGGCTTTCGATATTTGAACACATCACTTATTTACAATTCATCATTCCAGGTTTGATTTTAATGGGTGTGATCAATAATTCTTTTGCCAACACATCCACTTCGCTTTTTGTATCGCGATATCTTGGAAACATCGCTGATCTTTTAGTTACCCCGATCACTCCTCCCCAGATGATTTTGGCTTACACCATCGCCGCGATGATTCGCGGAATGATGGTCGGGGGCGTGATTCTTTTGGTCTCGATGCTCTTTTCGGATTTACCGTGGGTCCATCCCGGCCAAGCACTGATCATGATTTTACTTTCGAGTTTTTTATTCTCGCAGTTTGGAATCGTAGCGGCTGTTTTCGCCAAAAATTTCGAAACCATGGCGATGTTCACCAATTTTATCATTTTGCCTTTGGTTTACTTAGGCGGCTTGTTCTTTCCCGTTCAGCAATTGCCCCACCCGTGGAACCTGGTTTCTCATTTGAATCCACTCTTTTATCTAATCGAAGGATTCAGAACTGCGGTTTGCGGAATCGAAGGATTGCCCTTCACGACCAGTCTGACAGTTGCCGTGCTGATGTCAGTGAGCCTTTCGATTTGGGCTTACCATTTGCTGAAAACTCGTTTGATTGGCTAAAATTCGCTCTTTAAATCGCTTAATACCGATTCAATTTCATCAAGCGGAATTTCATGACATTGTTTGCGTGCCACCGGCAGCCCTGCTTGGCAGGCTTCTTCGGCGGCTTTTCGATCACCGGACTCAAAAAGCGAGCGGGCTAGAAAAGCCCAAGCCAAAGCGTAATCATTTTTTTGAGTGACTAATTTTCGAAATATTAAAGCGGCTTCAGCCCAACTTTTTTCATCGTAAAGTGCTTTAGCGTAAGTAAAAAGTAAAAGCTCATCATCAGGATCCGTCTCTAAGATAGCTTTCCACTTGTTTGAATCACTCATTAAATTTGCATCAAGCTGAAAACTTCTTCAACCGAACTCAGCCGCGAACGACCCTTCAAGTTGGCAATTTCCAAAATAAAGGCCGCGCCCACAACAACACATCCCAATTTTTCAGCCAGCTCTTTGCACGCCGCGCTGGTGTGGCCGGTTCCCAAAATATCATCCACTACCAAAACGTTAGCGCCCTTTGGCAAATCATCCACTCGTAAAGTTAATTCTTTAATAGCATCAACCTCGTGGTGATAACCTCCGGGGCATTGAACACTGATCGTTTTTCCAGGAAGCGAACCGTAGCGAGCGGCTGGAACAAATCCAACACCCAGTTTATTGGCAAGGGCTGCGCCAAACATATAACCGCGTGATTCCGGGGCCACAATATAATCGATGCGCTTTTTTGAATACTGACGAGCAACACGCTCCATGGTTCGACCGAAAAATAGCGCGTCTCTAAGAAGGGGCGTTAAATCGTAATAATTAACTCCCGCTCTCGGAAAATTTTCGTACTTTTTTACCAAGTGAATCGCTTCTGGAAAATCTGATGCAATCGTCATGGAAAATCTTCTAGCACCGAAATTATCGAGCCGGCAAAAATAACAATGGATCCATTGGATCCGAGCCCTTGCGAATCTCAAAATGTAAATGATAACCACTTGCGCGACCGGTTTTTCCAACCAGACCTAGGGGATCACCCTTACGAAGCTCCTCACCTCGACGCACTGTAGCGCGAATTAGATGCGCGTAAACCGTTGACCATCCATCACCATGATCAACGATCACCATGTTTCCAAAACCCCGCAAACGGTCGCCAACGTAAATCACTTCGCCTGCTTCGGCCGCAAATACCGGAGTTCCCCTGGGGGCACCCAAGTCAACACCTTCGTGCATTCGTTTTTTTGTGCGCCATCCATACACTTCGCCGAGCCGGAAAGATTTAATGGGCCATTCAAAATCTAAATACTCTTCTACCGAAGCTTTAGGGGAACTCACGCGCTCGTGATTATCAAAGCGGCGTTTGCGCTCTTCCATGCTGGCGCAAGCCACAAGAAACAACAAAGCAATAAAATAGTGCTTGCGAAAATTCATCAAAAAATCAACTTAGATAAGCACCAGGCTTATTTAGTTTTCCTTCGAGGATTGCGAATACCAGGCGCAAAGTCCGCGATGATTTTTGCCTCGCTCTCGCGATCCTTCATCCGCTTACCGGTTGTTTTAGCTTTAGGCCCTTTGGCAAAAATGTCTGGGGCCCAACGAGCCATGGCTTCGACGTAATCGTATTGAGTTAAGTCAATGCGACATGGGGTAATCGAGATGTAAGAATTGTCGACGTATTCGCAATCAGATCCTTCGATTTGAGTTTTGTAGCCTGCGTATTTTCCACCAAGCCAGAAATAATTTTTACCGCGATTGTCTTTTCGAGGCACCACTCGATCGGTGTACATTCGGAAACCTTGACGAGTCACTCGAACGCCTTTGACTTTTTCTTTGGGAATGTTTGGAAAATTTACGTTCAGCAAACAATGGGGCGGAATGGGATTTTGAGTCAGACCCTTTACCAGCTGAGCAATGTACTCAGCCGCCCATTCGAAATGAGCAATTTCTTTGCCGCCCAATTCATAAAAATAATCGAGTGAAGTAGCGATTGCCGGAATGTTAATGACCGCGCCCTCTCGAGCCGCCGCAATCGTCCCCGAATAATAAATATCGTTACCTAGATTCGCTCCACGATTGATTCCGGAAACGATGACGTCTGGAACTTCTTTCATGGCATAGCGGATTCCAACGTAGACGCAGTCAGCAGGGGTGCCACTGCAGGCCCATTGCTCTCGATGTTTTTCCGAAGCCACGTGAAACAAACGAACAGGTTTGTGCAAAGTCAGTGCGTGCCCCATCGTCGATTGTTCGCGCTCGGGTGCTACTACGGTCACATCTGCGAATTTAGCCAAGGCTTTGCTGAGAACTTGAATTCCGTCGGAGTGAACTCCGTCGTCATTTGAAACTAAAATTCGAAGACGACGTGCTTTAGATTTCTTATCCATGGCCATATTACTCTCCTCCTGCTGCCGGTACGGCTACAGCCGTTCCGCTGGGTGCATCCGCTGCGGGAGCACCGGGCTGTGCGTCAATTGCCGGCTCCGCTACCACATCATTTCCTACATCATTAGATGGCGGAGTTTCCGATAGGATTTTTGGAGCTTCTGCGCTGTTAAGCGGGGCTTCAATCACCGGAGTGGTAAGCACTTTCACACCTGGCATCTGCGGAGACATCGGAGACCCGGAAAACAAAGCGCCAATCGCTACGATGATCACAAAAGTAATGAAAACGACGGACGGGAAAATGGGAGAAGCTTCGGTTTTGGACATGACTCAAGTTATACTGTTCTAATCAGAATTTTTCGAGTTTTTAGATCTAAATAAATGCTATCCCCATTCATGCCATTTCCCGCTATCATAGCCCCCGATGTTGCGACCCATAGTTTTCATTTTTTTTTCCTGGTTGCCCATTATGGATGCCGGCGCAGAGAATCCCACAAGATATGATTTGAAAAAATTATTGGCGTTGGCAGACAACCATAATTTTTCGATGATTCGCGCCAAAAGTGACAGCGAAACCGCCGAAAATTCTTTAACAGTGGCCCAATCCAATCTGCTACCTAGCCTAAGCTTTACTTCAAATGTTCAACGACAATTTGCCGAAGGCTCGGGTTCAAGTTCCAGCCTACCCTGGACTTCAGAATCCTCTATAGCAATAAAACAAACTTTATTTAAAAATGGCAGCTACTGGAGAGCCTTACAATCCAGCCGAAGTGATTTCAAATCAGCCCAAATTGGTGAGCGACAAGCCCGCGAAGAATTCAGCCTGGCCTTGATTCAAGCCTATTCAAAAGTCAGTCTGCTGGCCCAGAAATTCAAAGCTCGTGAACGCAAAGAAAAATTACTGACACTTCAATATGGCCTTGTGAAGCGCCTTTACACTCAAGGCTTAAAAACTCGTCAAGACTATCACCGTCTGGAAGCTGAAATGGAGCGTAGTCGCATCGAACGGGATCGAATCGAGGCTGAAAGCAAATCCTCGCTTCGCGAATTGGAAACGCTTTTAGGGGATTCACAACTCAAACTAGCCATGAACGAATTGGATCTAGCTACCGGCGATAGCATCTTGAGAAAAACGGACTGGGACATCGCCGAAGCGGACAAGCCTAAGGAAAATTTAGATTTAGAAATTCTAGATCAACAAGTAGCACGATCTAAAATTGCACTCGCGGAAGCTCAATTAGCCCTCTGGCCTCAAGTGGACCTAACGGCCAGCGCAGCCTATGGCTCTTCGTCTTTTGTCGGTAGCAATGCTGCAAATTGGCAAGCTAATGATTATTCATCCTTCTCGGTGGGACTTAGCCTTAGCTGGACTATCTGGGATTGGGGCGCCAAGAGCGCACTGCGCAGCAAAGCTCGAAGCGCTTCTTTTCTTGCTGAAAAAGGTTATGCCCAAAAAAATCTTGAGATCAGCAATGACGTCCAAACTTTGCGCGAAAGTTTGGGCCGCTTGAAAAATTTACTCAGTGTTGAAAAGAAAATTCGAGATTTGGAGAAAACTAATTTTTCGGAAATCGAAAGAGATTACCGAGAAGGCAAAGCTAATTACCTAGACTTGATCACCGCACTCGATCGCGACATCAATTCAGAAATTAGCTATGAAGAACAAGCCTTCGAATACTTCAAAACCATTGCGGAACTTAAGAAAATCTCAGGAGAGCTTTATGCTTCAATTTTGGCGTTCTAGGATTTTGATCACAGGACTCTTGGCCGTCAGCGTTGGCATTAACAGTTGTTCTAAAAATTCTAATCCTGAGATGGATTTTGGCCGTGTTGAAAAACAAGATTTAGTTCAAAAGGTGACTGTCAGCGGGGCCCTAAGGGCCAAGCGAGTTTCCTATATTCTGCCCGGTTATGCAGGCTACATTGCGGATCTACGAGTGAAGATCGGCGACTCCATCAAAGAGGGAGCACCCTTAGTGCGAATCACCCAAACCGTTGATCAACCGGTCAATCAAGTTTTTCCGATCCGAGCACCCTTTAGCGGAAAGGTAACTCAAATTTTAAAAAGCGAAGGCGAGTTTGTGGAATCTGGAAACACCGCGAACAATCAAATTTTACGAATCGATGATCTCAGTCAATTACGAGTCGAAGTGATGGTGCCCGAAGTTGACATTGCCAAAATCGCGATCAACCAAGAAGTCATCATTCGACCTAATGCCTTGCCCGGCAATAGCTACAAAGGCATTGTTCGAGAAATTTCGCTTTCAGCTAAAGACTCCGAAGATCGCTGGGACCGCGGCAAAGTTGAATTTCCAGTGTCCATCGAAGTGATGGAAAAAGATGATAAACTCATGCCCGGGATGAGTGCGGTGGCCGACATTGTTTCAGCCAAAGCTCAGAACGTGTTAACCCTGCCCCACGAATACGTTCGCAAAGATCAAGATCGATATTTTGTGCTCACCAAGGACGGCGAAGAAAAAGACATTCAGATTGGCTTAAACAATGAAACGGTCGTCGAGATTAAATCAGGCCTGAATGAGGGCGAACTCATCACCATGATCGACTTCCGCGTGGGTGGCGCTGCAAAATCCAGTGGCAGGAAAAAAAGTGGCCGACGCGCTCATTGAAGTTAGCAATCTTCGCTTTTCTTATCGCAATGGCGAGGAAATCTTAAGAGGACTTTCTTTTTCGATCCATAAAGGCGAGTTAGTCGCCCTGACCGGACCCTCTGGATCAGGTAAATCAACTTTGTTTTATCTGTTAGGCTGCCTTCTCGACAAATACCAAGGTGAAATTTCGATCAATGGCCGGGGCACCCATCAGCTATCAGCTTTTGAAAAATCATTTTTGCGAAACCAAGAAATCGGCTTTGTCTTCCAACAATTTTATTTATTACCGCGGGCCAGTGTCTTGGAAAATATTTTACTCCCGGCCTATTACCCCAACGAGAATTCGAAACCTTCGAAACCAGATCGCCAACGTGCTTTGGAAATTATCGATCGGCTAGGTTTGAGTGAATTCTTAGACCGCACTCCCCAAGAACTTTCCGGCGGCCAACAGCAGCGAGTGGCAATCGCCCGGGCTCTTTTAAAAAATCCAGCCATCATTTTAGCCGATGAGCCCACTGGAAATTTAGATTCAAAAAGCAGCGAGTCTGTGATGAAAACCTTGCTGGAGCTTCATTCCCAAGGCCACACCGTCGTGATCATCACTCACAGCCCGGAAATTTCCAATCAGTGCCAGCGAGTTTTAAAAATTCGCGACGGACAACTAGAATCCGACATTCAACAGACTGCCAAATCTAAAGTTCATTCGAGTCTTCAAATTCCAGCGATGCTGGCTCATCCTAAAGGCTGGGGCCTTGGAGCTTTGCTTCATTCAATACCCAATGCCTGGCAAAACATTCTGCGATCGAAAACTCGCTCGGCCCTGACCATGCTGGGGGTTTGCTTGGGTGTGGGCGCGGTTTTAACCACCATGAGCCTAGGAAGTTTTGCTAAGAAAAAAATCTTAGCTGGTTATGAAATCTTAGGAGTCAATTCCTTGCAATTTAGTGGCTATCGCAATTGGCGATCCTCAGGAGATTTTCACGCCACCGCAACTTTTCAGAATTTTGAATGGGATCGCGACATCTTTCCGCTATTTAGAATTTTTCCGGACATCGAAATGGCAACCCCGTTGCTTTATACCTGGCGACCAACCTTATCTTTTGGCGGCCGAAGTTTTTCCGACAACACCATGGGCATCGGAATTGCTAATGATTTTTTTGCGATCACCGGAGTTAAAACTAGCCGCGGCCGATTGCTCTCAGTATTTGATTTGGACACCTCGGCCCCCGTTTGCGTGATTGGCAACACCGTGTTGAACGAAGTTTTCTTCCCCAATGACCCGATTGGAAAAAGCCTTTCAGTTGGCCAAGACGGTGGAAGCTCGATGCCTTGTCGAGTGGTTGGCATTCTTGAAAAGCAACCAGCATCCAGCGCCGACTCTAATACCGACCCCAATCGCGTAGTCTTATTGCCATTTACTTATTTCTCTAAAGTAGCCACCAATTCCTGGGAGCGCGAAATTCGCGATATTTTATTAAAAATTAAGAGCGGCGTCGATCCTTCTGAGATGGGGGCACGTCTCGAGGGATATTTCCAAAACCGCTATGGTGACACCGGAACCTTTCAAGCAGGCACCGCGGCCAAATTGATTTCCCAAATGAAATTATTTCTTAATATTTTTTCGGGATTATTAGCCGCAGTCGCGCTCATTGCGCTGGTCGTTGGCGGCGTTGGAATCAACAACATGATGCTCGCCAATCTGTCGGAGAGACTCAAAGAATTGGGTTTACGAAAGGCGTTGGGAGCGACTCCTCGGCATCTACGTTATTTGATGCTGTCTGAATCTTTGCTGCTTTGCTTGAGCGCGGGAATCATCGGGTTAGTGGGTGGATTCATAGCTTACGAAGGTTTAATTCTGGGCGCAACTAAGCTCATTCCGGATTTGGAATTTGAATGGGTCTTCCAACCGCTGGCTTTTGGATTGTCTTTTATCGCGATCATCGTTACCGGAGTTCTTAGTGGATTGATTCCGGCAATGAAGGCTGAAAAGCTTGATGTCATGGAAGCCATGCGCCAGGAAGCTTGATTTTTGTGAATGAAGCAGAAAAATTTCTATTTCAGCACCTAGAGGCCGCCAAACAGCATAGCCAACAATCAATTCTTCGCATCGAAGAATTGGCTCCTGAAATATGTGCCGAGCTTTATATAAATACAATTTATTTATTAATGGCGATTCAAGCGATCCACGAAAAACATTGGCTGCTGACTCATAATCTAAATCAACATGAATTAGCCTTTCAAGATTTTATGAAAATTGCAGAGTCACGGGAGCTTTCATGCTTGCGATTTTTGCTACCACTCTTGACTCAATCGACCACTTTAGAACAAGAAAACATTCGCGTTTCAACCGCGAATTTAGCCACGGCTATCCGAAATTCGGTGAATCAAATGAGCGATCGTGATTATCGAAAATTTTTAGACCAAGCGGTTCGATCGATGTTTTGTTATTGGCTTTTTGAAGAGCACTTACTGCCAAACCGTGAAATAGCTGATCAAAAACTTCAACTGCGTCTTTCACAACTGGATTCACGAGCAGAATGGACTCAAAAACGCCCGTTACCAGCCGAAGAATTATTGCCTGCTTTGATTTACCGAGCTTTTGATTCGATGGATGAAATTTTCAACTTTGATTTCAACGAAGATCAATCCCTATGCGCTTCAGAAAACCCTTCTGAAAGACTCTACCAAGGGGGTGGCGCAGGAGTGCAAACCTCTTACGCCAGCATTCTTGCAGCTCTTCGCGCGTTAGATTTGCCTCCAGAAGCCCATCTCATCGATCTGGGCTCGGGATATGGCCGCATGGGCTTGATTGCCGGTTTATGGAGAAGCAATTTGAAATTTACCGGTTATGAATTTGTGGGGCACCGAGTGAAAATTTCCAATCGATGCGCCCTGCGCGCGATTCTCAATGATCGCGTTCAATTCATCGAACAAGATTTATCTGACCCGAATTTTCAAATTCCGTTGGCCGATGCCTACTATATGTACGATCCATTTTCCCCCAAAACCTATCAGCGAGTGATCGACCAGTTAAACCAACTGAGCCACAAGCACCCAATCACCGTGGTCACCAAAGCCGACGCCGGTACTTGGTTCCAAAAAATGATCCAAGGCGGTCATTGGCAAAAACCCGAAACCTGTGACGAAGGGATGCTGCTGCTTTTTCGTTCTACCGAGCCAGCATAAAGTCCGCTCATCAAGGCCATTCTGCGGCAAATGACCTCAAATAAAGGCCGCAAGGGCTGTCGAAAAAGAGGCCGGCTCCCCCTATAATGCGCCCATGCCAAGAAGAAACAATCGCGGTCGTGCTCGAGACCATCTAACCGTAAAAGACCGTGACGAAAAAAACAAAAAGAAAACAACGGGCGGCAGTCAGTCTGCAAGCCCATCAGGAAGCCGCTCAGGCGGTCAATCTGCTAGTCAATCTAGCAGTCAATCAGGGAATCAATCCGGCGGACGCGGGACTCCGCGCCGTCCGACCGAAACCCGCACTCAAAGAAAAAAAGAAAGTCGCCAAGCGAGGATGGATTTAGAAACTCGTCGGCCTCGACCTCCATCTGCAACGGGCCCCACCCTAGACTTGATCGAAGGACGGGTTGATTTGCATCCAGATGGTTTTGGATTTTTGATCCCGCCCCGCAACGACATTCCCAATGTGTATTTGCCCGAAGAAACCTTGAAAGACGTCATGAACCGGGACGAAGTTCGAGTCAAAGTCACTCAGAATTTTGAAGACGGAAAAAAACTCCGCGGGACCGTGGTCGATATTCTACGCCGCGCCCAAAAAGAAATCATCGTGATTTATCGCCCCCACAAAGGCGGCGCACTTTTAATTCCCAGCGAAGCTCGCGACCGCAAACACACTTTTAAATTATCGGACAAAACCCCTCCGGGTCCCGAGTTAAAATCAGGCGACGCGCTTTTGTGTCGCATTCTTGAATATCCCGGACGCAGCGCCGGCGTATTGGAAATCCTCTACAAAATCGAAGACCCCAACTCACCATCAGTCGACACGCTTCGAGTTTTGCTCGACGCCGCTTGGCCCCGAGAGTTCACCCGCGCGGCCTTGTCAGAAGCGGAAAATGCTTCCCAGCGCTGGAAAGAAACGATGGGCCCTCACGTCAAAGACATTCGGAACATTCCGCTTGTGACCATCGATGGTCGCGACGCGCGCGATTTCGACGATGCCGTGGCCGCCAAAATGGAAGGCAACGGTAAAATTCGACTGTGGGTTGCTATTGCCGACGTCTCGCACTTTGTGCGCCCAGGCACCCGACTCGACAGCGAAGCTTACGAGCGCTCGACCAGCGTTTATTTTCCGGATTTCGTCGTGCCAATGCTTCCAGAAGTTTTATCGAACGGCGTTTGTTCGCTGAATCCCTTTGAAGACCGCGCATGTTTAGTTGCGGAAATGATCATCAATTCTAAGGGCGATATTTTAGAATTTGAAATGTACGAGGCTTTGATGAAGAGCCAACGACGTTTGACCTATGAGCAAATGCAAGCCTTCATCGATAAAGACGATTGGGCATTATCTGAACTCCATGATCTCAATGATTCGCTTGGTTCACTAGTCGAAATTTTCCATTGGTTGTTGGCCGCCCGCAATCGCCGGGGCGCCATCGATTTGGAAATTCCCGAAGCTCAGGTGATTTTAAATCCCAAGGGCGAAGTTTTAGACATTGTGTCGCGCACTCGGCTAGACGCTCACCGCTTGATCGAAGAGTGTATGTTGGCAGCCAATCAATGTGCTGCGAAATTCTTAACTGAAAATCTTACCGACGGGATGTATCGAATTCACGAAGAGCCAGACGAAAAGAAGATCATGAATCTGATCGAGTTTTTAACGCTCAACGGAATCAACATCCAAGAATTGCGCCGCAAATATAAGCGCAGCACCAAAGTCGAAAAGACCGCAGATTACTTGGCTCACCCTCGCGATTTCTCCAACCTCTTGGCCGATTTACGCAAAGAATATCCGCCAGAGACTCCCTTCTTAAAAGCGATTCAGCCCATGATGCTGCGAACGCTGAAGCAAGCCAAATACTCGACCCAACCCTTGGGCCACTTTGCGTTGTCGAACAACGACTACACTCACTTCACCTCGCCGATTCGCCGCTATCCTGACTTGATCGTGCATCGATTGATCAAAGAAATTTTGGCGATTTCACAATTTGGCCCGATGACTTTGGATTTGGGCGTCCAAGCCCAACATTGCTCGGATCGCGAACGCCAAGCCATGGATTGCGAGCGAAAGCTGATCGACTACAAAAAATGTCGTTTCATGGAAAAGCGCTTGGGTGAAGAGTTCGATGCCTATGTCGGAGGCGTGACCGAAAAAGGCGCCTTCTGCCAAATCGAAGGCCATTACGTCGATGGACTTTTAAGCGCCGAAATCATTCACAAGAATTTAGGCGCGCGCTTCCAGCCCGAAAAAATGTGCTACGTCGGCCCAGGCGGATTCCGTCTGCAACTTGGCGACCGTTTGCGAGTTCGACTGATCGGCGTTGACATCACGACCCGAAGAATTGATTTCGATTTGGCCGAAGACCTCACCGAGAGCAAATAGAGGTTTTTAAATGAAGATCCTTCGCCGCGTTTCGCAAGTTCGAAAGACCGTTAAAAACGTCGGTCGAATGCGCGAAATTGCCGCGGCGATGAGTCGCTTTGGCTTTTCTGCGGTTCTCGAAAAATTGCACTTAGATTTTTTTATTCCCGCAACCTACAAACGAGACCACGAAAAAGAATCTCTGCCCTTGCCTCGCAGAATTCGTTTGCTACTGGAAGATCTGGGACCAACCTTTATTAAATTTGGCCAGATTTTGTCTACAAGGCCCGACTTAATTCCGGTGCAATTCACCGAAGAATTCAAAATGCTGCAAGATCACGTCAAAGCAGTGCCGATTCAAGACATCAAGGCGACTTTTGAAAGTTCGCTTAATAAAAAATTCGAAGACTGTTTTGCTAGTTTTGACACTGAGCCCTTGGCCACCGCTTCAATCGCCCAGGTCCATTCGGCGCGAACTTTGGCTGGCGACGATGTGGTCGTCAAAATTAAAAAACCCGGCGTCGAGCGCTTGATTCAGCAAGATCTGGAAATTTTAGAATTACTGGCTCAACTAGCGGAAAATTATTTGGACGAAATTAAAATTTTTCGACCCGCCAACATCGTTCGCGAATTTAGAACATCATTGCTAGCTGAAACTAATTTTGAACGCGAAACCACCAACATGAAGCGCTATCGCGACAACTTCATTGATTCGGAATTTTTAGTGATCCCTAAACCCTATCTCGATTTGTCGGGCGGGTCGGTCATCACGATGGAACGCATTCGCGGCGTGAATCTTTCCGACATTGATAAAGTTCGCGAAATGGGAGTCGATCCCAAGGCCTTGATCGCGCGAGGCATGGAAGTTTTTTATAAAAGCGTGATGGTCGATGGACTCTTTCATTCTGATCCGCACGGCGGAAATATTTTAGTGCTGCCCGATGGTCGGATGGCTTTGATTGACTTTGGATCAGTCGGGATTTTAACCGATAAAACTCGGCGTTCGGTCATCAGCATGTTTTTAGCTTTGGTGGCAGGTGACTTCGATTGGCTTGTTCAAGAATACATCAACCTTAGTCCGGCCGCCGCGGGTTCGCGAAATTCCAACAACGTCGAAGCCTTGCAACGTGAAGTTTCTAATGTGTTTGCCCCCTACTATGGACTGCCCCTTCGCGAAGTTCCTGGCGGGCAATTATTGATGGAAGCTTCGGGCATCGCCTTGAGGCACAAAGTGACTTTGCCTCGCGATTTACTCATGGTGTTCAAAGCGATCATGATCATGGAGGGCTTGGGTCGACAATTGGATCCTGAATTCGACATGGTGGCCGCCGGTTCTAAATACGCAAAAAATGTTTTGGTATCGCTCTATTCGCCCGAGCAAATACTAAAAACCGTTTTGTTTGCAGGTCGTGATTATTTTCAGATGTTTCGTTCATTACCTCGCCAGATCTCAGAGGTGTTGAGACAGATTGAATGCGGCGAAGTGAAGATAGATCTCAATGTTAAAAATTTATCCGAGTTCGGCAAATCGCAAGAAAGATCCCGAAGCCTGATGGCTCTCAGCATCGTAACTGCTGCAATTTTGCTCACAGCAACTCAGATCAGCATCAACATGACGCTGCCCCAATGGGGATTCATCACGCTTTGGTCGTGTGCAGGCTTCTTGCTCAGTTTAACTGTTTGGCGCGCCATTAAATAAAATAACTTTATAACCTGATTCGCAGTTCAGCCGAAGCCGCTGCCCACAGATCACTCTGTTATTTAAAAAATGGCTGACCCCTTTTTACAGGGGCCAGCACCCCCCAGGATACCGAGTCCGAACAGTTATCTAACCGTGTCGCTCGTTCACAACATGGAGCCGGTCACATGGACCAGCTCGTTAGAATTGCCGGGAACCCCTATCCAAGTAATTTAAGAACGGCTTGGTTTGACTGATTGGCCTGAGCCAACACTGCCATACCTGCGTTCAACATAATATTATTTCGAGACAACTCTGACGTTTCAACCGCTAGGTCGGCGTCACGGACTCGAGATTGTGCGTTGGCAAGGTTTTCCGTGCTGACGCCCAAGTTATTGATTGTGGATTGCAATCGGTTTTGCAAAGCGCCGAAGTCGGCTCGAATGCCGGCAGTCTTTGTGATCGCAGCGTCGATGCTCTGCAAAGATTCCTGTGCAGGAATTTTTTCGCCGATCATCAACCCTTTGAGACCAAGACCTTCAACACTGACGTTTGATTTAGAAGCGTCGAACACGATTCGGTCAACACCAGGGACGTTTCGGATACCGATTTGAACGTCCATAGCGGGAGCAGAACCGTCGAGTAGCTTCTGATTGTTAAATTCTGTTGCCTTAGAAATACGTTCAATTTCTTGAAGTAGATTTTGATACTCTACGTCCAGGAATCGTCTTTCGTTTGGACCTACGGTGTCTGATGCGGCCTGGATACCCAGTTCGCGCAGACGAGCCAAAATTGAACTGGTTTCGTTCATGGCTCCTTCAGCAACCTGTACCAGAGAGATACCGTCATCGGCGTTTCGAGACGCCATGTTGTAACCTCTGATCTGTGCTCGTAAGTTTTCGCTGATTGCGAGTCCGGCGGCATCGTCACCAGCTCTGTTAATGCGGCTGCCGGAACTCAATCGTTCCATAGCCTTGCGCATGTCCAGATTGGTACTGCGCAAGTTCCGCTGGGCGTTGATAGACGCCACGTTTGTATTAATGCGTAATCCCATAACCCAAGTCCTCCTAACTTGTTAGTGGAGCATACTGCTCCGGTTTAATTTTTAAGGTCCCTTTTTGCCCTCGCCTTCCTGCACTCTTTCTTGAATCGCCTCCTGGCAAAACAAGTCTCCCTGCAGTGGCCCGCAAAAACTCCCTCTACAAAACGCATCGGACGCAGGTGCAAAAAACTTAAGCAGTGACTGCATGTTTTTTGAGCAGCCTGATTAACGCTGCGAGTCTTGTACATAAAAGTGCTGGAATTTCATCTTTGATCAAAATGATCATTTTTAGCAAAAGTTTTTAACTCATTCTCAAATATGAGATTCTTCCAAGTGACTTCGGATATTATCAAGCTATGACGCCGCCGGAAGTCTTGATTCATGACTTAGGATCACGCCCAGATTTAGAAGAAGCCGTATTAACTCTCATCGAAAAAAATTTTCCGACCGGCAGCCCTACTCCGAAAAAAATATCACTTCGCGAAGAATTTTTTCTGCTGCTTGATCCAAAAAATTTAAGTCGCGTGCTTTTCATTTGTGATGAAAATGATCAGCCCGTGTCAGCGTTGGCCTGGAAAATGTTTCAGCTCCACGAAAGTTACAGCGGCAAATCCATCACCGTGGCGGGAATTGGGCTGGTGGTCACGAATGAAAAACATCGAGGCCAAGGATTTTCTTCATCACTTCTTAATGAAGCCGAAAATCGCGCACGAAAAGAAGGCGCACTTCTTTGTTATTTGTGGAGCGGGCTCGATTTCTACCAAAAGCGCGATTATTTACCGCTCGGTTCGGAACTGAGTTGGATTTTGGATTCCAAAGAACGAGATCTATTGGATCGACGGCTCAGCACCGAAGGCTTGCCGTCAAATTTTAAAGTCACTCCGGCCACTTCATTAAATTTGTCAGCGTGCCAAAAACTTTTTGAGGATCTAAAAATTGGACCGCTTCGTTCCAAAGAAACTCTGAGCGGATTTTTAAATCTCGCCGCTGTTCATTTTAACATCGTGTTTGACGCTCAACAAAAAATCGTGGGCTATGGGCTAGATGGCAAAGCCCGCGATTTACAAAACACCCTGCACGAAATAGTGGGCCCGCGTGAAGTGGTGCCCCACCTGCTCCGATCACTGATCGATTCGGCGCCACGCGATGAAAAAAATCTGGTGCGCATCCAGTATCCGATCGATGGTCCCCTAGCTGAAGAATTAAAATATTGGCTGGGTGAAAAAGCACCCGAGGCTTTTGCGTTGGTCAAACTTCTGGATCCCAAAGCTTTTGCTAATTATCTGGCCAAAGTGCCAGAGCTTTCTGGCATCACCCTCGAGTTACAAGAAGAAGGTTTCCGAATTTTAGGCCCGGACCATGAAGAAGAATTCTTCTCGCCGGATCCCTCGCACCTAACTCAATTGTTCATGAGCCCCTTTCACCCCAATGAATTTGGCACGCTCTCGCCGAACTTAATGGATGCGCTCGAAGACTTTAAGTCGCTCAATCCGTATTTCTGGGGCGTTGATAGCGTTTAAATCATGGCCTTAAAAAAATTGAGCGATGAAAAATACGGGGCTTTATCCGCCGAATATTACCAATTCACCAAAAAAGTCGGCGGCGATTATCCGGACGTTGAATATTATCTGCAAGCGCTCAAACCAATCAAGGGGCCCATTCTCGAAGTGGGCGCAGGTACCGGCAGACTTTTAATTCCACTTCTTAAAGCGGGACATAAGATCGAGGCCCTTGAACCTTCTCCTCACATGATCGAGTGGCTCAAAAAAAATCTGAAGGCTGCCAAAGCCACTTGCCCAATTCACCAAGCATTGGCTGAAGAATTCATCAAAGCCGATTTTTTTAGCGCGATTATTTTATCCTTCGGAAGTTTTCAACTTTTCAGTCCGCCCGCGCTTGCTAAAAAAGTTTTGCAGAATATTTACAAAAATTTGAGCCCTGGCGGCAAACTTTTCATCGACATCGATACACTTTATCCCGAGCCTCAATTCGCCAATCAGTGGATCGAAGGGGGCGAGATTAAAGCGAGTGGCGCTTCAAAAATTTCGATTGGCGGCAAACGCAGCTGGGATCTTAAAAAACAGCTTGAAAAAATTGAGCTGCTCTATCAGCGAATTAAATCGGGCAAAAAATTAGAAAGCGAAACTCAGCATTTTTCCTTGCGAAGCTACAAGCCTTTAGAAATGAAAGAGTTGCTAGAAAGCATTGGATTTAAAAAAATCAGCTTTTGGCTCGATCATCGCCGCGACACCCAAAGCCAAAAAATCGAAAATGTTTCGACCATTTGTTATCAGGCTGAAAAAGGTCGCTAGCAATTTTTGTCAGCCGGATGGCCAAAGGCTATACGGCCCAGACCCAACACCGGAAAAAATATCCTTTAATTATAAGCACTTATATTCGTCAATCGGCCATACTCTTTGGCACGGCTATTGCTTTATCCAGGCCTAATATGAACTCGCGCGCTCAAAATCACTTCACAAAGATCCATTTTGCTTCTTTAACTTTGTTACTTTTTTCCTGCACTCAACCGGATGTTGTCGAAAAAACACTAAGAGTCAGCGAAAACACTTGGGGTCAAAGCTTCAAAGCAACTCCCATCGAAGACGGAAGTCTAAAAATTCGCAATGCAGGCAAGTCAGTGGTTTTGGTCGACTATGTTGGCGGAGGTTCCGCCACTGGATTTTTCATTTCAGCTGACGGACTCTTACTCACTAATCATCACGTTTTGCCTAGAAACGAATGACTCGAGACCGATGCGCGGGCATACGATTGATTCGCGAATTTGCACCCAATGGTGAAATGCAAGTCTTCAACAAATTCAAAGTCCTTGCTCAAAATGAAGAGCTAGATTTCGCCTTAGCCCAAGTGGATTTAAATGGCGGCACGGTACCCTATTTAACTCTCGCCATTCCGGATTTAGATAAAATCGACGAGGAGAAATTGCCCAAAGCCACTATTGTCGGGCATCCATGGGGCGCATCACTCCGATATAATGATGCTCAAGTTGTTTTCGCTGATACCACAAGCATGGAACTTAGAAGCGTCGCCACCTCTGGAAACAGCGGTAGCCCCATTCTCAACTCTCAGATGCAAGTCATAGGTCTTTATCATTCTAGCACTTGGGTAAAAAACACAGTCACTAAAGATGGGAAAGTAAACCATTTTGGCTACGGAACTCCCACGATTTCCATTGTTAATCTCCTTGCTAAGGTTTTCCCCTTGATCGCCAAAAAACAAAAAACTGCCGAAGAGAATAAAGAACTCAACATCAGTCTAAGTTCTACCGACTTTAAAGAATGTGCTGAATTAATTTGTGGGGAAATATTGCCCGCCGCCCTAGCCGCCACAGAAATCGAAGGAAAACCCGATCGAGCAACTTTGGCTGCCCAAGCCTATGCTACAAAAAATCAACACCAAGCCATTTTAAAAATGGCCAGAAGTTTTAAAGAAAAAGCCGATCCTGAAGAATATCTAAAGGGGTTGGACACTTATCTCGTGAGACTAAGTCGTGACTCCGGAATTCCAGCTTTTAAAAACCCTGAAGAACTCGAAGAATACACAGGTAAAATTGACCTCGATAAACTCAACAAAAAAAGACCGGGTCTACTAGGCCTATTGATGAAGAGTGGAGCCATTGATTTAGCCGAATGCGAAAAACATCTTCCACCCTACAAAGATTTTATTTCTAAATATTTGCTTCACCTTGCAGCTTACTGTCATTCTTCATCGAGCAGTGAACATCCAGATCCACTCGTTAAATTTTTGGATACTTATAAGCCGATTAAGGATTGGAGCGATGAAAGCTTAGATCGCATTGTGAATGCAATTGAAGTTCAAAGCAGCTTTAGAACTTTTACTAAAATTGAACGCCGAAAAATTTTGGAGTTTTTGACTGAAGCCTCGCAAAAGGTCCAGAACCAAAGAATCGCCTTTGAGATCGAAGCCGTTTACACCAAACTTCAACGTGATCAGAAGCTCTTTCAACCCGAAAGTTGGATCAAAACTTTTCCAGCAGAATCTATTTGATAGCTGAGCATGGGCTTTGCCTTTATTGCAAAGCCCTGTAATCTTTCTTACATGATTCAAAAAACTCTTCTGGCACTTTGTTTAGCGGCTATCTCAATAGCAAACACGGCCTCTGCAGGGAATTTTCAAGTCGATGCCTTAAAAACCTTTAGCGAAAATCTTGCCAAGCCCAACGATCTTAGCGAGCGCTACCAAAGCATTTTGGAAAATATTAAAACCTCGAATCCAGACCTGGAAATTCACTTCGTGGTCGGCAATGCCAACCCCAATTTCATCACCATTGACCAAAGCCTTTGGGATCTGGACACTAAACTAGAAAGCTTTTCCAAAGCCGACGCCCTGGGAAGATTGCTCTGCCCTGGTCACCCACTAAATTCCGGAAAAAAATTCGCGCTCATCGTTAGGGCCGATGACCCCGGGGACACCTTGCTACACGAATATCTGCACCTGCAGCAAATTCGAAGTGATGCAACGATCTGCGATTTGTATAAGCGCTTGGAAGTGAATCCCTCGCCCGCTGATTTGCGCCGCAACATCGCCCTCGAGTACGAAGTGATCCGTTTTATTTTAGAAAATAAAAAATCATTCCCGGTCGGAATGATGGCTGAAGCTTCCATCATCGAAAAAATTCTGAAATATTCCAAGGAAGCTCCCGAAGAATGTTTGGCGGTCGAAAAAACTTACAAATGGCGCGCAGTTTCCGCTGCCAGCTATTCCCTGCGCCTGCTGGAAATCATGCGCCACTACAGTTATCCCATTAATTTAAGCCTACCCTACCAAGTAAAAGATACCGATTTGAAGTCTGAAAAAAGCGACGAGACGGGCTTCATAAATCGCGGCATTTCGGTCTTTAAAAAACATCCGACCCCAAAATCCATAAAAACATTCTGCGTGTTTAGCAAAAATAACGAAAGCCAAGAGATCATCGATGCCGCGATTAAAACTTGGAACGATGGAGTGGCTCAAGTGGCTCCTGGAAAAATCGCTTTTAAAAGCCAGTGCCAAGACAATCCTAAAATTGAAGTACGCTTCAATGATAACAGCGGGCTGGCCGGTGATGGGATCATTAAATTGGGAATTCTCTTTCAAAGCACTTCCATGGATACCCAAATCATTTTGCTAAGAAAGCGCGAGATCCGCTCCCAAAAGAATTTGATAGCAGCTTTAGTACGCAAAGAAAAAATCAAGAACCCCGAAAAAGCCGCCGAGTTTGAGGCCTTTTTACGAGCGAAAACTGAAAACCTAGCGCTCAATCTTGTGGCTCATGAATTGGGTCACGCATTGGGCTTGGCCCATAATTTCAACGAGCGCGAAAATTCGATCATGAATTATTCATCGGAAACTAAACTTTCTGATTATGACTTAGATGGTCTACGCCTACTATACCTTGGCGCAGATCAGGTGCAGGGTCATTGGGAACCCAAGATTAAGTGAACCCGCTAACGAAACTATTTAATTAGCTTATTTTATTAACTTAGTTCCATCTTCGTAACCCTTGGTTAAAAAGGTTTCGCAAAGGATTTCTGGAATTTTTCCAACCTGCGCCACCACTGGAATGCCCTCGACCGCATTGCCCAAAGCCCGCGCCGGATTCACCACCAATTCAGTGGGCGTGTAACCAAAGAACAGAAGTCGCATCAATTGTTTGCCGCCGTCAACGCCAGGCAAAGTCATGATCGTGTTCGTCGCAAAGAAAATCGGATTTTGATAAAGAGCCTTGGCACCAACTTGAAATAAAATTCGCCGACGAAGTTGCCGCCCCTTCATCCAATCAACCACCATCGGGTGATTGCGCAAATCTTCAGGGATATCTTTCAAGTCATAAGCGGCCGTGAACTCGAAGGCTTGATCAAGTTGCAAATCCACCGTGTAAAGCGGAGTCGCGAAATAAATTCCATAACCTCCAATAATCGTGTCCAATTCAACCCGACCCAAAAGAGCCATTTGAACCGGAATGGTCAACGTCAGATAAGATGGAATATTGGCCAACACAATTTGTGATTGGTTAATGTGGTTTTTCTTAAAGCTATTTTTTTTATTTTTGAACGTGTTTTGCCAAAAATTCCAGAAAAATGATTTCTTGGCGGCTTGGCCGGTCGGAACTTCTCCAAAGTCATCTTGATTGGCTTCATCAAATTGCAATTTCATGGCGGTCGAGGACAAATAGGAAAAAACCGAAGACCAGACAAAATTGTAAAGGAAGGCGAACTTTCCCCAGCCAAAAATCGAGTTAGCGCCGAAGGCCTCGTTTTGGAAAAGCACGTTAACCCCCGTGTTAACGGCCAACAGACAAAGTACCATTTGGATCGTCTCTAAGGGTTTATCCACCAAAAGTTCAGTGATCGATGCGCGCACAGCGCGCAAAACGGCGGCCGGATTTTTCAACTGCTTTTGGGTCGAATGAATCCGCTTGGCCTGGCGATTCACAAACAAAGAACCATTGGGATCAAGTTTGCGCGCGGCCTGAAAGCGATACGAGTCGATCCATCGAATTTTGCCGCTCTTGATTAATGAGTCGGCTGCTGCGCTAAAATTCACGCGCGCTTGAGCTCTGGCAAACAACTCGTCGGCTTCATTAGGTCCGCTCATTTTAAGCTCGCTCGAAAACCCCAGTGTTGCTTGCTTCAATTCGGCCAATGTTGCTTGGGGCAAACGATCGCCGAATTTTTGATCAATAAACTCGGCCTTGCGCTGGCAAAGTTTCATCAAAAATTCTCGCATCATGTTTTCGGAAACTACAGTGTAAATAGCTTCGAAACGCTTGCGGTCTGTTCGTGACAGCTCAAACAAGGTTTCATCGCTGACCTTGCTAACGCCGCCCGAAGAATAATAAGTGCGCAGCAACTGGCGAGAGCGAGTTTCCGACATCAGTATTCTAAAAGATTCGCTGAGCGCTTTAACCTCGATCCCTTTTTCAACATCCACTACGGCGGCTTCCCAGCTTTTTAATTGCTGATAGTCAAAAGAACCTCCGCGCGCGCGCCATGCCATTCCCCACTGCTGCAATCGAGTGCGCAAGCCGCCGTTGCTGTCGGTCGGCAACACGACTTCGCCGTTTCGGCTCATGGCCACCCGAACTGAATTTGGATAACGAATCCACATCCAATCCATCAGCGGAAATCGCAAATAACTGCGAACATAAAATAAATTTGTATAAAAAGGCGCAATGTTTTGAGCCTGCACGTTAGTGAAGGCCGACATACTAAACAGCGCGTGAGCCAAAGCTTGAGGGAAGGTCCCAATTTTTTGGTCGTTTGGCATTCGCTTGGGCGACATGGCAGTCCAAAGCCGCATCATCCAACCGCTTTTCTTTTCCGCATCGTCGATGGCCATTGAAGCGCGGGCGTCGTCTTCAGGTTTGAACTCTACTTTTTTGCGCCCTTTTTCATCACGCAAAGTTTCGATGTATTGGGCCTCTTGGCTTTTCTCGCGATCAATTAAAAAGGCCGGAAATTCTTGAATGGCTTTTCGAACGCCGCTCGTTAGTTTTTTCCAATGGGAATCAGTTTCCTCGAAAGAGCCGCCCCGCTCAGATATTTCCCAACATTCCTTCATCCAGCCCCATAGTTTTTTAACGGAGTTACCGGTTTTCTCGTGCCAGTCTGAATAAATTTGCTTGGCCAAGATTGCAAAGTGACAAGAGGCCACGACCGTTCCGAGTGTGACAAAAATTCCCACCCCCCGCCACGCCCACAATTGCATTTGCTCGGGCGTGGTGAAGTGATTCCACAATTCGCGGCCTTTAAACATAAAGGCCGAACTTTGTTTAAGTCCCTCCCAATTGATCGCAACCATCTGCGAAAACCAATCGGCGGTCGCATTAGCGATCGGAGCCATCAAGCTCACTAGGGGTTGGCCCATCGGCGTGCTTAAAAACACCGTGCCTAATCCGGCAGCCATCCCGACTTTGATCAAATCATCGGCTAGCGGATTTTCGCGCTGAGATCTTTTGAATAGCTTTTGAGCGTCCAAATGATTTCGCATCGAGACTTTAAGAATCAAATCCTGATGCTTTTGATACATGGCCGTGCCCAATCGACCACGCGATGCCAAGGTGTTGTAAATGGAGCCTAAATTTTGGCCGGCACTTGCCGTGAAATTTTGAAGCTTAGAAACTAAAAATCGAAGTCGAGAAGTGAACTTTCGATTGTTGTCTTGGGCGTTGGCAAATTGCAGCGCAGCCTTTTCAAAAAGAGTGACGTCAGCAATTTTTTCGGCCGGCGCATCTTCGCTCACCGGAGCAGGCTTTATGCCCTTAGCGGCATCCTCAGCGACTTTAGCCGCGTCAGCAGCCTTGCGCTCTTGCACCCGGCCTAATTCCGCGCGCAAAAAACCCACGTAACGCTGGTCAAAGGCTTTAGCCAACGGGCCTTCCAAATCACTGGGTTTTAAAATTCCCAGTTTATTTTGAACTCCGCTCATTTCATTAACGGCAGCATCTAAATTTCCAGCTACAAAATTATCCAAATCTTTGATGGTCTCCTGAGTTTCCAAATAGGTCTTTGGATTGTGAAGATTGGCCATCATGTTGAAATAAACTTCTTGAGTTTTCGCGAAGTGGTCGAGGTATTCGAAACCAAGCGCGCGACCTCCGACCATAAGCACCCAACGGCCATTGGATTTAGCCGCCGTCAGCACTTGATCCTTCAAATATTTTTGATCAAGTGGCAGTCGCAAAATCGGCAACTTCGTTTGGCCCAACTCGCGGCCATAAGATTCCAAATCGATCATCGACAAAGTTTCTTGGCCGCTTGGCTGTATTTCGATGAAGACCAAATATTTGCCAAACAAAACGCGCGAGCGATTTTTTACGTAAAAAGAATTGAGCGCATAATTTTCTTTATGTAGCAATTCGCCGACTTGAACTTGCGAGTTTAAAAAATCCAACCCATCCCAAACTTCGTTGTCGACTTGGCCGCGATTGAGTTTGGCAAAAGGAACAACTTTTTCAACGCGATTGTTTTCACCGCGTAAATATCCAAGCGAAGTGTTTCGTAAATCGTAATAACGGTTGCCTTGCCTAGCATCGAATTCGTAAAGCGCGGTTTGTTGCAACATTCCGAAGGGGTCGGAATCTAAATCTTGAAGCGCGGCATTTTCTGCGGGGACTTGCTGAGCGTAGGCATTGTTGGTTGTTAATGCCTGCAACACCACCGGCGTGAAAAGTTGGGTGAGGATTAAAAATCCCGGCAAAACTCGGCGCAAAAACAAGCGAGGTAGCTCAGTAAAAGCACTCAACATTTTTAAGAATCTTCCTTCGTTCCCACTCTCACCGATGACGTATAGCGTCAGGCGCAAGATTGCGAAACATATAGACTTCTTAAAGACTCGTCAAACATTATTAGCGAGAAATTAGGCTCGAAATCCGCCGTCGATTCCCTTGGTGACAATTGAAACGGCGTCATGAGGATGGAGACTCTCGACGTGGTTGGCCTGGACTCGGTAGTCGACGATGCGCCGATCCTTTTCGAGCAACGCGCGCACTCGCCGAGCAGCGTCTTCGCAGAACATTAAGTTGCGGCCGTTTAAGAGCGCAAACTCTTGCTCGTCTTCGCGTTTCACCGCGGCCTGAACCGGCGTGCCCAACACTTTTTCAACCGCGTCGATCAATTGCATAAAGTCCGGAGTTTCGGTCTTCGAATCCACCGCGATTTGCAAATCAACGTAGCTTCGCTGGCTGTGAGGGGTCGCCAAAATTGAAGTGTCCTTGCGAATCCAAGTCGACAATTCGTCAACGGAAACCATTCCACGATTGGAAAAGTCCGCCAGAAATTTTTCTTGAATCAACTGCCGAGCCAATGCCGCCGAACAAGGGCAAGTGCTCGAATAGGTCACCCGAATCGACAATTCTTGGCGCAAAACGCCTTTCTTAGTCGAGGTCGCAAAAGTGATCGGATAAGAACGCCAGCCCTTATAGTCACTCTTCAAAGCCGGGCGCTGAACCATGTACTCGAAA
This sequence comes from Bdellovibrionota bacterium, assembly GCA_964202055.1. Taxonomy (GTDB): domain Bacteria; phylum Bdellovibrionota; class UBA2428; order UBA2428; family UBA2428; genus CAXNGS01. The sequence continues at coordinate 193,111 of CAXNGS010000001.1, read as the reverse complement.
CTGATTTTCACGCTAGCCGAGTCACTTAAGCCTTCGTGACTGTGGCAAAAAGATTCGACCACTTTTTGTAAAAGCGAAAAATCCAAAACGTCTTTTTCCAAATATTCTTGAAGAGTCAAAAAAAGCCGCGACATATGAATGCCTTTGGATTTTGGATCGATCAAATTCACGAAAGCATCGGCTTTGGCCGGAACCATTAAAATCGAACCATCGGGGTTACGGAGTTTGGCGGGCACTTCAATGTGCTGCATTCCCACTCGGTCCAAAGCGCCGACTGTGCCGGGCTCGACTTCGTTAGCAATATCGGGCATTTCAACACCGCTTTGTTTGCGGGAGTCACCCGCCAATACCGGGGCTAATTTGATTTTGCTGGGATTTAGACTGGTCATATTAATGTCCATTCAATGGCTCCTTGGACTTCGATTCAAGGCAAATTGACGTAAACGTGAGTGTCCAAAAACTTGGCTTCCTAAACGCCTCAAATCCGCCTAAAAGACCTTGCAACATGAAATCCATAAATGCCACGTCAAAGCTGATCCTGGCAAGTCAATCTCGCTATCGCAAAGAGCTTTTGGAGCGCTTGAAGCTCCCCTTCACTTGCCAAAGCCCGCTGCTAAACGAAGATGCTTTAAAGGACGAACTCCTGAAGAACGGCACCGAACCCGGGCCCCTGGCCTTGCGCTTGGCGGTCGCCAAAGCCGAATCAGTGGCGCGCTATGAACCGGGCGCTTGGGTTTTGGGCTCTGATCAACTCTTGGATTTAGACGGCGAAATTTTAGGCAAGGCCCCCACCCGACATGATGCCATCGCTCAAATCACAAAACTTTCGGGCCGCGCCCATGACTTAGTAACGGCATGGACTTTGATCAAAAAAGACAGCGACAAAACCGAGGCGCACTCGTCAATTCACATCAGCAAAATTCATCTGCGAAAACTCAGCGCCCAAGAGATAGCCCGCTACGTCGACCTAGAAAAGCCCTTCGATTGCGCGGGTTCTTATAAAATGGAATCGCTGGGCATCGCCCTGGTTGAATCGATTGAAACGACGGACTTCACCTCGATCATTGGATTGCCGCTCCTAGAGGTCTCTCGACTTCTTCGCCAAATCGGCTTTAATGTTCCTTGAAGTATGGCGACAAAATCGAAATCAAAAAGAAAATCTTTAGGAAAATCAAAAAGCGCACTCAATTTAAAACAACGGCCGCGACGAAATCGCCAATCGGCTTTCGTTCGCGATTTGGTTCGCGAATCGAAAGTCAGCGTTGAAGATTTGATTTGGCCGGTCTTTGTCAAAGAAGGCATCGCTAAGCGCGAAGAAATTAAAACGATGCCCGGAGTCTTCCGGTTTTCCGAAAAAGAATTGATTCAAGAAGCCCGCGAAGCCGTGAAACTCGGCATTCGCGCGATCGCGCTTTTTCCGGCCATTGACCCCAAGAAAAAAGATCCGCACGGCAGCGAGGCTTTAAATAAAAATTCTTTAGTTCCGAGATCCATTCGCGCTCTAAAAAGTGCATTACCTGATTTAGTGATCATCGCCGATGTGGCGCTCGATCCCTTTTCTTCGGACGGTCATGACGGACTAGTCGTTGATGGCGAAATCGTTAACGACGAAAGCGTAGAAGTCTTGGCCAACATGGCTTTGGTTTTTGCCGAGGCTGGCGCCGATTATGTTGCGCCGTCGGACATGATGGATGGCCGGATTGGCGCGATTCGCGAAGCCCTTGATCGTGACGGATTTACTAAAACCGGAATTCTTTCGTATTGCGCGAAATACGCGAGTTCTTTTTACGGACCCTTCCGCGACGCCCTCGATTCGGCGCCGAAATCTGGCGACAAAAAAACTTATCAAATGGATCCGGCCAATGCTCGCGAAGCACTGCGCGAAGCCGCGCTTGATATTCGCGAAGGCGCCGACATTTTGATGGTCAAACCGGGTATGCCTTATCTCGATATTTTATATCGCTTGCGCGAGAAAGTGAGTTTGCCTCTGGCGGTTTACCAAGTCAGCGGCGAATACGCGATGATTTGCGCGGCCAGTGATCGCGGAATGATCGATCGCCGGCGTGCAATTGAAGAAAGCTTATTGTCATTCAAGCGAGCCGGCGCCGATATGATTTTGACTTATTTTGCAAAGGAATGGGCCGGATATTAAAATCCGCCCGAGCTTTAAATAATAAACTAACGGCGTTTATTTCGACGACGAAGCGACTGCTCGTAATAGCGGTCGAAAACTTCGCGGTGGTTTTTCTTCAGGCGCTCAGCGTCGGTGTTGTCACCCATGAACAAGCCATCAGCGTTGAAAAAAGAGCTACCCGGGTTGCTCTTGAAAAGCGCAGGGGTTCGTACGGAAGACATCGATAATCCTCCGCTGCCACTTTCATCGGCTATTAACGGCATCAAGTTTGGATAGGGTTCACTGGTTCCATCATTATCAACATCCAAACCACCCAAATTATTTAGATCTCCGTCCTGGTCTATATCGAAGCCCGCGAAGGCCCAGGATTGCAAATCTTGGAAATCGAAAAAGTCGTTGTACCAGTTGTCACCAAAAGGCGAGCTTTCAGCAGCACCTCCGCCGTTCAAATTGGTTTGGTAGTCCGGGTCACCCGAAGCGTGGTTCACGTCTTCCAAATAGCTAGTGAATTCATCACGAGTGTTCCAATCCAAAACCGAAAATCGAATTCGCGCTTTGACTTCGTGATCTTGATCTAAACACTCTGCTGAATAAAATGGCCGCGTGCCGGAAATGGCGCTGGCGTCCAAATTGTATTCGGCAGTAGCTCCCAAGTTCGCTGGAGTTAAAGCCCCTGAATAGTTCACATCCTGGGGTCGCTGATAGGCCACTGGCCAGGTTGAAGTGTCCGATACATCCATATTGGGGAAATAATTCACGACCGCATAGTTAAGGTCATCCACACCACTAAAAACACGCTTGTTGTCAAACTCAGAAGTCACGTTGCCTTCGGGAATATAGGTAATTTCGCCTACTGGTTCTCCCGCTCCATTTTTCTGAGACCAACTAGACAATGAACCACCACCCAAACAATTGATTTCTTTTCCGCCCCAGGAAACATTCGACTGGGTTTCTAATTCATAAACATCGACTTCTATGTCACTGTTGCTAAATTGAACCTCTCCAGCTGCTCCACCTGCGGGAGCCAAAATAAAATCTACGATCACATCAGTTCCTTGATCGTCTACTAATGTAAAAGTGGTTGGACCAGGAACAGTTTTTACAGTGTAGGTGTCACCCACTATTAAATTAGGAGTGTCAGCGAAATCGGCTCCGAGTCCGGCTGCGGGAATTTGTAAACGATCTTCCTCGCTTAATCCGTGGGGGGCGGATGCGGTGAAAATACCTGAATCTTGAACACCCGTTGCGGTGATCGGTGTAATCGTGATGCCAACTACCGGATCTCCAGAAGTTGTGTGAGTTAACGACTCATCGTTTACATTGTAAAGGTAAGTTTGCCCTACAGTTAGCAAAGCGTTTACACCCCCAACAGCCGGCGTAGTGACTGCCACTGTCGAAGGAATTTTTGCAACATAAACGTAGCGGATGCTGCCTGCACTCATCGTTGAATCGGCTTGTGAGGCAAAGTCATCGGAGCCATCTTGAGCCGAGAGAATTTCTACAGTGCCGGGCGAACTTATATCGAGTGTGTGTATTTCCGCAGAATAGGTACCGGTACAACAATTTTTTCCGTCAGTTTCACTGTAATCAAATCCACATTTCAATGATCCATCCGATTGAATAGCGTGTTTGCCATAAGATGTTCCGGCGTGGGATGAGTCGGTGAAAATCGAAGATTCACCAGCATCAATTGTTGGAGCGCCACCGTTTGAACTTATAACTGCTTTATAGAAACTCGGACCATTACCAGGAGGCGCGTCCCAATACACCGAAGGCTTCACCAGCAAATAATTACATTCGCTGGCGTGAGCGTTCACAACAAAAGAAACGCCGTGAAATGCCATGTCCAATTCATCACCATGCATCACACAGAATATGTCATTATCCGTGGTGCTGTCAGGATCGGCGACACAACGACTATCTATGTAATCCGGTAAATTCGGATCACTAGAATCACTTGGGAAATCAGTTTGGTGCATAACAAATCGTGGCTTGTTTTCGGCAGCATCTAAAGCGGGATCAATTTTCACCCCAACCCAAAATTCTTTCAACGTTCCCGAACCAGTCACTCCATCAGTTCCGCCATCAGTTCCGCCTTCACCATCAGCCACCGGTAATCCGCAGCCGCTAAAGCTAAACAAAATTAGTAGAGAAAAAATTCCAAGCGTTCGCCGAAATAATTCGTTCCATGAAAACTTTGAATAAGTTTTTTTCATAAACGCACAAATCCTCTTAACGATAAGGTCTCGTTAGCTTTCTTATCGGCAAGATAGGGCCCGGTCCTTTAGTCCCAAGCACTTGGAATATTTTACCAATTGCTAAGTCTGCGAAATAGTTAAACTAATGTAGGTTTTTTGTGAGGTTTTGATGAAGAAACGCCCAGGAACCCTTTAAGATGTGCCTAAGCCGTTCGCTCAACGACCGCCAAGGTCATGCGACTAATGCAAATTGATTTACCGTCTTGTTCGATGCGAATTTCCCAAACTTGAGTTCGCCGACCAATGTGCAGAGGTCGAGCCGTGCCCACCACTTCACCGCCAGTTGCAGATTTTAAATGATTGGCATTGATCTCAAGCCCCACGCAATAATGAGTTTTCGGATTCACTACAAAATTCCCGGCCATGGAAGCCAAGGTTTCGGCCAGCACCACCGAAGCCCCGCCATGCAACAATCCCAAGGGTTGCTTGGTTCGATGATCGACCGGCATACTGCCCACAAAATAATCGGGCCCTAATTCTAAGTATTTAATTCCCAGGTGATCGACCATTGTGCCTTGGCTTCGTTTAGCGAAATCCGCCAGGCTAATATTTTTTTCAAACCAAATCATAATTTAAACACGCTTAATGCCCGTAAATTTTCATTTTCCAACTGTTGAGTGTTCCCACATCGCCTGCTGCGCCGTCGATCACTTTCAACGTCCAGGTCCCATCACTGGTTTCACCGTAAAACGCATTGCTCAAAAAAACCACTTTGTCGGCGGTGGTCCAATGGGCGTCTTGAAAAGAATTATTGATGTTGAACAAAATGCTTTTAGTTCCACTCGGTGCCGTCAACTCAACCGCCAAATCTCCCACCCAAGTGTGACTGATTTCTACCTGCACGGTAACAGCTTCAATCACCAATCCCGCACCAGCTCCGGCATCAGCATCGGCCACTAAAGTGGTGCTACCACCGGCCGCCGAATCATCAGGAATCGCGACGCCCAGTGACGTCGCCGAATCGCGATCGTATTGGGTGAAGGTTCCAAGATTCACGGCATAAGTTTTAGCCATGTCGACGGCGGCTTTCGCATTGGCGCGACCAAAACCATACCAGTTGTGGAATTTATATCCGGCAGAATTAGTGATCCACGCTTGCTCGTACTGATAAGTCGCAGGGTCCCATGATCGATTGCGAAACAACGAGGCATAAGCTCCGGGCCAAGCCGCGTCGATTTGATCGGAAGTGTTCGCCAAAATGTGCTTCACGTCTCGCCAAGTTAAACTGGGATTGGCTTGCAAAATAAGCGCAATCAATCCACTCAACACCGGTGCTGCAGAAGAAGTTCCATTGAATGTGGATGTGTAATTACACTTTTTATTTGAAGTGCTCGATTGCTGAAAAGAGTTGGTGGTTGCGCCGGTGCGGGCATAACCCTTGTCACAACCGGCCTGGTCCGTCGTCACCATCGCAGGATCGTCATCACCGAATTCGCCACCCGGAGCGCTCACCCAAATATTAGATCCCGCTGAAGAATAACTGGCTTTCTCGCCAATCGAAGATCCAGTGTTGCCGGCGCTCGTTGCGCCCACCACAATCACATAAGGCACATTGTTGTCGGCGCTGGAAGTTGAGGGCCGCGACCAATATTGACCGCTGGTGCTGTTGTAACTATCAACAAAGCTATTTCCCGCTGCGCGCACAATGATTTGCCCAAGCCCACTTCTTCCGTTCGAAGTGGAGTCAACCATTTGTGTTGTGTAGCTGCCGGGTAATTTATTGTATTGCGAATCGGTATCGCCCCAACTTTGGTTGAAAATGTCGAAATCGCCATCGATTTGATCAACCAACAACGCAGTTGATTGCGACGAATTCAAAAAGTTGATTCCCGAAATGCTGGCATTTGGAGCCACTCCCCGACCACCCACTCCATTCCAACCCACGGCACCGATTAAGCCTGCTACTGAAGTTCCATGATCCCCAGAGCTGTCATCATTGTTAGTCGGATCGCCGCCGACATCAGGAACTCCAGAAGAATAATCCCGATTGGCTGACTTGCGAATGTTATCACGCAAATCTTGGTGTTCAATTTCCACTCCAGTGTCCGAAACTGCGATTTTAATATCATCTCCAAGAATTAAATCTGAAGATGCGTCTTCTGTGCGCCAAGCATCAATCACATTTAAATCTTCGCCGCTCAAGCCGGCGAAATCAGCGAATGCCTTTTGCCCAGTGTTGTTGATGAACCATTGATGCCTCAAAAGCGTATCGCCTTGTGAAAAAATTAAATAAGGTCCGTAATCTGTAGTGTCCGCGCCATTAACTTTACGAATCGTGATTCCACTATAAGAAGTGACGTCAGGTGGATACCCACTGATCTTGCCAGTTCCCGCATCAAAAGAAGCCCAAGACGGCAAACCAATCGCCGAGAGGACGTCACCCGCGCCGGGACTGATCGTATCAACTTCATAAAACAAGTTTTGCTTCGCATAGGGAATCAAGCAAGTGCTGGCGTTGCAATCGGGTTCTGAAGCGGTTTCATCATAGGATCCCCCCCCCTCAGTCGAGCTGTCTCGAGCCCCGCCACAGGAAGCCAACAAGACAATAGCTAAAATGTAGGAAAGCCCTTGCCATTTAATCGTCGTGGCCATCATCTTGTTCTTCATCGCGCTCATCATCGCGGACTCCGCCAAACAAAAAGAGTTTCAGCTTTGATCGAATCTGAACCCAAGTATTTCTTTAAATCTTTGCTTAGTTTCTCGATGTCTTTTAGCGAACGACTTTGGCTCGCCACATAAATGGTGTCGCGACTTTTACTAACGGGAACCACCTTATAACCAAGCGATAAAATTCCCGCGACCGTGTTCGAGTATTCAGAAGGATGCTTCACCGGAACTTCCACCATGCCGGTCATCACGCCCCATCGATCGTTTTCAAAATCATAAACAACTGGTCGAGCATCAGGCATTTTAGCTTCAGGAAACATCGCCCACTGAGAACTGAGCAATTCAGCGTCCTTTATCAATTCAGGTTTGCTTTCTAATTGTTCTAATGGCAAAGCTCGCAAACCTGCGATCACCGTGATGCCGTCATCTGAAATTTTTGAATTTGCCGAGTGCAACAAACTTAATGCCAGTTCTCGACCATGGGCTTTAGCTTTCCGCGAACTTTCTTTGAATGAATTAGAGTTGGATTTATTTTCCGAAGCAGCTGCCCCTGCAGTAAAGGTCCGCTGAATCCAACGATCCATCGAAGAGCCATGATTCACAAGAGCCGCGGGACTTCGAAGTTTTGAATCATTTTCAGAATGAATCAAGTTCTGAGCGCTGTTCTGTAAAATTTTTGACATGGGGACTTTTGCTTTGAAGAGGTGTCGGAAATTTGTCGCAGATAAATAAAGGCCAACAAATCCAAGCATGAAAATCAAATACGTTCCGCGTCTACGTCTACTCATGAATATCCAAAGGCAAAATGTGCCCTATCCCAAGTCTAAGTAAGAATTATTCTGTTCAGTGTTAAGATTTGATTAACTAAAATGACTGTTGTGGTACCGAACGATATCTTCTGGAAAATATTGAACACTGCCATCGAGCTCGACTTTAAAAAAGGTCATATGCGATGGAGTATGTCGGAATTGTCGCGCGAAAGCGGCATCACCAGAAGCCTCATTTATTACTATTTCGGAAAAGACAAACTGCAAATTTTGCTCGAAGCAGTCAAAGCACTTTCCACTCATGTGCTGGGCCTGGATCCACGGCGAATGGCGCAGTGGAAAGAAGGCCGCCTTCGCGAAGCAGTGCTCGAAGGTTACCAAGGCGTGCAACTATCGCCGATGCTTCCGGTTTTTTATATGCTCCATCGTCGTAGCCAAAGTCCGATTGGCGATGCCTTTCGTGAAATGGAAAACAAATACCTGGAAAAAATTGCGTTGCTTTACCCAAAATTCAGCGACGACGAACGCAGAATTATTTTCGGTTTTCTCTTTGGCACGGTCGCCACCCCCTTCACCACCGAATCATCGGTCAAGCGGGGAACCGAAATCATTGAAAAGTTTTTAAAAGGCGCCTAATTTTTTATTCACACAAAATACGATCAATTTGCTTGGATTTGCCTCGATATTTTAAAGTGCACTTTTTGACTGCTTCTGGAAGCTGCTTAACAAGTCGAACAATACTCTGAGAGTAAATGCAGGCGATCCAAATGCGCCGTTTTTGATCCTTTGGAAAAGTCCAGAAAGGTTCCTCACGACTATCTTCATTGTCAGGCACCAGAGCGGCTCCCTCCCTTGGATGGCCATCGTAGACTTGGATATTTTCCAAACTCTGATGAGCATTGATTGCATCCGGCATGGCTTCCCAATCGGCATTTAGCTGGTTTATTAGCTTAGCCGATAAAGTTTGCTGAGTTTCAATCGAGTTTAAGCAGCGATATTCGGCGGCCATGGATATAGCGGGAGCCAAGAAAAGAAAAAATGCTATGAACTTCATCGCCTCAGTTTCGCCCTGATGATTTCAGCTGTCTATGGATTTCAAAGTTTATGGCGCCGAAGCACTTCAAAAAAACCTAATCAACCGTTCATTTTCGACAGAATTCCAGCATTTTTTCCAAGCCGAGGGGGATTTTACTTTACGCATTTTCATAAACGAATCTTCACGAGCCTTGTCAATGTCGATACAATAGAATCAATTCAGAAGGTTTAACCATGAAAAACATCTTGTCGAAAAATATTTCCCGATTGCTAACTCTTGCCGCTATAACATGGACGATCGCGGCCCACGCCGATTCCATGGTCACCATCGGTGTCGAGCTTAATCCGATGGGATCTTTTGAAGCCACTTCCGGGGCTCTCGCCGGAAGCGCCAAGAAAAAAGGCGATCAATTCATTGCTCAAAATATAGTGCTTGATTTAACGACACTCGATTCCGGCATCGAACTTCGCGATAAGCACATGAAGGAAGAATATTTCGAAACCAAGCGTTTTCCCAAAGCCGTTTTAATTAAAGCCATTGGAAAAAAAGGTAAATTCGCCGGTATCTTGATGCTCAGAAACATTAAAGCGAAAATCACCGGCACTTATAAAGTAGACGGGGACACCATCGAAGCCGAATTCACCACGCCGATGACTGCTTTCAAAATCAAGAAAGCAGCCTACATGGGTGTTGGTGTTGAAAACATGATCAAGGTGAAAGTTAAAATTCCAGTAGCTGGCTAAAAACCGCTATACACTTCGCCGGAACCCAAGCAAAGTTCTTTGTCATAAAGTGCGACTAATTCGCCCGGGCCAATTTCAAAAACATCGGTGTCATTTACCAATCGCAAATGCAAACCATTATCGATCAATGCTTCGGCCCTAACCTTTTCAATTCGCTGCCCCCGAGAAACTATCGATAGCTCACGAATGCGCCGTAAATCCGGAGTCGCAATCCATTGAACGTTTTCTAAAACCAACTCGCGCCGCTGCAAGTGTTTTGGTGGACCCAAATAAACATAATGCTTAATCGGATCAATGGCGCTGACTTGATACTTAGCGGCGCTCTTGAATCCCTTAGTGGTCGCCTCTTCGCGAATTTTCTCTAGACCCTCAAACTGGCCCCAATGATACTGCAACACACCACCGGCTTTGATTTCGGAAATAGCTCTTTGATCCGCCGATAATACATAACCTTTGCGCTCGCGATCAACCGCCCAAGCACTTCGTTCAGCGATGTATTTCAAAGACAAGTGCTTTTGCGAGTTGCAAAAAAGTTCCGGCTTACGATTCAAGGGCAAACTCAATTCTTTTCGCTCAAGCAATCGCTCGACATCGGCAATCTTTAGATGTCCCAAGGGAGTGATCAAAGATTTCAAAAGCAAGGTTCGAGTTCGCGATAATAAAAAACTTTGGTCTTGAATCGGGTCTTTGGCGCGCCAGAGCGAAATTCCTAAATCAGATTCATTAGAAATTCGAACGAAGTGGCCGGTCGCTATGTGCGCAATTTTTCGTTCCATAGCTTCGTGATACAAAAATTCAATTTTAAAACGCGAGTGGCAACTGCTGCAGCTTTCGAAATTCAAGGCTTGCAGGCCGTTTTCCTGCAGCGGCGAAATAACTTTTTGCTGAAAATATCCATCAGCGTTAACAATTTTTAAAGGCAAGCCTGTCACTTGGGCGATTTTCTCGGCATCTTTTACGCGGTCAACAAGGCAAGCAAACTCGGCGCGGGCGGCCCGAAATTTTTCAGAAAAATCAAAGTGAATCAATTCAACCGAATAACCCTGCTCTTGCAAAATGATGGCCGCGGCGGCCGAAGCTGCACCCCCAGAAAGTCCCAATAAAACGCGATCGCCGGCAACAGCTTTTTTAATTCCGAGCGCAGCTTCGGGAGACTTGGTATAGGGATTGGAACCCATCAAGGATCATTTTAGGGTCATCGGACTTTAGACGCAAGAAAGTCACAGAAAGCTTCAACGTCTTGCAATTGGCTCTCAACCCCTAAAGACATCCGAATGGAATTCTTGGCCTCGCGGTCGCTAAAGCCAAGCGCCAAAATAACGTGGGACGATTTGCTTGCGCCCGAAGAACAGGCGCTGGTCCCCGACACCTGAAAACCCGCCATATCAAGAGAAGGTATCAAAGTATCGGTGTCAGTGTTCTGAAACGAGAAGTTGAGCGTGTTGGGCAGGCAAAGATTCGCCGCCGCTTCAAGTGGGCCATGCAATTTAAAGCCCGGAAGTTTCTGCAAACGATCCAAAGCCAGCAAGCGAAGTTGACTTAAATGAAGGCGATATTTCTCGCCATGAATTTTCCAATCTTCGAGCGCTTTCAAAAATCCAAAAGCACCCAGAGCATTCCAGGTTCCTGAACGCAAACCTTCTTCTTGGCCACCACCGGTGATCATGGGCTTAAAGCAACCCAATTGTTTGCACCACAAAGCGCCAATGCCACTGGGTGCGCCCATTTTGTGAGCGGAAAAACTCGCGAATTGCGCGAGGTCCATGAGTTGGCTGAGATAATCTTCCGAAAGTTTCCCCAGTGATTGAGCCATGTCCAAATGGATCCATCGCTTGCGATTTGAATCCAAGGTGATTTTTTGCAGCTGATGAAGGATCGGCAGCAAATCGAAAACAATTCCCGTTTCATTGTTCGCCACTTGAAGCGATAAACATAAATCGTCCGAAGATTTTTCAATCCAGCTAAAAAAACGTTGCCATTCTAAGGCCGGAATTTGTCCCATCGAATCGACTTTTAGAATTTCAATCGTGGCGTCAACCGACGCCAAGGTCGACAAAACGGCAGCGTGCTCCACTGAAGTTGTCCAAAAAACCAGTTTTCTCTGATGAGTCTTTTCGCTATCAACCAAGCCTCGAATCACCATGTTGATCGACTCGGTGGCACCTGAAGTTAAGACCACGTTTTCATCAGCAGGCCGCTTCAGAAAAGTCAGGAATTCTTTTTTCAAGGTGTTCAATAATTTTCGGGCTTCGCGGCCTTTGGCATGAGGGCTCGAAGGATTGGCTAATTCGCCGCCATCAGACAATAAAAGCTGGGCCATCGACTCACGAACCGAGCGCAGGATCGGATGAGTGGCATTAGCATCAAGATAGACTTCGCGCGGCATGGGCCCTTCATTATGAAATTGAATCACAGGAGTCAAATTCTTGGTCCTTCAACACCAACCCATAGCGCTAGAATAGCTTTAATCCCGCGACTCTAAGGGGATCTCGATATCTCAATAGGAGGCTCTAAAGCACAATGATTTCTTCAAAATCAGCTCCTTTGCGAAGACAAGCGTGGCTAGCCCTAGCGGGCTTGGTCTTTAGCAATGCCCCAGCCCAAATCAGCGGCACCTCCACTGCGGAAAGTCCCTCAAGCAGCCAGCAAAGCTCGGCCAGCGTAGGCGTCACCGTGGGCTTTCTGCCGTCGGTCCCCGACATAGCCCGTCGCCGTGATCCCACCGATGCAGCTGGTAACGCCATTGAAGCCAAATCCTATGGCACTCTCGACAGCCAATTTCATCTGGATTTTCAACTGAGTCGCTCCGAGGATTTTTCCAGCGCATTGCGGGCATCTTTAGGTTTTCGCAACGCTTTTGACCGAATGGACTCTGAATACACCTCGACCGAATACACCGGATACATGATCGCCTATCGACAAAATTTGCTGAAAAACATTTTGCTTGATGTGAGATTTCTCGATCGTCAGAGCCAAGGGCTTCGACTCATTTCCAATCATTACGCAGTGGAAAGCTCCGTGGCTTTTGAAATTTCCGATTCGCTCGGTGAGGCCAAATCCTCGATCATATCGCTACGGGTGCAACCTAATGTTGGCGTTAGCTGGACCTACGGTACCGACTCTAACGACGTCTACGATCCTCGCTGGGGCGTTGAATCCGAAATCAAATATCTCAGCATCGATGGCGCGGGTTTCCCCATAGCCTTCTCGATCGAAGGAATTTTTCAGCGAAGCCTGGGCTATCGCTTAGATGGAGTGGATCACGGAGGCTCTGGGCTCATGACCATCATTCCCAAAATCGAATCAATGATGTCACAGCAACTTTGGATTGGAGCCTACGTCAACGTCCCAACCATTCGGCCCGCTGGCCGCGAAGAGTCATTCAACGATCCTTCGCTGCCTGGACTCTACGGCAAATCCGCTGGATTCTATATCAAGAGCATGAGTTTCTAACGAAGTTCCTGTTCTGCTCAAAATATGAATCAAAAAATGAAATTGATTTCGCATAAACGTCGCGCAATTAGGACTCGGATTTTTTCGATAGCCTTAGCGATTTTAATCTTAGAAATTTCGGTGCATCCAAGAACGGCGGTGGCTGACGAGAGCAGCGATGAGAATTTTTTAGAAGAATTTCTCGCCGACACTCCGGAAGAGCCCATCAATCCACTCTTTCGCCAAGCCAAAATCGTCCAACGCCGATCCCTTCACCGCGAAGGCCATTTGATTCTGGGTATTCAACCCAGCATGGACGTCAACTTTGGCCCGATTGCTAACATCGGAGCTGGATTTAATTTGGGCTATGCTTTTTCCGAGCAATTTGAAATGCAGTTGCTTTGGATTCCTTATTTTTTCTCGATCAAAAAAGCAGTGGCCAGCCAACTGGCGGAAATGGAATTTTCCGACGGTGGAGATCCACCTGACTTGAACCAAGCCAAAAAAAGCACTGAATACACCGGAATTATTCACTGGACTCCGGGTTATGGAAAAATTTCCTTCACTGACAATCAATCTTATCGTTACGATATGTTTTTTGATTTGCTGTTCGGCTACTTAAAATTCCAAAGTTCCACTTCAGTAAAAATTGGCGCAGGATTTGGCAACTCACTTTATTTCAGCGACAAATTTGCGCTGCGCTATTCACTTTGGGGCTCCTATGCCGCCACTCCTGATCTTAAAACCGGCCTTAGCTCGCCCTCGATCATGGGCGAGTTGCAAATAGGACTGATTTTTTACCTATGAAGTTTTGCAAAATCGGGCCCCCCGCCCTGATATGGCTAGCTAGCTTGTCTCAAATTTCAATCGCCGAACTTCCACCCGAGCCTGACTACGACGAAATCGCGCGCCAAGAAAGTTTCCAAAACCTGCAAAAAGCTCGACCCAGAAAACTACTCGACATCGACAAATGGCAAACTCTTTTCACCATCAAAGATTATCTGGCCATTCGAATGGGCATCAAAGAATTGCTAAAGTCTGACCAATTAAGAAAACGAGAAAAACTTTGGCGCCAGCTGCGCGAGCTCATTAAAGGTGACCCCATCGTCGGGCAAGATTTACGATCACTATGGGATAAACTGGGACCACGAAACTCTAAGATCCAAATCATCCTAGAAAAACGTTTAGCCGACGCCGATCAATACTATGAAAAATACGATTTCAAACGCGCAGAAACCGTCTTAATCGGGATTGCCAAAAGCTTGGTCCAAGCCCGTCACACCTCAAAGGTCCGCTACCAAGACACCCAAGACTTCGAACTTTATTTAAAATTGGCCCTAGCTCGAACTCTCTACTCCGCGGGTGATTTCAAAAAATCAGCGCTCGCCTATTCAGCCATTCCCTCAAGCTTCTATGACTTTCCCCAAGTTCTCTTTGAAAGAATTTGGGCCAACTACCGTGCCGGTCGCAATGATTGGGCGCTGGGAGATTTAACATCATTGATGAGCGGCTACTTTGGGCGCATTCCTAATCCCGAAGTGCTGATAGTCGGCATTTATTCGGCCTATGAGCTTTGCCAAAACAAACTGGCCGATCAATTGCGACGAATTTATGTGCGTAACTTGAAATCGCTTCGCGATGATCCTTCTACAACCGAAATATTTGGAGCCGATCCAATACTTTTGACCTTAAAAGCCACTCTAGAAAATTCGGAATACATCGATAAATTTTCTGATCTCTTCAGCAGACCCGAACGCGAAGCTGAAACTAAAAGAATATCCGACTATTTAACCCAAGAAACCGCCAAGCAAAGAGAAGCGCTAAAAGTTCGCTATCAAGATCTTTTGCCCTACTTAGCTTCGGCCCCCAAAATTGCGCCCTATCTCAACAAAAAGAAGCTCGCTAGCCGAAGTGAAATTTTCCAAGGCCCTTACAATGTGACCCAAATTGTAAAAAACGAAATATGGGCCGATGAAGTCGGCTATTTTCTTTATCGGCCAACCGACGAATCCGATTGCAGCAACGGCCGTCCGGGCTTTGAAACCGAAGACAACACCCAACTAAACAACTTAAAGGCTCAGAAAAAAATTCTCACTCGACCCTCGATGTGGGAATTTCAAATTCGCGAAGTTTCCAAGCGAATGTTTTTCTTTCCTAAATATTAAATCAAAAATAAATAAATTTACTTAAGGTCCAGATATTCCCAATAAGGAAAATGGGATAATCCTTCGCGAAAATAAGCATCTTCAATCGTGTAAAACCCGAAAGATCCACTTGGACCCCAGCTATTTTTTACATAGAGTCCATGAAAATTTTCATTTTCATCAAGAGCCGCGTTCCCTGCCAAAACGGCATGACGACCAGGGGAAAAACATTTTTCGCCCTCACAATTTTTCGGAGTAAAAACTCCACTTTCCTTGGCCGCTTTATAATCATTGAGAACCGAAAAAGCTAAAGGCACATTCTCGCCGCTACGAATAATCGATCGAACACGATCGACTCCTTCAAAATGATTGGCAGCATCAACCACCACGACTTGAAAAGCTGTCGGATCGAATTCTTCCTTGAGAAAACTAAGTGGAGTATAAACCTTGCCCTTCCACTCAAAAATTTCCGAAGATTTCGGCGGGGCTTTGCCATAAACCGTAAGTATTTATCCGCCCAACACGCTGTATCTACCTACAAAGCCTTACTCGCTAGAGGCGGCCTCGATTGCCAGGCGACGGACTCGCAATTCTCCCAAGACTTCCTCGGCCGTTGCCGTGCCCTTGCTCAACAGTAAATCGTCTTCAATTTCTTGAGCCATCAGCATCAACTCGCCTACCAAAGGACCCGGTAAAATTTGAAACTCAGTCATGATCCTTTGGCCGCTGAGAATGGGCTTTTTAGAAATCGGAACTCGTGAGGCCTCGGTCATAAAAGTCTTTAAAATTTCTAAATGAGCCAATCTCGGCTTGCCGTCCTGGGCAATGGAAGATTGAGAATCGGCCTGAACCAATTCCCACCAATCCGATTCAGCCTCGCCCAATTCTCGCAGCAATCTCCGCGCAGGCTTTGCACTCTTCCATTGAGTTGCGTCACCGCCCCGCAGATGAAGTCTAACGAGAAGTGCGATTCGCTCGGCCTGCTCTTTAGAAAAAACCAATCGCTCAAGAATTCTACGACCTATGGCTTCGGAATGAACTTCGTGGCCGATGAATTTAATTCGAGTGCCCTCAAAAGTTTGCGTGTTCGGCTTGCCTACATCATGAAGCAAAGCCGCCCACTGCAAAACAACGGTGCGGGGAGCCCTGTCCATCACCATCAATGTGTGAACAAAAACGTCGCCTTCAGAATGATAAAGCGGATCTTGGGCGCAATTTTTCATAGGCAAAAATTCTGGAAATATTTTTTCCAAAACCTCGCTTTGATCCATAGCTCGAATCATCGGAGCCAATCCGCAAGTCAAAGCGGCCTTATTCATTTCGTCGCGCATTCGTTCGCCACTTAGAATCGACAAACGATCGCAGCAAGCCTGAGCCGCCGCCAAAGTATCCGGCAAAACCTGAAAACCTAGCTGTGCCTGAAATCGAAATAGTCGAAGAATCCGCAATGGGTCATCTGAAAAAATTTTATGAGCATCAACCTTCGGATGCGTTTGCAAAACTTTGCGCTGTAAATCAATCAATGCGTGGCCCGACGGATCAATGAGCTCGCGGCGCCTGAGGTCCCAATAAATCATATTGACCGTAAAATCACGGCGACGACAGTCCTCTTCAAGAGTTCCATAAGTGGTGACTCGTTGTCGCGACTGCGGATTCATAAACGATTCTTTTTGAGTGTCCGCGATTTGAACCGAGACTCCGCTTAAATCAAATGTTTGCTGATTAAATTTTAACGGCGCCTTAAAACTTAATTCCCATATAGGATAACTTTTGCCCAATTGATGAGGCTTCGAAATCGAATCCGGAAAATCAGCAGCCACCAGATGTGCAAATTTTTCGGCACCACCCGGAGCCTCTACCACCAGATCCAAATCATAGGGATCGCGGCCCAGTTGTTGATCACGAAAAAATCCACCAACTCCCAGAGTTTTTTCGGTCCACTGCCCATTGCTGTTTTTTTGAGCCACCCAAGCCTCAAAAAATTCCAGCGCTCGCTGGTCTAGGTAGTGATCCTGATTTCTATTCATCGAAGCTTATTTATATCACGCAGTCATCGAGTTGCAGCCTTTGCTTTCTCGATTTATGAGAACAGCCATGCGAAATAAAAAATCTGCTTTGATGCTGACGCTTGGAATTTTAGTGATTCATTTGAATGCTAGTTTCGCCGCCGATTTTAAATACAACTTTCCGAATTTCCTCGTTGGCACTGCCGAGTATCCTAAAGGCCCAACCGGTTGCACCGTTTTTTCTTTTCCCAAAGGCGCCATTGGATCCGTCGACGTTCGTGGCGGTTCCGCCGCTCTCCGCGAAGCCAACAGCTTGCAAGAAGAAAGTTCTTGGGGATGGCTTGATGCTTTGGTTTTTGCCGGCGGCTCAACCTTTGGCTTGGAAGCGGCTTCGGGTGTCGCTCGTGAAATTTTGAAGCAGCGAAAGTCCGTCAGCTTCGACAACATTCCGGTTGTTCCTTCGGCCATCGTTTACGACTTTACGGGCCGCGATAATTTTATTTTTCCAGACTTGGAATTAGGCGCTCAAGCTTTTAGAGCCGCTCAAAAAAACCAAGTCACTACCGGCAGATATGGCGCGGGGGCCAACATTAGCGCCGGAAAATTTTTATCAAATAGCTACAGCGAAAAATCCGGACAAGGAGCGGCCTTCATCGAAACGAATGGTATAAAAATTTTTGCGCTGACAATTCTGAACGCTCTCGGAAATATTTTAAATCGCAAAGGCGAAATCATTTTAGGCTCGCTCGACCCCAGCACTGGGGTGCGAATGCTCTTTGATCCTTCCGCCAAAAACCACACACGTGCTGACGCTCCGAAGCTTGGAAACACCACGCTATCGGTGATCATCACCAACGCGGCGCTGGATCGAGGCGAATTGCGCCGGCTGGCCATTGCGGCTCACACTTCGATGGCCCGAGTGATCGAGCCTTTTCACACTTCATCCGACGGCGACACTTTGTTTGCAGTCTCGACCACCATTGAGCCCCATAAAGCCCCCCGAAATCGACTTAACCTCGATCAAATTTCCTTAATTAGTGGCCAACTTTTACAAGCCGCCGTAGCTAACGCAGTTGAATCAACTCAGATGATTGAGCCCTCAAAAAAATAGCGCTGCGCGTAAGCTTGTTGTTTTCAATTAACTTTTTAATATTCAATTAATTTCAACTCATAAGTTGAAACCATTAGGTTGCGAGCGCGACTTTTCCATCCTAACTACGTCGGCGGGGTTTTTCCCCGAGGAGGTTTGGGTGATTTCTCTTTTATTGGTAGCGGGTTGTCTCGCCTTTGTGATTTGGTTGTACTTCAATAACAACCCCTTAAATCATTCACGCAAATTTATGGTTCGGCGCTTTATAAACTGGTTTCCTTTAGGGATGACCTACGCGTTCCTCTATATGGGACGCTACAATTTGAGTGTTTCTAAAAATGCTTTCGGCGATTTAATGTCTAACGAAAGTTTCGGCTTAATCTTTGGAGCCGGTACCATCACCTATGGATTGTCTTTTTTGCTCAACGGTCCTTTGGTCGACAAATGGGGCGGCAAAAAAGGCATCGTGGTCGCTGCTTTAGGTTCCTGCTTGATGAACGTGCTTATGGCGGGTGCCACTTACCTCTTCCTCCATGAGAGACTGCCCTGGAACATCACGCTAACTTTTGCGGTTCTTTACTCGTTGAATATGTTTTTTCAAAGTTACGGCGCTGTTTCGATCATCAAAGTCAAAGCCTATTGGTTTCACGTCCGAGAACGCGGTGTTTTCGGCGCGATCTTTGGCACTCTGATTTCATTCGGCGTTTACTTTGCTTTCGATTGGGGCCAAGCGATTGTTAAAGCGGTTAAGGTCAACGTTGTTGGCGAACCGACCGCAATTCAAAAAGTATTTCGCGTACTTTTTGCCGTCGACACCGGCACTCACGATGCTTTGTGGTTAGTGTTTTTAATCCCAGCAGCCATCATGATTGTTTGGGCTTTGATCGACATGATCGTATTAAAAGACACTCCGGCTGAATGTGACTTTCACGATTTCGATCCACACGATGCCTCTTCAAGTGAAGCCAACGAATCCTTCACCATGAAGCAATTGCTCGCTAAAATTTTCACGTCGCCCATTCTCCTGACCATTGCCCTGATCGAATTCACTTCGGGTGTTCTGCGAAATGGAATTTTGCAGTGGTACTTTGTTTTCGCAAAACAAGTCCCCCAACCCGGTGCTGAGTTTTACATGAACAACTGGGGAATTTTACTTTGCATCACGGGCATCGTCGGAGGCTTCAGCGCTGGTTACGTTTCCGATCACATTTTCCATTCACGCCGCGGGCCACCCGCTGCGATGATGAACGGAATCATGTTCGCCGGCACGGTGATCATGGCGATGTTTCTTTTCTCGAACCCTGTGCTCGTTGGCGGCGCAGCACTTTTAATTTCCTTTGCAGTTATCGGCGTTCACTCGCTGATGAGTGGCACAGCTGCTGCCGATTTTGGCGGCCGTAAAGCCACTGCCACGGCCTCTGGCATCGTCGATGGATGTGTTTATTTAGGAAGCGGTATTCAATCGATTGCCATTGGATACTTGAGTGCAAAAAATTGGCTTTGGTGGCCTTTGTTTTTGATGCCCTTCACCGTTATGGGATTTATTTTCTCTATGAAAATGTGGAAAGCACTTCCCGAAGCGACCAAAAAATATTTGCTTGAAGTGGAAAACATCGACGTCACGATTAAACAAGAATCACGTTTCAGAAAGTTTTCATTTCGCCGCACTCGTTTAAAACAAATCAAGCAAGGCTTGTAATTCAGTCCCATAAATTAAAGTTCATTGCTTGATCACAAAGTAATTCTATCAATAAACAAAGGCGCCTTAAGTAGGCGCCTTTGTTTCACTTCTTATCGATGCATCACTTAAATCTAGATTCACTTATGACCCGTAAAGACCAATTAAGTTGGCCGCTCTTTATTCGCCGCGCTAACCCCAGCGTCGGGAAGAAGAATTAGGGAAGAGTTCTACAAGTCATACTTGATAGTCCTCGCATTGCTTCGATTTAAGCCTGCCTCTGCAAAATTCAGGCTGAGATCGTCATGGGGCTTTGCTTGGTCTTTGAGCCAGATTTGTAAGCGTTTCCCTATAAAAATTTAGAAAGGGAGCACTTCAATGAAGACTCAAAAAGACCCCATCTGGGGCTGGTATTTTTATGCCCGAATTCTCGGCATTCTATCCATCATCACTACTTTAAACCTAGCACCAGCATGGGCCAAAACTAATAAAGTTTTGACCGATGACGAGGTCGTGCTGTCGGAAAGTGATTCAAAAAAACTTTCAAGCGCGCTACCCACCAACGTGAAAATATTATTCGAGGACGAAATCGATCGAAATTATTTTTTCAATTTTGACGAACGCGAAGCCAGCGCGCCCAATCCCCAAATGCTTCGCGAAATTCGTGAAGACCGCGCGGGCTACGGACGTATGGCAAATTTCAGCCCTACTTCGCAACGCTGGTTTTATTTACCGCACCTCGAAATCCCACTAAGCGACATCGAAAAAATCAATGTCTCGCCGCACATCCGATCGAGCTATCGCGATTTGATCATCTTTAAAAAAGGTGGCCGTGATTACGTCAGATATTTTCTCCACCCCTTCCGCGAATTGCAAAACTATCCGGAGTTGATCAAAAAATATCCGTTGGTTTATCAATACGTCGCACGACCCACTAGTTCGCCACGATCCTTGATCGTGATCGACCCCAAGGATCCAAAAAATCCGGAATGGGTAAAAGTTTCGATGCACGTCAAAGTCACTTCACTGCAACGTCGACAAAAATTAGAAAAATTAGCGAGAGCTTTGGCCGTTAACGATGCGTTGGAAGAAATTCCCGCAGCCACCAAGAAAGCACTCGACTTTGATTGGCTCGCGGAACCGATCGCGGTGAAACTTCCCACCAAGGAAGAAGTCATCATCGGTCGGGATATGTCGAATTATTTGAAGGGTCGCGAAGGCCAACGTTTGCGTTCAACATTTGCACTTTTTCAAGGCATCAATGATGAGGACCCGCCGGTTCACCAAATGATCGTGAAAAGCAAAATGAAGCAGCTGGAATTTTTCACTCGCTACTTCGTGGCTCCAGTGGTTCAAGTTTTCGCTTACCTAGGCTTTGAAGAAGGCATTCAATGGGGCATTCACACGGCTAATTACATGACCGAGCAAGGCGGCAACGGACTACCAACTGGAAAAATCGTCCTCAAAGATTTCGACGGTTCGTGGATTGACCCGGAATTGCGCGCGCTCAAAGGCAAATCCTTCAAAAACATTGCGGGCTACATGAACGAACCCTTTGCTGAATTCATGTTTCCCTCGGCAACCGGCCGCAACAGCGGCGAACGCCAACACTTCGGTGAAATCTACAATCGCTATCTTCGAAACGCAGGGGGATTCAATTCGCTCTCGTCTTTGATTTACGGCTACATGGCGGAATACTGCCGTGAAGCTTTTTGCAAAGACAAAGAACGTTTGAAGCAAACCATCCAAGACACCATCGACGAAACCATGATTCAGGAAATTAAAAAATACACCGGACTCAATTACGGTCTTGAGGACATGAAAGCCGGACACCTGAAAATCAATGGATTGAATCGAGCGGTCAACGTCTTAAGAAAATCGCTGCTTGATAAAACCAAACGTGGTGACGCTGTTGAAGCGCAACAAGCGCCCCTCAAAGCTGAGTTCATTCGCTTGGCTGGACTCAAGCGCACTTGGAGCGCGGTCGGTGGCGACCCCACCAAAATCGCATCGCGATTTAACAACGCTAACTTGCTTTTATTCTGGGATTCTAATTCTGGAATGATTCAAGCCCGAATGTACCGAGCCAAAGGCTCGGAAGATTATTCGATCTTTGGCTATGCCATGATCGAAGAAACCGATCAGTCGACTGCTGCCGCGAAATTCGTCGCTAAAATGGGTAAGGCTTCTTTTATCCAAAAATCCGCGAGCAAAGTGAAGGCCGCTCCAAACACTGCAACCAGCAGTGGCACTTGCGAAACCACGCTGAAGCCCAAGCGCAAAACCGCTGGGATCCGTTCGTTGTTTCCGCCGCTGAATTTCTTAAGCTTGCGAATGGTGGCTTAAAGGCCACTGAATTTTACTTTAGTTAGTTTTTTCATGAGCTTCGGATTTGAGTCCCGGAGCTCATGAATGAAGCGGACGAATTCGTCACTCTATTTGGAATTTGTCCGCTATGGACTTCGGTGAGGAGGAGAGTGAACTTCTAAATCGAAGAAATTGCAGAGGGCTTCGTCCCGAAGTCCAGACCCTGCACGCGTCGGCTCCCGATGCGTGCGGGGCTTTTTAGTTTTTGTCGGGCTAAAAAAAACCAGCACAAATATCTTAGTAATATTTTTTCTTGCCGGGAGGAGGATCTTTAAGCGCCAGCGAAACGGACGGCAAAACTTTAAGTCCGGTTTGAAACAAAACGTCGATTTTATTTTCACGACGAGATTTCACAATCCCTTTGCCAAAAACTTCATGCTTCAAAACATGATTAAGCGCGAAGTGCTTTTTGGGATCGTAGCCTTCAACTTCTTTTTCGCCCCAAACTTTAATGCCTTTGAACCAATCGGCTTCAAAGCTACCGGAGTTAACAACCTTGGCGCGATCGGCTGGCGACACTACTTTTTTCACAGTCGCGGATTTTTTAGTCGGCGAAGCTGCGGCCACTGATGTCTTGCGATATTTGTGTTCGGATTTGCAGGCCTTGCAGAGGACCTTATCAACAAAGCCCCGAGCATCGTGGTTCATGACCACGTGCCAAGTATCAATTTTTTCTTTGGTGCAATAAGTAAAGAGTTCTTTGGCAACAGCGGTTTTATCAACCATTTCACTTTCAGTGAATTTATTAGTCATGGCCTACAAGGCTATCGAGTCAGCGAAGACCTAGCAAGTCGCGAATCGCTATAAAAACTTGGCGAACAATTTGGTCACCTTTTAGGGCTCCAAAGCTATTGTTTTCTGAAGAGCTTACAATTTTAAGTAGGTAGAAGCTTGTACCCAGCTCTTAGCTTTAACAGACCGGCTCATGTTAGCGCAGCGCTTAGCGGTGTCGTTACAAGCAATGAAGAAGCTGTCTTGATTCAAGATTTCCCAGCCGCCATTGGAGTTCGGCACAGCCAGAGCCCATTCGACGTATTCTTCAACCGGACTGGATCCGCCCGAGATGTTTTTCAGCTCAACGCTTTCGCCATTTTCAAGGGCATTGATCGCATCGTCCATAGTAGCCGGTGCGATGTATTGAACTTCGACCATTTCTTCCATATCAGCGGTGCGGGCTAATACTGTTACACCGCCGCCGCCGTAGTCTTTAACGATTTGATCGATTTTAATGGTTACCGAGTTGTCTTGAAGGTGGAGCTTGATGCTTCCACAGAAAAAATGATTGTAGCTTTCAACGGTAGCAGCATCGGCCGGGTGCTGAGCCATGTAACCATCGTCGCCCAAGTATTCGCGGTTAGCGCAAAAGCTTTGTTCATCGGAAATGACTCCGAAAGAAGCGCTCTGTTGCATGGAACAAGCAGAGATAAGACTTAAACCTAGGATCAAAGATGACTGTTGTAGTGTGTTTTTAATCCCCATATATTTTCCCCTACTCAGGTAGATGCACGGGTCGTACCAAGTTCTTAAAGACCTGAAATTGCTGAACTGAGTGTTAAGACCCCAAAAATGACTGTCCAAACTTTGATCAACGATTTTATTCAACTATATGATTTTCAAAGACTTTATCTATATGCCCAGAAGGGCTTAACAGCTGACTAAATATTAAACAGTTTAAATGCGTTTTAATGCCTTTTTAAAGAGAGCTGAAACTCACGATACTTTAAAAGGCATTTCAAGAGTGCAGTTCGTCAAACGAGTTACTTAACAAGCAAAGCTTTTCGCACCGGCAATTCGCCCAGAATGACCCATTCGGTGTTACGCGGCCCAGTGGCTAAAACCTCTCCCCAAGGAGCAATCACTTGTGAAAGTCCCGTATTAGTAGCCCTTAAGAGAGGAATCCCGCGTCGCACCGCCGACCATCTTGCCAAGAGCGAATGGGTAAAAAGCTCTGAAGTGGGGCCATACCAACTATCGTTGGTGGGATTCACTAAAATGATTTCGCGGCCCGGATAAAGTTTAAGTGCTTCTTTATAAAAGGAATCCACTAAATCCGGGAATAAAACTTCGTAGCAAATAAGGGGAATGAATACCGGGCCTTTAGGATCTGGATGAGCCAAAAGATCCCACTCATAGCCCGCTCCAAAATGAACAAGGCTTGGAATCTTGCGGTAAATCCATGGATAGAATCTTTCGCCGGGCACGTACTCGCCAAAAGGCACTCGAGTTCGTTTGCGATAGCGGCTCACCAATCCAACTTTTTCATGAAAAAGCGCAGCGATGTTGAAATCTACGTCTTGAGTTTCACCACCCAATTGAACGTCGCCGTGCTCATAGGTACCCACAACGTGCAGCCCACCGGTCAGCAGCACAAAGTTTTTCATAAATTCCGCATGCCGCTCGTTGTTGAGCGGCGAACCCGGAAATGAAGTTTCAGGCCAAATGATCCAAGGTTCACGGCCGGCTAAATCGTATTCTGATTGAAAAAAGATGGCTGCCGTTTCGATTAAATTACGATGAATGGCCAAAACATTTTCAATGGTTGGAGTGTCTCCGGTCTTAGCTAATTTCTTTTCAAAATTTCCGACATTACCCTGGAGTAAGGCCACCGGTTGGCGCTCTTTAAATTCGGCTTTTAAATTCTTCTGAGCACAGGAGCCCGCCCAATAAGCCGGCACAAAAATCAACGCGGACAAAATAACAAAGTAAAGAGCGCGCTTTCGCGAATTTTCAATTTCCAAAATCAGAGCGCCACCGATCGCAAAAAATAAAATTAAAAAGCTCCAACCAATGGTTCCCAAATAATACGCTGACGACAATAATATAGGATCACTGCCCACGCTTTGAGCAAAGGTCCATGGAAAAACTCGAGGATCAATGGATTCCCAAACGATCAGCAAAGCAGCCAAGCCTAAAAAACGATAGCGAGGAATAATTTTCAAACGATAGCGACCCCACAGAAAACCAAAAAAGGCCGCTAACAACGAAAGCGTTGCAAAAAGAGTTAGAACCACCGGGATCGATGCAGCCCAGGGCAAACCGCCGAATTCTTTGAGCGTGTAGGCGATCCAATAAAATCCCCAGAGCTGAACTGAAAAAACAAAAGTGGCAAAAAACACCGCGTAGTCTTTGGATTTTCGCTGCGGAGATTCTTCAAGAAAAAAGCGGCAAACAAAAATTCCGGCAACCCACACTAGGGGCCAAACCCCAGTCGGCGGAAATCCCAAGGCTACCAAGACACCCAAAAAATGAGCGTAAAGCGCAGTTATTAATCGTTCACTTTTTATTAATTTTTTCACGAGCGATTTCTGCCATCTGTTGAACAACATCAGGAAGACGAATGGTCGTCGAATCGATGAGCAATGCGTCGTTAGCTTTTCGCAGGGGGGCGTGAGTGCGATTGGTGTCTTGCTCGTCACGAGCCTTGGTCTCGCCAATCACTTGATCAAGGCTGATGGATTTGCCTACGGCTTGTAATTCTTCCCATCGTCGCTGGGCCCGGCTTTCTACGCTGGCGGTCAGGAAAAATTTAATTTCGGCGTCGGGAAAAATTACGGTCCCGATGTCACGACCTTCCATCACGATTCCGCCGGTGTTTCCAAAATCTCTTTGCAATTGCAACAAAGCTTCCCGAACTTCTGGGAGTTTCGAAACGTTTGAAGCCAACATTCCAATTTCAGGACTGCGAATGTCTTTAGTGACTTCGGCGCCATTGCAAAAAACAGGCAACACCGGAATAGGATCGGACTCTCGGAATTCCAATTTTCCAAAACTGATTTCTAGTTTTCTAGCTAAAGAAGCAAGAGCTGGACCATCGCTCAACGCGACGTCCTCTTGAAGAGCGGTCAACGCGAGCACTCGGTAAAGCGCCCCGGTATCGATCAAAATAAAACCCAATTGATAGGCCAAAAGCCGCGCAGCCGTGCTTTTTCCCGCTCCAGCAGGGCCATCAATAGCAACAATCGGCATTCTTTCTTTGCCGGTCTTTTGGTCCGCAATTAATTGTAAGCTCATTGAGTTAAGCCACGATAGTTACATCGATTTTTACGTCGGGTCTAGCTCTAGAAAACTAAGATTTCAGAAGCCTTTGGGCTTCAAAAAAGACCTGGGAACCCGCAATATCTTTCAAACACTTATGATGCTTTTTAGGACAAGTTTCGGGGGCCCTAAAATGACACGGGCGGCAAGCCAGATTAGCCACGCCTAAAACTTTAGAATGGCGACGCCAGGGAGCGTTGCCAAATTCTGGCAAAGTTGGCCCAAAAAGTGCCAAGATCGGGACTGCTAATTCGGAAGCCAAGATCGTGTCTCGAGAATCATTGGACACCAAAAGCGCCGAACTTTCCAAGAGCTCAATTTCTTTTTCAAGCGAGGCTCCCAAATAAGATTTAATCAAAGGACTTTTAAAATATTCCATTATCTCTGTGACCTGGGCAGATTGATGGGTGTCTGCCAAAAGAGAAATCGAGATTCCTTCTTTTAAGCACTCGCGAATAAAATCCCGTAGGTTTTCTAATGGCCACTCCGCGCTTGGTGCCGAGGCTCTCAGCGATACACAATAATGATCAGCAGATTTTGAAAGATTTTGCCCCAGCAGCGAAGAGTGAGTCTTTGGACTCCAAATATTTTGAATCGAAGTCTCTATTTTAGGAAGTTCCATAAATCGCGCGGCTTGAGTCATGGTTGATTCAAGAGAGCTTGGAACAATTCGGCTGTACAAAAAAGAAAAATGATTTTTAGAAAAACCAACTTTGATTTTGCAAGAAGCACGCAACACCAGATAGGCGCTTGAGAAATGATCATCCAAACAAATAAGCTCTTGGGGCGGAAATTCAAGATTTGCTTGATTGATCAATCGCTCCACACTCGGCCAGCGCGCCAGTTCAAATTTGAATGAAATCACCTTTACCCGATTGAAAAATTCCGACAAACCTCGATCAAGAGCTAATTTAAAAATAGCCCGTGAATTCTGGTCACACCAAATAAGGATAGAATTTTTAGAAGAATTCAAAAGAGCCCGGATCAGCGGCAAAGCCGATACCGAATCTTGCTCGCCAGAACGAATCACCACCCAAGTCCAATTTTGGTTTTCATTTAACTCAGATTTCATGGCGATTTTAAATTCGAAGGGGTCAACAATTCGGGGGGTGCTAACAAAATTCCACTCCCCGGCTTGAAACTTTCCAAATCACCGGTGAGCGAACCAAATTTAAGTTTGGATTTGAATCTCAGGATCACCCGATACTCATCGTCGCTCAGCCAAACATCAACTTTTGCTTTAGCCGACAGATAGCCTTCGAGCCTTGGAAAAACCTGGTAGTGCAAGGCTCGGAATTTTCCGGTAGGAACGCTGATTTCTTCGCGGCCCAAAAAATTCATTTCGGTGTTCCAGCCTTTCCATTTATCAAGAATAGGAAACTGATGATTTTTTCCGGCCTCTAAAAAACGGTAGAAATAAAGTGCGCCAAAAAGATCTTGCGGGAAACTCGGCAATTCAACGTCGCGATTGATCAGAATTTTCGATTTTTTGTGTCGATCGAGTTTTTGGTAATAATGAGCCTGCTTCTTTTTGTAATCAAAAGTCAGCAAACTTTGGCCCCAACGTGAACTTTCGTTTTGCCGAATCGATTGTCTAAAAGGCAGAAAATTTTTAAGCGTCACATAGGAATCAAAAGTGTTGTCCACTTTGTAAAACAAATTAACCATACTCGAGCTGGTTACTTGACCAGTGATGTGAAGAACTTTTTCTCCTGCTAGATCAACGGCGGCGGCGATTTTCATAGAGGCTAAGCCTCCCTCGATCATGCCGTAGCGTAAGCGAATTTTGATTTCTTCGCCCAAACCAAAGGGCCATTTTGCTGGGGTGAAACTCACAGGCTTTGCTGGGATTTTAGAATCGACACTTTTAGCTTGGGGCTTTTTGGAACTTTTAGTTGAGCTGGGGGTTAAAACAGATTTTTCTGCTTTCAATTTTTCAAGTTCCGGATTGGCAAGTTCTACTTTTTCAATTGTCTTTTCATTGGGCCGGGGAAGAGAGCCACCTAAGATTTCGTCAAGTCTTTTGGATTCCGGAGTTTCAATCCTAACCTGAACCGGAATTTCGGCACTGGTGATTTCTTGGCTAAAAACATCGGGCAGCGGTTCAAAATCACTATCCGATCGTAAATCACGGGCGCACGAAGAAACTAAGAATCCCAGGGCAACGAGCCCGAGTAATCGATGCTTTCTTTGAATCTTTTGTGAAGCCATAAATATTGATCCGGGTAACGTTCTATCCATTGTTCCATATTTTGATTGCAGATTCCAATGTGAGCTAAGAGTTCTGAATCGTCAGTATTGTGATCTTGGGTCTTCTGAAAGCGTAAAGGGTCCTCAATGGTCACTCGAAAGTGTCCGGGTTTGGTTCGGATCATGTAAGCTGGCACAATTGGGCAATCTAATTTTATGGAAAGGATTGCCAAGCCCTTCGGACACCAAGTTGGAACGCCAAAAAATTGGTGTTTTATCCCATGAGGCAATCCGGTGAATTGATCCATGATGAAGCCAACCGCGCGGTGCTCGCGACGAATCGCGCGAATCACGGATAAGCCCGAGCCACTTTCATTGAGTAATTGCAAACCAAAATCCTTACGGCTTTTGACCCAAATCTTATCCCATAGTCCGCTTCGCAAAAAGCGAGTGATGATGGTCAGGGGAACCTTTTGAGCCACTCCGTAAAAGGTCAAAAGCTCCCAATTCCCCAAATGACTAGTCAGAAAAAAATATCCAACCTTTTCGCGTGTCAGTCGGTGCAATAGTTCGGCGTTGACCGATTCGCATCTCTTAAAAACGGTCTCTGGAGTCCAGTGAAAGCGTTCCAAGATTTCAAGAATCATCAGTAAATAATGCTGATAATTTTTTCGAGCTATTTTCTCGCAGCGTTTTTTATAAAGACTCATCGATTCTTCGGGTTTTCGTGGGAAACAAAGAGCAAGATTGTGCAAAATGATTTTTTTTCGAAAAGGCAAAAAATAAAAAATTAGCTGTGACAGCACATAAGTCCCGACACTCTTAACAGCTGGTGGAGTTAAAAAAACAATTCCGCCTAAAAATTTCAAGAAATAATAAAAAAAATCGACCAGCACGCTCACTTGCTAGTCTCGGAATTTCTGGAATTCAGTTGCAAAATTTTATCGAGTCGACTTTCCAATGAACTCAAAATTTGAGGACGCAAAAATTCTAGTTCCAAATTCGCTAAAACCACCCGAAGATTCTTTTTTGAACCGCAAATTTTTAATTGATCCCACTTCCCTTCGCGAAGCGTTTCGAGGTCACAAACCTTGACGGCTTCCTTCCATCCTAAGATCACAATGTGACCTGAAAAATCTTCCAAAGCTCTCAGCATTTCTTCCCTTGAGGCGTGGTCTGGCAAGTGCATTTCAAAGAGTTCCCGGCCTTGATACTCTTGCTGAATTCGCTCGATCGAGCGCGAAGCCGGAGCCCGCGTGGTCAAAACTCCTAGAATTTCGCCGTCAAGTGGCTGAGCTCCTTGAAAACTTACTCGCTTGGTAAAATCAACGCCCTCTTCAAATACTAATTCGGCTCGACGTAAAGCTTCGGGAACTTCACGCAAGCTACCCGAGGGCAAAACGGATTCAGAAAAATCAGATCGATGAACCAAAACCACGTCCAAGTCTCGATGAATCGCCCAGTGCTGAAAGCCATCATCCAACAAAATCACCCGACGCACTCCAATTTTTGGCGGAAATTTTTGATCGTAATTTCTAAAATTGCCGAGTCGCTTACTTCCCACCAGAACATGGGCATTTGAGCGCAGAAAAATTTCCAACGCTTCATCTCCTGATGCGTCGACTTGGGGACGGAGCGTGTCACGAGTTAAAAAATAAGGATCGCTAGATTTACGCCCGTAACCTCGGGTAAGGACCAAAACTTCACAGCCTTTTTGCTCCAAAAGTTTTGCCAAAAAAAGCACGAAGGGAGTTTTAGCACGGCCACCCATCGCAATGTTTCCGACCGAAATTGTCGGATAATTCAGCCATTCGGCCGAAGTCATTCGACGATCAAGGCCTAAGCAAATTCGATAAATCCACTCGAAGGGTTTTAAAAAGACCACAGTTTTAAATAGTCCTCTGCAATGCGCTCGAGCACTCCGGAAGCTCCCATTTTTTTAGGCAGCCAGCGAAGTTCTCGTTTTAAAGCCTGCAGTCGACCCTGATCGTAAAGCAATTCGACGGTTTCGCTTCGCAATCTTTTGGGATCCAAATTCGACTGAAGCAGTTCCGGAATGACCGATTTCTCAAGCAAAATATTCGGAAGTCCGGCCAACCCAAGTCCCGTGGAAAAATGCGAGCCCCGTTGAATGAGCAACGCAGACAATCGATTGAGTTTATAAACTAAAATATGAGGGATTTGATAATAAGCCGCTTCTAAGCTGGCAGTGCCCGATGCAATCCACCCAAAATCGGCGGCTTGAAGGGTTTTCCATGAATCATCGTCAATGACCCACTCGCGATAATCAATCCAAGTTTGAAATTTACGCTGCTGAGAAAGAGTCAAGGTCGCTTTCAAATCTTCGAGCGTCAACCCGGGAGCTAAAGGCAAAACCACGCGAACGATTCGAGAATCACGCCGACGTGACAACTCAATGCGCAGTTCATGCCAAGCTTCGACAAAAATGGGCAAATGCTTTGCAAGCTCAGAACGACGGGAACCAGGCAGCAGCGCAAATAAGAAATCATCGCTGTGAATTTTTAAATCTTCGCGAGCGGATTTCCGAGCTTTCGGAGGCAACACATCGCGGATCGGATGACCAAAATAATGAGCATCGATGCCCGCTTCGCGAAAGAATCCTTCTTCGAAGGGCAAAATTGGATATAGCCGGCGTACAAAATTTTTCAGCTGAGAAATTCGGCCGTGGCGCCAAGCCCAAATTTGAGGAGCCACCAAATAATCAACCGGCTTTCCCATTTTTTTGGCGCGCGCCGCTAACTTAAAATTAAAATCCGGAAAATCCACACAAAGCAAACCATCAGCTTGGGCTAATGCGTTTTCCATAGTTTTGAGAGTGCCTAAAATTTTACCAAGATTTTTTAAAACTTCGGTGACGCCAACGACTGCTACGTCTTGGGATTTAGCGATCAAACGCACCCCTGCTGCCTCACAATTGGGCCCAGCCAGTCCAAAAAATTCTGGGGCGTCAGCGCCCGCTTTTTCTTGAATTTCGCGAACCAGCCGAGAAAGAATTAAATCTCCCGATGGGTCGCCTGCTGAAACCAATATTTTTTTAGCCATTTAAGAATCTAAAACCTGAATGCAACTCAAAATTTCGTCAATCAATTCGTGAGTTCGCAACACTGATTTGGGTGTCGGCAGAATTTTTTCGGAATCCCAGAAAGAAAAAATCGGATCTTCCGTGTCCTCAGGCGAATTGCGGAAAGTCCCGCGCACTCGGGAAACAAAAGTTTCAATTTCAAGGGCCAATGGATCGCCCTGAGGCCACGAAGTTTCATAAGCTTCAAAGTAAGTTGAGGTTTTGCCCTTCACTCGTTCAAAACGACGCAAAGCCCTTCGCATCATGTCGATCGAAGCGTGCCAACCTGGTCCGGACATTTCCCATCGGCGCGAAGAATCTGCCGCAAGTCGCGACGCAAAGAAGTGAACAAACCCACCATTTTCTAAATCAAAGCCCACCTTCACATGATCCAAATGATTGGATCGAAGTTTGGTGCCACGAGCTCGAATATTTTTAATTGGTGACAATCCAAAAACTGAATCCAGCAACACGAATAAATCCAAATCATGGATCAGCAAATCATGAATCACATCGGTGTCTGCCGCGCGAGGTACAAAGGGCCCATTGCGAACCGTGTGAATGGTCCATGGACCAACCGCCGGTTTCCAATTGCCCCACATATGGGCCATCGCCCAACGTTCAAGCAATCCTACTTGAATGATTTTTTTCACGCGATTGGCGGCCGCATCCATCTCGCGACAATCCAAAGCGGAAAATCCAAGTGGTTTTTCAACCAAGCAATGCAGACCTTTGTTCAAAGCGCCAAGCGTGGTTTCCGCGTGGATCGAAGCCGGAACCGCCACGATGGCGGCTTCTGGAAAAAATTCCGCAGGAACTGATGTCAAAAGTCCTATATTGGAAATGACTTTGGGCTCAGGACCGCGTCCCTGATTTTCGCGAGCAACGGCAATGCCGCGCAATTCATCGGGCTCTACAATGACGGTGACTTGCGCACCAATTTTTTCGCCGATTTCATAAATTTTTCGAATGTGTTTGCTGCCCATGTGCCCAGCGCCAATCACTGCAAATCTTACTGGAGGTTTCTTGGATGCCATTTTATCTTTGAACTCCTACTTTGGTGTTTCGAACAAATTCAATGAAGCGTTTAGCCGAGGGGCTTTCCGGAAATCGTCCTTCAATAGCAGTCAAAGCCTCTTCGGTTTTCAAGTGCCCCAGATAGAAGATTTTATAAACTTCACTGATCACTCGAATTTCATCGTCCGCTAATTTCCGCCGACGAAGACCCACTAAATTGGGTCCACTGACTGCCGAAAATTCTTTAGCAGCCATGAAAGGCGGCAGATCACGCCTCATAATAGTCGCTCCGCCGATGAATGAAAAAGCGCCAATCCGACATTTTTGCACAACCGCAGACAAACCGCCGATCACCACATGGTCTTGAACTTCGACGTGTCCAGCCAGCGCCGTTTGATTGGCCATTTGAGTGTTGTTTCCAACCACGCAATCATGGGCCACATGGCAATAAGCCATCAAAAAATTGTCATTACCAATGGTCGTGATTCCGCGATCTCGGATAGTTCCGCGGTGAACAGTGCAGGATTCACGGAAGACGTTGCGATCACCAATCTCAACCGATGTCGGCTCATTTTTATAACTTAAATCTTGAGGCTCGGCGCCTAAGCAAACGAATGGAAAAAGAATGTTGCCCTCGCCAATCCGAGTTTTGCCGGTGACCACCACATGAGAGTGAAGCTTGCTGCCCTTGCCAATTTTCACTTCGGGACCAATCACGCAGTAGGGCCCAACTTCAACGTCAGGCGCCAATTCGGCGTGCGAATCGATGATCGCAGTCGAATGGATCAAGCTTGCCATTTAAATCTCACCGCCCATTTTTACCCAAAACTTGCCACGCGAAACCACATCGTTACCGACCTTGGCCTCAACGTTCCACAAAAAAAGCGCGCCTCGTTTTTGAATGAATTCGCAGAAATATCGAATCGTTGATGGCGGCAATACCGGTTTTCGAAAACGAAATTCTTCGACCGAAACAAAAAACACATCGGTGACCGGACCTTTTTCGACCGTGCGCTCGCCCGAAAAAACAAAACAGCAAGCTTGCGCCGCGCCTTCAATTTGCAAAACACCTGGGTAAATCGGCTGTCCTGGAAAATGACCACGAAAAACATCGAGCTCTTCTTTGACGTCGTATTCCACAATGCCGCGATAGCCATCATCACTTCGCTCAATCAAACGATGAACCAATAAAAAAGGATCACGGTGGGGCAGAGTCCGCTCGGGACGATTTGAAATCATTTGCTCTCCTTAGATTTCTCAATTTTTTTAATTCGCTCGAAAAGCTCAGGAAGTTTTCCAACTAAAGTTTGAATTTTTAAAGCCTCGGCTATCGGCTTGGGCGGATAACCCTTAACCTGGGCACCGTCTTCGATGTCTTTGCTAATGCCCGATTGAGCGGCCACAACTACCCGGCTACCAATTTTCACATGGCCCGCGGTGCCCACCATTCCAGCAAAAACAGTTTGGTCTCCAACAATTGTAGAGCCAGACAAACCGACAAAGCTGCAAAAAATAGAGTTTTTGCCGATGATGCAATTATGGCCCACTTGAACATGATTATCGAAAAGGCAATCATCACCGATTTGAGTGTCGTCGAAAACTCCGCGATCAATCGAAACGTGTGATCCCAAACGAACACGATCCCCGATGACCACGCGCCCGACGTGAGCGCGCATTCGCTGAACTTCGCTTCCCGGATAACGAATCGTTCCAAATCCCGGGCCACCAATTGCATCCATTCCCAATAAAACACAGTCGTTTCCGATGATGGTGTCATCATTGATTCGCGATCCAGCCCCAATTCGACAACCGGTGCCAATTTTTACGCGAGCTCCAATGCGAACATTGGATTCGATGATGGTTCCCTCGCCAATTAAGGTGTCAGGCCCAATGAAATAAGGTTTTTCAGCAATCACTCCTGGAGGAACCAAACGCGTTTCACCGCTGTAAGACGCAGGATAAGATTTTTGCAAAATGAAATCCATCGCAGCGTCAGGAAAATCAGTCCAAAGAATGGGCAGAGCTTCTTCAATTTCAGGCTGTAGTTTTTGATCAACGATCAGAAGTCCCAATTTTGGCAAAGCAGACTTCAAGGCTTTTCCTGAAGCTTTCAAATATGAATAATAAGCATCGGCAGATTGTCCTGCAGGCAAAGACTTCAGCCGCTCACTTTCAATGGAAAGCGGCAGCTGCAAAGCCTTCCAATTAGGTAAATGCTTGCCCGATGCGGCTCTAAAGCCTGACGAGACAAGGGCTCCCACCAATTCTTCAATCCCCCCGGGCCATAGCGCTGAAAGAGACGTTGGGAAGCTCAACTGCTCACCCCAAATGATTATTTATTTTTTTCATCAAAGAGAGCGATCAACTCTTCAGTGATGTCGGTTTGTGATTTCGAATAAAGCACGGAACCAGCACTTGCTTCGAAAACGATGTCCAATTTACGGGTGCGGCTGATTTCAGGAACCAACATTCGAAGTTTTTCAATGATCGGTCGGGTTAATTCAGCTTCGCGTTTTTGAAGCTCCATGGTGGCCATTTGAACTCGCTGTTGGAATTCTCCAGCCAATTGTTGAAACTGAGCTTGTTTTTCCATCTGAGCTTTTTCACTCAAAACTGCAGCTTTCTTAACCATGTCTTCTTGCATCTTTTTCAATTCAGTTTCGCGGCTCTCTAAATCCTTGCGCTTAACAGTGGATTCTTTTTCCAAAGTTGCCTTGGCGGCTTTGCCTTTTTTGCTTTCTTGAAGAGCCCGTTGCAAATTAGCAATCCCAATTTTAATGGGCTCGTCGTTAGCCGCGCGAACGGCAGGTGCCGTCATCATCAAAGCAGCCAAAATGGTTGAAGTAAGAATTTTCTTTAAGTTGTTTTTCATAGCAAAAGATCTCCTCTAATAGTCACTAGCCCTACGCTTAAAACGTTGGTGCAATGATAAAATTAAACTCTACGCCTTTGTTGGGTTTCGACGGAGTGGTCACGAGCGGATAACCGAATTCAAATCGCAATGGCCCCATAGGTGAGTACCATCGAATGCCCCATCCATAGTCTGCCAAAAATGTCGGTCTAAGATCTCCAAAATTCCCATCCCATGAATTACCTGCATCAAAGAACAAGACGATGCGAATATCGGCTTCGGGAATAAGCGGAAATTCCAATTCTTGATTCATGATGACCTTCTTGGTTCCACCAATCGGATAATCAAATTCGTTGGGATAAATGAGAGTGTCATTTGAACGACGATCGCGAGTGTTGATCACCCGACGCGAAGGACCGACCGTAGCCATCGGGAATCCGCGCAACGACATGATGCCGCCCAATACGTAGCGTTCGTTATCGGGAACCGTATCGCCGTTCATAAAGTTACTGAGCCAACCGAATTCATAGTTAGAGCGGTAGACCAAGCTGCCAATCAGTCGCTTGTACCAACGAGCGTTGAGCAAGAATTTTTGAAAAACTCGCCCACCAAGACCGGCGAATTCGCTAGAAGCCATCAAATAAATTCCGCCCGAAGGGTCGAGCCGGTTGTTTCGCTTGTCATATGCCAAGGTTGCGGTCAGTGAGCTAATGAAAGCTTCGCGATCTTTTACATTGTCGGTCAAAATTCCAGAGCTGTTCAAGTTATCGACATCGCCGTCAGTGATGACTTTAGTGAGATGATACTTCTCGGCCTTATAGCTTCCATAGAGCGTGATATCTTCGTAAATTTCACGACCAACACGCAAAGATCCGCCTTCAAGTCGTTGGCGATAGGTCATCGGAATACCACCGATATTAGATTCCGAAACATATAGATCAAAACCAGCTAGCCATTCAGAATCGAAAACTTTGGGATCAGTGAATTGAAAATTAAAAGTTTTCGAAGACTTCGAAGAAAAGTTCAAATTGAAGGCCAGTTGTTGGCCTAAGCCGAAAAGGTTGGCGTGGCTGACATTAGCTCCAAAAGAGAAACCCATGTTGCTGCCATAACCTGCTTGCACCATCAGGGTGCCTGCGGGTTTTTCGGTGACTCGAATTTCCAAATCCATCGAGTCATTGGAACCTTGCGGCGCTGATGTCACGAAATTCACGTCTTGTCCGAAGAATCCCAAACGTCGAATGCGTTCCAAACTCTTTCGACGCTTGGTAGCGTTGTATAATTCACCCTCGGAAAACTGTAGTTCGCGACGCAAAACCTTGTCGTGGGTCGTTTTATTTCCGGTGACTTGGATTTTGCCCCAATAAACTTTTTCACCGCGCTCAATAGTGACTTGCAATCCAACCTTGCTCGAGTCCGGAATGATTTTAGTTTTCGGAATGACGTTAGCAAAGGCATAACCCTCGTCGCCAAATTTATCGGTCAATGACAAAATGGATTCTTGAAGTTTGCCAGTTGAAAAGACTTCGCCATCGCTCATCAAGAAAGCTTTGCGAAGCTCATCGGCGGAAAACAAATCGTCACCAACAAAGCTAACTGAATCGAGCGAATATTTTTTCCCCTCGACTACGTCGATGATGATGTCGATGTAGCGACGGTCTTGGCTAAGAGTGACCCGGGGCTTACCGAAAGTCGCTTCGATATAGCCTTCATTACCGTAATAATAAGCAAGCGCCGCTAAATCACGTTCAAACGCCGCTTCACGAAAGGTTCCGCCGCCCGATGCCCAACTCATGGCATGGCCTTCGGCCGTGATCATGATGCGTTTTAAAGCGTCTGATGGAAAAACTGAATTGCCCTGAAAAAATATTTTTCGGATCCAAACTTTAGGATTTTCTTGGATGTTGAAGACCAATTTAACTTCACTATCGTTACCTTCTTTTAGCGGCTTCAATTGATAATCAACACGTGCCAGGTAATAACCCTTCTCCTCGTATTTTTTGAGAATGGCATCTTGAGCTTTGTTTATTTTATCGATCGCGATCACGTTGAAAGGTTTCAACAAGGTCGCTTCTTCTAAATCTTTGGTTTCGAATTCTTCGGCGCCTTCGTAGGTAATTATAGTCACTACTGGTCGTTCTTTAACTCGCACCAACAACGTGCTGCCATTTTGTAAAAGCTCGACGCCTTCAAAATAACCTAATGCAAATATGTTGCGAATGTCTTGGGCGACTCGTTCGGCGCTAACTTCATCGCCTTTTTTGAGAGCCATTTTTTCGGAAACCGCATCGGACTCGATCCGCTTGAGGCCCTCAAACTTGATCTCAGAAATCGGAATCGCAAGGGCCCCCGACATCATTAAAAAACTCAATAAAAAGAAGACAATACCCGTGCGCTGCTTCATGCCGCGGGCCAATCTATTCCAACTCGAAAAGGAGTCAAATCAGGCCATCATTTAAACGGAGTGTTCGTGCGTATTTTCCGGCTAAGTCGGCGTCGTGAGTCACAGAAATCAGGGTGGTTCCCAGCTCCCGATTGGCTTTAAAGAGGATCTCAAGAACTTCGGCCGCTCGTTCGCGATCTAGATTTCCAGTGGCTTCGTCAGTGAGCAGCAGTTTGGGATCGTTAACGAGAGCTCGAGCCAAAGCGACCCGTTGTTGTTCTCCGCCCGACATCTGGTAGGGCCGCGAGTAAACGCGTCCAGATAATCCCATCCAATCGAGTAGTTCGAGTCCCCGAGCTTCTGATTTTTTTCCTTTGAGTGCGGCAGGCAAGCAAACGTTTTCAAGAGCGGTCAATTCAGGGATCAGATGATGAAATTGAAAAACAAAGCCGATGTTTTGCAAACGAAAGTCTGCTCGCTGAGAATCTTTAAGGGAAGCCAAGTTTGTATTCAGCACTTTCAATTCGCCGGACTCACCACGATCCAACGCTCCGATCAAATGGAGCAAGGTTGATTTTCCGCTTCCCGAAGCGCCCAGCAAAGCCACACAATCTCCCGAATGAATGTCGAGATTGAGACCCTTTAAAACTTGAACGTCGCGATCGCCTTGGCGATAAGATTTTTTGAGATTACGAGCTTCAACGACTGAAGCTTTAGAAGATTTTAAATCCAAGCTCATAGCCGGTATCCTAAAATTTCTAGAAATGGTTTTCGAGCCAACACAAATCCCAAAGCTAACGCAAGTGTTGTGCTAGCCGCAACTCCGAATAAAAAAACAAAGCTTTGTTCAGTAAATGAAAACTCTAAGGGTAAGCGTGAAATTCGATAAACTTGGGCGGGCAATTCGGCCCAAGGCAATTTTAAAAGAATCCATCCCATCAGCCTGCCGAAAATCAGCCCCAAGCTACTGGCCACAGTTCCAATCAGCAAACCAATCAATCCAGTCCACTGGACCAATTGACCGCGAGTCAAACCCAAGGCCCTCACGATGGCGATGTCGCGTTCGCGTTCGAGAAATAAAACCACCAAGGTTGCGGCAACGTTCAAAGTCGAAACCAGTACCAATAAACTCAAAACCAGGGTAAGCAAATTTTTATCCAAATCGATTGAGCCGAATAGATTTTTTCGCTGAATCCACCAAGGCATCAATTCGGGATCGGGATCATTGGGATGGCTGGCTACGAATTTTGCGTAATAAGAATTTAGCCAGGCTTCAACTGCCGGGCGTTGATCATTGGAACGATAGTCTTCGCCCAAAAAATAACGAATCGCAAAAGCATCTCCCGGACGAGCGGCATAACTTTTTGGATCATTGAATTCCAACCACTGCTTCAAGGCTCGATCGTCAATTGAGAGATATCGCGAATCAATTTCGTACATTCCAAAAGATGTCAGTTCCGCGACTCGCACCGGAATGGCGCCCTTGATCAATCCGGGCAGAAGAATTTTGAGCTGATCACCAACCACAACTCCTAAATACTCCGCCAAAGGTTTACCAATGGAGACTTCGGGAATCGCGGGCGAGTCTTGAGTGACTGCATTTCGTTCGCGTGGGTTAAATTTTCCTTCAATCAAAACTCCGCGGCCGCCTTGTTTTCCAACTACCAAGCCGTGGCTTTTCCAAAAATATTCGACACCGACATTGGGAATTCCCAATTCTTTGGAAATTTCCGCAGTGTCATTGAGCTCAGTGACACTTGCCCACTTGGTGTAATGAACTACGTCGCCTTGGGCGCGCGCCACAATGCGAGAAAGCGAATTTTCAAATCCGCTGGTGATTGCCAACGTCACGGACAGTGCGCCGACTCCCAGCGCCAATCCCAAAGCGGCCCAAATCACCGAGTTTTGAAAAAGTTGGGGATTAGCTTTGGATTTTTGCGAGTCACCTTTAAAAAGCCAAAGAAAACTGAGCTTCCACCACTGCGAGGGAAGAATCTTCATTTTTTCTTTTCCGAAACGTCTTCGCCTTCCTTAGAAAGCTTCTTTAACTGCGGAAATAAAATCACGTCGCGAATGCTGGGCGAATCCGTCAAGATCATCGCCAAGCGATCGATGCCGATTCCCTCGCCAGCAGTCGGGGGCAATCCATACTCAAGCGCGTTGATGTAATCAGCATCGTAGTCAGAGGCTTCGACGTTGCCGGCAGCCTTTTCTTTCAGCTGCGCTTCGAAGCGTTCGCGCTGATCGTCAGGATCGTTTAATTCGTTGAAGCCGTTGGCGATTTCTTGACCGTTGATGAACATTTCAAAACGATCGGTGACATCATATCCTTCGGGAGATTTTTCATCCGAACGTCGCGCCAGAGGCGACACTTCTACTGGGTAACCAGTCACGAATGTAGGCTGAATCAATTGGTGTTCGACGTCGGATTCGAAAATCATGGTGAGCAAAGCTCCAGGGCCTTCGCGCCCACTCATATGAACGCCTTTATCACTTAAATATTTTCGCATCGCGGACAAGTCTTTTACCGAACCCTTAAAGCCTGACATTTGCTTGACTGAATTCTCCATGGAAATTCGGGTCCACGGTTTTTGAAATTCTAATTCGGTTTCTTGATAAGTGATTTTAGTTTTGCCTTCGAACAATTTTTTAACCAGCGAGCTGACCAAGTCTTCAGTCATGTCCATCAGCGTATGATAAGTCGCATAAGCCATGTAGAATTCGAGCATCGTGAATTCGGGATTGTGTCGAACGCTGATTCCTTCGTTGCGAAAGTTGCGATTGACTTCGAAAACTCGTTCGTAACCACCGACCACTAAGCGCTTCAAGTAAAGTTCGGGGGCAATTCTCAAAAACAATTGCATATCCAAAGTGTTGTGATGAGTAATGAAAGGCCGAGCCGAAGCGCCGCCGACCAAGGGGTGCATCATCGGGGTTTCCACTTCCAAGAAATCTTTTTCCAGAAAATAATTACGAATTTCCTGGACCATGCGCGAACGGATTTTAAAAACTTCGCGCGCGCGATCGTTGCTCATCAAGTCCAAGTAACGGCGACGATATCGTTCCTCGATGTCGCTCAAACCATGGAATTTTTCGGGCGGCGCGTGCAAACATTTAGCAAGCAGTTCGAATTTTTCCACATGAAGACTGAGCTCATTAGTTTTGGTTCGGAATAAATACCCAACCACTCGAACAACATCACCCAAATCAACCGTTTTGTACGTTTCAAAATTTTGTTCGCTAACTTGATCTTTGGCTACATAGATTTGAAGGCTACCGTTGCGGTCACGGATTTTTAAAAAACCAGCTTTGCCGAAAGCGCGAATGAATTGAACTCGGCCCGCGATCGAATAAGTTCCTAAAGCTTTTAGTTTTTCGGGGTCAGTTTGGGCTTCGTGTTTCAGCAATTCATCGATGGAGTTTTTGACTTCAACGAAGTGCGGATAAGCTTGGCCGGCGTCTCTCATTTTTTGTAATTTTTCGCGACGGACCCGGGTTTGTTCATCAAGCTCTAATGCCATGTGGCAGGGTTTTATCGCTCTTCTGGGCCGGGGTAAAGTCAGGCCCCCAAAACTTAAAGCATTTCCATTTTGGCCCTTGAGTCATAGACCTAGGGAAGTTAGTTTTTCGCTATGTCCAATCTGCAAGAAAAAGCCGATCAAGAATTTCTTGAAAACTATTCTGTCCCCATTGAAAGAGCTCAAGAAATTCGAGCCCGAGTTCAACGCTTACGCGAGGCTGGATGGGTTGAATCGTTGATTTTGTTAGCCAATGAATTAGGCGTCGACGCCCCCAAAGAAGCCAGTGGCGAAACCTTGGCCTTGCCCGGCATGGAAGGCGATAGCGCTAAAGACATCACTCGAGTCTTTGCTTGTCCTACTGGGCATTTGGCTCAGGGACTTTCCATTAGTTGTAGTGGAAATTCACTGCGAGTGATCAAAGACGGCACTTCAGTTTTAGAAGTTGCGTATTTACCCAAGGACGATGATTTTTTGGTCTATCACTTGGATGATTCGCGCTTTGATGAGCTTAACAAACACCTAAGCGAAGATTTGGCATTGGAAATCAAAGCCGCCAAAGCCAAAAAGAATGAGCGCCAGGCTGCATGGAAAGCTCGATTTTCCAAATAATTTCCGCATGGCGTTAAAATTTTGAGCAATTTCAAGCTCCATGATTGCCGCCAATCTACCAACCATCGCCCTTCTAGCCCAAGGCCTTTAGAATTGAATCCATGACCGGGGGACCTTCATACAAGAATTCCATGAGATTCTTGCGAGCCTTTTTAGCCAATCCACTTTCCGTGGGCTCAGTCATCCCCAGTTCGCGGCAGCTCTCCAAGCGGATGCTGCAATCTACAAAATTTGAGACTGCTAAAACCGTTGTTGAAGTGGGAACTGGAACGGGTCCGGTGACTTCGGTCATCATGGAAAATCTGCCTTTGGGTTGCCAATATTTAGGCTTAGATTTGAACGCTGACTTCATCAAAGACCTGCAAAAGAAATATCCCCATGGAAAATTCTTTGCGGAATCGGTCGAAGGACTGCCAAAAATTTTGGAGCGCGAAAAATTACCTAAAGCTGACTATTTGGTTTCGGGATTGCCTTGGACTTTGTTTTCCGACGAGCTTCAAAATTTATTTTTGAAAGCCATGAGCGATTCCATGAATCCCGAAGGCGAAATTGTGACCTTTGTCTATTTGCATATTTTGTACACACCGCTGGGCACTAGATTTCTAAAGAATTTGCGAAAATATTTTGATGAAATTGAACCAAAGTCGATAGCTTATTGGAATTTGCCAAGCGCGGCCGTGATTCGCGCCCGCAAGAAAAATTAGCCGGTTTTTTTTAAATTGTTTTAGAGCAATTCAATGCGATCGCCCGGCAACACTCCGCCACCACTTTGCAAAATTCCGATGGCACCATCGAGTCCAAAATATTGAATGATTTTCAAAGTGCCCTTCACTCGACCTGGAGCTTGGCCGATGTAGTCGCTGGATTTCGGATCGTAAATGTCACGAGGGGATTCTACGATTTTAAGAACATCGCCCAATTTAATTCCGGAACTGCGCCCAGCATTCAAATACAAGCGCGCGCCTTCTAATTTCAAAACTCGACCCGACCATCCGAGCTTGGTTGAAACTCGATTCATTTCATTGAGCATGGTCACCGCCAACGCATCAGCCATTCGATCCATTTGGCCCTTGGCATCGGAAAATTTTTCGCCAGTGCCACCAAACATATCGGATCG
Source organism: Bdellovibrionota bacterium (assembly GCA_964202055.1). Taxonomy (GTDB): domain Bacteria; phylum Bdellovibrionota; class UBA2428; order UBA2428; family UBA2428; genus CAXNGS01. Next base: position 150,044 of record CAXNGS010000001.1, on the reverse strand, counting down.
TCTTTCTTTACTGCGTTTGCGAATCGCACCGCGAGCCAATTCTTTACCGGTCCCCGAGTCGATCATCTGATAACTCACGCCCATCGCAAATTCATAGTCATTGGTTTGAATGATGCCCTCGCCCACTCGTTTTTTTCCGACTTGGATGAAATCAATGTTAGCGCGCACGAATCCAGAAATGCTCGAGCCCCGCGCTGCTTTGGCAACATCAAGCGGATGAGTTGAAGAATCAAATTCGATTTCTCGCAAAACCGAATCGTCGTTGGAAACTGGGAAAAAAGCGGAAATCTCCGGTTGCAACATTCGCTTCACCAAAGCGCGCTTGACGGTCTCGGGAATTCGAATGCCCTTTAATTCAGCATCGGGCTCGGCGCTCATCACGAAGTCCAAAACCCAAACTCTTTTTTTCACGATGGACAAATCAGAAAGGGCATCGATTTTTTCCGCGCCCACGACGTCGGCCGGGCCACCAGCATTGGGATTATTGATCGGCGCGCTTTGCTCCGAGTCACGTCGAACGGGCTGAACACAAGAGATCATCGTCAAAAGCGCCAGTATCAAAAGCTTACGCATGAATTCATTGTAAAGCGGCTTGATGGCGAATTCTAGGGGGCTAGCTTTTCTATGCAAATTAATGAATGGCACTGACTCGCAGGGCTCCAGGTATCAGAGTCAATTGCTCGAGTTCTCGGTGCAAACTGTCTTTCGGCAACACTGAAAAAGTGTCGGGCAAATCCATCTGAGTTTGAAACAAGCCAGTTTTGTGAAGCAAAAGCCCCACGGGAACGGGCCCGCGATGCTTTTGCAAAACTTCAGCGATTTGCTCGTAAAGCGATTCCGCTTTTAATTTTCCCGACAAGACGTCGAGATTGATGCCAATGCTTAATTTTTTAGGCCACTTTTCTTCGACCAAGCTCAAGTCTTCGACGCTAAGCCCGCCGCCATAGCTTAAATTTCCACAAATTAATTTAGGTTTGTCTTCTTCGAAATCAAGCTCGGCACGGACTAAAAGTGGCTGGGCAGATTTAAATTTGGGAGCGTATTCCTTGTAGTGTTCGGGGAAGGAAATCAATTCAACTTGGCCGGAATGATCTTCGAGTTTTAAAATTCCCATAAACTCACCGGCCATCCGGCCGCGCTTAACTCGTAATTCGCGAAGCTCAGAAACCATCACTGCAATCGTGACCTGAGATTTAGGAGCCATGTTTTGTAGATTAAAAATTTCCGTGGCGCCCAGTGCTCGGGCTTTTTCAGTGTATTTGTCGAGCGGACTGCCCGAGATGTAAACCCCGAGCAATTGTTTTTCAAAAGCGAAAAGTTCGCGATCCGCAAGAAAGGCGGCTTGGGCAAAATCCGGCCGCTTCATCATGTCATCGGAGCCCGAATTACTGGGCCCACCAAAGAGCGAAAACTGTCCCGCTTCTTTGTCTGCGGTGATTTTATTTCCCCACTCAATGGCACGCTCAAGGCTGGCCAAATAACGTGATCGCAGTTCCTTAGCACCTTTGTCCATGCCTGAACTAAGCGCCAAGGAATCAAAGGCGCCGGCTTGAACCAAACACTCTAAAGTTCGCTTGTTTAATTTCTTGAGCGGCACTCGCTTTAAGAAATCATAAAGGTCGCTAAAGGGACCGCTTTCATTGCGGATCCGAATGATTTCCTCGACCGCGGCTTCGCCCACGTTTTTAATGGCACTCAAACCAAAGCGAATCACTTTGTCTTGAGCGATCGCAAAATCAGAAAGAGATTCATTTACGTCTGGTGGCAAAACTTGGATGCCGCGATTTCGAGCGTCTTGAATGTAGCGCGATAATTTATCGGCATCGTCTTTTTCAATCGTTAAAAGGGCCGTGAAGAATTGAGTCGGATAAACCGCTTTTAAATATCCGGTTTGCACCGCTAATTTAGCGTAGGCAGCCGAGTGACTTTTATTGAAACCGTAGCCCGCAAATTTTTCGATCAAATCGAAAAGTTCGCCGGCTTTGGCTTTGGAGTGACCTTGTTTTTCCGCACCTTCGACGAAGCCGGATCGCTGGGCTTCCATTTCGGCAGCATTTTTTTTGCCCATCGCTCGTCGAAGCAAATCGGCGCCGCCCAGTGTGTAGCCGGCAATGACTTTGGCAATTTCTTGCACTTGCTCTTGGTAAACAATAACCCCGTAAGTTTCGGCCAAGCATTTTTCCATTTCTGGAAAAAAGTATTCAACCTTGGCGCGGCCATGCTTACGATTGATGTAGTCGTCGACCATGCCGGCTTCGAGCGGACCTGGGCGGAAAAGCGCGGCAATCGCACAAATGTCCGAGAATCGGTCAGGCTTCAAGCGCACGCAAAGATTTTGCATCCCGGAACTTTCCAGCTGGAAAACGCCTAGGGTGTCGCCGTTAGAAATCATTTCATAAATCCGCCGGTCGTCGGTCGGAATGTTTTCATAGTTGATCGATTTAGAAAAATCGTCGTCCAATCGGTTGACCCAATTACAAGCCAATTGCATCAAATCAAGAGTCACGAGCCCCAAGAAGTCGAACTTCACCAGCCCGGCTTCTTCGCTGCTCTTCATGTCCCATTGGCATATCAAATTGCCATTTACGTCGAGTGAGAGCGGCGATAACTCGGCGAGCGGTCGACCTGAGATGATCACCCCAGCCGCGTGAACTCCCGCTTGACGAAGTGAGCCTTCGATTCTCTGGCCGATGTCGATGACCTGCTGAACCTTGGTGTCCTGAGCCACCAAATCCGCTAATTCTTTGACTTGCTCCAAGCTTTCCGCGATGGAAAGTGGCTTCATCTGGACACTGGGAATTAATTTGGTGATCCGGTTAGTTTCCGAAAAACTTAGGCCGAAAACTCGGCCCACGTCTTTGATGGCGTTTTTGCTTTGCTCTTTGGCGTAAGTCACAATTTGGCAAACGCGATCTTGACCATAGCGATCGGCCACATAACGAATGACTTCGTGGCGCCGAGCTTGGCAAAAGTCGATGTCAAAGTCAGGCATGGAGACTCGTTCTGGATTGAGGAATCGCTCGAATAACAATCCGAATTCCAGCGGATCTAAATCAGTGATTCTTAGCGAATAGGCCGCCAAGGATCCAGCGCCCGAGCCACGACCTGGGCCGACGGGGATGTTGTTGCTCTTGGACCAGTTCACGAAATCAGCAACGATCAAGTAATAACCCGCAAATCCCATCGTCGAAATGATTTTCAATTCGTAGTTAAGGCGTTCTTGATACTCGCTGACTTTTTTAGGGTCAGTGATTTTTGTTTCCAGGAATCGTCGTTGCAAACCTTCGTTGCATTCTTTTTCGAAAAGTTCTTCGGAAGAAATTAATTTGCCAGAGCCTTGGTCTTTGCGGCTGAAATCCGGCAAGTGATAAATTCGTTTGCCGTTGTCATCGACGAATTTCAGCTTAACGTTGCAGCGCTCGGCAATCTTAAGGGTGTTTTCGATGGCTTCGGGATTGCCGTAGAAAGCTTCCTTCATTTCCTCTGCGGTTTTGATGTAAAATTCTTCAGACGCTAGGCGTGACCTGGGATTTTGATCGAGCGTGACTTTCTGCTCGACCATCATCCATGTTTCATGCGCCACCGAATCGTCTTTTGAAAAATAATGAGCGTCCGTAGTGGCGACTAAAGGCAAGCCCTTGGATTGGGCCCAGTGTAAAAGCAGTTGATTGCAGCGCGATTGCGCGGTGATTCCGGTTTCTTGCAATTCCAGAAATAAATTCGAAGCGCCGAAACCTTTGCTCAGTTTTTCGAGAACTTCCATCGCCATTTTTTCTTGGTCTTGGACGATGAAGGAATTCAAAATGCCTTTTAAGCCGCCGGTCAGCGCGATCAGGCCTTTGTTATTTTCAAGAATTTTTTCGAGAGGAATACGCGGACGCATTTCGCCGTTTTCCATTCCAAATTCAGTGTGAGCGATGGTGCTTAGCTTGCAGAGATTTTGAAAGCCTTCTTTATTTTCAGCCAACAAAACCATGTGACGTAAAAAAGGCCCGCTGCCTTCAACTAAAACGCCGAGCTCAATTCCGTAAATGGGTTTGACTCGTCCTTCGGTTTTTTTGGTAGCTTTCTGAAAATGAAGCGCACCATACATGTTGCCCCAGTCAGTGATGGCGATCGCGGGCATGCCCATTTTATCAACTGACTTCACTAAATCATCGAGTTTGATCAAACTCGATGAAAGCGAATATTCCGAATGGACGTGGAGATGGACAAAAGACACGGGCGACAATTAAGCGGTGCCAAGAATTCACTCAAGTGTTGATTCGCTGGTTGGGGCTAAAATGCTTTTGAATTCCAAAATATAATTAGATGCGGTGTGTTATTTTAAAATACCAAGTTACGGGCCCGAGCTTCAGGCCTAATCTGCTGAGGTCGCGCTGGATACTGGTGCAGGATTGCCTGCGACTGACCTTTTTGCTTGGCGAGTGTTTTGAATCAATTCTCGAATGCTGACAGCGCGAGCCTCGCACTCTTTTCGAAGCTCACCAACCAGATTAGCCAAATCCGAGCCATAGTTTTTAGCATTGGATTGTGAAATTTTTTCAAGCTTTAAGGCTTTAACTTCCGACTCAGTAATCCATGATGAAGGAAGCCATTCTGCGATGTTTTTTTGATAAAAATCTTGGTGAAAAGCGGTGGCTTGTTCAAAGCTTTCTAAATTTTCACGAGCCGTGTTTTTATCAACTCCGCCCTTAACTTGATTGCAGTAACTACGAGTGGATTCTTTGTCTCGAGAATAAGCATCCAGATATTTTTGCAATTGATCGGCACTACTGCGGCAAGTTTTAAATTGGCTGAGCGCTTCTTCGGCATTTTTGATCGCCGATTCATTTTGGATCATTGAAAGCGGAACTTTTCCAAGTTGCGAAGAATTAATCGCCGAATTTAAATCAGCAACGCTGCTGCTAAGACTCGCCAGTCCCGATCTACGATTTTGAAAAATGTCCCTAAACACATTGATGGAAAACTTTAAACAGGCCGCACTTCGGGCACCTTCAGGGGCCGGTTCGGCATCTGGGCTTCCATTGCTAGTTGAACACCAGCTTTGCCAGCGTTCACTTCGACAACGATCAATTTTTACTAAATCAGTTTCCGCCTTGTTTTCGGCAATTGAAAGGGTCGTCATCAAACAAAAAAAAGCAGCCAGATTTCTAGTTGAAAATAATTTCATATAAAACTTAACGCCCGGTCGGTTTCATTGCCCATGGCCAAGTCACATCAACCACTGAGCCATTGGCCGGCGAAGGAAATTTCCAAGTTCGGAGTCGATCGCTCACGCAATCCGATAAGGCCTTTGATCCGGTAGTGTTTTTCTGCACCCGGGCTCCCTGAACTCGTCCGCCTTCGATGATTTGCCAAAACATTTCTAGTTTACCCGAAAGTCCGGGTTCAATTTGAATGGCTCGTTGATAACAAAGCAAGACTTCTGATTGATGGGCTTCGACGACTCGCAAAATTTCTTCGCGGCTCAATCCACCCATAACAACGATGTTCAAAGTTTCAGTGCCTACGCTGGCTTCGCCCTTACCGTTAACCGCGCCGGTTCCAGTGCCTTTTGAGCCCAAACCAAAACCTTTGGAGCCTAATCCGCCTACACCTTCAACTGTGTTGCCGCCGCCTTTGCCGGTGCCAACTAACCCAAGCCCACCATTGCCTCGAGAATTTCCGCTGTTGCCACCGATCCCTTGAAAAGCGGTATCGAGCGATGAGCCACGAGTGACGCCACCCTTGGAAATTTTATTTCCGATTCCCGATGCGCGTAGCGATTCCAAAAGTGATTTAGGATCTTCCTTAATTGGCAATCGCACCGGTCGCGCGCGTTTGTTGTCGGGATTTTTTGAAACGACGTTGTTCACGCCTCCCGTTTCGCGCGGATCATTGGGGCGTCCGGATTTTCCTTCGGTGCCTTTAGCGCGGCTACCCTCGCCCTCTTCGCCCTTGGACTGTTGCGCGACCTGTCCAACTTGAGTGGCGCCCGCTACGCTTTGGCCTTTTTGAGCTTTGTCGCCAACCACCGGCGGAGCTACTTGTCTTTTAAAAGATTCGACGATGATTTTTCTAACTCGCTCGGGATATTCACGAACCTGGCCTTCGATGGGCTGTTCAAATTGTGAAGCTACGGTGAACAAAACTCCGGTCATTAGCAAAACTGCCAACAGAATGGTCCAAAAAACTGGGCCCTGATCAAAGGCCTTGTCTCGAGACACCGGTGGCGGATTTGAAACGAACATCAAGAAAAAATTCACGGTTCCGACTTCAATTTTCGCGATGTCAGCGCCCTGAATGGTCACCGAAGAACGTCCAGATTTTTGTAAAGACTCGAGAGTCTGCATTTCGCCATTCAAACGAACCGAGCCTTTCATGGCTCCGTGAAAAAAAACTTCAGCGCTGGATCCGCGGACTTTTAAAAATTCAAAAACGGGCGGCAATACGTGCGAAGGCACGATGTAATCGTTGCTATCAGCCTCGCCTATTTTAACCACTCGATTAAAACCTTTGATGTTTTCAATGTTGAGAATGGTTTCTTCCCAATAAACTGTGAATTCCAAACCTTCATGAATCGAGCCTTTGCTTTCCAAGGCCCCACGACTTCGAGCGGTTTCTTTAAGCGAACGGATCATGGTCGGATCTTTGGAAGTTCTTACCGGTGTGACTGAACCACCACTATCAATCGAGACTTGATTTTCTGGCCTTGCGCTTTTAGCGGGAGCGGCCTTATCAGGAGTGCTAGCGATGCGCTCGGTTTTTTCAATGGGGGCTTCATGAGCCGCGGAATCTTCAGCGCGCACAAATTGGATTTGTAGTTTCAAACCCGCCAATTCAACTTGGTCGGCCGGACCGATAGTTTTTTCGATAATCTTTTGGCCGTTAACAGTCGTGCCGTGCGATGAAGCCAAATCAGTCAATCGAAGCTTGCCTTCATCGGTTTTTTCTAGCAGCGCATGGATTCGTGAAATTCGGGTGTCGGGAATTCGCAAATCAGCGCTCAGAATTCGCCCAATCACAATTTTACTTTGATCAAAGGTTTCTTGAACCAAAAGTTTGCTGCCGTCGAAAATCTGAATTTGAATGGCTTGTTTCATCACTTACCTCGTTACCAATCCACTGGCGGACAATGCTTCCCGGCGAAATGATTTTCGCACTGGGATCAAAGACAAACGATCACGCTCGGGGCGGGTTCCAAAAACTCCCGTTCCTGGTCGATTGGCTTCGGCTTCCAACTCGCTGCCGCTGAAGACGAAACCCTGTTTCTTAGGAATCTTGATGATCCCATCTTTGGTGCGCTTAATGATCCAACCTTGTTGATAATCGGCCCCGCCGGAAAATTTTTTCTTTTCTTCCGCGCGAGCTGTAATTGCCGCCAGCAAAACAACGAGAGTTCCGAGGGTCCCAAATATTTTTTTCATTTTTTAATTCCCCACACTTGGAAGAGCTTTCTGGAAAAATGATCACGCGGCGGTCGCGTCAACTCCAAAAAATCTTGGAGATTTCGGTGAGCCGAAATCGTGTTGCCACTTTCACCCTGGGCAATGGCCCAGTAGAGCAAGAATTCGCGGTTCTTTCGAAAATTTTGGCTGACTTGCGAAAAGAATTTTTCGGCTCGGGAATAATCACCTTTTAGCAAATATGACAGACCCTCGAGCTGCACTCCTACCGGATCGCTGGCTCCCAGACCTTTGGAAAACTCGACCGATCGTTCGTAGTCGGCAACTTGAAAAAAACTGGCCGCTAAATTTCTGCGAATTGTGAGGGCCAAATCCTTTTGACTGCTCGAACTATCATCCAAGGCATTGCGGAATAAACGCAGGGCTTCGGCATTTTCATTATTATGAAGCCAAGTCACGATTCCCAAAATATTCTGGCCCAACGCACTCGAATAAGTGGTTGGATCATTTTCTTTCATCAAGCGCATCGCAAGCTCGGCCTGCCCGAAACTTCGATCGCGAATTCCCTGCCAAGCCGATCTGAGCAGCGCTGATGAGTCATTCGAAATGGAATCGGGAACCGCCACCGGTTCCGGCATCGGCAATTCACTGATCCAAATTTTCGCAGTCGCAGAACTCTGCAGACGTTCTTGGCAAGTTCCTAATCCCGATCCAGAAATTCGATACTCTTTTGCTTTTTCAAAACAAGAATTTAAAAATCCGGTGGCTTTGTCTTTTAAGGGATCGACAAAAGTTTTTAGCTCTTCAGTAGGAATGTTGGCTTTGCCTAAAGCATCGGCCAAAGAGCCATAATCTTCCGAGATCAAAGTCAACGCTCGGAGTGCGACATCGCCATCGCCATAGGAGACTACAGTGACTGCTTCACGCTCGAGGTCTTCAACTGCTTTGAATTTTTTCTGCAAGGTGCTAACAAAACGAGCCGGATTGTAGTCAAGTTTCATACGCGCATAATTGGCTCGCGATTCTTGAAACTTGGTAAGAGCGGCTAGAGCCACGATCCGTCTTTGGCCCGTAGATAAATCGGAAGATTTAGCTGGGGAAATTTCCCGCAAAAGCGCGGTGATCGCGTTTCGATCTTTGCTTAAAACGCCCATGCGGGCTTCCGCAAATTTAATGATTTGCTTTTCGGTGCTGGTGAGCGAAGCCAATCCATTGAGCTCTCGCAAGTCACGAGTCCCCAGCGACGCCCGCTCCGATAAAAGACTTATCACTTGGGGGCGAAACTTTGATTTCGGATGCTCACGTACAAAAGCATTGGCGTCACTCAACAATTTTTTAGAAAGGGGCGCTGGACGATCTGGGTTTTGAGTCCAAACGTTTTCCAGATATCCTAAAATCAAAATCTGATTCCAACGAGCTTTCTCGATGGCACTACGATCTTGACCCTTGGTTTTGCGAATTTCAATTTCCAAAAATCGCGAATAAGAAGCCATCGCGGCTTCAAATTTTCCTTGAAGCGCGTAGATTTCGCCACCTTTTAAATAAATGTCCGCAATGTAGGGAGAATTAGGGAATTCACGCACGAATTGTTGTTGAACTAAAAGTCGCAATTCGTTGTCTTTAGATTGATCCGCCAAAACCAAAGCATTGTTCAAAGCTTTTTCTTTCAATTCCCCTTCAAGGCCACTGGCTAACTTAAAGTAGGCATTGGCTTTCTCGCGCTTGTCGCCGCTTGATTGATCCGGCAATTTTTCGATGTCCTTGAATTCAGCACGGCTTGAGAAATCATTTACCCGTCGACGATCAATTCCGGAACTTAGCAGCTGCGCGTATTTAGGATTATTCAAAAGCGCTTTGGCTTTTTTAGAGGCGTCTTCAAAATCTCCACTTTGTTCCCAGATGAAAAGCAATCTTTCAACCGCATCACGCGATCGATCGTTGTCCGGATAGTCAGCCAAGACCACCAACAAACGTTTTTCAGCCAATTGTAAATTCTTTTCTTCGTATGCTTGATACGCCAACTCATACATTAAGTCGGCTCCCCGTGGGTCATCGGCGTGGTTTTTACGAAATTCATCGACCGCGCCTTCAAATTCATCAGCACGAGAAGAGCTTTTGCGTGCCAAATCGCGAAGGCATAGCAATCGGGCATAATCGGCTTCAGTTTGATGGATTCCCGGCCCCACTTCTTTATAGGTGTCAGAAGCGGCATCGAATTTTTTCAGCGCGTATAACAACTCACCGAAGAAAAATCGCATTTCATGCAAGTTAACGGCGGTGTCATTGTTAGGCTTTGGCACGAACTTAAAATATAGTTCGTAGTAAGGCACCGCTTCCATGTAAGCGTCAGCCTTTTTCACACGTTGTGCTCGATTGTGAACGGCCTTAGCTTCGCTTCTTAGAATAGCAACCAACTCTTCATCGTTTGCCTTTTTCTCGTCATCACTTAATTTTTTATGTGATGAAGAACTAGCGCCGAATTCCTCGGCAAATTTTTCAAGAGACGCCAAATATTCCTGCCCCTTACCCGCGCGCTGCAACATTCCGAGTTCTCGAAGCGCCAGGCTCCTACGTAAATCCCCCGCAACATTCAACGAGGCGAGTTTTTTAAGCGCCCACTGTGATCGAGCCATGTCGCCGCGACTTTCGGCCATGTCCGCAACGTTCATGTAAAAGGAATTGAGCAAGAGCTCGCCGTCGCTGCCCAAGTCTTTGAAATATTCTTCACCCTCGTCATATTGTTTAGCCAAAGCGAAAGCGCGAGTTAAATCATTGAGCGCTTCGCTCTTAAATCCAATGCTTTGTTTTGAATCACGAGAAATTTCAATGGTTTTCTTAAAAGATAAAACCGCTTTTTCGTAGGTTCCTAAATTGATGTAGCACCAGCCCATTTTATAGAGGGTGTAGGCTCTCATGGGATCTGTGAGGTCTTTGCTTTTGCCGTTATTGGCAATGATCATCAAATAATTTTCTAAGGCTTCGCGATGATCACGAGCATCAAACAAGGCGTCGGCTAATTGTAGGCGAGCTCCCAACACCCGAGGCGATTTTGGAAATTGGCTCAGCAATTCACGTAGCGGCGCAATACCCTTGCTCTGCTGGCGCAAATCCATAAAAGTCATTCCCAAATAGAAAAGCACTTCGTCGCGACGGACACTTTCAGAAATGGCCGCACGGGAGTCTCGGCTTTTTTTCTCGAGGTCTAAATACAACGCTAATGATTGTCGACGATGACGATCGGCTTTAGGAGTTTTCAAAACAGGTCGGGGTCCACGTTGGGTTGAATCTTTTTTCTCCCATCGTTTCACACTTGCTTCCCATTCATCGCTTTCACCCAAAGCAACATCGGTGCTTCGGTCGAAATACATTTCGGCTAATCGCATGAGAATTTCACCCAGCCGTCTTCCGCTAGGATTTCGTTTCTTTAAAGTTTCTAGTTGACCAATGAGCTCATTGGTTTTTTCAATTCGTTTTTCTCGCACCGCAGATTCAAACTCAACTCGATCGATTTTGATTTTGGGCGCTCGATCCCAATCAATAGATTGCGAAATTTTCACTCGTGAACGTTCAATAGATTGCTCGGAGTTAACGTTGACTCGTGACTTCCCGGAACTAAGAGCCTCGCGATAAGTCCATTCCGATGAATAACCTAATTGGGTCAAAAGCATCGCGGTTGTGAAAAGCAAATGTCGAGAGTTAAATTTCATAGACCCTGCTCCCGACAAACTCCGGTAGTGGCAAAGGCGTAACTTCCCACTTCGTCACGCCAGTATTCTCCCTGGAAAGGCCAAAACTCAAATCCGTCTTTGATCTCGGCATCAAATTCAACATCAACCCCCACTGGCACTCGCGATTTAACCAATCGATCACGAATTTGAGTGTTGATTTCAACTTGAATGGGCAGCAAATTTTCAAAGGCATCAGCCACATCGGTTTTCATCTGGTCTAAGCGCCGGTAAATTGCGCGTCCGAACAGGCGATAAATCCAATCACGTCCGTCTTTTAAATTCTTGGTGTAGCGCGCGCGCAAAATTTTATATGCGGGAGTTTGGGCATCGGGAAAGAGTGCTTCAAAACGCTTGGATTCCGAAGCAATCTGAATCAGCGAACGATCGAGTCGTGGCAAAGTGTCGTCTTGATAAATCCCATCCATCAAACGATCGACCATCACACTGTCGAAACCACCCAAAGTCACCGAGCGACCTCGGACATGGCCAATAACGGCAGCGATTTTTTGCTGTGAAGATCGATACTGCCTGCCGAAGCGATCAATGGCAGCGGGCAACCGTGAATACTGAGCTTTTAAAATTTCAAGCGAGCGTTTAGCCGACTGATAATGGCAAAGTTGGTAGAGAGTTGCCGCTTGCAAAATATAGGATTCAGGCAAAAATTTTCGTACCAAAAAAGGACTTTGCAGAGTCATTAATTGGCCCAGCGTAAGGTTGTAATCGCCCATCAAATAAGCGCTCCAGGCGCCAACAATGACGCCGCCGTACCATGAGGTAGAAGTTCGCGAGAGCTTAGCTAGTTCCATCATCGAATCTGAAAATTTTTGAGCTTCATAATAAATCCGCGCTTTTTGCAGTCGAAAAATTCCGCCATCAATTTTTGATTTATTATCGATCCCGCCCTGCAAATAAGAGCTAGCAGAATTGAGATCGCCCTGCTGCCACTCAATGCTTGCAGCGTGCAAGAATGCTAAATCTCGAGCTTCGCGATCCTTTATGTTGCTTAATTCCGATCGACTGGGAATTAGCACTTTAGCCACTGCATAGTTCCCCGCCCGCGCCTCAGTTAAGGCCGCGGAAATTCTTAAGGCTGCCGGCCAATTGCTAGTGGGCAAACCATTTCTTCGCAGCACCATCAAGAGTCGATCCAAATCGGCGCCGCGCTCTAAAATCAATGACAATTCGCCAGCTCGGGCCAAAGCTCGACCTTCAAGCGGATTTTTAATTCCAGCCCACAGATAATCTTCCAATGCTAGGTGATAAAAATCGAGCGACTCCAAAAGTTGCGCGCGCTTCATGTGATCTTTGTCACTGGCGGCTCTAACAGTTTCTTTCCACAGTTTTCTCAGATCACTTTCGGGAGAAGCCTTGCTTAATCGCGAAAAGCCTAGCCCCGAAATGGCTATAGCTAAAAGGATGATTTTTCTCGTGCTGTTTTTCATAACAATACGCCTGCTCCCAAAATCAAACTCAAACGATGAACTGTCGAGACTCCAAATTGCATATAGTCACGGACTTCAATTTTAAAAATGGAGCTTTGATTTAAATAACTGCGAAAACCAAAAGCCGCCATCGCCATGGGATCTTGGCTGTTTTCTGCTTTGATCGTTCCGCCGCCGCCAACGAAGTATCCTTCAAAGTGATAAACGTTTTTTAAAGTTGCGGCTTTTGATTTGAACGGGGTCCAAATCAATCCACCACCAAGCAAAAGCACCGAATTGTCATTGTGCCGAACCCGCAAACCAGTTGCATCACTGATCGTTGATTCCAAGTTTGTGTAGCTATTCGAAGCGAAAGACACGTGCAAAAGTTCCAAGCCAAAACTTTCTGTTAAGTGATACGACAAAGTCGTGCCCCATTGAATTTGGCGGGTAAAGCTATTGGAAGGTTGCACTCCAATTTGCAGGGGCACCAATTCAAAGTCGCCGGCTTTTTTAATAAAACGTCTTTGCACCACTAAAATGTGTTCGTTGGGAATGTCTTTGGGACCCCAAATAAGTTTTTCAACTTCCTTCAAACTTCGTTCAGAATTTTTTGGCTTTTCTTCTTCAGCAACTTTGCTGTCCAGTGGTTCTTGTTTTAATTCTTCAGCTTCAGGATCATCGCTCAAATCTCCTAAAACTTTGGACTCCAAATCCGACAAGGAATCGGCAAAGGACGGCCCCGATAAACACAGACAAAAAATCGCGAGAAAATATTTTCTAAGTGTCGAAATTTTCACAGGATACCCCTCACCTTTACGATAACCGAGTGTTCAACAACGCGCAGCCCATAGGGCCGTCAAAACGACCTCATCAAAGCGCCTTAATTGCCGCACGGCATTAAGCCTTGCCGATCGACGGTCAGCGCTCTAGATAAATGGCATGAATTTAGAGAAGTACCCCCCGAATCCGGAATTTCAAAACCAAGCTCACATCAGCAGCGAAAATTTTAGCCACGCGCTGGTGGAAACTTCTCTTCGACAACCGGAAAGCTTCTGGAAAGAACTAAGCAAGGCTCTGCAATGGCAAAAGCCCTACACAACATTTCAAAAGGGCGATGGTCACCGCGCTCAATTTTTTAGCGACGGTCAAATCAACGTGTCAGAAAACTGTCTTGACCGTCATGCTGAGCGAAATCCAAATCGTCCGGCCATCATCTGGCGCAGCGAAATCGACACCGAAGGCCACCAAGAAAAACGCGATCTGACTTATCGCGAGTTGCTGGTTTTGACCTGCCAAATCGCCAACTCACTCAAAGAATTGGGAGTCTCTAAGGGCGACCGAGTTTTGATCTATCTGCCAATGGTTCCGGAATTGGTGGCGACCATGCAAGCTTGCGCCCGAATAGGCGCCATCCACACTGTGGTCTTTGCGGGATTTTCGGCGCAATCCATAGTCGATCGTTTAGAAGATTCGGGATCAAAATTAGTAGTCACCGCCGATGGCTTCAAACGCAAAGGAAAATTTGTATTCTTAAAACGCGAAGTCGATGAGGCGCTGAAACTCAAAAAAACCGAAGTTAAAAAAGTGATCGTTTTGCAACGCGATTCTAAACAAAAATGCGAGATGACCATTGATCGCGATTTGTGGTGGAAGGATTCCGTCGAAAAACAAAAAACATTTATTCCGGCCGAAAAAACTTCTGCCGAAGACCCATTGTTTATTTTGTACACCTCGGGCACCACCGGAAAACCCAAGGGACTTTTTCACACTCACGGCGGATATTTACTGTGGGCCCATTGGACCACTCGATGGCTCTTCGACATCAAAGCCGAAGATCGATACTGGTGCTCGGCCGATTGCGGATGGATCACTGGCCACACCTACATAGCCTATGGGCCACTAAGCAATGGATCGCAGGTGTTCATGTACGAAGGAGCGCCGACTTATCCGAACGCTGCGGCCTTTTACGATATATTGGAAAGAGAAAAAATCAGCATTCTCTACACCTCGCCGACAGCCATTCGAATGTTGATGAGTTCGGAGCAAGATTTGCCTGCAAAATATAAATTTTCAGATTTGCGCCTACTCGGCACGGTCGGCGAACCGATCAATCCGGAAGCCTGGCGATGGTATCGAGAATTGATCGGCAAAGAACGTTGCCCAATCGTTGATACGTATTGGCAAACCGAAACGGGCGGCGCGATGATCGCGCCCTTTCCGGGAACGACCACCCTGAAAGCGGGATCGTGCACTCATGCCTTGCCCGGTGTGGATGCAAAAATTCTCAACCCCAGCGACGGCAAGGAAGTCGCGCGTGGCGAAAAAGGCGCGCTGGTTTTTGCGAGACCGTGGCCCTCGATGAGTCGTGGGGTTTGGGGAGATCCATCTCGATTCGAAAACACCTATTGGAATGTCTCGGCGGAACTTCGCGGCTATTACGTGACCGGAGATTTAGCCCACCAAGACGAAGACGGATATTTTTGGATCTCAGGACGAATCGACGACGTGATGAACGTTGCTGGTCACCGAATCGGCAGCGCCGAAGTCGAATCCGCGCTGGTGGAAAACCCCCACATTTACGAAGCCGCTGTGGTCGGCGCACCGGATCCGATCAAAGGCCAAACTTTGATTGCCTTTGTTGAGATCACCAAGGAAAGTCACGCGGCGATAGCAGCGGGACAGCTGACCATTGAAACTTTGCAAAACCAAGCCCGAAAAACCGTGGGCGAAATGATTGGCGCCTTTGCCAAGCCCTCGGAAATTCGGGTGGTCAAAGCGCTTCCCAAAACTCGCAGTGGAAAAATCATGCGCCGTTTGCTTCGCGAAGTGGCTGTTTCAGGAAACTTCAAAGGTGACACAACCACTCTGGAAGATTTTTCGCTGGAACAATTGCGCGGCGAAGAAGATTGATTTTTAAATTAGAAATGCAGCTAAATCTTAAGCGGCTTTTTTCTTAGACTTATTTTTTTGATCGAACTCTTTGATCAAGGCTTCCATTTCATCGGCCACTGCCAAATCATGATCATGAGCCGCGCTGTTACCAGCATATTCAGCCTTCAAGGTTTCAAGCGCGCTGCGAATGGAATTCACGGCGGCGTTCATACCGTCGTTTTGCTTCATGTCGACAAAGGCTTTGATCACATTAGAATATTGGCCAATGATTTTTTCAGCCCGTAGCGAAAGTTGCAACAAAAGCTCTTCCATTCGATGATCTAAGGACTGAAAGGATTCGGCGAATTCTACAAGCTTAGCCTGAGTTGGAATTCGTTTTACTGGATCGTCGATTTGCAGACTCCATTTTTCAACCGTGGAACTTTCACGCTGCAATTTCTTCTGAATCGTTTCGAATTCTTCGAGAATTGTCAGTACGTTTGGAGTGCTTCCGCCTTTTTTCACTTCTAGCGAAAGACTAAAGCAGAGTATTTCTAACTTACGTATCGAAGTGTTAAGGCTTTCGATCCAATTTGATGGGAAACGAAGATTGTCTTGAATGATCAGCCGGTCTTCAACATCACTCAAAAGCGATTCATTGCTGCTTCGATGCCCCTCGAGAGTGCTCTTCATTTGGCGACACAATTCTCCAAGTGCGACAATCTCTGATTGTCGACTCTTCAGCAATTCGGAAAATGATTGCAGATTCTCAAACTCGCGCAACAATTGTCGATCGGCACGCAGAATGGGTTGATCCAAAGCGTCCCAATCAACATCACGGGTCACCACGCGTGTTTGAACGCTCGGCATTGAAGGCTGAACAGTCGGCACGTTGGCTCGTATGGGTGTCACGTTTTCATAAGTATCCGAAGTGATTTCTGCTGGAAGAGAATTTTCAGGAGCAGAGGTCGGACTTTGTTCAAATTTTGTGATTTTTTCAACGAATTCATTTTTCGAATTCTTATTCTCATTTTTCTCTCTGGTCCCTAGGGTGCTAGCGGCTGGCGTTGGGCCGCCAAATTGTGAAAGTAAAAGCGAAAAAATCATGATGGTCACTATCCCCACCAAAAAGGCCGCTTGAAATTCTGCTTTGGAAAACAAGGTAGGTCTTTCAAATTCTGATTTAGAATATTCGTTCACGATCCAAAGATCTTGATTGAAAACTCGGATGGGTTTAACGGATCCCCACCAATCTTGGGTTTCACGACGAAACGAAATCCAACGATCCGAACCAACTCGTGAACGCGACAAATCCATCCATTGAAGCAATTGCAATTTATTAGGATCGGTCGGCGAACGCGAAGGATGCTTAAGATCGTTTGGAGCCGTCCAAAAATTATAGTCGCCCGAATCGACGATGAACTCGGCTGAGCCGCCTTCACTGGGTCGGTCTCCTTTAAATAGTTTGGCTAATTGATCCGGAGAGAATTCAACAACAAAGGCGCCGATTCGGCGACCGTCCTCATCGACCGGAAGTCCCAAGTAAACCCGTGGCACGTCCCAACGAATCAACTCGGCCTCAAAGTCCGACATCAAAGTCTCGGTGTTTTTAGGCGAGCTTAAAACTTGCGACACAAATTTCGACAAGTGAGAATCAGCAAAAGGTCCGTATTTTAATGAGGTGGCAAATTCAATGTTTTTGCCCACTGAAAAAAACAGATCGTGGCGATCAATGTCAACCCAGTGCAAATTATCCGCTCCAAGGTTTTCGACCCACAAACGCCAATCGGCGAGTCGCCGCCCATTTATTTCACTCCATCGCGTTCCATCATTTACGAAATCGCGATTTTCGCCTTTAGCTCGTTGCAGATAATTGATCTGAGCGGCTAACGAAGTTTCACTCAGCAAATTGACATTGTCTTCAACTCGGGTTTTGGCCAAGCGTGATCCGTTATTTTCATCAAATATAATTTTGTAATATTGGCCGAGCAAAGTTCGCAAAACTGGCAGTGCTGATTTCACCCTTCGTTCAAAGGCATATCGAGGGAAAGCGTCTTGTAAGTTATGAAAATCTTCTAAAAAATAATTTTGTTTAACGATCATCTTTAAGGCTTGGTCCAAGCGAAGAATGCGACCCCGGATTTCATTGGATCGAGAGTCTTGGAATTCAGTGATCAAAATTTGAGCATCGTTCTTTTGCTTTTTAATGCCAAAGACCCACGCAGCCACGAATCCAAAAATTAAAAACGCGAAAAGCGGAACGAACTGCATCAAGAATCGATTCGATCGTAAAATGATTCGAGCCATTGAGTGTCTGATCCCCTTCACGATCTTATCGGCGCAAAGGTTTAGAATTTTTAGGCTTTAATGCGGAAAAGACTAAAACAGACTTAGTTTAAATTAAGACCTAGCGCGTTAAGCGACTGATAACACGCTCTGAACCAAGAGCCTCCATACAAATGCCCAAATCCGGACTGTTGAGAGTTCCAGTTAAGGCCACTCGCACTGGTTTTGCTAATTGGGGGATTTTCCAGCTTTTTTCTTGGGCTAAAGTCTTTAAGGCCCCGAAAGTGCGTTCCGAAGTAAAATCACTAGCCGGAATGTTTAGCAAAGTTTGGATAACCGCGGCTTTGATTTCTGGATTCCAAGCTTTCAAATTCTCGTCAACTGCTTTGGCATCTTTTTCAAAAGAGTCGCCCAAAAACCAATTGATCGAATCTTTCCACTCGGAAAGTTTTTGGGTGCGCTCTTTAAGGGCCTTGAATAATTTTTGAGCCCCCACTCCGTCATTAAATTTTGAGAGGTCTAATCCGTAGAGATTTTCTGCGGTAGTGCGCAAATCAAGGTCGTTCTTCTTTTGGATGTGTTGATTATTGATCCAATCTAATTTTCCAACTTCAAAAACCGAAGCGGATTTTCCGCAATGCTCAAGGTCAAAAGTTTTGATCAGATCGTCTTTGCTGAAAATTTCTTGGTCGCCATGGCTCCAACCCAAGCGGATCAAATGATTTACCAGAGCTTCGGGCAAGTAACCTTGTTCACGATATTGAGTCACCGCCACTGCGCCATGACGTTTGCTGAGCTTTACTTTATCGGGCCCCAAAATCATTGGCACGTGGGCAAATTTGGGAATCGAAAAACCACAGGCCTTCATAATTAGAATTTGCTTGGGCGTGTTGTTCAAATGGTCATCGCCTCGAATGATGTGTGAAACTTTCATTTCGATGTCGTCGACCACCACTGTGAAATTATAAGTCGGAGTGTCGTTTGAACGCAGAATGATAAAATCATCGATTTCTTTATTATCAAAAGTCACATCACCGTGGATTAAATCTGAAACCACGGTGGTGCCATCGAGCGGCAATTTTAAGCGCAAAACAAAGGGCAAACTTTTGTCAGCCGTTAAGTTGCGGCAGCGACGATCGTACATTGGTTTTTGGCCGTTTTTCTCGGCGGTCTTTCGCATTTCATCCAATTCAGTGGTCGTGCAATAACATTTGTAAGCATGGCCAGTTTTTAAAAGTTGGCGCGCAAAGTCTCGGTAAATATCAAAACGCTTGCTTTGGTAATAGAGTTCACGATCCCACTCCAAACCCAACCACTTCATGCTTTCTAAAATTTCGACTTCGTATTCCTTTTTGCTGCGCTCAGTGTCGGTGTCTTCAATGCGAAGTAAAAAATCGCCGGAATGTCGTCGCGCAAAGAAATAACTAAAAAGTGCGGTGCGGGCTCCGCCCACGTGCAACATTCCTGTTGGCGACGGAGCAAAACGAGTGACAATTTTTGGGGAAGTCATATAAGGCCTAATATTAGAGCGTGAAAGCGTGACCTTTCAACCTCCAATTAGGCTGGAGCTTTAAATCTTGGTGGTTCTCTATGCTTTAATCTTCGTGAAATCGTCCGGTATCAAGGTCAAAACCAATGGCGCGGAACAATCCAAAGGCAAAAGAATCCCAATTGCGATCCGCACGTTTTTTGGAATCTCCGGGCGGCAGCTCTAAAGTGTAAACCGGAATTTGTTTATAGCGCCCGCTATAATTTCCTAATGATCCCGGCCAAACTCCAAAGGCTTTGAAATCAAGGTCCTTAGTATTTTTGAGCATATTAATTGCCAAAAACCTCGCACGGCGTTCTTTATCTTTATCACCCTTAGTGTCGAGCTCCAGAAATCCAAGCGGGGTGTGAATCGCAATGATTTTTTGCGGCTTGATATCGTCTATCGATTTTATGATCGCCTGAGTTTCGGGTTCCGAACCTTGGTAATTTCCCGGAAATTTTCGCGGATCAGATTTGTCTTTATTCATCCAAAAAGAGTGGGCCAATTTATCCCACTCAGGAGTTGGAAAATTACGATTGATATCGATTCCATTGGCATTGTTTCGAGTCGATGGATTGCTTAAATAGCCATCAGGATTGAGCAGCGGTTGAACAACGAGTCTCATTTTTTCAGGCAATGATTTAGAGCCATTTTCTAAATCTCGAATGACATTCATACACATCGGAAGCGCGGTTTTTTCGTCCCCATGGATCGCGCATTGAATCAGCGTGATTTTAGCAGATTTTATATCACCGCGTTCGTATTGAATCAGCGGGCGCTTGCGTGCCGACCAACCGAAAATTTTAAAGGGAAATTTTTCGCAGCCAACTTGGGGCCATTTGTGTTTTGCATAAACTTCAGAAAGTTCACGACAAAGTTCGCTGATCGCGAATTCCGGCGCCGCCATCTCGCTGATCACGCTCCACTTCCAATCATTGGAATAGCTCGCATTCGCTACCAAAAAAGGAAAAATAAACAAAGCCATCAATCGTCGCACTTTTAAAACCCTTTACCTTTAAACAACCTCGATGATCACAGCCATGCCTTGGCCACCACCGATGCAAGCCGCGGCCAAACCGAAGCCGCCGCCCTGAGCTTTTAGTTCATAAATTAGTGTTGAAGTTAATCGAGCGCCCGATGCCGCCAAAGGATGGCCAATCGCAATCGCACCACCATTGACATTGGTTTTTTCGGGATCCAGTTCTAGCTCACGTTCGACTGCTAAATATTGAGCGGCAAAAGCTTCATTGATTTCGACGCGTTTCATATCGCTGATCGAAAACTTGCGCCCGCGGCTTAAAGATAATTTTTCCAACGCTTTTTTAGCAGCCGGGACCGGACCAATGCCCATCATACTTGGATCACAACCCACAAAACCCCAAGATTCCACAAACGCCAGCGGAGTCAGCTTTCGGGATTTAGCAAAACTTTCAGTGCATAAAATCAGAGAAGCTGCGCCATCGACAATGCCGCTCGAGCTTCCGGCGTGAACGGTGCCGCCCTTTTTAAAGAGCGCCGGCAATTTTGCAATGCTTTCTTTGTTGCTCTCGGGCCGTAAATGTTCATCGCGAGAAAATTCCAATTTTCCTTTTTTCGATTCTAAAACAATGGGAGCGACTTCGTTCTTAAAGAATCCTCGCTCCCAAGCAGCAGCCGCTCGCTTTTGACTTTTTAGCGAATACTCATCAACGGTTTCGCGAGAAATTCCGTATTTTTCGGCAAGATTTTCCGCAGTCAAAGCCATCGGCAATTTAACGTGCGAGTCGGTCAATGCGGCGGTTAAATAGTCTTCAACTTCACCCGGGCCCATTCGATATCCTGCGCGAGCGCCCCGCAACACATAAGGAACCTGCGACATACTTTCGGCTCCGCCGACCAAGACACAATTCATGCCTTCGTGCTGAAGCAAATAAGCTCCTTGAGTGATGGCTTCAAATCCCGATCCACAAAGTCGATTCACTCCCAAAGCCGGACGGTCCATCGGGACGCCCAACTTCAAACCCACGTGACGAGGCAAATAAATTGCATCAACCGCGCTCTGAATCACGTTGCCAAAAACGGTGGCGTCGATGTCTTGGGGACTTAAAGTCGACTGCAAAAGTGCAGCCTTAGAAGATTCCAAAGCTAACTCGGTGGCGTTCATGCCAGCCAAAGTTCCCATAAATTTTCCAAATGGATTTCGTTTAGCACCGACGATTGCTATTCGAGACATTTTTGCTCTCCCACTACAAATGCTTGGGCTTCGCCGCCTTGGTCCTTGGCGGCTTTCAAATTAGATTGCGCTTCCGATTTTTCGCCATAGGGTCCCATTAAAAACCGAGTCCAACGTCCCTTAGCTCCCAAATCGACATCACAAATGTAAACATTTTTGTTTTTTAGTTTTTCGCGAAAAGACTGAACCGCCAAAAGCCAACCGGTGTTGTCTTTGGAATCCACTGCTTTTAATTGCACAAAAACCGGCCCGCGAGTTCCGGTTAAACGGTAATCGGCTTTCTGAAATGCGGCTTCTTTGGCAATCGGAGTTTGTGCCACCAATTCGATTTTCCATCTAGTCAAAGCACCAGACTCGCGGTGACGTTCTTCAATGCTGCGTTCTTGGCGTTGGTAGCCATCAAGTTCAATTCTCAGAATTTTATCAGCAGCCGCTAAATCAAAAGTGAAAGGCGTTTTGCCCTTCAACACTCCGTCCATGTAAACCACGGCGCCACTAGGTTGTGATTCGATGAATAGCGAACTTTTTTCAGCATGGACATTTTTGGAAAGACTTTCTGAAGGCTCAGAAGCATGATCCCCACTCCCAGCGGCCGCGGCTTCTTTGGTTGATTCCTCACCACTTGTCGAATGCTCGGAATGTGCCGGCACTTCTTCCTTGTGCTCAGCTTTAGGCTCATGACTATGTTCAACTTTATGTTCAGCGCCCTCAGCCTCGGCATGTGATTTTTCATGCGATTCACCGTGAGCATTATTATGAGTTTCAGGGTGAGCCTCGCCAGCTTCCTTTTTCTCTTCGTGAATCACCAAGCCATGCTTTTCAACAGGTGCCATCATTTCTTCATCAGGCGGCAGCGAATTAAATAACCACCACAAAACACCAAAGCCACTGATCGTTAAAAACAGCAATATGTAAAAAACCCGATTCATGTTGATTTCTCCAAGCGATAACCCTGACTGGTCAGGTGTCTTTGAATTTCTTCGACGTGGGAGCGTCCGCGCGTTTCAATTTGAAATTGAATGCGAGTGTATCCCACCGGACACTTCATGCCCAAGCGATCATGACTAACTTCTAAAATATTGGCCCGCAGCGAACCAATTTCGTTGGCAATTTTAGCTAATTCACCGGGACGATCTTCAACCAGTAAATCTAAGCGCACACTTCGCATCTCATCGGAATGAGCCCGGTCCAAAATTTTAGTAACAATGTTCATGTCAATGTTGCCGCCACAAATGATCACGACCAGCGGAATTTTTGGATTTAAATTCAAGCCACCCGAAATCGCAGCAGCAATGCCAGCCGCGCCCGCGCCCTCGGCCACTGTTTTTCCCCGCTCCATCAAAAGCGCAATGGCGCGCGCAATGTTGCCATCATCGATGATCGCAAATTCGTCGACGGTGTGCAAAATCATGTCAAAGGTCAACGGATGCACGGACTTCACCGCCAGACCTTCCGCTAAAGTGCGCGAGCGACCGGGCTTAGGTTGTAAAATTTGTTTCTGGGCAAAGCTAAGCGCCATCATTGGTGCGGCTTCGCATACCACACCAAAAACTTTGGTCTTCGGTCGTAGCAATTTTAAGCAGCCGCCCATTCCCGAAACCAAACCGCCGCCGCCGGTGGGAATCACCACTTGAATTTCTTGATCACGCGCGATTCCCATTTCGGTCAGTTGACGATCGACTTCAAGACCTATTGTGCCCTGGCCCAAGATCACATCGCGATCCGCATAGGCGTGAACGTAGACCGAACCCGGGGTCGATTCTAAAACTTCACAAGCTTTTTTATAAGCCTCGTCGTAAACCGCGCCATGCAAAATAACATTAGCGCCGTAATCTTGGGTCGCGGCCGCTTTCACAATCGGAGTGCCTTCGGGCATTACAATTGTAGAAACTCTTCCCAAACGTCCCGCGGTGAAGGCCACTGCTTGAGCATGATTGCCGGCACTGGCCGCCACAAAGTGAT
The DNA here is from genome assembly GCA_964202055.1 of Bdellovibrionota bacterium. GTDB lineage: Bacteria > Bdellovibrionota > UBA2428 > UBA2428 > UBA2428 > CAXNGS01. The sequence goes on along the minus strand of CAXNGS010000001.1, from coordinate 126,642 downwards.
TCACTTTAGGATTTTCTTCGATCAATTTTAAAATTTTATTGGCAGCTCCGCGAACTTTAAAAGATCCGGTGTTTTGAAAATTTTCGAGTTTAATAAAACAAGGCGCTTCAAACTTCAGATGTCGCCGCAAATAATCCCATTTACGAAGCGGCGTTAATTGAACGAAATCAGCAATGCGTTTGGCTGCGTTTTCGAATTCCGCAAGCTTCAGCGGAATGAATGGCTCATTCCCAGGTGAACTGCCAGGTGAACTGCTTGCCTCTTTGGAAACCTTGGGATCAGCCATCCCTTGCTATTCTATTGGCAAATAGTCCAGACCGAAAGGGCTAGAACATCAGAAGATCGGGAAGCATTCCCAGCCAAACTTCCGAATTGTCTTCATAACTTGCGGGTTTAGCCTTCAACAGGTCTTTTGCGGTTTTAGTGACTTCAATCAAGGCTTCTACGCTCTCAATTTTTGCCTCGCCCATATTGGAGCGCGAAACTTCGTCGAGCTTTAGCGAGCCTTGAGTGTCTAAATTAACCAAATAATCACTTTCCTCGGCCAATTCGCCCATAAACATTTGGGCGCTTAAGAGTGTGTCGGTGTCCATCCATAACATTGGCTCGGCTTCAACACGTTGGGCGCGTTTGTTTAAAAAATTAGCAACCGCCACGCGAGAATCATCGTCGGCTCGCTCGCGTGATGAGGCATAATCAGCGTACTCTTCGATGAAGCGATTAAGTTCTTTTACCCAATGAGTTGAGGGATCCACGGCTGGAGCCGCCCAAGCTTCCGCAAAATCAAAAAGCCGGAAAAAAGCGCCATTGGTAGTCGATGAAGAAGATCCGCGAATTCCCGCCGGATAATTATTTGGAAAATTACTAATTTCAGGAAGGCCTGAACCCGTGGCATTAGGCCCAAATGTCAGTACTCGTTGAATGAACATGGTTTGTTCCCGAACTGCGCTATCATAAACATCCCATTGGGCCTTTGAGGCTCCAAGTTGGGCATCTAAGTTTAATAATTTTTGCTGCGCAGCCATGACCTTATCGGCGATTTTCATAGGAGCTTTGTCCAAAATATCGACGGCAAGAATTTGAACGATGCGGTCGCGCTCGGAAATCAGCCGGGTCATTTCTTTTTTGATTTCGTCGGCTGCGGTGATTGACGATTTAATATTAGCCAAATTGTTATCAATCATAGCCTTTAGTTGCTGACCAATCGCTTCGCGTTCTCGGCGACTGACGGTGCTTCCCCCGGAACCACCAGAACTTGAATTTGGATTCGATCGAGTCGGCAGGCTTCGAATGCTGCTTAAAATACTGCCGGAACTGGTTCGCGAAGCTCTGGCTCCAGCGGAAATGCTGACTAAACGTCTGGCCGAAGTCGCAATCGTTTTACGACCGGCCGACAAATCACTCTTAACAACTGTGCGGCGAGCGTTCTGGAAAAAATTTCGGGTGCTGCGCGCGGCCGACGCCATTTGCGCAGAATTTTTCTGGGCGTTTTTTCCGCGCCGAATGTCTGAAGAAGTCGCGCGAGTTAGCTGTATGAATGCGCGGCCCTGTGATTGACCGCGGAAACGACTGCCGCCTCCCGTTCCACTTTCATCGGCTCCGCCTGAACGAGTGGTCGTGGTCGATCCTCCGCCGGTACGAAAACGCGAATTGCCAGGATCAACCGTTCCCGGAGTCGTGGGCGTTGTCGTCGGGGTGAAGGCCGACTGCGGAGAACCCCGAATCAAATCTTCAGCCGTCACGCCCACCACTGGAAAAGGAGTGGTGATCGGAGGCAATGCGCGCAGACCTTGGACCCACGGTGGATTCGACATTTGTGGAATGCCCCACATTTGCTGAATTTGCTGAGGATCAGTGATGCGCATTTGATCCCACATCGCGGTCTCGGAAGGATCGCAATTCACATTCCAATTTTTGCCTTCGATGGGAATGGCCGAAGCACCGACCGTTAACTTTTGATAAGGAGTGTCCCAATAATAAGTCGCAATCGCCGGCAACAGCGTGCACTTAACGGCTTTGCCGATGGCTTCCATCACGAGGGTGCTGGTCGGGCGCGTTTTCGATTGGCGATGTTGGGCGTCTTTGATGCAACCGGAAAGTTCAAAAAGCATAGCGTCTTCAGTGGTCGCCATGTCTTTATCATTTGATCTGGATCTGCGGGCTTTGCGTAAAGAGTGGCGAGTTTTGGTGTCACGAAGCGCGACCGACAATTGATCAGGATCGATGTCGTATTTTTCATGCAGCGGATTGGGAACCGCACCAAGTGTTGGTGGTTTCAAATCTTTTAGATGAGTCGACTGTATTTCCGGCAAGACTTTTTCAAATGCACTGCAGGCAGATTTGGGATCAAAAGTATCTGGGGGAACCGGTGTGGTATTTGGTGCGCTTGCTGCGGTTGCTGCAGGGCTCGCAGGACCAGTCGCAGAAGATATAGTTATATTTAAATTTGTAACCGGATTAGCAGCCGTTACCGGGGTGCCAAGTTGTCTCTGAATGCAGCAGTTCTGCTCAAAGTTAGGTCTAAATATAGAGCTTAAGGTGTTTGAGATTTCAGCGCTCTGCAGTTTGTTTCGAGAAATTGAAGCTCCGCTCCACTCTCTTTCAGAACTGTTGAAAGAGCCTTGTAAATCATTTGAATAATCCAAAAATGCGCTCTGGATAGCTTCAATGTCTTTATTCAAATTTTTACCATTCGATTCAAAACAACCTAAAACATCACCCTTAAGCTTTAATTTAGCGGCAGCCGTTTTAAGCCCATCTTGATAAGATCCAAGACTCGATGAGAGCGTGCTTTGATAATCGCTAAAAGGATCGGCTAAATAATTTTTGCGAACGTCATCGTAGTAATTTTCTATGACTGATCTATTTTCCCGTCGCGGATCCGCCGCGCGCAAAGCCTTGAACATTTCTTGGTCTTTTTTTGCCAACGCATTCACATAAGACTTAATCGAAGATGACCAATCTGGCGCTTGGCTCCAAGACGCAGCCGCCATCAACACAGAACTCCAAATCAACGCGGTCTTTGTGAATCTCAGCTGCATCTCTACATCGCTCCGAAATTATTGCCCGTAAATTCCCTTAGCTTTATTTTTCTTGGGGCTTACGCCTTGCGAATCAAAAGTTCCCGCCGGTTGTCGCGTTTGCGGACGAACCACGCGCACACTTGAAGCCTCAGTTCCACGCGCGCCACGGCCCAGCGGAACTCGGCGCACCGGAGGATCGTTCAAATCAACGCCCGAACCATTAAGGTTGGTCATTTGAATTTCTTTGTTCACGGACGTTAACAAGGTGTTGGCCAACGAATTATAATGCGCAATCATTTGAACCGCATTGGCCTCTTCATCATTGGCCGGGTTCAAACTTTGATTGAGTTGCATGAGCGAAGCCATCGAAGCCGCCATTTTTTGCAGACATTCTTTTTCTTTTAATAATTTTGCGTTGCGATCGTTTTCGTTTTTCGCATTCAAAGCCAATTGGCCTTCGCGCATATTTCCGCGAACGGTGGTTTTGGTCATGGGTGCAACGAAATATTCTTGAACGACGCGCTCGGCTTTGGTGCCGATGAATTCCATTTGCTGGCCAGCATCCATACCTTCCATGTCGCCTAATTCACGCGCAATCGCATCGCCAATGTCGGCGCTTTGGCCCACTTGCTTGTCGAAGTTTTCAGCGGCCACATTGCTCATTACTAAATTGAAAGTCGGACAGACGAGTTGCGGATTGGTCATGACTTTTTGCACGATTTGGCCCAAAGTTTTTCGCTGTTGATCCGGCATGGGAGCCGAAGCTCGTTGAGCCATCGCCTCACACATCGCCATGTTTTGACGTATCATTTTTTCGTAACGCTCGTCAGTCGCGGCGTCGGTTTTTTTAGCTTCTTCTTTAGCTAACTTCACCGGCTTGTCTTCGGCTTCTTCTTTTTTAGCAACTGCGGGAGCGAAGGATTTACATTCGTTTCTTAAATCAGCCGACATTTTTGCGTAACTGCCCGCATTTTTAATTAATGCTTGGCACATTTCTTCGTCAGAAGAGCCTAGGCTTAAAGAACCATTTTTAACTTTGCCAACCATCGCTCTCAGATTTTCCAGATCACGCAACTTAGCGGTCCGAGTCGTTTCATCTTTAGCAATTTTTATTTCATCTTCTAAGATTTTAAGTTCGCGGCCGTCAGTCCGCGTGTCACCAATGTCATCCAAACGATTTTTCAGGAGAGCGATTGCCGATCCATTTCGTGAAAAAGGTCCCGATCGAGAACCCATGTGCTCAAAGGTTGGACTTCCGGGTTTAAATTCTTCTTGAGTTGGAAGGCTCTTTTGATCCTTTTCATTTTTATCGTTTATTTGGGTCACTAATTTTTGGGCTTCTGCGTCTTCTACATTCTTATAAGAAGACCCTTTAAATGATTTTGTTGGATCTTCTTTAAGTTGAGCAATGCCTTCAGGAAAGTAAACAACCTTACTTACAATTTTCCCGTCTTTTTTGGCTTGAACTGCAATGAAAGGAGAGCTTCCGACTCGAGCAAAAAATACGGGGCTTCCAACTTTAGCAATTTCTTTAACGATGAGGTCAGTTGAAGTGTCTTCAGCTTTCGACCATGCATCTTTTTTAATATCAGAAACGCCGGTCAAATCAGATTGAAACAAAGCCAGCATATCTTTCTCTGCGATCAATGCCTTGCGACGCTCTTCGAGTTTCTCTAATTCTTTAGAGTTATCAGCACGCTCTCGATAGGTTTTAATTTGCTCAGAAATCTTGGTCATCTTGGCATCGTAGATTTCTTTTTTACGCTGGGGATCGCGTGCAACTCCTACATCTTCTCGAAGGTCAGTCAGAAATTTAAAAGTGTCACCCTCAACCTGAGCAAAGGCCCCGCTTCCAATCGCGATCAAAGACAAGAATAGAATGCGCCGCATATGGTTACTCCCCAAGTGCTTAGTTTAAAGAAAAGTGGGGGTCTTGTCGTCGAAAAGAATCCTGAGCAATGTGCCAATTTCCAAGATTATTTGACTCTTCGACAAAGCGTTGACGCTTTTGCCAGAAAACCACACACTCGAGAGCGAAAAATCACAATTCCGGAGAAAATCCGCGACGAAGCAAATTCTCGGTGTGAGTCACGGGCTCCAAGAAATTCAGCAAATAATCCGGTCCACCGGCCTTGGCCCCAACGCCTGAAAGCTTAAATCCTCCGAAGGGTTGTCGCCCAACCAATGATCCGGTGATGCTGCGGTTGATGTATAAATTTCCAACTTCCGCCGTTTCTCGAAGCACTCGAATATTTTCCGGACTGCGAGAAATCATCCCGCCAGTCAGCGCATAATCAACGTTGTTTAAAATCGCGATCGCCTCGGGAACGTCTTTAGCCTTGATCAATGTCAGCAAGGGTCCGAAAAATTCCACTTGGCCAAGCTCTTGGGTGGGATCGGATTCTTCAAACACAGTGGGCGCAACAAAGTGACCGCGACCACGAATCTCAGCGGGAACTTCTAACTGCACTAAAATTTTTGCGCGATTGCGCTCAATCACAGCGTTCAAGCGATCGACTGATTCTCGATCAATGACCGCGGCAATGCGTGTGTCGAATTCGGTCGACGGACCCAACTTAATCGCAAGCAAAGCTTCCTTGAGTCGATCTTTGAAACGCGCGTAAGCAGTGCCCACCACAATCACCCGAGAAGCCGCCGAACATTTTTGGCCTTGGAATCCAAAAGCCGAACGAATCGTCGACATGACCGCTTCATCCAAATCCGCGTCTTCATCGATGATCAACGCATTTTTGCCGCCCAATTCGCAAACCACTTTCTTCAAATGTTTTTGGCCGGGGCGCAAAATCGAAGCTTCTTTTAAAATGTCTAAGCCGACATCACGCGAGCCCGTAAAATTAATGATGTGAATGCGCGGATCGCGAACCAAAGCCGCGCCCACAACCTCACCAGCACCCGGCAAAAATTGCACGGCGTTCGACGGGAACCCAACTTCCATCATTAGCTGATACAGCCGATATCCAATGGCACCCGACTGTTCAGCCGGTTTCATAATCACGCTGTTGCCCGCGAGTAATGGCGCCACGGTCATGCCACACAAAATCGCCAGTGGAAAATTCCATGGCGCAATCGCCAATGCCGGACCACGAGCCCGATATAAATACTCATTGCTTTCGCCGGGCAACGAACTCATTGCTTTCGGTAGCGCTAATTTTTCCATCTCACGCGCGTAGTAGTCACAAAAATCTATGGCTTCGGCGACATCGCCATCGGCCTCGCGCGCGGTTTTCGAGCACTCGTGCATCATGATCGCCATCAATTCGTAGTGATGAGCGCGAAGTTTTGCCGACAGCGCGCGCACCAAAGCCACTCGACTTTCGACGCTGGTTTTTCTCCACAACGCAAAACCTTTGACTGCGTTCTCGGCCGCAAGATTGGCTTCCGCCATTCCACCGTCGCAGTAACTAGAAACTTTGAGAGCGTTGTCATTAGGAGAAAAAACATCGCGCATCGGTAAGTTGGAATTAGCAACGCCATTCAGAACAACGGGCACCACAACTGGAAATTTTTTGCGAGTTTCATTCAATGAATCTTCCAATCGATTGCGAAGTTCAAGTTTCGCGAAATCAATCGGAGGCTCGCCCTGAAAAAACCCTTTGTGCTTTTGGCCGAAAACCTTTTCGCCTTCTTGGTGGCGCAGGAGTTCAACTTTTTCGCGAGGATCCGCCAGAAGTTTTTCTTGGTCGACGTTGCCCACGAACTTTTGTCGCAAGAATCCTTCGTTAGAAGTGTTTTCTAAAAGTCGGCGAACTAGATACGCCATGCCCGGCAAAATTTCACCAACCGGAACGTATTGGCGCAATCGATAGCCCATATCGACCACCGCTTTCTTAAACGGATCGGCCATGCCAAAAAGCATTTGAATTTCAAAAGCGCTCTTAGGAAGTTTTTTCTCTTCCGCGTAAGCCATCGCGTAGCCAAGGTTACGCACGTTGTGCGAAGCGAACGCTGAAATCACATTGGGATAATTATCGACTAAGATTTCCGTGCATCGCTCATAATGAGCATCGGATTCTGCTTTTCGCGTCCAAACCGGAATCGGCCAATCATTATCGAGCGCGCGGATGACTTCGAAATCCCAATAAGCGCCCTTCACCAGTCGCACCGTCACCGGCGCGCCCCGACGTTTACCGAGTCGAATCATGCGCTCGATATCAGCAATCGAATCACGCAAGTAGGCTTGCACCACCACACCAAAGTGCGGGTAAATTTTAAATTCGGGCTCGACGAATAATTCTTCGGCCGCGGTGAAAATGATGTCGCGGTAATCGAACTGCTCGGAGTCCAAATTCACCATCGCGTTTTTTTCAACCGCCGCGCGCAAAATCGGACGCAAACGATCTTTGATGACCTCGACTGATTTTCGAAGCGAAAGCGAATCAATCTGTGAATACAAACTTGAACATTTCACTGAAACGTTGGCGCGCGGCAATTTGCCCCATGGGGTCTCTTCGCTGGGGCCGTCTTTCCAACTTTTAACTTTTTCAGACAAACCCAAAACTAATTCCAAGTAACGCCCGTGATAATCACGAGCTTCGTTTTCAGAAACCACCGCTTCGCCCAAAATATCAACCGTGAAGCACTGTCCTTGTTTCCATAATTTTTCGAGCGCCGAAAAAGCGCTTTCGCTGTCTTGGCCGGCGATGAACATCTCGGCCATCGACTCGACGTTTTTCTTGATCGTGCCGGCCGCGATTTTGCCAACTAAAGATCCACTCGACGCCACACCCATCGCGGCTTTGATCGCGCCGGGAATTTTTACCGAATCGTCCAAGAAATATTCGCGCAAATGTTGAATGACTTGATCCGAATCTTGCAAAGTCGGCAAAACGTCGACGAAGCGAAACATTTGGACTTTGAAGTCGTGATTTTGCATCGACCAGTCCATCATTTTTCCGGACCAAAAACCTTTGTTGAAAAGGCTCATCGAAGATTGATTGGATCGACTGAATAATTCGGCACCCAATTCGCGACAACGCTGCTCGACGCGCGAAGTGCTGGTGGGGGATTTTGGGGTGCTAGAGTTTTTTGCAGTTGAATCGGTTTCCGTCATAACAAGGCTGATTTCTAGAGCCGCTTTTCCAATGGCTCAAGCCCCCCAAAGGGATTTCGGCCAGAGTCACTCGAGACCTAGTTTTTAAGGGCTCATGAGCCCCCATTTTGCCAGGCACCGCGGCTTGATTTGCGTCTTAAAGGCCTTAGTCTAGGGCCCATGATCCGGCTCTTTAACGAAATTTGGCTCTGCCATGACTATCAAGGTGACGACCAGAGCAACCTGCCCCGCGAATTTCAAGACCGGGAATTGGCAAAAGTGCTGCTCGATCCCCAGAATTCGCGACCCTTTTGGGAAAGTCTGCTTTTCGACCGCCGACTGCGTTATGTGATGACCTCAAATCGCGAGGAATTCGTGAGCCTTTTCACTCTTTTTTTCAGCGCCGTGCTCAAAGACAAAAGCCCCGAAAATCTTCAGTCGCTACTCGACCTTTATTTTTTGGACGCCAAATTTAAAAATCTGCCAATGACCGCTGAGTTTTGTCAGCCACTTGAAATTCAAAAGAACCTAGATCGTTTTGCAAAAACACCAAACCCAATTCCCGCCTCATTGAGCCTTGATCAAATGGGCTTCGAATGGATGCTTGCCAATCACTTGATCGACGGGCGCTGCCAAAAGGCTTTGATCCACTACGTAAAGTGGAGTTGCTGGACCACGCTCTTTTCCGAACTGCGACTCTTTGCTTCGGAAATTCGCCGAGATTTATACAATGCCCACGAAGTCACCGAATCCAACCTCGGATTCGCCAAACTTAAGGCCCCACAAATTTTATCCGCCATCGAAAAAGATTCGAATTGGAATTTTGTGTTGGATCACCGAATTTTTGAAATTCCCCACATCGATCAACTGGAAAATTCGATTGCCCAATTCAAAAAATATTTTCCGACTGCCAATCACTTAATGAAAATCATCAACAACCATGCGCTGGCCCATTACGATTCCCAAGGCGTCGACAGTTATCGAGAACCCGTTGAAATGATTTATGCCGAACGCTACGAAGAATTGCTCCATCGCGATTTAGCGATGCCCTTTCGAATGACTTACGCCAGCGAACATCTGGGCGATCACGCAGTCTGCACTTATTTGAGTCGGATTTATCATGGCTACAAACACAAGCAGCCCGAGCTCTATCGAATTTTTGACTCGTCGCTCAATTCCCCATTCACCTAGTCCGTGCAAAACTGTTCACCAGGTTCCTATGACAAGCCCATCGAGCATCAGCCCAAATAAAACCCGAATCTCATCGATCGACGGACTTCGTGGACTATGCGCTTTGAGCGTCGCCATAGCGCATTTTGGAATCCCAACAAATCTAGTCGGCGACCTTTTCTACCAATTCTTGACTAGCGGCGGACACGCAGTTCAGATTTTTTTTGTGGTTAGTGGATTCCTTTTAGCCCGTTCCATTTCAAAATTTTCCGGCTCAGCCAAAAGTAATTTTCGAAATTTTATAGCTTCAAGATTCTTTCGAATTTATCCACTCTGGGCTGTTGTCGTCACCTTTGTATTTCTAAGCACGGCCATGCCGCTCTTGGAGTATTGGCAATATCTATCCTTTTCGATCGCCTTCTTGTTCTACGAAAAAAATCCTTTTTATTTAACAGTTTCCTGGTCACTTTTTGTGGAAGAAATTTTCTATTTCCTTGTTGGTATTTCACTTTTTTTTCGTACCAAGTTGATTCACTTAGTAATAGCCTTTGTCTTATTTTTAGAACTTCACAATCAATGGCAAAGTTTCAATGTGGCCAATTATTTATTGATTAAATATCCAGATTTTCAATTTTATTTTTTTATTAACAATCTTCATTTTCCGATTCTAGGCTTCATTTTTGGGAAGCTTTCGCTGGATGAAAAATTTAGCATTTTTCTTTTGGATCAAGCACAAAGTTATTCGAAATACATTTTTGACCTCTTAGGGGTTTTTTATTTTATTTCAAGACGATTAAATTTTGGGTTTATCATGCCGCTGGAAATTGCTACGACGATGATTTTAATCTCCACTCTCATAGAGGGAACAGTGTTCAATCGCCTTTCCAAATTATTTTTTTTACGATGGATCGGGATTCGTTGTTATTGCTTCTATTTAATTCATCAGCAAATCTTTTTGTTTCAATGGCCCAAAAAACTTCTACATGAGATTGGGATCACCCATGAGTTAGCCCTTATGCTGGATCATTTCATCATTGTGATGGCTCTAACCCTATTGATAACCTGGGCGTCATGGAAATATTTCGAAGAACCCATCATTCGCTATGGGAAAAAAATCTGTCGATCCCCAGTAACGACCGAAAGATAAGCTTATTCCGGTTATAAAAACCCTCAGTCACAGCCCTAGCGATCGAAGCAAAATAAAAAAATTACTCGAACTCACTCGAGATCGCGGAGCCAAAGCTCTGGAATGTGCGCCCAAAAACATATGGAAGAACGGCGATTTCAAAATTGGCTAAAGCGTAATAAGTTCTTAATAACATATACTTAACTAATTTTGACCCGGTGCGTAATTTTCCCTAGACGCCCCCCCTGAAAATCATTAAATGTGTCTCCAAGCATGGCCATTTTTAGAACACGGCTGCCCTTCTTGGGAAGCCTCCTATTTTTATCAAATGCCGTCTTGGCCATCTTGCCTCCCGGTTCAGTAAGTCCAGTAAAACCTGAAGATTGCCAATTTCGACTTTCCTTGGGACTGGAAGGAGAAATCGATGGCCATTTGAACTTGCGGGGCGCCGTTGGAATCTCTCTTCGAAGCCGAGCCGTAAACACGCTCGCAAAATCCGCCGGGAAGCATTTGCTGAAAGTGGACGGCATTGAAGCGATCACCCTTGAAGCGACCAAAAGAGTCCAACAAGGCGAAGAAACCTATGCCGCCATCATTGCGGCAATGGGTGTGACGAGCCATTTTACACCCGAAGACTTGGCTCGAATTCCCGCTACCGGTCCGCTGGTCGTTACCTCCAACCATCCCCTCTCGGGAGTGGATGGAATGCTGGTTGCCAGCTTCTTAAAAAAAGTTCGACCTGACGTAAAAGTCTTGATGACCACTGCCCTCAGCGAAATCCCGCTACTCAAAGATCATGCTTTTTTTATCAACATGGCCAAGCCCGAGAAGCGCACTTTAATCGAAATGATGAAATGGGTGAGCGACGGCCACGCCCTCATGATTTTTCCATCAGGCAGAGTTTCCAACCGTGATGGTTGGAAGGAAAAAACTTCCCACGAGCAAGAATGGCTGACCGGAGCCGCCGGCATTGCCGCTCGAAGCCACGCCCAAGCTTTACCCATTTATGTGGGAGGCGCGCCAACCCGAACACTGGAATTGATTCGCAGTCTTCCCGACAGCCAAAAACTTGAAGAGAAGGCTCCCTTTTGGAAAAAAATATTAGCTAAAGTTCGAGGACTGCTTTTCAACACTTGGTTCACTCGCGAAATTTTGGCCCATCGAAACCATAATTTCTCGCTGGCCGTTGGCGAAGTCGTCACTCCAAAAGAATTAGATTTTTTTCAAGATGAAAAACAAAAGTACGATTTAGAGCGAATGACTTTGTTTTTGCGAGCCCGCACTCTTGAGCTTGCCCAAAAACTTATCGCGCGTGACCTGGAGCAACCTCAGAGTCTGCGCATCGAAGTTCCGCTACGCGAACCGGTAGACCCCGAAGTGATCACTCGTGAAATGACCGCTCTCGATGCTTCGGGCCAAGCCCGACTCCTGGAAAGTGGCGAGTATCAAATCTTCGTGGCCAAATCCGATCAAATTCCGAATTCATTACAGGAACTCGGACGCTTGCGAGAATTAACTTTTCGCCAGGTGGGCGAAGGCACTGGATTAGCGACAGACTTAGATCGCTTTGACTTGGACTATCACCACCTCATTTTATGGGACAAACAAAACAAGCGCATTGCTGGCGCTTACCGACTGGGTGTGGTCAAAGACATTTTAGCCAAGCGCGGAGTCCGCGGAATTTACACGACCACTCTTTTTAATTTTGATGGTCTTCTGAAAAGCAAACTCAGCAACGGCATGGAGCTTGGCCGATCCTTTGTCGTGCCCGATTATCAGCGCAAACCCAAACCCTTATTTTTGCTTCTCAAGGGCATTGCGGCTTTCTTAGCTCGCAATCCCTCCATCAAAGACCTCTTCGGTCCGGTGAGCATCAGCAATGCTTACACCGACACCTCTAAGCGATTGTTGATGGCCTACATCGAGCAACATTTAACTTTGAATCAATTCACCGACCAAGTGAGTCCCAAAAATCCGCCCCTTGATTTAGGCCCTTTAAGTCCTGCTCAAATCGCAAAACTTGCTGAAGCGGCTGGGAGCCTTAAAGATGTTTCCAAGATGGTCGCCATGCTTGAGCCCGATGGAAAATCTTTGCCCGTGCTTTATTTAAAATACGCGGATCTGGGTGCAGGATTCTTAGGCTTCAATCACGACCAAGATTTCAATTCTTACGACGGCTTGATCTGGACAGATGTTTCTCAATTGCCGATCGATAAACTATCTAAGTTTATGGAACCCACAGAAGCTGAAACTTACCTGAGATTTCATGGCAAATTGCCGTAAAATTTAGCAAAGCTAAATTTTAAACCAATCGATATTTAAGCAAGCCACTTTTTCCGAAGGGCTGTCTTTAACAACCGCGCTAAAATCCTCGATCCATTTCAAAATCATTTTTCGAACTTTTGGAATGTCTGACTCTGAAATCGACACCGGACTGGTGTAATAAATTTCATCTGAATCGGGCGGCGTAGTCCGACTCAAGCCCTTCAATCGCCAATTGCTGTGATGACGGAAGACGATCGGAGAATCGAAAGCCAAGTGAGTGCTTCGCGGCCCCATTAAATATTGCTGACCTTTTTGTAAGCAGAGCCCGTGTTCCATTAAAAAATCCAAAACTTTTTTCATCTGAACACGGCTGATTTTAAAATGATTAGAAAGTGCTTCGAGTGTGTTGAGCTCGGGAATCGAAGTTGCCAACCGAGCCGCACTGTAAATCCAAGAAGAGTAATATAAATTTGCCTCAGCGATGCTCAAAGTTTTTTCGGCGGGTAATCGTTTCGACAAATCATGAGCTTGATTTCGGAGCTCCTCCATTTGCTTTGAAAAATAAGCGCGCAGTCGAAAATTTCCGGCCCGCGCCCATTGAATCATCGCTAGAAAATATCTTTTTTCTAATTCGTTGAGACCCAAGTATTCGGCCAAATCATGTCCTTGTTCGAGACTAAATTCGCGATCAGCTTTAAGGACCTGGCTGATAAAGACTGAATTGACCTTTAAGAACGAGGCCATCTGAGTTGCTTGGCCGCGACCCAGCTTTGGCATCGACTTTATCCAATCTCGGAGGAAGGATTTATAATCAGTAAAATTAAATATTTTCATACAGTTACTACTTTGATTGCTTTTAATAATACCAAATTTGGTAATAAAATCATACTAAATTAATTACTTTGACCTGTTCCACCCAAAACAGGCACATTACGTTCTTCCTTATCAGACGAAACCCGGAAAACAGGGGCGCTGAATAGGAGGAAATTAAAATGAAAACTCAAATCAAAACTTTAAAATTCGGTGTTCTCTTCAGCGCGCTCTTTTGCGGAGCAACTGTGCTTGCTGCTAACGGCGGCCAAGACAGCGGCGGCGGAAATCTGATCATGGTCAGCAGCGAAGCCGATGTTCGCGAAGCACTGGCCAAAACCGTTGATCAACTTGCCACTGCAATTACCAATGGAGTTTATCCCAACCTTGCTGAGCAAACTTGGAAGAACAAAGAAGACGTCGCTCTGCTTACTAAAATGGTCACCCAGGACACCCCTTTTATTTTCGATGTCGTTAAGAAAGTCCCTCTCGAGATCCTGCCGGACTCTTACTGCGTAGATGCTTCCGGCAAAAAATCCGCGGCTTCCACAATCATCGGACAAATTGGTGCACCGATTTGCTTGAGCATGCCCATGCTCAGAGGGATTCCACGACACTCTTTGCTCGCTGAATTATCGGGATTGTTGTTTCACGAGCTAACTCACCAATTTGGTGCACTCGAAGAACAAGCTTCACGAATGCAAATTGAATTTCTAGGAATCTTTGATCGAGTCGGTTTTAGTGGCCCGGGTTATCAGTTCCGCGCACAGAGCTTGAGCCAAAAGTTAACAATTCTTCAACTTCATACTTTAAGGATATCGGTTGTTTTAGCTGGAACTGGCACCGCGGTTGTCATTCCAAAAGACAAGCAAATGGAGTTTTGTTTAGAAGCCAACTCGGTTGAAGAAAAATTGTCAGCATTAAGCTTCTACCTTCGAATGGCTACTTACGAGCTCAACCCGTTTTTGAACACCTCAAAAATTCCTGAGTATTTGAAAGCCCTTGCCCCAATGGAAACTTGGACAGAACGAGTCGTCGACAAATGCAAAAAAGGCGTCGTTGAACCTATCAACTTCAAAACTCTAGATGCCCAAGTTGATTTCGCTATCGAGACAATCAAAACAATTTTTAAAACGATCGAATAATAAATTAATTGCTTCTAAAAAAACCCCGGAACTTCAGCTTTGAAGTTCCGGGGGTTTTTTATTGTGCGCTGATTAAATCAAAAAAAAATCAGGGAGTTCTCGTTTCGCGCGAGACGATTGTCGAAAAATGATCAGAGCTCCACAAAAACATAGTTGTCACTCTGAATCACCCGCTCTTTAGACAAATCGGAAACTTGGGGCCAAGGAAAACTGTTTCCTTCCCAAGTCGGACAAAGTGCGTACTGAGCCTTGAAGACTTCTTTCATGCCCTCAGCACCAACCGCGCCCTGCCGGCTACGCAAAATATTTTTAAGGCTATAGAGCTCCTTGGAACTCATGTAGAGGAAAGTAGGATCCAGTAAATCGACAAATTTCAAATCGGGGCGCAGATAAAGAATATAAGCCCCATCCTTCCAATCGCAGTTGAACACCTTCGCGTCGGGTTTTGCGTAGACTAAAAGTCCTTTAATCTCGTTGAATTCATTTCGAGCCTTTTCGATGGCCCCAGGAGCATGTCGATGGATCCCGATATATTCCCTAGCCGTTCCAAAACAAAAAACTCCCGCAAGGATCACAAGAATCAGACGTCCTCGAGCCGAGGCTTTTCTCCAAGAGAAATCGAGCTCCGGCAAAATCGAAGCCACCAAAAACACGAGCAAGGGACACAGGTAATCTAGAGCGCGTGGACTTTGGTGCCGCAAAAGCCAAAAAGCCAGAGACGCAATAAAGAGAAAAGGAACTTGAGCCCGCGAACGATTCTTCAGCCTGAAGAGCGAGAAGCCAGCCGCAGTCAACACTGCTAGAATCGAAAGGTCTTTCCACAACAACTGATCTGATCGGAAGGGAATGAGTTCTCGTCCAGCACCGATAGCGACAAGGTCAAAACTTCCCATGGCTAATTTCAAGTGCTGCAAGCTGGCCTCGATCTGCAAAGGAAAATAGGGATTGAAGAGAGAACCCATCACGATTCCCGAAACAATTGAAATCAGAACTTGGTTACGGGTTTTGATTTCCTCGCTCGCAATAAACCAATAGAGCACGCCGATGGCGAGCGGCACGTAAATCGCATGGTAACTAAGCGCATAGAGCACCGTCCACAAAAACAACATGAACGAATTCGCCTGGAGCAGACTTCCGATGAAGCCAACCGATGCTAGGACCGCAAAATTTGAGGCGCGAAGGAGCGAGAGACGCATCAAAAAAGGCGCAAAGAAAATCGTTGAACTCATAACGACCAGGGATGCAACCCCGGGTTTCAAACGTCGGAGTTGATAAAAATACAGGAGAAGTACGGTTGCCAACGCCGTCAGAAGGACGCCAACTTTTACGCCACCTTCACCGCCGATTTTCCAAAGCACCACGTTCCAAAGGTGAAAAAGAAACTCTTTGTTCGTAAAAGCGGCGCCCCACCCTAGGTCATCCACTGTAGGCAAGGAGCGCACGATCCCTCCCGACTGCGCCCCCAAACGGGCGAGTGCCAAATGGTACCACTGGTCGGGATCTTGGCCCGTCGCCCATCCCCCGATTCCATTCATGAGAAGCCAAGTCATCACCGATAGAACGACCGCCCAAAAGAGCTGGCCCGAAAGGCCGCTGCGGCTCAGGATTTTCCGGCGGTTGAAAAAAAGCGATGCGACGAGGACTTTAAATCCAGTTCGCCAACGAATTTTTTTTCCTTGCTCGGCCGTGCGTGCATGAAACGAAATGGGAAATTCTATCCAGGGCAATTCCCGCTCTCCGACGAGGGCGGCAATTTCCAGCTCGATGTCGAAGCCTTTTCCTTTCCATTGAAAATCCTTAAAGAAACTGTGGGGAAGAACTTTGTAGCAACTCGCGACATCCGTCAGTGGCGGAGCTCCCAACAGAGACGAAAATAAAGACAAGCTTCGATTGACGAGTGCCTGGCCCGGCAAGAATCGAGAAGATGCTTGCTTATGAAAACGGTTACCAAAAACGCAGGTCCCAGGATGCTTGAGGGCATAGGCCGTGAGTTCGGCAAGTTCTTTCGGGTCGTACTCAAGGTCGGCATCTTGAATCGCCACCAAATCGCCACGAGATTGGCTGAAAGCAAGCGAGAGCGCGGCTCCTTTGCCGCAATTTTTCTCGGTGCTTACTACGCGAACGCGCGGATCGCTGCGGAAGCCTTCTAAAATCAGCGGGGAAGAATCCGTAGAAGAGTCGTTCGCAAAAATGAATTCTACTTCACAGGGCCAAGAGGTAGACTTCAACCGATTCCAAATCTCAATCAGATAACGTTCTTCGTTGTACAAGGGAATGAGTATCGACAACATCATCCATTCCAAGTCTAACGGACGCTCATAAGGGCGTGTGAATGCCGACAGTAATTAGTCGACCTTCAACGCAGCAAGTCTACCTCCACGAAGTCGATAGATTTTAGAGCTTCTTCTTATTCATCTCGGAAGGATTTAATCTAAGTGTCTACAAAAGATGACAAATAGCACGGACAGATCCCTAAACTACTCTCCGGAAATCGATGGCCTTCGAGCCGTGGCCGTTCTTTTTGTTATCCTCTTTCACTTCCATTTTTCCTATCAAGACATCGATCTTCTTTCGGGAGGATTCATTGGAGTCGACATTTTCTTCGTCATTTCCGGTTACCTCATCACCCAGTTGCTGCTTACCGAGATGAACAACGGTAGCTTTTCCATTCAGCGTTTCTATTTACGGCGAGCCAGGAGAATCCTCCCGGCCCTCTTCGTTATGACACTTGTTTCTTGCATTGTGGCCTGGCGTTTTCTCTTCATCGATTCGATGAAAATATTTTCCTTCAGCGCACTGACTTCGACGGTATTTTTTTCCAATTTCTATTTCGTCAATCACTCGGGATATTTCGACGGCAACCTAGAGCTTAAACCTCTTCTGCACACTTGGACTCTGGCCGTCGAAGAACAATTCTACATAGTTTACCCGCTTCTTTTATTTTGGATTCACCGTCATTTCCCGAGGCGAATCCATGCCGTTTTAGGCCTTTGCTTGCTTGTGTCCCTTTTTATCTGTGAATGGAGCAGTTTTCGTTATCCTTCCGCAACTTTTTACCTGCCCCACACACGATTCTGGGAGTTCTTGGCAGGTGCTCTCATAGTTCCGGCAAAGTCTTACTTTCAAAAGAGAAGCTTTCCATTGACGGGTGTGGCTTCCATTGTCGCCTTTTTTGTTCTGATGATTTATGGATTTCTCTTTAACGGCACCATTCGTCATCCATCGATGCTCACGACGGTGCCCATTTTGTCGGTTGTCATTTTAATTCTATTCTCTAAAGTTTCACTGGTCGGCCTCCTTTTGCGGTCAAAGCCTTTCGTGGGTATCGGACTGATCTCCTATTCGCTATATTTGTGGCACCAGCCCTGCTTGGCCTTCTTTCGGATTTATAAAAACGCGCCCTTAAACGACACGGAAAAAATCGAAGTTTTGGGTGTCACATTTTTACTTGCGACCTTGAGTTACTACTTCGTCGAAACTCCCTTTCGCAATCCGACGCGAATTCGACAGAAAGCCTTGCTCGTTTGTCTGGGAATTGCGGCCTTCGCATTGGTGTGCTTTGGCACCTTGGGCGTTCTCTCCGGAGGATTTCCTGATCGCGTTTCCTCTAAAATCCGCCTCAAGGTAGAGAACCCGCAATTGGGAGTACATGATTATTTAGCAGATTGCCCAACTGAAAGATGTGTCCTGGGGGCAAAGGACTTAAAACCCACGATCACCCTCAAAGGAGACAGTCACGCGAGCATGCTTGCCTCGAGTCTTTCCGCCGAGTTAAAAAAAAGCGGAAAGAGCGGTCTCGTCATGGGTGCCTCCATTTTCATTCACGAAGTGCCAACATTCGTCTCCTCTTTCGAATCGAATGCTCGCTGGGCTGAGCTCTTGGTTCCCGAAATGGAAACCGTCATCTATTCTGCAAGAATCACGCCCCTTATTACGAGCCGCTCTTTTGACAATCAAGAGGGCGGAGTCGAGTCAGATCCGGTTGCGCAATACTCGTCGGAAGGGCAAAAGCAAATTCTAAGTTTCATCGTGAGCGGAATCACCGAGCTGCTTCAAAAACAAAAACGGGTCATCTTGCTTTATCCGATACCCGAGGTTGGCTGGGATGTTCCATTGACCATTCTTCGCAAGGACATGCGAGGGGACGAAACCCCAATCACCACTTCTTTTGAAATTTATAAGTCCCGTAATCAAAAGGTTCTTGAAGCTTTCGATGCCCTTAAAGATCACCCAAATTTGTTAAAAATTCATCCCGAAGATATTTTTTGCGATTCGTTCATGAAGAATCGATGTGTCACTGAGAGCCCTGATGGAAAAATCTTTTATTTTGACGACGACCATTTAACGCGAGCCGGCTCGGACCTAGTCGTACAAGAAATTATCCGCCAAGCGATTCGTCGATGGGGACATCTTTAATTGTCAGACAGCCTCTGCCTGCGGAAGAGAACGAGAAGCAGGGGATAGGCTTTACGGGCTTCCGTGCAGGCACGAACTTGTTTCAGCCATCTGTCTAAAATACCAATAAGGCAATAAAAAGCGCTTGGGTTACGCTTTATTGAAAACAATAAAATCCAATAGCTCGCCACGTTGAAAATACTTCTGCTCAAAGTGAGTCACCGCACTGAAATTGAAATCAGTCAGTTTTGAAATCCGTGAATGCGACTGCAAAGTCATCCCCCAGCGATTCAAGAGCCAATCCTTAGCGTCGGCAATATAAGCTGCTTCATTGCTCCGAATTTCCAACGTCGCACCGGACTTCATACGATCCTGTAAAATTTCAAAAAAAGGCATTCGATGAAATCTTTTATTGGCCTGCGAATTTTTTGGATAAGGATTCGGATAATAAATCATGACCCGATCCAAACTTTGACTTGGCATCCGATGAGTTAAGTAAGGAATTGCATCGGCTTGCCAGGCTTGCAAATTTTTAAGCTCCGCATGCCGGGCTAGTCGGCGCGAAAAACTTTGAAAGCGATCGCGACCATGCTCGAGAGCTATCAAACAACGATTGGGATTTTTTTGGGCATATTGAATCGGATGCCAACCCACCCCACAGCCAATTTCCAAATCAACAAATTCAAATCCGGGATTATGAAAAATTGGTATCTTTGCCACAGACAGCGCGGGCACTCGCTCAGCAGGAAAACTGGGCTTAAGTGGCTGGACGTTCATCGTTTATTTGGCGGGCTTTTCCACTCGGCTGACCGAAATGAAAAATAGCAGCGCGAAAGCCGCAACCATCGCGATCAATCCGGTGCCAAGACTCTCGGTGTGTGATGTCGAAATCAACTCTCGCAAGGGCTTCACCGCATACGACAGCGGATTCAGCATCCCAATGATTTGCAAAAGTTTGGGCCCGCGATCAACCGGAAACAAAGAGCCCGACAAAATCCACATCGGCATCAAAATCAAATTCATGATTCCATGAAAACCCTGAACCGAATCTAAAATCCAGGCAAAAGCAAAACCCAAAGCGGTTAGCAAAAGCCCCATCGAGAAAAGCAAAAGAACCGCCCCCGCCCAAGCACTCAAAGCCACTTGAATCCCGGTAAGGCTAGCCACCAAAATCAAAAGCACGGCCTGGAGCAAACCAAGAGCCGCGCCCGATAAAATTTTCGCCAACACAAAATTCCACCGAGGAACCGAAGTCACTAAAACTCCTTGGAGAAATCCTTGGTGACGATCTTCGATGACGGAAACCGTCGAAAAAATCGAGGTAAACAAAACCGCCATCACCAAAATCCCTGGAAACATGAATTCGAAATAACCCGGCGCCCCCGGACCCGAATCATTGCCAAACGACGCACCCACTCCGCCACCGATCATGAACCAAAACAGCAAGGGCGTGGCCAAGCTTCCGATCCAGCGACTGCGAAGTCGCGTGAAGCGCAACACTTCTCGATAAAACAAATACCAAATGGCTCGCAAAGACTGACTCATTAGAGTTTCACTCCTGATTTTTCAAAGTAAACGTCAGCCAGCGAAGCCTTGCCCCAGGAAAATCCCTTGATTTGCTCGCTAAATGATTTTCGCAATTCATCCAGCACGCTCAAACCATGGGTGGTTTCCAATCGCAATCGATCACCTTCTTGACGCACTCGAACCCGATCACCAAACTGTTTTTCAACCATCGATTGAGTGACCGAAGATTCCAGCCAAATGACTTCATAGGGAAAACTACTTTTTAATTCCATCGGAGTTCCCGATGCGGATAATTTTCCGTGAGCAATGAAAAGCAAATGATCGCAAAGCTCAGCCTCTTCCATCAAATGAGTGGTGACTAAAATTCCAACGCCGCCTAATGCAATTTTTCGCAGCAGATGCCAGAAATCAGCACGGGCCAAAGGATCAAGCCCGGTCGTCGGTTCATCTAAAAGCAAAATTTTAGGCTCGCCCATCAAGGTCTTGGCCAATTCCACACGGCGCTGCATTCCGCCCGACAAAGTTTTGCTGCGATGATTGGCTTGATTTAGTAGGCCAAAGAAGTTCAACTTTTCGTCGATGATCTTTTGATAATTTCCTTGCAGCCCTAAAAGCGCAGCGTGAATTTCTAAATTCTCGCGCACCGTTAAAAGTGGATCAATGCTGGGAGTTTGAAAAGTCACGCCCAACAAACGTCGAACCTTGCGAGGGTCCTTGGTCGACGAATATCCCCCGACAAAAGATTCGCCAGAGTCGGGCGTTCGCTGAGTCGAAATGATTTGAAAAGCGGTAGATTTTCCCGAACCGTTGGGCCCCAAAAGACCAGTGATTTTTCCATAATGAGCCTGAAGCGACAAACCCTTGAGAGCGTCGCTTTCAGCTTTTTGATAACGAAAATGTAGATCTCGGACATCAATCGCCGAAACAATGTCAGCAGTGGATTGGCTCATGGTGATTATTTCTCTTTCGATTCTTTAGATTCACGGGTGTCACGATAAAGCACCCAGCCAATCCAACTAACCAAAGCCATTGGAAGCAGAAAAAATCCAAAACTGATGATTAAAGTTGCTGGAGTGAATGTTTTATTTTGTCCGCAAGTGGCACAAGACCAAGCGCTGGCGTGGCTCAAAACTCCAAGCAAGACTAAATAATTTTTGTTTATAAATTTATTTTCGCAATTATTTCCACTGTGAATCAGCACCCGAACCTCCACTGCCCGAGGCCTCGGGAGTTTTTTCGGGGGACTTCTCAGGAGACGGCGCAACATCATGAGATTCTTGATTTGCGGTAGGCTCGGAAGTGTGAACTTCGCCTGCCGTTTCAATCATAGGATCTTCAGTAGCCCCAGCGTGCGCTTCTTTATTTTCTTCGTGTTTTGTGGAATGCTCGGCCTCAAAAGTTCCATGAGCTACACGATCAGGTTCACCAACGTAATCACTGATGGGGCGGAATTTTTGATCCGCCAACAAAACACCTGCATAAACAACCATGCCCAAGGGCAACAAAGCGACGGCGCGGGTCCAACCACGCTCGTGATTTAAGTGCATAAAATGCCAAGCCACCGTGTAGGCCTTAAAGAGCGACAATCCAACCACAAGAAGAGTGATCAAGACCGCCGGCAAAAAGTGAAATTTAACGACTGCTAGTTCAACAAAAGTGATCACCGTTAAGGTGATCGCGACTTTGACGTATTTCTTTATTTTCTGATCAGCATTCATTGCGTGCAACATCTGGTCGTCTCCTTAAACCAAGTACATAAAGGTAAATACTAAGATCCAAACCAAATCGACGAAGTGCCAGAACAATCCAGCGACTTCTACGTGGTTGCAATTTCCGTCATCAAATTTACCGGCGACCGCACGGCCTAAGATGATCAATAGATAAATCACCCCCGACAAAACGTGGAGTCCGTGGAAACTAGTGACCACAAAAAACGATTGGGCAAATTGCGGCGGGAGAGTCGGATATTGGGCCAAATTGATCGTAGAAATCGTCATCACATGGTTCAGCAAATGATGATACTCGTAGACTTGCATTCCCAAGAACGCCAAGCCGCCCACGCAAGTGATCGCTAAATAAGTGATTAAACCTTTGCGATCACGCGCTTCGCCCTTAGCCTGGGCAATGACCATGGTCACTGACGACAAAATCAGAATGAAAGTCATGATGCCGGATATTTCGAGCCCCAAAATATTTGCGGGAACGGGCCAATTCGGAGTTCGACCACGCAACAGCGCGTATCCCAATAAGAGGCCCGCAAAAGTCATGGCATCGGTGCAGAGATAAATCCACATTCCGACTTTGCCATGAGTGGCTCGTCCGAAAATATCCACTTCGCGCGGCTTCTTAGGGCCAGCTTCTGGAGTTCCATGATGATGAGAGTGATCGGCAGTTGTTGTCGCCATAAACGAAACTTAGATCCATTTTTGAAAAGCATCAATCTCCTTGAACAACGAAGTGCATGAAAGTAGAGAGCTTTCGTGACCCTAAAATGGATGCTCCGAATTGGAGTCCTTCAAGTCTTCATCACCTTTTGCATGATCCTTCTTGGGGGCGTAGTCCATAACACCGGATCGTCGTTGGCCTGTCCCGATTGGCCGACATGTTTCGGGACTTTTTTTCCGCAAATGACCGGCGGAGTCCTCATCGAACACTCTCACCGACTTTTGGGAATGATCATCGGAATTTTATGCATCATTCAATTGGCTTTGGGGCTCAAAATCCGGCTGGAATTCAAACGCATTTATCTTTGGAGCATCGGCCTTTTGGTTTTAGTAATCTATCAGGGAATTTTGGGCGGAGTGACCGTTCTTTTTCAATTACCACCGCAAGTTTCAACCCTTCATTTAGGCACCGCTGAATTGATTTTTGTGGCCATGATTGCTCAAGTCATCAGAATCTATCGAGTGCAAAAATCCCTCCCCAAATTCACAGAAAAGCTCCCCTCCAGTCGCCTTCTTTGGATCACCTTGGTCGCTGTCTATTTGCAAATTTTATACGGTGCCTCGGTGCGTCATTTTGGCTATTCCGCGGGCTGCGGATTGGGAGCAGACTACTCAATGCTTTGCATGGATTTGGAAACGGGTGGAAGGGTATTTTGGCCCAGTATTGGCGGCTCCCAATTTCACATGGGCCACCGTCTCTTAGGAATTTTGAGTGCGCTGATGGTGATCATCTCGACGATTCCACTCATCATTTGGGCTAAGCGGACTAAAAACCAGTTGATCCGACTTTGGGCAGGATCCGCTCATTTGATCGTGATCGCTCAAATCGTTTTTGGAATTTGGACCTTAAGCTCTCACATTGAAACTTTGCCGGTCAGCCTACATTTGGCCGGAGCCACTTTACTTTTAGGCGTTGTTTTTTTCCTGGCTCATTATTTGTCAGCACTGAAATGCGCGGCTAAAAAGGGAGCCCAATCAAACCATGAGTAGCACTTCTGAGATTTCTAAAAAATTATCCGATTACGTTTCACTCATGAAATTTCGGCTTTCAACTTTAGTGGTTCTCACTTGCTTGGCGGGGGCCGCCGTTGCACCCGGAAAATTAAGTCTTTTCCAATGGTTCATATTAGTCAGCGGCACTTATGCAATTGTTGGAGCTGCTAATGCCCTGAACTGTTATTTAGAACGCGACGTTGATTTGTTAATGGAACGAACCTCACAACGACCGCTGCCCCAACGTCGAATTTCGAATGTCGGCGCTTTGATTTTCTCAATCCTATTATTGGTGGCTTCTTTTTACGCTCTTTTTGTCTACTTGAATCCAAAAACCGCGGTTCTTGGATTAATCGGACATCTCTCCTACGTCGCCGTCTACACGCCCCTCAAACGTCGCTCGATGAGCGCGCTTTTTTCGGGCGCGATCCCCGGAGCGATTCCGCCCTTGATGGGCTGGATGGCGAGCCAAGGATCGCTCGGACTCGGCGCTTGGATTTTGTTTTCCATTCTCTTTTTCTGGCAATTGCCTCACTTCATCGCCATTTCGCTGTTTCGATTAAAAGAATACAACGCTGCCGGCTTAAAAACCTTGCCGGGAACCTTAGGAAACGACGTGGCTCGTTCGCAAATGCTGATCTACTCGGGAGTTTTGGGAATCGTGACACTCCTTCCCTACGCCGCCGGTTTAGCTGGCAACTTTTATTTGATTTTTTCGGGACTTGCTGTTGTTCTATTCCTGTTCATTGCAGCCTTAGGTTCTTGGGAAAAAAATGGCATGAAGTGGGTCAAAATTACGTTCTTCGGAACCTTGGCTTATTTGCCGCTCGTATTAGGTGTCTGGATTTTAGATCAGAGGTTTTTCAACTATGTTCCTTAATATGTTCCGTAAGTTTCAAAAATTGATTTTTAAAACCGTAATATTAGCCGCGGGCCTTGCATCTGCAGGTTTTGGCATCAGCCAAATGAGCAGCAATGCTTCTGCCCAAACGCGCGAAACTTACCATCAAGTCAGCGATCCCAAAAACGGCGGACTTCACGCTCACGGTAAAGAAGCCGACATGAGCAAAAGTTTCTTTGATCGTTACGCAGCCCCCAAAGACATCAGCAGCACTGGCCATCGCATGATGTGGCTGTTTCGCTACACATCTTGGGTCACTCTTTTCTTTTTCGTTTTAATGGCTGGCGCTTTGGTCGGATTCATTTGGGTCTACCGTGATCGACCCGGTCGCGTGGCTTATTACACTCACGGTCACTCAACCACTATGGAAGCGGTGGTTCCTAAAATTCTCGACATCGCAGTCTTCGTATCGCTCGATTTGGTTTTGATCGGCGCTTCGTTTTTGCACACTGGCGGATCTTTTGGAATCCCCTACACCCAATTGAAATACAGCATTGATCACCCCATTTGGGATTTCCCCAAGGGCCCCGACGTCGTGAACGTTCAAATCATGCCTCAGCAATGGGTTTGGAATTTCCGCTACGCAGGCAACGATGGCGTTTTTGGAACTGAAGACGACATCACCACCGTCAATCAATTAGTGGTGCCCAAGGGTCGCAAAGTCATGGCTCAAATTAAATCCAAAGACGTGATCCACGGATTTTGGATGACCAACGTTCGCATTCAAATGGATGCGATTCCTGGCATGGTGACTCGATTTTGGTTTGATACCACTCAAACTGGCGAATACGAAATCACCTGTGCGCACCACTGCGGCACTAACCATTATAAAATGAAGGCTTTCCTAAAAGTTATCGAAGACCAAGACTTTATAGCTTGGACTAAAGAAAATTCTGATTGGGCCCAAGCGGCCTATGACGCTAACGATCCCTCAACTAAATGGGGCTGGAACTGGAGTCTGTATCAATGAGCAAAGATCAACATCATCAAGGTTTTATGGACGAGCAAACCGCTCACTCACATTTATTTGAAGCTCACGACGAGCATCTGCATGAGGCTCCGAAAAGTTTCTTCTGGAAATACATCATCTCTTTTGATGCCAAAATGATCGCCAAACAATTCATGTGGTTTGGCCTCTTCTGGGGTTTCATTGGAGCCTTAATGAGCGTGATGATCCGCTGGGCGATTTCCCAACCGGGCGTCCCCTTTCCGCTCATTGGCAAATTCCTTTTCCCCTACACAAATGGAGTGATTCCGGCTGATTGGTACACTTCGCTTTTCACCATGCATGGCACGATCATGATTTTCTTGGCGCTGACTCCGATCATCATCGGTTTCATTGGAAACTTTTCGATTCCATTAATGATTGGCGCACGCGACATGATTTTCCCGTGGCTGAACATGGCGTCTTTTTGGACCGGTTTTGCTGGTGGCGTGGTGATCTTGGCTTCGTTGTTTTTACCAATGGGACCTTCGGGCGCTGGTTGGACGTCTTATCCGACGATTGCTCACAAACAATGGCTCGTGGGCCCAGGTCACAGCTTTTGGTTAGTCGGTTTGTTTTTAGTGGGTTTTTCTTCCATCATGGGCGCGATCAATTACATCACCACGATCATTCGATTGCGTGCACCAGGAATGACTTGGGGCCGATTGCCGCTAACTATTTGGTCACTCTTTTTGACTTCGATTTTGAACGCTCTTTTCATTCCGGTTTTGGCCGCAGGATTCATTCTTTTGTTTTTGGATCGTGAATACGGCACTAATTTTTTCTTAGCCGCAGCGATCACTGAAAAAGGAACCTCTGGCGATCCGATTTTGTACCAACATTTGTTTTGGATTTTCGGTCACCCAGAAGTTTACATCGTGATTTTGCCCGGCTGGGGATTGGTTGCCGATTTGCTCTCCTTCTTCTCTCGCAAACCAGCTTTCGGTTATCGCGGTACGGTCATCTCAATGACTGCGATCACGGTTTTATCGACCGTGGTTTACGGTCACCATATGTTCACCACTGGTTTGTCACCGCTTTTAACTTCGGCCTTCACCACGTTGACGCTCTTGATCTCGATTCCCTCGGGAATCTTTTTCTTGAACTGGTTGGCGACTATTTGGCGCGGCCGCATTCAATTGAAAACGCCGATGATTTTTTCATTGGGCATGGTTTTCACTTTTGGATTGGGCGGATTGACCGGACTTCATTTGGGCGCGGTGTCGACCAACATGATGCTCCACAACTCGTATTTCGTGGTTGGCCACTTCCATTTAACCATGGCGGCGTCGTCACTCTTGGCTTCCTATGCTGCACTTTATTTCTGGGTGCCTAAAGCATTCGGTCGAATGATGGACGAAAAATTAGGAGTCGCCCACTTTTGGCTGACCTTCACTCCGATCGTTTATATGTTTTGCACGATGTTCATCGAAGGTTACGCCGGGATGCAACGCCGAATTTACCATCCAAACGAATACAATTACCTGCAACACTTGCAGGGATTGAACCAATACATCGCGATCTTTGCGGCAATTGGATTTTTTGCCCAATTCATTTTCCTCTACAATCTATGCAAATCGATTAAGAGCGGAAAAAAAGCTGGCAACAATCCGTGGAACATTGGCACTTTGGAATGGACCGTTTCGAGCCCCGCTCCTTTTTATAACTTCAAAAAAATTCCGACGGTCTTCAATGGTCCTCACGAATTTTCCAATCCGAAATTTGCTGAAAAAGGCTTGAACCGAGATTTCATCATGCAAGACGAATACATCGAAGGAGTGAGCCCCTAAGCTCAACACCAACGAATGCAAATCACACTTTCCACCGCTAGCACGACTGTAGGCCGACCAAAGTTGACTCATTCCCAAGTGGGAATGTTTGTGACCATGGCTTCTTTTGCGATGCTCTTTGGAACTTTGCTGATGAGTTATTTGTTAATCCGCTCGCGCCAAGTGAACTGGCCCCCCATTGGAGTCGAACCGTTGAGTCCAATGATGCCAGCGCTCAGCACTTTAGTATTGCTGATTTCTTCGGGACTTTTTCACGCTTCATGCACTCGCTTAAAAACTCAAAAAATTGCTGAAGCTAAAATGTTTTGGCGAATCGGAACCTATTTGGGTGCGGTGTTCATGGTGCTGCAATTTTTTATTTGCTGGCAATGGCGAATCGAGGGCTTGGTCGCCGGAGAATCGCTTTTTGCCTCGATCATTTACACTTTGATCGGCGTGCATTTTTTCCATGCACTGGCCTCTTGGCTTTCGCTGATTTGGGTTTATTTCAAGAGCAAATTTTGGAGCGGCACTTCAGAAGCTCCCTCTGTTTCAGAAGCTCCGCTTATAACCACCTGGTTTTGGCATTTTTTAGATGCCGTTTGGATCGTAACGTTTGTCTTAATTTTTGTAGGATAGGATTTAGATCATGAAGAGTAGATTTTTTAAACAGCTTACATCTTTGATAGCAGTCGCCCTGCTCAGCTCTTGCACATCAAAAGTCTTCGACGCTCCGGTCATGTTAGGTGGCAAATATGTGAGTGCGGCCAAGCTCAATCGCGGCCACGACGTTTACATGAATTACTGCATGCAATGTCATGGAGTGAATGGCGATGGCAAAGGTCCCGCCTCACAAGGCATGGTACCGGCACCGCGAAATTTCAAAGCGGGAATGTATAAATTTGCCAATGTCGGCCCCGGCGAAATGCCAACCGATGAAGATTTCAAAAGAATCATTCGCTATGGATTAAATGGAACTGCCATGTTGCCTTGGGATATGTCGGACGAGCAAATCGACTCGGTCACTCAATTTATTAAAACTTTCGCGCCGATTTGGAGCGAAAAAATCATTGTCGCGGGAACCCCTATTCCGGTCACTCCCGATCCGTGGGGCCCGACCCAAAAAGACGCCGCCACTCTTCATGGCAAAAAAGTTTACCATGGCTTGGCGCAATGCTTTACCTGCCATCCTTCATACGCAAGTCTTGAAGAAGTTAAATCAGCCTCTCAAGAATTGACTGGCTCGGTGATGACTTCCGAAATGCGACCCAACGCTCAAATCAGCGTCTTGCAGGGCTCGAGCTACGACAATCATTCCTATATGCCGCCGGATTTCACCAAGCTTCACATCCGATCCACTCGTGACCTGAACGGCATTTATGTTCGACTAGCGGCCGGCGTGAATGGCACTTCGATGCCGGCTTGGCGCGGAATGCTTAGCCTCAAAGGGGACGCGACTGAAGACGAGCGCAATTTGTGGGCACTGGCCTACTACGTTCAATCTCTTTCGGATTTGAAATGGGATCCAGCGGCTCGCAAAGCCTTCTTTGCTGATTTGAATTCACGCCGCTAATTTTACAGGCTAAAGATTTTAGCCTGTGAACCCCACTAAGATTTTAGAAAAACCGCTGTTTTGGATCGTCACCGTAGGTGTTTTATTTAGCATTCCGCTTATCCAAGCCTACCGTCGGCCGCCGGTTGAAATTCCTCCGGTGCTTGGTCAGATTTCAAATTTCGAGTTACTGAATCAAAACGGCACAATGGTGAATTGGGAATCGTCCTTTAAAGGCAGCATTCTGATCACTAATTTCGTTTTCACCACTTGTCCGGATGTCTGCCCGCTTTTGACCCAGCAAATGTCGAAGATCCAAGATCGGATCATTGGATCGGGCGCATCGGTTAAATTGCTTTCGATTTCGGTCGACCCCGACAATGATCAACCGCAAGTTTTAAAAAAATACGGCGAAAAATACGGAGCTCGTTTTAATGTTTGGACGTTTCTCACAGGCGATTTGAAATCAGTTTATCAAGCGGTCGTGAACGGATTCAAAGTCGCGCTCGACAGCAAAGAATACCGAGACATTTCCAAGGTCGACGCCAGCGACATGTCTTATGAATTAATGGGCATCACCCATGGCGAGAATTTTGTAATCGTCGATCAAATCGGTCAAATACGAGCTTACAAACACGCTCGCAACGAAGCCGAGATCAACGACATCATCAAAATGGTTGGGATTTTAGTGAACCAAAATCCTAAATTTGCTCCAAAACCTACGGTCTTGGATGCCCCGGCCGCACCCGAAGTCACGCGCTGATATTTTAATATTATTTATTATATTCAAGCACTTATAACTTACATTTGTTTTTTGACGCAACGCGCAGCATGTGCTATCTTCCCGCAATTCATGAGAGTTCAGTTCAAAGAGAAGCGTCTTGATAAGACCTGCGGGTTTTTGCCCGTTGTTTTGATTGCGTCCATTTCAGCTCTTAGCCGGCCCGCAATGAGCGAAGTTGCGATCCCCAAATTCGCGATTGAAAGCAATTTCATCTGCGAGGGAAACCCTAGCTCTGAATACGAAGATGTGAAGGCTTCGACCATCATTTCGGTTCACGCGATTTTTCGCCAGCTCTATCGAATGGAAGATGGTTACTTTCAAGCCGGTGATCCTTTTGCGACTTTCTCGAACACCTTTCCGGCTATTACCCTGGAAAGACCGCCTGGCAAATTTTATCTGCAGTATCTTTTCTACGGTCGCTTTCATTACGCGCTAAGTGATGTGAACAATAAAATTCATTTCAGCACTTCGTTTGCAACACTTGAAAGTTGGCTTTCTGAAAAAGTCGAGCAACGCTTGAAAAACCAAGTGTTAGATCCGCTCTGGAGAATCAATCATTGTTCGATGGAAATCGGCGGCAAGGCCACCATTAAAATTCATCGTGACTCTTTTCAAAGTCGCTATGCAGAAATGGTTTTCCTAGCGTCGATGAATGCTCGGCTCGAACAATTTGGAATTTTAGAAATAATAAAATTTCCAACTGACGCCGACCAGTTTTTAGAACTTCATGTGCGAAGCGCGCTCTTGCACCCCGAATTGCGCGGACTGACCCTGACCCGAATTAACGAGAATCTGAGATTCATCAACGATCGATTTCCTGGAGCGCTGAAACCGCTTAGCAAGCTGACTTACAATCGCTGCGAGGAGCCCCTTTTATGAGTCTAGATACATTATTGAAACCGGTACTCTCCCAATTGCCTTTGATTCGCCCGGAAGACGAAATCGAAGTGCTTCAAGAACTTCCCGTAGAAACTCTTTACTTGGCGCTCAAAGAAGCCGATGGCGAAACTGCGATGTGGTTACTCGAAAACGCTCAGCCCAATCAAGTCCAAGGCATTATGGACTTGGATTGCTGGGACGGCTCGGAATTCAAAGCCGATCGTGCATTATTATTTTTTGAAAACATGGCATTGCTCGAAGCTCCGAAGCTTTTTATTTACATGAAAGAAGTCGACCCCGAGTTCGTGGTCCGATGCTTAATGGAACTTTGCGAAGTTCAAGATTACGATCCGCAAAATCCGCCCGAACAAGATGAAAACGGACTGCTACTCAGCCCCGACAATAAATACGTTTTGCTTTTCAAAAACGCAGAACCACAACATCAAGAAGCGGTTCGCCAGTGGCTCGACAAGCTGAGCTCGACCAGCCTGGATTTGATGCGTCGACATTTGGAATCATGCAAATGGGAGCAAATTTCCGACTTGGAAGAATTCGCCTATCAAATCAAAAAAGGTCGTCTCGAAGACATGGGTTTTGTGGACTACTACGAAGCCATTGGGCTTTATGGTCGCGGCACTGCGATTTCGCTCAAAGAAAAACTGATTCAAGAACCACTTGATAAAGATCAAAAATTAAAAGTCCGCTCTTATGAAGATTACGGCGACGGCAACGTTGATCCGGCTGACATTGAAATGTGGCTGCCAAAACCAATCAAGGGTGCGATTTTGGGAAGCGGATTTGTTTCCGATTGTATGGCGCTGATTAGCTCGCAAGAACTCAAAGAAGTTTTGCTTCAAGAAATTCTGCGCTCGGTCAACGCTGGACTATCCGCCGATCGAGTTTTGCATTTGGACTTAGAGCAAATTCGCAAATCTTCCGAACGCGCGCGCAAATATTTGGACTTGGGCCTTAGCTACTTGGCCGAAGGCAATCGTGAACGAGGCGCACTCATGCTCGAGCGCCAATCGGTTTCCGACATTCATCGCTTAGGGTGGCTGTGCGCTCAAGATTTAGTGGCCGCGGCGGTTACGGTCGTCGGCAAAGCTTCGGCCGATTTCTATCCAGAAATCGACGCGCAGTTTTTGCAATCATTACAAGGTCGTCATCCGGAATTGAACGCCAAAATTCTCAAAGATTTGGGCGCCACTGCTGAAACGTTGATCGACTTGGCAAGTTTGTTAAAAGCCGGGCAACGATTGGCGCACTTATCGGCATTGCACAAATACTTCGCGGAAGATTTGGCGAAGACTTTGCAATGGAATACTCAGCCCCGTCGCAGCGGCGAAAGCTATTTGGCGCGACTCATCACCGCTTTGTTTCGCCAGAGTTGTGGTGGGAATTTAGAACAAGCTCTTGATGTGACGCCGCTGAGCTCCAATGAATGGCTAACTCTGATCAAAAATTTCGATGAAGGCATCGTGGCCAAGGGCTTAAGCATGATCGTGGAACGGGCGCCCCAAGCCGCTCAAGCTTTCTTGCAAAAACGAGTCACTGAAGCGCTCGAAGATTTGGCTAAGCTTGCTAAAAATTCCAAAGAGAAAGCTCCCGATCCAAGATTTACCAAGGTTCTTGTTTTAGAATAAGACTTAATGATTCTTCGAATTTTTAAATTCCTGCAAAAGCTTGCCCTGACCTTTTGGTTGGGCGAGATGCTTTTTTTCATCATCATCTTTGCGCCGCGAGTGTTTAAAGTTTTAGAGCGAGCCGACGCCGCGAAACTTCAGGCCTCGATTTTTCCGGCTTATTATTTAGCCGGCGTTATTTCGGGAGCGATTTTTATCTTTGTTTCGCTGTCCATTTACGGCGCTCGCCACACCACAAGCTCTGAGCGCTGGCGATATCGTTTTATCCTACCGCTGGCGACCGCCGCACTCTGTGTCTTTGCCTACAGCCGATGGTCGCTAACCCCTGCAATCACCGCGCTTCAGTCCTCGATTTTAGACCCCAGCACTGAAGCTTTGGTTCGCGAAAAATTTGATTACTTACATAAGCTTAGCGTTCAGCTCAACGGCGGGGCTTTGCTCGCCTTGCTCGTGATTTTGTTTCTTTTGTAGGCGCATTTTTCACCCGATTTGCCCGCCAAGCCCGCGTTGACGCGTAGCATTATTTTGATTAGTCACAAGCTTAGAAAATAGAAGGCGAGGACTTTCATGAAATCGATCAAAAACACTCTGATACGAATGATTTTTTCAACGTTGGCCGTGAGCTCAGCGATCACCACTCCCCGCGTTGCCACCGCTCAAGCAACTCAGGCAACTGCCAGCCAGCTTTCACCAGGTTTGGAAAACTTTTTGCGCCAAGACATCGAACGCCGCAAAGAAGTGATCACCGCCCAAGAAAGAAGCATCGAGGAATTTAAGAAAATTCTTAGCAAAGCAAAAATGGTTCGCGGAACTTCGGTTGTAGTGAACTCTTTGGAAGCAGTAGGCGCAGTGGTCTTCACTCGATTTCTTTTAAAAGGTGTTTTGACTAAAACTACCGGCACTTTGATTGCGCTTGGTTTCGGAGCCACGATTTTAGCTGACGCGGGAATTTCCGTTAAAGTTAGATTCAGCAACGTCGCTAAAATTGAAAAAGGAATTGCCGAATTAGAAGCCAACATTAAAGAAGACCGAAAAGATTTGGCTGATTTATATGAATCCTTCACTCGACTTGGTCCCGATGCTCGAGATCACTTGAAAGAAATCGTAAAAAATCGCTCAGCCGATCTGAATGATTTAAAGGCTCACTTGGATGAATTGAAAATCGAACTTGAAATTTCGCGCCGAAGCTACAACAAATCAGAAGGTTACAAAATCCCAGCGTATTCGGCTGCGGGTTTGGTTGCTGTGTTAGGCGCGGCTGGAATCGTAGCCGGAATTACTGGAAGCGGCATGGGCGCATTGGTCGCAGAAATTTTTGGAGCTGGTGGCATCGCACTCGGCGGGGCAATTTATTCGATCAGCAGCAAATTTGTTTCGGTCAATGCGACCGATTTTGAAGCGATCAACCGCAAAGTTATCGCCTTGCAATATCAAGTGACTGTTGAAGAGCGAACTCAAACTGAATTCTTGAACTTGCTTTTGAATTAATCAAGAAGCTAATTTTTAAGAGCCTCTGGCGCTGCTTGAGATTCTTCTGAACGGTTCCCGGGTCCGCCATAAAATTTGAGGACTCGGGAATAATCTTTCGTTTCCACTTCGCTGGGCTCTCGACCCTGATCTTTTCGAAAGCGAATTTTCCACTCATCAATTTGTTTTTGCAGCCGCTGCTCGCGAGCGCTTAGTTTTTCCGGGGCCGCCTTTTCTTCGATTGCCGCTAGGTCATGAGCTTTAGCCTTCTGATATTCACCATAAGCTTGGTGCCCACTGTAAATCAGTAGAGACCCAAAGGCCGCATAAGTCCCATACTTAACAAACTCGCCCCAGAGCGCATGAAAATCACCGCGCCGGCCGTAGAGTCGCTCAAGATCGGGATAAGCTGAATCCAAACCATTTTTGAAAATTTTATCAATGATAGAGGCAGGAATCTCGATTCGATCCATCACATTGAGCGAGGGCAAATAAACAAAGGGGACTCCGTGACTGATCGACATTCCACTGGCCCAAAAAGAAAGAATGATATTGAAGGCTCGAAACTGTTCGCGAAAATGGCTTCGAATCTTTTCAATCGCTCCGGCTTCGCGCAGCAACCCCACATCGGCAAAGACTTTGGACAAGTCTTCATTAAGCAAGCGCTGAGATATCGATTCAATGATGTAGGCTTCTTTAACTTCTTGGTATCCACCGCGAAACCACTTGCGCACATATGATTCTGGGTTGGCCAGTCGATACAAATCGGCCACCAGCGATTCGACTTGATCCGGCGTCAGTCCATCTTTTTCTAAAAGTGCCAAGCGACGCTTTAACTTCCACCATAAAATTGGATTCTTTGTTTTGGCCTCACGGACTCCACGTAAAACATCAAATTTTTCATTCCGAGAAAGGTCTTCGACGATTTTTAGTCGTGATCGATAATCATCGGTGCCCAAAATTTTTTGAGCCGCCTCCATGCACCCGCTAAAGATCGACTGAGGACTGCGGGTTGATTCTGGTCGCGAGGCGCAACCTGCTAAGAGCCATACGGCTGCCAACAAAATTCCTGTTAGATTTTTTAAAAAAAATCTTGAAGCGAACAGCCAACACATAAATTAATTGCCAGCCGGTGTCCGAGATCCCAACGATTGGATGGTTTCGTTATAAAATTCGCCTTGAAAAGCCCAGAATTTTTTAAAATTTTCAGGACTGCCCAATATGGATTCGATTTCGATTTTGTAACTAAGTTCCATCTGGCGCATTTTTTGAACGCCGTCTTCTACAAAATTGGGGCTGATCGTTTTCATCGATTCGGCTAAATCATTCACCAATCGAGATTCGACTGGTAAAAATTTCACCACCACGTCTTCATCGACTTCGAATTCTTTGATCAAATAATCATTGAGTTTAAGAGTCCAATGCTTACGAATCTCTTCGTCGGATTTAACCAACAAGAAACCTTCAGTGTACAAAAGATTATCGGTGTAGCTTTCCTTATAAGTCCTATTTTGCTCTGGCAAAAATTTGGGCCGATTGGCTTTTTCTTCTTCTAATTTGCGCGCGAAATAATCCGAACTGCTTTCTTGGCTTCGAACATAAGAAACCATTCCAGTCAGAACTTGGCCCGGCCAGTTTGGATTGAGCACTAAAGTACCAATGATGGTGAGAGTTGCGAAGGCTGCGACTCCGGTACGAGTCCAAAAACGGCGTTCGCGGTCGGATAAATCAATGGCTCGAGCCAAGACCGGCTTGCCATCTTTTTGCGGCAATACCGCTTCTTTAAGCGATTGAAAAACTTCATCCTCCAATTCGGGCGAAGATAAGAGTGATGCGGCGTTAGGTGTAGTGCTCTTTATGTAGAGGGCTGCGGTGGTTAAAGAACTAGCAGCCAGTGCCCGCAATTGTTTTTCCATACGCTTGAATTGTCGGGTCATGCTTTCTTTTTCTTTTTCTTGAATGACCACTTCATGGCGTATTTGCATTTCTTTTAGCTGAAGATCGAGCTCATTTTTTCTTCGCTTTTCCTCGATCATCATCCGCTCTTCGAAAGAATTGCTTTGCTCTTGAAGATTGCTTTCCAAAGCCTTAACTCGATCGGTGATTTCTTTTTCGCGTCGAGCAAGGTCTACGCTCACGGCTTCACGCTTAAAGGCCAACTCTTGCTCGAGCTGCTCTTTGGCCACACGCGCAGCTTCAAAGAGTTGCTGATCCAAGGTGTCTTGTGATTCTTTTTCCATCTGGCGGCATCGCTCATCGGTTTCTGCCAAACGATTTACGATGAAGTCTTCGAGCTCTTTGACTTCCGCGCGTTTAACAGTCACTCGTGAATCCAAATCGCTTTCTTCTGCATGAAGTTCGTTAATATTACGTTCGTGGGCGTTGCGCGCGCCCTCCAGCTCTTCAATGTGAACCTCGATGGAATTTCGTTCGTTTTCTATTTTTTCTGTGGCCGCCACTTCGCCCGCCAAATGATCGCGCACATCTTCTAGTTGCTTAGTGGTTCCGGTTAACTCGCGCTGCAGCTCCAAAAGTTTTGAAGTAACGATCGATTTTTTACCTTCGACTTCTTCAATTTCCTTTTGGATTCGCGCCTTGATTAACTGGAGTTCGGCCTGTTCGGTTTGCTTCCTCATGTCGAGCAGCTTTAATTGACCTTCCACGTCAGAGCGCGTCTTCTCTTCAGTGCGTCTTAAGCTCTCTAGTGATTCAGTTAAACGCGCAATCTCTTCTCGCAATCGATCGCGCTTTTCCGACAGTCCATGATTTTCAATGTTGATTTCTAGGTCATCGATTTTATCGCCTAAGGCTAGCAAAACTTCGCGGCGATTTTGAAAGTATCTGATTTGTTTTTTTCTAAGAACCCAAATTTTTCGGAGTCGGGGCTCCTGTAGCTTCATCAGAGCCATCACCCGAGCCAATTTGGGCTCTAGGCATTTAAGTCCGATTTCAATTTCTTCTTTTTTTAAACTTTGCGCCTCAAGTCGATCGACTAATTGAACTAATTTTTCCTGCTTAGCTCTCACTGATTTTTGGAGAGTCTCTTCATGCAGTTGGATCTCACGGACTTTTTTAACACCATTTTTTGCCAAACCTTCGAGCGCGGAAGTTAAATCTTCGAGCTCGGCATCAACGTCGTCTAAATCTCGCACTTCAACGAGCGTGATGGTTAGTTTTATTTTTGCGCTACCGGGGCGTACGATTGCGCCCTCTGGAATCACCGTTGCTTTGTTTGCATTTAATCGCGAATGATTCAGCAAAGATCCGTTCGAGGATCCTAAATCCGTCACATATAATTTTTTGTCTTTAAGTTCGATTTTGAGATGTTCGCGAGACATCGATGGATCATCGATTTGGAGATCTGATTGATCCATGCGACCCACGGAAACCACAGATTTTCCGTAGATTTTGGACGAGCGAACGCCGTTCTTCACCAATTCTATTTTGATGTGACCGACGCGTTCAGAACTCATTCAGTACTTATGAGGCTGTCTTCTTAGCCTCCTCGCTTTCCACTCTTTTGGGCGTGCTGATCGGAAGTCGCGGGCGATCAGAGTCTTCGCCGGGACTGTAATTCTTGAGCTCTTTGTCGACTGCGAGTTCGGCAAGAGCATCAATGGGATCTTTATGTTCATCGAATTGTGGAGTACCGTCGGGGACTACATTGGTTTCGCAACGGCCCCACAAGAAAGCCAAAGTGGCGTCAAGTTTAGTGACGGTCATGAAGAAAGCTTTTTCAGGATTGCAAAGTGCATTCACAATCGCAAGCAACACTGAGCACATGATCCCGATGATCGATGTCGACATCGAAAAGGATACGTGGGCTAAGAAAATGCTCATGGTCTTTTGACTTTTTTCAATGTCGGCCATGTCCATGCCACCAAGAGATGGCAACGCTTCCATGATCCCGTTGAAAGTTCCAAAGATACCGCCGATGATGAAAAGTCCGGACATCAAGTTCAAAAGATCGTTGAGTGGACCAACGGGAACGATTCCAAAAACTTTATTCCAAGGAGCCACACTTTTAAATATGTTTTTTGAAATGTCCAAAAACTTAGGATCTTCGTCTGATTTTCTTAAAAATCTAAAGTGGCGCAAAGCTTCGCGAACAAACCAAGCCGAGCCGGTTTGAATCAAAAAGAGTCGATCACTGGGAGTCGTGATGTAATCAGTGCGTCGGCGTTTATTCGCGGCGCGAACCTCGAAAAGTTCATAATAGGTTTTTTCTAAAAGTCGTTTTGAAAGAATGTAGAAACTCTCGGATTTTCGAGCGTTGCCAACCTCTTTTTCAACGTGCTTGATCACCCGTTTTTCAAATTCTTTTACAAACCACTCTTGGCGCTTCACAGTGTAGAAGACCAAGATTCGGGCAATCACCCCGAACACAAAGGCCGACAAAAGAAAGGGCACTAAGAACTGGTTGGTGAAGAGTACGACTAGGTCAATTAAGCTTTTTATAAGTGCGTGCATATATACCTCTTAAAATCACTCCATGTTAAAGCGAATCACGACTCGCTGTGCTTTCTGACAATTGAAACGTTTGCAGAATTCTTTTTCGGTCATGGTGGACGGAATGTCGTCCCATTTTTTTCCGTTCGGCAAATAACCGCGGCCGACCACTTTAACTTTTGGCAATAGATCTCGTTGTTTTTGATATTTCAATTTTTTGGTATCAAAGATGTGATTAAAAATTGCTTGAGCTCGTGAAGAACTCAGTTTCAAATTGTAACGAATCGCTTCTTGATCTTTGGGATTTAAACTTTCTGGATTTACGTATTTGCCATTAAAAGTCGGACTGGCATAACCCACGATTTCCACGTTGGTGATTTTATCTGCAATGTTTGGATCGTTGAAAAGCGAATCTGAATAACTGGGCATGAAGCGGTTCAAAATTCCAGTCATGCTGGGCTTCAAAATCGCACTACCGGTATCAAAGTATTCTTCACCAAAAGATAAAACCACGTCGCCGCTCTTGGCGTCGATTTCGGCTTCCAAGCCTGCAGTTTTTAAATTTTGTTTGATCTGACCAATCAATTTTTTCTTAGCATTGGCGACTTCTTGAGCTCGTTTTAATTCACCGCTCAAATTTTCTCGCTCTTTTTCAAGATTCGAAACGCTGGCCAAAGCACGATTTCGATCAGCCGCCAAACGACCCTTTTCGCCTTCAGCTGCAGCCAGATTTCCAGCCAGTCGATTCTTCTCCGCCGCCAATCGACCTCTTTCAGCTTCGGTGGCTTCCAAATTTCCAGCCAATCGAGAGCTCTCCGCCGCCAGTCGACCCTTTTCGCCCTCAGCTGCTGCAAGATTTCCGGCCAATCGATTTTTCTCTGCAGACAATCGCCCCTTTTCAGCTTCGGTCGCTTCTAGACTTCCAGCCAACCGCGCTTTTTCTGCGGCCAATCGACCTTTTTCGCGTTCAGATGCAGCCAACCGACCAGAAGCGGCCTGGACCTGGCCCCTTAAATTTTCGACTTGAGCTAAATTGTCTGCCAAGTCACGCTCTGAATCGGCAATTTTGCCATTCAAATCACCAATGGCATTTTTAAATTCTGATTCACGAGCCGCAGCTTCGGCGCGCAGTTTGGCCTCTTGAGCGGCTCGTTGTTTAGCTCCCATTTTTTTCAAACGCTCTCGGGCCGCACGCTCTTCAGCAATTTGCTCTTGGTGTTCTGCATGCAATGCCGCAATCTGCCCCTGATACTGGCCCTTTACGTCTTGCATTTCACCGACCAAGCGTTCACGCTCGGTAGCGTTTTGCTTTTGTTGCTCGACCATTTCTTCTTGGACTTTGTCCAAATTATTTTTGGTTTGCTCCAGCGCTAATTGAGTCTGCCGCTTCCTAGCCTCAAGTTGCGCTATGGTTTGCTGAGACTCATCGGTCAATTTATTAATTTCAGAGTTCAACTGAGCTTTGGTGATTTGGGCCGCTTCTTGTTGTTGTCGCAATTGCGATATCTTATTTTCCAAGGCTTGATTGACCTGGTCAATTTTTTGCTGATTTTCTGCAATGGTTTGCTCTTTTTGATCCACTGAAGATTCCAACTGAGATATCTCTTGTGCGCTTTGTTGCAAATCATTTTCCTGTTCTTCGATGATTTGCTGCTTCTCTTTTAGATCAACGTTTTTAGTGCTGATCAAAGTGTCTTTGCGTTTGATCTGGGTTTTTGCCAAAACGTTGGTGTTGATGATGTTACGAACGATTTGCTGATACTGATTGAGCGCGAATTCTTTTTCTTCGTTCTCTTTTGCTTGCTTTCGAAGGTTGTCTTTTTCATCACGAGCTTCATCCTGCAAAAGTGTTAGCCGCTTCATCAAGCCTTGATAAACTTCTTGCTCTTGATCTGATGAATCTTTGAGCTGGTCTTCCTTTAAAGTGTTGTAAACCTCTAGCTGTTGTTTCAAATCTTGATTCTCTTTGCTGATTTGCTGAAACTGCATTTGAGTTTGTACGCCACCGATGCCAGATCGCATCGAAGACACCACGTACATCATCAAAAAGATTACTGAAATCATGGAAAATAAATCGGCGTATGACGACCACCAATTTTCATCATGTTTCGAATCGATCTTATCGAAATCAAAGCTCACAAGAGTTCTCCCCAATTAAATGCCGGAATGAATACAGAAATGAATTCAATTCGCTCACATCTTGTTTTCGGCATTGAGGTGCCAGAAATTAATCACGCAGCGCGTTGTTTTGAAATTTAGTCATTCTTGTTGCGCCGCTTCATTTGCTAACCTATTCAGTTGTTTGAACTTTAGGTAAAGAGGCATCAGACACTCTGCCTTTAGAATGCAAACGTTAGAATGCAATTAAAATGAATCGACGACGAGGATCAAAAAAATGTTCGCAGCCCTCCTGAAAAAATTTCCCAATCTAAGTCAACTTGGTTTGATTCTTCCGCTTTACGCATTGAGCTTTGTAATCATGGGAATTGCGGTGGCTCCGGCCCTGGCATTTTTTAGTGCTCGTTTTGAGTGGGTTTCTCCAGAATCAGAAATTTTGAGATGGATCGTTTCAGGAATTGCCGCTGTGTTGGCTTATTTTGTTTATGGATTTGTACTGATTTTTTTAGTCCCCGCCGTAAATCTGTTGATTTTACCATTCGTGAAAGCCGGTCGCGGCGTCTATCACGCACCCGGTACAATTGTTTGGTACGCCCACAACAATTTAACTTACATCGTACGATTCACGTTTCTGCAATTCATCACGCCATCGCCCTTTAATCTTTTATTTTATAAAATGATGGGCATGAAGATTGGTCGTGGCGTCCAAATCAATTCGACCAACATTTCCGATCCCGGGCTCATCACGCTGGAAGATTACGTAACCATCGGGGGTTCGGCCACCCTCGCCGCGCATTATGGCGTTGCAGGATTTTTAATTCGATCGCCGATTGTGATCCGCAAAGGGGCCACCGTTGGGTTGAAAGCAACTCTTTTAGGTGGCGTGGAAATCGGCGAGGGATCCACAATCATGCCCAATTCCTTTATCGCTCCGAAAATGAAAATTCCCGGCGGCGAACTTTGGGGCGGAATCCCCGCGGTTTGTATTCGTAGCAAAAAAGAAAATAAAACCTAATCGTTTATTAAAAACTAATTCGAATAAAACTTGCTGCTTCCGATTTCCAATTTAAATATTTTGAATCCGTGGTGGGGGAAATGCAAATTGTATCCCCCGCCTCGGCCACCGTTCCAGTAGTGTGATTAAGCTTCCCAGAAATCAAATAAATCAGGTGATGGTTTTCGCTTGAGAACTGCCTTGATTTTAAATTTGGAATAGAGGGTTCCCATGAATAACTAGGTTTCAAAAAATCTTTTTTATAAATGAAATTCAAATCACGAATTGGGCCTTGCACTGGGCTGGCGAAAATATCTTCTTCACCAGAAAATTCAAAAAAATCGCCGATTTTCAATTTACGAATCGAAGAGTCTGGCTTTTGCAGCTCCAGGCCCTTCCCTTCAATCAGAGTCAGCATCCTATGATGATCAGGAAACCGTGAAAAATTTCCACTTTCAAAAATCGGAGCCGAACTGAGTCGCCAATCAAAATCTAAGTCTGAAAAATTAGCCTCTGCAGGTTCAATGATGATTTGGGAAGTTGTTCCCCGACCATTTAGCCATGGAAAGCTTTGCCATTCATTCGGTCGAATCACTCGAACACTAGATAAACTCAATATTTTATTATTTTAATCCAAGCTCAGTTGAAGGCAAATTGTCATTGCGCTTACTACGAGGTTTTACTCGAATGGGGAGCTTAAAATCACTACCCGAATTTTTTGAATTAGAGCGATCCTTGGCAACCACCGCAAGCATTTGGCGGCATCTTTGATTCCATGGCATTTCCATCTCGCAAATCGACTTAAGAATTTGTTGGGACTTTTTACTTAAAAACATTGGATCCTTTGATTTGGACCAAGGAGCTTACGACATCCAACAAACGGGCACTCCTTAAGACCGAATCAGTATCTCGATATTTAAGAGCAACACCAAATTAAGCTTTAAAGTTGTTCGCCAAATCAGCGGAGCAGCCTTTCAAGGACGAGTTAAGCTGAAAAATAAGGCTTTTATGGGGTCTTGACCGTATCTAGCAATCATCGCGCAATCAACGCTTAGTCTTCGCGGGGACGCCGATTTTTTTTCCGAACTTCTTGGTGAATTTTTTTCCATTTTTTCTTCTGCTCGCTTTGCAGTGCTTTGCTGCCTTTGCGGGATTGATGTTGAATTTCTCGGTGGAGCTTTAAGTAACTGTTCCATCGCCCGTGATCTAGGCTGCCATTAGCCAACGCTGCCTGCACTTGGCATCCGGGTTCCTTGGCATGCTTGCAATCAGAAAAACGACACTTCACGGCCAAGGCCTCGACGTCTTGAAAGCCACCAGAAACTTCGCTGTCATCGGTCAATTGCCATTCACGAACTCCCGGGGTGTCGATCAAGAGGGCGCCCCCCGGAACCTGCAACAACTCGCGATTGGTTGTGGTGTGCCGGCCTTTAGAATCGTCTTCTCGTGCTGCTTGAGTTTTTAGATAATGACGGCCTAATAAGCCATTAATCAAAGTTGATTTACCCACACCCGAAGAGCCCACCACCACAAATGACAAAGCTGATTTTAAATTTTTGCGCAGCTCAGCCACACTTTCGGGATCTAAGTTCGATAGACAATGAACGGGAATGCCAGGAAAACGATCGGCCAAGCGCAACAGCCAATTCGATTGATCTTCGGCTG
The DNA here is from genome assembly GCA_964202055.1 of Bdellovibrionota bacterium. Classification (GTDB taxonomy): domain Bacteria; phylum Bdellovibrionota; class UBA2428; order UBA2428; family UBA2428; genus CAXNGS01. The sequence continues at coordinate 83,488 of CAXNGS010000001.1, read as the reverse complement.
AAACCAAATCAATTTTACTTAAAACCATGCGAGGAATCGCACCACCTTCAGAGACCAGCGACAAAATTCGGTCCATTCTTGATTCGCTAAAATCGTTATCAAGACTGCTGACAATCCAAACCTCTTCAACGTTGGCAGCAAAAATCTGGTTACCACCTCGATCGGTTGGAGCCTTTCGCTTTAACAATGATTTTCGCGGCAATACCCCTTCGATGCGAAGAGTGTCTTTGCTTTCGACGGCTAAATCACAAAAAACCCAATCGCCAACCACTGGAAGACTCTCGCGATCATCGGCAGCCCATCGCAATTTTCCAGAAACTTTTGCGAAAAACTCTTTATTCAATCGCGGACAAAAAACTCGATAAACTCCGGACAATTCGGAAACGACTCTTAAGGGGCAAGGATCCTTTAATGATTCCGTTTCCTTGAGATAAAAGGATTCGAAAAAAGGATTCCAGCCCCACAAAATTTCTGAATCAAAATTCATGATCAATGAATCAGTTGTACTCTCACGTTGACCGGAACTTCAACAATTTCCGCACTCACACTAGTCTGAACCAAAATCGTGCCCGTTGCGGTTTTTGAAACCGGCAATTGCTGAGAATCAGCCATGATCGAAATGCTGACGCTTGAGCCTGCTTTAACGCGATTAACGCCTCGAAAATCAGGCGCCAACACAACCCACGGATCATTCGACCAAACTCGGTACCAAGCATCGCCATTGCCCGAATTTTTCAAGCCCAACCATTTAGCGCCACTCAATCCGGGTTTCACTGCGGTCAAATCTAAATGGTCTGTGATTTGAACTGAAGGTTTGTCGGATGACGAAAACACGTTGACCACTATGGGCAGCACTAAGTGCTCTTCTCGACCATTCAACGTCGCCTTGGCTTGAATTTGAAATTCATGATGGCCCAAGGGCAATCGACCACAATTCACAGTGGCTTCGGTGGTGAATTTACCCTCACTGAAGTCTCCAACCTTGTCCTTTAAACTCATGCACGAAGGAATCGATGATGGATTGATCTCGATTCGGGCTTGCTCTGAAAAATCGGTTACAAAATTAACTAAGCGAGTTTGAGGAACCGCTGCTCCCGCATCGAAGTTGTACCAATCTTCATCTTTGTTTACGAAATAAGCAGGACTGATTTCAAATTTCCGCAAATCTAAATTATTAGAATGATCGACTTCACGTAAAGCATCTCTAGCGTTCACGAGACTCAATAAATAATATTTACCAGCTTTTAAATCTTTATAAGTCGGTGATTGCCAGTAAACATCGTAAGGAACATCGCGACCTTGGGCGTCGACATCGGTGCCCATGTTTATCCAACCCACCCCTTTTTCATAATCTGACATATAAAGTTTTTTAGCTTTCAAATCAGCAATCATGAACAGAGCAAAGAGACCAAGATTCTCAGCAGATCCCCGACAAAAAAGCCTCCAACTATGGGTGGCACCAGAAACGGTGTTATCGACTTGAAAATTTTCGGTATCAGAATAGCAATCATGGGCTTGGGTTTCTGGCCCAGCAACATTGTTACTCACTCGACCGACAGCCAATAGATCCGCACTCAAGTCATTATCAATGTTGGACTCTTCAACCGCTCGGTTGGAGTTAACAATCGCACCCAAAAGATAATTGTCACTGGGAACCTTTGGCAAGGCTTCTGAAACGCTGATCACTTGTGAAGCACCGGCTTGAAGAGAGATTCTTACATCTTTCGATGGCAAGACCACACCTTTTTGCTGGACCCGCCCCGAAGAGTCATCATTCGAGGGAATTAAAATGGCTTTGATTCTCACGTCGCCATTGAAGGCATCAGTGTCCAAGTTTTTAATCAAGGCTGTGTAAGTCAACTTCCCAGCACTTCGCGAACCTGAGACCCTTACGCTCTGCAATTGAATTGTAAAATCTACAGCACTCGCGGCGGTCGATAAAATCAATGAGCCCATCAAAGTGCTTGCGATCGAATTGGAAAAAATTTTTATGATTTTCATTTGCTAGGTCCCCCAGAATCATGACTCACTATTGAGTCAGCTATGAAATAAATCATCTTTACTTTATGGCATTCAAAGATTTCCACAATTATCCTCTAAGCAAATGAAAAATATTTATATGACGTTTCTCTGGCGTCCTATAAGAAGATTGATAAGAACACTCGCCCTCACCACGTTGCTAGCAAACGCAGCAAATGCAGTGAGCCAAAGTCCATTTTCTCGCTCGCTCATGATTAATGAACTTGAAGTGGTGAATGATTTGCGCAGCCAAAACGATGGAGTGTGGTCCTTTTCCCATTTGCTGAAAACTTTGGCACCTACCAATACAATACTCGAAGACTATCTAACTGATTGGATTTTAGAATGGCGCAGCACTCCTTCAAATGAAAACACTCCACAGCCTCGCCCGCAAACAATCAAGGACCTGTGGACCAAGGATTCGCTGGGCCGATTGATAGCATCGAGATCCCCCTTTCGATTGCTAGCCGTGATTCATCGTCCTGATCTGCGCACTCAATTGAACCCCGCGGGCGAAGGCCGCTTTGTTTTTGGTCTCTTCAATCCAAAATCACAATTGCTAATGCCACTCACCATCATTTTTGAATATCGGCTTCCTGATTCACTCAGCCCCCAGAAATGGGCTTCAAAACTTCGCGACTTGGGACTGAGTCCTTACAATCAAGACTTCAAGCAAAAACTCGAGCAAATGACTCGTATATGGGCTCGGCCGGAAAATTTGCTTTCCGTCAGAAGCAACCAATTGATTGGAACCCATCATTGGGAATTGCGAAACTTTAGCCGAGATTCAACCGGATTCTTGCGTTCACAGTTCTTACCTCGAAGCCCTGCCCTCATCTTTAACGATCCGAATTCGAACTCACCGCTTAAGAATTGGATTTTGGACAATCAAAGTGCGATTCGAAATGGTCAATACAATCTTCCCAATCAATTTTTAAGTTTTGCATCTTTGATTCCCGATGAAAACTTTCAGTGGCTCAAAAATCAAGATTTGCCCGAAGATGTGCGCAAATCTTTTGCCATGCAAACCTGCAATGGTTGCCACGCGGGTGAGAGTGGAACTCGATTCTTGCATTTGAATCCCCGAAAACTCTTTGAGGCGAGTCGCCCCTCAACTTATTTAATCAGCGAATTAGCCACTCGAATTCATGCTGCGGAATCAATGTTTCGAGGCGAACTTAAAACATTGCCCCTCAAATCCTGTCGAGTTCACTAACGACTTTCATTTAATATTGAGCCCCGATTGAATCCAATCTTCGATCAAGCCAGCAGCAAAACTGTCATGAAAACTGCGGCCAATGGGGGGCATCTGCATTTGAGGAGATTCATTTTTTAGTCGGAACAAAACCGCGCTTTGCTCCGGGTGACCTGCCAAAATACGATAACTCGCGTTTTCATAGCCTGGAATTCGGAAAGTCGATCGACGACCCACCGCACTTCGATAAAGGGCAAGTCTTTGATACTCAGTCATTCCCACATCAATGTCGGAATGGAAGCCGGTGAATCCGGCGGTGCCGCGGGCTCGATGACAACTCATGCAATTTCCATATAGATATCCAATCGCATTCCTTGCCTGCTCGCTCGGAACAGGAATCACCGGCTGCCGATCAGGAACCGTGCTTAGTAAACCTTCACTTGATAAATTATTTAAGTTTATAGATTCAGGATTCAAGGCTGGCTGATCGCGCTGTGCTGAAAGTTGCAAGGCCGAAAAACCCAAAACTGGATCCCGAGCACCCGAATGACAAAGCAAACAATCGTTACGGCTGGGAATCGAGTAATGGTGTCCGGGTTTTAAGGGATAATAATTTGGGACTCCGGCCTCGGGCGCAAGCTTGGCTTCACTTTGCTCAAGATTCCAAAGATAAGTCGCCATGATCCATCCATCGGATTTTTTTTCCATGTAGCGAGTCTCAATTTTTCGATGGCTACCATCAGCTAAGTCAAAAGAAAATTCTTTCCAAAATTTTGTGCCCACCGGAAAAATCCAGTCGTTCATGTTTTGCGAGTTGATCAGCTGGCCACTAGGCAAATATACCCATCGGCGCTTACGAGCTCCATCACTCCATAAGGGATACTGGGCTTCGAATAGCCGATTTTTTGGGTCCACCACATTCTGGTTTTGCGATTGATAAAGCCCGCTGTCCTGCAAGGTTTTTGGTAACTCGGCGCTTTGTGAAAGAAAGTGAGAAGAAAATGCATTAGCAGCCGGAAAAATTAAAAATGAGGCTAAAAAAATTCCGATCAACATTAAGCCTCACCCCTAGAAAAGCTTAGCCTAAGCATCGCAAAAAAAGTTAGCGCAGTTGGAAAATCTGCCCTTGAATGGACACTGCGTAAATTTCCCCCGAAGTGTCTTCCGCAAATGAAACCAATCCAAAAACCGTTGCAATTTGAGTGACTAGTGGAGTCGAACTTGAATTATTCCGGCGCAGAGTCCAAATTTTGCTGGAGCCATAATCGCCAAAAATATAGCTGCCCACCATTTTAGCAAAAACTTTACCGCGATAAACATAACCACCGATCACGGTCGACCCCTGCTGTCGGCCATATGCATAAACTGGGCCTTGATATCCTGGGGGCCGTCGGTGAGTCGGATTGTCATATTCAGAATTGCCTTCATAAAGTTTCCATCCGAAATTTCCACCGCGAGTGATTAAATCAACTTCTTCAAAACTACCTTGACCCACGTCGCCCGCCCAAAGATCGCCGGTTTGTCGATCAAAGGAAAATCGCCACGGATTGCGCAAACCCAAAGCCCAAATTTCAGGCTTAGCATTGCTGTCGGAAAAGAACGGGTTGTCGGCGGGCACGCTCATTTGGCCATTGCGCAAAGCGATTCTCAATATTTTTCCAAGATGAGTCGATTTGTTTTGGCCGTGATTTTGAGGATCTCCCCCCGAACCACCGTCACCGGTTCCGATGTAAAGCATATTATCCGGACCAAAAGCAATCATTCCGCCTTTGTGATTGGAATAGGGCTCTTGATCAAAACTAAAAACCACCCTGCGACTGCTCGGCAAAAAACTCTGTTGAGCGCCATCCCAAGAATAGCGCACAATCAAAGACGATAGTCCCGACTCGAAAACCGAACCGACGTTTGGCAATTCTTGTGATTGATAAAAATATACAAATTTATTTGTTTTAAAATTTGGATCTACCGCCAAGCCGAGTAAACCTTGCTCGCCATCAGAAGTGAAACCCGGAACCGTTGATATATCCAAAAGTTCTCGGGTCAAAGCACCACTACTTGTTAGCGACACTCGCTGAACTTTTCCCTCTTTTTCAATGACCCAAAATGACTTCAAAGCATTGCTTTTAGCTGGCTCAGGATCCACCACCATAAAAAGTGGTTGATTCAAATTGAGGTCTTCGGCGATGGGTTGAAATGATAACGCTTGCGAATTCTGGGCTCCCAAAAGAAGTAAAAAAGCAACAAACGGAAATTGTTTTAAATTTTTCATCTTGCAAATTCTTTTAGCGCTCTAAAATTTTGAAAACAAGACGAGCGCAGCGAGAATCCCACCCCGAGACCGGGCGCGTAATGAATCACGAAGAGTCTTGCTCTTCGGCGCAACCTCACTAAACTAACTCCATGACACACCTACTCAGTAGTTTCATATTCCTTCTTGGCTTTGGCTTGGCATTCTCCGCGCATGCCGCGGAAAAATTTTTGCAATTTGCTGAGGTAAAAAGTTTCAACGAAGGCAAATCTCTCCCGCCTCAACTCAATCTGAATTTCGACATCCATTGCAATCAGCGATTGGTCGGTGTTCTGCGAAATGATGAAATCGATCGCCAAAGCCAAATCACCAAGATCGCCGTGGGAATTTTGCTGGAAGTCGATCCCAAGAGCCATTGTGGAGGAGTCGCCCAAAGCCAAAGCGTTCCGGCCGGGCCCACCTTTTCGGGCCGAGCCTATCAAGTCATTTTAATTAAAAAATAGCCAGATGAAACAAATGGACTCGCAAGATCCCGGACTCAAGGATTCTTTGCTACAAAAAATTCAAGAATCCCGAGCCCTAAACTATTTATTGATTTGCTGGGGATTAGCTCTCCTACTTACGATTATCTTTCACGGGATCAATCCGAAGCGGGGACCGATCCTGATTCATTTTGATCCATCGCAAGTCATCTCAATAGAAGTGCACACCCTCGAAAGATGGAGCGAGCGAAAAATCATTATCCCGATTAACTCCAAAACTCCGCCGCTGCTTACACTCTATGAATCACGCCTACTAGATCTCGACGTGACCACGATCAATCAGCAAAGTCCGCTGATCAAAATTGGCAGAATGTGGGACAATCAACCGCTGGCGATTAAACTCTTCAGCTCGCCCAGCCCCACCAACAAAGATTCCTTCTCTCAATCCTACTCAAAATGGAATGCTCCGGCTTTAGGTCTTGAGTATGAAGCCGTAGGTTTTGCTCATTTTTCGGGACTCTATATGGCCTTCGTCATTCTGCTCTCAGCAGGATACGGATTGATTGCATTATTTTCTGAGCTTCGAAAAAACCGTTGGCGCCTTAAATCTGAATTGGTTTTTAGTTCGCTACTTGTTTTAATTTTCGGATATCTCGCTCATTTAAATTGGCCTGGACACCTGAGTTTCGACACTCCGATCGATTACCAAGTGGCCTTAATGGGGATGCACAATCCCTCGACTCTGATGTTTTATTCGGCGATCCACTATGCCTTAGTGCTTATTTGCCGAAGCATGGCCAGTGGCATGATTTTAAACTTAGTGTTGGCGATTGGTATTTTCACTACTTGCTTTTCCTATTTTCGAAAAGACCGGATCAACCATTTATTGTTTAGTCTTGGATTTGTTTTTTTCCTGGCTTCCAACATCAATCAACAACTCTTAGTTTTTCAAAATCGGGACATCACCTTTAGCTGGGTCTTCGTGGCCTTCCTCGCCAGTGTTTCACTTCGGAACTCCAGCTTTTTAGTCCGTATCTCGTTATTTTTGATTTCATTTTTAATTCGCAAAGAAACCTTATTTCTACTTCCTTTGCTGATGGTTTATGAAAAATTCCGCAGTCCCAAACCTTGGGCCGAAAATTTAAAATCCTTCGCGATCCCAGCGCTCATCATTATGGGATATTTATTTGGGACGCCGTACAACCGAAAAATACAAATGGATCCTGTTTACACGATCACTTCTTACATCAATCCCATGATGGCTATTCTCAGCAAACACGGCCGCCAAATTTTAAGCCCAAATGAAGTCAGGGATCTTGAGGGAATCCTCGACATCGACCGCGCCATTTCTATCCACAAGGCTCACGACATTGATGAATACCATCAGCACGCGGTTCGTCGTGCTGAAATTTCAGAAAAAGGCGGCGAAGATCGACTGCGTCGTGTCGCGCTGCGATTGTTTTGGGATTACCCGCTAGATTTTTTAAAGAACCGAATAGAAATGGCGAGCGTGATTCTCGGCATCCGCTTTGACACCTACTGGTTTAACAATGAAGCCTTTGAAAACCCACTCTTTAAGCAACTTCAATTAGCCTTGCCCACCCACGTGCAAAACAACGGAGCCGAGGCCTGGCGCGCAGTCACCCATTGTTGGGATTCCTATCGATACCGAATCATTTTTGCCTCATGCGTTCCGGCGATTTTAATCTTGGGATTTTCCCTTTTATTTTGGCGCCGATATCCGCTGACCAGCACGGCCACCCTGATGATGCTGACCCGAACTCTGGTCGTGCTGACTTTTGCACCGGCGGGCTATTACAAATACGTCTGGAGCCTAGCCATCTGGGGAGCAATGTTTCCGGCCTTTGCCTGGTATGAATATCAATCCCGAAAAGCCAATGCTTAAGCAACTTTTTTAAGGCTATCGATCAATTCAAAAATTTCGACGTTGAAATCCGCTGGGTTTTTAGAGTCATAAATCACAAAAACTTTTTTGCCCTGCCAAGTCGCCAGTTCATTTTCGTTTAAATCAACTCCATTTACCTGATATCCCATCGGTGCACTCACAAAATTTTGGGGCGCCCTCTCTTCATTTAAGGGTCTTGAAACTTTGCATTGCAAGCTGATCAATAGCTTTTGCTTTTCATTGCGAGTGCTAGTGACCTTAGTGATAAGAGTTTCAACCTTGCGGTATTGGCCGAAACTTCCACCCTGGCCGGGCTTAAAATTGCTTTGAGCAAAAAAGCTTCCCTTGAATGCCGAATCAATCCCACTCCCAAATCGGGGAATGATGAAACCAATCGCAAAGAATATCAAACCCATAGCGCTGATCACCACCGGCCCCAGCCAAAATTGGGTGAAGACTTTAATTTGAGCATTCGACGGATCACCGGCCATGTACAAAACTGGAACTTTGTCACCCACCGAAAAATCCGGCGAAGAACTTCCGGTGCTGCCTTTGAAAGTGTGAGACGCTCCACTGCTATCCTCGAATTTGACAATCGGATAATAGGAAGTCGAAGTTTCATTACGTTTAGTTTTAGAATTGTAACTGGTGCTGGTTGATACTTGATTCTCAATCACTTGAGCTTGAGCCTCGACTCCATGACTCCATAGATCCCAACGTTTAGAAGCCCAGCTTAGTCCGCCAATCAACATCACAAGACCCAATCCAATGAAAACTAAAAGTGGAATTTTTTCTCGCATATTTCAATTATCGGAAAGGCTCGCGCAGTCCTTGATGAAGTATTGCGCTCTCAAAAAAATTTACCGAATCTTAAAAAATAGTTTTGATTTTAAGCAGCCCGCTTGCATCGCTTTTAAAGCGAGCCCGACAAGCGAGCCGTGATGCGGGCGATTTCGCCATCCGACTGAGAGTGTCGTCCTCCTGGGGCGTCATCGGCTCCAGCAAATCCATGCCGGCTTCAACCTCAACCATACAATTGCCGCAGCTCCCGACCCGACAACCAAAGGCAATGATATTAGATTTTTCTTCGGTCCATTCTAAAAGTGATTCCTGAGATTTAAAAATCACTTCATTCAAATCGATATTTTCATTCTTGCCGCTGGGACTTTGAATTTCAATTTTAACCTTCATCCAAAACCTCTAGCTCCGAACGGAATTCGTCTAAGCGCTTGACCACATTGTCGAGTCTTGCCATCGATTGGCGCAAGCCCTCGTAAATCACATGGGCTTCGGGATACTCGCCGTTAAGGATCGAGGCATAGCCCTGCAAGGCCATCACCGCGGTTCGGATTTCATGCGATAGCGATCGGAATAAAACTTGTCGTGAATGACGATCCTTCAGCAAATCCCCAGAGCGCATCATTTCCGTAACGACGATTTGGCCCTTCGCTTCGCCCACTTGAAATTCCCAAACGTGAAACTTGAACGTCTTCAACCGACCTTCGCCAAATAAAACTGCAGGATTCTTCCGAGTTTTTTGGTGCAAAACATGACTTAAAAAAGCCGGAGGCCCCTGGGTCTCATTAAAGAACGGCCAAATCCGAAGCAAATCAGCATATGGCATCGGGGTTTCAATTTTTTTGGTAGCAGATTTTTTATTGCCGACCAAAAGCTCTTGCATTCGAGCGTTCAGGCAAAGCAAATCGCCCTCTTTGCTCAAAACGCAAAAAGGCAGGGCCGAGTTAAGGCCCTGCTCTTCAATGATTTTTTTGGCAGCTGACTGTTTCAAGTTCAGGGTACGAATTTATAACCGAATCCGCGCACGGTGCTAACGTGACGACCACGAGCGCCCATTTTCGAACGCAAAGCTCGAATGTGCACGTCGATGGTACGACCGGTGACAACTTTGTTGGGTCCGACGATTCTCAGCAGCAAATCATCACGGCTCAAAACTTCATTGGGGCGCGACATAAAGCTAACTAACAAACCGTACTCGAAAGCGGTCAAATGAACTTCGCCGCCATCAACTGAAACTTTGTGCGAAACTGGATCAATGTGGATACCCGAAGCGTCAATCTTCTCACGACCACCTTTGACGGGTCCCGGATGAGAATCCGCGCGACGTAAGCAAGAATTGATTCGAGCTTTCAATACATCCATTTCAAACGGTTTTGGCAGATAATCATCAGCGCCTTGGTTCAAGCCATGAACCACGTCGGTTGGCTGACTACGCGCAGTGAGCATCAGAATGGGAAGCTTGGCAGTTTCTTTTTTCTCACGAAGGAATTTTGTAAGTTCAATTCCGTTCATGTTGCCAGCCAAGTTTAAGTCGACCACGAAACCTTCCGGAATCATGTCGGGGCTGGAGTCGAGAATTTTAAGAACGTCCTCGGCTTTTGAATAACATCGGACCTTAAATCCCGATTTTTGTAGGTTATAGGTAAGAATGGTCTGAAGATCAGAATCATCCTCAACGACGATTAGCGAGCGCCCTGTTTGAGCCTCGGTACCTGGTTGTTGACTCCAATCGAATGCTTGTACTGCTGCCGAACTCATAATTTCTGCCCCTTCCTTAAAGAACCGTTAAGATTCGTATCGTCTTTCTTCAGAATATATTTAGATCTGAATAATTATTTTTAAAGATTAAGTAAATTCAAGTACTTAGATTGGGTGTTTTTAGGGATCGCCCAACTTGACTCTTAATTTAGCCAACCCATATTAAGTCCAAGGGTTTGTTTTCTCCGGAAATTCTCACTATCGTAAAAACGGTAGCTACAGCATAGCCAAAAGATCTGACTCCCGAGAACGATTTTAAAACGCTAAGATTATACAAAAGGTGGGTTGAATGAATAACGATGAACGTGGACCAGTAGAAATTCCAGCAGAAGCCCTCATACTTCCCCTACGAAACGCGGTTCTTTTCCCGATGATGAAGATGCCGATTTCGGTTGGACGACCCCGATCGGTTTCGTCAGTGCTCACCACTGGCGAAGGCGGATTGCTCGCGATCGTCACTCAAAAAGATAAGTCCGTCGACGAACCTACAATTCCCGACCTCTATCAAAACGGGGTGCTCGCTAAGATCGAAAAAATTCAAAAAATGAATGATGGCACTCTCACCGTTTTGGTGCACGGACTTGCCCGCATTCAAATCGAAGCCATCACGGATGAAGTGGGTAGCGAAAATTTATTGAAAGCTAAACTTTCAGCAATCATTAATGGCTTGCCGAAAACCGGCGACTTGCCGATTGAAATCGAAGCGCTTGTTAAAAACATCAAGCAACTGGGCCGCCGAATCATTTCGCTATCACCAAGCATTCCCGATGAAGCCGCACTTTTCATCGAAAGCATTTCTGATCCCGATTACTTAGCCGATTTGATCGCTTCGTACATGAACATCAACGAAAGCGAAAAACAAGACATCTTGTCGACTGGCGACGTTAAAGAGCGCTTGGAAAAAGTCACTCGCTTGATCAATCGCGAAATCGATATTTTGGAATTGTCCAAAAAAATCCAAGGCGACATCAAAGACGAGTTGGTTAAAAATCAGCGCGAATATTATTTAAAAGAACAACTCAAAGCGATTCAAAAAGAATTGGGCCAAAAAGACGACGTCGACGATGCCGAAGACCTTCGCGACAAAGTCAAAGAAGCCAAAATGCCCGAAGACGTCGAAAAAATTGCGATGAAAGAACTCGATCGCATGGCGCGCACCAGTCCCAATTCCGCCGAACACGGCGTGATTCGAACTTACGTTGAATCACTGGTCGAATTGCCCTGGGCTAAGAGCACCGACGACAATATGGATCTTAAAAACGCCGAAGATGTGTTGAACGAAGACCACTACGGTTTGGAAAAAATCAAAAAACGCATCATCGAATACATCGCTGTCTTGAAACTCAAAAAAGACCTTAAGGGTCCGATCCTTTGCTTAGCTGGCCCTCCGGGCGTTGGTAAAACTTCGCTTGGAAAATCTGTCGCCCGTTCCCTCGGCCGCCAATTCGTGCGCATTGCACTGGGTGGCGTTCGTGACGACGCGGAAATTCGCGGCCATCGCCGAACCTATGTCGGAGCGATGCCCGGCCGAATTATCCAAGCCATGAAAAAAGCCAAGTCCAACAATCCAGTCATCTTGCTCGACGAAATCGACAAGCTGACTTCCGATATGCGCGGCGATCCTTCGAGCGCGCTGCTTGAGGTCTTGGACCCTGAACAAAACAACACCTTCACGGACCATTACTTGGATGTGCCTTTTGATTTATCAAAAGTTCTGTTCATTGCGACCGCCAACATGATTGAAAACGTTCAACCGGCTCTTTACGACCGTTTGGAAATCATCAATTTGGCTGGTTACACTGAAGAAGAAAAACTTCACATTGCTAAAGACTATTTAGTCGAAGAACAAAGCGAAGCTCACGGGATCAAAGAAGAGCAAATCTCTTTTGACGACGAAGCTCTGCGCGAAATCATCCGCAGCCACACTCGCGAAGCTGGCGTTCGAAATTTGAAGCGCGAAATCGCTTCGGTTTGCCGCTCGGCTGCCAAAGAAATTGCCTCTGGCCACACCGCCAAAATTGAAGTCACCGCTCCGTCGATTGAAAAATACTTGGGTAAACAAAAACACTTTGCCGATGTTGCCGAACGCACCGCTCGTGCCGGCATCGCAACTGGATTGGCTTGGACCTCGGTGGGTGGCGACATTCTCTTCATTGAAGCCACTCGTTTCAAAGGCAAAGGCGGAGTGATCCTGACCGGCCAATTAGGCGACGTCATGAAGGAATCCGCTAAAGCTGCCGAGTCTTGGATTCGCAGCATGGCTGGACCCTTGGGCATCGATGAGAATGCCTTCACTGATTACGACTATCACATCCACGTTCCAGCCGGTGCGATCCCCAAAGACGGACCCAGCGCTGGGGTAACGATGCTGACGGCCCTCACCTCGCTACTAACCGGTCGAGCCATTGATCCGACCGTCGCCATGACTGGTGAAATCACGCTTCGAGGAGCGGTCCTGCCAGTCGGCGGCATCAAAGAAAAAGTTTTGGCCGCACGTCGCGCGGGCATCAAAACCATCATTCTTTGCGAGCGAAATCGCAAAGACTTGGACGACATCCCTGAAGAGCTGCGCAAAACCATGACCTTTCATTTCGTGAAAGAAATGGCTGACGTTTTGCGAATCGCTTTGGGCGTTGAAATGAAACCAACTCTGCCGTTGGCTTCGGATCAACCCAAAAAAGAAGACAAAGAAAAAAGCCGTAGCGAAAAGCGCTAGTTTTTAAGCGACGGTTTTAAGCGGCCGTCGGGCTGAAAAGCCAACGTGAACTTAAGTGCCCCCGATTTTTTAAACGACAGAAGCCGCCTTGCGGTTTCTGTTCGACTGTAAAATCTTCAGAATCAGTTTTTCGAAAACCTATGACCCGATCCACTTCAAGCATTTCCAGTCCATCCAAGCCTTTGATGAAAATGAACTCAGCACCCTGAAGGGAATGATTGGCTGAGCTTCCTTTTTTTTGATTTCGAAAATTCATTAACTTTGAAGGACGATATTCTTGGCCCCGAAATTGAAAATGGCCAGGGCTTTGCATTTGATTTCGCCATTCCAGAATCTGGTGTCGATCGACGCTTGCCATGGCTAAAACCCGATCCATTGGGAATAAAAATTCCTGACCCAAAAATTCAATAGCCAGAAATTCTATTTTTGTTGGCGAGCTAGCCACCTGGATCCCGACCATAGGAGCCCTGCTCACAGATGGGCTAGTCGGAACCGATGTAAAATCCTTTGCCAAAAGCTCAGAGTCTTCAAGAGGGATCGAGTGGTCAACTTCAACCGCGGTGTCTTCCGGTGATTCCCAAATTTGATGAATATTCTCGGCCCAAGCCGACAGTTGATCCGCTGAAAAACGAACGCCGTCGAAACCTTCGTAAATCGTCAAAAGAAGTTGGACGGTCTTTTCCATTTTTTGGCGGACGACTTCTGCTGGTTCTTCTAAAACAAAAGCGGCATCAAATTTTAGACCTAAGTCAGATAAAAAATTTGCAAATTCATTCCACTGAAGCAATCGAATGCCCACTTCCAAAGTTCGCAACAGACTGCGGAATTCGTGAGCAAATTGAAAAGGTTCAGATTCATTTTTGGGCGCGCGCAAAAGTTCTTCGCCTGCCATCACGACATCCGAAATCTCGTGCCCCAAATCTTCAATCAACCGATCTTCAAAATCCGACATAACATCTGGATTATCGGCATTTTCAGAGGAAATCTGGATAGCTCCCTCTGAAATCTAGCTGGCCCCGAGCTCCTGCAATTACTATAATTAATCAATAATTTCATATATTTATAATCATTCCTAGAGATCTCAAGACTCGTTTCAAGCCTCGGATATTGCTTGCCTTTGATTGGTAAAATGGAAAATAACAATCTCTTATGGCCAAAGCTCCCTCCACCGCTCGCCGCAAAGACCAACACGTTGATCTTTGCCTCACTCGCGACGTTAGTTCCGGCAGCCGTCATGCCGAAAGCGCTTGGAACGCGGTCGAGATTCCTCATTGCGCGCTTCCCGAGATGTCATTAAGTGAAGTCAATCTTGAAACCGAATTTCTGGGCCATCGATATTCATCACCGATTTTAATTTCATCAATGACCGGCGGGACTCCCAAAAGCGATCGGATCAACCAACGGCTAGCGAAATTCGCCCAAGCAAAAAACATCCCGATGGGAATCGGCTCGCAACGTCTTTTAATCGAAAAACCAGCACTCGCCAAAAAATCAAATCTCCGAAAATTTGCGCCTAAAGCAAAATTGTTTGCCAACATCGGCGCGGTCCAACTCAATTTCGGCGTTTCAATCGACGACATCCGCCGATTGATCGACAGCACTGAAAGCGATGGGCTCTTCATTCACCTCAATGCCCTTCAAGAAGCCATTCAGTCCGAGGGCGACCGAGACTTTTCGGCATTAATACCAAAGCTCGAAAAACTTCGTGCGCAAATCAATGTTCCCATGATTTTAAAAGAAACCGGCTGCGGTTTGGATCCCCAAAGCGTTCGCCAAGCCCGCCACATTGGCTTTGATGCTGTTGAAACTTCCGGCAAAGGCGGCACTCATTGGGGCTACATCGAAGGACTCCGAAGCCCCAAAAGGCGAGACCTGGGAGAGCTCTTTCGCAACTGGGGAATTCCCAGCCCCCAGGCAATCACATTGGCTCGCCAGAGCGTCGGACCTGACTTTCCGATCATTGGATCGGGCGGAATTCGCAGCGGACTGGACGCCGCTCGCGCGCTTTATTTGGGTGCGGATTTCTGTGGGCTAGCCTTGCCCTTCTTGCAGGCAGCTTCCAAAGGCGAAAAAGCTTTAGAAGATTTCTACGCTTTTCTGACTGAAGCACTTCGAGTATCACTTTTCTGTAGCGCTTCGAAAAATCCTAAGGAGTTAAAAGGCCATGGCCCGATCGGGAAAAACTGATCCCGCATTAAGCGGATTCTATAAAAAAACCCGCGGCGAACGCTTGGACGCTTTGAAAGCTTCCTGCTCCGTTCCGGTCGATCAATTGCGTGTTTTATCGCAAGACGCCTCGCTTTCCTTTGATCTCGCCAATCTGTTCGTAGAAAACGCGCTGGGATCTCATCCGCTTCCTCTCGGCGTGGTCACCAATGTTCAAGTGAACAACAAAAATTACGTGGTGCCCTTTGCGGTCGAGGAAAGTTCAGTGATCGCTGCTGCCAGCAACGCCGCTAAATGGGTCATGCAATCGGGCGGCTTTCAAAGCGAATGTTTGGGCCGTGAAATGATCGGGCAAATTCAAATTTTGGATTTGAATCCCGCTGATTTCGAAATCATTGCGGAAAAAATCAAAGCGGCCACTGTCGAATTGATTGATTTCGCCAACCTCGTTCACCCACGATTAAAAATGCGTGGCGGGGGCACGCGGTCTCTAGAAGTCCGTTCTTTTCCGAAATCTGAAATCCCCTTCATGGTCGTCCATGTTCATCTCGACACCCAAGAAGCGATGGGCGCAAATTTAGTGAACACGGTTTGCGAAAAACTCGCCCCAAAAATTCAAGAAATCATTGGCGGCCGAATTGGCCTGCGAATTTTGACCAACCTTGCGGATCGTCGATTGTTTCGCGCGCGCTGCGAAGTCGACTTTCAACAATTAGCCATCAATGATCATGAATACCAACTCAGCGGTCTTGAAGTCGCTCGGCGCATTCACGAAGCCTATGTATTCGCTAAAAACGATCCCTATCGAGCCACCACTCACAACAAAGGCATCATGAACGGTGTCGACCCCTTAGTGATTGCCACTGGCAATGATTGGCGCGCGGTCGAAGCCGGCGCTCACGCATTCGCGGCCCGCAGCGGGCGCTACGAGAGTTTAAGCAAGTGGACCGTAGATGAGCAAAAGCAAGTTCTGATCGGCGAATTAGTTTTGCCGATTCAATTAGGAACGGTCGGCGGGATCACTCGCTTACATCCAACCTCAAAAGCCGCTCTGCAAATTTTAGGAAACCCCAGTTCTGAAGAGCTTTCCATGATTTGCGTCAGCTGTGGCTTGGCTTCTAATTTGTCGGCCCTGCGCGCGCTAGTCACCACCGGCATTCAACGCGGCCATATGAAACTTCACGCTAAAAATTTAGCGCTCGCCGCCGGCGCCAAACCCGATGAAGTCGAGCACGTGGCTATGGAATTAGTCAGCCGCCGTAATGTTTCGGCTTCCGCTGCCGAGGCGCTACTGGAATCGATGCGCAACACGCCGGAGATTCAATCTAAAATTCCATTGCCTCACACCAATCAGGAATTATGAGCACGTATGCGCACGTTAGCCTGCCCAGGTAAAATCGTGCTCTTCGGCGAATGGGCGGTGCTAAAGGGTTCGCCGGCACTTTCGATCGCGATCACTCAACTTTGCAAAACCCAATATGAAATTCAAGAAGTCGCTCGCGGGCGCGCAGTCAGCGTCCATTGGAAGACCCCTCTTGAAGAATTGCAATTTCCTAATGCTCAGGAAGAAGACCTCTCATTTTTAGAAAAATTGCTATTCCAAATAAAACCACAATTTTCTGCTGAATTAAAAAGTGAATTCGAATGGGATCTAAGTCACGGATTAGGCAGCAGCTCGGCCTTAGTATTGAGCGCGATGGGAATTTTTTCGAGCGCCGCTTTTAAAACTTTTGTTGAAATGAATTTAATTTGGCTTGAAGCTCGAAAATTGCAACAAGCCCTGCAAGGCGGAAAAGGCTCGGGGATTGATTTGGCCGCGCAAATTTGCGGCGGAGCGGTTGTGGTCCAAGGTGATTCGCTCCAAAAATTCGAACTGAAACTTCCGCCAGAAATATTTTTTCTGCACTCAGGCAAAAAACATTCAACAGCTCAGGCCCTTGAATTTGGAGTTCCGACAGATCTCTATAAAAAAATATCAAAATCGAGCGAGCAATTTTTAGGCGGCGGCGTCAATCCCGACTGGGAAAAAGCCATCAGTGAGCATAATCTTGCCTTTCGCGATTCGGAAATTTTAGATTCCAAAATTACCGAACTATCGACTCACCTTAAACAATCCAAAATTTCAGCTTCACTCAAATCATGCGGAGCTGGCGGTTCTGAAACGATTATGGTTTTTGCAGAAGTCAGCCGCCATGAAAAAATCAGAGAAATTGCCGAACGATTGGGCTTTAAATTGATTAAGCACCAAATCAACCCCAAAGGATTTTCGATATCATGAAATGGATTGCCGAAGCTTCTCCCAACATCGCGCTCATTAAATATTGGGGAAAAAAACCCTCTCTCCAAGATCTCGATCGAAATCTGGCGCTGAACCCCTCCGTCAGCTTCACTTTGAGCCAAGCTAAAACTCGAGTGCAAATTTCGCTAGCCAATGAATTTGAATTCATCGTCAATCACCAAATTGCTTCGGCCGAAGACCAGAAAAAAATTCTCGAACACGTCCAAAGAATTTACAACGAACTGCAAAGCCGCCAGCTTTTAAAAACTCCGAAATTAATTCCGCTAAAAATTGATTCGTCCAATAACTTTCCCTCGGGAACCGGCATGGCTTCGTCGGCCTCTTCGTTTGCCGCGCTGACCACTGGTCTTTTAGGATCTTTTCTAGGCGTCTCAGGCGCCCTAAAAATAATCGAAAGCGAAGGTCCCTGGGTATCTTCTTTAGCCCGTCGCGGATCAGGAAGTGCCTCGAGATCCATGTTCGGACCCTGGGCCCAATGGAAGGGCCCCGAAGCTTCCGCGATTTTCTCGCAATGGAAACTTTACGACACGGTGGCTATTGTTTCTTCGGAACACAAAAAATACCCCAGTTCTTTTGGCCATCAAGCAGCGCTTAGTAGCCCATTGCTTCCCGAGCGACTTTCCAAAATAAGTGAACGATTTGCAAAAGTCATAAGCGCTATTGAAAAAAAATCGCTTAAACTTTTAGGACCACTGATCGAAGAAGAAGCCCTCGAAATGCATCATGTGGCCGAAGCGGGATCTCCCTCAATCGCCTACCTAGAAGAATCGAGTCGACTCATCATCAACGCGTTGCAAGCCATGCCAGATCGCGATTTTTACTTCACAGTAGATGCCGGTCCCAACATTCATTTAATCTCTGAGCGCCCGATTGAGACCGAGATCCGCCAACTTTTAGCCGAGCTCGGAATCAAGGCCAAAATTTGGTGCGACGAATCTGGACCCGGGCCTTCGCTTCGCGAATGGCATGAACGATAGAAGCCACGCTAAATTTTCCAGGCAACATCTTATTGCCCGAGTTGCGAGCCTCTAAAAGCAGCTCTAAGATGCCCCCATGAACGCTTTGGCCAACCTCACCACCCCTTTGGCATTTTCGATTTCGACTTTATTGATTCTCTGGTCCTTTGGGGGTGGAAATCTTCATGATTTTTGGCAAAGAAGTTTTGTTTTAGCCGGTGGATTGTTGGTTTTGGTTTTGGCAACTGCAGGGTTCTCAATGCCGATTCTAAAAAACTTTCTGGAAAAAGATTTTTGGCAGCAAAAAAAGATTAGCTCTTCGATGATCGCGGGACTGGTTCTAGCCCTGCCCTTTTGCATTGGCCTAGTCGTCTTGCAATTTTGGCCCAGCGAATACTTTCCGTGGATCCAACAATACATCAAAGAAATGCCCTCTCCGACTTGGTATGGATTTCTGCTGATCAGCTTAATCGTTGCACCGATCTTAGAACTTTACTGGCGTGGCCTAATCGCTCCGCAATGGGGAACCTTCACCACCGCATTTTTGGAAGGTTTAATTTGGGGCTTTGCCGCTCAACACGTTTTATTTTTCATTGCCGGTTTTGCATCTTCGGCGCTCATTCGTCTTTTGGTTCAACGCCAAAACGGCATTCAAGGGGCCATCGTCGCCAAAGCGGTGTGGACCGCAATGGTCCTCCTCACCATTACGGTCATTTAACGAGCTGGATTTTTTATAATGTCCAGCGCCGGCCAAGCCCACGGAAAATTCATCGTTCTCGGAGAACACTCCATTCTTTATGGCGGCCAAGCCTTGGTCTATCCGATTTCAGAACTCTGCTTAAAATTTTCAATCGATTCTGATTCAAAACACACAACTCAGGGACCTTTGTTAAATGGTAAAAGTTTAGATCGGTGGCAAATTGAAAAATTGCGTTCAGTATTTTCAGCAATGAACGTCGAGCTCAACGTAGATCTAGTCAGAATTGAAAGTGAAATTCCAATTGGCAAAGGTTTAGGATCTTCGGCCGCGCTCTGTGTTGCGGTTGCCCGCTATTTTTTTCCTGAAGCTTCTTCGATAGCGATCGCAAAATTAGCTAAAATTGGCGAAGGTGTTTTTCACGGCACTTCATCCGGAGCTGATCCCTTTGGCATTTCACTCGAGCAACCGATAGTTTATAAAATGGCGGCAAATGAATTTCGGCCGCTAAATTTAGCAAGTGCTGGTGATTACGTTTTCATTCTGCGCGATTCCGGCATTGTCCACTCGACGGCCGAAGTGATTAAAAAAGTTTCCGATATTCGCGAAAAACATCCTCATCAATTCAATTCGATCATTGATCGACTCAAGGTCAACACAACTTTGGGATTGAAAATGATGGAAGAAAGCCAATTTGATCGTCTGGGTTTAGTTCTTCAAGACTCAAATCGTTTGCTTTTTGATATGGGACTTGGCAATGCAGCTTTGCAAGAAGCCCTCGAGAGTCTCCTTTCTGAAGGAGCTCTCGGGGCGAAAATGACGGGGGCAGGTTTAGGCGGCTACGTCTTTGGACTTTTTCCGGAGAATAAAGTTCCCAAAAATCTTCGCGCCGGAGATATCATCGTGCGTTGTTGCGGACTTTGAATTCTGAGCGCTTCTTTTTAAAGATCAACTCGTTCTTCTTCGGCAGCATCATAGGATCGGCTGCGAAGCCTCGAACGGCCATCGGACTAGACGTTGTGCCGTCGCGAACGGCCAGGGACCGCGCCATATTAACCGTGACTGGCAAAGTCGATCGGACCCCGACCGTTTCCAATGCAGCCAACGAATTTACAATTCCACCGGTGCGCGTTTTACCAATGAGCTGAGGCAACTTGCGAACCGAGCCTTCGATGTTGGACTTTAATTTGCTAAAGCTCAGGGTTGGATTCACTGATAACAACATCGCAGCGATTCCCGTAACAAAGGCCGTGGCTTGAGACGTTCCAGACATGAAACCATATCCACCACCGGGAACCGTCGACAAGATCGCGGCACCAGGAGCGGCAACGTGAACTCGGGAAGTTCCCCAGTTTGAGAATGCGGGCATTTGTCCGGCTTGATTAATCGCCGCAACCGATAAGATGTTCGTTAACGGATAAGCCGCCGGATAGTAAAGTTTTTCATCTGCGTTGCTTCGCTCATTTCCGGCCGCGGCGCTGACTAAAATTCCTTTGCGCTCGGCTCCTTGAAGAGCTTTAAATTCAGGCTGTGAAAATTCAGCACCACCGCCTGAGTAATTTATGACTCGTGCGCCGTTATTGATCGCGTATTCGATGGCACGAATGGTGTTCTTGAGATTTTCTTGGCCGCTAGCTTTTTCGCTGTAATAGCGAAGCGACATGATTCGAGTACCCGGGCAAACTCCGGTGTAAGAATCCGCACTCTTACCGGTCGCCGCAATGATTCCGGATACATGAGTTCCGTGTCCGTGCAAATCAATGATCTTTCCAGAAGCGGTTACAAAATCCCAACCGTTGATATCGTCGACGTAGCCATTGCCGTCGTCATCGACGCCTTTTTTTCCGTTCAATTCTTTTTGGTTGATCCAAAGTGAATCTTTGAGATCCGGATGACTTGAATCCACTCCGGTATCAATCACTGCAACTGTGACTCCCGCTTTAGCGCAGGCATCACCAATCAATTTTTTTGCAGCCACTCCGTCAATTCCGAAATCCTGGGCGCTTCCCCAAGATTGATTGCTCGACACAGCTCCGGCGGAACTCGCTATCAAAACTGTGACCGTTGCTGCCAACATCAACTTTCCTGCTTTATTCATCCTCAACATTTAAAAAACCTTTCTCAACCAACCAGTATTTCAAGCTTATGATGCGAAGATCGTGCCAGTCTCCAAGCAGACCCTAAAATGACATAAACTATTGAAATTATTTGGTGTTTTTCAAAGGGCTGGCAACCTATAAAGCAGCCATTAAGATTCTGTGAAGACTCGGACAATCTCCGCCTTTTTATTGTCTAAAGTTTAGACACTTTTGGACAGTAGCTAAATTCATGCAAAGGGGGCTTTATCCTTTGGCGAAATTCACAGACCAAAGAATCACTCACCGTGTTTCAACTAAATAACTTTTGATTAAGATTTTCATAAATTGAAAAGCATAACTTAGAGAATTTTTAAGATTTCTAAAAAACCTAATCTTAATTTGATGCTTCATTCTGATATCAGCAAAATCATAATTATCTAGAAGGAGCATGTATGTTGTTTTCAAAATCAAAAAATTCCTATTTTAAATTAGCCATCTTTGTTATTGGTGGAGTTGTTTTAGCCCCTAGCCAAGCCATGGCTCAGGTGAGCTCTTATTGGATTCCTCTCAAAAAAGATGCTCAAAATAACCCGCTTTGCACCAATTGCACTTTGCAAATGTACAACACTCAGTACACCATGAGTCTACCGGGGCAACCCGACCAATCACCACTCAATCATCAACTCGTGGTTCGAAATCGTGAGAACGGAATTGGTGTTAAATGGCACATCACTTACATTGAATACACCGCAGTTTCGGGCGGTCGAGCAAGATCTCCGGCTGCTGACCAATTTCTAAAAAAACAGTGGAACATAAAATCCACCGGAAGTGATATCATTGGTTTCACCTGCTTGAGGCCTGCATACGAGTATCGTCCATTTGGGACAACTGACGTATATCGATATATTACCATTACCAATAAAGCGGACACCGGTTGTGAGTTTTACTACAGCACTGAAAGCTTCCTTTAATTCTTAACCGACAATGACAAAAAGGTAGGTGTGTTGGTGAAGAATATTAAGAAAAGTCTCGTAGTCCTAGCTACCCTGTCCTTCATTGGGGGAATTTTTTGGTTTTCCCAGGAACCGAGTTCTTCGATTCACGAGCCAAAATTAAATTCTTTAAGCGCAAATTTCACTCAAATGGACAAGCCAATGGAAATGGCGAATCAGGGGCCCCAGCCAAATCTAGTTCAGAGCTTTCAATTCAGAAAGACCAAGGAAATCCCTCTTAATTCACGTCCAGAAAAGAATCAGCAACTTCTAGGTGCGAATTCAAATTTTCAAGATAATTTGCCTGAGGATGTTATTGAAAACGCTGAAAGAGCCCAAAAGATTTATGAAGCTGCCCAAGCTCAAGTAAATTCGGAATTCCAAAATCCCCCACCCGAAATGATTGAAGAGATTGAACGAAACTTTCGTAAAACTGCAGAAAATTAAAAACGTTCCTCGTACAGCAACATGTCTGCGACGCGATAAAAATGTCCGTCCTTGTGAAAACTTTCAGCCATTTTGATGCGAAAACCTGAAACGCTGGGGGGGCAGCCAGACACAGCCCCCATTCCTGTGGGCTTTTTTAGATAATAGTGTGGAAACAGCGCTCCCAAAACCGGTCCCTCATAATCCTGTCCTCCACGACAGCGCCCCTGAATGTACTTTCGCAGGAAAGGGAGGAGTCGATGTTTTTCTTCGGCGCTTTCGTAACCGACTTTCAAAAGTTGATTTTTCTTACTTTGGTATTCCTCAAATGAATCCAGATCCTGAATTTTGAGAAACTGCCCGTAGTCCTCGGTTTCTCCGAGCCCGTAGTCCAAGACTGGAGTTTTAGGATCCGTCAAAAAGGGGAGATTCGCCAAGGAAAAAAAAGATTTGTAGTTGCCCCAAAAGTTGTAATCCACAGGCACTTCTTTGTGATCGTCCTGGATCAAATACACGTCGTACCTTTGGTTGACTCGAGTATCGAACCATCCGAGATCGTTCGAAAGATTAAAACAAAGTACAATCACTGCAGCAGCAGCAAAGGACAATCCCTTCCGGCGATCCAATTTGGGAAGCGGAGTTGAGGAGTATCGTAGATTCAAAACGAGCAGAACGCCGTTGAGAAGAATCAATCCCGCAAACGAATCGCCGCCGAGCCCGAGAACGGCGACGTGAAACAGAATCCGGAAAAAGCAAAGAAGCGCCGCTATTCGGCCGCGAATCAAAAACAAGGAGGAGAGCTGCATCAACAATACGCAGGACTGACCAACAATGAAAGGGGCTTCGGAAGTGCCAACCTTTTCGAGAATTTTGCAAGCAGCCGGCCATCCAACGTTACAAGAAGTGGCGAGCATATTTGAAACATCGTTGTACGCGGCCCATTCAAAAAAATGGGGAGAAACCTTAAGCTTAGCGAGTGCGGGAAAAAAGTACGTAATTCCCAGCAGGAAGTTGATTCCAATCAAAACCAACCCCCGTTCATGAATCGAATAGCCTCTGATTTTTTTCTGCTGCACGACAAGAAGGGCGAAGAAAAAAATGGAAACTTCAAGAAGTGGAGAAAAAATCGAAATGTCCGGGTGAAAGCCGACGTTCACAGTGATGAGCCAGATATAAAAAGCCTGACTTAGAAAGAACAAGAAAAAAGGAAGCCTGCCCAGTGGACTCAAAAGTGCCAAGATAAACGATGAAGCATAAAGGGCGCTCAGGTTCAAATTCGAATAAGTGGGATCAAAGCGGAAAGACAGAGCCTGAAAAAGATAAAGATTCAAAGCAATAACGCTGAGGACAAACCAGTTGGGAGGTCTTGATTTTGGAGCTTTGAAGACTTTCCACGAATGGAAGAACGCAAGCAGTAGTGTGAGAAGTAAGAAGAGTTCCGTGATTTTCGGAGAGGAAGCATCGCGGAAAATCTCCCCGAAGATCCAGGGATTGTGGCGAAAAAAAATTCCTCCCGCGACGAAAACGGCCATTAACTTCAGAATCAACAGCGGCATGAGTGTTTCTCAGGCTACCCCTTTTTCACAAATTGTAAAAATTCAGCTTTCTATTTTTCATTGGAAGCGGCGAAGTTAAATGAGCCGACAGGGGAGGTTATTGTGGACGTCGTTTCAGCAGAACCTTCAATGTAAGAACGGCTGATAGTAACATTGATGAAATCAGTGCGGAGGCAAAAAGCTTCTCTGAAACTCCGTTAGATACAGCGATCCAACCTACGCTCGCTCGCCATGAAAATATAGCAATTAGGAATAAATTAAGGACTAGCCCAACCTTTAAGGCCCATTGATTTCCTCGTTTCAAAAGAATTCCGCTTCCTATGCTCAGGAGGCCAAAAAGGCCGCCAGAGTATAAAGCAGTTAACGCTTTTGAGGGGTTTGATAGGTAGCCGATTAAACCTGCAGTTAGCAGGTAGGCGCCAAAAAAGATGAGGGCATGTGACTTTTTCGTGATGCTTTCCATATTGCTCTAATCAAAGAGATCTTCGAGAAAAGATTTTTTTCGTTTGTACCCATAAGGATTCTTGCGAAACTGTTCACCCTGCCGAAGATCAGTATTTTGGTAAGAAGGTTGGTAAGAAGGTTGATAAGCGGTCTCTTGACTTGAATTTGTTCCGGCAGATCTCAATTCTGATTTAATCTGACTTTCTTGTTCAGCCACGGCTTTAGCAATGATCTTGTCTAACTCACCTCGATCGAGCCAGACTCCGCGACATTCGGGACAAAAATCAATTTCGATGCCATTTCGCTCTGACATCGACAACACAGCTTCTTTACATGATGGGCACTTCATAAAACCTCTTTTCTCTGATCAATCTACTGGGCTTTTCAATTAATCAAAAATCGATAAATGGAGTAACATGTATCGATTTTTGTGATGCAAGAGCCAATCGATGCTACAGATTTTTTTGAGGGCCCCCGACTTAACAAACAACTCATAACGATTCATTTGATGATCAGCTTCATAAGAAGCGCGTCCGAGCCATTCTTATAATATTTGGGGCGGCGAAAAACCTCTTCAAAGCCACTCTTTTTATAGAGCGCAATGGCCGCTGCGTTTTCCGCATCGACCTCCAATCGAAGTTCCAAGGGTTTAATCACTAAATCATTATTCTTTAGTGATTCTAAATAGCCCATAAACAAATGGCGTCCCCAGCCTTGGCCTTTGAACCTGACCGCCAAGTTCATGATTTCTAATCCGTCGGGAAATTCGCGAAACAATACAAAACCCCGCAGTTCTCCCTGATCTCCGCGATAAAAATAAGATCGAGAATCGGGGTTATTAAGCTCGGATTCGTAATCCCCTAAAGACCAACGGGCCCCCAGGCCTTCGATTTCTAAAAGCTGGGTCGCCAGGTTCATTCAAAGACCTGAACTCGATAACGCCCACGCAACTGCTTCAACCAATCTTCGACCGTCTTTTGAGCAACGGCTTCAGAATTTTCTTTGCTTGAATTAGATAATTTCAAAACCGCTTCAATTTTCTTTTGAATGACTTTGTCGACCAGCGCACGTTTAAGCAAACGCTCTTTAATTGAGTTTTCGTCTTGATCAAAAACCAACAAAAATTCGCGCCACTGAGAACCAAAGGACGCTTTGATATTTTTCAGCAGAGCCAATCCATCGGCGGCGCCTAATTCAACATTTCCCACTACTTTGTTTTCTTCAAAGATCATGGTCTCGACAACCAATCGGTTAAGCACTTCTTCTAATTGAGCTCCGCTGGCTCCGGTTTTTGCAGAATTTTTGAAACGACTGGGATTGCGCAAGAAATATTCCAAGTCTCGATCCGAATCCACGATCGGAAAATCCGCGACCTTTAATAAAACTTTAAGTTTGAGTTCTTCAGCAAGAGAAGTCACCGCGAAAAATGAGCCTAGCAACGTTATTGCTAAAGCTGCCACTTTTAGAGGCTTAAGCATGGTCGCAGTAATCCTTAACCGATGCCCGAGCAAAGCGCTGCAAGTGATTGAGTCCTTCGCCATTTTGGGCGCTGGCCCAAATCGGCTTTTCCATAGAATGAATTAAAACGGATTTCCAATTGTCTTCCAAAGCAGGGCGATCGCCCGTTTTAATTTTATCGGATTTTGTAAAAACCAAAATCATGCTGTGACGACCAACCCAATTCAAAACTTCCATATCGGTTTCATCCGGCTTACGACGAGAATCAACCAACCATATCCAAGTCAAATAGCGCGCGTCGGTTTGATCACGAAATTCCGAAGCCAATTGATTCCAACTTTCGGTCAAATGCTTGGATCGTTCGGCGTAACCGTAGCCAGGCAAATCGACCAATTCTAAAATCGCATTTTTATGGCTGTGAACTTTGACTCGAACTCCGATGGCTCCAATAGTCACGCCTGCGCGTTGGCCAGTTCGAAACAATTCTTGGGGGTGAACCATCGCATTTAATAGCGAACTTTTACCGACGTTAGACCGTCCCACCACTGCCCAGCGCGGATAGGTCGACTTCGGAATCGGCTGACCCGAAAGCACGGTAAAAGAAACCTCACACTGTGTGCCTAAACCCAGAAAGCCTCCAAACTATGCAGCGCCGTAGCTATGCAAGCCACTCAATACCAAGTTTACGCCTAAGAATGCAAAGCAAAGAATTACAAAACCAATGATCGCGACCACGGATAGGGTCGGGCCCTTCCATCGCATCAACAACTTGCCGTGCAGATAGATCAAGTACAACAACCAGGTGATCAAGGCCCAAGTTTCTTTGGGGTCCCATCCCCAACTGCGACCCCAGGCGAAGTAAGCCCAAATCGCCCCAGTGATCAAAAGCAGAGTTTGAAAGGGAAATCCAAAAAGAATCCCCACATAACTTAATTCATTCAAACGAGCGGCACTTGGGATTTTGCCCAAAAACGAACGATAGCGAAAATGAATCATCGCAAAAGTTCCTACGAAAAAACAACTCATGATCATCAAAAACAACAAATAGGGATTAGATCGCAAAGTGATCGCTTCGCTGATGTGGATTCCATAAACCGTAGTGGCCAGAAATAAAATAAAGGCGCCCACGGATGTTCGCAGTGCCGCCCTACCAACCGGAGTCAGATCATCTCCACGACGAAAAGCCATCTCTTCAGAAATTTCATCATTGTCGAATTTAGCGTCGATTTTAATATTGCGGTTTCGTTTGAACCAAAGAGCAAAGCCCGCCACCAAAAAAGCAAAAAGGCTTAACCAAAAGGGCACCGAGGCCATCGGGACTTTTTCCATCCGAGTCACCATAGGACCACCTTCGTAATCTTGAGTCGTGTCTTTAAATTCTTTCACACTGCCGTCGGGCATCGCTCGAGTAACCGTGCGGGCCATGAAAAATCCGCCTTGCTTATAAGCATCTCGACCACCGGCAATGCTCATATTGAAAACTGAAATCCAACAGATCATTGCGGCAATTTTAGAAAATGAAATTCCCCGTCGGACCAAATACAAAACCGACAAGCAAGCCGACATAGTGAATGCCGCATAGGCTAAAATCGCAAAAGAAACGTGAATTTTCAACCAACCGCTCTGCAAAGCCGGAATGAGTGGTTCGACTTCTTTAGAGGAAGTGAGAAATCCCATAGTCATCAAAGTCGCAATGAGCGGCACTGAAAACGCG
This sequence comes from Bdellovibrionota bacterium, assembly GCA_964202055.1. Taxonomy (GTDB): domain Bacteria; phylum Bdellovibrionota; class UBA2428; order UBA2428; family UBA2428; genus CAXNGS01. The sequence continues at coordinate 55,580 of CAXNGS010000001.1, read as the reverse complement.
CCAACAATCGAAACCTTCCATCGACTGATCACAAAAACTTGAATCAAACTCGCGCCCCACGCAAAGGCGATTAAAGACTCATAAAGATTGGTCCAGGGTGGTCGAGCAAAGCCGCCCTGATACCAGCGCATAGCCAAGCCCAGTGTGTGACCGGTGAAGGCCACATAGACCAGCCATTTAGACGCTTCACCAAGAAATTTTTCGCGGCCTTTATCCACTGACCAAATGTAAAAAAAATAAAACAAACATGCGGCCCCATAAATAACTGCAGTTGAGTTCAGCAAATAAATACTCACTTGAAACAAATCCATATTACCCCCAAGCCTTCATCTCTTCGGCCATATTCTTTACAGTCTTTTCAAATCCAATCGGAATGCGATGATTCGCTCCCGCAAAATAAACCACACCCCGCTCGTAATAGAGGTGATACTTGCGATGGGTGATGAACAAAGCCCACATCGTACCAACGATCATGCCAAAAGCTCCAAACCAGTAGATCGGTGCTCCAGGGTCGTAGCCAATCTGCAAGCCGGTGTAGAATTTCTCGTCTACGTTATCGAGAAAAATTGTGTAGGGAGATTTCCGGTCCAAGAAATCGTGCTGGGGATAATTTTGCAAAACCCAGAAGGGCTTGCCAATCAATTGATCAGCCTTCACTTCTTGGAACTGAACTCCGGGTCCCAGATTCTGAATATCAGGAGTGGCTCGTAGGGCGATCAATTCAACACCCCACTGTTGACTAGTGAAAGGGCTTTCCAAATTTGTAGAAAAATATTCGCGTCCCGCGGACGGATTCTTTTTGTCCAAAATTCGCAGATCAATTTGAAAATCGCCCAATCGGCCGTAACTGGCCTGATAAATGTAAACTCCAGAATCTAAAAAATTCAGAGGGTCATTAACCACGATCTTTTTACGCTGCAAAGATTTTCCATCGCGATCAACCACTTCCAAATCCGACTCAAAGGATTTTGGCCGGCCCGGAAAATTCTTATAAAAATCGACGTTGAAATTTCGAGCCCAAAGCTTATGACCTAATTGCCGCTCGGTAATCGCCCCACCGGTTACTTTGCGCAATCCGCTGTGCTTTCCTTCTTTGAAAACGGTGAAAGTGGAAATGCTTTCACCCTCAGGAATGTTGGTCGCGCCCTCAAAACCCCAGAGCGAAGAAATGATCGCGCCGCTGAAAACAATCAGCAACGAAGTGTGAACCACGTAATTAGCGATTCGACTCCATCGACCGGCCTGCCAAAACAGTTGAAAATCTCGGGGCTCGTCTTTTAAAACAATCGAACGAATTCTTTTTGATTTAAAATAAGCATCGGCTTTTTTCCGAAAATCTTCGCCACTGAGCTTGCTATTCCATTGGTGAAAAAGTTTTTCGTCTTGTCGGGCAAATATTTCCGGCGACCAGAAAACCGCTTTAGCGTTGGCATATTTCCACATTTGGGGCCAGCGATTCACGCTGCAGGCAATTAAATTTAAACTTAACAAAACAATCAGACCCACATACCAAAACGAATGATAGGCAGTAAACAATTGAAGTTTGTCTCCAAAATTCCAAAAATCAAAATTGTATTGGATTCCTGGATCGATGGTCGAGATGTTGTATTGCATCACCACCGTTCCCGGAATGGAAAGCAACAACAGCATCGCAAAAATTACAATCGTGAGCTTAACCGACGCTAACGAATCCCAGGCATCATCAATGTATTTTCCAAAAGATTCTAGCACCCCTATGTTTTCTCACTCAGGCTACGGCAGGTCAACACCAAGGCTTTGACCCTGTTGAATCAGGGCTGATTAATGCCTCAGTGTCCCGAGCGAAAATCATCCATCTTGATCAAAAGCCTTGGTACCGATAAAATAGATTCATGACTCGAAAAAACTTTTCTGCGACTTTAACGTCAATGTTTTTGTTTTCATCAGGTAGCCTCCTACTTCTCTCATTGGCTACCCTACTCGTGGCTCCCCAGCTTGCAGAGGCCCTTGGAAATCGTAAAGCCAAGTCGACAACTCCAGCGCCCAGTCAACAAGAGCTCCCCCTGTCCCCGAGCCAAAGCACCCCAAAACATAGCTCTACAAATCAGCCGGCCAGTAATCCGGACCACGTTGCAGGACAACTTTTGGTTTCCTTAAAACCCGAGACCAAAGCCTCAAAGCGCCGAGAAATTTTTGCTAAACTGGGAATTAAAGAAAAAACAAAAGTCGGCTCCACCGAGCTTTATTTGGTGGAGGTCCCCTCCGCCAGCTCTCTCGACTCCATTATCGAGACTCTTCAAAATTTTCCAGAAGTTCGTTTTGCCGAAAAAAACATGACCGTAAAAACCTACAAGCCTTTGGATCCTAAAAATCCAATTCAATGATTTAAGTTTATTCAATTAAATTTGAGACAATTCAAAATTTAAAGCCGAGCGGCTGCTTTTAATAAATAATCGCGCCAAGCCTTGGCAATTTCTTGTTTGAGCAAGGAATCTTCGCCGTTGTTTTGAGCAAGCTGCAGAAACATCGGACTTAATTTTTTTTGTACAAAATTTCGGTATTCCCCATAGGATTGTAGCATTTTCTCGCGGCGTACTTTAATTTCCAAACTTTCTTGGGCTTTTTTCCCATGGAGATAAGCTGGAACCGTCTGGTCAACGTACCAAAGTAAAAACAAGGCCACCAATTTCTCTCGGGTGGCAGGATCACGTTCATGATCGGTGTTGAAGCTTAATCCGAGCGAGCTCGAATTCGCAGGCCAACTCAATGCTTGCAGTTTTTCACCATCGAAAACAGCTTGCAGTTGAGCTGAATAATTTAAGTTAATGATGAAATCGAGCTTTTCACCGCGGAAATAATAAGCCGCTTCTTCAAAATTGTGCGCGATGTAACGACGATTTCCTTCGGGAAGCGTTTCTGGAATCGCTAAATTTTGAACCCAATCTAAATCCTTAGCCGCGGCTAAAGGGCCTCCAGCACCGGCCAAGGCTGTGCCCGAACAGAAGAGTCCCATTCCCAAAAGTAATTTTGAAAGCATCGATTCCATGGAAGGTGCTTTTAGCAGACATAACGCACAGTGTCTAACTTTAGATTATTTGAAAATACTTAATATTTTTCGTCTCTTAAACAATTCAAACGCACTATTGAATGATCAGATCTTCAATCAAAACGTCTTTAATTTTGCCGTTCTGCAACTGATAATTAATTTGTTTAAAGACATCGGTCTTCAATTTGTCCTTGCCCGCGGGGGTTCGTAAAGTGACGCTCGATTGCTCAGAAATCAATGAAGCAATCATGTATTTAAGCTCGCCCTGTTTTTTCTCAAGTTCGAGCATCGCTTCCGAACTATCAACTTCCAAAGTCACGACTGCAGCCACTCTCGCCAACTGAGTGCCCTCATCGGCAGTGGTGGTCACGATTCCTGAAATTTTAAAGAAAGGGTTGTAGGGAGTGACCTTGGCTTCTGTAGGACTCAAATTCGCCAAGCCTCGTGCAGCTTCATCGGGCTCGACTAAATCTTTATCAGCCTCTTGAACTCCGTCTGTACGGTCTTCAATGCTCTGGGGAATGGGGGCCACAAAAATTCCAGGAGAAGCCCCACCGCTCTTGTCACCATGCTCACCACCAGCAGATGCGTGTTCTTCACCGTCACCAGACTCCGCCGAAGCGTGCTCGCTTTTGTGAGCACCATGAGAACCATGATTACCCTCAAGTTTAGCCAATCGGGTCTGAGTGTTTCGGATCAAGCGTAGGCCTACAAAACTTACAGCGCCCACCGCAAAAAACATGATCACGAATACAAAACGCAGTGCCAATCCGCGCCGCGGACAAGCCCAAGCTTCTTGAAACTCGGCCCAAGTTTTTTTCAAATTGCTAAAGAACGCTAAGACACGGGCTTTCATCTTGATTCCTATCGACCTCTTTCTGGAAAATATTTAGAAAAGGCTGCTATTTAGAATTGGACCACGCGCGTCATTGGGCGAGGCCCAAAGCCTCTCAAGAATCCGGTCATTTACGACGATAAGTCCTTTATGGTTCCACCCGATTTTCAAATGCCCAATCACCGCGACGAAAAGGGTGAATACATCCCCGTATCCATTGAAGGTCTGATGACCGGATTGGCACAAGAACTGGAACTATACGTTCGAGCGGGCAACGCTTTTTTCTTGGTGAAACCTCGAAATATGGCACTGACTCCGGCCCTGGTCGGACGCTTTTTAGGAAAATTTCCCTATCTCTACATCGGTCGATTGGACCGCGAAAAATATTACAAAAGTTTGGAATCAAACATCAGCAGCATTGTCGGCTCAAGCAGCTATTCGGTGCGCGAAAAAGCATCGGTGCTAAATGATTACGCGGTTGAAATTGTCGATCGCCTGATCAAAGACCCTTCGTCGGCCACTGCTATGGTCGCCGCCAAAGACCTCTCCGAAGAAACCGTGAAATTCATTTCGCAACAAAAGCACGCCTTCATCCATTTGGTTGAACTTTCTAATCACGATCAATACACCTATGCCCATTCAGTCGGAGTCTCCGCCTATTGTGCCGCGCTTGCGATGGCGGTTGGTCGTTGGACTAAAGAAGAAATTTCCAACATCGCATTGGCCGGATTGCTCCACGACATCGGCAAATGCATGGTTGATCCTGCGATCATTAACAAAGAAGGTCCGCTCTCGCCCAACGAATGGGAGCAAATGAAAAAGCACCCGAGCTTTGGCTACGAGATTTTGATCAAGCACAAAAATTTGGATCCAATCATTCCGCTCGTTGCCGAAGCCCACCACGAAGACTTACTTGGCCGTGGCTATCCCAAAGGGGTCGTGGCTTCGACGCTTGAGCCCGCAGTTTTAGTTTCATCGATCGCCGACGCTTTCTCGGCACTGACCACCAAACGCAGTTACTCGCCTCCGCGCAATAGCTTGGCCGCCCTGGGCCTGATGCGCGAAAGCATTTCGAAAAAATTCGATCCTCATTATTTTGAAATTTTTATCAAAATGTTTCTCGACCCCGCTAAAAAAGATTCCGCGGAAACTCTCAATAAACTTAAAAAAGCAGGATAATTTTATGAAGCATTCATTCATTACGGCCGCCTTACTTTTAATCGCACCAACCATTAGTATGGGACAACCAGCAAAATCATCCGCCCCAGCCTATCCTGCGCTGGCCCAAGCTTGTCGCGCCGATCTAAATCAAACGATCAAAGAATTAGGCGCCGCTGAAATCCAAAAAGCAAAAAAACTCAAAGAGTTCAAAGAATTTTCCGCGATTGAAATCGCTCAGGGAAATAAGGAATTAACTGAAGCCTTCAACTCACTAAGCAAAAATCCCGAGTTTCTACAATCCTTTCAACGATGGCAGAATCTCTCAAAAGAAAGAAAAATGATTAGCTCCAGCACGACTGCGCCCCTTGCGATTTCATTATTGGATAAAGAAGGAGCGCAATTGCTGAGCATCGCCGAGCGCATTATTGGCCCCAAAAGCAACGTTAGCATTAGCCTCGCCGAAGACGCCTTCACCCTCGGCAGCATCGGCAGAGTTTTCATTAAAGATTCTGGAGTCATGCCCTACGATCGAAAAGAAGCACTGGCGATCAAAAAAGACCTAAATGAAGAATCCCCCCCGCGATTTCAAAGAGTTTCCTTTTTGAATATGGCTGCAGGAGATTCAATCGTTCATGTTTACCAGCATCCATATTTGTCGCTAGAAAGACACGCGGAAAGTGATTACCACGTTTTAAAATTTAACAACATGGTGCCGTCAGCCGTCGAAAGGGCCCTGGCGTCTGATGAAATCTTTAAAATCGAGCTTCTTGAGAAACGCCGAGCGGAGTGTCTTTCTGGTCTTCAATTATTTGAAAGTGGAGTCGACAAAGATTCGTCTCAAAAACCGAACCTGAACGAACCCAAAAAATTACCTGGCCACAAATAACTCAATCTGAAATCCTAAAGCTCGTCGCCGCTCTCGGCGCCCTTCGGATTCACCCGGCCCATCAAGTAACCTTCTATGAACTCTTGAATCTCGCCATCTAAAACCTTTTGCACAGTGCTGGTTTCAATCCCCGTTCGAACGTCTTTGATCAATTGATAAGGCTGCAAAACGTAGTTTCGAATTTGCGATCCCCATGCGTTTTCTTTTTTATCGGCGTGAAGTTTGTCGGCTTCAGTCTTTCGACGCTGAACTTCCAATTCATACAATCGAGCCTTCAGCATCTTCATGGCCTTTTCCCGGTTTTGAATTTGCGATCGCTCGGCCTGACACTGAACCACAATGCCGGTCGGCAAATGCACCATACGAACAGCAGAATCCGTTTTGTTTACGTGCTGGCCACCCGCGCCACCCGCTCGATAAGTATCCACGCGCAAATCTTCGGCACGGACCGTGACCTCGATGTCATCGTCGATCACCGGATAGACGAAAACGCTGGCAAACGACGTATGCCGTCGCGCATTGGAATCAAAAGGCGAAATACGAACCAATCGATGAACACCCACTTCGGCTTTCAAGTATCCGTAGGCAAAAGATCCATTGATTTCAAAAGTGATCGCTCGATAACCGGCGCCATCGCCTTCGGTAAATTCCACCACCGAACATTTATATCCGGCAATTTCTGCGTATCTGCGATACATCCGCGCCAAGATGCCCACCCAGTCACAGGCCTCAGTGCCACCGGCTCCGGCATGAACACTCAAATAACAATCACTACCGTCGGTTTCCCCACCGAGCATTTGTCGTAACTCTAAATCGCGCAAAATTTTAGCAGCGTTGTGGAAATTCCCATGAATTTCATTCAACGAGTCGTCATCAATGCTTCCAGATTCACCCATCAATTCTAAAAGAGTTTGGCTGTCATCAACCTTCCCGCTCAATTCTTTGAAAGGTTCTAAAACCGTTTTGATCGAAGCCTTTTCTTTTTGAATGGTGGTTGCTTGGCGATTGTTGTTCCAGAATTCTGGATTTTCTTCTAGTGCATCGATTTCCGAATAACGTCGTGTTTTGATTTCGACGTCAAAGAGACCTCCGCAGAGTCTGCGTTCGATCGGACAAAGTCTTGAGCAACAAAGCCAAGTCCTTTGCGTTTCGTGGAAGTGGGTCCGGTAATATGGATGACATTCCTGCCTTATAGTCTCAAAGCGGCCAGCCCATCAATCGCGCAATATCAATCCTTCAATATTATTGCCTCACGAAAGTTGGGGAAAAATCATTTTAAACAAAGCCTTTTGAAGCGCCTTCATTTCTCGAGCATCTTTGGCGCCCACCCCGGCGCCCACCACGTGATCAAAACCCAGTAAATGCAGATAAGCGTGGATTAAAACCTCTACTAACTCGGCAGCCACCGGACGACGAGCGCGCTTAGCCCCGCGGACCACCGCCGGCATCGAAATCACAACATCGCCCAAGCTCCGCTGGCCTTTAGGCAATTTCGAATACAACTCATTAAGCCCACTTCGTTCAAAAGCCGGGAAACTCAACACATCCGTGGTTCGATCTAATTTGCGAAATTTTTTTTGATAAATCCGCATTTCCAAATCATCGCAAAACAAAATGGCCCAAGCATCAGGCTCGCAACCCATTATTTTTCTCCAGGCTTTGTATTTGGGCAACTTCGATCCGAGTGGTTTGAGAAGTCGCGCTAAATTTTTTATTTGAGCGGCTGACAACGGCAAATCACTTTTTGCAATTGAATATTCAATATCGGTTCGAAATGCCAAGCGAATCAGGATTTAACATTTTTCCCCAAGAAGGTCACATTTTGCGGAGGCATGCCCTCTTCTTGGTTCGGATACTGAATGCGGCTGTGATGGATGCTCATTAAAATTCGGTTGAAGGCCTTGGCCACTAAGCGCAATTCTCGCAGGGTGATTTCAGCCTCATCGAGCAAACCATCATTAAGAGCTTTAGTGATGATTTTTGTGACCATCGCTTCAATGCGCGCCGGAGTCGGATCGATCAAAGACCGAGTGGCCGCTTCGCAAGAATCCGCCAATGCCATGATCGCCGCCTCTTTAGTTTGCGGATTGGGTCCAGGATATCGATAATCTTCTTCGGAAATTTCCGACTCATTGACTTCTGAATCTGGTTGCGCGGCTTCTTGTTTGGCTTTGTTGTAAAAATAAGAAACCAACGAACGCCCATGATGTTGCATGATGAAATCGCTGATCGCCGACCCCAATTTATATTCATCGGCTAAAGCTTTTCCATCCTTCACGTGCGAAATAATAATCTTGGCCGACAAACTCGGACGGATGTGATCGTGAGGGTTGTAACCACGAGTTTGGTTTTCCACAAAATATTCCGCTCGACCGATTTTACCGATGTCGTGATAGTAACTTCCGACCCGTACCAACAAAGCATTGGCCCCAATCGATTCAGCCGCAGCCTCGGACAACGATCCAACAATGATGGAATGGTGATAAGTTCCGGGCGCCTTCATAACTAACTCGCGAAGCAACGGATGATCCATCCGCGACAACTCAACCAATTTTAAATCGGTCGTGTAATCGAGCACAATTTCACTCAGCGGAGTCACCGCCATCGCCAATGCCGAAGACACCCATCCGCCAATGAATCCACCAAGCGCGCTCCATCCAGCAATTTCCCACATCGAAAAATTAAAGTTCATGCCCTTGGCAACGAAATCAGAATAAATCGGCAGTTCGGCACCCCAGGAAAGCGAAGTCACCGCCGCAGCAATCGCCGAAACAATCGCGGTTCGAAATCCCGCCAGATGAACCGAATTGCGAGTTCGTGTTTGCGAAACAAACAACGCACCCATGATCGAAACACAAAAAACATACATTCCATACTGAAAGGCCTGCTCCAGCAAAAATCCCAAGAACAAAGCGTGCAAGACATTGAAAAGCACAATCAAGCTTCCGCTGAAAAGCATTCGCTGAATCATGGCTGGGGCTGCAATCGGAATTAAAAATAGAAAAAAAGATTTCGGAACTGACAGAAAATATCCGGCGATGATGTCCATTTGAAAAATTAAAGTGATTTTAAAAGCCGCCACGCTGGTCAGCAGCAAAAGGATCGTGACCAAACTATCTTTAGTGGACTGCAAAACCGATTGCAGTTGGCGGCGGAAGAAAATAACAGTGCACCAAAGTGAAAGCGCCGCCAATACAGCCACCCACAAGGAAGAGCTCCTTAATCCGAAATCAATCGACTTAGGATTTAATCGCTCGTCGAGCATGGCCGCGATGAACAAAACTAAAACCACGCTCAGAAGCGCTTCGACGTAGTGAACGCGATTGTTCACACGAATCAAAACGGCTTTGAGCCGGCTCCACTTTGAGGGTCGCAGGTTTCTCAGTTCCTGCTGCTGGCTTTCTTCGATTTTTCCCATGCTTTCTCATAGTTATTTCGGTTCTTTTGACATAATTTCTTAGCCCATGAGCCAAAGTTCGGAAGCGTTGTGGAAGTATTTTAACTCAGTGAATCAAATGTTTCGGGGGGACAAGGCCTGTCCCTGGCTCAAAACCCAAACTCACGAGAGCCTCTTTCCCTATTTAAAAGAAGAAGTTGGCGAGCTTATGGCAGCCATTCGCAAGCCTTCGCAAAACCCCAACCCTGGCCTTGAAGCCATCGACGAGCTCGGAGATCTTTGGCTTCAATCCGTCCTTCACCTAATCCTCTTGAGCGAATCCAGCGGCCGCAGCGTGGCTACTAACCTCGATTCATGGACTCAAAAAATCGTTGATCGCCACCCCCATGTTTTTGATCCCGTGCAATCGCAAAAATCTTGGACCCTCGAAGAAGTGCTATTGGAGTGGCGAAACCGCAAGAAATCAGAAAAATTAGCGGCCCGAAAAAACAACAACTTGGCCTCCAAAACCAGTGACTTTTTAGAGTATTCAAGCTGCCTTTCCGAACTTGTTCGCTCCCATAAGATTGGCGAAAGAAGTGGGCAGCATAATTTCGACTGGAACGAGCCTGCTGAAGTTTTAGATAAAATTTCAGAAGAACTTCAAGAACTTAAGGACGAAATGCACTCCGAAAAAACCAATCAACCCGCCATCAAAGAAGAGCTAGGTGATCTGCTTTTCTCGGTGGTTCAACTGGCCCGCCATCTTGGAATTTCAAGCGAAGAAGCCCTGGCCTTAGCCAACGACAAGTTCATCAATCGCTTTGAAACCGTTGAAAAACAGCTGCAATCCAAAGATCCTGCGCGAGCTTCCGGTGATTGGAAAGCGATTCCACGGGATGAACTTGAAGAGCAATGGAAACAAGCTAAGTCCGAGCTCAGGTCCCGAAGGAAAACATAGACTTGACACTGATTAGCAAAAAACAGTAAGTCCCTTTCAATGGCAAATACAGTCTCGTCAAAAAAGCGAATTCGTCAAACAACTCGTAAAACCGAAAGAAACAAAAAGGCCCGCAGCCGTTTTAAAACTTTTATCAAAACTGCGCGCGACCAAGTTCAAAGCAAAGCTAAGACCAGCCCTGAAAGCGTGAAACAAGCGATTTCAGAATTGGCCAAAGCCGCTTCAAAAGGAATCATTCATAAGAAAAATGCAGCACGACGCATTTCGCGTCTGCAAACGTCTTTGAATGGAATGTCGGCCGCTCCTGTAGCCGCTGCTCCTGCTCCGAAAGCTGCCGCTGCTAAAGCAGCAAAAGCTGCACCGAAAGCCGCTGCGGCTCCTAAGGCAGTAAAAGCTAAAGCTAGCAAAAAATAATTTTCATATTTGAACCCGCATTAGGAAATTTTCCTAGCGCGGGTTTTTTATTGTCCAAATTTTAGTTGAGATTTTTTTTATCGATGCGAACGAGAGCTTTCAGAAATTCTCAGCATTAGTGATTCGTCATCTACTGGCTTGCTCTTTATCCAGAAATCCGAATTCGCGCACCAGTGCAAAATTCGCTGAAGTGCCGCCGCCGAATTGCCCTCACGCTGCTGCCAAGTCTTGCGAACCTTTTGAAGTTTACTAACTAAAAAGGGTGGTTGAGTAGAATCGACTCTTCCCTCTTCGAGCATGGCCCAAATTTTCAAAGATTTCGTCAAAAGCCCGAGCAGCATCAAGAATTCACCGCCGCCATTCAATAATTCTTTCGATAGCAAGGCAGCTTCGGATTCTCTTCCATCCAACACTGCATCAACCCAAGCAAAACTTGGATTTGCCGAGGAATTTCCTAAGGGATTGATCGCTGCCGAGGAGCCACCTTTAGAAGCCCAACCCAAATTATCAGTCGCCCACCCATCGCCACCTAAAGACCAAAGCTCAACCGCATTTTCCATAGCCATTAAATCAAGATCCAAATTCATGATGAATCCGCGGCGCCCGGGATCTAAGAATTTTTTGCGCCGCAAATTCAATTGCTCAAGCCAGAAAGTTTTGTCGACTGCTTGAAAATTAATAAATTCGGCAGCCGGAGAGTCATCTTTAGACTTAGTTTTCTTGGCACCCGACGGTGCTGTGGTGATTTGAAAAATCAAAACCATAGTTTCGGGGTCTGCATTGGAAACAATTCGGTTCCAAATTCGCAGTCCCTCTTTGCTCCATTTATCGCTACCAGTTTTTGATTGAACCCAAAGCACGCGACGAGGTTGAAACAAAGAAGTAGCCAGCCCAATGTCTTCTAGCGCTCCATTTGGCGAGCTTGTTTTCAAATCTTCGCGGAAAATATCAAAGCCTAAGTTTTTAAAAGATGTGCGCAGCTCTCGCTCTAAAAACGGATTCTCTCCACGAATTTGAATGAACTCGGGAAAATTTCCTTTCCAGAGTCCTTCAAAAAAAATTTCAGCAGAGGCCGCCATCAAAAATTCTCCCGAAAAGATTCGATCGAAGAGTTCGCTAAATCTTCGGCCAATCGGCGCAAAGCCAATCGCTCTCGAGATTCCTGAATCATTGGAGAACTAGACGATCCACTTTTTTCGTCCAAACGATTATAAGCTTCGAAGCTCTTGGAGCCCTTTAATGTTTTCGACCAAATGACCTGTTGAGCACCCCCAACATTTCGAAGCAACTCAACTTTAATTTCCACGTGCAAAACCATGTTAGCAACCGAGCTCTGCAATTCCGACAGCCCCCCGAAAGACTGGGTTACGGCCGTGCCCGTGAACAAGTCTCTTCCTGAATTCAAACTCCACTCAGTGATTTTTCCCAGTAAAAATAACTCAGAATTCGAATTAACGATGCTGACGTTTGAAACTCGAGCCCAGCGACTTCTAAAGGCATCCGTCAGCACCGATTCCGAACCTGAAGTTCGGCTGCTGAGGTTGTCAAAAACTGGAATCGCCAATTGATAGTTTCTGATTTCTGATTCACCTGGAACGAGTCGAAGTTCCTGACGAGCCACTCGATAAGCACAACCACTTAAAATCAAAAGTAAGAGTAGCAACGTTCCCCGATACCGAGCTCTAAGAACCAAAGAAAAGGCACGTGGGAAAGTCATTTGGGCCCGAGCTTGCCACAAGTCCCGCAAATTGGATAGCATCGGAAACTTCAAATGAGTTACCACAAAAACCTGCCCAAAAGCTTTGGTGAAATTTCAAAGGATTTTGGGCCTTTACAGGCCATAGCTGCCTGGAAAAAAACAGCGGGACCGGTCATAGCGCAACATGCAGAGTTTTTGGGAATTCATAAAAATGGCCAAGTTCCGGTCCTCCATCTTTCCGTGAAGGATCCAGTTTGGCGTCAAGAAATTCAATTCGAAACCAAGCGAATTCTCCAAGGGCTAGCTGCCGAGTTAAAAAAAATGGGCTGGCCAATTGAACAAATTCCGAGCGAAATTTTATTTAAATCGGTCTTGCCATTTAGACCTGGAAACGCGCATTTTCGCGGGAATAAAAAAATGATCAAGACTTGAGGCCTCATCGAATTTTTGTTCGGCAGTCGAATAATTTCCAAGTGATCGCGCAATCACCGCTAAACCGTTTAAGGCCGCGGCATCGGTTTGATTTTTCTCAAGTGCCGCATTGAAATAACGAGCCGCTTCATCAATAGAACCACGTCTTAAAAGCAACTCTCCTGCAAAAGACCACGGAGCAGAACCCACCAGGGTCCTTTCGCCTGACAAAGCACCTATTGATTTGAGCAAGACATCTCCGGCTTCTTCACTTCGACCGGATTCCTTCAACATATAAGCCAGCAAAAATTTGGATTGAACATCATCATCCCGAACTAGTAGCTCTCGCAAATCATTCCAAACTTTACCAGTGGGTCGATCTCGCGCTTGGAACCATTCAATGAACAATTTTTTTCCTGCGCTTAAATTAAGACCAGGCATTTTTAATGCTTTTGCCCAGCCCTCATCATACAAAACATCGATATACGGAATAAAAATCGGAGCCGGCAATGGAGAATCTCTCAAAATATCAAAATCAGACCACAGCGCTTTTTGCAGCAAAGCATTTACCTCAGAACTCACCGCTTTCTTGTTACCCAGCAGTCCCTTAATCCAAAGTCCATAAATAATCGGATTGGAGGGACGACGATTCAAAGCTTCGTTAAAATTCTGATTCGCTTCTTCATTCTTGCCTTGTTCAAAAAGCGCCAATCCAATCAAAGAAGACATCAACCAGTCGTAAGCATCGCGCCGCAATCGATAAACAATTTGAAAGTTCTCGATAGCCGCTGGATAATTTCTTTCTGAGTACTCAAGCAAACCTAGATTGATCAAAGTTATTGGGTCTTTGGGATCTAACTCTCGAGCTCCCTCTAATAGAGCCCGGGCTTCCTTTAGATTTTTTTGATCTAAGAATAAAAACGCGGCTAACAAATTACTCGCAACTTTTCTTCCATCAAAAGAGGCCGCGCCTGGATCTGCGGCTCGTCGCAATGTAACACTGTCGCGTTCATCAAGCGTGCGCATTCCGCGCTCAAAAGAACTGAGGACCGAAGCCACGCTTTTCAAACGAAACTCAGAACCAGATTTAATTTCTTCATAGCTCAGTGGACGCAAATTTGCCGGCCAGTCAGACTCCAAAACGACGCCAGGACTAGGTGTGATTTCAACATTTTGAGTCGGAACAGATTTGATGGGCTCGTAATTAACTGTCGAGTTTTTTCGAAACTTTCCACCACCCACGTAAAAAATTCCCACGATGGTGATGACTCCTACAAAAACAATTCCAGCAATGAAGGTCGGCGAGAGTGGTGGAGGCACTGCTTTTACACGATCTGAACTATCAGAAGCAGATTTTTGATTAATGACATTACGAACGGACGTTCGTTGCACAATACTTTCTGGTATCTGTATGGTGATGTCTACATCACGGATTAACTCACGCCCCGAACGAGTGCTGTCTCGTTCATCTGAATCAGAATCAAATTCTCCAGTCTGAGTGAACTCTCCCACTCCCATTCGAAAAATCCAATCCGGAAAAACCGTTCCAATTTCTTTCCAACGATCAAATGGTTTCTGAACTAAAGCACTTGCAGTTAAATAACCACTGTCAGTCCATTCCTTTAATTGAGGCTCATTGACCGGCCCTAAGATACATGAGGTGTCTTCACCAGTGACTTGAAAATTAGGATAGGATCCAACTTTTTTAGCATAGCGATTCAAAAATTCAGTAGATGCCTCGCGTGCATCAATCCGAACGAGAAATTCCATTTCGGCTCGAGTCCGAAGCCCCGCCGAACCCAGCAAGCTCTTCAAATGTTGCGAGCGCAAGCGATCAGACTCACCGTAATTTTGATCATTAGAGGTTAGCGTTAAGTCATCGGTCTGCAATTCACTGGTTATGGTGTTCTTTGGATCATTATCATCTCCGGATTCGTCGTTCATTTAACGAACTCCCGGAAGCAAAAGAATCGTTTTCAAATCTTCATCTGAGAAGCTAACTCCCAAGCCTACCGAGTAACTAGGTGAAGCCAGTAGGTTTTCAACCGAAGCACGAACAAACAAAACCGGGGCAAACTGAACATCAGCATAAACCTTCAAATTAGCTTGCGCGTGATACTCCTTGGAAAAATCAAAAAACTCCGTTCCAAGGTGAATGCGATCTCGCAATAGATAAAAATCCAAAGCCACTCCGCCGGTGCTTTCAAAAATTCCCAACCTAAAGGCCAAATTATAAACTCGCTTGATGAATTGAAGCGAGAATTTAAAGGAATTTCGATCTTCAACAGAAGTTTCAGTGACAGTAGGAGCACCACCATTAACGATTTCAGTGGTTACTTTTTTGCTTCGTGAACCCTCACTATCAATGATTAATTGTCCTAAATAAGCACTGTTTTCCCGAGGCGCCAATCGCAAGCCCACAAAAGTTTTTGTTTCGCGCGTCTGTGGAGAATACTCGGGCAAGGCCTCAATAAAAATTTTAGTTCGTTCGGCGCGATCCAAGGCGCTGTTAACCGTGACCAATGCTTTATTAAGTTCTGCAGCTGTTGTCGGGTCGTTGATAAAACGTCCGAGGCTACCTTCACCCTTATCGATTTTAGACGAAATCGATTCGATGCTTTTCAATGTTTTTCCTAGATTTTCTGCCGAGCGTGCCAAATTATTAATGTCATCACCGAGCTGTCCTCGATCGACACTATCTAAGACTCGTTCTAATTTTCGACTCACTCGTCCCAAAGAACCAATCAAGCCAGTGATGTCTTTGGAATTTGATTTAAGAATAGAATTCAATTCGCCGGTCACTTCTTCGGTATTTCGAAGGGTTCGGCCGATTGGACTTTTAGGATCTCCACCTTCGACCAATTTTCGCAAGCTTTCGGAAATGGCCTTCATATCTTCAGCAACTTTTGACAACTCACGGGTCAGGTCATCAATGGTTACCGGTGAATCAACCGATTCAATAACCTTCGATCCCTTTTTTAAATTTTTACTTTGTCCGTATGCCGACGGAACCAAAAGATCTGCAACCCAAGTCACTACCCCATCCAATAGGTACAGTGACTCATTGAAGGAAGTTTTCCCGTCGCTCTCCTGAATTTTTTCCGAGGCCGGAATGACCACCTCCAAGTATTTATCTCCTAGAATTCCCAGTGGCCGGGGCACAATTTTGGCATTCGAGGGGATTTCCAGTCCGGGATAAATTTTCAGAGAAATTCTCGCCTTGCGATTTTCTAATTCAATTTTAGTGATGATTCCGACATCGATGCCAGCCATTTTGACTTTAGAAAGTTCAAATAATCCGGTGGCATCGCTTAAATAAGTTGAAAATTCCGTGCCTTGCTGAAAAATGGGCGTTTGGGTGATCCGAAATGAAAAAGCCGCAACAATGAGCAAACCAAAAAATATAAAAACACCAACTTGGAATTCTCGATTGAGATTTTTTGAGGGTGCCTTCATAACGCTCCAGCGCTTTTCAAAAACTGGTGAACCACTGGATTAGCCGATCGACGAATTTCGTCGGGACTGCCGGTCTCAATGATCTTCCCTTCCCATATCATACTCACAAAATCGCCAAATCGAAGTGCGGCATGAACGTCGTGCGAAATAATCAAAGAAGTAGCGCCAAGATTCCGCGAAGTTTGAACAATTAGACGATCGATTAAATCCGCAGTTTGGGGGTCAAGCCCCGTGGTTGGCTCATCAAAAAGCAAGATAGAGGGCTTCAAACATATGGCGCGGGCCAACCCCACTCGTTTTCTCATACCTCCAGATAATTGCGACGGCATCTTGTCTTGCTGACCATCTAAACCCACTGAAGCCAACAACTCGTCAACTCGGTTTAAATATTCCGACTCTAAAAGCTTGGGAAATTTTTCGCGCATCGGAAAAGAAATGTTTTCACTCACCGAAAGTCCATCAAAGAGTGCCGAGTTTTGAAACAGCATTCCAAAATGACTACGCAATCCATTCAAACCGGACTCTTTTATTTGTCCAATGTCCTCGCCTTTGACAAAAATTTGACCCCCGTCTGGATCCACTAATTTTAGGGCGTGTTTAAGGGTTACGCTTTTTCCAGCTCCGGAGTGTCCGATCAAAACGTGGATCTTCCCTTTTTCACAAGATAAATTGAGCTTATTTAATGTCGGATGAGGAGATCCTGCAAAATGTTTAAACACATCACGAAACTCTAATTCAATTATTTTTTCCATCGCATCATCCTTGAGTTCGAATCCCGGTAGGAATGTAGATGCTCAAAAAATAGTCCATCACTAAGATTGTAACGAACGAGAAAACCACGGCCTCATTGGTCGCACGCCCCACTCCTTGCGCGCCATCTTTGCAATAAAATCCCTTATAACAACCAATCGAAGTGAGCGTGAATCCAAAAAATAAGGCCTTAATGATGCCGTGGTAGAAGTCCCAAGGTGCTAGAAAAAATTTCAATTTTTCAACATAGATAGCCTTATCGATGTTACAGACATAGACCGCTACGACATAGCCCCCTAAGTTTCCGATCAAATCAAAAAATCCAACAAGCAGCGGCAAGCAGATCACGCCCGCTAAAATTTTAGGGAGCACTAAATATTGTTTGGGGGAAATGGCCATCACCTCCAAGGCATCCAATTGTTCAGTGACTCGCATATTGCCAATTTGTGCGGCAATGGCCGCTCCGGCTCTTCCAGCAACGACAATTGATGTCATCACCGGTCCCAAATTACGAACTAAAGCCAAACCGACACTTGCACCTACCAACGATTCAGTTCCCACCAAATCAAAAGCCAGCCAGCTTTGATAAGCAAAAACTGCACCGGTAAAAATTGAAGTCAAAGCAACAATGAATAAACTTTCATTTCCGATGAATTCGATTTCATCGATCAACACTCTCATTCGAAAAGGCGGCCGAACGATCCATCGGAGCGATTCGAAAACAAAGATTCCGTAATGTCCAAGCCCGGTAATCGGCCCGACAAAGGGATTAAAAATTCGGCCTAAAGATTGTCTTAAAAAATTCATTCGACAACACTCCGTTTGATTCTTCGATTCAAACCACAAAAAATTTCATAACTGATTGTTCCTAAAGAACCGGCGATTTCTTCAATAGCCAAGCCTTCGCCGATCCAAGTTCCCCAGATCGGACTTTGAGTTTTAAAATCCTTCTGAATTTTTTCTCGCAGCGGATGCTCACTCAAATCGATGCCAACCATATCCATAGAGATAGTCCCCACAATTGGGACTCTGGTCCCAAAAATCGAGACGCTTTTAACAAGCGCTGACTGAGTTTGAGTCAAACACTGACGACGTATTCCGTCGGCATATCCCATCCCCAAAGTGCCAATCAGACTGTTACGAGTGGCCTTAAAACGTTGGCCATAGCCCACACCCGATCCAGCCGGAACCTCGAACACTTTGCGCAATTGAGCGTGCATCGATAAAACTGGTATAAATTTCACTCCGGCAGTCTCAGCAGACTTCAAATCGGCCACATCTTGAAAGGCACCCAAGAGTCGCAAACCGGGACGACCTGCATTGGCCACTCCGGGAAGCAGTCCACGATCCAGGGATGCTGAATTAGCCAAATGAACCCACCGACAAGCGGGTCTACCCGAGTCTCCAAGTCGCTTATTCACCCGGCTCACAATCGCCTCTAAATCCTGCCCCTGCTGATGAGACATGATTTTGGGATCTTCTTCGGATCGCGCCAAGTGACTCATCAGTCCTTCAATCGACGCCGAACTTTTCAAAAGTTTATCAAATAAGCCCCCATCACTAAGTAAATCGGTAGTTTCCTCCGAACTAAAACCCAAACGATTCATGCCAGTGTTAAATTTTAAATGAAGGCGAGTCTTTTTTTGTACCGCAGGACTTTGCTCGAGGAGCCATTCCAAATCCCGAGTTGAACTCATCACTAGCGAAAAATTATTTTCCGCGGCCAATCCAAAATCTTCTTTTTCGAAAAAACTAAGAACTAAAATTTCACGATTCAATCCAGATTTTCTCAGTTCAAGAGCTTCCTGGGTTTGCGCTACACAAAATAAAGGCAATTGATTTACTGAAAAATCATCTTCAAGACAGCGCCCGATCAAACTTGCACCATGACCATAAGCATTGGCCTTGATCACCGGAAACAGTGAAAAATTTCCTGAAACCTTTTGCAAAAGCTCAAAATTATTTCGCAAAGCCTTTCGACTCAGCCGAATTTCACATGGACTCACAGCACAAGTTTAACAGCCTATGCCATGGGCTTAAACGAATTGGAATCCAGATTTCCGACTGACTCGGCGCGTCTGCCAGATTTCCGTTATTGAAGTGAAGTTCCCTGCTGATGAGCTTGCCTATTTTCTCGCAGAAAAAAGTCAAAACCCACCTTTAAGAGCAACTTGGCCAAGCAAACAAGTGCGGCAAAAGACCAAACGAGATTCGTAAAAACTAAAAAGCCGAACAACGTCTCCGTTGCTCGGCTTTTATAACTTTAAATTATTTTAGTTTAGGGTCTAAAATTACAGTCTAACAGTAACTAAAAACTACCAGCTTGCTTTCATCACGCCAGGAATTTTGCCTTCAAGAGCCAATTCCCGAAATTTAATACGGCAAAGTTGAAACTTACGATAAACGCCACGACCACGACCGGTCATCGAGCAACGAACCACCACTCGAGTCATAGAACCATTTCGAGCCAAACCTTGTAGTGATGTTTGAGCAGCAGCGCGTTCTTCAAATGAAAGCTTTGGATCAATCGATTGAGCTCTCAAAGTTTTTCTTTGCTCGGCTTGTTTGTCAGCCATTTTTTTGCGCTTTTCGTTTCTCAGTACAACACTTAGTTTTGCCATTTATTCAGATCCTATCCTTTATTCTTTAAGTTTCACAAAATTAACTAGTTGATTTTTGTCTCCGGAGTCAAGCCCGCAAACTTATCTAGTAAACCATTAAAATAATCCAAAACCGCTGGGCGGGTCCAATCTTGCTGTCCAATAATCTTCTCCACGATCCACCCATCGGGCCTCAAAACATAGGACTCTGGATATTTATCGGAACCCCACCGACTTGCTGTTGATTTTGTTGGATCCCAAAACATCTGGCCCTCAGGCACTTTTATATTGAATTTAGCCATGAAAGCTTCAACATCAGCCCAAGTCTCATCCACGCTAATAAAAACGATTTTAAGCCCCTTGGGAGCCAACAGGCGCTGCAATTCTAACATCGAAGGGAATTCCTCAACACATGGAGGACAATTGGTGGCCCAATAATTAACCAAGGTCACTGAAGACGACGTTGGAATGAGCGATATAATTTCTGAATTCCCGGGACTCTTCACTTCAAAGGTTGGAATCTTTGTAGGCTCAAAAGGACGAATGATTTTTCGCGATTGATTAGAAAATTGATAAACGTAAAGGGCCCCAAAAATGGGGACCGAAAGCATGATAAAAAGCTTAGTGAATCGAAGCAGTCCCATCTCAGAAGGTACTCAAGATGGCTGATTATCCTTCAGAACTTTCGGTCTCAGTCTTCTTAGATGGCTTCTTTTTTGAATCAGTCTTCTTTTCAGTTTTAGCTTTTGCTTTCTTTTCGGTTTTTCCTTTAGGAGCAACCATTTCAGCATATGCTGGAACCAAAGATTCATCAGACCATTCAATCAAAGCCAATGAAGCATTATCACCAACACGTGGGGTAGCAAGCTTCATGATTCGAGTGTAACCACCTGGGCGGTCACTAAATTTCGGAGAAATTTCTTTTGCAATTTTTAGAGTTGCTGCTCGGTTAGCTAATGCTGAATTAGCCAAGCGAATATTTGAAACGCTAGGATTCTTCAAGCGAGTAACCAGCGGCTCAACAAAAGAGCGTAAACGCTTTGCTCGTGCAACAGTGGTCTTAATACGACCATGTTCCAAAAGACCTAAGGTCAAGTTTCTCAGCATCGCTTTGCGATGATCGGTTTTAACTCCAAGTTTGGCTGTTCTTTTTCTGTGTCTCATTATCTAAACCTCAAACTTCTTGAGTGTGCTTAAGTTCTTTTGTCTTCTCAGCAATCAACTCTGCAGATAGATCCAACTTCATTCCCAAGCTAAGACCCATTCTGTTCAAAATATCTTTAATTTCATTCAGTGATTTACGGCCAAAGTTCTTAGTGCGAAGCATTTCGGCTTCGGTTTTTTGAACCAATTCGTAAATGTAACGGATGTTTGCATTTTGCAAACAGTTCGCGCTACGAACCGAAAGTTCCAACTCTTCAACACTTTTGAATAGATTTTCATTAATGTCGCTTTTGCCAGACTCTTTCTTAGTTTCAACAACTTCAACGCCTTCGTCGAAATTGATGAAGATAGAAACTTGGTCTTTCATGATTTTTGCAGCGTAAGCTAAAGCTTGTTCTGGAGAAACTGAACCATCAGTCCAAACATCCATAGTCAGCTTATCAAAGTCAGTGTGCTGTCCTACGCGAGCGTTTGAAACAGAATAGTTAACTCGAGTCACAGGAGAGAAAATACTATCGACTGCAACAGTACCGATTGGCGAATTTTCTTGTTTGTTACGATCCGAAGGAACGTAGCCACGCCCCCACCGAATGGTGACTTCTCCACGAACGTGAGCGTCTTTGCCCAAAGTCGCAATGTGATGAGTCGGATTCAAAATTTGAATGGAATCATCTACGCCCAAATCAGCCGCGGTTAAGATACCCGGACCTTTTTTGTCGATCACTACGGTTTTTTGAGAAACACCGCTCAATCGAGCGCGAACGCCTTTAAGATTCAAAATAATATCGACCATGTCTTCCGTGACATCGTTGATGGTCGAGAACTCGTGCAAAACGCCATCAAACTTAATGCCAGTGATCGCGCAGCCCTGAAGAGAGCTCAGAAGGATTCGGCGCAAACCGTTTCCAACCGTGTGACCAAAACCGCGTTCAAGAGGCTTGGCAACGAAACGACCATACACAGGGGTCAAAGTGCTACGATCAACTTCTACAAATTTCGGACGAATCAATGAGGTCCAGTTTTCTTGAATCATATATTACAATCGCTCCTGTCCAAACTCTAAATAAAACTTATTTACAATTACACACGTCTGCGTTTCGGCGGACGGCATCCATTATGAGGAATCGGGGTTACATCTTTAATGCTCAGAACTCTTAAGCCTACAGCGGCAACTGCTCGTAATGCAGATTCGCGTCCAGCTCCAGGTCCCTTGATTTCAACAGCAACTGCACGCATTCCTGCATCGAAAGCCAATTGAGCGACTTCACCAGTTGCAACTTGCGCAGCGAATGGAGTGCTCTTACGAGCGCCACGGAAACCTTTTTTACCGCAAGTGGACCAGAACAAGCTGTTGCCAGCAGGATCGGTCACAGTCACGATTGTGTTATTGAAACTTGCATTGATGTGAATCACACCTTGAGAAGGAACCTTCTTGGTGGATTTTTTCTTCTTTGCTGTATCAGCTGTTGCTGTTTGAGTTGTGGTCGTCGTCATTAAACTATCCTCATTTACCTTACTTCAGTGATTTAACAGATGCTTTACCAGCAACCGTTTTGCGAGGACCCTTACGAGTTCGCGCGTTGGATCGAGTTCGTTGGCCACGAACCGGCAATCCTTTTCGGTGACGAATTCCGCGGTAAGACTGAAGATCGATCAATCGCTTGATGTTCATTCCTGTCTTACGCCGAAGGTCGCCCTCAACTTGGATATTTTTTTCTAAGTAATCACGAATCAACGCTGCGGCTGATTCATCGAGTACATCACTTTTACTAGCAGGATCGATCGAAAGTGCTTTAAGCATTTTCTTAATCGAAGTTTTTCCTAGCCCGTGCACATACAAAAGTGCAATTTCGAGTTTCTTATTTCTTGGAAGGTCAACACCGGCAATACGTGGCATAAAAAGTTTTTTCCTCGCTTCCTAAATTAGCCTTGCTTTTGTTTGTGCTTTGGATTCTCACAGATAACCCGCAAGACACCACGACGCTTAACAATTTTACATTTTTCACAGATCTTTTTAACAGACGCTCTGACTTTCATTTTTTTAAACCTTCAAATAATAAAGACCTTTAAGGTCTTTAGAATAACCCGTAGTCTTCTAACCGTATTTCTCTCCGAGTCAATTGTATTTACTGACCCTATAACCAGCCTTTAATTTTATTTTCTAATTCCTGTTCAATAGCCTCTGGAGCCCTTGATCCAGCAACTTTTACCAGCCCCACGCCCCCCGTAACGAGCGCATCAACGATCCCATTTCGCTCCCGAGTATAGAGCGCAAAACGCGATTTGATGGTTTCAGGACGATCGTCAGGGCGCTGGACCAACTTAGATCCATCCTCATCACAAATTCCAGCAACTTTAGGAGGTGAATAAACTGAATGATAGACCCTTCCAGTTTTGGTATTTACAAGTCGCCCACCCAATCGATCCAATACGGAAGCTTCAGAAACTTCTAATTCCAAAATCTTCGGAGCTGGAAATTGTGTATGATTAACGAGTTTCAAAAGTGCCGATGACTGGGCAGTGTTCCTGGGGTAGCCATCTAGCAGAATAACTGCAGGAGCTTTTTCTTTAATAATTTTAAGTAGTTGAGATTCAAAAATCTGGTTAGTTTGCTCGTCGGAAACCAAGTTTCCTTTGGCAATTGTTTCACTTACTTTTAGTCCAAGTTCAGATTTTGAAGCAATTTCCTTCCGAAACAAGTCACCAGTAGAAACATGACTCCAATTGGAAAAACGAGCCGTCAGCCTTTTAGCCTGAGTGCCCTTCCCCGATCCCGGAGGTCCCAGCAAAATTACCAATAATGGAGATCCCACTCTCAACCTCAAACTCGACGGCCACGCAAACGGGCCTGCTTTAAGAAAGAATCATAGTTTTGGCTAATCAAGTGTGCCTGAATCTGGCTCATAGTATCTAAGGCAACACCCACCAGGATCAACAAAGTGGTTCCACCAAAATGAAAATCAACATTGAAAGTTGAGATCAAGATCGATGGCAATACACAAACTGCCGAAAGATAAATGGCTCCCGAAAAGGTCAATCGAGTGATGATTGAGTTAAAAAAATCAGAGGTGTGTTTCCCAGGACGAATACCAGGAACATAGCCACCAAATTTTTTCAGATTTTCTGCTAAATCATTTGGATTTACAGTCACAGCTGTATAGAAAAAACAAAAGAAGAAAATGCCCAACACGTAAAGAACGTTGAATCCAAATCCACTTGGAGTGAAAAGATCCTTAAAGCGGATAGCCCAGTCATGATTGGAAAAAAAACTCAAAATAGTTGCAGGAAACATAACCAAGGTGGAAGCAAAAATTGGGGGAATCACACCTGCAGAGTTCAACTTCAAGGGCAGATGCGAGTCCTGACCCCCATAAATTTTTCGACCCACCATTCGCCTAGCATATTGAATGGGAATTCTTCGCTGACCTTGTTCAACAAATACGATAAAGGCGACTACCACCACCATGATCCCAAGCAAAATAACCACCATTGGAACAGTCATTGAATCGTTCTGCACTGCTAATTTTAATCGACCAGCACCCGCCATTAGAGATGAGGCAATGCCTGTAAAAATGATCAAACTCGATCCATTACCGATACCTTTTTCAGTTATTTGCTCGCCCAGCCACATTACAAAAATCGATCCTGTAGTTAAAAGAATCATGGTTTTCACTCGGAACAACATTCCAGGATCCAATACGATGGGCGCTTGAGTGTCAGGACTGGTTTGGCCTTCTAGGCCCGTTGCTATCGAAAATCCCTGAACCAACGCAATGGCAACAGCTAAATAACGAGTCCATTGGGTAATTTTTCGGCGCCCAGATTCGCCTTCTTTTTGAATTTTTTCAACACTCGGAAACATAACTGTCGCCAATTGCATGATGATGCTTGCTGAAATATAGGGTCCGATTCCTAATCCAAACAGGGAAAGCTGTTCGAGAGCTCCACCAGAAAACATATTAAAAAGTCCGAAAACCGTATTGCTCGCATTTTTGGAAAAAAATTCGCTCAGCGCAATTCCGTCAATTCCGGGCGTTGGAATATGAACTCCAAGTTTAAATACAAACAGTAACGACAACATCCAAAAGATTCTGTTACGAAGATTTGAGTCCATTCATTTCCCTTTTTAAAAACAAGCAACGGCCTACCTTTTAGGTAAGCCGTCATAATCTTCTAAATTTTTACTGAATTCGCAAGGCTCGCAGAAAAAAGTATTTCTAAACAGGCGTTTAGACTTTTTTCGTACGTTTTTTCTTCAGTTCGCCGTCTTGATGAGCCAAGATCTCAATCTTAACTCCAGCTTTTTCCAAGAGTGCTTTTGCAGCAGGTGCAACTTTATGAGCTTGTAGTGATTTCGGAAATGCCTGAGGGGCTCTTTTTCCAAAAACTGAAACTCGAACACGAGGATTAGCTTTTTTAGAGGTAGGAACTAAATCGAAAAGAGATAATTCTTTACCTGCAAAATCACCAAGCATTGCAGTATTGATATTGATCGAAATTGCTTTCAAGGGACTAGAGAAGCCAATTTTGGGAGATCGTCGAGACAATGGAACTTGACCACCTTCAAAAGCTTGGCCAATTTTGCCGCGACCTGATCGAGCGCGTTGTCCTTTGTGCCCTTTACCTGCAGTCTTACCAAGACCAGAGCCGATACCTCGCCCCTTACGTTTGGTTGCATGATTGCTTCCAGGAGATGGCTTTAAATTATTTAGCTTAAACATGTTTAACCTCTAACCATTGAACTACTGCTCGGATCATTCCACGAACAGCTTTGCTATCAGCCAATAAATTAAAGCTACCCAATTTACCTAATCCAAGAGCAGCAAGTGTGCGCTCGTGGGTAAAGTTAGTTCTTGTGGTGCTTCGAACTTGTCTTACAAAAATCTTTTTAGCCATACTTGATACACTCCAAATTAGCCTTCAGAAGCCAATCGAGCTTTATATTGCTCCTTGGAACGAAGTTTTCTTAAACCTTGCACAGTAGCTTTCAAAACGTTGTGTGGGTTGCTACTTCCCAAACACTTAGTGAGGATGTTTTTAACTCCTGCACATTCCATAACTGCTCGAACAGTACCACCAGCGATTACGCCGGTTCCAGTTCCTGCAGGCAATAAGATGACTTTGCCTGCTCCGAAACGACCCACAGTTTGGTGGGGGATAGTGTCTTGGCCAACAGGAACTTGAAACATACTTTTCTTAGCAGCTTCACCAGCTTTGCGAATGGCTTCTGGTACTTCACTTGCTTTACCAAGTCCGTATCCAATTTTTCCATTGCGATCGCCGACCACAACCAAAGCATTAAAGGAGAATCGTCGACCACCCTTTACAACTTTGGCGACTCGACCGATGTGAACAACTCGGTCAATAATTCCCGATTCGTCTTCTTTTTTTCGTGATTCCATTCTTGATTCAGCCATTAAAACTCCAACCCGCCGTCACGTGCGCCCTGAGCCAATGCAGCCACTCGTCCGTGATAAAGATTTCCTGATCGATCAAACACAACTTTTTTGATTCCCTTAGCAATTGCTAACTTAGCAACGTTTTGTCCAAGCGCGGTAGCCAAATCACGATTTGCAGTCTTTTTCGCAGGAGTTGCATCCGCCAGAAGCGTCATGCCTTTGATGTCATCAATTAATTGAACGGTCATCCGAGAGTTAGTCTTGGTTACACACAAACGCGGACGTTCAGAAGTACCTTCGACTTTATTTCGAATTCTCATTCGACGACTAGCTTTGATCACTAGTCTGGGGTTAGTAGCTTTTTTTAACTTCTTAGCCATATTTAGCTCCTAAATTACTTAGCCGTTGCAGCAGCTTTACCTGCTTTGCGTCTAATGGTTTCGTCTGAATATTTAATACCCTTGCCTTGGTAGGGCTCAGGGGGACGGATTGCTCGAATTTTTGCACAAACATCGCCCAGCAAAGCTTTATCTGCTGAGTTCAAGATCAAAGTCGTGTTGCCTTCAACCTTACAAGCAACCCCAGTCGGCAATTCAAAGTTAACTGGGTGAGAAAAACCCAAAGTTAAATTCAAAGTCTGACCTTTAGTTGCAGCTCGATATCCAACGCCGTTGATCAAAAGCTTCTTCTCAAACTGAGTTGAAACGCCCTTAACCATAGAAGCTAATTGAGATCGAACCATTCCATGAAGTGCTTTCATGGGTCCGTCATCTGACTGACGACTGGTTGTGATTCGTGTTGCTTCAACATGAATACCAATTCCGGCTGGGACTGGCAGCGAAAGTTTACCCTTCGCGCCTTCAACCTGAACTTTGTTCTGGGAGACGGTTACTTTTACCCCTGAAGGCAATTCTACTGGAATTTTTCCTAGGCGAGACATACCATTCTCCTCACATTACCAAACTGAACAAAGGTATTCGCCACCAACACCGAGCTTCTTTGCATCTCGATGGGTAACTACACCTTTTGATGTAGAAATAATTGCCAATCCGAAGCCAGACATAACTTCAGGAATAGCAACCGAACGAACATACTTTCGTAGTCCGGGTTTAGAAACTCGTTTCAATCCTTGAATAACCGGTTTGCGAAGATCGCCGTTTTCGTATTTCAAATAAACACGAAGCATTGGCATATCGGTTCCGGTGATTTCTTTGAAGCCTTTTACATAACCTTGCTCTGTAAGAATTTCGGAAAGTTTACGATTCATTCGGCAGTTTAGTACGTCAACCTTGGTTGAACGAGCCATTCCTGCATTACGAATTCGAGTCAAAAAATCTGATAGTTGATCGTTAACCATATCTATTCCTTTACTCTACCTTTTGAAGGGAAATCCAAATCCCTTGAGAAGATCAAGAGCGTCTTCATCAGTTTTTGCGGTTGTTCCAATAGTGACGTTAAATCCACGAATTTTATCTACGGTGTTATAATCAACTTCCGGAAAAACTGTGTGTTCTTTGATACCAAATGAATAATTTCCACGTCCGTCGAAAGACTTGTCGCTGTATCCACGAAAGTCTCGAATTCGAGGAGAAGCAATCGTAATAAAACGATCCAAGAACTCATACATTCGAGCTCCACGCAAAGTAACGACACAACCAAGGTTGATGCCAGCGCGCAATTTGAAGTTTGCGATCGCTTTACGAGCCTTAGTGATTGCAGTTTTTTGTCCCGCAATTTTAGTCATGTCTTCTGCCAAAGCTTCAAGGGCTTTGGGATTCAAAAGCGCATCCTTAACCGAGCATGACAAAGTTATCTTCGTCAATTTCGGCAATTGCATTGCGTTTTTAAATTTTCCCGAGGTAACTTGCTTCGGCTTAATCGCTTCCTCGTACATCTGTTTAAGCCTGGGAGATTTCTTTGTTTCAGCCATAAATAATTCCTAAATCCCTATTTTCGCGATCGCGAAAAAACTCGCTCTTTTTTTCCAGCAGCGTCAACTTTTACAGAGACTCGACCCAAGGGCGCACCCTTAGCATCGCAAACTCGAAAACGAGCCGCCGGCCACCAACGAAGCACTTCCACAATTCCGCCCTTAGCGTTTTGTTGTGAAGGTTTAGTGTGTTTTTTCATAGTGCCAACGCCATCAACTCGAATTTTTCCGTTTTTATTATTAACTTCCAAAACTTTACCAACGTATTGTTGGCGTTTTTTGGTGTCAGCGTGCCACATAACGACTGTGTCGTCTTTTTTCAAATGTCTAACTCGATTGGGTCTCACAAAACCTCCGGAGCAAGAGATACGATTTTCAAAGAAGCCTTGCTTCGCAATTCACGAGCTACCGGCCCAAAGATACGAGTACCGATCGGCTCTTTAGCAGTGTTCAAAAGAACGGCCGCATTATCATCAAAACGAATATAACTTCCGTCATTTCTACGAAGTGGGAATTTAGTTCGTACGATAACGGCTTTAACAACGTCACCTTTTTTAATTTTGCTATCTGGGTTTGCAGCCTTAACGGAGCAAACAATCACGTCGCCAATTTCAGCATATCGACGTTTGGTTCCACCCAATACCTTGATACACTTCAATTCCTTTGCGCCGGAATTATCTGCAACAATAAGTCTAGATTGATGTTGAATCATATCGCTTCCCTACCTATGCATCTTCACGCATCTGAACTACTTCAGGTGCTTTCTTTACTAATCGAGACAAACGAAACATTTTTTCTTTGCTGTAAGGACGGCACTCGATGATTTCAACAGTGTCGCCGGCTTTTACAGTTGAGTCTTCGCAATGTACTTTAAATTTAGAACGAGCTGCAACGGTCTTACCGGTGCGGCTTTCGCGATACTTTCGATCTGCAGTGACAACCAAAGTTTTTTCCATCTTTGCACTGGTTACGATTCCAACTAATTTTCTTTTTGGCATATTGCTACTCTCCTACCGACCGACTCAACCAAGTTTGGCAAGTACGGAAGCCAGTTCCTTCTTCTTATTACGAAAATCCTTTAAGCTTGGAGCCTGCGGATTGAAACGAATTGCCAACAATTCACGCTTGATCAAACGAGCTTTAGCGGCCAAGCCCTTACGATCTAAACCTTGCAAATCTGAAGGAGCCGCGGCCTTAGGAGCCTTTGCTTTCTTCGGAGCTGCTTTAACTGCAGCTTTTTTTGGAGTCGCTTTTTTTTCTTTTGTTGCCATATTCTTCCTTACACAATCTGCTCAGAGCGCTTTAAAAACTTAGTCTTAAGCGGCAACTTGTGAATTGCTAGATTCATTGCTTCGCGAGCTAATTCAGGAGTAACGCCTTCCATTTCAAAAAGGACGGTTCCTGGTTTGATCATAGCAACCCAAAACTCGGGGTTACCTTTACCGCTACCCATACGTGTTTCAGCAGCCTTTTTAGTAACAGGCTTCTGCGGGAAAATTCGAATCCAAACTTTTCCGCCACGTTTAATGAAACGAGTCATTGCAATACGGCTAGCTTCAATTTGACGAGCAGTTATACGACCACATTCAACAGCCTGAACGCCGTATTCTCCGAATGCCAATTTGTTTCCACGAGTAGCCAAACCGCGATTTTTACCGGTATGAACTTTTCGATATTTAACTCTTTTTGGTGCCAACATTTTCTAATCTCCTCAAGTCGCTGCTGCGGTAACCGCAGGACGTCCGCGACCTAATCGGGTTCTCATGTCGATTTCACCTTTGTAAACCCAGACTTTGATACCGATAATTCCATAAGTGGTTTTAGCTTCTGCAAATCCGTAATCGATATCGGCACGAAGAGTGTGGAGAGGAACTGAACCCTCACCATAGCGCTCCATACGGGCAATTTCAGCACCAGCCAAACGGCCGGAGCATCGGATTTTGATACCGCGAACACCAAACTTCATTGCTTGTTGGATCGCTTTCTTCATCGCGCGACGGTAAGAAATACGCCGCTCGATTTGGTTTGCAATGCTTTCAGCAATCAATTGCGAATCAGCTTCTGCTTTTCGCAATTCAGTAACGTTTAAGAAAACGTCTTCATTTCGTTTTTTCAGGATCTTAGCCACTTCAGCCTTGATTCCTTCAATTCCAGAACCTTTTTTACCGATCGCAATACCCGGACGAGCCGCGTGAACGTTCACTCGGATTTTAGCAGCGGTGCGCTCGATTTCGATTCGAGACACGCCAGCTGAAAAAAGTCGCTCTTTAACAAGCTTGCGAATTTGAATGTCTTCACCCAAAAACTGCGCGAAATTCTTTTCGCTAAACCATTTAGATTCCCAAGGTTTAGTAATACCAATTCGAAAACCGGTCGGATGTACCTTTTGTCCCATTTTACTTATCTCCACCTTTGGCTTTTGCAGTTTTTACATTCTTAGAAGAACGAGCTTTTGCGACACCGGCTTTTTTCTCAGAAAGCGCCAAATAAACGTGAGCAGTACGTCGCAAGATACGGTCCGCACGACCTTGTGCACGAGGCATCATTCGACGAAGACGAGGACCTTCGCCAACTTGAATTTCGCTAACAAACAAACGGTCTAAATCGACAACGCCTTTTTGTTGAGCATTTGCCATTGCAGATTTAATCAATTTCAAAACCATTTTTGCTGCTTTTTTAGGTTCTAAAGTCAATCGACGATGAGCCTCTTCCAGCATCTGCCCGCGAACTAAATCTGCAGATAATCGGCATTTTTGTGCGCAAGTATGTGCCATAGACAACTGCGCCGTTGCTGCAGGTTTTTCAGTTTGTAAATGTTTACTCATGATTGATACCTACCTTATTTAGAAGCGGCTGGAACAGCCTTCTTCTCTCCAGAGGTATGACCACCAAATTGACGAGTGAGTGCGAACTCACCGTATTTGTGACCAACCATATTGTCGCTAACGTATAGAGGAACAAATTTTTTGCCGTTGTGTACAGCAAACGAAAGTCCAACAGCATCAGGAGAAATGGTCGAAGCACGCGACCAAGTTTTGATCACGGTCTTTTTTCCACCCGATTGAGCTTTATTGATTTTCTCAACTAGCGAGTTGTGAATGTAAGGGCCCTTTTTTAATGAACGTGCCATTTATCAATACCTCAACCTTGTGACTGAGCTCCGCGAGCTCGTCTTCTAATGATGCGTGAGTCAGTGCGTTTGCTGTTTCTTGTTTTGTAGCCACGAGTCGGTTGACCCCATGGAGTAACCGGATGACGGCCTCCAGAAGTGCGACCTTCACCACCACCATGTGGGTGATCGACCGGGTTCATAGAAGTTCCACGGTTAGCAGGGCGAATACCCAACCAACGACTCTTACCGGCTTTACCGATAACTCGTCCTTCGTGTTCACTGTTTCCTACTTGGCCAACAGTTGCGTAACATTGTTGACTAATCAATCGAACTTCACCGCTTGGCATACGAATTTGAGCGTCCTTGCCTTCTTTTCCAAGAAGCATGGCCGCGACACCAGCAGAGCGAACCAATTGTCCGCCCTTGCCAGGATAAATTTCGATATTGTGAATGGTTGTACCAACCGGAATGTTTTGAAGAGGAAGTGCGTTTCCGGGTCGAATGTCGGCATCTGGACCACATTCAACTCGATCGCCTTTTTTCATTCCTACTGGGGCTAAGATCAAAGTCTTGTCGCCATTAGCATAGAAAAGAAGTGCAATGCGTGCGCTGCGATTTGGATCATAAAACAATCCTTCAACAGCCGCGACGACTCCAATGTGTGAACGCTTAAATTCGATGGTTCGATACTGTTGCTTATGACCACCACCCATGTGACGAACAGTCATATGGCCATGGTTATTTCTTCCGTCTTTTCGCGTCTTAGTTGAAATAAGTCTCTTCGGGATCTTAGAAACGTCTTTGTCTAAATTAGAAAAGTCCGCAACGGTCATTTGGCGAATAGCTGGCGATGTAGGATTAAACGATTTCATGACTCAATCATCCTCACTTAATTTCGATACGCTCGCCATCAGGAAGGCGAATCAATGCTTTTTTATATGATTTTGCAGCAACCGTTCCATAACGAGTTTTTTTCGTTTTAGTCCGGAAAACAACAGTTCGAACCTTCAGCGGGTTCACTCCAAAAACTTTTTTAACGGCTGCTTTGATTTCAATTTTTGAAACCATTTTATCAACAACCAGAGTGTATTCGTTCAACTTAGCTTGGCGTTTTGCAGCTTTTTCACTCAGTTTTAGTTGAATCAAGATATCTTCAAATGTCTTCATTTAAAATTCCTCAAGCCGAGTATCGGCTTACAAGTTCTCCAAAAGCTTTCTCAGAGAAAATCAAGGAATCCGTCTTGACGAAATCAAGAGGAGTCCATTTTTCTTCAGAGAGAACGCGTACGTTTTTAAGATTGCGGGCACTCTTGCCCAAGATTTTGTCCGAAGCGCCAGAAACTACGAAACCAACTTTAGCCGAACCTAGGGAAAGGCTAGAAATGAAGCTTTCGAAAGTTTTAGTTTTAGGAGCAGAAAGATCTGCCTTCAAAACTCGAATCAAGCCACCCGAATATCGATCGCTCAATACTGAAGCCATCGCAATTTTTCTGACTTTTTTGTTAACCTTGAAATCTCGCTTGATTCCAGTAGGACCGAAAGCAATACCACCACCAACGAAAATTGGTGCGCGACGGTTACCGTGACGAGCTCCGCCAGAACCTTTTTGCTTAACGCTTTTTTTGCTGGTTCCGGATACACCACTGCGACCTTTGGTCACTGCGGTCTTTTTGTAATAACGGAAACGCTGGCCTTCACACACAAAGTGCAAAACAGCTTCATTCGGCGTCGCGCCGAAAAGATCCGAGGAGGAGTCAAGTTCAGAAATAACTTTACCCTTCAGATCAACTACAGGAATTTTAATCGTGTTCGTCTTCTTATTCATTTCATGCCACCTTACTTACAGCTTGATCTCGACATCTACGCCCGCCGACAAATCTAACTTCATTAGAGAATCAACCGTCTGTTGGTTTGGCTCCAATATATCTATGAGTCTTTTATGAGTACGGATTTCGAATTGCTCTCGGCTCTTTTTATCGATGTGAGGACTACGCAAAACCGTAAACCTATTGATTGATGTAGGAAGCGGGATGGGTCCTGCAACTTCAGCACCAGTTCTCTTAACTGTGTCCAAAATAGAAACAACCGCATTGTCTAGCAATCTGCTATCAAATGCCTTGAGCTTGATCCGAATCTTTTGCACTCGCATACGCTTTCACTCCATTCAAAAAATATATAAGTCTCGTTCAAAGAACAAAAACCAGTTCGGGCGTTATAAAGCTCGGTCATAACTAAAGCAACAAAAAAGGGGCTCTATTCCTATGAAAATTTGAACTTTTTTCAGAGCGTTTGTTTCTAAGGTGACTCTTTATGGGTCAAAAACTTCAAAATTGGGCCCATAAAAGAGAGAGATAAAAGGATATACCATGAAAAAGTGCAAATAAATTAATAACTTCAATTAGTTAAGTCATGGTTCTTCAGTAAAAATACTGGTTTTGATTTGGTGCGCAATTTGCTAAGAGTACATGCAGGTCCTTTTGCGATGAAGAAAAATTCACGAGCCCTTTTTCATCTCATTTGTATTTCATCTTTTTCTGCATTCACTTCTTTTAATACATCGGAAGCTCTAGCATCCAAAGAGGGCGATACAATTTCTGCTGCCTTTCAAACCAATTATTATCTACAAGATCCGCTTAAAAATAGTGCACTCACTCAGAACGCTTTTACCTCTATAAATTTAAATATCGAGGCTCATCGATACTGGTTCAAAAGCCAGGCAAAAATTGAATCGAAGGGGGCGGTAGGGCTCAATTGTAGAAGTTGCACCTATTTTGAAATTTCTGAAGCTTTTTATTCCTATAATGCCGACGAGCAAAACCGCTTAACAATTGGCAGAAAAAAACACAGTTGGAGCTACTTAGATAGTTATTGGAAGTTAGGGCTTTGGCAGCCCCGATTCATTCAAGACGAACTCAGACCCCTTGAATCCGGTTTGATAGGAATTCATTTCGAGCTCCATCCAAAAAACAGCCTTCATTTTAATGCGGTTTTAAGTCCTATATCGATTCCTGAGCGTGGCACTCAATTAAGTTTTCAAAACGATCGATTAATCCGCGGCGATTCCCCTTGGTTTATTGAACCTCCTCAAAAAGTATCGATCATTGGTAAAAATACTGAAGTTGATTACCAGTTGGCTGATATTAACGAAGAGAAAATTCTATTCAATCCCACGATTGCTTTACAATTCACCATTGGAGATCAAAATTCTCGAGGATGGTCTAAATTTGCCTATGCGTTCAAACCTAAGAATCAAATTGGGGCATATTTTCAGCCTTATTTACAACTCTCATCCTTGCGGGCAGTGGTTGAAATTCATCCAGAAACTCAATTCACCCACAATGTAGGTTTTGAATTTGGCGGAAGTGAATACGGATTTGATTATTGGCTGAGTACCCAAGGTGTTCGATACTTAGAACCCAATCGCAACCAAAGAGAGCCCGGCGGATTTAGCGATGCACTCCTTGGAGACCTTTATTTGGGGGGAATCTACATTTCAAAAAAACTCACCGAATTCTCTTGGTTCAAGCGCGCCTCGGCCTCTTTTGGATGGATTCATCAATTCAATAACACTGAGTTAGTCGACCAAGAACAGGGAGTGAGTTTCAACTCCACTCTCAAGCAAGGATATTCTTCGGCTATCAAAACTGGAATTTCTTGGCCGGTTGCCGGGCTTTGGAATTTCTCTGGAAATTACACTCGCGGAATTCAGAGCTCTGATTCGGTTTTAAGTTTTGAATCAAGCTATGTACAATCAGAAAATTTAACGGTCTCTATAATTTTTGATTTTCTGAGTGATTCTTCTAAGCCAGAATCTTCTATCTGGGGAAGATACCGTGGCAATGATCGAGTCATAGGGAGTTTTTCCTATGTCTTTTAATCAATTATATTTTTGGTCGCTCTCAGTATTATGTCTTACAAGTTGCAATTTGATCGACGTGAACGATCCTCCGGCTCCGCCCACTCAAGTGGCGGTGATTGGGGGAAACTCGTCACAATGCCTATCTCGTACTTTTGAAAATTTAAGCGACTACCTAGATGGGAAAGCTTCAGAAAACGGGTCTCTTGCCACCCTTCTGTCCTGTGCAGATTCTGCTTTGGAGCAATTTTCCAATTCTGTGCGTGGCGCTGATAAAAATCGCTATGACCGGTCAGAGCTCACTGCTTTTTTAAATCGCTATTTCATGGAATCAAAGAGCCCGGCAGATGAAAAATTACTTAATTTATTTTTCTTTTTAAAGTCGTCGTTAATCGGCGGTAAAAGTTCCGAAATCACTCAAGCAGAATTGGGGAAGTTTAGATTGATCATCGCTGACCTCAATCGATTAATCCCAAGCATTGAATTGAAACTTAAAAATTCCGAGCTGAATAAAGTTCCCTTCGGCCCTTCCCATCTCAACTTTTTAAAACCAGAGCTCATGAACCTTTCGAATACTCTTGGGGGACGAGTCGACACATTTAAGACTCATTTAAAAATTTCCGAGCTCGTAACGAAATTGTCTTTAATCCCTGATTTAAAAAAACTGGAATGGTTTACAAATCCAAGCGATGTGCTGACTCTCGTGAATTTTGTAAAAACAGATGTCCTGCAATTGGGCAACGATCAATATATAAAACCCGGTGACTGGCGGTCTTTATTTAGTAAACTTACTTCATTATCAATCTGGTCTTATCAATTGAATTGGTTGTTTAATAAAAGCTCCAATCCCTTCTCTGATTTTTCAATTCAAAAGATCAATGAATTAGCAAAATCACTTCCAAAAACATGGGACGATCTATCAAACCCAGAAATTTCGATTCAAAGAGTTACAAGATTGCCCATGCAATTGAAAAACTCCAAAGCTATCTTTGGATATACCAACAAATCTTTCAGTGAAATTTTAGGATTTTTCGTAAAATCTTTAGCATCAAACATAAAAGACAAACCCTTAGAGTATTTCGGAGTCGAGCAAATAAAAGATTTCAGCGCGACCATACAATCGTGGACTCTCATTCAAAAACTTACAAATTTGGCACTTACAGAGATCAATCCAAAATTTAAATGGGACAGTGATCATTCAATATCCTCCGAAGAAAATCGATTTAAATTCAAAATATCTGATCTGCAAAAAATTGGGGCAGCCTCTAGGCCGGTGTTCCAAAATCTTTATTATTCGAAACTAATTGTTAAAAAATCTAACAACGAAATTATTCGTCGCCCTTATTCCGAATTTTTCTCAACTATTCTGCAAAGTCACCCTATTTGGAATCGACCCGACGGAGCGTTTCGCCCGCTAATAGTCCAGAACCGGATTCAAACCGAAGAATACTCGGCAGCAGAATTGGCGGTCAGGCTGTTGTTTTGGATGACTAATTCACGCCTTTTTGAATCGTTTGGCACAACCCCTAGAGACTCAAGAGGCTTAATCAATCACATGACCAAATCTGATTTTGATCAAATCTACAAAGGTCTCCGCAATTTTGGCATTGAAGTGAATTGGTTTGATCCAAAAACATGGAATGCGGCAGAACTTCGACATCGAGAATCAGATCTTTTTATGTGGTCCTCTAACGGCAATCAATTAATGGAACTTCATGAGGCCGTAGAAATGTTTACGTCATTAGTCAGTGTAAAAATTGCGGCAGTGGAAATGCATAAAGCCGTGTTAAAAATCTGTGACAACTCAAACAGACCTGATTTTACTGGATACAACCAGGTAAAAACTAACTGTCTATTCCCCTCTATATTTTTAGGCGATCAGCTTGAATTGATTAAAAAATCTCTCCCTGGCTTTGTCAGCTACTATGAAAAAGTAGGAGCTGAAAAGCAAGCCGACCTTAGAAGCAGCATTGAAAAAATGTTTCGTATTCCAAACCAAGAATACTCGGGATACGTCACTACAGAGAGGGTTGGTGCCCTGATGCAATATGAAGAGATGCTCTTGTCTCGTTTTGATTCCAATCACTCGCAAACTCTTGAGTCCACTGAACTTGAGCCGATCTTTAATCACATGGAAAATATTCTAAAAACGGCTTCGAAGTCGGAAAAAAAATCAAGAAATCGCGCAATTTTGGCGTACTTGCTAAAAACGGGGAAAATGCCAAATGCTTCCATGCTTA
Organism: Bdellovibrionota bacterium; assembly: GCA_964202055.1. Lineage (GTDB taxonomy): Bacteria > Bdellovibrionota > UBA2428 > UBA2428 > UBA2428 > CAXNGS01. The sequence goes on along the minus strand of CAXNGS010000001.1, from coordinate 18,305 downwards.
GAGGGATTGATTTTTGGCTTTTTGAAATGGATCCTGATGGATGGGAATTCAGTGCTGATAGAAATCGAATTCTGGAAGTGTTTTCTGCGGTTTCTCTTCAAATCAGCAATAATCCCACGGTTGAAACAAAAGAAACTGCACCGAATAATAATTAGTAAATTCCGGTCAATCGTTGCAGAACTTGCTTCTCAACATTGGGAGGCATCGATTCATAGCGATCAAACTCCATGGAAAAATTACCTCGCCCTTGTGTCCGACTTCTTAGATCTGTTGAATAACCAAAGGTCGAGGACAGCGGCACTTCGCTTTGAATGATTTGCCAAGCACCAGCCTTAGATTCCATGGACAGAATTTTTCCTCGTCGAGAATTTAAATCAGAGATCACATCGCCCGTAGTGGCCTCAGGCAGGTTGACGACCAATTTCATCACAGGCTCGAGCAATCGCGGTCCGGCCGACAAAATAGCTGCTTGAACTGCTTGAGCGGTTGCAAATTGAAAAGCCAAATCATTACTTTCACCTTCGCGAAGATCCACTCGATCAATTGAAACTTCCAAATCAATCAAAGGAAAACCAGCAATTGGACCGGCACCCAGTCCTTCTCGTGCGGTCCGCAAAATTATGTCCAAAAACTCCTTTGGCACGGCTTTTTCAGCGAGTTTGGAATGAACCCTTTGTCCCTCGCCCGATCCCAAAGGAGCAACGCTAACTTCAACAACTGCATACTGAGACTTGCCAGCAATCGCTCGATCACATTTACCGGTAGCCCGAGCGGAAGAACCAATAGCTTCTCTATAAGCAACCTGAGGTTTTCCTACGTTTGCGGAAACCTTGTGCTCACGAACCAAACGATCCACGATGATTTCTAAATGGAGTTCACCCATTCCTGAAATAAGTTTTTGGCCTGTTTCGTCGTTAGAAGAGATCCTAAACGAAGGATCTTCGAGAGCCATTTTTTCTAACGAAGCATTTAATTTTTCTTCATCAGATTTTGTTTTAGGTTCGATAGCGATGGAAATTACAGGCTCAGGGAAAATCATTTTTTCAAATAAGATTGGTGATTTCTCAGCACATAAAGTGTCGCCAGTAGTAGTGAATCGTAATCCAACTGCGGCAACAATTTCACCAGCACTTGCGATTTGTACATCTTCTCTTTTATTAGCGTGCATCCGTAACAATCGCCCAACTCTTTCGCGTTTATCTTTAGCCACGTTGAGCACATTTTTATTCACTTCGATTGTGCCTGAATAGATTCGAAGGAAGCAAAGACTTCCAACGAACGGATCAGTCATCAGCTTAAAAGCATACGCCGCAAAGGGTTCATCGACGCTCACTTTTCTTTTCAAAACTTTGTCTGGTTTTTCAGGATCAAAACCTAAAACTTCAGGAATATCTTTAGGTGATGGCAAATAGGCAACTACATTATCTAGTAAGGCTTGAACCCCGCGATTTTTAAAAGCAGAACCACAGACGACTGGGACAATTTTAGATTGGATGCAACCGAGCCGAATGCATCTCTCAATATCCGAATTCGAAATGACTGCGCCCTCGATAAATTTTTCCATAATCGAATCATCAAATTCTGCGACTTTTTCAATTAATTTTTCTCGATAAGAATTTGCCGATTCTAACAAATCAGCAGAAATTACTGATTCAGTGGCCTTTGATTCTGCAGAAGTGTCAGCAGGATTCCAAGTAAGAGCTTTCATTTTAATAAGGTCGATGTAACCTTGAAATTGATCTTCTGAGCCAATTGGAATTTGCAAAGGCACCGGAGTGGCTCCAAGTTTTTCAGAAATTTCGGCAACGACTTGGAAAAAATCAGCGCCCATTCGATCCATTTTGTTTATGAAAGCAATTCGAGGAACATGATATCGATCAGCTTGGCGCCATACGGTTTCTGATTGAGGCTCGACTCCGCTGACTGCGCAAAAAACCACTACTGCTCCATCGAGAACTCGAAGTGAACGCTCGACCTCGATGGTAAAATCTACGTGCCCAGGAGTGTCGATGATATTAATTCGGTGATCTTTCCAAAAACAAGTTGTAGCAGCCGAAGTGATGGTGATTCCACGTTCACGTTCTTGTTCCATCCAGTCCATCGTGGTTGAACCATCATGGACCTCACCTACTTTGTGATTAACTCCTGTGTAAAACAGTATTCGTTCGGTCGTAGTTGTTTTGCCAGCATCAATGTGCGCCACGATTCCAATATTTCTGAATCGTTCAAGTGGTGTGTTTTTAGCTTCGGCCATTGAAAATGAATTATAGCTCAAAAAATAAAAAACCTCGTCTTGCCACTGGAGCAAGACGAGGTTTTAGAATTTCTATAAAAAAAGAACTACCAGCGGAAATGTGCAAAAGCTTTATTTGCTTCTGCCATTTTATGAACGTCTTCTCGTTTTTTGATTGCTCCACCACGGTTTTCCGCAGCGTCCATCAATTCAGCAGCCAACTTCTCAACCAAACTTTTTCCAGATCGGCCACGAGCATTGTCTACGATCCATCGAATGGCCAAAGCTTGACGACGGTCAGGACGTACTTCAACAGGAACTTGGTAAGTTGCGCCACCAACTCGGCGAGATCGCACTTCAGTTGTGGGCTTAACGTTTCCAAGAGCTTTCTTGAAAATCTTTACGGGATCGTCTTTCAACTTTTCTTCCATAATTGTGAAAGCGCCGTAAACGATGCCTTCAGCTTTAGATTTTCTTCCGTCCAACATGACGGCGTTCATAAATTTAGCGATTACTTTATCGTTAAACTTAGGATCTGGAATGATTCGGATTTTGATGGGTACTCTACGTCTTGCCATTTTTTTTCAACCTTTACTTAGGACGTTTTGCGCCGTACTTAGAACGACTTTGTTTTCGATTCGCGACGCCTTGAGTATCAAGAGTTCCACGAACTGTATGGTATCGAACACCAGGCAAGTCTTTTACACGACCGCCACGAACAAGAACCACTGAGTGTTCTTGCAAATTGTGACCCACACCTGGGATATAAGAGGTGACTTCAAAACCATTCGTCAGACGAACACGACAAACTTTTCGCAAAGCTGAGTTTGGTTTTTTTGGAGTCGCAGTGTAGACGCGAGTACAAACACCGCGTCGTTGCGGACAATTGGCCAAAGCTGGAGACTTCGACTTAACTTTTAGTTTCTTTCGTCCAATTCGAACGAGTTGATTGATTGTTGGCATTCTCTGTTATTCCTTTTACCTATCTTCAAAAAGTCGCTTGTTCTTACCGTTTTTATTGTTACCGTGTCAAACCCCAAAAGGATGTTGTCAGACCATTATGGCTGGCGAATTGCCAGCCATAATAGGCCCAAACCCCTTAAATCATGAGGTCATCCGCATCTTCAATTCTTGGTGCTTGGTAGACTCGACCAACAGGCAATGCTTCGTCTTCAATGTCCATTTCTGGAGTGATCAAACGATAGTGCCCAACACCGGTTCCCGCAGGGATTAAGCGTCCCATTGAAACGTTTTCTTTTAAGCCGCGAAGATTATCTTTGCGTCCTGACAAAGAAGCTTCAGTAAGAACTTTGGTGGTTTCCTGGAAGCTTGCTGCCGATACCCATGAATCAGTCGACAACGAAGCTCGAGTGATACCAAGAAGCAACGGCACAGCCACTGCAGCTTTACCGCCCATGCTTGCAATCTTAAGGTTAAGTTCAGCCAAAGTTTGTTTTTCAACACTTTCGCCTTCCAAAAGATTGGAGTCTCCCGAGTCGCTGATTTTCACACGACGTAGCATTTGACGTACGATGACTTCAATGTGCTTGTCGTTGATTTTAACGCCTTGAAGTCGGTAAACTTCTTGGACTTCGTCCACTAGGTATTTAGCCAAAGCTTTTTCGCCCAAAACCGCCAAAATGTCGTGTGGGTTTGCAGCTCCATCGATGATGCGTTCGCCACGACGAACTTGATCGCCTTCTTGAACGATCAAGTGTTTACCACGAGGAATTAGATATTCCATCGGTTCACCACCTGCTGTTGGAGTGACCAAAACCTTGCGCTTACCTTTGGTGTCTTTTCCGTAGCTGATTGTTCCGTCGGCATCAGCAATGATCGCCGATTCCTTGGGTTTACGAGCTTCGAAAAGTTCCGCAACACGAGGCAGACCGCCTGTGATGTCTTTTGTTTTGCTGGACTCACGAGGTACGCGAGCCAGTACATCACCAGGTTGAACTTCATCGCCATCTGCTACCGCTAATACGGCACCTACAGGAAGGGGATAGCTCTGCTTGTTAACACCACCAACTTCAACGGACAGTCGGGGTTTCAGTGTTGAAGAGCGATAATCAATGACGGTCTTTCGAGACAATCCCGTGACTTCGTCGGTTACTTCTTGAACGGTAACACCTTCTTTAAGATCTACCAGTCCAGCACGACCTGCCCATTCAGTGATAATAGGCATCGAGTAAGGATCCCAATCTCCAAGGATTGTGCCCTTCTTGACCATGTCGCCTTCTTTAACTTTCAACTTCATACCGAAAACGAGATTATATTTTTCTCGCTCACGACCAGTGTCATCCACGATGATCAATTCGCCGTTTCGGTTCATCAAAGTGAAAGAACCCTCGCGGTTTTTCACAGAAGTAACACGTACCAATTTCACTCGGCCATCAGCACGAGCTTCAATCGATGATTGTTCAGCACTTCGAGTTGCTGCTCCACCAATGTGGAAAGTTCTCATTGTAAGCTGAGTACCCGGTTCACCGATCGACTGAGCAGCGATAACGCCGACAGCTTCTCCAATGTTAACCAAGTGTCCACGAGCCAAATCACGACCGTAGCAAAGCGAACAAATGCCACGCTTAGCTCGGCAAGTAAGTACTGAACGGATTCGTACTTTTTCAATGCCAGCTTCGTTGATCACAATGACTGCTTTTTCGTCGATCACACCAGCAAGCGGTACAATCACAGCATTAGTAGTCGGATGAACGATGTTATCCAAAGTCACGCGACCGAGAATTCGTTCGCCAATTCCTTCGATAACTTCGCCGCCTTCGATGATCGGCATCGTTTCAATACCGTCAGTCGATTTACAATCAGTTTCAGTAACAACTGCATCTTGAGCCACGTCCACCAAACGACGAGTTAAATAACCCGAGTTTGCTGTTTTCAAGGCTGTATCGGCCAGACCTTTTCGAGCTCCGTGAGTCGAGATGAAATATTGCAATACAGTCAGACCTTCGCGGAAGTTTGCGGTGATGGGTGTTTCGATAATTTCGCCAGATGGTTTTGCCATCAAGCCGCGCATACCTGCCAGCTGTTTAATCTGAGCGGGGGATCCCCGAGCTCCAGAATCAGCCATGACGTAAATTGGATTGAAACTTTGTGTTTCAATTTCTTTTCCGTCTAAAGTTCGAATGGTTTCTTTACCAAGACCCTTCATCATTTCGCTAGAAATCGCTTCGGACACTTGCGCCCAGATATCGATGACCTTGTTGTAACGTTCGCCGTCGGTGATCAAACCTTCGACGTATTGATTTTCGATTGCTTGAACTTCTTCGTAAGCTTTTTCAATGAACTTGGTCTTCGAAGCCGGAATTTCCATATCCTTCATAGCGATGGAAACTGCACCCTTAGTACCGAATCGGTAACCAATGCTTCTCAAAGCGTCAGCCAAAAGAACGGTCTTCTTGGGACCCATCAAGCGGTAACAGTTGTCGAGCAACTCAGCCAAATCTTTCTTAGCGAGAGTCTTGTTATAAAGTTCAAAAGAAATTTGGCGCGGTACGATTTCAGAGAGAAGAACTCGACCCACCGTTGTTTCAACGCGCTTGTTGTTCAAGCGGCAAACGATTTTGGATTGAACATCGACTTCTTGAAGGTCGTAAGCCATTGCCACTTCAGCACGATCCTTGAAGCATCGGCCTTCGCCTTTGGATCCGGGACGCATACGAGTGAGATAGTAAATGCCCAAGACAATATCTTGAGAAGGCATGATGATGGGTTTTCCGTCAGCAGGCTTCAAAATGTTGTTGGTGGACATAATCAAAACGCGAGCTTCAATTTGTGCTTCAATCGACAACGGAACGTGAACGGCCATTTGGTCACCGTCAAAGTCGGCGTTGAAGGCCGTACAAACGAGGGGGTGAAGCTGAATCGCTTTGCCTTCAACGAGTACGGGTTCGAAAGCTTGAATCCCCAGACGGTGAAGCGTCGGAGCTCGGTTCAAAAGAACCGGATGTTCGCGAACGACTTCTTCCAAGATGTCCCAAACTTCTTCTTTTTCTTTTTCGACCATCTTCTTCGCGGACTTGATGGTTGTTACGAAACCCTTTTCTTCGAGTTTGTTGTAAATGAAGGGCTTGAAGAGCTCGAGTGCCATCTTCTTGGGAAGACCACACTGATGAAGACGGAGTTCAGGACCAACTACGATAACCGAACGACCAGAATAGTCGACGCGTTTACCTAGCAAGTTTTGACGGAAACGACCGGACTTACCTTTGAGGGTATCGGACAAAGAACGGAGCGGACGCTTATTGGGACCAGTGAAGGTCTTACCACGACGGCCGTTGTCGAAGAGAGCGTCAACCGCTTCTTGCAACATTCGTTTTTCGTTACGGATGATGATGTCAGGAGCATTGAGCTCCATCAATCGCTTCAAACGATTGTTACGGTTGATGACTCGTCGATAAAGATCGTTCAAGTCAGAAGTTGCGAATCGTCCGCCATCAAGAGGAACCAATGGACGCAAGTCGGGAGGAAGAACGGGAACCACTTCCATCATCATCCACTCAGGCTTGTTTCCCGATTCACGGAAAGATTCTACGACTTTTAATCGGCGAGATATCTTTTTCTTAACAGTTTCAGAGCTAGTTTCAGCCAATTGCAATCGAAGATCGTCAGCGATTTTGATCACGTCGATTTTTCGTAGCAATTCGCGAACCACTTCTCCGCCCATTCCGGCAGAGAAACGAGTTCCAAACTTACTAAGAGCTTCTTGATAAGCGTCTTCGCCCAAAATTTGACCGGGTTGCAAATCAGAATCGCCGGCATCAGCGACCATGTATGCTTCGCAATAAAGAACCGTTTCCAATTCTTTAAGCGAAAGATCAAGAGTCGTCGCAATACGAGACGGTAACGATCTCAAGAACCAAACGTGAGCCACGGGGCTAGCTAGCTCGATGTGACCCATTCGTTCTCGGCGAACTTTGGATTGTGTAACTTCAACGCCACACTTTTCACAAACAACGCCGCGATACTTCATTCGCTTGTATTTGCCGCAAAGACATTCGTAGTCTTTTACTGGTCCAAAGATTTTGGCACAGAAAAGGCCGTCTTTTTCCGGCTTAAAGGTTCGGTAGTTGATCGTTTCCGGTTTTTTAACTTCACCGTAAGACCAATTTCGAACCATTTCGGGGCTCGCCAATGAAATGCGAATCCCGTTGTAACGAAGAGGATCAATGGGTTTGTCGAAAAAATTTAGTAAGTCTTTCATGCTCTATACCTAATTCCTCTGGTGCGCTTTAGAGATCCTGTGCCTGTTCGACTAATTCAACATTCAATGCGAGGGCTTTTAACTCTTGCATCAATACGTTGAAGGATTCGGGCATACCGGGTTCAAGAACGTTTTCGCCCTTAACAATCGACTCATACATTCGGGTACGACCAGCAACGTCGTCGGATTTAACCGTCAACATTTCTTGCAAGCCATAAGCCGCGCCATAAGCTTCAAGCGCCCAAACTTCCATTTCCCCTAGTCGTTGACCACCGAACTGAGCTTTACCGCCCAGAGGCTGTTGAGTCACAAGACTATAAGGACCGATCGATCGTGCGTGAATCTTATCTTCAACCAAGTGGTGAAGTTTAAGCATGTACATAATACCGACAGTCACTTCGTGATCGAAAGCTTCGCCAGTTCGGCCATCAAACAATACAGTTTGACCGGTCGTCGGCAATTTCGCCAAATCTAACATTCGGCGAATGTCAGCTTCAGAAGCTCGGTCGAATACTGCAGATGCCATGGGAACTCCCATGCTGTAACTGCGTGCAACTCGCTGAACTTCTTCTTTAGAAGCTTTATCAATGTAAGCAGCCAACGCTGGGCTATCGACAAAAACTTCCTTCAAGTAACCGCGCATTGAATCAGCATTGTAGTTAACCAACATTTCGTTGATTCGCTCGCCGAGTCCACGAGCAGCCCATCCAAGGTGAGTTTCCAAAATCTGTCCCACGTTCATACGTGAAGGAACGCCCAAGGGGTTCAACACGATGTCAACGGGAGTTCCGTCTGCCATGAATGGCATATCTTCAGAGGGAAGAACTTTAGAAATAACCCCTTTGTTACCGTGACGGCCGGCCATTTTATCACCGACAGAAAGCTTACGCTTAATGGCGACGCTGACCTTAACCATTTTGATAACGCCCGGGGGAAGTTCATCACCCTTTTTCAATTTGCCAATTTTTTCGTTAAAGAGAATGCGGACCAAGTCCATCTGCTCTTCCACGGAATCCATGATACGAACCAGTTCTTGCTCAAGTTTTTCATCCACTGGAATGTGGCGCAAAAGATTGAACGGAACGTTTTCGATATCTGAATCAGTAAGTGACTGGCCCTTTTGCAAAAGATCCAAATCTCCGTCTTCAGACAAAAGTTTACCAATGGTAGCTTTGCCGGAAAGAAGTTTTTTGATCTTAGTCAAAGTGGCTTGACGAATGATCGTGATTTCAATGGCTTGATCGCGGAGAAGTCTTTCTTCTTCGTCGCGAACGATTTGTTGATAACGCTCATCTTTATCGATGCCTTCGCGGCTAAAGATATGGGCGTTGATCACGGTGCCATAAACACCAGGGGAGACGCGCAAAGAAGTGTCACGAACATCGCCGGCTTTTTCGCCGAAGATCGCTCGCAAAAGTTTTTCTTCAGGAGAAAGTTGAGACTCACCCTTCGGCGTGATTTTACCTACCAAGATATCTCCTGGGGTAACTTCAGCTCCGATGCGGATAATCCCAGTAGCGTCGAGGTTGCGTAGTGCTTCTTCACCGCAGTTGGGGATATCTCGTGTAATTTCTTCTTTTCCAAGTTTGGTGTCTCGTGCAACACATTCAAACTCTTCGATATGAATCGAAGTGAAAACGTCGTCTTTCAACAATCGCTCGTTGATCAAGATCGAGTCTTCAAAGTTGTAACCACCCCAAGGCATGAACGACACAAGGATGTTTTGTCCCAGAGCCAATTCGCCCATTTCAGTAGACGGTCCATCCGCGATCACTTCGCCGCGTTTAACTTTGTCGCCAACCGAAACAATGGGTTTTTGGTTCATACAGGTGTTCTGGTTAGAACGTCGGTATTTAACCAAGTTATAGATATCAACTTCACTGCCAGTTTTAGTACGGCCTTCGGTGCGAACAACAATTCGTCCAGAATCAACGGACTCAACATAACCGTCGTTGCGGGCAACTACCGTTACACCAGAGTCACGAGCCACTACACGTTCTACACCCGTTCCAACCAGTGGAGCGCGAGAGATCATGAGAGGTACCGCTTGACGTTGCATGTTTGAACCCATCAAAGCTCGGTTCGCGTCGTCATTCTCCAAGAAGGGAATAAGAGATGCAGCAACAGAAACTAATTGATTGGGAGAAACGTCGACTAAGTCAACTTCCTCGCTTCGAACAAGTTGAGGTTCACCTGTTCGACGAGCCTCAACATACTCAGCAGCAATTTTATTATTGGAATCAACACCAACGTTTGCTTGTGCAATTGTATGTCCTTCTTCTTCCAAAGCGGAGAAATAGGAAACACTGTCCGAAATTTTGCCAGCATCCGCTTTTCGATACGGAGTCTCAACGAAGCCGTATTGATTAACCTTTGCGTAGGTAGCTAAAGAAGAGATCAAACCAATGTTTGGTCCTTCAGGAGTTTCAATAGGACAGATTCGACCGTAGTGAGTGGTGTGAACGTCTCGAACTTCGAAACCTGCACGCTCACGAGTCAAACCTCCGGGCCCAAGAGCCGACAATCGGCGTTTGTGGGTGATTTCAGATAGAGGATTGGTTTGTTCCATGAACTGGCTCAATTGAGAAGATCCGAAGAACTCCTTAACGATTGCAGTCACTGGCTTCGCATTGATCAAATCGTGAGGCATCAAAGTTTCAATGTCTTGAAGACTCATGCGCTCTTTTACAGCTCGTTCCATACGAACAAGGCCGATGCGATATTGGTTTTCTAACAGCTCACCAACCGAACGAACACGGCGATTTCCCAAATGGTCAATGTCATCGACAACGCCTTTTCCATTTTTCAAATCAACTAGTCGTTTAACAGTCGCGAGGATGTCTTCTTTAGTCAAAACAGTGGTCTTAAGATCAGTGTTTGAACCAAATTTATGATTGATCTTCAATCGACCAACTTGCGACAAATCATAACGAGTTTCATTGAAGAAAAGATCGTTGAAGAAAGTCTGCGAAGATTCCAATGTTGGAGGATCACCGGGGCGCATTCGTTTGAAGATTTCGACCAGCGCTTCTTCTTGTGATTCGACTTTATCGATCATCAAAGTGTCACGCAGATAAGGCCCAATGTTAACTCCGTCGATGAAAGCGGTTTTCACGCTTCCAATGCCAGCGTCAGTTAATTTTTTGAGATCATCTTCAGTAAGCGCTTGGTTCACTTCCACCAAAACTTCTTGAGTTTTGGGGTGCAAAATGTCGGTCATAACGACTCGGCCAATCACTTCTTCAAGATTCATAGGAATACGGGTGATTTTGCGTTTTTCAAGATCCGCAAGAATCGCACGAGTGAATTTACGGCTCTTCTTCAAAAGCACTTCGCCAGTTTTTTGATCTACAAAATCTTGGCTAGCGCGTTGGCCTTGAAGCAATTGAGCATTCAAACTCTTGGAATATTTTCCACTAGCATCGAAGAATACCTCTTCAGCGTCGTAGAAATAATTCAACAGCTCTTCAGTGTTTAAACCCAAAGCTTTAAGAACAAGGGTTGCCGGAAATTTTCGGCGTCGGTCAATTCGAGCATAAATAAAATCTTTATGATCAAATTCAAAATCTAGCCAAGAACCGCGGTAAGGAATGACTCGCGCGTTGAATAGTAATTTTCCAGAAGCATGAGTCGTTCCCGAATCATGGTCAAAGAAAACGCCAGGAGAACGGTGGAGCTGAGATACCACGACTCGTTCAGTTCCGTTAATGATGAAAGAACCTGTGTCGGTCATCAAGGGAACTTCGCCCATGTAAACTTCTTGTTCTTTTACATCGCGAATCGTTTTAGATTTAGTCTGCTCATCCATTTCCCAAACTACCAAGCGGACCGTAATTTTGATCGGCGCCGCATAGGTCATGCCACGAAGTCGACATTCGTCGACATCGTACTTGGGTTTTTCAACAGAATAGCCTTCGAATTCTAAAGAGCAGGTGTTGTTGAAATCATGAATCGGGAAAATAGATTTAAACACACCTTGAAGACCGGTTGCCTCACGCTTTTCAACAAGCACTGCTGCTTGAAGAAACTGGTCAAAAGATTTCTTTTGAATATCAACCAGGTTTGGGGTCTCAATGGGTGAAGAGATTTTTGCAAAACTCTTTCTAACTCTTTTGACTGTATTAAAAGATTCCGAAGTCGCCATTTAGTCACTTCCTTATCTTGCCGACCTTGCCGACATAGTTCGCCAGGAAAATAGATCGCCAAAAAATAGAGAAATATCCCAAGCGAACGCACTCCGTCCGCTTGGGATACAGTTCAATATAAATAATCAAACCTTAGCATCAGTTACTTAATAATAACCTTAGCGCCGGCAGCTTCGAGAGCTTTCTTGATCTTTTCAGCTTCATCCTTAGAAACTGCTTCTTTAACAGTCTTCGGTGCGCCTTCAACTAGATCTTTAGCTTCTTTCAAGCCAAGACCAGTGATGGTGCGAACTTCTTTGATCACGTTGATCTTGTTAGCTCCACTTTCAGCAAGAACGACTTCAAATTCAGTCTTTTCTTCTGCTGGTGCAGCAGCTCCACCGCCAACGGCTGCAACTGCAACCGGAGCCGCAGCGCTTACGCCGAATTTAGTTTCCAAAGCTTTTACAAGCTCAGCAAGCTCAAGTACGGACATTTTGGAAATATTTTCAATAATTTCATTTTGGGTCGACATCTCAATTTCCTCCTACAAAAATTGATTTAGTTACGCTTTTTCTTTTTGTTCTTTAATTGCTTGAACGGTGTACGCAAGGTTTCTAACAGGGCCTTGAAGAACACTGCACAGCATAGACAACAATACTTCTCTGCTAGGCAACTTCGCGATCGCTTCGATTTCCTTGGCGCTTACGACTTTTCCGAAAACAGTTCCGGTTTTCATCATAAACGGGCTCTCGTCATTCAAAGAACTGGTGATAGCTTTAGCTACGGGCACCGGATCCTTGTACGACAAGATCAAAGCGACTGGTCCCTTTAGATCTCCAGTCAAACCTTCAGCAAAGGATCCTTTAATCGCGATCTTTGCCAAACGATTTTTAACTACGCAGACTTCACCATCACCTGCTCGAACCTTCTTGCGAAGATCATAGAGCTTTCCAACAGTCATTCCGCGGTAGTGGGTAACAAAGGCCGCATTGGCTTTTGAAACTTTTTCTTTCAATGTGCTTACAAATTCTGCTTTTTCAACTCTGTTCATATATTGCTCCTAATTAAAAGGACCCTGATGAGAGTTGGGCAGGGTCTAAACGAAGTCCAGGGCTCATTGCCGGGGACACCGTTACCGACCGCAAATAAACACCTTTAGAAGCCGAAGGTTTCTGCTTCATGACGATGTCCAAAATCGACAAGAAGTTTTCGCGAAGCTTTTGCTTTCCGAAAGATTTCTTACCGATCGGCACGTGAACAATCCCAGCTTTTTCAGCTCGGAATTCCACTTTACCTTTGCGCTCTTGCTCAACAGCTTTTTTAACATCCATAGTTACCGTTCCAAGTTTCGGGTTTGGCATCAAACCACGAGGACCAAGAATTCGGCTGACTTTGGAAATGGTTGCCATCATGTCGGGAGTCGCGATCACTTTGTCGAATTCCATCCAACCTTCAGAAATTTTCTGAACGATGTCTTCAGCTCCAACAAAATCCGCACCAGCTTCAGTCGCTTCAGTAGCCTTAGGGCCCTTAGCGAAAACCAATACACGTAGTTTTTTTCCTAAACCATTTGGAAGAACAGCCGCACCTCTGACCTGTTGATCAGCTTGCTTGACGTCGATTCCAAGTCGGAAAGCCACGTTTACAGTTTCATCGAACTTCGGCGCTTGAAATTTTTCTAGAATTTCAAAAGCCTCGTCGACCGAATACTTTTTAAGTACGTCTACTAATTCAAGATTCTTCTTTTGACGTTTTCCTGCTGACATAGACTAACCCTTAACCTCTAAGCCCATAGACCGCGCAGTGCCGCGAACTTGAGACATAGCAGACTCCAAAGTGAACGAGTTTAAATCGATCATTTTGGTCTCGGCGATCTGTTTTACTTGAGCAGCTGTAACCGTTCCAACTTTAGTTTTGTTGGGAGTTCCAGATCCGCTTTGGATCTTCGCAGCTTTCTTAAGAAGAACTGCAACCGGAGGAGTTTTTGTAATAAATGTGAATGATTTATCTGAAAATACCGTGATTACGATCGGGATAATCAGATCATCCTTCAATTGCGCTTGGGTGCGAGCATTGAATTGCTTGCAAAATTCCATGATGTTGACACCATGTTGTCCCAGAGCAGGACCAATTGGAGGTGCAGGGTTTGCCTTTCCGGCTGGAATCTGCAGCTTAATAAATCCAGTAACTTTCTTTGCCATTTCTCACCTTCCTAGTTCAAGCGGAAGAATTTCTTCTTCCTCCTAGACTTTACTTTTCGATTTAGCTCTGAATAAAATTCCGAGTTAAACCAAAAAAACTTAACAACCCAGTTAGACTTTTTCTACCTGGATAAAGTCCAATTCCACGGGAGTGGCGCGACCAAAGATCGACACCAACACACGAAGTTTGCTCTTTTGACTGTTAACTTCTTCAACGGTTCCATTGAAGTTAGAAAACGGTCCATCAATAACACGAACGGAATCTCCGTCCTTAAAGGTAAATTTAGTGGCTGGTCGGGCTGCGCCGTCTTCCATCTGAAGAGCGATTCGACGAACTTCAGCTTCAGGTACCGGAGGCGGCTTAGTTGCATTTCCAACAAAACCCGAAATCCTTGGCGTTTCTTTGATGACGTGCCAAGAATGTTCGTTCAATTCCATTTGAACCATCATGTAACCAGGCAAAAAGCGCCGTAGTGATGATTTTCGAACGCCTTTTTTCAATTCAACAACCGCTTCAGTTGGAATTATAATTTCACCGAAAAAATGTTGTTTTCCCAGGCGTTTAGCGCGCTCATAGAGCGATAGTTTTGCTTTTTCTTCAAATCCAGAGTGGGTGTTTACGATGTACCACTTAAAATTAGGATTTGACGGCGGGCGATCAAGAATCTCAATCAAGCTAGGGCCAATGGGCGCTGAAACTTGGTCAACCGGAGCAGCCGAGGTCGAACTAGCTGTAGTTACAGTAGTTCCTTCTACGGGGTTAGACTCCGAATTACGGGGGTTCTCTTGAGACATAAGCTATGCTACCTAGGCCGTTAGACGCTTCAAATCAAGAAAGAAATGTCAACGAATTCAAAAAAATTGGGCTTAGGCCCCTAAGGCCTGTCGGATGACCCAAGTTAGTCCCAGATCCAAGACTCCAAGAGCCAATCCTGCCAAAACAACAGTCACAATCACAACGATGGTCCCCAGTTTGATTTCTTTCTGATTGGGCCAACTAACGTTCAAAAGTTCGTGAACAGCATCTGACATAAAGGCCATAGCCTTTGAGTTTTTAATAAGGATGATAAAAGTAATCGCACCAAGAAGACAGGCGAGGCCCAATTGATAGACATCAACGTTGGCTCCTAAAGTCCGGCCAAGTTGAAAATAACCAATAAAAAAAGATAGATAGTGATGAGATACTTGGGCAACTATGGCTGCTGCACCAAAAATAATCGCGGTTACATACTTAGAGTACTTGCTGTTCATCGAAAGTCTTATCTAGCAGGAGGGCTGTTTGGGAACAAGTAGTCGATCGAGTCGAGCTCAATTTTTTAGCATTTAGTTAAACAGTCTTGGATAAATGCTTACTTTTTTAGATGAGTGTTTTTCTCTGCTTGTCGCTCAGAGGCATTGGCCTCAGCCTTGGCTTTTCGAATTTGGTCAATTTGAAGGGTGTTCTTGGATTCGTCTGACCATAAAAAATCTCCTTCAAAGAACTGAGCCAATATTCCTGCTTGGCTCTTTCTTCGAAGTTTCCGCAACTGTCCATTTTGCATACTTGATATAAAATTTATCGCTTCAGCATGAAGACCGGCGTCTTTAGTGCCGATGTTTTTAAAGTAAATAGTTTCTATTGAATTACCTAAGCAATTAAAAATTTCGATGAAGGGAAAGTCACTCCCATCATTAGCAATTTTTGCACTAGCGATAATGTCTTTGGGAGTTAAACTGTCCCACTTATCTTCATATTCAATTGGACTCGATGAAAAATCGGCAACAAAAAGTCTTCGAAGGCTTGCCAATAATATTATCTAAATTGTGATCAAGTTATAGAAGTGGCGGGCCAGGTAGGATTCGAACCTACAACCTAGGGATTTGGAATCCCGCGCTCTACCAATTGGAGCTACTAACCCACAAAAAAAGAGCCTTTCTGGAATTATTTTCCAGAAAGGCTCGATTAATAAAAATTTAAAATTACTCGATGATGCTAGCTACAACTCCGGCGCCGACGGTACGACCGCCTTCGCGAATCGCGAAACGGAGTTCTTTTTCCATTGCGATCGGAGTCAATAGTTCAACAACACAAGAAATCTTGTCGCCAGGCATAACCATTTCTGTTCCAGCAGGAAGAGTGATGGTTCCGGTTACGTCAGTTGTACGGAAGTAGAACTGAGGACGGTAGCCGTTGAAGAAAGCAGTGTGACGACCGCCTTCTTCTTTTTTCAAGATGTAAGCTTCAGCGTTAAACTTCTTGTGAGGTTTAACAGAGCCGGGCTTAGCAAGAACTTGTCCGCGTTCGATTTCTTCTTTTTTGGTACCTCGAAGAAGCGCGCCGATGTTATCGCCAGCTTCGCCTTGATCCAGAAGTTTGCGGAACATTTCAACGCCAGTGATGGTAGTTTTAGTCGTCGGTCGCAGACCGATGATTTCAACTTCTTCGCCAACTTTGATAATTCCACGCTCAACGCGACCAGTAACAACGGTTCCACGACCAGAGATCGAGAACACGTCTTCAACGGGCATCAAGAAATCTTTGTCCCTGGGACGTTCCGGCAACGGAATGAAGTTGTCGACGGCTTCCATCAATTTAAGGATGGCAGGCTCGCCCAATTCGCCCATATCACCTTCAAGAGCTTTTAGTGCAGAACCCTTAACGATGGGGATCGTATCTCCGGGGAATTCGTACTTGTTCAACAAGTCACGGATTTCCATTTCGACGAGATCTAGTAATTCTTTATCATCGACCATGTCGCACTTGTTCATGAAAACAACCAATGAGGGTACGCCTACTTGGCGAGCCAACAAGATGTGTTCACGAGTTTGCGGCATTGGACCGTCAGCAGCGGAAACGACGAGAATACCACCGTCCATTTGCGCAGCTCCGGTGATCATGTTTTTTACGTAGTCGGCGTGACCGGGGCAATCCACGTGCGCATAGTGACGCTTAGCGGTCGCGTATTCTACGTGCGAAGTGTTGATTGTGATCCCGCGCTCTTTTTCTTCGGGAGCATTGTCAATTTGGTCGTAAGCACGGAATTCAGCTCCGCCACTCTTAGCAAGTACTTTAGTAATTGCTGCGGTTAGCGTAGTTTTGCCGTGGTCGACGTGACCAATGGTTCCGATGTTAACGTGCGGCTTATCTCTATTAAATTTTTCTTTTGCCATTTTTGCGCAATGCCTCCTAAGTTTTTAAGTTCTGCTTTATCGCTATAAACTTATTTAATTTATTATCTTACTTAACGGTCAACCGGCTCGTTCGGCTCTCTATAAACCCTCGAGCAGACCGACGAAAAACCTTTAGCAAGACTTAACCCGGAATGAGCTATTACAGGAATTAAAAGCTGTCATCTATTAAGTTAAGATAATTAGCAGAGATTTTTACAAGGAAGTTTTGTTCAAAATATTGGAAAAAATATGGAGCCCAGACCGCGGATTGAACGCGGGACCTCTTCCTTACCAAGGAAGTGCTCTACCACTGAGCTACCTGGGCGGGACTGGTCCATCAAAGACCATCAGTGAAATCGAGGCGGCACTCCAATCATGTTCCACCCGAACTAATTTAGACCAAGTTCATGGCCCATGTAGTTAGTAGGCAGAATGTGGATTCACCAAGGGTGAATCCCATCGGCCTTAAATCAACCTTTAGGTTGATCGAAACAGCCAATCAAAAATCCAATCGACCCAAGGTCGATCAAAAACTGGAGCGGGAGACGAGACTCGAACCCGCAACCCTCAGCTTGGAAGGCTGATGCTCTACCAATTGAGCTACTCCCGCGCGCGATTCCGTGGAGTGTCATAAACCTAAGCTTTTCGCTTTGCAATGATGAGAAAGCAAAAGTTTTAATAATTCAAAAGCGCCCGACATTTTGAACCGACCCCCCGCGGCACACGCAGAGAAGTGCAGCTTTACACTCTCCATACTGCAGTGAAGAATGTCCATTGGAGAGGTGATTATGAAACATAAAATTGCATTGGGAGCATTGTTAATGGGATTAGCGTCGGTTGCCGTTCATGCGGAATCAAATATTGAACCTCAATACATTCGTTCCTATCGTATGGGAGCTTGTGATTTTTGGAGCTACAGCAATGAGGCAAAAGGTTATGTCTGCAGCAGTTATCCGAGCTCTGTTTCGGTGCCCGACTCTTACTCAGTTGAAGAAGAGAATCGTCAGCTTCAAAGCAAGATCGACGAACTTGAACGTCGAATTGAAGCTTTAGAGAAAAAGCCGAATTAATTTTAAGGAAAAATACATTAATGGAACTTTTAGCCGAGAGGGGTCCTCATGCATTTGAGGCCCTTATTTTAGTCACAAGCCTGATTTTAATGTTTGTAGCTCTGTTGCGATGGCCATTGATTGTAGACGGTGCAGGAATTCGTTTTTTAGTGAAATTTTTAGGCCCTAAGATTTCTCGAGCGGTGTTTGTTGCCACGATGATTTTTTTGGCAATATATGCAGCAAAAATGCTGCTCAGCCCTGGAATTTTTGGAATTCTCAATTCAAAATTAAATTAAAATTATAAATTAAAATTAAAAGATGGTG